>NZ_CP053073.1:2400000-3600000 GCF_013003985.1 Usitatibacter palustris | reverse complement strand
CTGGGCCCCACCGGCCCGCACGTGCGCGTGTTCACCGACACGCCGATCGTCATGCCCGGGTTTCCGGAGGGCGCACGGCGCGACCTCCTTCGGCGCTGCGCGGCGCGCGGCATCGGCGTGCATGCGGCCAGCGAAGTGATCGACGTGCGCGAGAAGAGCGTGCAGCTCGCGAACAAGATGGAATTCGCGTCGGACGCGACCTTCTGGGCGGGAGGGGCGGGGGCGCCCGACCTCTTTCGCGATTCGGGCTTCGAGATCGACCGCCAGGGCTTCCTCTCGATCGACGAGTATCTGCAATCGGTTTCGCATCCCGGTGTCTTCGCCGCGGGCGATTGCGCCACGCGGGTCGACGACCCGCGGCCGAAGGCCGGCGTGTTCGCGGTGCGCGCGGGCAACGTGCTCTCGCAGAACATCCGGGCCGCGCTCGCGGGCGCGCCGCTCCAGCGCTGGAAAGCGCAGCGCCGCTATCTCTCGCTCATCTCCACGGGCGATCGCAACGCGGTCGGCGCGTGGGGACCGTTCTCGTTCAGCGGGGAGTGGGCGTGGCGGTGGAAGGACCGGATCGATCGACGGTTCGTGGATTCTTTCCAACTGTCATCCTGAGGGCCGAAGGCCCGAAGGACCTGCTGGAGTGGGTTAACTGCCTAAAGCAGGTCCTTCGGGCCTTCGGCCCTCAGGATGACAGTTCTTCAGGCCGCTTCGGCTTCCGCCGCTTCCTCGGGCTTGATCGGCAGGATCTTCACGACCTTCACCATCCGGTTCTGCACCTGGAGGATCTCCGCGTCGTGGCCGGCGATGTTTACCTTCGTGCCGGGCTCCGGAATGTCTTCCAGTTTTTCGAGCAGCAGGCCGTTCAGTGTTTTCGGGCCATCGAGGGGGAAATCGAACCCGGCCTTGCGGTTGAGCACGCGCAGCGGACACGCGCCGTCGGCGATCACCGTGCCGTCGGGCTCCTTGCTGTAGAGGCGGCCGGCGACCGGCGACTGGCTGGTGAACTCGCCGACGATCTCCTCGAGGATGTCCTGCAGCGTGACCAGCCCCAGCACCTCACCGTACTCGTCGACCACGATCGCGATGTGGCGCAGGCGCTCCTGGAAATTCTGCAGCTGGTCGAGCAGCCCCGTGCCTTCGGGAATGAAATAGGGCTCGCGCAGGATCGCCCGGATGCCGTCCTTGTCGAGCTCTTCGTGGCGCGAGGCGTTCAGGAACTTGCGCACGTGGAGGATGCCCTCCACCTTGTCGAGGCTGCCGTCGTAGACCATGAGCCGCGTGTGGTGCGCGGTCGCGACCTTCATGCGGATGTCGTCGATGTCGTCGGAGAGATCGATCGACTCGATGTGGCCGCGCGGCGTCATCGTGTCGTCGACCGTCATGTCCTCGAGCTCGAAGAGGTTGAGCAGGATCGAGTGGTGCTTCTTCGGGATGTACTTGCCGCCTTCGAGCACGAGCGTGCGCAGCTCCTCGAGCGATAGGTGCTGGTGCTCTTCCTCGTCGCGCGGCTTGATGAACATGATCGTCAGCAGCGCCTGCACGAAGAGGTTCACGAACCACACGATCGGATAGAACACCCGCAGCATCGGCGTCAGCACGAAGGCCGCCGGGAGTGCCAGCGCCTCCGGATACGTGGCACCGATCACCTTGGGCGTGATCTCGGCGAACACCAGGATGAAGAACGTCACCGCACCCGTGGCGATCGCCAGTGTCATCTCGCCGTCGCCGAAGAGCCGGATCGCGATCTGCGTGACCAGCACGGCGGAGGCGGCGTTGATGAGGTTGTTGCCGAGCAGGATCACGCCCAGCAGCCGGTCGGTGCGATCGAGGAGCTTCTGCGCGAGCATCGCCGAGGTCCGGCCCTCGCGCACGAGGTGGCGCAGGCGATAGCGGTTGAGCGCCATCATGCTGGTCTCCGCGGCCGAGAAGAAGCCCGAAACCAGCAGCAACACCGCGAGCGTGCCGAACAGCCAACTGAGGGGGATGTCGCCCACTATCAGCCGCGCTGCAGGATGATTTCAGCCACGAACTTGCTGCCCACGTACGCGAGCAGGAGCGTGGTGAATCCGGCGAGCGTCCAGTGCACGGCCCTGCGGCCGCGCCAGCCCCACGCGTAGTGGCCTACGAGCAGGCCGCCGAAGATGAACCACGAGATGATTCCGAAGATCGACTTGTGGGTGAAGGTCAGGGGCTTGCCGAAGAGCTGCTCGGAGAAGAACAGGCCCGTGATCACGGTGAGCGTGAGCATCACGAATGCGGCGAGGAGCACGCGGAAGAGCAGCGCCTCCATCTCGAGCAGCGGGGGCAGCGTGCGCAGGAACGGCGGCATGACGCCCTTGTGCAGCCACTTTTCCTCCACGAGCATCACCACCGCGTGCACGGTGGCCACGATGAACAGCGCGTAGCCCAGCATCGCGATGGCGAAGTGCAGCGTGAAGAGCGGCTCGCCGGTGTAGGTGACGATGTGGCGCGAGGGCACGAGGAATTGCACCGCGACGGCCACGAGTGCCACCGGCGCCATCATCCCCTGCATGCTCGACAGTCCCCGATAGACGATGCTCGCGAGCCAGTAGATGAGCGCAGTGAGCCAAACGATGAGCGATACCGCGTTCGCGAATCCGAGGTTGAGCCCTTCGGCGACCATCACGCCGTTGTAGATGAGCATGGCGTGCAGGACGAGGCCCAGCGGGAAAAGGACCGCGACGACGCGCCCCAGGGTGGCCGGGGAATGCCCGGGCCGGGCCTGCTTCAAGGCGATGCCGGTCAACGCGAGCCAGCAGGCCGCGGTGCTAATATACAAAAGGGAATCAAGCATTTCCGCGCGGTTCCAGTCCCTTTCAGTTTACCCTTTCCCGATGCTCGACGCCCTCACCCAACGCCTGTCCTCCGTTGTAAAGACGCTGCGCGGTCACGCGCGCCTGACTGAAGACAACATCCAGGAAGCGCTCCGCGAGGTCCGCCTCGCGCTGCTCGACGCCGACGCCGGACTTCCCGTCGTCAAGGATTTCGTCGCCCGCGTGAAGGAAAAGGCGCTCGGCCAGGAGGTGGTCGGCAGCCTCACGCCGGGCCAGGCGCTGATCGGCGTCGTCCATTCCGAGCTGGTCGCGCTGATGGGCGGCACGAATGCCGCGCTCGATTTCGCCACGCAGCCGCCCGCGGTGTTCCTGCTCGCCGGCCTGCAGGGCGCGGGCAAGACCACGAGTGCCGGCAAGCTCGCGCGGCTGCTCACGAAGACCACCAAGAAGAAGATTCTCCTGGTCTCGACCGACGTCTACCGCCCGGCCGCCATCGAGCAGCTGGCGACCCTCGCGAAGAACCTCGAGGTCGATCTCTTTCCGTCGGACACGTCGCAGAAGCCGGTGGCGATCGCCGAGGCCGCGCTCGACTGGGCGCGCAAGCATTACTACGACGTGCTGATCGTCGACACCGCCGGACGCCTGGCGATCGACGAAGCGATGATGGCCGAAGTGAAGGCGATCCACGCCGGCGTGAAGCCGATCGAGACGCTCTTCGTGGTCGACTCGATGCAGGGCCAGGACGCGGTGAACGTTGCGCGCGCTTTCGCCGAAGCGCTGCCGCTCACCGGCATCGTCCTCACGAAGCTCGATGGCGATGCGCGCGGCGGCGCGGCGCTCTCCGTTCGCCAGGTCACCGGCAAGCCGATCAAGTTCGTCGGCGTCTCGGAAAAGATGGATGGCTTCGAGGCGTTCCACCCCGAGCGCATGGCCTCGCGCATCCTCGGCATGGGCGACATCCTCTCGCTCGTCGAGGAAGCCCACGCCAAGGTCGATCGCGTCGAGGCCGAGAAGCTCGCGGAGAAGTTCAAGAAGGGCAAGGACTTCGACCTCGACGACTTCAAGTCCCAGCTCCAGCAGATGAAGAAGATGGGCGGCATGGCCTCGCTCATGGACAAGCTCCCGGCGCAGCTCACGCAGATGGCCTCGCAATCGCCCGAGCTCGGCGAGAAGGCGCTCGCGCGCACCGAGGGCATCATCAATTCGATGACACCGCAGGAACGGCGCAAGCCCGAGATCCTGAAGGCGTCGCGCAAGCGGCGCATCGCCGCGGGCGCGGGCGTGCAGGTGCAGGAAGTCAACCAGCTGCTCAACAAGTTCGAGCAGATGCAGAAGATGATGAAGATGATGCGAGGCGGTAACCTTGGCAAGATGATGCGCAATATCAAGGGGCGCCTGCCCGGAATGCGCTGACGAGGAAGTTGCGTGGAGGACCCTAACCTGAGGAGGCATTCATGAGAAAAGTCGCACCGTTCCTGCTCTCACTGACCCTCGGCCTGCCGATGTTTGCCGCGGCCCAGGCCCCTGCCCCGACGGCGCCCAAGGCCGCCGCCGCCGTTGCCCAGATGCCCTGCGGCGAATGCCGCAAGAAGGCCTCCGACACCTATGGGGCCTGCGACGCCGCCGCCAAGGAAGGCGACGCCAAGTACGCGTGCCTGAAGACGTTCCAGGACAGCAGCAACGCCTGTGCTTCGGTGTGCAAGGAAGCACCCACATCCAAGACCCAGGCCCCGACGCAGACGAAGTGATGACGAACAAGTGGCCGTGCGGCGCGCTCGCGCTGGCGGCCACATTTCTTTCGGGCGCGGCGTCCGCGCAGTCCGCGAGCCCGCACCAGCAGCTCACGCGCGACATCTACCGCGAGCTGATCGAGATCCGCACGGTTCACCCCGACGGCGACAACACCGCCGCCGCTCGCGCGATGGCCAGGCGCCTGCTCGACGCAGGGTTTGATCCGAAGGACGTGGAGGTGCTCGAGCCCGCACCGCGCAAGGGCAACCTCGTCGCGCGCCTGCGCGGCACCGGCGAGCTGAAGCCCGTGATGCTGCTCGCCCACATCGACGTGGTCGAGGCGAAGAAGGAAGACTGGTCCGACGGCCTCGATCCCTTCAAACTCACCGAGAAGGACGGCTATTTCTACGGCCGCGGCACCATCGACGACAAGGCGCAGGCCGCGATCTTCATCGCGAACCTCGTGCGCGCGCACAAGGCGGGCTGGAAACCGAAGCGCGACGTGATCGTTGCGCTCACCGCCGACGAAGAGGGCGGTACGACCAATGGTGTCACCTGGCTCATCGCGAATCGCCGCGACGCGATCGACGCGGAGTTCGCCATCAACGAAGGCGGGAACCTCGTGCTGCGCGACGGGAAGCCTTACGAGCTCGCCGTGCAGGTGAGCGAGAAGATTCCCTTCACCTACGAGCTCGCCGCGACGAACGCGGGCGGCCACAGCTCGCTGCCGCGCGCCGACAACGCGATCTACGATCTTGTCGCGGCGCTCGACCGCCTGTCGCGCCACCAATTCCCCGCGCGCTCGGCTACCGGGGACCAACTGCGCCGTGCCGTTGCGGACCCCTCCCTCAATGCGCAACTGCGCACGACATGCGTGGCTACGCGGCTCGAGGCCGGACATGCGAGCAATGCCTTGCCGCAGACGGCCAAGGCCACCGTGAACTGCCGCATGCTGCCCAACGAGAATCCGCAGGACCTGCAACGGACTCTCGTCACGCTCGCCGGCGAGCGCGTGGCCGTGAAGGCGCTTTACGACCCGAAGCCCAGCCCCCCGAGCGATCCGGATTCGAAAGCGATGAAGACGATCCGGCGCGTGGCGGCCGCCACGTGGCCCGGCGTCGTGGTCACGCCGACGATGAGCGCCGGCGCCACCGATGGATCGCGCCTGCGGGTCATCGGGATTCCGGTTTACGGGGTCGCGGGAATCGCGATGGAGGTCGAACGCATGCACGGCCGCGACGAACGGCTCGAGATCGGTGCCTTCCACCAGGCCATCGAATTCCTCGATCGCCTTGTGCGGGAGCTGGCCTCCGGGGGGTAATCAGGTGAGTTGCCTATCGCCCTGAATTTGTGCGATAATTTCGCGCTTTTTCGAATTCAGCCGTTACCCGTTTGCTGTTTCACGTTACCCGTTATCAACGGGGTTGGAGACATACATGGTCGTCATCAGACTCGCCCGCGGCGGAGCCAAGAACCGCCCCTTCTATAACGTCGTCGTTGCCGACTCGCGCATGCCGCGCGATGGGCGCTTCATCGAGCGCATCGGCTTCTACAACCCCAAGGCGTCCGAGAAAGAGCCGCAGTTCCGACTGCAGCTCGACCGCATCGCCCATTGGGTGTCCAAGGGCGCGCAGCCTTCGGACGCGGTCAAGAAGCTGATCAAGCGTGGCAAGAGCGAAGTCACCGGCAAGGCCGCGCCCGCGAAGTAAGTCGGTCGCGCCCTTCGACGGGGACGAAAGCAGGCTGGTGGTGATGGGGCGCGTGAGCGCGCCCTTCGGCATCCAGGGCTGGGTCAAGCTCAAAGCCTTTACCGAATCCGCCGACGGCCTCGCCGACTTTCCCCGCTGGTTGCTCAAGCTGCCCGAAGGCTGGCGCGAGCACGTCATCGAGGAGTTCGCGGTGCGTTCGGCCTCGACGGTCGCGAAGTTCGAAGGCGTGGACGATCGCGATGCGGCTGAAAAGCTGCGCGGATGCGAAGTCGCGGTGCTGAGGGAAACGCTCGGCGAAGCCGACAAGGGATCGATCTACTGGATCGACCTGCTGGACCTGGAGGTGGTGAACCTGCGGGGCGAAGCGCTCGGCAAGGTGGCCGAATTGTTCCAGACCGGCGAGACCAGTGTGCTCGTCGTGAAGGGCGAGAGGGAGCGGATGATTCCCTTCGTCGATCAGTACGTGAAGTCGGTGGACCGCGAGGCCCGCCGCATCACGGTGGATTGGGAAGCGGCGTACGACGTCTGATGCAATTCGATGTCATCACGCTGTTCCCGGAAATGTTCGACGCGGTGTCGGACCACGGAATCACGCGCCGCGCGCTGGACGACAAGGTTTTCGAGCTCGCGACGTGGAATCCGCGGGATTTCGTGACGGATAACCACAAGACGGTCGACGATCGTCCGTACGGTGGCGGTCCGGGAATGGTGATGCTGGCCGGCCCGCTGGAGGCCTGCATCGATGCCGCGATCGCGCGGCAGCAGCAGAAGGGCATCGCGGCGCCGAAGGTGCTGCTGATGTCGCCGCAAGGCGAGAGGCTGGACGACGCGCTGGTGAAAGAACTGGCCGCGGAGCCGGGGCTGGTGATGATCTCCGGCCGGTATGAAGGAGTCGACGAGCGGCTGGTCCGTCGTCGCGTCGATCGGGAGATCTCGATCGGCGACTACGTCACCTCGGGGGGCGAATTGCCCGCGATGGTGACGATCGATTGCATCGTGAGGCAGCTTCCGGGCAGCCTCAACGACGCGGAGAGCGCAACACAGGATTCATTCTCCGCGGGGCTCCTCGACTGGCCGCATTACACGAGGCCGGAGGAGTGGAAGGGAACGAAGGTGCCCGACGTGCTGTTGTCGGGAAACCACGGGGCCATCGCGCGCTGGCGCAGGAAGCAGGCGCTGGGGCGAACGTGGGAGCGCAGGCCCGACCTCCTGGAAGGGCGTACGCTGGGCAAGGAAGACGCGCAGCTGCTCGACGAATACCGTCGGGAAAAGCAGCAGGCGCAGCAACAGCAGTAACCGAAAACAAAACCGCGCGCATCCGTTTCGACGGCTCTGCGCGAAAGGCCGGAAGGCCGGAACCGAAAAGGAAACGTTCATGGATCTCATCGCAAAGCTCGAGCAGGAAGAAATCACCCGGCTCAACAAGAAGATTCCCGTGTTCGCCCCGGGAGACACCGTCATCGTCAAGGTGATCGTGGTCGAAGGCGACAAGAAGCGCGAACAGGCTTACGAAGGCGTGGTCATCGCGATCCGCAAGCGTGGCCTCAACTCCTCGTTCATCGTGCGCAAGATCTCCAGCGGCGAAGGCGTGGAGCGTACGTTCCAGCTCTACTCGACCGCCATCGCCTCGATCGAGGTGAAGCGCAAGGGTGACGTTCGCCGCGCCAAGCTCTACTACCTGCGTGGCCGCACGGGCAAGAGCGCGCGCATCCGCGAGAAGCTCAAGACGGTGGAGCAGCGTGAAGTCCTGCCGCCGGACGAGGAAGCGAAGGCCTAGTCCTTCGTTTGACCGACAGAAAGGGCGCTTCGGCGCCCTTTTTCATTTCTCCTCCCGCGACCTCCGCCATCGATGGGTGGGGGTCGAACCGGGGGAGCTCACTGCGTCGGGGAGAGGATCGATCTCGCTACTTCATATGTCGCTCGAGATTCCTTGCGCACCGTGGTTCTGCAGCGATCGGTCACGCCCCCTCTCGCCCCCCACCCATCGCTGTCGAAGGTCGCGGGCGGGTTGTGGCGCAACGGCTGCGATGATCGTCGGTAGATAATTTGTGGTGGCAGGCGGTGGCGGGTGCCGCCCTCGTCGATGAGCGGCGATCGACATGACTGGCACACGCTCTCAAGTTGCGATCAGCGCCGCCCCGATGCTGGAAACACCTCGATGGTTCCGGCGCTGAGGCCATCGACGAAGGGTTGATCACGAGAGGCCCCCCACCGCTCGCTGCAGGATCGCCGGTGCGCCAGGAATTTCGAGCGCAAGTTTGGGTAGCGAGATCGGCGGCGTTTGATCGAGAGGTTGGGGCCGGGTCGGGATCAACCCTTCGGCGATGGCTACAGCCTCACAACTGCGCAGCGCTGAACGTGTCGCAGGAATTGGGGTTGCCGCTTTCCATCCCGCGCTTGAACCAGCGCACGCGCTGCGCCGAGCTGCCGTGGGTGAAGGAATCGGGCACGACGCGGCCCTTCGATTGCTCCTGGAGGCGGTCGTCGCCGATCGCCGTCGCGGCGGCCATGGCTTCCTCGATGTCGCCCGCTTCCAGCTGGCCCTTGAACTCACGCGCGTAGTAACCCCACACACCCGCGAAGCAATCGGCCTGAAGCTCCAATCGCACCGACATCTGGTTCGCGTCGCGCGAACCGCGGCTCCGCGCTTCGTTCACCTTCGCCGCCGCGCCCGTCAGCTTCTGGACGTGGTGCCCGACTTCATGGGCGATCACGTAGGCCTGTGCGAAATCTCCCGGCGCCTTGAAGCGGTCACGCAACTGCTGGAAGAACGAAAGATCGATGTAGAGCTTTTCATCCGCGGGGCAATAGAACGGGCCGGACGCGGCCTGGCCGGTGCCGCACGCCGTCTGCGTGCCACCGGAAAAGAGGACGAGGGTCGGCTTGCGGTATGCGCTGCCGCTCTTCTGGAAGATCTGGCCCCAGGCTTCTTCCGTGGAGCCGAGAACCTTCGCGACGAAGATCTTCGCCGGATCGGGCGGTGCGTTCGGGTCCGCGGGCGCTTGCTGGCGCGGCGCCGACTGCTGCATCTGCTGGGACGCGTCGAGGACCACCGAGGGATCGATGCCGAGGAAGTAGGCGATCACCGCGATCACGATGGTGCCTACGCCGATGCTACCGCCCACGCCCATGCCGCGGCGGTCTTCCACGTTGCTGCTGGCGTCTTGATTGTCGAGCTTCATGGTTTGTAGACCTCTCAGGGGGAACGCGGTTCCGGGTTGCAACTTCTACAGTAGTGCCATCCAAAAGGGGATCGTGGCCATCGACAGCAATGTGCCGACCGTAATTTGCGTGGCGGCGGTGCGTCCGTCTGCCCCCATTCTGGCCGCCAGGATGTAGGCGCTTGACGCAGTGGGCAGTGAGGCAAGGAGAACCAGGACCGCGGCGTCCACGCCGGTGAGCGCAAAGGCGCGCACGAGTCCGAGGGCGATCAGCGGGAGTGCGACGAGCTTCACGGTGAGCCAGTACGCGTGGGCGCCCGCGTGGCCGTCGCCGCGCTCGATGCGCAACGCCGCGCCCACCGACAGCAGGCCCGCGGGAAGCGCGGTCTGCGCGAGGAGGTTCAGCGTGTGGTCGGCGAACGCGGGCAGCGGAAGCCCCGCCACGTTCCAGGCAAAGCCCGTCACCGTGGAAATGATGAGCGGGTTGCGCACGAGCTCGCGCAGGAATCCGCGGTCGCTGCCCGAGGCGAGCATCGCCACGGCGGCGAGGTTCACGAGCGGGATCATCACGCCGAGGAGGATTGCCGCGGCAGCCACCGCGGGCTGGCCGAAGAGGCTGCCGGCGAGCGCGAGTCCGATGTACGTGTTGAAGCGGAACGCGCACTGGAAGCCGCTCGCGGAAACGGCGCGCTCGAGCTTGAAGAGTCGACCCACGGGGAGGGCGAGCAACATGCCCGCGACGGTGAATGCGCAGGCGAGGGCGAGCAGGAGACCCGTCCTGGAGAAATCGAGTTGTGCGACCGCGAGCGAGCGAAACAGCAACGCCGGGAAGAGCACGTAGTACACGAGCTTCTCGAGCCCTTCCCAGAAATCGCGGCCGTAGTCGAAGCGCCGCGAGAGCAGGAAGCCCAGCGCGATGAGCACGAAGTTGGGAAGGATCGCGAGGGCGAGCGCCATCAGAGCACCTCGCCCTTGCCCAGCGTGTTGTGGTATTCGAAGCGCGCGGCATCCACGTGCGAGACGCGAAGCTCCACGGGCCGGTCGCGGAAGGTGTAGGCCACGCGGCGAATCTCGAGCAGCGCTGCGCCCTCGTCGATGCCGAGGCGCTCGGCCTGCTCGCGCGAAGCCACGGCGCCACGCAACCGCTCGTCGGCCCGCAGCACGTTGATTCCGTAGCGGCTCTGGTACAGGTGATAGATCGTGTTCTCGCGCGCGACGAATATCTTCTCGGTAAGGCCGGGAAAGAGCTGCGCAGGCAACGTGATGTCGTCGAGGATCGCGCGCCGCCCACGCAACGACAACACGTTGCGGATGCGAACGACCTTGTCGAGCGGCGATAGATCGAGCGCGCGTGCGGCTTCCGCGCCGGCGCGGTCGCGGCGGAAATCGATCGTGCGCACTTCCGGATAGCTCTTCGTGCCGTCGCGCTCGACGATGTGGAAGAAGTGAAACATGAGGCGGCCCGAATCGTGGGCCGTCACGAACGTGCCCTTGCCCTGCCGTCGCACCAGGGCCTGCTGCGCGACCAGGCCGTCGACCGCCTTGCGAATGGTGCCGATCGCGACACCGAAGCGCGCCGCAAGCTGCGACTCCGACGGAATCGCTTCGCCCGGCTTCCACGCGCCCTTCGCCATGCCCTCGGCGAGTTGCGCGCGGACCTGCTCGGCGAGCGGCCGGTCGGCGACGAGGGAACGCAAGGGAGCGCGCGCAGGCATCGGCCGAGGATACATGCAACTCATCTAGTTGACCGGTTTGGGGGACAGGGCACATCCTTTCGTTCGAGTTGTGACCTGTCCCCAACATGAAATACCGGAGGCGAAGATGATTCATTTCGTGGTTCACGACGAGCACGATTCGGTCGGCGTCGTCGTGGTCGAAGGCGTGAAATCCGGCGACAAGCTGAGCGGCTGGATCATGGACCAGGACAAGGACATCGAGCTCAAGGCCCTTTCCGACATCCCGATCGGCCACAAGCTCGCGATCAAGTCGCTCAAGAGCGGCGACACCGTGATCAAGTACGGTGTGGACATCGGCAAGACCATCGCGCCGATCGCGGTGGGCGAGCACACGCACGTGCAGAACCTGCGCACCAAGCGCTGGTAAAGAGGACGACATGGATCTGACCAAAGCGAGTTTCTGGGGTTACAAGCGCGAGAACGGCCGCATCGGCGTTCGCAACCACGTTCTCATCCTGCCGGTCGATGACCTGTCGAATGCCGCCGCCGAGGCCGTGGCCAACAACATCAAGGGCACGCTCGCGATCCCGCACCCGTACGGGCGCCTGCAGTTCGGCGCGGACCTCGAGCTGCACTTCCACACGCTGATCGGCACGGGCTCGAACCCGAACGTCGCGGCGGTGGTCGTGATCTGCATCGAGGATCAATGGGCGAAGAAGGTGGCCGACGCGATCGCCGCGACCGGCAAGCCCGTGGCCTTCTTCGGCATCGAGCAGCATGGCGACCACGACACGATCATGCGCGCCTCGAAGAAGGCGAAGGAGTTCGTGCAGTGGGCGAGCGAGCTGCGTCGCGAGGAGCGCCCGATCAAAGACCTGTGGGTCTCGACCAAGTGCGGCGAATCCGACACGACCTCGGGCTGCGGCGCGAACCCGACCGTGGGCAACGCCTTCGACAAGATGTACGACCACGGCGTGACGATGTGCTTCGGCGAGACCACCGAGCTCACCGGCGGCGAGCACCTGGTGGCCGAGCGCTGTCGCACGCCCGAAGTGCGCAAGAAATTCCAGTTCATGTTCGATCGCTACCAGGCGGTGGTCGAGGCGCACAAGACGAGCGACCTGCGCGATTCGCAGCCGACCAAGGGCAACATCGCGGGCGGCCTCACGACGATCGAGGAGAAAGCGCTGGGGAACATCCAGAAGATCGGCCGCAAATGCCTGATCGACGGCGTGCTCGACAAGCACGAGACGCCGACCGGCCCCGGCCTCTGGTTCCTCGACTCGTCCTCCGCCGCCGCCGAAATGGTCACGCTGTGCGGCGCCGCGGGCTACACGGTGCACTTCTTCCCCACGGGGCAGGGCAACGTGATCGGCAACCCGATCCTTCCCGTGATCAAGCTGTGCGCGAATCCGCGTACTGTGCGAACGATGAGTGAACACATCGACGTCGATGTCTCCGGGATGTTGCGCAAGGAGATGTCGCCGGACCAGGCGGGCGACGCGCTGCTCGAGTGCATGTTCCGCACGGCCAACGGCCGCCTCACCGCGGCCGAGGCGCTGGGCCACCGCGAGTTCGTCCTCACGAGGCTCTACGAGAGTGCGTGAACGCGCTTAGGCTGTACTTTCCCGGTATCACCGTGGCGGCGGTCGTTGCGATCGCCGCCACATTCCTTTCCGTGCACTACCGCGCCTCGGCGATGCTGTTCGCGTTGCTGCTGGGCATGGCGCTGCATTTCCTCGCCGAAGAAGGCCGCTGCCGCCCGGGCATCCAGGTCGCCTCGTCGCACATCCTGCGCACGGGTGTGGCGCTACTCGGCCTGCGCATCACGATCGACCAGGTGAGCGCGCTCGGGTGGAATACGGTGGCGCTCGTCGTGGGCGGGGTCGTCTTCACGATCGCCTGCGGAATCCTCCTGGCGCGCGCGATGAAGCTGGGATCGGCATTCGGCACGCTGACCGGGGGCGCGGTCGCGATCTGCGGCGCGTCGGCCGCACTCGCAATCGCGTCGATCCTTCCGCGTCACAAGAACGCCGAGCGCGACGCGAGCTTCACGGTCATCGGCACGACAGCGCTTTCCACGCTCGCGATGATCGTCTATCCCATCGTCACCGCCGCGTTCGGCCTCGACCATCGCTCATCGGGCATCTTCCTCGGCGGCACGATCCACGACGTGGCCCAGGTCGTGGGTGCCGGCTACAGCGTGTCCGGACTGACAGGCGACACGGCGACCATCGTGAAGCTCCTGCGCGTGGCGATGCTGTTGCCGGTGTGCCTTGCGATCGGCGTGGCGCTGCATGTGCGCGGCAGCGATGCCGCCCGCTCCGCGCCGTTGCTTCCCTGGTTCGCGGTGGTGTTCGCATTGCTCGTCGCCGTGAACAGCACCGGGATCATTCCCGCGGCGGTGACCAGCTGGGGCAACGACATCTCGCGCTGGTGCCTCGTGATGGCGATCGCCGCGATCGGCATGAAGACGTCGCTCAAGTCGCTGGTGGACATGGGCATGAAGCCGGTGCTGCTGCTCGTCGTGGAGACGCTCTTCCTCGCGCTGATCGTGATGGCGGCCATCGCATTGCCATGAGCGACCTGCTCGAGGTTCGTGTCTGGCGCGGCGGCGCGGAGGGCGCGTTCCAGCCCTTCCAGGTTCCGCGGCGTCCCTCGCAAACGGTTCTCGATGTCGTGACGCATATCCAGCGCCACCTCGATCCCACGCTCGCCTACCGCTTCGCGTGCCGGGTGGGCATGTGCGGCTCGTGCGCGATGCGCGTGAACGGCACGCCGCGCTGGACGTGCCGCACGCACGTCGACAAGGTCGCTGACGACGGCCACCTGGAAGTGGCACCGCTCGCGAACCTCCCGGTGATTCGCGACCTCGTCACCGACATGGAGGAGTTCTTCTCCAAGTGGACGCGCGCGAAGGGCCGCTTCGTGCCGACGCGTACGCGCGCCGACGAACCCGCGGTCGTCGAGCCCACGTCGGCCAAGCGCCAGGAAGCGGATGCAGGCATCGAGTGCATCGGCTGTGCGGTCTGCTACAGCGCCTGCGACGTGGTCACCTGGAATCCCGATTACCTGGGGCCTGCCGCGCTCAACCGCGCGTGGACGCTCGTGAACGATGTGCGCGATGGCGCGCGCGCCGATCGCCTGTTCGCGGTCGCAGGCGATGCCGGATGCCACGCGTGCCACACGCACATGAGCTGCACCGAGCATTGCCCCAAGCATCTCGTGCCCACGAAATCCATTGCCGGCTTGAAGCGGGCAACGACGGGCGCGCTGCTCACCCTCGCGCCGTGGAGCGACGAGTGAGCTTGCGCGAGGTGCGGCTCTGGGCGGCGCAGCGCGCGACCGCCGTGGTGCTCGCATTCTGCGTCGTCGTGCACCTCGCGACGATCATCTATGCCGTGCAGGGCGGGCTCACGGCCGGCGAGATCCTCGCGCGCACGCGCGGCAGCGTCGCGTGGGGGCTTTTCTACACGGTCTTCGTTTTCGCAGCGGCGATCCACGGCGCCATCGGCTTGCGCACCATCCTTGCCGAGTGGGTCGGCTGGCGTGGCGATTCCGCGCAGGTCGCGATCACGGTCTTCGGCGTGATGCTCACGGTGCTCGGCCTGCGCGCGATCGCGGCGGTCTACCTGTGAAGGCGAGCCGCAACCATCCGGCGTTCTGGGCCTTCGTCGTGCACCGGCTCTCGGGGATCGGCCTCGCGGCTTTCCTGCCCGCGCATTTCTACGTGCTCGGCAGCGCGCTGAACGGCGAAGCCGCGCTTGGTGAATGGATCGACTGGACGCAGCGGCCGTTGCTCAAGTTCGCCGAATGGATCCTGGTGCTGCTCCTTGCGGCCCATCTCACCGGCGGGCTCCGGCTGCTCGCCCTCGAATTCCTGCCGTGGCGCAATTGGCAGAAGACTCTGGCTGCCCTCGCCGCGGGTGCCAGCCTCGTCGTCATGCTCATCGTGGCGCTCGCACGCTGAAGATTCGCGCGACAATCGAAGAACGAAACCAAGGAGGTTCCATGAAAACGAAGGTGATCAAGGTGCTCGGTGCAGCGCTGCTCGCGCTTGCGATGCCGCTCGCGGCTCAGGCGCAGGCCTGGCCCGCGAAGCCGGTGAAGATCATCGTCCCGTTCGCCGCGGGGGGCGCCACGGACGTGGTCGCGCGATTGCTCGCGCAGAAGCTTTCGGAAGGTTGGGGCCAGCCGGTCGTCGTGGAGAACAAGGCCGGCGCGGGCGGCAACATCGGCGCCGATGCGGTCGCCAAGTCGCCCGGCGATGGCTACACGATGCTCATGACCTCGGGATCGATCGTTACCGCGAACCCGCACATGTACAAGACGCTCACCTATGACCCGGCGAAGGATCTCGTCGCCGTGACGAACGTCGCGACCGGCCCGCAGGTGATCGTCGTGCACCCGGGCGTGCCCGCGAAGGACCTGAAGGAATTCATTGCCTACGCCAAGGCCAATCCCAAGAAGGTGAACTTCGGCTCCGCGGGAATTGGTACGCAAACACACCTCGCGGCGGAGAACTTCGCGTTCGCCGCCGGCATCGACATCACGCACGTTCCTTATAAGGGCGAGTCGGCCGCGCTCACCGACCTCATCGGTGGCCAGATCCAGATGGCGACTCCCAACCTCGCCGCGGCGATCGGTCACATCCAGTCGGGAAAGCTCAAGGCCCTCGCCGTCACGAGCAAGGCCCGCAATGCCCAGGTGCCCGATGTCGCTGCCGCGGCGGAAGCGTTGCCCGGTTTCGAGAACGCGGGCTGGTTCGGCCTGATGGTTCCCGCGGGAACGCCGGCCGACGTGATCGACAGGATCCAGAAGGACTCGGCCAAGGTGCTGCTCTCGGCGGAGTTCCGCGAGAAGCTCGCGCAACAGGGCATGGCACCGGTCGCGAACACGCCCTCGGATTTCGCCGCGGCGATCCGCGAGGAGAGCGGGCGCTGGGCCCGCGTCATCAAGGAGCGCAACCTCACCGCGCAATGAAGGTCGATCCCCGCCAGGTCGAGGACGCGGCGCGCGAGCTCTACGTTCGTGCGCTGAAGGTCCTGCCCCCCGACATCAAGGAAGGCTTCGGGCGGCTCGTCGCCTCCGAGACGGACGCGACCGCGCAGGGCGTGCTCGCGACGATGGTAACTAACATCCGCGTGGCAGAAAGTACCGACAACCTTCTGTGCCAGGACACCGGCATACCTATCTATAACGTCGTGATCGGCCGCGGCGTCGAAATCGACGGGGTCGCCCTGATGGACGCGATCCGCCGCGGATGCGAACGGGCCACGCGCGAGCACTCGCTTCGCAGCTCCGTCGTGCATCCCATCACGCGAAAGAACGAGCACACCTCCTGCGGGCCGGGCGTACCACCCATCCATATCGACTTTTCCGACGAAGCAGACCAGTTGCGCATCGAGATGGTCCCGAAGGGCAGCGGCTCGGAAAATAACTCGTGGCTGCGCATGGCCGTCCCCGCCGAAGGCATCGGCGCGATCAAGCTGTTCGTCGTCGATTGCGTGCTCGAGGCCGGGGGCAAGACCTGT
The DNA here is from genome assembly GCF_013003985.1 of Usitatibacter palustris. GTDB lineage: Bacteria > Pseudomonadota > Gammaproteobacteria > Burkholderiales > Usitatibacteraceae > Usitatibacter > Usitatibacter palustris. The sequence continues at coordinate 3,583,403 of NZ_CP053073.1, read as the reverse complement.
CCGCCCACCATCGTGGGCGTGGGCGTCGGCGGCACTTCGGATCTGTGCATGTCGCTCGCCAAGCGCGCGGCCACGCGGCCGCTGGGCAGCGCCTGCGCCGATCCCGAGGGCGCGAAGCTCGAGCGAGAGCTGAGCGCGGCAGTGAACGACCTCGGCGTCGGGCCGCAGGGACTCGGCGGCGATTCCACGGCGTTCGCGGTGCACGTCGAGATCGCCGCGACCCACATCACGATGAACCCGGTGGCCGTGAACATGCAGTGCCACTCGGCGCGCCGCGCCTCGGCCACCATCACGCCGCAGGGCGTGGCCTACGGTTTCTAGCGATGGCGCACCACGTCCTCACGCCGCCGGTCACCGAGGAGCAGGTGCGCGCATTGCGGGTGAACGACACCGTCACGCTCGAAGGTCCGCTCTACGGAATCCGGGATGCGAACCAGATCGCGCTCTTCGACCGTGGGCGAGCCACTCGCTTCGATCTCGCGGGCCATGCGGCCATGCACACCGCGCCCAACGTCCGGAAGGTCGCGCCCTCGGCGGAGCACCCCGCGGGCTACGCCCCGATCTGTGTCGGGACCACGACGTCGGCGCGCATGGAACGTTTTACCCGCCCGCTCATGTCGCAAATGGGCGTCCGCCTGGTCGTGGGCAAGGGCGGCCTGGGGGCGGCCTCGCTCGAAGCCTTTCGGGAGATCGGGGGCGCCTACCTCGCCGTGATCGGGGGCACCGCCGCCCTGGAAACCACCTGGGTCGAGGCCATCGAGGACGTCGACATGGACGACCTGAACCCCGAATCGATCTGGAAATTTCGGGTGAAACACTTCGGCCCGCTCCTCGTGGCCATGGACAGCCACGGGGGAAGCCTCTATGCCGACGTGGCGGCCCGGGCGAAGACCAGACGCGAACTAGTGCTATTTCGCCTCGGGCTGAAGTAAAATGGCCGACTTGGCTCGGTAACAAAAGCGGGTAACAAAACAAGGGCCCGCGGGCCGTCCCGGAAACGGAATGTTCGCGTAAGCTAGCCGCCGGCTTACCGGTCGCCAGAGCCGGACAAGGGGAGATTCAGGCCCCGGCACCCCCACAAAGGGCATCCGGAAAACCCAGGCCCGCCTATCAGCACGCGGGCGGCATTCGCATGAGAGGGTCTTGAAGTGGATTACGCCGATTCCGAACGCAGCTTCGGGAAGCACCTCCCGAGCGTCCTCGTTGTCGCCCTGCTGCACGTCGCAGTGGGCTACGCGCTCGTCACGGGGCTTGCGCGAAAAGTAGTGGAAGTCATCAAGTCGCCCCTCGAGACCAAGATCATCGAGGAGATAAAGAAGGTCATCCCCGACCAGCCGCCACCGCCGCCGCCGAAGCTCGCGACGCCGCCGCCGCCTTTCATTCCGCCGCCGGAAGTGAACATCCAGGTTCCCATCCAGGCGCAGCAAGCCCCCACGATCACCGCCGTGTCGCCGGTCAAGCCGCCGCCGGGCCCGCCGCCCGTCGCCGCGCCCAAGCCCGCCGACGGCCCCGTCCTTCGCAAGAACGTGCGCCCGGTGGGCAAGGTCGATCCGATCTTCCCGCGCGATGCCATCAAGCGAGGCATCGAGAAGGGCACTGTCATCGCGCACGTGCACATTCGTCCCGACGGCTCCGTGTCGGACGTGAAGATCGCGAGCGCGAATCCCGCGCGCGTGTTCGACCGCGAAGTCATCCGCGCGCTGATGCAGTGGCGTTTCGCACCCGAACCGGTGGGCTTCATCGGCGAAGTCGAAATCGAATTCAAGCTGACGGACTGACGCGCGTCCGTCGTAACGATTGTCAACGTAATCAAGTCACAGGGAATTAATAGGAGAACGTTATGCAACTGATCCGCCGAATCAACGCGCTGCTGGTGGCCCTGGTCATCGCCGCGGCCCCGGCTAGCGTCTTGCTGGTCGCCTCGACCGATGCGGCCGCGCAAGCCACCGAAGCCGCGAAGCCCGCGGATGCGCCCAAGCCCCCGCCCGCGCCCCCCAAGGCCGAGAAGGAGGTCGTGGAGAACCCGTACGGCATGGAAGCCATGTGGAAGCAGGGCGACTTCGTGACGAAGGGCACCCTGATCATCCTCATCATCATGTCGATGGGCAGCTGGTACATCATGTTCGTGAAGGTGTACGAGCAGTTCAAGCTCTTCCGCCAGGCGCGCGGCGTGCTGACCACGTTCTGGTCCGCCGGCTCCGTCCAGGAAGGCATCAGCAGCCTCAAGGAAGGCAGCCCCTTCCGTTTCGTGGCCGAGTCCGGCGTCAAGGCGACCTCGCACCACGAAGGCAAGCTCCTCGAGACGATCGACCTCAACACCTGGGTCACGATGTCCATCCAGCGCGCCGTCGACAACGTGTCGTCGCGCCTGCAGGACGGCCTCGCGTTCCTCGCGACCGTGGGCTCCACCGCCCCGTTCGTCGGCCTCTTCGGCACGGTGTGGGGCATCTACCACGCGCTGACGGCCATCGGCATCGCCGGCCAGGCTTCGATCGACAAGGTCGCGGGCCCGGTGGGTGAGGCGCTGATCATGACGGCCATCGGCCTCGCGGTCGCGGTTCCCGCGGTGCTCGGCTACAACTGGCTCGTGCGCCGCAACAAGGTCGCGCTCGAATACCTGCGCACATTCAGCGCGGACCTGCACCTCGTGCTCGTGAGCGGCAACGCGAAGCGCGCGGCTGGCGCGAGATAAGCCATGGGCGTCACCGTCGGGCAGGATCTCGAGGAGGAGAACGAAGTCATCGTCGCCATCAACACCACGCCCCTCGTGGACGTGATGATGGTGCTGCTGATCATCTTCCTGATCACGATCCCGGTCGTGATTCAGCAGGTGCCGCTCGAGCTGCCGAAGGAGCGCAACCAGCCCAACGAGACCAAGCCGGAAAACATCGTCATCGCGGTGAACAAGGATGGCGACGTGTTCTGGAACCAGGAGCTGGTTCCGGATTCCAAGGCTTTGCTGGAGCGGCTGAAGAAAGTGGCCGTGCTGCAGCCGCAACCCGAGGTCCACATCCGGGGCGATGCCAGCGCGCGTTATGAATCCGTGGGCAGGGTCGTCGCGACCTGCCAGAGGGCGGCAATCCTCAAGATCGGCTTCATCACCGAGCCGCCGCCTCGCGGGTAGTAGCAAATCTTTCAAAGGAATCCGTAAATGGGTATGTCAGTTGGCGGTGGCGGGGACCAGGATCCGAAGGAGATGATCGACATCAACACCACGCCGTTGATCGACGTGATGCTGGTGCTCCTGGTCATGCTCATCATCACGATCCCCATCCAGACGCATGCCGTGAAGCTCAACATGCCGGTCGGCAATCCGCCGCCGCCGCTCGAGCCTCCGACCGTGGTCACGATCGAGATCGACTTCGACGGCACGGTGCTCTGGGATGGCGAGGCGCTCGCCAATCGCGAAACGCTCGATTCGAAGTTCGCCAATGCCGCGCAGATGCCGGTGCAGCCGGAGTTCCACCTGCGCCCGAACAAGCTGGTGAAGTACGGCAACGTGGCCGGCGTCATGGCCTCCGCGCAAAGCCGTGGCATCAGCAAGATCGGCCTGATCGGCGCCGAGCAGTACATCGACTAGTTCGCGGAGAACAACCAGCATGAAACGCACGCCTGTTTTCGGCGCATTGGTTTGCGCACTGTGGATCGCCGCTTTCGGTGCAACCGGCGCCATGGCGCAGGGCAGGGGCGAGGGAGTGCGGCCGGAAGTCGGCAAGCCCCTCCAGGCTGCGCAAGCGCTCATCAAGCAGCGCAAGGGACGCGAGGCCATGGCGGAGATCGCCAAGGCCGAAGCCGTGCCCAGCCGCACGCCGTACGAGAACGACCTGATTGCGCAGATGAAGGCCGCCGCGGCCTCGGCCTCGGGCGACCACGACGCCACGATTCGCGCGAACGAAGCGCTGCTCGCTTCCGGCAAGGTGACCGGGCGCGAAGCGCTGGCCCTCGTCCAGGGCACGGCCGTCGCCTATTACAACAAGAAGGACTACGCCAGCGCCGCGAAGTGGACCCAGCGCTACTTCAAGGACGGCGGCAACGATCCCTCGATGCGCTCGGTGCTGCTGCAGAGCTACTACCTCGGCGGCGACTGCGGCGCGGTGAACAAGATGCTCGCGAGCGTCAGCGAAGAAGGCGGCAACGGCAAGAAGCCGGGCGAAGACGAGCTGCAGATCCTCGCCAACTGCCACCTGAAGAGCAAGGACACCGGCGGTTACGTCCACGCGCTCGAGAAGCTCGTGCAGTACTACCCGAAGAAGGAGTACTGGACCGACCTGCTCAACCGCGTGCAGAAGAAGCCCGGTTTCTCCGATCGCCTCTCGCTCGACGTCTTCCGCCTCAAGTCCGTCACCGGAAATCTCGCCGGCTCGCCCGACTACATGGAGTACGCGCAGCTCGCGCTCCAGGCCGGCTACCCCGCCGAAGCCAAGCAGATCGTCGAGAAGGCCTACGCCGCGAACGTGTTCAGCGACACGACCAAGGAAGCCGAGCGCCAGAAGCGCCTCAAGGCCCTGATCACGAAGGAACTCGAGGACCAGCAAAAGGCCCGCGACCAGGTCGTGAAGGAAGCCGAAGCCGGCAAGGACGGCACCGACCTCGTGAAGGTCGGCGTCAACCTCGTGTACGAGGGCCAGGCCGAGAAGGGCGTGGCGCTCGCCGAGAAGGGCATCAAGAAGGGCGGCCTCAAGCGACCCGAGGATGCGAAGCTGCAGTTGGGCGAGGCCATGGTGCAGAACGGCCAGCGTGCCAAGGGCGTCCAGGTCCTCAAGACCGTGGGCGGCACCGACGGCACCGCCGATCTCGCCCGTCTTTGGGTTCTCTACGCCCAGCGCTCCTGAAAGTCGGTAAAGTCCCCTTGAAACAGGAGGGGACATGTCCGAGGAGAAACTCCCGGCCGGAGAGCTGACCGAAGAGCAGCGCCGGCAGGTCGAGGAATACATCGAAGCGGAAGAAGGTGCGGCCAACCGGTATCGCGGTTGGCTCGCGATCTTCCTCACCGCCGTCGCCGTCGCGACCTCCGCATTCCACCTCTATGCAGCCTACGGAATCGTCCAGGCGGACGTGCTTCGCGGCGTGCACGTCGGGCTCGTGCTGTTCCTCACCTACATGATGTTTCCGGTCGCGAAACGCTTTCGCAACCGGTTGATGCCATGGGACGTCCTGCTCGCGCTGCTGTCGGTCGCCTGCATCGCCTACATGGTTGTGAGTGGCGATGCCTTCCCCGACCGGAACACCGATCCCAACACCTGGGACAAGATCCTCGGTGTCGCGTTGATCCTGCTGGTGATCGAGGCCACGCGCCGCACATCGGGCTGGATCATGCCGATCGTGATCGGTTGCTTCCTCGCCTATGCGATGACCGGCCCGTGGCTGCCCGCGCCGTGGACGCATCGCGGCTACGACATCTCGCGCCTCGTGGGCCACATGTACATGACGCTCGAGGGCATCTTCGGCGTCGCGGTGGATGTCTCGGCGACACTCATCATCCTGTTCACCATCTACGGCGCGTTCCTGCAGTTCTCGGGCGCGGGCAAGTTCTTCCTCGACTTTTCCTTCTCGCTCCTCGGCGGCAAGACCTCGAGCGCCGGCCGCGCGGTCGTGCTCTCGTCATTCCTGCTGGGCGGTCCCTCGGGTTCGGGCGTTGCGACCACGGTGACGATCGGTTCAGTGGCCTATCCGATGCTGAAGCGCGCGGGCTACGAGAAGAACGCCGCGGGCGGGTTGCTCGCCGCGGGTGGCTTGGGGGCCATCCTCTCTCCGCCTGTGCTGGGCGCAGCGGCGTTCCTGATCGCGGAGTTCCTCAAGGTCTCGTACCTCGAAGTGATCAAGATGGCGGTGATCCCCACCGTCCTCTACTACTTCTCGCTGTTCCTGATGGTGGAGCTCGACGCGCGCAAGTACGGCATGAGCAGCACCACGTTCGAGAAGGTGGAGAGCGCGTGGTCGCTTGCGAAGCGCTACTGGTTCCACTTCCTGTCGCTTGCCTCGATCATCATCTTCATGATGTGGGGCTTCTCGCCCACGCTCTCGGTGTTCTGGGCGACGGTGACCGCGTTCGTCGTGAGCTTCCTCGACCGCAGTTCCGCGATGATGCCCAAGCGCTTCATCCAGGCGATGGAAGCGGGCACCACCGGCGTGCTCAACGTCGCGGCGACCTGCGCGGCCGCGGGCCTCATCGTGGGGGTCGTGACGCTCACGGGCCTGGGCCTCAAGTTTTCGTCGATCGTGATCGACTACGCCGGCGGCAGCCTCGCGCTCACCGCGATCTACACCGCGCTCATCGTGTGGATCGTCGGGCTCGCGGTCCCGGTCACGGCCTCGTACATCATCTGCGCGGTGATCGCGGCACCGGCGCTCATAACGCTGGGCGTGCCCGACTTCGCGGCGCACATGTTCATCTTCTACTACGCGCTGCTCTCGGAAGTGTCGCCACCCACCGCGCTCTCGTGCTTTGCCGCGGCCGCCATCACGGGCGGTGATCCCTACAAGACCACGCTGCAGGCGTGGAAGTACACGATGCCCGCGTTCGTCGTGCCGTTCTTCTTCGTGCTCGATCCGCTGGGCGTGGGCCTGCTCCTGAAGCTTCCCAAGGGCGCGGACTGGTTCGCGGTGTCGGGCCTGGTCGTTCTCTCGTTCGTCGCGATCGCCGCGCTCGCCGCCGGCCTGCAGGGGTGGGCGCTCAAGAAGACGACGCTCATCGAGCGCCTGCTGCTGCTCGCGGCGGGAATCCTGGTCCTGATTCCGGCGGGCAACCTCGACTACGTCGGCGTCGGCTTGTTCGTGGTCGCGATCGTCCTGCAAATGCTCCGCAGGGCGCCCGCGCCGAATCCGGCGTGAAGTCGCTGCGCTCGGACGTCCTCATCCTCGGTTCGGGTGGGGCGGGACTCTTCGCCGCATTGCACGCCCGGCGCGCCGCACCTGGCCTCACCGTGGCCATCGCCGTGAAGGGCCTGCTCGGCAAATGCGGCTGCACGCGCATGGTCCAGGGCGGCTACAACGTGGCCCTCGGCGAGGGCGACTCCGTCGAGCGCCACTTCATGGACACGATCGAGGGCGGCAAGTGGCTGCCCGACCAGGACCTCGCCTGGACGCTCGTCACGAAGGCTATCGAGCGCGTGCGCGAGCTCGAGAACGAAGTGGGCTGCTTCTTCGACCGCAATCCGGATGGCACGCTGCACCAGAAGGCGTTCGCCGGCCAGACGTTCGATCGCACCGTGCACAAGGGTGACCTCACCGGCATCGAGATCGTGAACCGGCTCTCGGAGCAGGTCTGGGCATCGGGCGTCACGCGCCTCGAGGAGCACCGCGCCGTGGAGCTGGTGAAGGATGCCGAGGGCAAGGCGCTCGCGGGCGTTCTGCTCATCGACATGCGCAAGGGCGAGTTCGTCTTCGTGCAGACCAAGGCGGTGCTGCTCGCCACCGGCGGCGGGCCGACGATGTACAAGTACCACACGCCCTCGGGCGACAAGAGCTGCGATGGCCTCGCGATGGCGCTGCGCGCGGGCCTAACCTTGCGCGACATGGAGATGGTGCAGTTCCATCCGACGGGCCTCCTCGCCGGCGCCGATACGCGCATGACCGGCACGGTGCTCGAGGAAGGCCTGCGCGGCGCGGGCGGTTACCTGCTCGATGACCAGGGCCGCCGCTTCATGGCCGATTACGATCCGCGCGGCGAGCGTGCCACGCGCGACATCGTCTCGCGCTCGATCCTCGCGGAGATTCGCGCGGGACGCGCAACACCCAACGGCGGCGTGTACCTCTCGATGGGTCACCTCGGCGCCGACAAGGTGCGCGCCGCGTTCAAGGGCATGGTCGATCGCTGCGAGGACTGCGGCTTCGATCTCGCGGGAGGGCGCGTCGAGGTCGTACCCACCGCGCACTACATGATGGGCGGCGTGGAGTTCGATGCGCGCTGCCAGACCTCGCTCACGGGTCTTTTCGCGGCCGGCGAGGACACGGGCGGCGTGCACGGGGCCAACCGCCTCGGCGGCAATGGCGTGGCCAACTCCACCGTCTTCGGCGGCATCGCGGGCGATGCGATGGGCGAGTGGGTCATCCACGAGGGCGCGTGGCGCGAGCCCGATGCCGCGGCGCTCGAAGCGGCGATCGCGCGCGCGCGCTTTCCGCTCGACAAGCCCCGCGGCGACCTCGGTGCACTGCGCGAAGCGTTGCTTTCCCATATGTGGGAGGACGTCGGCATCCTGCGCGACGCCGAGGGGCTCGCGCGCGCCGAAGCGAGCCTTGTATCGATCGCTGACAACCTGCGCGCAATTGGCGTCGCCGGGCAGGACCTTCGCTACAATCTGACCTGGCACGACTGGCTCAACCTCGAAAGCCTCATCACCGTGAGCGGCGCGATTCGCGCGGCAGCCCAGGCGCGGCGCGATTCCCTGGGGGCGCACTTCCGCGCCGACTTTCCCGGCTCGCCACCGCCGAAGGAGGCTGCGTTCTCGCGCGTGCGAATGCACGGAGAGCGTTTCGAGGTCGACTTCGAGCCCGTCGCATTCACTCGCGTGCAACCCGGACAATCGCTCATCACCGCATGACTTCATCCATCCCCTGCAACGACCTCGAACGGCTCATGGTTCGCGCCCTCGAGAAAAGCGGCGCCACGCCCGCGATGGCGGCGGCCACGGCGCGCGCGCTGGCGGCAGCGGAGCTCGAAGGGCTTGCGTCGCATGGTGCATCGCGCATTCCGCAGTACTGCTCGCACCTGAAGAACGGCCGCGCCACGGGCACCGCGGTTCCGGAGGTCGTTCGCAATGGGAAGGCCGCGTGCCTGGTCGATGCGAAGCAGGGCCTCGCGTTCCCGGCTTGTGCACTCGCGGTGAGCGAAGTGATCACGCGCGCGCGCGAGTTCGGCGTGGCGTTCGCCGCGGTCACCAACAGCAATCACTTCGGCGTCGCGGCTTATCACGTGGACCCGATCGCGCAAGCGGGCCTCGTGGGCCTCGCGTTCGGCAACTCGCCCGCGGCGATGCCCGCGTGGGGCGGGCGCCGCGCGCTCTTCGGCACCAATCCCATCGCGGCCACGTTCCCGCGGCGCGACAAGCCCGCGCTCGTGATCGACCTTTCGCTCTCCGAGGTGGCGCGCGGCAAGATCATGGTGGCGGCGCGCGAAGGCCGCGCGATCCCCAACGGCTGGGCGCTCGACAAGGACGGCAATCCGACGACGGATGCGAAGGCCGCGCTCGAGGGCAGCATGCTGCCCGCCGGCGGCGTGAAGGGCGCGATGCTCGCCCTCACCGTGGAGCTGATGGTGTGCGCGCTTTCGGGTGCGGCCTTCGGCTTCGAGTCCGACAGCTTCTTCACCGAGGAAGGCCGGCCCACGCGCATCGGCCAGGCGTTCCTCGCGATCGACCCCGCGGCCCTCGCGGGGCGTGACGTATTTCTCGACCGCGTGGAAACGCTCGTCGCCGCGATGACGGAGGATTCCGGCGTACGCCTGCCCGGAGAGCGCCGCCTCGCCAACCGCGAGCGTGCCGCGCGCGACGGCGTGGGCATCGCACCGGACCTGTTGCTGAAGATCCGCACCCTCGCCGGTGAAGCCGGACATGCCTGAAGCGTTCCAGGCGTGCGTTCGCACGCCTTTCGCGACCGTCGGCATCCGCGCGACCGACAAGCACATCACGCACTTTCGTTTCCTCGCGCCGACCGTCCCGGCGCTTGCCCCGCCGCGCAATTCGCTCGCGTACCTCGCGTGCGTGCAACTGCAGGCCTACCTCGATGATCCGAAGCGCGCCTTCGACCTGCCGCTGCTCATGTCGGGCACGCACCATCGCATCGCCGTGTGGGAGGCGATGTGCCGCATTCCCGCGGGCAAGACACGAACCTACGGCGAGGTCGCCCAGGAGCTGAAGTCCTCGCCGCGCGCCGTCGGTGGCGCGTGCGGCGCCAATCCCCTCCCGATCGTCGTCCCGTGCCATCGCATCGTCGCCGCTTCCGGGCTCGGCGGCTTCATGGGCGCGCGCGACGAAGGGTTCGAGCTCGGCATCAAGCACTGGCTACTCGAGCATGAAGGCGCTTTGCGCGGCTGACCGCGCGCTCCTCGATCGCTTCGGCGATGCGCTGTGGCTCAACGACGGCCTCGCGAAGAACACGCTCGCCGCCTACGGCCGCGACCTCGGGCAATTCTGCCTCTGGATGCGCGCAAACCTCGATCGCGCGCCGCTCGAAGCCGCCGCGCCCGACCTGCAGCGCCACCTCGCCTGGCAGGTTGAAGAGAAGCACGCCAAGCCGCGCACCACCGGACGCCTCGTGTCTTCGCTCAAGCGCTTCTACCAGTTCGCAGTGCGCGAAGGCCTGCGCACCGACGATCCGACGGCGGACCTCGAAGGGCCGAAGCTGCCGCGCTCACTGCCCAAGTCGATGTCGGAGGAAGACGTCGAGTCGCTGCTGGCCGCGCCTTCGACCGAAACCGCGCAGGGCGTTCGTGATCGCGCGATGCTCGAGACCCTTTACGCGAGCGGGCTGCGCGTCTCGGAACTGGTGACGTTGAAGACCGTGCAGGTGAACCTCGACATGAACGTGATTCGCGTGATCGGCAAGGGCTCCAAGGAGCGCATCACGCCGCTCGGGGAAGAGGCCGGAGACTGGATCCGCCGCTACCAGCAGGGCGCGCGCGGCGAGCTGCTCGCCGGCAAGAAGTCCGATGCGCTCTTCATCACCGCGCGCGGCGGGCCGATGACGCGCCAGGCGTTCTGGGGGCTCGTGAAGCGTCACGCGAAAGCTGCCGACATCCGCCAGGCGATCTCGCCCCACACGCTGCGCCACGCGTTCGCGACACACCTTCTCAACCACGGCGCGGACCTGCGCGTCGTGCAGATGCTGCTGGGCCACGCCGATATCTCGACCACGCAGATCTACACGCACGTGGCGCGCGAGCGGTTGAAGGCGCTGCATCGCAAGCACCACCCGCGCGGATGATCGACACCGCGAATCTCTCGCCCTGGCTCTGGCTCGTGGCGCCGCTGGTCGTGATCTTTGCCTATACCGTGTTCGGCATGAGCGGCTTCGGCTCGACCGTCATCTCGGTGCCGCTGCTCGCGCACTTCCTGCCGGTGTCGTACCTCGTACCGCTCATGGTGCTGCTCGACCTGTGCGCCGCGATCTTCGTTGGCTCGAGCGGGCGCCAGCACGTGAGCCGCGAGGAGTTGAAGCGCATCGTGCCGGTGATGTTCGTGGGCTTCGCGCTCGGCGTCACGCTGCTCGTGAAAGTGCCCGAGGGTCCGCTCAAGTTCGCGCTCGGCATGTTCACCGTGATCGTCGGAATCCACGGCATCCTGAACCCCGTCCTGATTCGCACCATCTCGGTGTGGTGGTCGGTCCCCGCGGCACTCCTGGGTGGCGCGATCGCCACGGTGTTCGGCGCAGGCGGCCCGATCTACGCGACGTATCTCTCCGGCCGCCTCAAGGACAAGGCGGCGCTGCGCGCCACCATCTCCACGCTCATCTCGATCTCGGCTTTCTCGCGCGCCATCGTCTACGCGATCGGTGGCCTCCTGCTGCACCTCACGATCCTGGGCGGCATGGTGGTCCTCGCGCCCTTCGTGTGGCTGGGCCTGAGGCTGGGAACCCGTATCCACATCGGTCTCACGCAGGAGCAGATGCGCCGCGCAATCGGCGTGCTGCTCACGATCACGGGGGCGACGCTGCTGATCCGGAGCGTGCTGTGAAGTCCGCAGGCACGCCCGCGACGATCTTCCTCGTGCAGAACGGCGTCGCGTACACCGAGCACTTCTACGAGTATGTCGAGCACGGGGGCACGTCGGTGTCGTCCTCGGCGCTGGGCGTGCCCGAGCACGAAGTCGTGAAGACGCTGGTGATGGAAACCGACCGGGGCGATCCGCTCATCGTCCTGATGCACGGAGACCGGAAGGTCTCGACCAAGGAGCTCGCGCGCGTGGCGGGCGCGAAACGCGTCTTCCCTTGCAAGCCGGAGGTTGCGCAGCGCCATTCGGGCTACCTCGTCGGCGGAACATCTCCCTTCGGCACTCGCAAGCCCATGCCGGTCTACCTCGAGCGCTCCGTCCTCGCGCTGCCGCGCATCTACATCAACGGCGGGCGGCGGGGTTACCTGTTGGGGATGCCGCCCGGCGAACTGGTACGCACCCTCTCGCCCGTGCTTGTTGACGTGGGGCTCCAGGAGTAATCTCGGCGCACATTTCAAAGGGGAGATGTCCATGAGCGCCACGACGCAGGCTGCCAACGATCCGGCCATGCCCAAGCTGTTCCTGCCCGGGGAGACCCTGGGCGCCGGGGCCGGCGTGAGCTGGGTCTCCGAAGGTTGGGATCTCTTCAAGAAGTCGCCCGTGATGTGGATCGTGATGTTCCTGGTCGTGGCCGTCATCGCGGTCGTGCTCGCGTTCATCCCGTTCCTCGGCCAGCTCGCGTTCCAGATCATCACGCCCGTGATCGCCGGGGGATTCGTGATGGCCTGCTGGTCCGTCGAGAACGGCGGGGAGCTCGAGTTCGAGCACCTGTTCGCGGGGTTCAAGCGCAACTTCAAGTCGCTCGCGATCGTGGGCGTGATCTACCTCGTGGCGAGCCTGGTGATCATGGTGATCATGTTCCTTCCCGTGGGACTGTCGATCATTCCCGTGCTGTTCACCGCGGGCGGCGACGCGGATGCGGCCGCGATCGCCCTGGGCACGATGGGCGTGGGGTTCGCGATCAGCGCGCTGATCGCGCTCGGGCTGGGCGTCATGCTTGCTGCGGCCTACTGGTTCGCCCCGGCGCTCGTGATCATGCACGGCTTGAGCCCCATCGATGCGATGAAGGCGAGCTTCTTCGCTTCCTTCCGCAACTTCATCCCGTTCCTCGTCTACGGGATCGTGCTGTGCCTGCTGCTGATTCCGGTGATGCTCACGCTGGGCCTGGGCATCCTCGTGTGGGTGCCGGTGGCGATCGCCTCGAGCTACCGCGCGTACCGGCAGATCTTCACCGAGGAGTGATCAGCGGGAGCGCTCGATCGTGACGCCCACCTTGCGGACGTCGCGGATGTGGCCGAGCTTGGCCACGGAGAGCTTCACCCAGGGCGCGCGGAACTCGCCCGTGATGATCGCGCACAGGTGCTCGGCAAGCGCTTCGAGGAGGTTGAAGCGCTTGTCGGCAAGCTCCTTCGTGATCCGCTCGACGACCTGCCCGTAGTGCACGGTGTCGCCGATGTCGTCGCTCTGGCCGACCTTGGCGCCGGGGATTCCGATCTCGATGTCGAGCTCGAGGGTCTGGGCACGCTGGATCTCCCATTCGTAGATCCCGACCCAGGCCGCGACGCGGAATTCGCGAATGAAAATAGTGTCCATAGGGGCATATTGTAGAGTAACGACATGATGCTTCTCGTCTATGCCGTGGCGGCTTATCTCGTCGGGTCCATCCCCTTCGCGGTCGTGGTGAGCCGCGCGATGGGCCTGCCCGATCCGCGCTCCTACGGCTCGGGAAATCCCGGGACCACCAACGTGCTTCGCTCCGGCTCGCGCATCGCCGCGCTGCTGACACTCGTGGGCGATGCGGCCAAGGGCTGGTTCGCGGTGTGGCTGGCGTTGCACCTGCAACTTCCCGCCGAAGCGGTCGCGGTCGTCGCAGTCGCGGTGTTCCTCGGCCACGTGTTCTCCGTGTGGCTCAGGTTCAAGGGCGGCAAGGGCGTAGCGACCGCCGCGGGCGTCTTGCTGGCGCTCGATTGGCGCGTAGGACTCGCCGTGATCGTGGTCTGGCTCACCGTGGTGGTGGTCAGCCGCTATTCGTCTTTGGGCGCAATTGTCTCTGCCCTGTTCGCTCCGGTCGCGGCATACTATGCCCTCGGCGCGGGGCCTGCTTTCGTGGCCACCCTGGTGATGAGCGCGGTGCTCGTCTGGCGGCACGAAGCCAACATCGGCAAGCTCCTGCGCGGCGAAGAAAGCCGCATCGGCGCGAAAAAAGAAAGCATGGAACAACCCGGATGAGCAGCAAGCCTCCTACCCCTCCCGCCGGCGGCGGCGATTTCGACCTCGACTTCACGAACGTGCAGGAGGCGCCTCCGCCCGAGCCCTCGCCGCAGAAGCTCGAGAACGCGCGCCTCGAAGCGATCAAGGGCCACGAAGAGCTGCATCACGCCGGCTTCTATGTGGCCATGGGCCGCAAGTCCGCGAAGCTCATCCCGCCGCGTGACGGCAGCGACAAGCACACGCTGCTCGTCGTCGAGGACGACCGCACGCTGTCCAAGCTGCTGCAGGAAATCTTTACCACCGCCGGATACAACGTCCGGTTCGCCGCCACGCGCGTGCAGATCAACGCCGAAGTGAATCGCCAGCCGCTCGCCGACCTCATGCTGCTCGACGTGACGCTGCCCGATGCCGACGGCCTCAAGATCCTCGCCAAGCTGCGTTCGCACCCGAAGTACTCGGAGCTTCCCGTGATCATGATGACGGGCCGTGCCGGTGCCGCGGATGTGATGCAGGGCCTCGCCGCGGGCGCGGATGGCTACGTCACCAAGCCATTCAAGATGAGCGCGATGGTCGGCGTCGTGAACGCCGCACTCGGCAAGTCCTGAGGTTTACGCCCCGCGCTTGCGCGGGGGCAGCAGGAACCAGGTGAGCGCCACCGCCAGGCCGAACGCGATGTAGATCGCGTTGAACACCCAGGGCGGCCACTGATAGAAAAGCCAACCGTGGACCCAGCGCGCGATGAAGCCGCGCTCGTCACTGGTGCCGCGCAGGGCGTCTTCCCAGATCGTGAGCGGGCACATGAAGCCGAGCACCGTCTCGATCACGACGAAGGCGATGGCCGCGAGGTGAAGCCCGCGAAACCAGCGGTTGCGCACCCAGCGCCAGCCGAACGCCGCGCCGACCCAGATGGCCGGCAACGACGCCACGACGAACAGGACGAAGGCCGCATGGACGACCAGGATCAGGTCGGCGGCCACGCTTCTACTTGAGCAGCATTGCGCGCGCGAACTCCGTCTGCGCGGCGAACGCGAAGTCCGCGTTGTCGCGCTTCGCGAAGCCGTGTCCCTCGTCCTTCGCCATGAGGAACCACACGGGCGTGCCGGTCTTCTTGAGGGCGGCCACGATCTGCTCGGCCTCGGTGTACGGAACGCGCGGGTCGTTGAAGCCCTGGATCACGAAGAGCGGCTTCTTGATCTCGTTCGCGCGGTTGAGCGGCGAGATGCTCTCGAGGAACTTGCGCATGTCCGGATCGCGCTCGTCGCCGTACTCCACGCGCCGAAGGTCACGGCGATAGGTTTCCGTGCGCTCGAGGAACGTGACGAAGTTGGAGATACCCACCGTGCTGATTGCGCCGGCGATGCGATCGGTGAGCAGCACGGAGGAAGCGAGCGCCATGTAGCCGCCGTAGCTGCCACCAACGACGAGCACCTTGTCGGCATCCAGGTCGGGCTGCGTCTTGATCCAGTCGATGAGCGCGCCGAGGTCCTTCACCGAATCCTCGCGCAGGCGCCCGTTGTCGAGCTTGAGGAAGGTCTTGCCGAAGCCCGTTGATCCGCGCACGTTCGGGAAGATCAGCGCGATGCCCAGGTCGTTGAGGTAGTAGTTGTTGCGCCCGATGAAGCCCGCGCGCGTCTGCCCTTCGGGGCCGCCATGCACCTGGACGACCACCGGCCGCTTGCCCGTGAACTTCGCCGGCGGAGGGTAGTGGAAGCCCGAGATCTCCAGGTTGTCGAAGCTCTTCCACTTGACGAGGCGCGGCTCGGAGAACTCGCTCGTGTTGAGCGCCGGGTTGTTCCCATTGGTCCAGCGCGTGACCTTGTTGGCCTTGAGGTCGTAGGAGAACACGTCACCCGAGGAACGCGCGGAGGTCACCGTGAAGCCCACCTCCTCGGACTTGCGGCGCCAGGAGAGATCCGTGATCACGCCATCGAAGAGCGGCGGGCGTGTGAGCTCCTTGCGCGCGGCCATGTCGAAGAAGCGCAGCACGTGCGAGCCGCGCTCGTTGGTCACGTAGGCGATGCGGTTCGCGTCGAACGAGACCTCGTAGTCGTCGATGTCGAACACGTGCTTGGTGAGCGCGACTTCCTTGCCGGTGGCGAGCGTGATGTACGCGAGCTGCTTGAATTCATTGCCCCGATCGGTCAGGACATAGAGGCCCTTGTTGTCCTTCGACCAGCGCAGCGTGCCGTACCAGACCTGCGTGTCCTTCTGCGGCTTCGTGACCATGCGCCGCTTGCCGGTCGCGACATCCATGATCCACACGTAGCTTTCGTTCGCGCTCTTGTACTCGATGAAGGCCAGTGCCCGGCCATCCTCCGAGAAACGCCAGCCGAACCAACCGCCACCTTCGAGGCGCGCAAGAACCCTCTGCGATTCCGGCTTGAGCGGATCGACCGTGTAGACCGTGGTGCGCGCGATGCGATCGGTGCTCGTCTTGTCGACCGGTTGCGTGGTGAACACGACGCGATCGCCCTTGGGCGACCACGCGAAGCCGCCGGAGCGCTCGCCGTCGGGCGTGATCGGCGTCACCGCCTTGGTGGCGAGATCGAAGCGATAACCGCGAAAGACTTCGTTGCCGCCCGTGCCGCGCGGGAAGAGGAAGTAGTCGCCCGTCGTCGGCTGGTAGGTCGCGCCGTTCACCGCGTCCGGAAAATCGGTGAGCGGCTCGGGCTTGGCGCCCGGCTCGGCCACGCGATGCACCTGGTTCGTGTTGGTGAGCCGCTGGCGAACCAGCATCTCGCGGCGGATCGGATGCCAGCCGAGCAGCAGGCTGGGCTTCACCTCGGAGTACGCCGTGATCTTTTTCGCGACGTCGAGCGGAATCGCCGGCAAGCCATCGACGATGAGGGTGTCCTTGGGCTTGAGGATGTCCTGGCCGAGAGCGGGCAGGGTGGCGACGGCGAGGACTGCAAGTAGCGAGCGCGAGAAGTTGTTCATGTTTATCGGTTCAGTTTGCGTTGTCTTGAGGGCCTTGGGCGACCGGACGCGAAGGATCCGCGCACCACTCGCTCCACGAGCCCGGATAGAGGCGGGAGCCCGCGAGGCCGGCGAGCTCCATGGCGAAAATGTTGTGGCATGCCGTCACGCCCGAGCCGCACAGGTGCACCGCTTGGTCCGGCGTCACGCTGCCGAGGAGCTTCGCGTATTCATCGCGCAGGACATCGGGCGACTTGAAGCGGCCATCGGCGGCGAGATTCTTTTGCCAGAAGCGATTCGCGGTGCCGGGAATGTGGCCCGCGACCGGATCGATCGGCTCGACGCGGCCTTCATAGCGCTCGGTGGCGCGCGCATCGATTACCTTCACGCCAGGCGCGCTGCGCATGACGTTGACGTCGCGCGCGTTGACCGTGGCGCCATCGCGAACGCGCGGCACGAACGAGCCCGCGCGCGGAGGCGGGACGTCCTTCGTGACGGGCCGGCCTTCCTTCACCCACAGCGGGAACTGTCCGTCGAGCACGGCGACCGCGTCGTGACCCAGCCAGCGCAGCAGCCACCACAGGCGCATCGCCCAGTTGCCGCCCATGTCGTCGTAGATCGCGACCTGGCGAGCGGGTGCGAGCCCGCAACAATTGAGCTTCGCGACCAGCGCATCGATGTCGGGCAGCGGATGCCGGCCGTTCTTGCCGGTCTTCACTCCGGAGAGATCGTGGTCGACGTGCATGAAGTACGCGCCCGGAATGTGGCCCTCGGCGTATACGCGCGGTCCGCGAGCCGGGTCCATCAGGTCGTGACGCGTGTCGAAGATGATCCACTCGGGGTCATCCAGGTGCTGCGCAAGTTTTTCAGTGGTGATCAGCATCTCTCAACTTTCGAATCCGGCTTCCTCGATCTGTTCCTTCTTCTCGACACGCATCGCGAGGATACCGCTCGCGATGATGATTCCCATGCCGGCCCACTCCCACGGGCTCAGCACCTCCTGCCAGATCGCCAGTGTAGCGAGGGACGCGAAGACGATGGTCGAGTACGAAAACGAGCCCACCACCAGCGTGTTGCCGGTGCGGTAGGCGCGCGTCATGCAGAGTTGGCCGAGCGTGCCGCA
Source organism: Usitatibacter palustris (assembly GCF_013003985.1). Taxonomy (GTDB): domain Bacteria; phylum Pseudomonadota; class Gammaproteobacteria; order Burkholderiales; family Usitatibacteraceae; genus Usitatibacter; species Usitatibacter palustris. The sequence goes on along the minus strand of NZ_CP053073.1, from coordinate 3,565,448 downwards.
AAGGCCGATGCCGAAGATGATCCAGGCGTTGTCCCACCGAACGGCATGGAAGGTGTCGGTAGCGAGTTGCCACGTGGCGCAGATCACGGTGGAGATCGCGCCGAACCAGAAGACCACCCTCGTATCGGGCTCGCCCAGCCGGCCCAACGTGCGAACGGCGAGGTAGGCCCACGACGCCGTCACGCCCGAGAAGAGGCCGATCATCGCGGCACCCTGCTGGCCGCTGTCGAATGTGGGGCCGAGCAGCATCGCCACACCCGCGAAGCCCAGCATGATGGCGAAGACCAGCCAGGCCGAGAAGCGCTCGCCCAGCACCACCGTCGTGGCGATGGCGAGGAACAGCGGTGAGGTGTAGTTCAGCGTCTGCGCGGTGGCCACCGGAAGCTTCGACAGCGCATAGAAGAAGCCCACGAGCGAGACCGCGCCTCCCACGCCGCGCAAGATGTGCGTACCCAGGTGCGCACTCCAGATCGTTCCGCGCGCCCAGCCGATCATGCCGATCACGACCAGCAGCGTGAATACGGATCGGTAGAACGCCATCTCGGCCGCGCCGAAATGCGTGCTGCCCAGCTTCACGAACACGCCCATCCCCGCGAAGAAGAAGCCCGCGACGAGCATCCACGAGGAGGTCATGCGAGCGCCTTCTTCAGCGCGATGCGTGCGGCGGCGCGTTGGCCTCGGGCGGCGCGGAACGTGAGAGGGAAGTCGGCGGGCAGTGACGAGCGCATCGTCTCCGGAACGAGCGGGTGGAGCTCCGCGGCGCGCCCCGCCAGCACCACGGGCCGCGGCCCGTAGCGTTGCGTCATCGCCTTTGCCAGGCGCGCGAGCTCGACGCCCGCGGCCATGAGGATCTCGCGCGCCGCCGGATCGTCATTCGCGGTCTTCGCTACGGCGAGTGCCAGCCGACCCACCGAGCCGCGGTCGCGCGCATAGATGTACTCGCGCGAGTTCGCCCAGTCCGAACCGCCCACCGCGTCGAAGAGCGCGCACGCCATCGGTGAAGCGCGCCAGCTCCCCGGCGCTTCATCTTCCAGGCGCCACACGCGGCGCATCGCTTCGCGCGCGATCCAGAATCCGCTGCCGCCGTCGTCCACGACGACACCGCGTCCGCCCGCGCGATGCAGCGTGCCCTCGGCGTCGATGAAAGCCGCGACCGAGCCCGTGCCGGCGTAGACCATGTAGCCCTCGCCGGGCGCGAAGAGGTCGAGGTAGGCGATCTCCATGTCGCTCGCGAGCGTGACGTGCGAACCTTCGAGGGCGAACGGTGCGGCGACAAGCCCGCGCAGCGTCTCGATGTTCTCGCCGAAGCCCGTCACGCCGGCGTGCACGCGATGCGGCGTGCCGTGCTTCGCGACGGCCGCGGCGATCTCGGCCATGGCGTCGCGCACGTGGTTGCCCTTGCCCACCTGCAGGGCGCTCATGCCCTGCACCGCGCCCTCGGCCACGATCTCGTCCGGCGCGGCCGCGAGTGCCCAGCGCGTCTCGCTGCCACCGGCATCGATGCCGAGTCCGAACAGGGTTTGTTGCCGGTCGTTCAAGCCTTCACCTCGGTTGGAGCAGGGGTACGGAAACGCGCGTGCTTTCGATGCCGAGCCGCGAGACGGCCGAAACGACGATGGCCTCGAGTGGCGCGCCATTGGACCGGACTGCGATACGAAACTCGCGATCCGTGGCGGGCACGACACGAAACGTCCACGCCGCCCCGTGCCGCATCCAGATCGCCAGCAGCCAGGAACGCTCCGGCGCCGGAGACGCATTCTCCAACAAGATCGACTCCGCGTCGCCGGGCGCAGCGCGAACACGCATGTCCGGCGGCATAGGCGGCGTGTTGTCGAGCCAGGGCGTCGCGGGCACCAGCGCCGGCGTCGCATTGGCCTGCGCGAGGCGATCGCCGATGCCTTTGCGATTCTCCATCAACGCCGCCATGCTGAAGTGGATCTGGCCGGGAACGTTGCGCGAGCGAACCGTGGCGATCTGGTTCGCGATCTCGTCCACGGTCCACGATTTCTCGGTGGCATCGATGCGGCTCGTGAAGAAGCCCGGCCACATGTGGCGGCCCGCCGTGTTTGCCGCGGTCCAGTAGTCGAGGAGCACGCCGAAGGACTGACCCGGCGAGTCGATCGCCCAATAGAGCTGCGGCGCGAGGTAGTCCATCCAGCCGCGCGCGAGCCAAAGCTCCACGTCGGCGTAGAGCTTGTCGTACTGGCTGAAGCCCACGACACCGGCCGGGCGCCGCTCGGGCTTGCCAATGCCGAACGGACTCACCCCGAAACGCACCCACGATTTCTCCCGATGCACCGTGGCGTTGATGCGCTCGACGAGCTGGTTCACGTTGTCGCGGCGCCAGTCTTCGCGCGCGAGCGTGCCGCCCGTGAGCCGGTAACCCACGAACGCGGGCTCGTCGGGAAACTCGATATCGCCGCCACCCGGGGCGGTCTCCGGGTACGGATAGAAGTAGTCGTCGATGTGCACGCCATCGACGTCGTAGCGGCGCACGACGTCCGCGATCACCTCCAGCGTGCGGCGCGCCGCTTCGGGTTCGCCCGGGTCCATCCACAGGTACTCGCCGTAGCTCTTCACGAGCTCGGGAGATGTATTTGCGAGGTGCGTGGCCGCGAGCGCGGATTTCCCCGTCCGATGTTTCGCGCGATAGGGATTGAACCATGCGTGCAGCTCGATGCCGCGGCGGTGCGCCTCGGCGATCCACAGCGCGAGGGGATCGTAGTACGGATCGGGTGCCACGCCTTGCGTGCCGGTGAGGTACTCCGACCACGGCTCGAGGGCGCTTGCATACAGCGCGTCGGCGGCGGGGCGCACTTGCACGATGAGCGCGTTCAAGCCCAGGCGGTGCGCGCGCTCGACGATGCGGACGATCTCTTCCTTCTGTGTTGCGACCGGCAGGCCCGGTTTGCTCGGCCAGTCGATGTTCGCGACCGACGCGACCCACGCCGCGCGAAACTCCCGCGGGGCCGGCGGCGGCCCATCGTCCACGCGCGGCGTGGCGCAACCGGCGAGGTGGAGCACGGCGGCGAACGCCAGGAGCTTCAGGCCTTGATGAACCATCGCTGCCTCCACATGAACCAGGCAACCGCGAACATCACGAGGCTGAAGGCGATCGCGAACGCGAGCGACGCGTTCTCCGGCGTGGCGATCGACGATTGGAACGGCGCATACAGCGGCGCCTTGAGTTTCGCCGCGGCGAGGATGCGGGCCACGAGTCCCGACAGCGCGAAGATGAAGAGGGCGTTCATGCCGAAGATCGTGAGCGGCAGCAACACCCGGCGTGACAAGTCGCGAGGGGATGGGGACGCGCCATCCATCAGTGCGTGGAAGGCGCCGAACGCCACCAGCGACCACCCGGTCATGAACACCGCGTAGGAGGGTGTCCACAGATTCTTGTTGATCGGCATCAGCGCCGCATCGAGCATCAGGCCGACGACAAGTGCCGCGACGCCGGTCGCTGTCAGGCGCGCCGATGTGCCGAGTCCCTCAGCGGCCGTGAGAAGCCAGCGACCCGTCAACACGCCGAAGAGCGTGCTGCCCACGGCGGGCAGCGTGCTCACGAGTCCTTCGGGATCCCACGTCTTCGCTTGCGCCCAGAGGTGGCCGTCGAGGAGCAGGCGATCGAGCCACGCACCGAAATCGCGGCCCGGTACGAGCGCGCCGGCCGCGACCACGCCATCGGGTCCGGGAACGGGAGCGAACAGCATGAGCAGGGTGTAGGCGAGGAACAACGCGACAATCCACGCCGCGACGACCGCCGTGCGAATGTAGATCGCGAGCGGCGCGGCAATCACGATGCAAAGCGCGATACGCTGCAGCACACCGGGGATGCGCACCGTCGAGAGGTCAAAAGCCGGAACGAGATTCAATCCGAGCCCCACGAGGAAGATCACGGCCGCGCGCTTCGCGATCGAACCCATCAGGCGCGGCGGGTCGTCGCCGGCCTTCGTCCGTCGCTCGAGCGAGAGCGCCATCGACACGCCCGCAGCGAACAGGAAAAACGGGAACACGAGATCGGTGAAGGTCCAGCCGTCCCACTTCGCGTGGGCCAGCGGCGCGTAGAGATGGCTCCAGTCCCCGGGGTTGTTGACCAGCACCATGCTTGCGATGGCGAAGCCGCGGAAGGCATCGAGCGAGGCGAGGCGTGGGGTGGTCAAGGCTTTCTCGAAGCGAGCCACAGGCCCGCGAACGTGAGCGCGCCGTTGACGACCAGCATCTCGAGACCGATGCGATAGCCGCCGAAGAGCGCCTTCTGGTTCGCATCGATCCACAGGCAGATCGCGGGCGCGGCCAACGCGACTACCGGCACCCAGCCATCACGGACGCTGCGCCGCGTGAGGATGGCGAAGGCGAAGATACCCAGCAGCGGACCGTATGTGTAGGCAGCCAGCATGAGGATGAGCCCGATCATGCTCGGGTTGTCGGCACGCTTGAACACCAGCAGCAGCGCCATGAAGATCACGGCGAAGGCGATGTGCACGCGCTTGCGGATGCGGGTGCGCGCGGCCTCGTCGAGATCCGCGCGGCGCTTCATGTGCAGGATGTCGATGCAGAAGATGGATGTGAGCGCGGTGATCGCTCCGTCCGCACTGGGGAAGAGTGCCGAGATGAGCGCGATGAGGAACACCAGTTGCACGATCGCGGGCATGTGTTCCAGAACGACCGCGGGCAGGATGCGATCGCCCGCCGCCGTCACGCCCGCCGCGGGCGCGTAGAGGTAGAGCAGCCCGCCCAGATAGAGGAAGAGCAGCACGACGCCCATCATGATCGTGGCCATCACCACGACGTTCTTCTGCGAGTCCGCGAGCGTCTTCACCGAGATGTTCTTCTGCATCATCTCCTGGTCGAGGCCCGTCATGGCGATGGCGATGAACATGCCGGCCACGAACTGCTTGGGAAAGAACGACGCGGCATCCGGCTCCCAGTGGAACACCTTCGCGAGCCCACGCTCCTGCATGCGCGCGACACTCTCGCCGAACGAGAGGTCGAGGCTGGAGAGCATCGCGGCGGAGAGCACGACCAGGCCCAGCAGCATGCACGTGGTCTGCAGCATGTCGGTCCAGACGATCGTTTTCACGCCGCCTTGCAGGGTGTAGGCCACGATCATCGCGACGAAGATCGCCGAGGTCAGCCAGAACGGCACGCCCAGCGCATCGAGGATCGCGACCTGCAGGATGTTCACCACGAGGTAGAGCCGCGCGGTCGCCCCAAGGGTGCGCGAGAGGATGAAGAAGCCGGCACCCGTGCGATGCGAGGCAGGGCCGAGCCGTGCCTCGAGGAAATCGTAGATCGACGTGACGTGATTGCGGTAGTAGACCGGCAGCAGCACGTACGCGATCACGAGGTAACCCGCGAAGAGCCCCAGGACCAGCTGGAAGTACGAGAAGGCGTCGTGCCCCACGGCGCCGGGCACGGACACGAACGTCACGCCCGAGAGCGACGTGCCCACCATGCCGAAGGCCACCACGGCCCAGCGGCTGGAGCGGTTGCCGATGAAGAAGGAATCGCTGTCGGCACCCCGGGAGGTGCGCCATGCGACGACGAGGAGCAACGCGAAGTATCCGCCGACGACGGCGAGCATCAGGAACGGAGGCACCCGCGCATTCTACTGGGCCATTATCATGGCGGCATGGCTTCCACCGGCGTGATCCTCGCCGTCCTCCAGCTCTTCTTCGCCCTCACGTGGGTCATCTACGTGATCTACCTGCCCGGGCTCGCGGCCCAGGCCGGGATCCCGAAGGACGCCGTGCCCCTGATCCTGCTGATGGACCAGGCGATCTTCGTGGCCTGCGACTGGGCGGCCGGGGTCTACGCCGATCGCGTGGCGGCCACGCTCGGGCGGATCGGGCCGCGGCTCGCGATGGTGACGCTGGTCTCCTGCGCCGCATTCCTCGCGTTGCCGTTCGTCGCGCCCGAGGGTTCGGTACCTGCGTTCATAGCCCTCACGGTGGTCTGGAGCGCGACCTCATCGGCCCTGCGCGCGCCGCCGCTCATGCTCATCGGCAAGCACGCGGCGAGCCCGCACCGGCCGTGGCTCGCAGGCCTCTACATGCTGGGAATTGGTATTGCGGGCGCGATGGCGCCGTATCTGGGCAGCACGTTGAAGGGCGTGGATCCGCGCATTCCGTTCGCGATCTCCTCGATTGTCGTGGTGGTCGTCACCTTCGTGCTGGCCGCCGCCGAACGAAGGCTGGAAGGCTCGACCTCGACGCTGCGCGAGCGCGAGTGGCGCTTCCGGCAACCGGGCGGCTTTACGATCGGCGCATTCGCGATTGCGGTGGCGCTGCTGGCGGTGGGATTCCAGGTTCACTTCTCCATGAACTCGGTACCGGCCTACCTCAAGCATGCGAAGCCGCAGGACCTCGAGCACCTGATGCCGGTGTTCTGGATCGGCTTCAACCTGCTGATGCTTCCCGCAACACTGCTCACGAAGCGCTTTGGAGGATTGTTCGTGATGGCGCTCGCGGGCGTCGTGGCGGTTGCGGCGACTGCGTTCGCGGCACGGGTCGACAATCTCGATGCACTGATCGCCGCGCAGTTCGTCGCCGGCGGCGCGTGGGGCACGCTGCTGATGAGTGCGTTCACTGCGGCGCTCGCCGTGGGGAATCCGGGGAGGGGCGGCAGCGTGACGGGGATGCTCTTCTCTGTGCTGGCGCTCGCGGCGTTCGCGCGCATCGCGTTCGTGAATGCCGGCGGCCCGTCGCTGCCCGGACTCGCCGAGGTGTTGCCCGTCGTGCCGGCGGTGCTGTGGGCAGCGGGCACGCTGGTGATCGCGGGGTTGGCGTTTCGGATCGGAAGGTCGAGCGCGGCCTGAGAGCGTCCAATCAAGTCCTCAGGCCGCCTGCACCTCGGCCCTCCGCAGGTCCTGCGCAACCTTGCCGCCCTGCAGAACGATGACGCGCTGGGCCGAGGCGATCGTCTCGGGCCGATGCGCGATGATGATTCGCGTGAGGTGAAGCGACTTGATCGCTTCGTTCACCGCGCGCTCCTTCTGGACATCCAACGCGCTCGTGGCCTCGTCGAGGAACAGGATGCGCGGCTGCTTGTAGAGCGCGCGGGCGAGGAGCAGGCGTTGCCGCTGGCCGCCTGAGAGCGCCGCGCCCATGTCGCCGATCAACGTGTTGTAGGCCATGGGCATCGCCGCGATGTCGTCGTGGACCGCGGCGAGCTTCGCGCAGCGCTCGATCGCTTCCTGGCTCGGCGCCGGGTCGAAGAAGCTCACGTTGTCGGCGATGGAGCCCGCGAAGAGTTGATCGTCCTGCATCACCGTGCCCACGAGCTTGCGGTAGTGGTCGATGCCGAGCTTCTCGATGTCGATGCCGCCCGCGAGGATCTTGCCGTCGGTGGGCGAGAGGAGTCCCAGCATCAACTTGAGGAGCGTCGTCTTGCCGCCACCCGATGGGCCCACGATCGCGACGGACTCGCCCGGCTCGATGCGGAACGAGCAGTTGCGCATCACGAAGGGCTCGGTGTCGGAGTAGCGAAAGGAGAGATCGCGCACCTCGAGGCTCGCGTCCACTTCGTCGGGCGCATGCTCGGCGCTCGCTTCCTCCGGCCGTGCGAGAACGATGTCCGCGAGCCGTTCGGCCTGAAGGCCCAGCATGCGCAGGTCGATCAGCTTGTCGATGAGGCCGGCCACGCGCGCGGAGAACTGTTCCTTGTACGCGACGAACGCGAACAGCATTCCTACCGAGAAGGCGCTGTCGAGGACCAGCAACGCGCCGATCCACACGACGGCGATCCGCTCGACGCCGAACACCAGGCTGTTGGCGGAGCGGAAGCCCAGCGTGAGCTTCTGCGTCGCGAGGTCGCGATTCACTGCATCGACGACGAGGTTCAGCCACCGTGAACGGCGCACCTCCTGCCGGCCGAAGAGCTTGATCGACTGGACGCCGCGCACCGTCTCGAGGAAGTGACTCTGCTGCTTGGCGGCGTGGACGATGTGTTCCTCGGTCGCGCGGCGCAGAGGATCGTAGAACGCCCAGCGAAGAATGCCGTAGATCGTGACCGCGGCAATGGCCACGGCCGCGAGCGTGGAGCTGTAGATCACCATCATCGCGAGTGTCGCGATCGCCATGAGGCCGTCGATCATTGCCTCGACGAAGTTCGTCGTGAGCGTGCGCTGGATCGCACCCACCGCGCCGAAGCGCGAGACCACGTCGCCCAGGTGGCGTTTCTCGAACCAGCTCACCGGCAATCGCAGCAGGTGCGAGAAGACGTTCGCGAGCCACTGGAGATTCAGCGTGGTGCCGAGGTAGAGCACGACCCACGATCGCAAGGCCGAGACGGCCACTTGTATTGCGACGAGCAGGAGGAATCCGAGGCCGAGCACCGTGAGGAGATCGCGATCGGAAGCGACGACCGCGCCGTCGACCACCCACTGCATGTAGAACGGGCTGATCAGCGCGAACGTCTGCAAGGCGAGGGCGAGGAAGAGGATCTGGCCGAGGGAGCGCTTGAGGCCCGCCACCGGACCCATGAGATCGCGAATGCGGATGCGCTGGCGTTCGTCGAGCGGCTTGAACTCCGAGGTGGGCGAAAGCTCGAGGGCAATGCCGGTGAAGTGCTTCGACACCTCGGTATTGGTGAGGCGGCGTACACCGAACGCGGGGTCGTGGATGACGGCGCCGCGCGCGTCCGCCGAGCGCAGCACCACGAAGTGATTCATGTCCCAGTGCAGGATGCACGGCGCGCGAAGCTGTGGAAGCTCGGAGAGTTCCAGGCGCAGCGGACGCGGCGCCAGGTTGAGATTGCCCGCGACCTGCATCAGGTAAGAAAGCGTCGCACCCTTGAGCGATACGGTGAAACGGCGCCGCAGCCCCGCGAGATCGATGCGATGCCCGTGGAAGTTCGCGACCATGCCCAGGCTCGCGAGTCCGCATTCGGCCGCTTCCGTCTGCAGGAAAAGCGGCAACTTCCTGCGCGAGCCGAACTCGAGTGCCGCCAGTGCATCCATCAGGCGCGGCTCGCGAGACTGATGAGCGGCTCGAACACCCATTCGATGATGCGTCGTCGGTCGAGGTGGATGTCGGCGTCGACGAGCATTCCCGCCTGCAGAGGCACAGGGCGGCCGTACGCAGAGATCACCTGGGCATCGAGTGCCACCTTGATGCGGTACATCGGCTCGCGGCTTCCGTCGGGCGGCGTGAAGCCCATGTCGGTCGCGCTTTGTGCGCTGCGCGACACGGCAACGATCTTGGCCTTCTGTGCGCCGAACTTCTGGAACGGGAACGCGGGGAAGCGGAGAAGGACATCCTGGCCGACGCGGACGAAGCCAATCGCGCGCGACGGTGCGAAGAGGTGCGCTTCGAGCTTAGACTCCTCCGGAACGATGCTGAGGAGCGGCAAGCCCGGCGTCACGCCTTGCCCTTGCTCGGCCAGCATCGCGGAGACGGTTCCCGACTGCGATGCGGTGACCGTCGCCCGGTAGGCGACTTCTCTTTCGATGCGCTCCTGCTCGAGCGCCGCGCGCTGGCCGGCGAGAGCTGCGGCTTGCGTCGCCGCGCGCGAGTCGATGAGCGCGAGATCGTTCTCCACCGACTTGATCTCCCGCTCCATCACGCTCTTCGCGCGGCGGAGCGATTCGAGCCGCACCTCCTGGTCGAGCACGTCCTCGTTGCGCTGGTCCGCGAAGCTAGGGGAGACGAAGCCCTTTCGCTCGAGCTCGCGCATGCGGTCCAGTCCGCGACGCGAAAGTGCAGCGCGCTGCGTTATTCCCTGGATCTCGCGGTCGAGATGCGCGGACTCTATTCGCAGGCCGTCGCGTCGCGCGATCAGGCCGCGCCGCTCCGTCTCCGCCGTTGCTGCGAGCAATCGCCCCTGTGCCGAGACTGCCTGTTCGCGCTCGACGAATCTTCGCGCGACGACTGCCCCAAGCGCATCGCGTTCTTCTCCCTTACGAACGTCAGCGATCACGAAGAGCGGCTCGCCGCGGTTCACGCGATCGCCTTCTGCGACGAAGCGACGCACGACGACGCCGGGTTGGGGCGTGAACACGCGGACCAATCCCGTATCGGGCACGAGCATTCCCGAGACGGTTGCCTTCTTCGTGTGCTCGCCGAAGCCGATGAATGCAAGAACGATGAGGGCAATGGAGCCCGACGCGATTGCAAGCACCGTGAACGAGAGCGGACGAATGAGGACGATGCGGCCGAGCCAGGCTTGGCGCGCATGATCGGCGACCTCGCTCCGAAAGATGGAGCGACTGGATTGGCGTGGCATGGCTACGGCGCTTCCGGCGTGCGCTTGGTCCGCGCAATCCACACATAGATCGGGAGCGCAACGACGACGAAGGCAAGACAAACGAACTCGAGAATCCACGACTCAGCCCGTTCGATGCCGTCATGCGACCTGACGACAATCACGTGCCCCAGCAGAGGCCACGTGACCAAGGTGTTGTAGATCATGTGGGCGCAGATGGGGCTCCAAAGGCTGCCGGTTCGGCGCAGTAGGCAGACGAAAACGACCGAGCCAAGGAACGTTCGGATCATCGCCCCAGGATGGGCCAAGGCAAAGCAGAGCGAGGTGGCGAGCATGGCTCGAATCCAGCCCCACTCCCGCTCCCACGCGCCATAGAGGAAGCCGCGGAAGACGATTTCCTCGACTATCGGTGCGGCGATCATTGTGATGACGACCGCGTACAAGAGCCCGATTGTCGTGTAGTAGCGCCGTTCAATCGCGGCAGCGTCTGTTGCGAGTGGGAGTTTTCCGTAGAGATCCGCGGTACCCCCCTCGATCTGGAAGTAGAGGAAAAGTGCACCCAATACGGCAAATGGGATTGCGACCTTTGCAACCGACACCACCACTACCTCAGCTCTTAAACCGACTGGAACAGGAGTCGACAGCAAGCGGCGGAGGTGACGACGAAGCGGTGCGACGGTGAGGAAAAGAAGAAGCGCGATTGAGAAGAATAAGGAATTCCCCAACGCAAACGACTGGTCCTTTGACCAGCCCATTGCGCGCTCGAGGTAGTAAGCCAGAATCGCGATAGCGAATTGGACCAGCGCAAGAAGAATCGCGATCTGCAGGCCAGTTGCCGTCATTCGAATCTGTCAGTGCCTTGGGGGGGATTGCTCCCCCCGTGGATCTCTGTCAGTTCGCCACGCGCTCAATCACGTGGGAAACGAAGTCGACGAGGGCTTCGTAGTTGCTCCGAAGATCGCTGATTGTCTGTTGGACCGCTTCAGGGCTGCAGTCACCACCCGAAATCTCAGCCAGCTTCGCACCGCTCGCCTCGATCTCGCTCTTCAGTTGTTCCAGGTCTTTCATGTTCAGTCTCCGATTCTGGATGGAAGGGGTTCAGTCCGTGCCGACTTGCGACGGATCGGTATACGGACCACCGGGACCGAACGGGTTCTGCGGATAGCCCGGGATGTCGCCGTCGTTCGGCGGCCAGGTGGGCCCGGGAGTGCACCCGCCGCCGTCGATCGGTCCATCGACGTACCCGCCGGAAACGTCCGGCACCTCTTCCGTCTTGTCCTTCTCCTTGTCCTTCGTGCTGTCGCTCATGATCTCTCCTGATGTGGTCGGTTGCTGGTGACTTGACCCGGCAGCAACCTCTCCGGGGCAGGGTTCGTCGCGCGGCGTCAGGCCGCTTCAGGCGTGCGCGAGCCCGCATCGAGCAGGCGCGCGTAATCGATCGGATCGGATGCGGATTCCTCGGGCGCGAGGTAGGTGACTTCATCGAGGGCAGCGGGTACGGGCTGGCCGCCGGCGATGCGCAGGACTTCGTCGTAGCTGAGCTCTTTCATCGCGCGCTCCCGGGTGACTCCATGGGACGCATCGTAGGAGCCGGTTGGCCTGCACGCGCGCAAGAATTCCGAATGGTGTGTAACGGATTTCCGCAGTCGAAATTGCGTTCATGGGGGGCAACGCCAACCCCTTGCGCGAACGCGTTGGCAGGCGTGTACTAAGGCATCCCGCGAAGTTGATGCTGCAGGGCAGCAGAGAGGAGCCGCCATGCCCAGGTATTCGACTGAGAACATCCACACCGTGGCTCTAGTGGGCCACGGCGGGGCCGGCAAGACGACGTTGACCGAGGCCCTGCTGTGGAAAGCCGGAGTGATCGGCGCGATGGGCAGCGTGGAAAAGGGAACCACCGTCTGCGATTTCGATCCCCTCGAAAAGCAGCACGGCCACTCGCTCTACTCGGCAGTCGTCAATTTCCCCTACAAGGGTATCCACGTTCACCTGATCGACACGCCCGGCATGCCCGACTTCGCCGGGCAATCGATCGCCGCACTGGCCGGCGTCGAGACCGCGATCATCGTGATCAACGCGCAGAACGGCATCGAACTCAACACCGTCCGCATGATGCGATGGGCGGGCAAGCGTGGCCTCGATCGCATGATCGTCATCAACAAGATCGATGCGGACAACGTCGATCTCCCGGGCCTGCTCACGCGCATCCAGGAAATGTTCGGCAAGGAGTGCCTGCCGATCAACCTTCCCGCGCACGGCGGCAAGGATGTCGTCGACTGCTTCTTCAACCCCGACGGCGATTCCGATTTCTCCAGCGTGAAGGCCGCGCACTCCGCGCTCATCGATCAGGTCGTGGAAGTCGACGAAGCCCTGATGGCGATCTACCTGGAGCAAGGCGAGGAACTCTCACCGGAGCAGTTGCACGCACCGTTCGAAAAGGCGCTGCGCGAAGGCCACCTCGTTCCCGTGTGCTTCATGTCGACCAAGACGATGGCGGGCGTCGAACAGTTCATGGACATCCTCGCGAAGCTCGCGCCCAACGCCACCGAAGGCAACCCGCCGCCCTTCGTGAAGAGCGAAGGCACGGAAGGCGAGGAGTTCCACGCGGAGCCCGACGCGAAGAAGCACGTCCTCGCGCACGTCTTCAAGGTGATCATGGATCCGTACGTGGGCAAGGTCGCGGTGTTTCGCATGCACCAGGGCACGATGACCAAGGATTCGCAGCTCTACATCGGCGACGGCAAGCGCGCCTTCAAGGTGGGCCACATCTACCAGTTGCAGGGCAAGGACTACGTCGAGACCGACGCGCTCGTGCCCGGCGACATCGGTGCGGTCGCGAAGATCGACGAGATCGACTTCAACGCCGTGCTGCACGACTCGCACGACGAGGATCACATTCGCCTGCGTTCGCTCGACTTCCCGACGCCGATGCACTCCATCGCCGTGGAGACGAAGAAGAAGGGCGACGAGCAGCGCCTCTTCGAAGTGCTCCACAAACTCGAAGTGGAAGATCCGTGCCTGTGGATCGAGCGCCACCCGACTACGCACGAGACCGTCATCCGCGGCCTCGGCGACCTGCACATGCGCACCAAGCTCGAGAAGATGGTGCAGCAGTACAAGATGGATGTGTCCACCAAGCCGCCGAAGATTCCCTATCGCGAGACGATCACGCGCCGCGCCGAGGGCCACTGCCGCCACAAGAAGCAGACGGGCGGTGCAGGTCAGTTCGGCGAGGTGTTCCTGAAGATCGAGCCGCTCGCGCGCGGCAGCGGCTTCGTGTTCGCGAGCGAAGTGAAGGGCGGCGTGATCCCGACGGTCTTCATTCCCGCGGTCGAGAAAGGCGTGAAGCAGGCGCTCGATACCGGCGTCATCTCCGGCTATCCGGTCGAGGACATCAAGGTCATCGTGTACGACGGCAAGGCGCACGACGTCGACTCGAAGGAAATCGCGTTCGTCACCGCGGGGCGCAAGGCGGTGATCGACGCGATCCTCAAGGCGGGCCCGATCATGCTCGAGCCCATCGTCAACGTGGAGATCACCGCGCCCGATCGTTTCGTGGGCGATCTCACCGCCGACCTCTCGGGCAAGCGAGGGCATATCACCGGCACGGACTCCACCGGCGGCGGGCTCATGGCGATCAGCGGGCAGGTGCCGCTGTCGGAGGTGAGCGAATACCAATCGCGGCTGCGGTCGATGACCGGAGGCCAGGGTTCCTATACGATCGAGTTCAGCCACTACGCGCCCGTGCCCGCGCCGACACAACAACTACTCGCGTCCCAATTCAAGCTTGCTCGAGAAGAAGACTGACGAAGAGATAGCAGTGCCCGCCGAGCCCGATGGCCGCGTTCCCCTGAAGAACGCGATCGCTGCGGTCGTGGCTGCGGCTGCCTTCCTGATCATCGGGATGGTCTCGTTCCAGCGCCTCTCCGCGGGAATCTTCATGATCGGCGGCCCCAGGACGATGACGTACGCCGAGGCCGTCGGCACGCAGGGCGAGCGCCCCCGCTGGCTGAAGCTCACCGGGCTCAACCTCACGTGTGCGCAGGTCCTTCCCTTCTACGTTCCCCGCAAGGATGGTTTGTCCGACCCGTTCTACTTCGTGAGCGGCTCGGGCCAGGGGCGCTCGGGCACGATCATCGTCGTCGGCGACGGCGATGCGCCGCCACCGGCGCAATGCGCGGCGGCGACCAGCTCGCATGTCGGGATCTTCGGCCCGGTGCCCGAGTGGGTGCGGGAAGGAAAGTCGAAGACGGGCAAGTCGTTGCGCGATGTCCCGGACCTTCCGATGCTCTATCTCGGCGCCGAGCCCGAGTGGGCCAAGCTCGCCGGCTTGGCGGCGCTCCTCGCCTTCCTGCTGGTCGCAGCCATCGTCGCGGTCATCCCGCGCAAGGCACCTCAAGCACAACAATAACTTGCGTCGCAATTCGAACCGGCGACGCAAGAACGCCGGCACGTGGCACGTCGGTTGCTCGTTGCAGGACGCCGCCGCCCCACGAAAGTGCACCGCGCGGTGCCGCAAGAAATGGGGATTTCCGGTTGATTTCCGTGGCCCTTCGCGGCATGTTTGTCGCGAGAGATCCGGGAGGACCCGATGATCGAAATTCGCGATCCGCAGCTCAGGCTGCTGATGCTTGCGCACCTCATTCGCCAGCTCCAGGAGGAAGGCGCGCGCAACGCGCCGCCTCCCGCGGGCCTCTCCGAACAGCAGGCCGACGAATTGCGAGGGCTCACATCCAACGAGCTCGTGAAGCTCGCGGAGATGCCCGATCCGCGCGTGGCGATCTCCATCGACGTCGGATCCTTCGAGCACGGCCTTCGCCAGGTCGATTACCTCGGCAAGCGCTCGCGCCAGCTCGAGTACTTCATCCGCCACGGCGCGACCTCGAGCATGCTCACCAAGCTCTTCAAGATTTCCTCCGCGGATGTGACGCTCAAGCGCCGCCTCTTCACGGGCACGGCCTCGAGCCTGCGCCGGCCCTCGATGCCGGCGCACGCGATCCGTGAGCAGATCCAGGCGCTGTGGTTCGAGATCCGCAAGGGCAAGCAGCGCGAACCCGAGCGCGCCGAGGATTACGAGCAGCTTCACTCCGGCTTCCCGTCCCAGACCTTCGCGACGCTCTACGCCGTCGTCCACGAATTCGACGACTGACCGAGCCTAAAGTCTCGGTCCCCGCGACCTCCGGCACGTTGTGGACGGCGCGACCTCTCCTTTAGAGTAGCCGCCAACCCCCGGCAGGCATGGGGGCTCATAACAGGGAGAAGCCCAAATGAACGTGGCGATTCGGCGCGCCGCCGGCATTTTCATGCTGGCGATTCCGTTTTTCCTGGCCTCTTCGCTCTCCGCGACCGCCGCCCAACCGGCGCAAGGTCCTCCCGGATGGGAAGCGATGTACAAGTTCGCGTGGGGCGGCGTGGCCGACAAGGGGGCGACCACCGTGCTCTTCATCCACGGCCTGAGTTCCAGCGCGCGCACCTTCAGGAATCCGACGACGGCCGCGAACATGGCGCGTGTCGACTTCGACCCGAAGCTGCCCCTCTCGGTGGGCGGCACCCTGGATCTCGTCTACTCGGGCAAGGCGCCGCGCAACGTGAACTACTTCTCGACCTTCGGCCAGCACTTCAAGGTGGCCACCTGGTCGCAGATGCCCTGTCACGACTCCGACAATCCGCCGGATGCCGCGTGCAATGCGGCCGACGTATTCGAAGCCGCGTACCGGAGCGCGCCGTGGGCGCTTCGCAAGGTGCTCGACGAAACCACCGGCCCCATCGCGATCGTCGGCCACAGCCGCGGCGGACTCGTCGGACGGCGCCTGCTCAAGGAGTTCGGCGACGCCGGCGGCCGCATCAAGTGGTTCGTGACGCTGCATACGCCGCACAAGGGCTCGGGCCTCTCGGCGCGCACCGCGGCAATGAACGACATCACGGCCAACATCATCAAGCTGCTGCCGAAGGAAGCGGCCGACATCGTGAACAGCGCGCGCGACGGCGTGATCGGCATGGTCGGCAACCAGGGCGGCGAAGAGCTCGGCATGGTGGGTTCGATGAGCATCTTTCCGGCGCTGATGAAGGACGAGAAACCGATCCCGACCATCAAGTACATGAGCTTCGGCGGCAACTCGACCACGGTGCTCAAGCTCTTCGTGCGCGCGCCGTTGATCGGCACCGACTGCCCGGCGAACACCGAATACGACGCGGGGCTCTGCTATCCGAAGTGCGCCACAGGCTACAAGGGCGTGGGACCGCTGTGCTGGCAACCCTGCCCCGCGGGCTTTACCGATCACGGCGTCGGCTGCACGAAGCCGGCGCCGTACGGACGCGGCGCGGGGTATCCCTGGAAGGGCGGCGACGGCTTGAGCGACAACGGCATGTTCGCTCGCTGCCGCGCCGCGAATCCGGCCGGCTGCGAGAAGGACGGGCTGATCGTTTATCCCGTGTGCAGGCCCGGATACCACAAGGTCGGTTGCTGCATCTGCTCGCCGACCTGCCCGTCGGGGATGACGGATACAGGCATCGCGTGCACGAAGAAGACCGCCAGCCGCGGCACGCCGAAGTCGCCCTCGCGCACGTTCGATCTCTTCACGAGCCCCACGGTTTCAGAGCTGATCAACGGCCAGGGCGACCTGCTCGTGACCGACGCGAACTCGCGCTTCCCCTGGCAGGCTCCACACGTGACGCAGGCGCTGCACCACGGCGAAGTGCTCTGGCACACGCCCACGATGCAGCAGGTGATCACGTTCCTGAAAACAACGAGGTAGGGCCCTGCGACTAATGTCGTTGGGCCTTGGTCCGATTGTTGGCGCGCGGCGTTCTTCCTAGCATTGATGCGGGCCGGTCACTACAGCCGGCCACGACAACCAACCATCAATCAGGGGAACGAACATGTTCAAGAAAGGCACACTCGCGCTCGCCACCGCGACGCTGGCAATCGCAGCACTGGTCCCATCCACGGTTTCGGCCTCGATCGAAGACATCCAGATCGTGAACACCGATCCGTGGAATCGCACGGTCTGGGTCACCATCATTCCCAACATGCAAGGCGGGAAGACCAAGAAACAGGCGTTCTGCCTCAAGCCCCGGGAGATTCGCAAGCATTCGGTCGACATGTCCGCGTCATCGAGCATCACCTCGGCGGCCAATGGCTTCACGATACAGGGAGAGGTCACCCGCAATCAGGACTGCCAGCAACCGGTCGATTGCTCTTCAACGAAGTCGGTAGACCTGAATAAGCCGGGATCGCGGATCTACCGCTACGAAACGGATCACAAGCGGTGCTATTGGCTCGAGCACGTCGACACGCAGCCGCGCTAGGGAATCGAAAATACAAACGGGCGGCCTTGGCCGCCCGTCTTGTCCGAACCTGATCGCGTGGCGCGTCAGCCTTCCCGATCCATCTCCCGCTTGATGAACTCGTGGAAATGCACCATGCCGTCTTCCATCGGGCTCTGGTAAGGACCGTGTTCCTCGCGGCCCTCGGCGATCAGCGCCTTGCGCCCCTCGGTCATGCGAACGCAGATCTCTTCGTCTTCCTTCGCGGTCTCGTGATAGGCCTTCTGCTGCGCTTCGACGAACTCGCGCTCGAAGAGGACGATCTCCTCGGGGTAGTAGAACTCGATCACGTTGCGATGCGATTCCGGGCCCGTGGGGTAGAGCGTCGAGATGACGAGCACGTGCGGATACCACTCGACCATCACGTTCGGGTAGTACGTGAGCCAGATCGCGCCGTGCGGTGGCACCTGGCCGCCGCTGTACTGGAGGACCTGCTCGTGCCACATCTTGTAGACGTCGGAGCCGGGCGTGCCCAGGCGCTGGTTCACGCCGACCGTCTGGACGTTGTGCCAGTTGCCGAATTCCCACTGCAAGTCGTCGCAGGTGACGAAGTTGCCCAGGCCCGGATGGAAGGGACCGACGTGGTAGTCCTCGAGATAAACCTCGATGAAGGTCTTCCAGTTGAACGCGTAGTCGACGACCTCGACCTTGTCGAGCAGGTAGCCCTCGAAGTCGAGCTCCTTCGCGACACCGAGCTTGGCGAGATCGCGCGCAACGTCGCGCTTGCCGTTGAACAGCATGCCGTTCCAGCGCTGCAGCTCGTGCCGCGGCAGATCGAGGCAGGGCTGGTCCTGGAAGTGGGGCGCGCCGAGAAGCTTGCCCTCGGAGTTGTAGGCCCAGCGATGCAGCGGGCAGGTGATGGTGCCGCCGGGCAGCGTGCCCTTGCCGTCGAGCATCTTCGCCTGGCGATGGCGGCAGACGTTCGAGACGAGGTCGTGCTTCGCCCCGTTGTTGATGAGCGACCACGCGCCATTCGAGCGCCAGTCGATCACGCGGTAGTCACCGGGGTTGGGGGCCATCTGCACGTTGCCCACGTAACCGGGACCACGCGCGAAGAGGCGCTCCTTTTCGAGGGCTGCGACCTTGGGGTCGAAGTACCACGACAGGGGCAGATGGGGGGTGCTACGAGTCAGCGCCCGCTGACTAGCCAAGTCCGACATTTTCCCGACCTCCAGAACATAGAAGATTGAGACAACACCGGGCTAATCGAGTCGCCAGCTTTTAACTCTGCGGGCTCCGTCCCGAAGCGCTCCAGAACACTCCGTAATTTTGAGCCAACTTCCCTTATTTTTCAAGACCTTTGGCTTGTTTAATCTGTAACTGCGAGGCACAATCTTCCACGATGAAAAAAATACGCACTGCGCACATCTGGATGCTCACGGGGCTTGCCTTCACGACGTTCGCGCAGCCGCCCTCATCGCTGTACCCGCAGCCGGCCCCGCAGCAGCAAGGCCAGCAACCGGGCTTCCCGCAGCAAGGCCAGCAGCCGGGATACCCGCAGCAGGGTCAGCAACAAGGCTATCCCCCCACCGCTCAAGTCACGCCCCAACCTTACGGCCAGGCGTATGCGCCGCCTCCCGCCGCGCCCCGGTGTCGTCGACTGCCGGCCGCCTCTTCCCGTTGCCCGTGCTCGGCGAGAGCCAGATTCGCGAGCTCGTCTCGGACATCTCGCTGCATCTCGAGATCACGCGCGAATACAAGAAGGCCACGCAGGAACAGGCCGCGGCCATGCCGGCCTATCCGTCGACGGTCTCGCCTTCGGGCGCGGTCGTTCGCACGGAGGGAGCAACCCAGCATGTGATCCGCTTCGGTTACGTGCAGCCGCCGCGCCGGCTGCCGCAGCTCTGGATCCAGTCGTATTCGATGCAAGCCGGTGCGATGACGCCCAATCCGGATGGCGATTCCCAGGCGCTCGATCCGACCATGCGCCCCATCCTCTCGGAGCGCTCGAAGATCTTCGCGAAGCTGCGTCTCTCCGACCTCGAGACGCGCACCGTCGTCCTTTCGTACGTCGATGCGGAAGCCGCGCTCTTCGCGCTTCGCGCGATGGGCTACTCCGCGATCACCGACAGCGAATCGCTCGCGAAGGAAGATTCGTACAAGGGCGAGGAAGTCCTGCTCGATCCGGCGGCCGCTGGCGGACAGCCTGGTTTCCCCGGTGGCCCGGGAGATCCGTCGCAGCAACAGCAGCAGCCCGCGGCGAATCCTTACGCGAGCATGTCGCCCGAAGACCAGAAGCGCTTCTCGCCCAAGTTCCCCGCGATCAAGAACCTGCCCACGACGATCGCGTTCGACCGCCTGCCGCTGATCGTGAAGATGCCCTCGACCGAAGCGAAAAACCTCGGGCTCGTCGGCGCACTCGATGCTTCACAGGGCGGTGCGGCGCCGGCACAGGCCGGCTCGTTCGGCCTGACCGTCGTGCCGCAAGCGGCCTCGCCGCTTGCCGACACGATCGCCGGTGGCACGGCGGAGCTGATGATCCTCTATCACCCGAATTATCCGGAACAGCTCACGAAGCTGCGCCGGCTGCTGCGCGACACGATCGACAAGCCCGCGCGCCAGGTCTACGTCGAGGGCATGGTCCTCGAAATCAGCTCTGAGGGACTGAAGGAACTCGGCGTGCAATGGGACATCCGCAAGGGTGACCAGAGCTGGATCATCGGCACGCTGGTGCCCCAGTTGCCCGGCGGCGCCGCGTTCAACTTCATCCGCAACACCGCGCTCAACATCTCGCCCACGGAAATCACCGCGCGCATCAACGCGCTCGTGAATTCCAACCAGGCGGAGATCCTCTCGCGCCCGAGCGTCATGACGCTCGACAACCGCCAGGCCACGATCCGCGTGGGCACGGACATTCCGGTGGCCACCTCGAAGGACGCTTCCGGCGGCGATGCCAATTCAAGCCGCGTGTCCTTCAACTTCTCGTACATCCCCACGGGCATCCTGATGAACATCCGCCCGCGGATCTCGGAGGACACGCAGGAGATCAGCATGCTGATCGATGCGACGGTCTCCGCGACGGTGCCGGGGCAGGATCTTCGCGTGCTCGATCCGGCGACCAAGATCACGCTCGCCTCCGCGCCCACGATCGCCACGCGGCGCGTGCAGACCTACGCGCGCATCCGCGACAACATGCCGCTCATCATCGGCGGCCTCGTGAGCAGGAACCGCGTCACGAGTTCGAGCCGCGTGCCGGTGCTGGGCGACATCCCCTACCTTGGCGCGCTCTTCGGGCAGACCAGCAAGAACGACACCACGCGCGAAGTGATCATCGTGCTCACGCCCTCGATCGTCACCGAGAACATCCGCGAGACGAAGGCGCAGTACCCGAAGGACGACGCGCGCTTCGACCAGTTCGACACCATCCTCTTCAAGGAGCACTACCGCATCCGTGCCGAGGATCTCGTCGACAGCGCGCACTTCCGCTTCAACGCGCGCTTCCTCCGCTATCGCGATGCGGCCAACCGCGTGATCGAGCGCGCGCCCGCGCTCGGGGAGCGGCAACCGTATGCGCAGTTTGCGGGCCCTCGCATTCCCGGTGAGTTCATCTTCGTGACCGGGATGATGTATCGCATGCTCGATCGCCAGAAGGTAGGCGAGGACATCAAGATCCAGAACCTGCAGTATTTCGAGCAGGTGAGCGCCACGCAGCAGCGCCCGCTGTCGGTCGGCGAAGCGCTGGCACGGTATGGAGACGGCAAGGATCCCAAGTCGTTCTTCTCGAAGAACCCGGGCAAGTCGCTGGCACTCACGTTCCGCCTCGCGCGCGCATCGTCGCAGCTCGCCGACATGTTCACCGAGCCCGTGCCCGAAGTCCGGCTGATCGATACGGCCGACCGCAATGTCTGGCGCCAACAGCTCTGGGATTTGAACCAGCCCGACGAGCGCGGCCTGCGCTACACGATGATCATCAACGATCCGTCGGACCTGCGCCGCCTGCAGCTCGCGATGGCCACGCAGAACACGATGCTCAACAACGGTGGCGCGGCCGGCATGATCTTCGACCGCTGGCTGCCGGGCCGGATGCTCCACCTCCAGGAAGTCTCGCCCACATGGGAGCGCGTGATGAGCGCGCAGGTCGCCCAGTTCTTCTTCATCGGCGAGTACTACTACACGTACTTCATCCAGGAACACACGAAAGCGCTCGAGGACCTCGACCGCGCCCTGCGCACCCCGGAGATGAAGCCGCTCGTGGAAGGCGTCAACCTCCCCCCGGCCTGAAGCTACTCGCGGAACTCCGCGTAGTGGAAGAGGGTGATCGGCGGCAATGCGTCGATCGCCTTCGCAACCCCCATCCGCACGACGAACTGGAAGCGCGTGAGCGTCTCGATCGGGATGTCGTGCGCCTTCTTCTTGCCGACCAGGATCTGCTCGGCCTTGAACGCCGCGAACTCGCCGATCGAGTAGAAGCGCGAGACGAGGCCCGCGAGCACCTTCGATTCGCCCTCGAGGGCTGACTCGGTCGTGGCGAAGGTGAGCAGCTTCTCCTTGTTCGCCGCGGCCGCAACGCGCTCGATCTGCGTGAAGAGATAGGAGTCGGGGCCGAGGTAGAGCCACTGCGCGCCCGCGGCCTTCAGCCGCGTGACGCGCTCCTCGATGCCATCGGCGAGCGGGCGTGAATCGGGGCCGAGCGCAAACTTTTCCTCGAGGAGCGTCACGCCGCGCCGCTGAGCTTCGGCGCGCAGGTCGTTGATTGTCGCCACCGAGTTGAGCTCGGCCGGGTTGTAGAGCGTGCCGAGCTTCGTGAAGGGCCGGTACGCACGCATCGCCTCGAGCTGCGCCGCAACCGTGGCGACGTGGTAGACGCCCGTCACGTCGCGGCCCGGCTTGTCGAGCGCCGTGACGATCTTCGCGCCCGTCGGATGCGCAACCAGCGCGAACACGACCGGGATGCTGCCCAGCGACGCGTTGGGCGCGTCGGCCGGGCCCGTGATGCCCAGCGTCGCCGACGTTCCCCAGGTGTAGATGAGGTCGGGCTTGGTCGCCGCGATCTCCTTCGAGAACTCCGTGAGCTTCGCGCGATCCTGGTTCGCATCGCGCCAGATGTACTCGACGGGAATGTTGTGGCGCGCGATGTATTCCTTGAAGCCCTTCTCCACGTCCGTCATGCCGCGCCACGTGACCATGTAGAGCCGGTACTTCTCGGCCGCGCGCGACGCGAGCGGAGCGGCCGCAGCAGCAGCAAGGAGTGCGAGCGCCTGGCGCCGCGTCGTCATGGCGCCGCCGCCCGCATGCTGCCGCGGAACGAGACGTAGAACATCGCCGAACAGATGAGCACCGCGAGGCCGATCGATGCGAAAGCGGTCTCGAACCCCGACACCTGCAGGAGGAATGCCGCGATGAGCGGCCCGGCGGCGTTGCCCAGGCGCTCCACCAGCCGGTACACGCCGTAGATCGTGCTTTCACTGACGAGGTGCTTGTGGGCGGCGCTCACGTCGCCGACCATCGACGATTGCGGCGCGATCGAGAACGCCTGCGCGATGCCCAGCAGCACGGTGAGCGCGACGGCACCGGCCATGCCCAGCGGCAGGAGCATCAGGAGTCCTGCAAGACCCGAGAGCGCGAGGCCGCCCGCGACGAACGCCGCCTGCGGCCGGACGCCGCGCGATTGCTGGATGCGCTCGAGGAGCTCCGTCGTCACCGGGATCAGCAGCACCATCATCACCGAGTACAGCATGATGATCCGGCCCGACATCGCGGCGCTGTAGCCCGCGTCGGCGACGAAGAGCGGCAACAGGTAGAAGACGTAGCCGATGAGGATCACCTTGGCGGGAATGGCCGCGAAGGCGAGCAGGATGGCGAAGCGCGGATTGGCCAAAGCGGCGGCGTAGTCGCGCATGCGCGGGGGTGCCACGAGCTTCGCGGCCTGGCGTGCATCGGGCAGGTCGCGCCACGCGAGCAGCGTGGCGAAGAGCCCCAGCACGCCGCCGATCACGAAGGTCCAGCGCGGCCCGAGGCCGTCGGCGAGGATGCCGCCGATCGACGGGCCGCAGATCGAGGCCGTCATGATGATGCCCACGAACACCGCGAGCCCGCGCGTGCGCGTCTCGCGATCGGTGTTGTCGATCACGTAGCCCTGCGCGGCGACGAACGTCACGGCCCAGCCGAGCCCCGCCGCGCCACGGAAGACGAGCAGCTCCACGAGTGTGGTCGCTTGCGCGCACAGCAGGTGCGAGATCATGCCCAGCGCCGCACCCGCGAGGAACGCGCGCCGCCGACCGATGCGCTCCGTCCACGAACCGAGCACCGGCTGGGAGAGTGCCACCACCAGCATGAAGATCGTGATCGGCAAACCGACGACGAGGTTCACCGACACGTCGAAGGGGCCCGTCGACATCGTTCCGGCAAAGAGCGGCAGGAACGAGCGCTGCAGGTCGTCGGCGAACAGCGAGAGGAAGAACGGCGCGCGCATCGCGCCCAGGATGTTGGAGGTGTTCACGCGGCCCACCGACGGCACGGGCTGCGTGGGCCAGTGGAACTTCGTGCCGGCCTCCGCGAGCTTCGCCGCGCCAATCGTGAGGCAGCGCTGCTGCAGCGTATCGACGGCGCGAGCGAGGGAGGCGAGCATCGCGTGCACTTCGCCGTCGGCTCTCGCGGTTCGCACGATCGCGAAATTGCCCGCCCCGGCGCTGCGCACCGAGTGCGCGAGCACGGCGAGGCTGCGCAGCACGCCGCCGCCCGCGAGGTAAAGCGCGAGCTCGAGCGAAATCACCAGCGCCACGACGAGGATCACCGCCATGTCGAGCAGCATCTCGCGGAAGATGCGCGCGACCCAGGCCGGATCGACGCCGATCTCGAGCGTGGCGGGCTCGTCGGCGGTGATGAGCGGCAGCTGCACCATGTTGTCGCTGTTCTTCGCGACGCTGGCGTCGCCGCGCGAGACGATGATCTTGCCCTCGGACTTGATCGCGACCCACGAGATCTCGGGGTGGTCCTTCTGGATGCCTTCGAAGAGCGCGTCGAGACCCGGCAGCTTCGCGAGCGGAACCTGCCAGCGCACGGTCTTCGCGACGAGCGCGTCGATGCCGCGGCCCACTGTCTCGGCCTTGCGCATCGCCTCGGGCCGCAGCTCGCGCTCGAAGGCGCCGTAGGCGATCGCCGTGCAGGCGACGATCGCAGTGCCGAGCACCAGCGCGATCGCGCCGAAGGCGTAGAGCGAGGCGCGCCGGAAGGGCGAGTGATGGGTCACCGCGCGGCCTCGAGCGCGTCGAGCGCCTTGTTTGCCTCGGCGATCGATTCACGGGCGTCGGCCACCTCCGCGCCGAAAGTTCCCGGACGGGGCGGCGTCGCGGCGTAGCCCTCGAATATCGAGCGAAGGCGGGCCACGCGCAGCTCGAGCGCGGCCTGCACCCACGAGAGCAGTGCGAAGAGCAGCAGCGTGAACGCGACCGTGATGGCCGCGCCCCAGAGGGCGAGCTTCCTGGCGAAGGCGAGGTTCGCATTCGCGAGCGCCTCGGTGCGGTAGCGCACGATGACGTGGCCGATCGCGAGGCCGAAGGAATTGCGGATCACCGAGCCCACCGCGGCCTCGCCCTCGCTCCACGCGTGCCAGGATTGCGCCTTGCCCACACGGCCCATCGCATTGGTCCAGGCCGCCTCCATCGAGTATCCGACGCGCTTGCGCTCCGTGGCGTAGACGATCTTTCCGGCCGGGTCGGTGATCTCGATCGCGGCCACGAGGTCATCGGTGCTCTTCTGCGAATCGATCACGTCGGGCAGCGTCGTGATCTCGGCGAAGGCCAGGCCGAAAGCGAGGTTGCGCTCGACGATTTCCTCGAGGCCGCGCGCGATGAGCTGCAGGCGGTCGCGCTGCACGCCATCGAGGGCGGCGCGGTGCTTGAAGGCGAGCAGCAGGCACGCCATCGCGACGGCGAATGCCGTCACCCACAACGACAACCAGAGGAGCTTCCGGGACGTCTCGTTCACGACCCTGCGCGGGCCATGAGGTTCTCGAGGTGGACTTCGACCGCGGGCCACTCGGTATCGAGGATCGAATAGATCGCCGAGGAGCGCGGCGTTCCGTCGTGCAGCAGGATGTGGTTGCGGGCGATGCCCTCGCGCGTGGCCTTGATGCGCTCGATCGCGTCGATCGAGGCGAAGTTGCGCGTGTCGATCTTGAACTGCACGCGCATGGCGCCGAGCGTGGCGAACGCGTGCTTGAGCATGAGGTACTTGCTCTCGAGGTTCGCGCCCTCGCGCTGGAACCCGAGGCCGATCCAGGTGCCGATCTCGACCACCTTGTCCGCGGTATGGATCTCCATGTAGCGCGTGGTGCCCACGGCGTTGCCGCTCTTGAGATCGATGATCGCGAAGGGCAGGTCGGTGCCGCCGGCCTGGCGCGCGAGGAGCTCCTTCACCATGCCCCCCATGCCCACGTCCTTGTAGACGCGCGCATCGAGCAGGTAGCGCCAGATCGTGCGGCGGCCGTCGGGCGGGTCCTTGCAGGCGTATTCGAGGTCGGGTGTGTGCGCTTCGGTGAGCGGCTCGAGTCGGATGGCCTTGCCCACCAGCGTGACGGGTTCGATCTTCATCGTCGAGATTGCCATGGCGAGAGTCCTACTTGAGGAAATCGATGCGGCCCGGCTTGTCGGCCTGCTTCGGAGGGCAGGGGAATGTCTGCACGAGGCGGTTTTCCGGGCCGACCAGCACCTTCAGGACGTACGGCGGGTTCTCCCAACCGTACTTTTGCTGGGGGATGAACGCCGGATTGTGCTCGAAGCGCAGGTACGAGCGCGCCGGGATCGGTGTCTCGACGCCGGAGGGGAATCGCTTGTCGTTCTTGTCGGTCACGGGGCGCCCGCAGGCGACGACCTGCGGCGGCACGCCGGGGGGCACCGGGGCCTTGGCTTCGACGCGTGCCTCGAAGGCGATCAGCGCCTGGTCGCCCACGCGGCCCGGGTTGCATTCGGTGTTCTTGGGGTTGCAGCAGGATTCCTTGCCCGGCGCCACGGTCTCGCCGTAGAGCTTGGCGGGCTTGGGAACGTTGGTCGGCGCAACGACGGTGGCAAACACGGCGCGGTCCTTCAATCCGTTGTACACGCAGAACGCGTGAGCGTCCCCGGCGAATGCCGAAACGGCAAGGAGGGCGAGGGATGCGAGGATTCTTGTCATCGGGTGTTCCCGCGCTTCATCCCGCCGCTGGAATGCCCTCATCATAGGGGTGCGGGCTATGCACGTAAAATGGGGCCTAAGTCGCGCTTGCCTTCGGGCAAGCCGGGACCAAGGTCGTAGGACCGATGACAGGTTGTCTTCGAGGGGGCGCACGCGCGACGATGGCGAACCAAAAACGAAAGCCGGAAGGCAAGTCCATGACTGTCCTGATCGTCGACGACCATCCCCTGTTCCGCGAGGGCCTGAAGCAAGTCCTCCAGAACCTGGCGGAAGACACCGAGGTCCTCGCCGAGAGCGATGCGCAGGCGGGCCTCGCGGTCGCCAAGGCGCGCGACGACCTGGACCTCGTGCTGCTCGACCTCTCGATGCCGGGCATGGATGGCTTCACGGCCGTCGAGCGATTCGGTCGGGAAGCACCCGGTGTTCCCGTGGTGATCGTCTCGGGGCACGAGGAAGCTGCCGAAGTGCGCCGCGCGCTTTCCTGCGGCGCCCTGGGCTACATCCCGAAATCCACACCCCCCAATACGCTGATCGATGCGCTGCGCCTCGTGCTGGGCGGCGGCATCTACGTCCCGCCCGTGCTGCTGCACGCCGTGCAGGATCCGGATCCCGAAGCCGTCGAGGCGCAAGCCGAGAGCGGCGAGAAGCTCGCGCCGGAGAACCTCACCGGCCGCCAGATCGATGTGCTGGGCCTGCTCGCGCAGGGCCTCAGCAACAAACTCATTGCTCGCGACCTGGACCTCTCGGAAAAGACGGTCAAGGCGCATGTGACCGCAGTCTTCCGCGCCTTGGGCGTGGTGAATCGAACACAAGCCGCGCTCGAAGCGCGCCGCCTGGGCCTCCTCAAGTAACGCCAGGCAGAAGCAGCACAGCAGCACGGATGAACCAGGGATAAGGGCTACCCCGCCGCAGGTTCGCGGCACGGAGGTGGTTCGATGCGCACGTCCAATTTGTTCCGCACGCTTGCGAGCGTGCTCCTCGTCGTGGCCCTGCCGGCCGCGGCCCAGCGGATCACGACCTATGCCGGCGGCGGCGTGGGCGAGCAATCGCCCGCGCTCAACGCCTTGCTGATCGGGCCGAGCCACCTCGCGGTCGACCGCTTCGACAACCTCCACGTCACCGATCGCGAAGGCAACCGCGTCCTGAAGATCACGCCCTCGGGCGTCATCTCGACGGTCATGGGAACGGGCTTCCCGGGCCGCCTGGTGTCGTACAACGCCGCGACGCAGAAGGTTTCCAGCCCCAGCGGCATCGTGTTCCGTCCCACGCCGTTCAACTTCGATCCGGCGGTGGACGAGCTCGTGTTCGCCGATACCGGCAACCACTGGATCGTGGCCATCGACACGGTGACGGCCACCGAGACCGTCCCGTACACGGAGATGGGTACGAGCTTCCAGGGCTACTGCTGCGACAACTTCAACGTCTTCGCGGATTTCGACACGCCGCAGGGCCTCGCGGTCGATGCGGTGGGCAACGTCTATATCGCCGATACCAACAACCACATCGTCCGGCGCAGCAACTGGCACAACTACATGACGCCGCCGACGATCGATCGGATCGCGGGCCTTCCGCAGCAAGCAGGTTCGACCGGCGACGGCGCCGCGGCGCTCGATGCGAAGCTCCAGCATCCGCTCGCGGTCGCGATCGACGCCGCGGGCGACCTCTACATCGCCGAGTCGCATCGCATCCGCAAGGTGAACATGGCCACCGGCATCATCACGACGCTCGTGGGCACCACGGTGGCCGGCTTTACCGCCGACGGCGTGATCAGCGGGTCGTTCCAGATCAGCGCGCCCACCGACCTCAAGTTCGGCCCCGACGGAAATCTCTACTTCGTCGATTCGGGCAACTATCGCGTGCGTCGCATCGTGGGCGGCAATGTGCAGACCGTCGCGGGCACGGGCGCAACCAGCGACTCCGGCGACGGATTTGCCGCGACCGGCGCGGGCCTCGCCGGCCCGCGCGGCATCGTCTTCAACGCCGCCGGCGACCTGTTCGTCACGATGCACGACTCGGGAAAGATCCGCCGCATCGCCGCAGGGACCGGCATCATCACCACGTACGCGGGTGGCGCCGTGCTCCAGCCCAACGGCGGATCCTTCGCCGGCGAGGGCGGACGCCCGTCAGGCATCGCCCTGAACTCGCCGGCCGGCGCGACGCCGATGACCGATGGCAGCGTGTACCTCGCGGATTCGTCCAACCATCGCGTGCGGCTTGCGACTGCGGACAATGGCGTCACGACGACCATCGCGGGCAACGGCACGCCAGGCTCCACGGGCGACGGAGGACTTGCGACCGCCGCCACGCTGAATACGCCGGTGAGTGTGGCCGTCGATGCGGCGGGCAATCGCTACATCGCCGACGCCAACAACGCCCGCGTGAGGAAGATCGACACCAGCGGGATCATCACCAACTTCGCCGGCGGCGGCGCGAGTTTCCCTGGCAACGGTGGGCCGGCCACGAGCGCGCAGCTGACGGGGCCGTCGTGGGTCGTCGTGCACGGCAGCGACGTCTTCATCGCCGACGGGCCGGGCAATCGCATCGTCCAGGTGACCGCGGGCGTGCTCACGACGGTGGCGGGCACGGGCACGCCGGGCAGCACCGGCGACGGCGGCCCTGCGTCTGCCGCGACGCTCGACTTCCCCGCATCCTTCGTGTTCGACGCCTCGGACAACATGTTCATCGTCGAGGCGCTGGGTAACCGCGTCCGGAGGGTGACACCGGGCGGCACGATCTCCACCGTCGCGGGTATCGGCTCGGCCGGCTTCTCGGGCGATGGCGGACCGGCGACCTCCGCCGAGCTCGATTTGCCGATGGGCATCGCGGTCGACACCGTCGGCGCGCTCTACATCAGCGACGGCAACAACCATCGCATCCGCAAGGTCCTGCCCAACGGCACCATCAAGACGATGGCCGGCAACGGCAATCCGGGCTTTGCCGGCGACGGCGGCGATTCACCCGGCGCGCAGTTGAACCAGCCGAGCTTCATCACGCGCGATGCGAATGGCCGGCTCTATGTCGCGGACACCGACAACCATCGCGTGCGGCGCATCGCCCCGCGCGTTCCGTTTGCGCCCACGATCGGCACGGTCACGCCCGCCTCGGGCTCGATCAGCGTCGCGTTCACGCCGCCCGCCGATGACGGCAACGCGCCCGTGCTCGAGTACGGCGCCGAGTGCAATGGGCCCGTCAACGGGGGCAACGCGGGCAGCGCTTCGCCGATCGTCGTCTCCGGCCTGACGAACGGCGCCAGCTACACCTGCTTCGTCTACGCCCGCAATTCGGTGGACTGGGGTGAGTCCTCGGCAACGTCCGCAGCCGTCACGGTTGGTGTCGCGCCCGCGATCACGAGCAGCGCGCCGCCCGCGACCGCCCCGCCCAACGTCGCGTATTCGCATACCTACACCGCGACCGGCGCCCCCGCGCCCACGTTCTCGGTCACCGCGGGAGCGTTGCCGACGGGACTCAACTTGTCGGCTGCGGGCGTGATCTCCGGCACGCCGACCGTCGGGGGCACTTTCACGGGCACGGTCACCGCGACCAACGGCCTTCCGCCCGACGCCACGCAGAACTTCAGCATCCAGGTCACCGACACGACGCCGCCCGACACGACGATCACGCTGGCACCCTCCGCGTTCTCGAACACGGCGGCACCCAGCTTCACGTTCACCGGGACGGATCCGGAATCGGGCGTGGCGTCCTTCCAGTGCAAGCTCGATGCCGGCGCGTTCGCCGCTTGCACGTCGCCCCAGGCCTACTCCGGCCTCGCCGCCGGGTCGCACACGTTCCAGGTGCGCGCGATCGACAACGCCACCAACGCGGACGCCTCGCCTGCGTCCCACACGTGGACGATCGACCTCACGGCGCCGGAGACGACGATCACCGCGACGCCGCCCACGCTCACCAACGGCACGGGCGCGTCGTTCACGTTCAGCGGCACCGACGCGGGCTCGGGGGTTGCGAGCTTCGAGTGCAACCTCGATGCCGACCCGTTCGCCGCGTGCACTTCGCCGAAGACTTACGTTGGACTCGCCGCGGGTTCACGCACGTTCCGCGTTCGCGCGATCGATGCCGCCGGCAACACGGACGCGACACCGGCCACCTTCACATGGACCATCGATGTCCTCGAGCCCACGCTCGCGATCACGTCGAAGCCCCCGATCTCGATCGCCAACCAGGGCGAGTACATCGTCGGCGGAACGTGTTCGGAGGCGGGACGCACGGTCAACGTGCAGATCGGCTCGGTCGCCGCGAGCGGTATCTGCACGGGCAGCGCATTCACGACCACCGGAGTCGATGTCTCGCCGCTGCCGCAAGGCGCGGTCAGCCTCACGGCCACCCTCACCGACGCCGCGGGCAACACGAAGAGCGTGACCGACGGCACGACGAAGGACACGGTGTCGGCCGCGCTCACCATCGGCGTGCTCGATGCGATCAACAATGCCAACAAGGCGGCCTACGCCTTCGCGGGTACCTGCGAGACCGGAGGCGGGCCCGTGTCGTTCAGCTTCACGGCGACGGCGGTGGTGAGCGGCACCGCGCCCTGCGTCACGGCGGGCTATTCGAAGACGAGCCTCAACCTCGCGTCGCTCGCCGAGGGCAACGTGCAGGTGTCGGTGAGCCAGACCGACAGCAACGGCAATCCCGGGACTACGCAGGGTTCGACGCTGAAGGACACCGTGAACCCGCAGGTGACGATCGATACGTTCGGGGCGATCGTCGGGCCGACGTTCACGGGGCTGTTCGTGCGCGGTACCTGTTCGGAGAACGGGCGCAACGTGGCGGTCGCGGTCGGCAGCATCCTGGCGAGCGCGCCTTGCGGCACGCCCGCGCCCGGGCTGTTCCACACGGCCGCGATGGACGTGACCCCGGTTCCGGACGGTCCGGTTTCCGTGAGCGCGACGCACCTCGATGCCGCGGGCAACACCGCGATCGCGTTGTTCGCGACGAGCAAGAACTCGAGCCCGGCGGCCATTCCGCGCATGGCGAACATCTCGACGCGCGGGCAGGTGCTCACCGGGGCGGACGTGATGATCGCGGGCTTCATCATTGGCGGCACGACGCCAAAGACTGTCATCGTGACCGTCGCCGGGCCTTCGCTGGTGAATGCGGGAATCACGAACGCGCTGGCCAATCCGACGCTCACGCTGGTGCGGTCCTCCGATGGCGCGGTGATCGGCAACAACGACAACTGGCAGGACGCGGCGAACGCCGCCGCGATCCAGGCGGCGGGCTTCGCGCCGGCGCATCCGAACGAACCCGCGGTCATGATGACGCTCGCGCCCGGCGCGTACACCGCGATCGTGCAGGGCGCCGGAGGGCGCACGGGCGTGGGCCTCGTCGGTGTCTACGAAGTCGACCATCCCGAAGTCCCGCTCATCAACATCTCGACGCGCGGGCAGGTGCTCACCGGCAACGACGTGATGATCGCGGGCTTCATCATCCAGGGCACCAACACGCAGCCGCTGGTGGTCACCGTGGCGGGACCTTCGCTCGTGAACGCGGGCATCGCCAATCCGCTCATGAACCCGACGCTCATCATCGTGCGCGCATCCGACGGGGCCGTGATCGCGACCAACGACGACTGGCAGACGCAGACCAATCCGCTCGATGTCGGATTCATCCAGTCGGCGGGCTTCGCGCCCGCGCACCCGCAGGAACCCGCGGTCTTCCTCAACCTTCCACCGGGCGCTTACACGGCAATCGTGGTGGGAGCGGGAGGCGGGACGGGCGTGGGATTGGTGGGGGTGTACAAGGCGTTCTGACGCCGCGAGGCGGACTTACTTCGCCTCGCGCAGGAGCTGGGCCATCAGCGCGCGCATGCGCGCGGCCTTCACCGGCTTGTGCAGCAGGGGCAGTCCGCTCTCGCGGGCTTCCTTGAGGCGATCGGGCCCCGTGTCGCCGGTGATGAGCGCGGCGGGGATCTCCTCGTTGAACTCCGCGCGGATGTCGCCGATCACCTCGATGCCGCTCTCGCCGTTGCGCAACCGGTAGTCGCACAGCACGAGGTCGGGCTTGCGCGCGGCGGTGGCGAGCTTGCCGAGGATCATCGCGCCCGAATCGGCGAAGGCGACTTCGCAGCCCCAGGCCGTGAGGAGGATCGACATCGCGTCGAGCACCGCGGGCTCGTCGTCGACCACGACGATGAAGCGCCCCTGGAAGGGCTCGACGGCGCGCGGCTCGTCATCGACCTCCATCGGCTCGGCGTCCTCGGCGCGCCCGATCGGAACCCGCACGCGAAAGCACGACCCGCGACCGGGCACCGAGCGCACTTCCACGGGAAGCCCGAGCAGGATCGACAGGCGTTCGACGATCGCGAGCCCGAGGCCCAGGCCCTTGCGGCGATCGCGCTCGGGGTTGCCGAGCTGCACGAACTCGCGGAAGACCTCGCGCTGCTTGTCCTGCGGAATCCCCGGCCCGGTATCCCACACCTCGATGCGCAGGTGATCGCCGCCGCTGATGCGCGCGCCCACGAGGATGCGCCCGGTCGAGGTGTAGCGCACCGCGTTCGAGACGAAGTTGCCGACGATCTCCTCGAGCAGCACGGAATCGGTCCGCACGAACGCCGGGCACTCGCGCACGGTGAGCGTGACGCCCTTGGCCGCGGCCTGCGACGTGTACTCGGTGCGCATGCGGTCGAGCAGGCGCTTCACCGCGAAGGTTCGCTCGCGAGGCTCCACCACGCCCGCATCGAGGCGCGAGATGTCGAGCAGCGCGTTGAAGAGTCCTTCCATGGCGTTGAACGATTCGCCGATGTTCTCCACGAGCTTGCGTTCGCGGTCCGCGAGCCGCCCCTGGCGCAGCGCCTGCAGGAAGAGACCCAGCGCGTGCATCGGCTGGCGCAGGTCATGGCTCGCGGCGGCAAGGAAGCGGCTCTTGGCGACGTTCGCACCCTCGGCGGCTTCCTTCTGCGTGCGCAGCTCCGCGACCAGGGAGACGTTCTGGAACCGCAGGCGCATCGACTCGATGAACGCGCGGTTCAGGTTCCACGCGAAGCGCGTGATGATCGGCAGGTAGATCACGAGCAGCACGCCGCTCACGATCCGCGTGGCGTCGGTCTTCGTGATGAACATGATCGCGGTGGGCAGCACCGCGGGATAGAAGAATGCGTAGAAGGGCGGCAGGTACGTGGCGGAGGCGAAGGCCACGCTCGAGCCCACGATCGCGGCCGTGACCGCGACGAGGATCTGGTAGTCGATCGAGTCGGGCGTGTGCAGCAGGAGCGTTCCCATGCCCCAGAGCAGGCCACTCGAGAGCGCGCCGAAGGTCGCGTACTGGCCCCAGCGCTTGGCGTTCGCACCCGCGGGCTTCTTCTTGTCGTAGGCGCGATGCAGGGCGGCGAGGGCAAATGAGAGCACGCCCATCGCGGCGAGCCACGGCCCCCAGATGCGCACCGGAATGAGGTCGCGCACCACGACGCAAAGGAGCGCCGCGACGAGCAGGCTTCCGAGGTAGGCGATCGGCAGGTTCGAGTAGCTGCCGCGCACCTGCTCGGCGAGGATCAGCTCGCGGCGCGGGTCGCGCGTGGTGATCGTGGGCGATTCAGCCTTCGTATTGGCGGCCGCGCGCTCCGTGGGCGTGCGCACCGGTGCGGCGATCACGCGATTGCGCCCGGCTTCCTTCGCGGCGTACAGGCGCGCATCGGCTTCGCCCAGCAGCCGCTCGTGGTTGGTGAAGCCCTGTGAATCCGTGACGCCGATGCTCACCGTGACCTTGAGCCACGGATGGATCACGACCCAGTCGTGGGCCTCGACCGCCTGCCGGATGCGCTCGCAGATGCGGCGCGCGCCATCGAGATCGAGTTCGCCGAAGACGATCGCGAATTCCTCGCCGCCGAAGCGCGCGACGAGGTCGGTATCGCGCGTGTTCGCGCGCAGCAGCCGCGCGATCTCCTTCAGTGTCTGGTCGCCGGCGCCGTGCGAGTAGGAATCGTTGATGCGCTTGAAGTGATCGATGTCGATGAGCGCCACGCACAGCGGCCCGCCGGTGCGCTGCGTGATCGTGAAGGTTTCCGCGAGCTCCTCGTCGAGGTGGCGGCGGTTCGCGATGCCGGTGAGGGCGTCTTCGCGGTTCTGTCGCTCGAGCTGCGAGAGGAGCTCGTTCTTCTCAGCGGCGGCGGCCTGCAGGCGGTCGTAGGCCTCGGTGAGTTCCGCGCTCTTCTGCCGATGCAGTTGCGCTTCGCGCTGCGCCTGGTCGAGGCGCAGCTTCACTTCCATGCCGCGCATCCGGCGCTGCGAATCGGCGTTCACGAGGCTGCGCTCGATCTCGTGGTAGGCCTCGAAGTGCTGCAGCGCTTCGTCGTTCTTGCCCTGCGCCTTGAGCGCCTGCGCGAGCGCCTGGTGGGCTTCGGCCGTCTCGGCGCGATTGCCGGTCTTGCTCGCGAGTGCGAGCGCCTCTCGCAGCGCGGTTTCCGCCTCGGCGTGGCGGCCGCCGGCGAGGCGGTGCTTGCCAAGGCCCAGCAACCCGGCGAGCTCGGCGCGCGAGAACGACATGCGCCGACCCAGCATGACGGAGTCTTCGTACGCGCGCTCGGCCTCGACGGGACGACCCACGAGGTCGTAGGTGATGCCGAGGTTCGAAAGGGCCGCGGCCTCGAGGGCCACGTGCTGCAACTTGCGCGCGCGGCGCAGCGCGTCTTCGAGCGCGGCGAGGCTTTCGGGATACTTGCCGATGTTCTTGAGGTTGATGCCCAGGTTGTTGAGCGTCTTGGCGCTCGACTCGTTGTCGCCCTTGCGCTCGGTGATCGCGAGGCTTTCGCGGTAGTACTCGATGCCGCGCTCGGGGTCGCCGGCCTTGGAGGCGGTCACGCCGATGGTGCGAAGCGTGATCGCGCGGCCATCGTCCTCGCCGCGCTCTTCGTAGATCTTCAGGGCCTCGAGGTAGAACTCGAGCGCCAGGGTGTAGTCGCCCAGGTGGTCGTAGGTAAAGCCGATCGAGCGCTTGGCCTTGGCGACCTGCTCGAGGTCTCCGAGGACGGTGAACAGCCGCACGCTCTCGGTGAAATGCGCGAGGGCCTCGTCGTAGCTGGAGAGCAGCTCGCAGGCTTCGCCCAGGGCGAGGCGGGCGAGGGCCTCGGAGGGCGCGTGACCCGCGGCGTGGGCTTCGTCGAGCGCGCGCGCGGCGAGCTCGCGCGCCATCTTCGCGTCGGTAGAGAGCTTCGCGCGGGACTGCTCGAGGAGCGCTTCGGCGCTCTCGCTGGAGGCGGGCGCGCGTACGGTATCCATGGCGGCGATTGTCGCGCATTTGACCCGGGTCGCGCGTTTTGTGGATCATGCTGGTTTGGCTGTCCGCAAATGACCCCACCCACCGCACCCCCCGCATCCGACCTCACCTTCGAGAAGGCCCTCGAGGAACTCGAGACTTTGGTCGCAAGGATGGAAGACGGCAAGCTCCCGCTGGAGGAATCGCTCGCCGCCTACCAGCGGGGCGCGGAGCTCATCAAGTTCTGCGAAGCGAAGCTCGGTGCCGCCCAGGCGCGCATCGCGATCCTCGACGGCGAAACCCTGCGCGACCTCGATCCCGGGAAACCGTGAGCGGCCCCACCTTCGACGACTGGGCACGCGACATCGCGGCACGCACGGAGGAGGCCCTGGGCGAGCTCCTGCCCACCGCGCGCGTCGCACCCGGGCGGCTCCACGATGCGATGCGCTACTCGGTCCTCGGAGGCGGCAAGCGCGTGCGCCCGATGCTCGCGTACGCGGCCGGCCTCGTCTCCGACGCCGATCCCCAGCGCCTGCGCGTGGCCGCGGCCGCGGTCGAGATGATCCACGCCTATTCGCTCATCCACGACGACCTGCCGTGCATGGACGACGACGTGCTGCGCCGCGGCAAGCCCACGACGCATGTCGAATTCGACGAAGCCACGGCGCTGCTCGCGGGTGATGCGCTGCAGAGCCTCGCCTTCCAGCTGCTCGCCGAATACCGCCTCGCCGACGATCCTTCGGCGCAGCTGCACATGATCCAGGTCTTCGCGGTGGCCTGTGGCTCGCGCGGCATGGCCGGCGGCCAGGCGATCGACCTCGAGAACGTGGGCAAGGCGCTGACCCTTCCCGAGCTGGAGTTCATGCACATCCTGAAGACCGGTGCGCTCATCCGCGCGTCCGTCCTGCTGGGCGCGCATTGCGGCAAGGTCCCCGACAGCGCGCAGATGGAACGGCTCGATCGCTACGCCAAGTGCGTGGGCCTCGCCTTCCAGGTGGTCGACGACATCCTCGACGACGAGGGCGACACGGCCACGCTCGGCAAGACCGCGGGCAAGGACCGCGACGCGAACAAGCCCACCTACACGAGCCTCCTCGGGCTGCCCGGCGCGAAGAAGTTTGCCGACGAATTGCTCGCGGATGCGCACGAGGCCCTGTCGACCTTCGGCGAGCAGGCCCGGCGCCTGCACGAGCTCGCGGATTTCATCGTCAAGCGCGACCGCTAGCGGTCGGACTGAAGTAGAAGTAGAGGGGTCAGACCCCTCTACTTGCGGAAAAGCCCAATGCAGAAGGAATCCGCAGATAAACGCAGATAAACGCAGATAAAAGACTTGGCAGAACAAGGGGCGGACCTGCGCTGACTCGGCCACCTCACCGGCCACTCCCTTGATGTTTATCCGCGTTTATCTGCGTTTATCTGCGGATGCTTTCTGCTTTAGTGGGTTGCCCTAGGTTTGCCCTGATTTGGGGCAAAATGGCGCTTAAAATCACCTAACCATGGCTTCGTACCCCCTGCTCGACACGATCGGCGATCCCGCGGACCTGCGCCGCCTGGATCGCAAGTTCCTTCCGCAACTCGCGGAAGAGCTGCGGCGTTTCATCGTCGAGTCGGTCGCATCCACCGGCGGGCATTTCTCCTCGAATCTGGGCACGGTCGAGCTCACGATCGCGCTGCACTACGTCTTCAACACTCCGGAGGACCGGATCGTGTGGGACGTAGGCCACCAGACCTACGGACACAAGATCCTCACGGGCCGGCGCGCGGGCATGGCGAAGCTGCGCCAGAAGGGTGGCCTCGCCGGTTTCCCGCGGCGCGAGGAAAGCCCCTACGACACCTTCGGCACCGCGCATTCCTCGACGTCGATCTCGGCCGCGATCGGCATGGCCGTGGCGGCGCGCGCGAAGGGTGAAGACCGCCGCGCGATCGCCGTGATCGGCGACGGCGCGATGACCGCGGGGATGGCTTTCGAAGCGCTCAACAACGTGAAGCACTCGGGTGCGAACGTGATCGTGGTCCTCAACGACAACGACATGTCGATCTCCGAGAACGTCGGCGCGCTCAACAACTACCTCGCGCGCCTCATGTCGGGCCGCTTCTACGCCGCGACCAAGAAGACCGCGGAGAAGATGCTCTCGGTCGCCCCGCCGATGAAGGAGCTCGCCAAGCGCATCGAGGAGCACGCGAAGGGCATGCTCACGCCCTCGACGCTCTTCGAGGAGTTCGGCCTCAACTACACGGGCCCGATCGACGGGCACAACCTCGAGGTCCTGATCGAGACGCTGGGCAACGTGGCGCGCCTCGACGGCCCGCAGTTCCTGCACGTCGTCACGAAGAAGGGCCAGGGCTACAAGCTCGCCGAGGAAGATCCCATCACGTACCACGGCCCGGGCAAGTTCGATCCCACCGTGGGCCTGGTGAAGGCGAAGCCCGCGCCCGAAGCGAAGCCCAAGCCCACCTACACGCAGGTGTTCGGCGAGTGGCTGTGCGACATGGCGCGCCTCGACAAGCGCCTCATCGCGGTCACTCCGGCGATGCGCGAAGGCTCTGGTCTGGTGAAGTTCTCGCAGGATTTCCCCGACCGCTATTTCGACGTGGGCATCGCCGAGCAGCACGCGGTGACGTTTGCCGCGGGCATGGCCGCCGAGGGCATCAAGCCCGTGGTCGCCATCTATTCGACGTTCCTGCAGCGCGCCTACGACCAGTTGATCCACGACGTCGCGATCCAGAACCTCCCGGTCGTGTTCGCGCTCGATCGCGGCGGCCTCGTCGGCGCCGACGGCCCGACGCACCATGGGGCCTACGACCTCGCCTACCTGCGCTGCATTCCGAACCTGGTCGTGATGGCGCCGACCGACGAGAACGAGTGCCGCCAGATGCTCTACACGGGCTTCACGCACGACGGTCCGTCGGCGATCCGCTATCCGCGCGGCACGGGTCCGGGCGCAGAGGTGCTCAAATCGATGCAGGCGTTGCCCATCGGCCGCGGCTCGATCGTGCGCGAAGGCAAGCGCGTGGCGATCCTCGCCTTCGGAAGCCTCCTCAAGCCCGCGCTCGATGCGGCGGCGGAGCTCGGTGCCACGGTCGCCAACATGCGCTTCGTGAAGCCCATCGACGAGGAGCTCGTCGCGAAGCTCGCGTCCAGCCACGAGTTGCTCGTGACGGTCGAGGAGGGCTGCGTCATGGGGGGCGCCGGTTCGGCGGTTCTCGAGGCGCTGCATGCCGGCGGATTCAGCGTGCCTGTCATCCAATTGGGCCTGCCGGACGTTTTCGTCGAGCATGGCGATCCGCAGCAATTGCT
Source organism: Usitatibacter palustris (assembly GCF_013003985.1). Taxonomy (GTDB): domain Bacteria; phylum Pseudomonadota; class Gammaproteobacteria; order Burkholderiales; family Usitatibacteraceae; genus Usitatibacter; species Usitatibacter palustris. Next base: position 3,526,309 of record NZ_CP053073.1, on the reverse strand, counting down.
CGCCGATTGCGGGCTCGATCGCGACGGCATCCTCAAATCAATCCGCGAGCACCTTTCGCGCACCTCGGGGCGACGCCCCGGAATGGCCGCCTGACATGAAGATCGTGCAAACCCTGTTCGCCGTGGCGCTGCTCGCTTCCGGCGCGAATGCGATGGCGCAGAAGGCCTGTTCCGCGGGTGACGAAGCCAATGCCTCCAAGGCGATCGACCGCATCGTGTCGTGGGCCGTGCTCAACGCCACGTGGAAGACCTACGGCCATTGCGACAAGGGCGCGGTCGACGACCAGTTCACCGAGGCCGTGATGCGCATGATGGTGGACTGGAAAGACGCCAAGCAGCTCGCCGAGGCGATGAAGAAGGACAGCGAGTACAGCGCGTTCATCTTCAAGCACATCAAGAGTCCCGCGGCGAAGGACGACCTCGACGACGTCCACTCGCGCGCGCGCACGGTCTGCCCCAAGGGCTACGAGGATTGGTGCAAGACCATCGCGGATGCGGCCGTGCCGCCGCGCGAGCCGCCCCCCGCCGCGCCGCCCGCGGAGCTCAAGTCTTTACCCCCTGTGACGGCCCCGCCCGAGAAGAAATAAATCGGTAAAATCGCGGGTTCATTTTTTGGAGATCCACACCATGAATCGCATTGCCCTCGCTGCCGTCCTGCTGCTCGGCGCCACCGTTGTTTCCGCCCAGGCCCCCGCCCCCGCTGCGGCCGCGTCCACCGTCGCGCCGCACACCTGCGGCAAGGCGCCGCAATGGCCCGGCAAGGAAAGCAGCAACAAGGAACGCCTCGCCTTCGAACGTGAGTTCAAAACCTGGGGCGATTGCGCGCGCGCCTACATGGACAAGAACAAGGCCGTGATCGCCGAGCACCAGAAGGCGGTCAACGTTGTCGTTGACGAGTACAACTCCGTCATCGACAAGGTCAAGGAAACGCGCGACGCCGAGAACAAGACCGCGAAATAACCCCGTGAGACTCGAAGGCAAGGCGGCGCTGGTCACCGGTGCCGCGCAGGGCATAGGCCTTGCCTGTGCCCAGGCCTTCGCGCGCGAAGGCGCGCGCGTCCTGCTTTCCGATGTCGATGCCGCGCGCGCCGAGAGCGAAGCCGCGGCGCTGCGCAAGCAGGGCTTCACGGCGAAATCCTTCGCGTGCGATGTCGCGAAGAAGGATCAGGTCGTGGCGATGGTCGCCGCCGCCGTCGAAGCCTTCGGGCGCCTCGACATCCTGGTGGCCAACGCCGGCATCGTGCACGCGTGCGAATTCCTCGATCTCGAGGAAAAAGACTTCGACCGCGTGCTCGCGGTGAACCTGAAGGGCATGTTCCTCGCCGGCCAGGCCGCGGCCCGCCAGATGGTGAAGCAAGGCGGCGGCGGTTCGATCGTGAACATGTCGAGCGTGAACGCCGTGATGGCGATCCCGAACCAGGTTCCGTATGTCGTCTCGAAGGGCGCGATCAACCAGCTCACGAAGGTGATGGCGCTCGCACTCGCGCCGCACCGCATTCGCGTCAATGGCATCGGCCCCGGCACCATCCTCACCGAACTCGCGAAGGGCGCGGTGCTCGGCAACCCGGAAGCGGAGCGCAAGATCCTCTCGCGCACGCCGATGGGCCGCCTGGGAGAGCCTTCGGAAGTCGCGGCACTCGCGCTCTTCCTCGCTTCCGACGAAGCGTCCTACCTCACCGGCCAGACCATCTATCCCGATGGTGGACGCCTCGCGTTGAACTACACGATGCCCCTGTCATCTTGAGCCCCCCCTGTCATCTTGAGCCCCCCCTGTCATCCTGAGGGCTTCCGCAGGAGCCCGAAGGACCTGCTTTTCTATCGAAAGGTTTTCATGAACCGCATCCTCGTCGCGCTCTTCATCACCGCCTCCACCACCGCCTTCGCGCAAGCACCCGCCGCACCCGCTGCCGCCGAAGCGCTCAAGCCCAACTGTGGAGCGAAGCCCGAGTGGCCCGGCCGTCTCGCGTCCGCGGGCCAGAGCAAGCTATTCGACACGCAGTTCAAGGCCTACGATGCGTGCTTCAGGGCCTACATCGAAGAGCGCCACACCGCGGTTCGCGCGGCGCAAGCCGCGGCCAAGGCGAACACCGAGGCGGCCAATGCCGCGGTCGCTGAGTACAACGTCTACGTGCAGATGATCCGCACCGAGCAGGGCGTCGAGAAGGAGAAGGCCCCCGAGAGGGCCGGTGAGAAGACCATCAAGTGACCGGAAGCGTCGCTATCCGGTCATCCTGAGTGACGCGAAGGATCTGCTTCGCACCCCGTCATCCTGAGCGACGCGAAGGATCTGCTTCAGTCCGGGACGGTCAGCGTCCCGCTCAAATAAATAATCTGATCCGCGAGCGGCGGCGCCGTCGCGATCGGCGGCACGTTGGCGGCCGTGATCGCGGGCGCTGCACCCGGCGTGCCACCGCGCGGCGTTGTCCGCACGACCTGCGAGGGCGGAATCGCGGTTCCGTTCTTCAGGTTGTTCCAGACGATGTCCATCGCCTGGTTGAAGTAGCGATGCAACGGAACGAGCCGCGTGTCGTATCCCGCCAGCAACGCATTGCCCAGGAACCCATCGAAGTGCTGCGCGTTCGTCACCTCGTAGTAGGCGAGGCGCGGTTCGGCGTCGTTCGCGCGGTGCATCGCGTAGTACGGCCGCGATGAGTGATTCACCGGGATCAGCGTATCCGAGCGGCCGTGCACGATCACCGCGGGCTTGCCGCGCAGGATGCCCGTTCGCTTGGTCGCATCGATGCCGGCGCGCGTGGCGATCGCCTGCGTGCCCGTGCCCGTGAAGAGGTCGCGCAGGCACGTGGCGCCGTCGATGTTGAAATCCGCCGCCCCCGTCGAGGGCGAGACGGACGCGGCGTCGACCGCGACACCCCCCACCGAATTGTTGTTGAGGATGTTGATGCCGCTCGTGGGTGGCACGCCGTTGCCGGTGCCGAAGAGCTGCGCGGCAGCGTTTGCTGCGAGCGGAGCCGGCGTACCGGCGGCGGGCGTCCCGCCGAAGCTGTAGCCGCACAGATTGTCGCGATAGCTCGCGCGCGAGTACGCGTTCGCGTACGTGAGCGTGACCGACAACGTCGCGAGCGCGTAGTGCGTGGCGTGGAACAGCGTGGACTCCGGTTCCCATCCCGCGGCGAACAGTTTCGCGAGCGCGTCGTTGCTTTGCTCGGCGAGCGTCGCACCGGTGACGAGGCCCTTCGCCGCGAGTGCCGCGCAGCGATTGGTCGCGATCGCGGCCGGAACGAAGGCGAGGCCGGGCGAGGACGCGGCAGCGGCGGAATACGCCGCGCACGGCTGGTACAGGTCGGCGATCGTGAAGTAGTCGTAGAGCGGCTTGCCGGCCGCGGCGACGGGAGTCGTGCCGCGCCGGATCGTGATCGACGTCGGCAGGTTCATCTGGACCTGGGGCTCGGCCACCGCGACGCCGTCGATCCATCCGCTGTCGTCGAGCTCGGCTGCAGCGAGCGCAGCGCCGCCGCCGTTGGAGACGCTCGAAGCGATGACGATGGTGTTGCCCTTCGTGATCGTGGCGTAGATGTTGCCGTTGGTCGGCGTTCCGTACTTCTGGTTGAGCACGTAGAACGCGAACTCGATCGCCTGCAGCGTATCGCGCCCCCACGTGGACTCCGGATTGCGCTGCGAATGCGCGTGCTTGTAGGCCCAGCGATTCGGGTTCGTCGCGAGGAAGCCCGTGCGCTCGGCGTCGGTTCCGGGTGCGGTGAAGTTCGACTGGTCGGGCGAAGCCACCGTCGCGCGCACGCCACGCTGGCTGTAGACCGCGTTGGCCGCGAGGTCATGGGCGCCATTGCCCGTGCCCTTGTCGGTGTATGCGACCGCGCAGCCGCGCTTGAGTCCCCATTCGCCGGCGGTGGCGATCGCGCCATACACGCCGCGCGAGCCGCTTGAAGACGCGGTGATGATGCAAGGCTGGCCCACGTTGAACGTGCTCGGAATCTGCACGACCATCGTCACGTTCGAGCCCGAGCCGTCGTCGGCGTAGGCGATGTGCTCCTCGCCGGCGATGCGCCCTTCGCTCGTCGTCACCACGCCCGCGGCGTCGACGTTCGGGCCATACAACGTGCCGTAGCCGCCGTTCGCGGTGATGTCGATGAGCGCGCGGTAGTTGTTGTAGATCGCCGAGCGGCGCAGCTCCGCGGCGGTGGGGTTGGCGCCATCCACGAAGGTGGGCGCCGCACCGGCAAGACCGGTCTTGCCCAGGCCCGCGGTGAGAAGGTCGTCTGACACGCCGTCGTACGCCGTGCGCGTGATCGCACCCTTCACGAAGCCGGGAACGGATTCCGGAGTGCCCAGCGGGAGTTCGGTCGTGGAGCCGCCGCCGCCGCAGCCCGCGGCAGCGAGCGCGATCAAGCCAAGGGAAATTTTCGCTTTCATGGTCTCTCGATTCACTTGATGACGCTGCGGTCCTGGCCGAAGAGGATCTTGCGTTCCGCGTCCGAGGGAGGTCCCTTCGGAGCGGGATTCACTTCCTTGGCCTTCGCATACGCGCGCTGGGTGGCAGGGCGCGACTTGATGGCCGCATGCCAGCGCTTGAGGTTGGGGAATTCGTCGATGTCCTGTCCCTGGCGATCCGGGACGATCCATGGGTATGCCGCCATGTCCGCGATCGTGTAGCCCTTGCCGAGGATGAATTCGCGGCCCTTGAGGCGCTTGTCGAGCACGCCGTAGAGCCGGTTCGTTTCCTTCACGTACCGGTCGATCGCGTAGGGGATCTTCTCCGGCGCGTAGTGCGCAAAGTGGTGGTTCTGCCCGAGCATCGGTCCGAGGCCGCCCATCTGCCACATGAGCCACTCGAGCGCCTCGACCTGGCCGCGCAGATCCTTCGGGAGGAACTGTCCGGTCTTGCCCGCGAGGTAGAGCAGGATCGCGCCCGATTCGAAGACCGGGATCGCCTTGCCGCCGTCGACCGGATTGTGGTCGACGATCGCGGGCATCTTGTTGTTGGGGGAGATCTTCAGGAAGTCGGCCTGGAACTGGTCGCCCTTGCCGATGTTGACCGGGATGATGCGGTAGGGCATCGCCGCTTCCTCCAGGAACATCGTGATCTTGTGGCCATTCGGGGTGGTCCAGTAGTACAGGTCGATCATGGAAGTGCCTCCTTCGCGCATTATAGTTGCCCCATGACCTCCCCACTCACGTTGCGCGCGGGAAAGCGCGCGCTCGAACGCATTCGCACCCACGGACTCGATGCCGCCGACATCGCCGTGATTCCCGGAGCGGCCGGCGGACCCAAGGGACTCGGGATCGCGGGGCTCGACCGTGCAATCTTTTCCGAATGGCTCCCCGCCAAGCCGCGCACGCGCCATCTCGTCGGTTCGTCGATCGGCGCATGGCGATTCGCCGCGGCCTGTTGCCGCGATCCCGCGCCGGTGCTCGCCGCGCTCGCGCGCGGGTACTCGGAGCAACGCTATCCGCCCAAGCCCTCCGCGCGTTTCGTTTCGGATTCCGCGCGCGCGTTGCTGCGCGAGCTCTTCGAAGGACGCGAACAGGAAATCCTCGACAGTCCCGGTTATCGATTGCACATCCTCGCGGTGCGCGGTCGAGGTCTCCTCAAGCGCGATTCGCGGTTCGCGACGCCATTCGGTTTTGGTGTCGCGGCAATGGCGAACATGCTCGGCCGCCGGCACCTCTCGCACTTCATCGAGCGAACACTCTTTCACGATCCGCGCGAACGCCCGCCCTTCATCACCGATGAGCGGTTCGACGCATTCCACACGCATACAGTGCCGTTGGTACGCGGCAATCTCGCCGAGGCACTGATCGCCTCCGCGTCGATTCCGATCGTGCTCGAAGGCGTGGCGGGAATTCCCGATGCGCCGCAGGGCACGTATTGGGATGGCGGCATCATCGACTACCACCTGCACCTCCCGTATCACCGCAGCGAGGGGCTGGTGCTCTATCCGCATTTCACCGATCGCATCATTCCGGGGTGGCTCGACAAGCCGATGCCGTGGCGCCGTGCGCGCGGCGAGTGGCTCGACAACGTCGTGCTGGTCGCGCCCTCGCGCGAGTACCTGGCCACGCTGCCGATGGGCAAGCTCCCCGATCGCGGCGACTTCAAGCGTTTTGCGCACGATTACGAGGCACGGCTCAAGTACTGGCGCTTCGCCATCGGGGAGAGCGAACGGCTGGCCGAGGCCTTCCTTTCGTTCGCCAGGCGGCCTGATCCGGGCCTCCTGCTACACCTGTAATTGGTATGACGGTAGTTAACTGCGCGTTTCGTTGATTTGAGGTATTGCGCGGGCCGTTTCGCTGGTCGAACATGGTGGCGAATAACAACGGGGCTGTAGCCACCCATCCGGCAGCGACAGATCCCCTCAGGGAAACGGCGCGCACGTGAATGCGGCAAGCACAAGCAAGGGCCCACAGGGCATGCGGAGCCGCTCCGGCTTTTCCACGCTGGAGCTGTTGATCGCACTGGCCATCGTCGCCGTCCTCGTGTCGGTGGCGCTGCCGGCCTTCGAAAAACAGAAGGAGAAGGTCCGCGTGGCAACCGCAGTCGCCGATATCGGCGGCATGTCCGTGGCGATCAAGCTCTTCGAACAGGACGCGGGTTATCTCCCGGCGTCGCTGGGCGACGTGGGCTTCGCGAGCAAGCTCGACCCCTGGGGCCGGCCCTATGAGTACCTGGACTACTCGTCGGGCAAGGGCAACGGCAAGCCGCGCAAGGACAAGAAGCTCAAGCCGCTCAATTCCGATTTCGATCTCTACAGCGTGGGCAAGGACGGCCAGTCGCAGGCGCCGCTCAACGCGAAGGCGAGCCGCGATGACATCGTGAGAGCGCGCGACGGGGGATTCATCGGGCTGGCTTCCGACTTCGACCCGTGATCGCCGCCCTTCGCCGGTTCGTCTCGCGACGAGTGGGGCGGCGCCTGTTCCTGTTGTTCATCGTCTCGGCATTCCTGCCGCTCGCCGCGCTCGCGGCGCTGTCGTTCATGCAGCTACGCGACATGCTGCTGCAGCAGGGCGAGCAACGGCTCGCGGCAACGGCGAAGGGCTATGCGATGACGCTCTTCGAGCGGCTGCTGCTCGCCTCCGATGTCGCGGCGGCCGCCGCCGGGCGCGGTGCCGGGCCGCCGGCCACCGGCTCCCTCGCGCGGCTCAGCCTGCACTCGCTTGCCCGGGTGGAGCCCGATGGCCGCGTCGTCGCCGTATTCGGCAATCCGCCCCTCGAGCCGCTGGCGCCGGCCGTGCGCGAGCGCATCGAGGAGGGCAAGTCGGTAGTCACCGTGAAGCCGGCCACCGGCGGCGCGCGCGTCACGATCACCGTTCCCACGACGCGCGGCGGCGAGGGCGCGGCCGTGGCCGAGATCCTTCCGGAGTACCTGTGGCAGCCGGAACTCTTTCCGACGGAGACCGACTTCTGCGTACTCGAAGAAAAGTCGCGCGTCATGTTGTTCTGCTCCACGAAGATCCCCGACGACGTGCTCGCGGCGACGGTTCCCGCGCCGTCGGAGGTGCCCTCCGCATTGCTTGCGACGCGCTGGTTGCGCGACGGCGAGCCCCAGCGCTCCATCGCGTGGACCCAGTTCCTGCGTTATGCCTTCGAAACACCCGACTGGGTGGTCGTCGCGAGCCAGCCCGAAAGTTTCCAGCTCGCGCGCCTGCTCGAGTACCAGCACATCTACGTTCCCGTGGTCCTCCTCGCCCTTCTCATCGTGGGCTGGCTCACGATCCGCCAGGCTCGCAGCATCGTGGGACCCGTGGTGCAGCTCGCCGCGCGCGCGCGCGGAATCTCGCGCAACGATTTCGAGAGCCGCGTCGAGATGGACCGCCAGGACGAATTCGGCGAGCTCGCGTCGGCGTTCAACCAGATGTCCTCGCAGCTGGGCCGGCAGTTCGCGGCCCTGACCGCGCTCTCGGAGATCGACCGCCTCATTCTTTCCACGCCGGACACCGCGCAGGTCGTGCGCACCGTGCTCGAGCGCATGCGTGCGGTCGTGCCTGCCCACTTCATTGGCGTGACGCTTTTCGATCACGACGCGCCGGGGCACGCGCACTCCTACTTCAGCGAGACGAATTCCACGGAAGGCCTCGCCTACGCGCGCGCCACGCTGCGCACCGAGGACTACGAGTTGCTCGGACGCAATCCCGACGGCGCCTGGGTCGCGCTTGTGCCCGGCTCGCGCGGCATTCTCGGCGTGCTCGCCGAGCGCGGCCTCAAGGTCGCCTACATCCAGCCCATCGTCTGGCGCGATGTTCCATGCGGGGCGCTCGCGCTGGGCTATCGCGACGAGACCTCCGGCGGCGACGAAGAGCGGCGCCAGGCGCGCGACTTCGCAGATCGCGTGGCGGTCGCGGTTTCGTCCGCGTGGCGCGATGAGCAGCTCTACCAGCAAGCGCACTTCGATCCGCTCACGGGCCTGCCCAATCGACTGCTGCTCAAGGACCGCCTCACGCAGGAGATCGCGCGCGGCCAGCGCGAGCAGCGCCGCTTCGCGTTGCTGTTCATCGACATCGACCGCTTCAAGAACGTGAACGACACGCTCGGCCACACGGCCGGCGACGCAGTGCTCGCCGAGGCCGGGCGGCGCATCCAGGGATGCGTGCGCGACAGCGACACGGTCGCGCGCCTGGGCGGTGACGAGTTCACCGTCATCCTCACCAACGTCCACGATCCGCAGGACGCTGGCCACGTGGCCGAGGAAATCGTCGCCATGCTCTCGGAGTCCTTCGAGATCGACGGCCAGAGCACGTTCCTCAGCGCGAGCGTGGGCATCGTCGCCTACCCCGAGGACGGCACGACGGCCGAGGACCTGTTGCGCAACGCCGACACGGCGATGTATCGCGCGAAGGCCGCGGGGCGCGCGACGGTGGTGTTTTTCGAGGAAACGATGAACGCGGAAGCGGTCTCGCGCCTGATGCTCGATCGCGACCTGCGCCAGGCCATCACGAAGGGCGAGATCGCGATGCACTACCAGCCGCTGCTCGACCTGCGCACCGGCGTGGTGTGCGGCGCGGAAGCGCTCATGCGCTGGAACCATCCCGAGCACGGCCCCATTCCCCCGGCGCGCTTCGTGCCGGTCGCCGAAGAATCCGGATTCATCGATGAGTTGGGGCGGTTTGCGCTGGACGAGGCGTGCGCGCGAATGAAGGCCTGGCGCGCCGAAGGACTGCCGGTCAAGCGCGTGTCGGTCAACGTTTCGCCGCGCCAGTTGCGCAAGGTGGGCATCGTCGCGCTCGTGCAGCAAGCCGCCGATGGCGCCGGGATCCCGCACGAGTGCCTCGAGATAGAAATCACCGAGGGCTTGCTGATCGAGCATGCGGACAGCGTCGAGGGACTGCTGCGGGGGCTTTCAGCTTCGGGCGTGAAGATCGCGCTCGACGACTTCGGAACGGGCTTCTCGTCGCTCGCCTACCTCAACCGCTTCCCGATCGACACGATCAAGATCGACCGCGTGTTCATCGACGGCCTGGGCTACAAGCGCGATTCGGAAGCGATCGTCGTTGCGATCATCGCGATGTCGCACGCACTCGGAAAATCCGTGACGGCCGAGGGCGTGGAGAGCGCGGCGCAGCTCGAGATGCTCACGGAGTTCGGCTGCGACAGTATCCAGGGCTACTTCGTCGGCCGGCCGATGCCCGCCGCGGAGTTCGTGGCCTTCGTGCGCAACCGCGCGCCGGAAAAGGCGACGGCCCCGATTCTCCCGTTCCTCAGCCGCTGAGACTCAGTGTTTCCCTGCGTTCCACTCGGCCTGCAGGGTGGCCTGCAGCCCGGGCGCCCAATCGCCATACCGCAAGTAGCGCGCGGGCGAATCGGGGTCGAACGTGCCGGCCTCCTTGTTGACCTCGTCGAGGTCCACGTCGCGCGGGCCCTTCCAGTTGGCCCAGATGCCGCGATCGCGCCTGAGCTCGATGCCGGGCCATTGCAGATCGAGGTTGCCGGTGATCTCGACGACCTCGTCGAGGGCCGGGTCGCGCGTCGTCACGGTGATCGCGACGTCCCCTTCCCACTGGTGGTGGGTGAGCACGAGGGGATGCAGCCGCGCGAAATCCTCGAGCGTGGGCGGTGTCGGCGAAAGATAGTCCAGGTCCACGATGACGACGTTAGCCGACTCGGGCTCCACGTCGATCACATACGCCGCGCCGAAGAGTTCCTTCGCGGATGATTCGTTCGCGGGAAGCCGGGCCACCAGGCAATCGCCCTTCGCATAGCCGGGCTTGAGCGCGGGTCGCTTCTTCATGTCTTCCCGCGCGTCGCCATGGAAGTGTTCAGTAGTTGAGATTGGGTGCCAGCCAGCGCTCGCAGGCCGCGAGGTCCATGCCCTTGCGGTGCGCGTAGTCGGCGACCTGGTCCTTCTCCACCTTGCCGACCGCGAAGTAGCGCGATTCCGGATGCGACAGATAGAACCCGCTCACCGCGGCCGTCGGCAGCATCGCGAACGACTCCGTGAGCGTCATGCCGGCGTTCTTGTCGGCCGCGAGCAGGCGGAAGAGGTCGGCCTTCTCGGTGTGGTCGGGGCATGCGGGATAGCCCGGCGCGGGGCGGATGCCGGCGTACTTCTCGGCGATGAGTTCGTCGCCCGAGAGTTTCTCGTTCGCGGCGTATCCCCAGAACGTCGTGCGCACCAGGAAATGCAGGTGCTCGGCGAAGGCTTCGGCGAGGCGGTCGGCGATCGCCTTGAACATGATCGCGCTGTAGTCGTCGTTCTTCTTCTCGAATTCCTTGAGCTTCGTTTCGATCCCGAGGCCGCCGGTGACGGCGAACGCGCCGAGGTAATCGGCAACACCCGAGTCCTTGGGCGCGATGAAATCCGCGAGGCACTGGTTGGGATTGCCCGCGGGCTTCTGGTTCTGCTGGCGCAGGTTGTGCCAGGTCATCAGCACGTGGTCACGCTTCTCGTCGGTGTAGATCTCGATGTCGTCGCCCACGCTGTTGGCGGGCCACAGGCCGAAGACACCGCTCGCGGTGAGCCAGCGGCCCTTCACGATGCGGTCGAGCATTGCGAGGCCCTCGCGATGCACGTTGGTCGCCGCCTCACCCACGACCGGGTCGGTGAGGATGTCCGGATACTTGCCCGCCAGATCCCACGACTGGAAAAACGGCGCCCAGTCGATGAACGGCACCAGCTTCTCGATCGGATAGTTCTTGAGCGCCATCACGCCTTGCTGGCGCGGCTTGGGCGGCACGTAGGTGCCCCAGTCGATCTTCACGGCGTTGGCGCGCGCGGCTTCGATCGTCACCGACTTCTGCCCGGTCTTGTTCGCGTGCTGCTCGCGGACCTTCACGTAGTCGGTGCGCACCTGGGCCACGTAGGCATCGCGCCCGCCCTCAGTGCTCATGAGGCTGGAGGCCACGCCGACGGCGCGCGAGGCATCGGGCACCCACACCGTCGGTCCGGAATAGTTGGGTTCGATCTTCACCGCGGTGTGCGTGCGCGAGGTCGTGGCACCGCCGATCAGCAGCGGGATCTTGAGGCCGATGCGCTCCATCTCCTTGGCGAAGTGCGCCATCTCCTCGAGCGAGGGCGTGATGAGGCCCGAGAGGCCGATCATGTCGGCCTTCGTCTCGATCGCCGTGTCGAGGATCTTCTGCGCCGGAACCATCACACCCAGATCCACGACTTCGTAGTTGTTGCACTGGAGCACCACGCCCACGATGTTCTTGCCGATGTCGTGCACGTCGCCCTTCACGGTGGCCATGACGACCTTGCCCTTGGCCTTCGCGTCGGCCGTGCCCAGGCGCCGCTTCTCTTCCTCGATGTACGGGATGAGGTGCGCGACGGCTTGCTTCATCACGCGAGCACTCTTGACGACCTGCGGGAGGAACATCTTCCCCGAGCCGAAAAGGTCGCCCACGACATTCATGCCATCCATCAGCGGGCCTTCGATCACCTGGATGGGGCGCTCATATTGCTGGCGCGCTTCCTCGGTGTCCGCGACGATGTGCTCGGTGATGCCCTTCACGAGGGCGTGGCTGAGCCGCTCCTTCACCGGGGTCTTGCGCCAGGCGAGGTCTTCGACCGCGTCCTTCTTCTGGCCCTTGAAGCGCTCGGCAAACTCGACCAGGCGCTCGGTGGAATCGCTGCGGCGGTCGAACAGCACATCCTCCACACGCTCGAGCAGTTCCGGCGGGATCTCGGCATACACGCCGAGCTGGCCCGCGTTCACGATGCCCATCGTCATGCCGGCCTTCGCGGCGTGATACAGGAAGGCCGTGTGCATGGCTTCGCGCACGGGCTCGTTGCCGCGGAAGGAGAACGAAAGATTCGACACGCCCCCCGAAGTGCGCGCGTGCGGCAGGTGGCGATGGATCCACGAGAGCGCCTCGAGGTAGTCGATCGCGTAGCGGTTGTGCTCCTCGATGCCGGTGGCGATGGCGAAGATGTTGGCGTCGAAGATAATGTCCTCGGGCGGGAAGCCGACCTTCTCCGTGAGCAGCTTGTAGCTGCGTTCGCAGATCGAGGTCTTGCGCTCGAGGGTGTCGGCCTGGCCCTTCTCGTCGAAGGCCATCACGACGACCGCCGCACCGTAGCGGCGCGCGAGCTTCGCGTGCTTGAGGAACTCCGCCTCGCCTTCCTTCATCGAGATGGAGTTCACGATGCATTTACCTTGCGCGCACTTGAGGCCCGCTTCGATCACGCTCCACTTGGAGCTGTCCATCATGATCGGTACGCGGGCGATGTCGGGCTCGGATTGCACGAGGTTCACGAACTTCGTCATGGCCGCCTGCGAGTCGAGCATCGCCTCGTCCATGTTGATGTCGATCACCTGCGCGCCGTTCTCCACCTGCTGGCGCGCGACCGACAGTGCCTCGGTGTAGTCGCCCGAGAGGATCAGCCGCGCGAAGGCTTTCGACCCCGTGACGTTGGTGCGCTCACCCACGTTGACGAAGAGCGAATCGTCGCCGACGTTGAGCGGCTCGAGGCCCGACAAGCGCAACTTGGGTTCGATCGTCGGAATGACGCGCGGCGCAAAGGGCGCGACGGCTTCGACGATCGCCTTGATGTGGTCCGGGGTCGTGCCGCAGCAGCCGCCGGTGATGTTGAGCCAACCCGCCTGCGCCCACTCGCGGATGAAATCCGCGGTCTCGTTGGGCTGCTCGTCGTACTCGGCCATCGCGTTGGGCAGGCCCGCGTTCGGGTGCGCCGAGACCATGACATCGGCGATGCGCGAAAGCTCTTCGACGTGGGGGCGAAGCTGCTTCGCGCCCAGCGCGCAGTTGAAGCCCACCGAAAGGGGCTTCGCGTGGCGCACGGAATTCCAGAAGGCTTCCGGCGTCTGCCCGGAGAGCGTGCGCCCGGAGGCGTCGGTGATCGTCCCCGAGATCATGATCGGCAGCCGCATGCCGGACTCTTCGAAGTACTCATCGATCGCGAACAGCGCGGCCTTGCAGTTCAACGTATCGAAGATCGTCTCGACGAGGATGATGTCCACGCCGCCTTCGACGAGCGCCTTCGTGGCGACCTTGTAGTTGTCCTTCACCTGGTCGAAGTGCACGGCGCGGAAGCCCGGATCGTTCACGTCGGGCGAAAGCGAGAGCGTGCGATTCATCGGGCCGAGTACCCCGGCCACGAAGCGCGGCTTGTCCGGCGTCTTCGCGGTGAAGCCGTCGGCCACTTCGCGTGCGAGGCGCGCGGAGGCGAGGTTCAGGTCCGTGACCACGTCCTCGAGGTGATAGTCCGCCTGCGAGATCGACGTCGAATTGAAAGTGTTGGTCTCGAGGATGTCCGCGCCGGCTTCGAGGTACTGCGAATGGATCTCGCGGATGACCTCGGGGCGCGTGATCGACAGGAGATCGTTGTTCCCGCGCACGTCGTGGGCGAAATCCTTGAAGCGCGCGCCGCGGTACTGCGCCTCGGAGAGCTTGTAGCGCTGGATCATGGTGCCCATGGCACCGTCGAGCACGAGGATGCGGCGCGCGAGGGCGTCGGCGAGGGCTTTGAGGCGGGCGGGGCGGTCGGAGATCGGGTCCATGCTCGGAAAGAAAAAAACCCGCTGCAGAGTGCAGGGGTTTGATGTGAAATTTTACCACGCCGATTGACACTCTCAGGGCATACGATAGGCTTTGCATCGTCTCGAAGATGGACCCATAAAAATGACTGTTCGCGCACACTGCGGCCTTGCCGCGGGCTTCCTCGTGTCCCTTGCGCTCGGCGCGCAGGCCCAGACCCCGGGCAACGACCTTCGCAACTGGTCCACCGCCGACCTCGCCGGCAAGATGTCCTACGCGGGAACGTGGACTGCCATCGATGGGGCACGCGTGCAGAACCGCGCGCTCATCGGCCCTTTCTGGAGCGTGGTCAAGCTCGGCGCGGCGCAGCGCGAGGGTGTCGCGCTCGGCGGCTGGGTCTACAACGGCTCTTTCACGAGCACGCTTCCCGACGTCATTCCGGCGCACGCCGCGCTGTTCGCGCAGCAGGACAACGGAATGCTCGCGAATGCTTCGAGCACGCTGCTCGGTAACACGCTCACCAACGGCGCGGGCTCCGTGCTGGTCGCGGATTTCAACGGCGACGGCATGGACGACCTCGTCTTCCCGGCGCACAACGAAAGCCCCTTCCTCTGGAAGTCGAGCGTGGCGTGGATGTCGGGGCCCGGCGGGACGCTCACGCGCCTGCCGATCAACGATGCGGTGATGGACCACGACGCGAAGGTCGTGACGCTCGAGGGCCGCAAGGCGATTCTCGCCGCGTCCTTCGGCGGCAGCGGCAACAACGGCAATGGCGCGGGTTCCAATCCCGTCTACACGTGGAGCGGCACGGGGTTCACGGTGGCGACCCTGGGCGGCACGTCGTTGAACGGCGGTGGCGGCCTGGGCATGTCGGTCATCGCCGGTCCGTTCACCGGCAACCCGAACGAGACGTGGATCGTGACGGGAAGTGCCAACGCGGTGCCCGGAATTCCCTATTCCATCTCGAACCGGCTGCTCACGTATGCGTTCCGCTACGCCAACGGATCCATCGTGCAGCCGCCCACCACGCTGCCGCAGCCCTACTTCAACGACAAGCCCGAGTACGCGGGATTCGTGAGCCAGTGGGATCCGTACTCCAAGACGCATACCTCGCGCCTGTGGACCACGGACCTCAACATGGATGGGTTGCCCGACATCCTGGCCGGGCAGGAGCTGTGGTCGGCGAGCGGTGGCCTGGCGAAATCCGTGTTCCAGGTCCTCATCAACCGCGGCAACATGAATTTCGAGGACATGACCGACGCGCTGGCGCCCGAGTACAGCAAGGACTCCATCGTCAGCTACAGCGTGCGCTTCGTGGACCTCGACGGCAGTGGCATCGAGACGATGCTCCATTCGGCCACCCCCTCGTTCTCCTCCACGACGGATGCGGCGAAGCAGGGCCAGTACATCCTGGTCAACGACGGCACCGGGCGCCTCTACGCGGCGATGCACGATGAGTTCCGCGCCATGGGAATCAAGGTGAACCAGTACTTGCGCGGCCAACAGCCCCTGGGTATCGGCCCGGACATCACGCCGCAGTTCATTGCCTATCGCAACGCGGCGGGCGAGATCAATTTCCTCGCGGTCCAGAAACTGTTCAACCCCAACGCGCCCGACCCCTACGCGATGGTGAGCATCGCCACGCGCATCAACCTCACGACCGATTTCAAGCGCGACCTCACGATCCCGACGCGCAACGGCAGCAAGCGCATTCGCACGTTCGCGGGCAACGACACGATCCATCGCGTGGTCTCGGACCCGAGTGCTGCCATCGATGGTGGCCTGGGCAACAACACGGCCGTCTATCCCGGTCCCCGCGCCAACTGGACGATCGCGAAATCGAACGGCGTCGTCACGATCCGTCCCACGTCGGGCACGGGCGGCACCGATACGCTCACGCGCATCCAGACCGCGCGCTTCGACGACACCACCGTCAACCTCGATACGTTCGTCGGCGAGAGTGCGGCCAACTACTCGGCCCTGTGGTGGAACGCCGCCGAGCCGGGCTGGGGCCTCAACGTCGCGCACCAGGATTCCACGGTCTTCGCGCTGCTCTACACGTATGCGCCGGATACGCGCGACATGTGGCTCGTCGCTTCCGACATGCGCCAGCAACCGAACGGGTCGTTCACCGGAACGCTCTATCGCACGACCGGCCCCGCGTTCAACACGCAGCCCTGGGGCGCATTCACGCCGACCGCGGTGGGGACGATGACGCTCACGTTCACCAGTGGCGCGGCGGGCACGCTCACGTACACCTTCAACGGCACCACCGTCACGAAGTCGATCTCGCGCTATGACTTCGCCTCGCCGGTGCCGACGTGCACCGCCGGTACGGGCTCGCGCGCCGCGCTCACGAACTACCAGGATCTCTGGTGGAACCCGGCCGAAGCCGGGTGGGGCCTCAACATCGCGCACCAGGGCAACACGCTCTTCGTCCTGCTCTACACGTACATGAACGACGGCCGCGACCTGTGGCTCGTCGCCTCGGGACTCACGCGGCAGTCCAACGGCTCGTACACGGGCACGCTGTATCGCACGACCGGTCCGGCGTTCAATGCGCAGCCCTGGGGCAATGCGCCGGCGACGACCGTCGGGACGATGACGCTCTCGTTCACGTCGGGCGAGGCGGGGACGCTCACGTACACGTTCAACGGGACGACCGTGACGAAGGCGATCTCACGCTACGTGTTCGGGACCGCCGTGCCTTCCTGCCGCTGAGCGACGCGGCGCCGGCGAAGGAGCAGGTACGCGGCCGGCAGCACGAACATCGACAGCAACGGCGCGGTGATCATGCCCCCGACCATCGGGGCGGCGATGCGCTGCATCACCTCCGAGCCCGTGCCCGTTCCCCACATGATGGGAAACAGGCCCGCGAGGATCACGGCCACCGTCATGGCCTTGGGGCGCACGCGCAGGACGGCGCCTTCGCGAATGGCCTCGATGAGATCGGCATCCGAAGTGCGGCCCTCGGCGCAACGGCGCTCCCAGGCATGCGTGAGGTAGAGCAGCATCACGACCCCGAATTCGGCCGCCACGCCGGCGAGCGCGATGAACCCGACCGCGGTCGCGATCGACATCGAGTAGCCGAGCAGGTACAGCAGCCAGAACCCGCCGACCAGCGCGAACGGAAGTGTGGCGAGGATGAGCAGCGCCTCGTCGAAGCGGCCGAACGTGAGGTAGAGCAGCACGAAGATGATCGCGAGCGTGAACGGGACCACGATCTTCATGCGCTGGGTTGCGCGCTCCAGGTACTCGAACTGCCCCGACCATGAGATCGAGTAGCCCGGCGATGGCTTCACCTTGTCGGCCACCGCGCGCTGCATGTCCTGGACCACCGATCGCAGGTCGCGCCCGCGGATGTCGATATAGACCCAGCCCGAGAGCCGCGCGTTCTCGCTCTTCAACATCGGCGGGCCGTCGGTGACGCGGATCTCCGCCACGGTCGCGAGCGTGATCTGTGCGCCGCGCTCGGTGACTACGGGAAGGTTGCGGATCTTCTCGACGGAATCGCGCACTTCCCGCGGATAGCGAACGCTGATCGGAAAGCGCTGCAGGCCCTCGACGGTTTCGCCGATGGTCTCGCCGCCGATCGCCGCGGACACCACGCCCTGCACATCGCTCACGTTCATGCCGTAGCGCGCGGCCGCCTGGCGATCCACCTTCACGTCGATGTAGCGGCCGCCCGACAATCGCTCGGCGAGCGCGGAGGTCACGCCGGGCACGTCCTTCACCGCGCGCTCGATCTCGCCGGCGATGCGGTCGATCTCGGCGAGGTCCTGTCCCGCGACCTTGATCCCGACCGGACTCTTGATGCCGGTGGCGAGCATGTCGATGCGGTTGCGAATCGGCGGGATCCAGATGTTCGCGAGGCCCGGGATCTTCACCGTGCGATCGAGCTCGTCGATGAGCTTCTCCGTCGTCATGCCCGGACGCCATTCGCTGCGCGGCTTGAACTGGATCGTGGTTTCCACCATCTCGAGCGGCGCGGGATCGGTGGCGGTCTCGGCGCGGCCGATCTTGCCGAAGACGCGCGCGACCTCGGGCACCTGCTTGATGAGGCGGTCGGTCTGCTGGAGGATCTCCGCCGCCTTGCCCGCCGAGAGACCGGGCAGCGCCGAGGGCATGTACAGCAGGTCGCCCTCGTCGAGCGGCGGCATGAACTCACCGCCCGTGCGCGATGCCGGGAACCAGGTCGCGGCGAGGATGACGAGGGCCACGGCGAGCGTGGTCTTCGGGTGCTCGAGCACGCGTTCCAGGAGCGGCTGGTAAACGGCGATGAGCCAGCGGTTGAGCGGATTGGTGCGCTCGTCGGGAATGCGTCCGCGGATGAGGTAGCCCATCAACACCGGGATCAACGTCACCGAGAGTCCGGCCGCCGCCGCCATCGCGTAGGTCTTGGTGTAGGCGAGCGGCGAGAACAGCCGGCCTTCCTGCGCTTCGAGCGTGAAGACCGGGATGAACGAGAGCGTGATGATGAGCAGGCAGAAGAACAGCGCCGGCCCCACTTCCACCGCGGCTTCGCCAATGACGCGCCACTGCGCTTCGCCCTCGAGCACCGTGCCCGGATGTTCGTGCCGCCACGCCTCGATGTGCTTGTGCGCGTTCTCGATCATCACGACGGCCGCGTCGACCATCGCGCCGATGGCGATCGCGATGCCGCCGAGCGACATGATGTTCGCGTTCACGCCCTGGTAATGCATGACGATGAAGGCGATGAGCACGCCCAGCGGCAGCGACACGATCGCGACGAACGCCGAGCGCATGTGGAAGAGGAACGCGAAGCACACGATCGCCACGACGATGAATTCCTCGACGAGCTTCTCGCCGAGATTGCGCACCGAGCGCTTGATCAGGTCCGAGCGATCGTAGGTCGGGACGATCTCCACGCCCGCCGGCAGGCCGGGCTTGAGCGCCGCGAGCTTCGCCTTCACCGCATCGATGGTCTCGAGGGCGTTCTTCCCGGAGCGCATCACGATGATGCCGCCGGCGACCTCGCCTTCGCCGTCGAGCTCGGCGATGCCGCGGCGCATCTCGGGGCCGACCTGGATGGTGGCGACGTTGCCCAGCAGGACCGGCACGCCGCCGTCGCTCACCGTGATCGGGATCGAGCGGAAATCGTCGAGCGTCTTCAGGTATCCGCTCGACCGGACCATGTACTCGGCTTCGCCCAGCTCGAGCACCGAGCCGCCGCTTTCCTGGTTGGCGCCGCGAATGGCCGCGACGACCTTCGCATGCGAGATGCCGTGCGCGCGCAGCCGGTCCGGATCGAGCACCACTTGGTATTGCTTCACCATGCCGCCGACGCTCGCGACCTCGGCAACATTGGCCACGGTCTTCAATTCGTACTTGAGGAACCAGTCCTGCAGTGCCCGCAACTGCGCGAGGTCATGCCGGCCCGAGCGATCGACGAGCGCGTACTCGTAGACCCAGCCCACGCCCGTCGCATCGGGCCCGAGTGACGCGCGTGCGCCGGCGGGAAGGCGCGACTGCGCCTGGTTCAGGTACTCGAGCACGCGCGAGCGCGCCCAGTAGAGATCGGTCCCGTCGCCGAAGAGCACGTACACGAACGAGTCGCCGAAGAACGAGTAGCCGCGCACCGTCTTCACGCCCGGCACCGAGAGCATCGTCGTGGTGAGCGGATAGGTCACCTGGTCCTCGACGATCTGCGGCGCCTGTCCCGGGTAAGTCGTGCGGATGATCACCTGCACGTCGGACAGATCGGGGATCGCATCGAGCGGCGCGCGCACAACCGCCCACACGCCCCATGCGGTGGCGAGCGCCGTCGCGAGCAGGACGAGGAAGCGGTTGACGATCGACCAGCGGATCAGGTGCGCGATCACTTCTTCGTCTCCCTGGGCACGATCGTCGCGACCTCGAGCCCTCCCGTGTGTGTCTGCCGCAGCGAGAAGCTCACGAGAGAGCCTTCCTTCACGTTGGCGGGAACACCTTTGGGCGTGGCGAAGTCCATGGTCATCGCGCCCATCTTCAATGTCGGCAGCGGGCCGTGCGAAAGCGTCACGGAATCCTTGCCGATCCTTTCGACGCGGCCTTCACCGGGATGCGTGTCGGCCGCCGGGGCATCGCCGAGCCGCGCGCCCGACGCTTTCAGATTCGCTTCGGAATCGATCAGGAACTGTCCCGAGACGACGATCTTCGTTCCGCGCTCCAGGCCCTTGCGGATCTCCGTCATCCCTTTCGCTTCCGCGCCGGTTTCCACATCGACCGGCTTGAAGCGCTGCTGTCCGTCCTGCCCGGCCTCCGCGACGACCACGACGTTGCGCGTTCCGGTCCGGATGACCGCTTCGCTGGGCACCATCAGCACTTCGCGCTTTGCCTGCGGCGTGAAATTCACGGTCGCGTACATGCCGGGCTTGAGGCGCCCTTGCGGGTTGGCCGCTTCGATGCGCGCCTTGAGCGTGCGGGTCGCGGCGTTCACTTCGGGAAGCAATGCGGTGACGGTTCCCTTGAACGATTCGCCCGGATACGCGGGCACGGTGGCGACGACGGATTCGCCGGGCTTCACCCAGGACGCCTGCGTCTCCGGCACCTCGGCGTTGATCCACACGGTGGAGAGCCCGTTGAGGCGAAACAGCATGAGGCCGGGCGCGACCGTCATTCCCTCGCGCACGCCGAGCTCGCCCACGACGCCCGAGATCGGCGCGGTGAGCGTGATGCGCGCGCGTGTCTTGCCACCCGTTTCGATCGCGGCGATCGTCTCGGGTGCCATGCCGAGCAGGTCGAGGCGCTGCCGAGCGGCCGCGACGAGCGCGGGAGAAGCATGGTCACTGGCGCGAAGCGCAAGATATTCCTCCTGCGCCGCGACCCATTCGGGCGCGAGGATTTCCGCGAGCGGCTGTCCCTTCACGACCGGATCGAGCGGCGCGCGCACGAAGAGACGCTCGACGTAGCCATTGACGCGCGCCTGCACCAACGCAACAGCGCGTTCGTCGAACGCGACCGCACCCACGGCCTCGACCGTGTTTTCGAGCACGCCCTGCGTCACTTCGGCCGTCCGCACGCCGAGGTTCTGGGACATGCGCGAGCTGACGGTCACTGAAGACGTGTCACCACTCGCGTCCGCGTAGACGGGTACGAGCATCATGTCCATGAAGGGCGACTTGCCCGGCTTGTCGAACCTCTGCTGCGGATACATCGGGTCGTGCCAGTAGAGCGGCTTCTTGCCCTCCGCGATGGCGGGCGGCGTGGCCGTGTCGTGGGACATGCGCTGCGTGGCGAACCAGTAGCCCGCGGTTGCGGCGACTGCAGCCACACCGACGGCGGCGAGTGCGAGGGAGGTTTGTTGTCTCATGGTCATTCCTTCGGGTGCGCGATCCAGTGGAAGGCAAGCTGCGCCCACGCCCGCGCCTGCTCCGATTCGGCCTGGAGCTGCCCGAGACGAACTTCCACTTCGCCCTTGCGTGCGTCGAGGACTTGCGGGAGATCGCCCTTGCCGCCTCGATAAGCAGCGAGGGCTGCGGCAACGCGGTCGCGCGCGAGCGGCGCCTGGACCGCTTCGTAGCGCTGAGCCCGTTCCTGCGCCGCGTCCCAGTCGGCGAGCAGCGCGCCGAACTCGGCGGCGACGGCGCGCATGGCGTCTTCGGCTTGCGCGCGGACCTGTTCGGCCGCGGCGACCTTCGCGGCGATCGCCGGGTTCTGGCGCTTCGTCTCGAAGATGGGCAGGTCGAGCCGCACGCCGATCGACATCATGTTCGTGTAGGCCGGGCCGCGCTGGGCATAGGTGACTTCCAGGCTCCAGTTCGGGTCCTTCTCGGCTTCCGCGAGCCGCACGTCGGC
Organism: Usitatibacter palustris; assembly: GCF_013003985.1. Lineage (GTDB taxonomy): Bacteria > Pseudomonadota > Gammaproteobacteria > Burkholderiales > Usitatibacteraceae > Usitatibacter > Usitatibacter palustris. Next base: position 3,504,603 of record NZ_CP053073.1, on the reverse strand, counting down.
TTGCGCGGCCGCCTGTGCGGGCGCATAGGCCGCGATGTGCGGATGGCTCGCGAGATCCGCATTGGTCACGAGCTGCCGGGCCCGCGGGCTGCCGAAGTCCGGCGCATCGCCGAGCTCCCGCGTTGCGGCGGCAGGGCCCACCCAGCGGGCGAGTTGCGCACGTGCACGCGCGACGTTGCGCCGTGCTTCCGTCACGCGATCGGCCAGTTGTGCCGTGGCGAGGCGCGCAGCGAAGGGATCGCCCGCCTGTCCTCGCCCTCCCGCGAGTGCGGCCTGCGCCGCTTCGACCTGGAGCGCCGCTTCGCTCTCGAGCGCGCGAAGGGCCACGACCTGGCGCTCGGCGAACCAGACATCGAACCAGGCGAGCGCGGCGTCGCGCCGCACGGAGATTCGCGTGGCTTCGAGCATCGCGACTTCGCGCTGCACTTCGGCCTGCGCCCGCTCGTTCCTCAGGCGCAGCTTGTCGCCGCCCGGGAAGTCCTGCATCACGCCGATCTTGCGCATGGTCATCGCCTCGCGCGTCAGGCTGAACTTGTCGGCACCTTCCACCGGCATGTTCTCGATCGCGGCGATGAGCTTGGGATCGGGCAGCTCGGCCGCACCCACGGCCGATTCATTGGCGGCGCGCACGGCTGCGGCGCGGGCGGTGACCTGGGGCGCGTCTTGCAGCGCGAGCCGCTGCGCCTCGGCGAATGAGAGCACCTGGGCGTGGCTTGCGAGCGGGAGCGCGGCGAGAGCGAGCGCGGAAAGAATTCTGGCGTGCAGCATGGGACCTCCACAAACGAACGGGTTCGGGCCCGCGAACGGCGCGGGCCCGCTTGTCGCTAGCGGAGAATCAGATGCGCAGGGCGCCGAACAGGAGGGGCGGAGGTGGACCGGTGGCGCGATCCATGCGCCATTCGCGCACGGCAGCCGAGTGCGTGCGGACTTCGGGCAGCGTCAGCCGCCAGGGGAGCAGGGCAAGATCGGGAGCGGGAAGGGCAAGTGCGTTCGTGTCGACCGAGGTCGTGCCGTAGGAGCAATGCTCGTGGCAAATATTCCGGCTCGGGCGATCGGGGCAATCCGCGCCATGGGACTGGGCCATCGGTGGCGCGACGAGCGCCGCCGGACCTTCCTTCGCGCACGCGAACGCCGACACGGCGAGCTGGGAAAAAACCAGCGTGACCGTGGCGAGAAGGGCGGCGAAGCGGCGGGCGGTGCGACTCATGATCATCGAGGATAGCTCGTTTCCTCGGACGGCGTCGCGAACGACGAGTTCCGCCTTTGACGCGCGTCAAGCGCACCGCCTTCATAATGGCGGGATGAATGCTCCAGGATCGCTGCCCCTCGCGGGCGTGAAAGTCGTCGAGTTCTGCCAGGTCGCCGCCGGTCCCTTCTGCGGAATGCTGTTGGCGGACTTTGGTGCCGACGTCGTGAAGGTCGAGCCGCCCGAGGGCGACGCGATGCGCCAGTGGCCGCCCGTGCATGCGGGCTACAGCGAGAACTTCGCGGCGATCAATCGCGGGAAGAAATCCGTCGCACTCGATCTCAAGGATCCGGCCGCCCGCGACTTTGCGCGCGCCCTCGCGCTCGAAGCCGATGTACTCATCGAGAACAACCGGCCGGGCGTGATGGCGCGGCTCGGCCTGGGCTGGGACTTCTTCAGTGCGGCTAAGCCCTCCCTCATCTATTGCTCGATCTCCGCGTTCGGCCAGGTCGGACCCCGTTCGGCCGAGGGCGGCTTCGATCTCACGATCCAGGCCGCGAGCGGCGTGATGAGCGTGACGGGCGAGCCCGATGGCGCGCCGGTGAAGTGCGGCGTGCCGCTTTCCGATTTCGCCTCGGGCCTGTACGCGGCGTACGCGATCGCCGCGAAGCTCGCGCAGGTGAGGGCGGGCGGGGCGGGCGGCACGATCGACGTGCCGATGTTCGCGACCACGCTCGCGATCGCCGCGCTGCAGACGAGCGAATACTTCGGCACGGGCAAGAATCCGCGCAAGCTCGGGTCCGCGCATCCGAGGAACGCTCCGTACCAGGCGTTCCGCGCCGCCGACGGTTACTTCGCGATCGCCGCAGGCAACCAGAAGCTGTGGCAATCGGTGTGCGCGGTCGTCGCGATGCCCGAGCTGCTCGACGATGCGCGCTTCACATCGACCACGCTGCGGGCGCAGAACCAGGTCGCGCTGAAGGATCTTCTCGAAGCGCGCTTCGCGAATGCGAAGGCATCCGAGTGGCTCGCGAAGTTCCGCGACGCGGGCGTACCCGGTGCGCCGATCAACGGCTACGCCGAAGCGCTCGCCGATCCGCAGTCGGTCGCACTCGGACTCGTGCAATCGATCGCGCTGCCCGGTGGCCGCGTGACGAAGACGGTGGGCTGCCCCGTGCGCCTCGACGGCGAAGCGATCGCCGTGTCGAAACGCTATCCGGCGCTCGGTGAAGACACGGTGGCGCTGCGCCAGGCCGTGGAGGGCAAGTGATGAAGCGGCTCGATCAATTCGTATCCGACATGACGAGCATCGTTGCGGAAGAGCGCGCGGAAGCGAAGATCCTCGAACGCGCGACGCCGTTGCTGCGCGAGCTCATCGCCAACGACGACTGGCTCGAGGAGAAGTTCACCGTTCCCGGACCCGACACCTATCGGCAGTACCTTCTCTATCGCGATCCGGGCGAACGCTTCTCCGTGATCAGCTTCGTGTGGGGCCCGGGACAGAAGACGCCGGTGCACGACCACACGGTGTGGGGGCTCGTCGGCGTGATGCGCGGCGCGGAGCGCTGCGAGGAATACGAGATGGCCGGCGGCCGCGCGAAGGCGCTGGGCCACGAGCACATCCTGCGCGCGGGGCAGATCGAAGCCGTGTCGCCGACGGTGGGCGACGTGCACGTGGTCGCGAACGCGCTCGCCGACAAGCCCTCGATCAGCATCCACGTCTACGGCGCCGACATCGGCCGCGTGAAGCGCCACTGGTTCGATCCCGTCACCGGCGAAGCGCGCGACTTCGTGTCGGGCTACTCCAACGCATGATGGTGAGCAGCACCAAGCGCGAAGGCATCGCGGCACTCGGGCTCGAGCGCCCGGAGAAGGGCAATGCGCTCTCCGCGGAGATGGTCGCCGATCTTCACGCGGCGCTCGTCACCGCGATCGGCGATCCGGATGTCCACACCGTCGTCTTCCGCGGCGCGGGCACGCACTTCTGCACGGGTTTCGATCTTTCCGCGCTTGAAACGGAAACCGACGACTCGCTCGCCGAGCGCTTCATCGCGCTGGAGAAGCTCCTGCAGGCGGTGTGGCATGCGCCCGTGCGCACCGTGGCCGTCGCGCAGGGAAGGACGTGGGGTGCGGGCGCGGACCTCTTCGCGTCCTGCGATGTGCGTGTCGCGGGCGCCGATACGAACATTCGCTTCCCGGGCTCGGCGTTCGGCATCGTGCTGGGCACTCGTCGCTTGGCGGAACTGATCGGCTGGGATCGCGCGCGCCCGTTCGTGACCGAAGGGGCTTCGTGCAATGCGCTGGAGGCCCTGCGAGCGGGCATCGCGACGCGCATCGGCATCGAGGCCTGGCTTGCCGAGTCGCCGCCGCCCGTCATCGTCGATCGCGAGACGCACGCGGCGATCCGCGCCGTGGCGCGGGGCGATCATCGTGTGGAAGATCTTGCGAGCCTCGAGCGATCCGCGCGCAGGCCGGGATTGCGCCAGCGGATCGTCGACTACCGCGCGCGCCTGAAGAAATAAGTGGGGTCAGACTCGACTTAATTTGATTCTGTGGATAACTGGGGTCGGGCTCCAGTTATCCACAGAATCAAATTAAGTCGAGTCTGACCCCACTTATTTCGCGTTGGCCGAAAGCCAGTCGAGCGCGAGCGCGGAAAGCGTCTTCACGCCGACCTTGAGGCAGTCCTCGTCGGCGTAGAAGCGCGGGCTGTGGTTGGGTGCCGCGGTGCGCGCGTCCTTGTCGGGGGGCGTGCAACCGAGGAAGTAGAAGAAGCCGGGGACGACTTTCTGATAGAACGAGAAGTCCTCGGCGCCGCACACCTTGTCGATCACGCCGACGTTCGCTTCGCCCGCGATGCGCGTGAGCGTCGGCACGGACCACTCGGTGAGCGCGGGATCGTTCACCGTCACGTCGTACCACTTGTGGATGTGCACCTTCGCGGTGGCCCCACCCGCGGCGGCGATCATTTCGCTGATGCGCTTCACGTGGACGTGGATCTCTTCGCGTTGTTCCTCGTTGAACGTGCGGATGGTGCCTTCCATCTTCACTTCGTCGGGGATGATGTTGTGACGCACGCCGCCATGGAAGACGCCCACCGTGACGATGGACGGCTCCTTCGCGATGTTCATCTGCCGCGAGACGATGGTCTGCAGCCCGGTGACGATCTGTGCGCCCACGACGATCGGATCCACGCCGCGCCACGGCATCGCCGCGTGGGTCTGCGTGCCGCGCACGAAGATGCGGAAGTCGTCGGCCGAAGCCATGAGCGGGCCGGATCGATAGCCGATCTTCCCGGTGGTGTGGATCGAGGTGATGTGCAGGCCGAAGACGGCATCGACCTTCGGGTTCGCGAGGCAGCCCTGCTCGATCATCATCTTCGCGCCGCCCTCCTCGCCGATGGGCGGGGTTTCTTCCGCGGGCTGGAACAGGAACGTGACCGTGCCGGGAATCTGCGCGCGCATCTTCGCGAGCACTTCGGCGACCCCCATGAGGATGGAGGTATGCGCATCGTGGCCGCAGGCGTGCATCACGCCGCAGCTCATGCCGTTCCACTCGGTGCGCACCTTGCTCTTGAACGGGACGTCGACTTCCTCGGTGACGGGCAGCGCGTCCATGTCGGCGCGCAGCGCCACGACGGGACCGGGCCGGCCGCCCTTGAGAATGCCCACCACGCCCGTGTGCGCCACCTTTTCACGCACCTCGTCGAAGCCCAGGGCGCGCAAATGGTCCGCGACAATCTTCGCGGTGCGCACTTCGCGGTTGCCCAGCTCGGGGTTTTCGTGGAAATCGCGGCGCCAGGCGATGACCCTGGGCTCGATTTCGTTGGCGGCCGCGGCGACCGCCGCATCGAAGGGAAAAGGGGAGGTCGGGGCGTTCATGGAAGTCGGGGCTTATATAATCCGGGGATGGATCACTTTACACCCAAGCAGACCTACTCCTACCTCCAGGAACACCCCGAGGCGGTCTTCATCGATTGCCGCAGCGAGATGGAGTACATGTTCGTCGGCCACCCCATCGGCTCGATGATGGTGCCCTGGTACGACGGTGGCGATTGGGAGCTGAATCCCCACTTCGTGGGGCAGGTGAAGAAGCTCGCGGGCGCCAATTTCGAGAAGCGGCCCATCGTGCTGATCTGCCGCAGCGGCAACCGCACCATCGAGGCCGGCGAGGCGCTCGAGCGCGCGGGGTTCAAGCACGTGATCAACGTGCTGCACGGCTTCGAGGGCGAGCTCGACGCCAACCACCATCGCAACTCGGTCAGCGGTTGGCGCGTCGACGGCCTGCCGTGGGAGCAGTATTGAGCGCCGGTCGCGCGCTTCCTCCCGCACATCTCGCCTGGCTGGTCTGGGGCCTCGGAGCAGCCCTCTACTTCATCGCGTTCTACCAGCGGGTTTCGCCCGCCGTGCTCACGCAGGAGCTGACGCGCGAGTTCCGTCTTTCCGCCGTCGCGCTCGGCAACCTCTCCGCGTTCTATTTCTACAGCTACGTCGCCGGCCAGATTCCCACGGGCGTGATCGCCGATCGCTGGGGGCCGCGCAAGCTGCTCACGGCCGGTGCCGCGCTCACTGCAGCTGGGACATTGCTCTTCGCCCTCGCCCCGAGTGTCGCGTGGGCGAACGCGGGGCGCCTCATCATCGGCGCCTCGTGCGGCGTGGCGTTCGTCTCGATGCTCAAACTCGCGAGCCACTGGATGCCCGCGAAACATTTCGCGCTCGCAAGTTCCGCCGCGCTGCTCGTGGGCGTGACGGGCGCGACGATCGCCGGCGCGCCGATGCGTGTTGCCGTGGATGCGTTCGGATGGCGCCCCGTGATGGTCGCGAGTGCCGTGGCGACCGCACTCGTCGCGGTGGCGATCTGGCTCATCGTGCGCGACGACCCTTCGGAGCGTGGCTATGCCTCGCACTTCCCGGAGGCCGCACACGACGCGGCACCCACGAGCGTTCTCTCCGACCTGCGCCAGGTGATCGGCTACCGCAACACCTGGCTGCTGTTCATCGCGCCCGGCGGATTCTCCGCGCTGATGCTCGCGTTCTGCGGGCTGTGGGGCGTGCCATTCCTCGTGATGCACTACGGCTTCACCACCGCGCACGCGGCGATGCTCACTTCGCTCACGCTGATCGCGTGGTCTGCCTCCGGCCTCGCCTACGGACCGCTCTCAAATCGCATCGGCCGGCGCAAGCCCGTGCTGATCGCGAGCCTCGCCGCGACGATGGCGATCTGGGCCGTGATTCTTTTCGTGCCGGGGCTGGGCCCCGTCGGCCTCGTCGTTCTCCTGCTCGCCCTCGGAATCGCGGCCGGCGGATTCATCCTCGTGTTCCCGTTCTCGAAGGAATCCGTGCCCGCACGCTTCGGCGGTACCGTCTCGGGCGTGACGAACATGGGCGTGATGTTCGGCGGCCTCTTCATGCAGCCGCTCGTGGGTTGGGTGCTCGACAGCCATTGGCGCGGCACCGTCGCGTCAGGCGGGCGCTTCTACGAGCTCGACGCTTTCCAGAGCGCGTTCTCGATCATCTTCATCTGGGGTGCCATCGCGCTCGTGCTCCTCACATTCACGCACGAGAGCTACTGCAAGCAGAAGTAGAAGGATCTGACCCCTCTACTTTGGTCAGTCCATCCTGATGACGGTGGGCGGCTCGGCGTGCTTGCGCGCCGAACGCAGGTAAAGGGTCCAGCTCGCGAGCCCCATGAGCATCATGATCATCATCCCCATCGCGAGCCATACCGGATTGTGCGAGACGGCCAGTGAGATCACGCCGGCGGTGAGCGTGTTCACCATGCCCGAGACGAAGCCCTGGAGAGAAGCGGCCATGCCGCGGCGCGTCGGGAAGAGATCGAGCGTCGTGAGCGAGATCGACGGCATCGCCATCGCGGTGCCGATGCCGTAGAAGAAGATCGGCACGATCGACCACGGCAGCGAAGGCGGTGCGAGCAGGTTGGCGACCAGGTTGCCGGCCGCCGCGATCGCCATGAATGCGTAGGCGCGTTTCACGGTCTGATTGGGCTGCAACTTTCCCGCGGCGAATCCCGAAAGCTGCGACCCCGTCATGATCCCGAGAATGCTGGGGATGAACAGCCATGCATATTCCTGCGGCCCGAGCTTCAGGTGCTCGCCGAGGAACACCGGCGCCGAGAGGATATAGAGGAAGAGCGCGTTGAAGTTGAAGCCCGTCGCGAGCGAGAGCCAGATGAAGCGCGGGCTCATTCCGACTTCGTTGTAGCCGGCGAGCAGCGCCTTGGGATGGAAGGGCTGGCGCGCATCCTCGGCGAGCGTCTCGGGGAGGAAGCGGATGCTCATCGCCACGAGCAGCACGCCCACGATCGCGAGGAACCAGAAGATCGAGCGCCAGCCGAACGATTCGAAGAGCAGCCCGCCCACGATCGGCGCGATCGCCGGCGCGAGGCCGAAGAACAGCGTGACGAGCGACATCAGCCGCTGCGCGTCTTCCGCCTCGAAGAGGTCGCGGATCATCGCGCGACCCACCACCATGCCCGCGCCCACCGACAGACCCTGGATCACCCGCCAGAACACGAGCGCGTGGATGCTGCCCGCGAGCGCGGCGCCGACCGAGCCGAGGGTGAAGACAACCAGCGCCACCAGGATTACCGGACGCCGCCCGAAGCTGTCCGACAGCGCGCCGTGGAAGAGAAACATCAAGCCGAACGCGAAAAGGTAGGCGGAAAGCGTCTGCTGCATTCCTACGAGCGTCGTTCCGAGCGATTTTTCGATGCCGGCGAACGCGGGAAGGTAGGTATCGATCGAAAAGGGCCCGATCGTCGCGAGCGCGGCGAGCAATGCTGCAAATCCCCACCGGAATGCGCGGGAATCGGTGCCTTTCTGGGGATTCACGCGTTCATTCTACTGCGTGCGAAATGGTTGCTCTAACAACTGCATCGCCACGCGCGTGCAGAGCGATTTTCGCGCGCCGTAACGCGTTGACAATCATCAACGACACTCACTTCGCGCGAGCCTAGTTTCGATTCCATCTTCGAATTTCTTCAAAGGGAGTGCACCACATAGCCCCAAAGACGCCAAAGGCGCAGACGGGCGATCACCACCCGCATCACCAGGAGGAGTAAACGATGGAGACGAGAAAGGGCCTCAAGCCCGCGCTGGTCGCCGCAGCCGTGGCGGCCGCATTCGCAGCACCCGTTGAAGCGCGCATCACCAAGATAGAAATCACCTCGCGAGGTCCGGCATTCGGTGGCGTGGAGTTCCCCGGCGTCGGAGCGTACGAACGGCTCGTCGGTGTCGCCAGCGGCGAAGTCAATCCCGCCAGCAGCAACAACAGCATGATCGTCGACGTGAACCTCGCGCCGAAGAACGCGCGCGGCAACGTCGAGTACAAGTTCGACTTCTACATCCTGAAGCCCGTCGACCTCTCGAAGGGCAACCACCGCGTGATGTACGAGCCGCCCAACCGCGGCGGCAAGACGTTCGGCCCGTTCAACCGCACCACGGGCGGCAACGATCCGTCTTCCACCACCAACCCGCTCGGGCAGTTCCTCGCCCCGCGCGGCTACACGATGGTCTTCAGCGGCTGGGACAAGGCCGCGGGCACGAACACCGCGAACTTCAACGCAACGATCACGCTGCCGATCGCGAAGAACGCGGATGGGACTTCGATCACGGGCCCGTCGTACGAGTACATCGTCATGGGCAACGCGACGACCACTTCTTACAATCTCAACTACCCGGCCGCGAGCCTCACGGACAAGAGCGCGGCGAAGCTCACGAGGCGAGCGCGCATCGACGATGCGGCGACCGTCATCCCCGCGACGGGCTGGGACTTCGTGGATGCCAACTCCATCAAGCTGCTGCCCGATGGCACCACGTTCGCCGCGAACGACATCTACGAGTTCTCGTATGTCGCGAAGGATCCGACGGTCAATGGCCTGGGACTCGCGGCCGTGCGCGACTGGAATTCGTTCCTGCGCTTCAACGTGACGGACGACTCGGGCACCGCGAACCCGCTCGCGGGCGACGTGCAGAAGATCTACACGTACGTGCTCTCGCAGCCGGGCCGGTTGCTCAACGACTTCCGGTACTACGGCTTCAACCAGGACGAGAGCGGCCGCAAGGTCTTCGACGGCATGCTGCAGTGGATCGCCGCCGCCGACGGGCTGAACCTCAACCTGCGCTTCTCGCAGCCGCAACGCACGCAGCGCAATCGCCAGGACCAGCTCTACGCGGAAGGCATCTTCCCGTTCGCGCACCAGAGCACGACCGATCCGCTTACGGGCAAGACCGCCGGCCGCTACGACAAGTGCCTCGCGTCCAACACCTGTCCGCTCGCCCTCGAGGTGTATTCGGCCAACGAGTACTGGGTGAAGGCCGCGTCGCTCTTCCACACCAACCCGGCGGGCACGCAGGACCTCGCCGATCCGCCGTATGCGCGCTACTACCTGATGTCGAGCCACCAGCACGGCACCGGCAACGGCACCGCGCGCGGAAGCTGCCAGCAGCTGGGCAACCCGCTCAACGCGAACCCGACGCTGCGCGCACTCTTCATCGCGCTCGACCAGTGGGCCACCAACGGCACGGCACCGCCTCCCTCGGCGATTCCGCGTCTCGCGGACGGCACGCTTGCGGCGGCCATGCCGCAATCGGGGATGGGCTTCCCGAACATCCCGGGCGTGCAATACACGGGGCTCAAGTCGACGCGGTTCCTGCTCAACTACGGCCCGCAGTTCGACAGCGGCATCATGACGATCAATCCTCCGGCAACCGTCGCGCCGTTCTTCGACAACCCGGCCAACGGCAAGATCTATCCGACCTTCGTTCCGAAGACGGATTCCGATGGCAACGACGTCGCGGGGATCAAGGTGCCCGATGTCATGGTGCCGCTGGCGACGTACACGGGATGGTCGCTGCGCGCCGCCGCCAACGGCGGACCGGATGGCTGCGAGGGCTCGGGCCAGATGATCCCGTTCGCGAAGACGCGCGCCGATCGCGAGGCGGCCGCCGATCCGCGCCTGTCGGTCGCGGAGCGCTACGGCACGTTCGGGCAGTACATGTACGCGCGCGGCAATTCCATCGTGCAGCTCATGAACCAGCGCCTCCTGCTGGATGAAGACGCCTATGCCGAGTACACCGCGGGCCTCGCCGCGGTGCGCGCCGGCAGCCTGTTGAAGGACGAGTAGGGTGTTCCAACCGCCCGCCGCGCAAGCGGTGGGCGGCTTTTTCCATGCGACTTTGGTCTTGGTTGGTCTCGGCCTTCGGTCCAATGGCCGCTGTCTCGCTGCGAAGCTAGGATTCGCATGCCCCGCCAGTGGGCAAGGCGAATGCCTAAACCAGGGAGATTATCCAAATGCGTAACATGACGAAGTGGCTCGTCGCGACCGCTGTTGGCGCGAGCACCGGTGCGGCGCTGGCCGGAGAACCCGAGAACACGAACTACATCAACGCGCTGAACTACAACCGCGACCAGCTGCTCGCGGTGAACCTCGCACCCACTTCGCAACCCGCGGCGCCCGGCAAGTTGAAGCGCAGCTCCGCGGTCGTGATCTGCACGGCCGAAACCGTGAACGCCACGGCCAATCCCACCGAGAACGCGCTGCTCGACCCGAGCGGCGGCGTCATCTATCCGGGCGCGCTCGTGAAGATGGACCAATACCTCGCGCGTGGCACGCCCACGCCGTTCACGTTGCCGCGCGCGCCCATCACGGTGCGCCTCGACCTGCCCGGATGCGGCGCGGCTTGCACGCAGACGATCAGCAATCCCAACAATGTGTCGGTGGCCAGCGCAGTGGACGCGATGGCCGATCGTTACGTGTCAGGCGCCCCGCGCGTCGGCGCGCGCGCGTTCTACCAGGCGACCAAGGCCTACTCGAAGAGCCAGATCGGCGTCGAGATGGGCTTCTCGGCGCAATGGGAGAACAACTCCGCGTCGGCCTCGGCCAACATCTCGAGCGTCACCGAGCAGACCGTCGTCGTGAAGGCCTTCAAGCAGGTCTACTACACGGCCCTCGCCCAGGATCCGGGCCCGCCCGGCGCCGTATTCCCCGACTCCGTGCAGCTCAACGTCAACAACATGAACCCGTCGGGCCCTCCCGGCTGGGTGAGCAGCGTCGACTACGGCCGCCTGATCATCGTGCAGATGGTCAGCAACAGCGCCGTGCTGAAGGCGAAGGCGGAAGCCGCGATGGAGTATGCAACCGGCGGCGGCGCCACGCTCGCGGGCAGCCTCAAGGTCGAAGCCGAGAACATCGCGAAGAACTCGGATTTCCGCGTGCTCGTCCTCGGCGGCAACGCCGGCGACACGGCCGAGCTCTTCAAGGGCAAGTTCGGTGGCGTGGCCGACGTCATCGGCAAGGGCCTGCCGTTCACTCCGAACAGCCCCGCGTACCCGATCTCGTACAAGGTGCAGGACCTGAAGACCCGCCAGCTCGCGACGATGAAGCTCACGACGCAGTACACGAAGTCCGAGTGCCAGGAATACGCCAACGGCTACGTGGACCTCAAGCACAACGGCGCGTACGTCGCGTACTTCGAAGTGAAGTGGCAGGAGAAGAGCGACGACGGCAAGCGCCTCGTGGACAAGTCCTGGAAGTCGGGCGACAAGACCTCGCCGTGGTCGACGCGCGTGTGGCTGCCCGGTGATGCGAGCTCGATCGAAGTGAAGGGCAGCGAGTACACGGGCCTCGCGTGGGACAAGGTCCGCACGCCGCTCAACCTGCGTCCGTCCGCCGTGCCCAACGCGTGCTACGAGATCTACGGCACGACGCTCGATCCGAAGCAGAAGGGATGCTGATCCAGTAACGGCCCCCCCTGGCCCCGAAAGCCCGCCCTCCGGCGGGCTTTTTTTATGCGCTCTTGCGAACCTGGAAGACGAGGCCGCTGTGCTCGCGCAACGCGTGGAACTGCACGCGCGGCCAGATCTCCGCGGCGGCGCGCAGCTCGGACTGGTGGGCGTAGAGAACGGTCGGCGCGTTGACGACGTCGTGCGCGACGCGGTGCGCGTTGCCTTCCAGGAAGGCGAGGAGATCGGCGGGCTGCTCCGCGCTCACCCAACGCGCGAGCTTGTAGGCGCTCGGTGTCATGCGCGCGCGGGCGTTGTACTCGTGCTCCAGCCGGTGCGCGACGACTTCGATCTGCAGCTGGCCCACGGCACCGAGGAGCAGTGACCCGCCCTGGTACGGCCGGAAGACCTGGATCGCGCCTTCTTCGCCCAGTTGCTGCAGGCCCGTGTGCAGTTGCTTGGTCCGGATCGGATCCGCGACGTCGACGTTGACGAAGATCTCCGGTGCGAAGAAGGGGAGGCCAGTGAACTGCAGTGCCTCGCCTGATTCGGTGAGCGTATCGCCCAGGTGCAGCACGCCGCGGTTGGGAAGGCCGACGATGTCGCCAGGGAACGCTTCTTCCACGATGTCGCGCCGCTGTGAGAGGAACGACACGGCGCTCGCCGTCTTCACGTCCTTGCCGGTGCGGCTGAGGACCAGGCGCATGCCGCGCTCGAAGCGTCCGGAACACACACGCACGAACGCGACGCGGTCGCGGTGCGCGGGATCCATGTTCGCCTGGATCTTGAAGACCACGCCGGTGAACTTCGACTCCGTGGGCTCGACGACGCGTTCGCTCGCGGGCTTCGGTTGCGGGGAGGGTGCCAGCTCCACGAGGGCATCGAGCACTTCACGCACGCCGAAATTGTTGATCGCTGAGCCAAAGAAGACCGGCGACTGCGTGCCGGTGAGGAACTCCTCGCGATCGAAGACGTGCGAGGCGCCTTCGAGCAGCTCGATCTCGGAGCGCGCCGTCTTCCAATCGCCGCCGAAGCGCTCGGTCATGCGCGCGTCGTCCGCGCCGTCGATGACCTCGTCGTCGGCCGCGGCGCGATCCTCGCCCGCGGTGAACACGCGCATGCGGTTCGCGCGCATGTCGATCACGCCGCCGAACTGCTTGCCCATGCCCACCGGCCACGTGAACGGCACGGTGGCGATCTTGAGCAAGCGCTCGATCTCGTCGAGCAGATCCAGGGGCTCGCGTACTTCGCGGTCGAGCTTGTTGATGAACGTGATGATCGGCGTGTTGCGCGCTCGGCACACTTCCAGCAACCGCAGCGTCTGCGGCTCCACGCCCTTGGTCGCGTCGATCACCATGAGCGCCGCATCGACCGCCGTGAGCACGCGATAGGTGTCTTCGGAGAAGTCCTGGTGGCCCGGCGTGTCGAGGAGGTTGATGACGTGGTCGCGATACTCCATCTGCATGACGGAGCTCGCCACCGAGATGCCGCGCTGCTTCTCGATCTCCATCCAGTCGGAGGCGGCATGGCGCGAGGCCTTGCGGGCCTTGACGCTGCCGGCGATTTGAATGGCACCTGCGAAGAGCAGGAGCTTCTCCGTGAGCGTCGTTTTACCGGCGTCCGGGTGGGAAATGATGGCGAAAGTGCGGCGGCGGGCCGCTTCCTTCGCGATGGTCGAGTTTGGATCCAAGGTGCTGCCTTCTGGGGAAAGCCCGTTCGAGCCCTCTATTTTGGCAGGTTCCGGGGCCTAGCCGCGATATTGGATCGCCTCCGCGACGTGCGGGCGCCCGATGCGCTCGCGACCTTCCAGATCGGCGACCGTCCGCGCGACCCGCAGCACGCGATGGCACGCCCGTGCCGACAGGCCCAGGCGAGCGACGGCATCGAGCAATAACGACGAACCGTCGTCGTCGAGAACGCACCAGCGATCGAGTGCCTTCGAGTGGAGTGCGGCGTTGACGACGCCCTGTCGCGCGATCTGCACGGCGCGCGCGGCGGCAACGCGTTCTCGCACACGCTCCGAGCTTTCCCCGGGCGGCGAGCGCACGAGCGCGGAAGGTGCGACGGCGCAGACCTCCACGCGCAGGTCGATGCGATCGAGCAGTGGGCCGGAGATGCGCCGGTTGTAGCTCGCGATGCGGTCGGGCGTGCAGCGGCATTGGTTCGTGAAGTGGCCGAGATATCCGCAGGGACACGGATTCATTGCAGCCACGAGCTGGAAGCGCGCGGGGAAATCCGCCTGGCGTGCGGCGCGCGAGATCGTGATCGCGCCGGCATCGAGCGGCTCGCGCAGCATCTCGAGCACGCGCCGCTCGAACTCCGGCAGCTCGTCGAGGAAGAGAACGCCGTGATGCGCGAGCGAGACTTCTCCGGGCCGCGGCGGGGAGCCACCGCCAACGAGCGCGACGGCCGACGCGCTGTGATGCGGATTGCGAAATGCGCGCTGCCCGAACCGATCGGCGCGAAACCCGGTGCTGCCCAGGCTCTGGATCGCCGCGGATTGCAATGCTTCGTCCTCGCTCAGCGCCGGAAGGATTCCCGGCAGCCGCAACGCGAGCATCGACTTGCCGGTGCCCGGCGGCCCGCGCATCAACAGGGAGTGTCCACCGGCGGCCGCGACTTCCAGCGCGCGCCGCGCCTGCGCCTGGCCGCGCACGTCTTCGAGGTCGGGATACTCGACGGCCGTGCTGGCGGTGCGGCTCTCGTACGCGACGAGCGGCGTCTCACCCGACAGGTGCGCGCAGACCTGCAGCAACGTACGCGCGGGAAGCACCGTCGCGCCGCGCGCGAGCACCGCTTCGTCGGCCACGGATTCCGGAACCACGAATGCGCGCCCATCGCGCTTCGCGCCATACGTCATCGCGAGTGCGCCGCGAATGGACCGCAACTCGCCCGAGAGTGCGAGCTCTCCCGCGAACTCGTGCTGGTCGAGGATCTTTCGCTTGATCTGGTCCGTCGCGGCGAGGATCCCGATCGCGATCGGAAGATCGAAGCGCCCGCTTTCCTTCGGCAGGTCAGCCGGTGCGAGGCTCACGGTGACGCGCCCGTTGGGGAACTTGAACCGCGCGGTGTTCAGCGCCGCACGCACGCGATCGCGCGCTTCCTTCACTTCCGCGGCGGGAAGTCCCACGATATTGAACGCGGGCAACCCACCGGCCGCATGCGCTTCAACGCGAACGAGCGGCGCATCGAGCCCTTCGAGACCGCGGCTATAGACGACGGCAAGTGCCACGGCATCCCTCGCGCAAGACAGTGTGCCGTCTTAACTCACCGCATTGCGCATCCGTTGACCCGCGCTTGCGACTTTCGTCGCACCCGAGCCCAGACCCCCGTCGTATTGCCTGCTCCGTCGCATCGCCTTTACGCTGCCATCTGCAAGCAAAACAGACATGACGGCCTCGACAGGGAGGGCAGGATGAAGGTCTTTGCACGCGCCGCGGCGATGCTCGCGGCACTCGGACTCGCGGCGGCATCCGCCCTCGCGCACGACATCAAGTGGCAATCCACCGGCGGCAGCGGGCTCGACATCGGCGTGGGCGGCGGCCGCGCGTGGTTGGTCGCCAACGACGGGAACATCTATCGCTGGGACGAGCGCGTGACGAGCTGGGTATTGATCCCCGGCCTCTCGGGCGGCGCGCGCATCGACGTCGATGGCGCGGGCAACGCGCTCGTGGTGACGCGCGACAACAAGCTCTTTCGCTACAACGGCTCCGGTTGGTCCGGCGTGAACGGCGACATCCGCGACATCGGCGTCAATTCACGCAGCGAAGAGATATGGGCCATCGGCGGCGGGGGCGAAGGAGACGGCAACTACGGCATCTACCAGTGGCACAAGACCGCGGGGTGGCAGAAGAAGCCGGGCGGCGCCGTGCGCATAGACGTCGACCGCTTCGGCAGTGCGTGGGTCGTGAACGCGAAGGGCGAGATATTCCGGTGGGAGTCCGGTCGCTGGGTGCAGGTGCCGGGGCGGGCGAAGGACATCGGCATCGGGGACGACAACTCGGTGTGGGTCATCGGGATGGACGGCAACCCCTACTTCTGGAACTGGAAGGACTTCGTGCGCCGCGAGGGCAGCCTCACGAACATCAGCGTGGACAAATGGGGGCGGCCGTGGGGCGTGAATGCGTCCGGCCAGGCTTTCCGCGCGCAACGCACGGGCAACGCGATCGTGCGCGCGGATCACCACAACCATACTTCACCCTGGAGCGCGCTCGTGTTCGTGAACCAGAACGCGGGCTACATCTTTCTCTACGACACCGCCTCGATGTTCTGGGAGTTCCGGCCCGACTCGACGCTGCGCATCGGCCACGACGGCAATCGCTGCATGACGCTCGACAACGTGACGCCCACCAGCGCCGCCATCCCCGGCCTGTTTGCCTGTGACGGAAGTGATCGAACCAAGGGGTGGTTCTACCAGGCGTCCGATCGCACGCTCCGCAACAAGCGGTTCCCGACCGGCTGCGTGGTCGCGATGCAGCACGGGGTCTCGGCTGAATTCGCGTATCGCTGCCCGGCCGGCGAGCGCGGCAACGCGCCCGAGACGCAGGCCGACGCGCGGTTCGTGCTGGAGTAGTGCGCGGCTAGCGGGTCGGGAGGCGCGCTTCGAGCTCGGCGAGGCGAGCCTCCAGATGCGCGAGCTTCTCGCGCGCCTTCGCGAGTACCAGCGTCTGCACTTCGTATTCCTCGCGGCTCACGAGGTCGAGCTTCTCGAACGCGCCCGAGAGCAGTCCGCGCACGTTTTTCTCGATGTCCTTCGCCGGATTCGCCGCCGCCAGGGCCGCGAGCTTGGCGCTCAGTTCCGCAACGATCTTGTCGTTCATCTCAATTTCCCGGGACTCGCCCCGCGTGGACGCGCACCGCAACGGTGCGCCGCTTCAAAACCCCGCCATGAAATGGTGCAAAAGGCCGGATTGGTCGTCATGAATCCTTCATGAACAAGGACTTGCCGTGCCGCATTGCTTGGCACGCTTGCTGCTAAATCCCCAACGATTCGGCTTTTCCTCAACTTCAAAAGGATACCAACATGCGCAAGCTTCCCGCCGCACTCCTCCTGGCCGGTTTTGCCGCGCTGCCCCAGCTGGCCCTGGCGCAGGCCGCACCCGCCGCTCCTGCCGAGCCCACCAGCCCGCACTCCTTCACGGGCAAGGCCGCGCTCTACAGCGAGTACGAATACCGCGGTATCTCGCAGACGTCGGAGAAGCCCGCCATCCAGGGCACCCTCGACTACGCGCATTCGAGCGGCTTCTACATCGGCACGTTCCTCACCAACATCAAGTGGCTCGAGGACGCGGCCGAAGCCGGTGGCTTCTCCACCGATGCCAACCTCGAGTGGGATATCTACGCCGGCTACAAGTTCGAGATCGCCAAGGACATCACGCTCGACGTCGGCTACCTGCGCTACGAATACCCGAGCTCGGGCGCGTTCAACCCGAAGCCCAACACGGACGAGGTCTACATCGGCCTCTCGTCGGGCCCGTTCAGCGTCAAGTACTCGTACGCGTTCAGCGACACCTTCGGTGTGCCGAACAGCGAAGGCTCGGACTTCATCGAGATCAACCTCGCCTATCCCCTCGCCGACAAGCTCACGCTCACCGGACACCTCGGCCACCAGAAGTACAAGAACAACCGTCCGCTCGACTACACCGTCTACAAGCTCGGCCTCGTGTACGACTTCGGCAGCGGCTTCAACATCGGCGCGTACTACAAGGGCACCGACGCGGACAGCAACCTCTATACGTACAAGGGCAAGAACTGGGGCAAGGATCGCCTCGTTGCCTTCGTTTCCTACGCGTTCTGAGCGGCACCTGTCGTACCCAATAACAGGAGAGGGAACATGAAACTCGTCACGGCCGTCATCAAGCCGTTCAAGCTCGACGAGGTGCGCGAAGCGCTCTCGGCCATCGGAGTGCAGGGCATCACCGTCACCGAGGTAAAGGGGTTCGGAAGGCAGAAGGGCCACACGGAGCTGTATCGCGGCGCCGAGTACGTGGTCGACTTCCTTCCGAAGGTGAAGGTGGAGGCGGCGATCAAGAGCGAAATGCTCGACCAGGTGATCGAAGCCATCGAGAAATCGGCCAACACCGGGAAGATCGGCGACGGAAAGATCTTCGTCACCGAACTCGAGCAGGTGATCCGGATCCGCACCGGTGAAACCGGCGCAGACGCACTCTGACAAGGGGAAAAGGATGAAACGCGTACTCAGCATGATCGCGCTCGTCGCCGCTTTCGCATTTGGCGGCACGGCGCTCGCGCAGGACAAGAAGGCCGATGCTCCGGCCGCGGCGCCCGCTGCGGCAGCACCTGCCGATGCCAAGCCCGCGGACGCAAAGCCCGCGGAAGCCGCACCCGCTGCAGCAGCAGCCGCTCCCGCGGCCGCTCCGGCGCCCGTGCCCAACAAGGGTGACGTCGCCTGGCTGCTCACGTGCACGGCACTCGTGCTCCTGATGAGCGTGCCGGCGCTCGCACTCTTCTACGGCGGCATGGTGCGTTCGAAGAACATGTTGTCGATGCTCATGCAGGTGTTCGTGGTGTTCTCGCTGATCACGGTCCTGTGGTGCGTCTACGGCTACTCGCTCGCGTTCACCGAGGGCAATGCGTACATCGGCGGCATGGATCGACTGTTCCTCAAGGGAACGTTCGATTCGATGAAGGGCGAGTTCTCGATGGCCGCGACGTTCTCGAAGGGCGTGGTGATTCCGGAGCTGGCATTCGTCGCCTTCCAGGCCACGTTCGCCGCGATCACCTGCTGCCTGATCCTCGGCGCGTTTGCCGAGCGGGCGAAGTTCGCGGGTGTGCTGCTCTTCATCGTGATCTGGTTCACGCTCGCCTACACGCCGATCGCGCACATGGTGTGGTTCTGGATGGGTCCGGACGCCTACACGGATGCGAAGGTGGCCGCGGCGATGGACGCCAAGGCCGGTCTCATCTGGGGCTGGGGCGCGCTCGACTTCGCGGGCGGCACGGTCGTGCACATCAACGCCGGTATCGCCGGCCTGGTGGGCGCGTACATGGTCGGCAAGCGCATCGGCTGGGGCAAGGAAGCGATGACGCCGCATAACCTGCCGATGACGATGATCGGTGCGTCGTTGCTGTGGTTCGGGTGGTTCGGCTTCAACGCCGGATCCGCGCTCGAAGCCGGCAACTCCGCCGTGCTCGCGTTCATCAACACGTTCCTCGCTACGGCGTGTGCAGTGATCTCGTGGATCACGTTCGAGTGGATGTTCAAGGGCAAGCCCTCGATGCTGGGTGCCGCTTCGGGCGCCGTCGCCGGCCTCGTGGCGATCACGCCGGCCGCGGGCAACGTCGGGATTCCCGGCGCGTTCGTGATCGGTGCGGCCGCGGGCGTGATCTGCCTGTGGGGCGTGTCGGGCCTGAAGAAGCTGCTGAAGGCCGACGACTCGCTCGACGTGTTCGGCGTCCACGCAGTGGGCGGCATCGTCGGCGCGTTGCTGACGGGCGTCTTCTGCTCGCCGGATCTCGGCGGCCCCGGCTACGTCGCCGACTGGGTGACGGCCGCGATGGTCAAGCCCGCCGACTACTCGATCGTCGATCAGGTGGTCAAGCAGGCGAAAGCCGTTGGGGTAACGATTGTGTGGTCCGGGGTCGTGGCGTTGGTCGCTTACTTCATCGCGAACCTGGTGATCGGTATGCGAGTGCCGGAAGAAGAAGAGCGCGAGGGTCTGGACACCTCCTCGCACGGCGAAACCGCGTACAACTGAGCATCTCCAAAGAGGCCTTGGGCGAACCTTCGGGTTCGCCTTTTTCTTTGCACCGCTTGACTGTCATCCTGAGGGCTTCCTCAACACTGTCATCCTGAGGAGCGAAGCGACGAAGGACCTGCTTTCTTCCCCCCGCGCCCTCCGCCATCGATGGGTGTGGGTCGAACCGGGGGACCTTGCTACGTCGGGGAGAGGATCGATCTCGCTACTTCATATGTCGCTCGAGATTCCTTGCGCACCGCCGTTCTGCAGCGATCGGTGACACCCCCTCTCGACCCACACCCATCGCTGTCGAAGGTCGCGGGATGTTTGTGGCGCAACGGCTGCGATGATCGCCGGCAGATAATTTGACGAGGCAGGCGGTGGCTGGTGCCGCCCTCGTCGATGAATGGCGATCGAAATGACTGGCACACGCTCTCAAGTTGCGATCAGCGCCGCCCCGCTGTTGGAGACACCTCGAAGGTTCCGGCGCTGAGCCATCGACGAAGGGTTGATCACGAGAGGCCCCCCACCGCTCGCTGCAGGATCGCCGGTGCGCAAGGAATTTCGAGCGCAAGTTTGGGTAGCGAGATCGATGATGGCCGATGGAGAGGTTGGGGCCGGGTCGGGATCAACCCTTCGGCGATGGCCCCGGTGAAGCTTTAGTTCTTCGAATCGTCGGACTTCGCGGCGTCCTGGTGGCCGGATTCGAGCAGGGCCATGCGCTGGTTGATGCGCCGCATGTCGCGACGCATCTTGGTGAGCGCGATGTCGGCGAACAGGGCCTTCACGATGAGCACGATGATGGCCACGAGGAAGAGCAGCGTGGGCGGGTAGGCGATCCCGAAGAGCCCGCCGAGCACGTCGATCAGGTAGGGCGCGAAGCCGAACACGAGCGACAGCAACGCGATCGCGATCCAGAACACGCCCTGCCGGATGTACAGGTGGTCCCTGCGCAGCAGGTAGAGGATGCCCAGAGCCAGGACGAGGCCGACGAACAGGACGGGTATGTGGAAGGAGCTCATGTCTTTTTCTTGGGGCGCTCCCAGCGCGCGAGGCACAGCAGCGTCGTTTCGGCCATGTATCCCACGATGGTCCACCAGGAAAAGAAGACGCGCGAGATACCGCTCTTGCGCGCGTTCATCGCGACCGGGATTTCCGCGATCTTCAGGTGCGCGTGGTGCAGCAGCAGCAACACGCCGACGTCCTGATAGTCTAGCAAAGTGGCCTCGCGGGTCGCGAGGAGCTCGATGGCGCGGGTGTTGTAGTAGCGGAACCCGGACGTCAGGTCCTCGTACTTGAATCCCGTGAGGAAGCGGAAGTAGGCCCACGCGACGTGTCGCGCGCGGCTGCCGCGCGCCGGGCAGGCGGCGATCACGACGTCGGCGTCCTTCGAGGCAGCGATGAGGTGCGGGAGGTGGCCGGGCTCGTGCTGGCCGTCCGCGTCCATCGTCACGACGGCCTGGTAGCCCTCGCGCCGCGCGTAGCGGATCCCCGTCTGGATCGCACCCCAGGCGCCCTGCCACAGCGGCGCGTGCAGCACGACCGCGCCCGCTTCCCGCGCGATGCGCGCGGTGTCATCGGTGCTGCCGTCGTCGATCACCACGATGTCGATCTCGCCTTGCGCGCGTGCCTGCTTGATCACGTCGGCGATGCAGTCGGCTTCGTTGAGCGCGGGAATCACCACGAGCAGCCGCTGGGTCGCCACGGCGGGGGTGACCGGATCGTCGAGGCGCGTGCGCAGGGCCACTTCATAGACGCGGTCGATGCGCGTCGCGACGTTGGCGATGTCGAAGTCGATCGCATAGCGGCGCCGGCCCGCGCGGCCCATGCGCTCGAGAGCGTCCGGATCGGCGGCAAGCGCGGTCAGCGTCGTGCGCCACGCCTCGACGTCGCCGGGCGGCACGTGCATTCCGTTCTCGCCATGGCGCGCAACCCAGAGCATTCCACTGCCGGGCACCGCGCCCACGACCACGGGCTTCGCGTAGCGCATCGCCTCCATCAGCACGATGCCGAAGGCCTCGGTGCGTTCGCGCGAGGGCAGGCAGAACACATCGCACGAGGCCATCAGGCGCTGGCAGGTCGTGTCGTCGGTCTCGCCCAGCAGGCGCACCGACTCGGAATCGCGCGCGTCAACGAGCAGGCGCTCGAGGTTCGGGCGCTCCTCGCCTTCGCCGACCAGCGCCAGTTGCAGGCCCGGCTGCTGCAGCACCGCCCGCACCAGCGTCTCGAACCCCTTGTAGTAGGTGAGGCGCCCCAGCGCGAAGATCCGCAGCCCTTCACCTTTCCACAGGCCTTCCGTGTCGGCGGATGCGACCGAAGGCAGCCGCTCCGGATCCACGCCGAGCGGAATCACGCTCACCTTCGCGCGCCACGGCTGCAGCGGCGCGCTCGCGTCGAGGTACGTCTGCGAGGTCACGATGATCCGCTCAACGCGTTCGAGGAGTGCTCGCTGGAAGAGCCGGTAGAACGGGTAGGCGATGCGCAGGGAAATCTTGAAGCGCGAGGGCACGACGTCCGAGTGCCAGTGCACGACCCAGGGCAGTGCCCGCGCCGAGGGCAGCATCATCGCCCAGAAGGCGCCGAGGTTCGGGACGTGGAAGTGGATGACGTCGGGCTCGCGGCTGCGGATCGCGCGATGCAGCCACAACATGAATGTCGGGCTGATGGGAGCGAAGATGAGCCGCAGCCACACCGGGCAGCGCAGCACCCACGACGGATCCTTCGCGCCGTCGGAAGCCGGATGCTCGTGCACCAGCACCGTGACGTCGTGGCCGGAGGCGCGCTGCGCCTGCACGAGGTCCCCGAGGAAGCGCTCCATGCCGCCGGCGACGGGCGGAAAGAACTTGCCGACGTGGAGGATGCGCATCTACGAAAGCGCCTGGATCTTCACCTGCCACTCTTGCAGGTGGGGCGTGGCGCCGATGATGCGCATCGCGTTGCCGATGTCCTCGAGCGCTTCCTTCTTGCGCTTGAGCGCGTAGTTCGCGAGTGCACGCGCGTAGTAGGCGCGGCCGTTCGCGTCCTCGGCGATCAGCTTGTCGAGCACTTCGACCGCGCGCTGCGCCGAGCCCTTGGCGACATAGGCCATGCCCAGGTTGTAGCGTGCCTCGCGGTTGGCGGGTTCCTTGGCGACGAGGCCCTCGAAGAGCGAGATCGCCTCATCGGTCTTTCCCAAGTGCATCGCGCTGCGGCCCAGCTGCAGGTCGATCAGTTCGCGCGTGGGCGAGGGCGCATTGCTCGCGCGCGCAGCCGTGAATTCGCGATACGCGTCCGGGGCCCGGTTGAGCGCCTGGAAGGCGAGACCCCGCTGGAAGGACAGGTTGTACAAGTTGTAGCCCTGGCGCTCGGCGAGGTTGAAGGCCGCAAGGGCCTGCGCATGCTTGCCCTTCGACGAAAGCAGGGAACCCAGGTTCATCGCGCCCATGCCGAGGTCACCGAGTGCGGCGGACGTTTCGAAGTCGCGCTGCGCGAGCGCGAGCTGGTCGCGCTCGAAGCGATCGGCGCCGCGATTGAGGTAGGGAAACCAACGGCCCACTGAACGCGGGTCGTCGGGGAGCTTCGCGATCGCGTCGCTCCAGGCGCGCTCGGGCGTGGCCAGCGAATACACGCGATCGAGCGACTGCCAGATCAGCAGCACGCCCAGGATCGAGCCGATCGCGAGCAGCGCGCGCCCCGACGCTCCGTGCGCGAACGCGATCACCAGGCCGGGCAGCGCGATCGCCCAGATGTAGCTGCGATAGAGCACGAAGGGATCCTGCACCCACACCGTGAGGAACTCGGTGGCGAAGAGCAGCGTGGCGATCACGAGCGAGCCGCCGACCAGCGCGCGCCCGTCGCGATAGCGGATGAGCAGCACGAAGCCGCCGACGAGCGTGGCGAGGTAACCGACGATGCCCAGCAATTGCGGAAACGTCCCCCAGTTCACCGGGAAGGGCGGCCGCAGGTTGATCGACATCCAGCCGGTCCAGGGCACGAGCCAGCGCAAGCCGTACTCGAAGAAGAGCCACGCCTGGTTGAGGATGCTCAGGCCGAACGCGTTGGCCGGCGCATCGGGATTGAGCTTGGCGAGTTGCGCGAGATAGACGTGCGAGTACTCGTCGAAGGGCTTGCCGATGATCGCGCCGTAGCGCGACCACAGCGCGAGGCCCGCGACGCCGGCGAGCACGAGCAGCGTGAGCGCGAGCGTGGCGAGGCGCTTTCCGCTCGGACGCGCGACGAGGATGTAGACCGGGATCGCCGCGAGCGGCGCGAAGAGCGCGTGTTCCTTCGAGAAAATCCCCAGCACGTAGCTCACCAGCGCCAGCGCGAACCAGAATGTCCTCCCCGTTGCGAGGCCGCGCGCGAACAGCCACAGCGAGACGACCACGAAGAACGTGGCCATGATGATCGAGCGCTGCATCAGGTAGGCCACCGCATAGACCGCCACGGGGTTGAGCGCGAACAGGGCCACCGCAAGCCCCAGCGAGGGCGAGTTGGCGTACGGAGGCGGCGGCGATGCGTCGCCGGGGTCTCCGGCGGGCGATGCGAGGTGCCGGATGATCTCGCGATACATCCCCCACAGCGCGATGACGGTCGCGAGGTGGAAGCCGACGTTCACCAACCGCTGCTTCCAGTACCCGTCGCCGAGGAAATCCTGGACCCAGCGGTAGGTCGCGTAGGAGAGCAGGCGCGCCCGCAGCTCGAGCAGCGAGGCGTACTCCGCGGCCAGGCGGCCGGAAGTCAGGTACTCGTCGTCAAAGAGGGGGACGTTGCCGAGACCGGGAAGGTAGATGGCCAGCACCGCCGCAACGACGAGGGGGAGCCAGAGCCATTCGCTTCGAGAAAAGCGCATTGAGGAACACGGTTGATGCTATGCAGCATTCTACCGCGGCGCGCGAGGCCGGCGCGCGCCCTCAGGGGGGCGTTACGGTGCGCGGTAGACCCCCACGAGTGCCACGCCGGTGGTGTTGTTCACGCCCTGCACGACGGCGGTGTAGGCGCCCGGCGGCAGCGACAGATACACGGCCGGTTCGTTGGCGTGCGCGGGCGCGAATCCCGCGTCCTGGATGGCCGCCACGTGTGTGGCGTTGGTCTGCGTTTGCCAGTTGTCGTTGGTCGCGATCGTCGCGCCATCGGAGGCGCGCACGATCGTGAGCCTGGGATTGGCCAGCGCGCCGGGGACGCCTTGCCCCGTGAGCGACGGCCCCGCGACCGTCACCACGACGTTTTGCGATCCGCTGCCCCCGACGACGAAGCCCGCGATCATCACGCTGTCCCCGGTGAGCACCTGGCCGCGCGTGGAGAGGTTGATGAGCGGCACGTCGGGGGTATCGACCTCGTACAAGGCCACGAGGCCTACACCGGTCATTCCCGGCGCGCCCTGGACGACCGCGGTGTACGCGCCCGGAGGAAGCGTCATCATCACCGCCGGCTCGAAGGGATGCGCCGGCGCGAAGCCCGCCGCCTGGATCGCCGCCGCATTGGGGGCGCTCTGCCAGTTGTCGTTGTTGCCGATGACCACGCCGTCGGAGGCGCGCACGAGCGTCACCGCCGGATTCTGCAGTGCGCCCGGAACGCCCGCGGCCGTGAGCGAGGGCCCTGCGACCGTGACGACGATCGTCTTGGGCGTCGGCCCGCCGACGATGAAGCCCGCGATCATCACGTCAGCTCCCGTCAGGACCTGCCCGCGCGTCGAGGCGTTGACCAGCCGCGGGGGACCCGCCGGTGCGGCGGGAGGGGGATCCGCGGGATCGATGGGCATCACGTTGTAGCTGTACGACGCGAACGGAGCGCCCGAGATGCCGGAGATGGTGACGGCGTAGTTGGAGCCCTTCGTGACGACGTGCCCCGTCGGCATCGCCCACACGATGGTGTTGTCACCATAGCCGTTCGTTGTCCGGGAGATCACCGAGACGGGGACGCTGGTGCCGTTGCGCGTGACGGCGACGTTCGCGCTTCCGAAGTTCGCGTTGGGAAAGCCGAACGACCAGCGCTGCCTTTCGGTACCGAACGGCGCGGGGAAGAGCGCAAGCGGCACATAGCCGCGCGGCGGCCACGGAATGCCGTTGGGCGCATCGGCCTCCGCCTGGAAGTCGAAGACATAAAGTGCGGTGGCATTCGCCGGGCCGATCGCGTTGCCCAGGCCGAAGCGGGACTTGCGGGAGTGCAGGATCCAGCGGCGATGCCCGACGGCTTCGTTGCCGGTGCCCGGATCGGTCATGTAGAGCGGGATCGCGTCGTCCGCGAGCGCGAGGCTCGAGGTGGCCGAACCATCGGCGCCGGCCTGCGTCCAGCAGGTGGAGGTGGTCTGCGGAGCGCTGGTGATGACGCCGGTCGCCGACACGATCAGCGCCGCCGCCTGCTCCTGCGTGTTGAGTGCGGTGTCGAGCACCGTGTTGCCGTTCACGCCCGCCATCGCGCGAAGAAAGTTGATCCGCGTCAGGGTCCACTGCTGGAACGCGAGGGACATCGAGCCCGGATCGCACGTAGCGACGGACCCCGTGAATCCGATCGAGGGCGTCGCGACGTTGTAGAACGCGTTATAGGCGGCGACGACCTCCGCGTAATTGAACGTGTTGAGGGGCCCGACCGGCGTCGGCACGACGATGAACTTGTTCCGGCTGGGGGCGACCGTGAATGCCGGATCGAACCAGGGCGCGGGACCGAGGCGCGACTCCGCCTCGGAGCCGATGGGCTTTTCGACGACGGCCTGCGCATGGGCCGCCACGACCGCGTGGCCCGCGAGGATGAGGCCCGCGCAGATGCGGGCAGCACGTGTAAATTTTTTCACGGCCCGATTCTAGGGACGCGGGCCGCGCAAGATCACGGCGTTTTGCGTCGCTTGTCGGCGACAAACGCGGGGTTTCCGACGAACGGCAGCCGAAAATCGTGTTTTCGTCTCCGTTCGGAGACGGTCAGCGCGGCTCGAAAGGCGCGACCCGCGGGGGCCAGGCGGGCGTGAAGGGTTCGCCGGTGAGCGTGAGGTTCGGGTTGTAGTACGGATCGTTCATCAGCACGGGCATCCAGCGCGCGCGCACCGCGCCGGCTTCCTTCTCGAAACGGGCCATCTTCTCGGGCGTGTCCTCGTAG
This sequence comes from Usitatibacter palustris, assembly GCF_013003985.1. Taxonomy (GTDB): domain Bacteria; phylum Pseudomonadota; class Gammaproteobacteria; order Burkholderiales; family Usitatibacteraceae; genus Usitatibacter; species Usitatibacter palustris. The sequence continues at coordinate 3,477,907 of NZ_CP053073.1, read as the reverse complement.
CCGCGGCTCGCCGACTCGTGGTGGTAGAGCTCCGCGAACGGCGTGTAGATGTTGCGATAACCCGCGGCCTGGATCTTGAGGCACAGGTCCACGTCGTTGAAGGCCACCGCGAGCGCCTCGTCGAATCCGCCGACTTCATCGAAGACCTTGCGGGTCACGCACAGGCACGCACCGGTGACGCCCGAGAGCGCCTGCGTGAGGCTCGCGCGGCTGAAGTAGCCATGATCGCCGCGCGCCTTGCCGTGGTGCGCGTGTGCCGCGAGGCCCGCGACCAGGATCAGGCCCGCGTGCTGGATCGTGTCGTTGGGATACCAGAGCTTCGCGCCGACCGCGCCAATGCCCGGGCGCACCGCGTGCGAGACGAGCTCGGTGAGCCAGTCGGGACTGATCACCTCGATGTCGTTGTTGAGGAAGACCAGGACGTCGCCCTTGGCCGCGCGCGCGGAGTCGTTGTTGATGCGCGAGAAATTGAACGGGCGCGGGTCCTTCAGGATGCGCACCTTGCCCTGGTCGGCGAGCGACTGGAAGTACTCGATCGCATCGTCGTCGTCGCTGCCGTTGTCCACGAGCAGGAACTCGTAGTTCGGATACGTCGTCTTCGCGCGCACGCTCTCCACGCACATGCGCACGAGCTTCACGCCGTTGCGCGTGGGGCAGATGATGGAGACGAGCGGCGCGGGATCGGGAAGCGCGTAGCGCACGCGCTGCACGGCCATCTCGGGAATCGTTTCGACCTCGGCGCGCACGCCCGTCCTTGCGAGGTGCTCGGACACCGCTAGGCGCGCGCGCTCCGCGGCGTAGTCCTTCTCCCCGGCGCCCACGGCCGTGCTGCCCGCGATCATCCGCCACTGGTAGAGCACGCGCGGGATATGGCGGATCTGCCTGTGGTCGATCTTCTCGATGAAGCGCAGCGCGAGGTCGTAGTCCTGCGCGCCCTCGAAGCCCAGGCGGAAGCCGCCGTTGGCGCGCACGATGTCGGCGCGATACACACCCAGGTGCGTGATGAGGTTGTGCGAAAGGAAAAGGTCGTAGTTCCAGTCGCACTTGAAGTACGCGTTGGTGCGCGCGCCGTTGAAGTCGAGCTTGTCCTCGTCGGAGTAGAGCAGCGCCGCATCCGGATGCTCGTTGATCTCGCGCACCACCCAGTAAAGCGCGTCTGGCGTGATCACGTCGTCGTGATCGAGCAGCGCGATGAAATCGCCGGTCGCGAGACTGAGCGCGGAGTTCGACGCCGCGCTGATGTGCCCGTTCTGCTCGCGATAGATCACCTTGATGCGCGGATCGCGCTGCCGGTATTCCTCGAGGATCGCGCGCACGTGCGGCTGCGTGGATGCGTCATCGGCGATGCACAGCTCCCAGTGCGGGTAGGCCTGCGCCAGCACCGAGTCGATCATCGCGCGCAGGAGGTCGGCGCGCGTGTTGTAGACGGGCGTGATGAAGCTCACCAACGGCACGTTGGCGAATCGCGGGCTTGCCGCCGACATCCCGGCGAGGTCGGACGCGCTGGGCGTGGAGAACTGCTGCAGCCAGCTGCCGTACCCGGCCTGTGCGCGCGAGTGGTTGACCAGCGCCCAATACGCGGCCTCCCAGAGCGCCACCGGTCCCCTCGCGAACAAGAGGCGCAGGCCTTGGCGGACCCAGAGGGCGAGCTGGCGCGGATGCACCTTCCGCAGAGTCTCGAGCGAGCTGCCGAACGCGCTCTTCGCGCCGGCCTTCCCGGGAGCCGGTTCGACCTGGATTCCCGCGCACTCGAACTCGCATGGGTAGATGCTCGGATCGAAACGGAAGTCGCGGACGGTGCTCGGCAGGTAGAATTCGGTCACGTACTCGTCGCCCTCGAGCACGAATTTCACCGAGCTGACCTCGGAGTAGCCACCCCAGGAGAGCGGGATGTAGAGCTGCGGGCCCGCGATCTGGCCGCTCCGAAGCACCATCGTGGCGCGGGCCTTGTACCAGCCCGGCTTCAGCGAGGACTGGCTCGTCGGCAGGCTTGCAAGGAACGAGGGATCAAAGGATCGAGCCCTCCAGTAACGCCGGCCATCTTCGCCCTCGACGGGATCCGGGTCTTTCTCGAGCGGCTTGAGGGTGAGGTCGATCGTCGTCAAGGAGAAATTACAAGTGGGAATCGCTGGCGGAGGCAGGATTCTACCTTCCGCGACCTCCGATGTCCGTGCCGGAGAGAGGGTTCTCCATTCGCGGATTCTCCCTCTTGACGGCGGGGCGGCCGGCGAGGGCACGGGCGTGGCGATCGTCAACTTCAACACGTCGCGCCAGACGCTGCGTTGCCTGGAGTCCCTGCGCGCGAGCACGCGGCAACCGCAGTGGGTGTGCGTGCTCGACAACGCGTCCGGTGACGATGATTTCGACGCGTTGGCGCGCGGCATCACGCCCCTGCCCCGCGCCGAGTTGCGCCTCTTCCGCTCTACCGTCAACCTGGGCTTCGCCGGAGGCAACAACGCGCTCATCGACGAATTGATGCGCGAGTTGCAGTGCCACGTCGTCGTGCTGCTCAACAACGACGCGACGGCCGAGCCCGCGATGCTGGAGCGCCTGGTGGATGCCGCGTCGAACGCCGGTGAAGTGGCACTCGTCGGCGGGCGCATGAACCGGCTCGCCGCGCCCACGGAGCCCGATTCGCTGGGCATCTCGATCTACGCGAGCCTGATGCCGGCCAACCGGCTGAGCGCGGACGATCCCTACCTCGGACCCACGGGCGGCTGCTGCCTGATCACGCGCTCGCTCGTGGAGAAGCTCAAAGAGCAAACGGGATACGTCTTCGACGAGCGGTTCTTCTGCTACTGCGAAGACACGGACCTCGCGATGCGCGCGCTCCTGCTCGGTCACCGGCCGGTGTATGCCGCCGATGCGATCGCGCTGCACGAAGGGCAGGCGAGCACGGGCAACGTCGACAACGACTTCATCGCGTACCACGGCCTGCGCAATCTCATCTGGATGCACGCGAAGCTGGTGCCCGGTTGGCTGCTCGTGAAGTACGGCGTGCTGCTCGCCGCGGCGCACGCGATGACGCTCGTGCGCCAGACGCTCTCGGGACGATTCGTCGTGATGCTCGCGGTGTATCGCGACGCGTTGCGCAAGCTTCCCGAGTTCTGGCGGGAGCGGAAGCGCTTTGCCGCGCTGCAGGGCCACGTGGATTCGAGCGAGCTCGATCGCCTGATCGCGCCGCGCTTCTATCGGCGCGGGTATCTGGGCGAGGTGATCGCGCAGCTCAAGGCCCGGCGCGCAAAGCGCCAGGCCCCGGCCTAGTTCACCTTGTAGACGCCCACCAGTCCGATGCCGGTGCTCTGGCCGCCGGACCCTTGCACGATCGCGGTATAGGCACCCGGAGCGAGCGTCATCATGATCGCCGGCTCGGCCGCATGCGCCGGCGCGAAGCCCGCCGCCTGGATCGCCGCCGCGTTCGCCGCATCTCCCCAGTTGTCGTTGCTGCCCACCACGACGCCGTCGGACGAGCGGATCAGCGTGAGGGTCGGGTTCGCGATCGGGTTCGGAATCCCCGCGTTCACGAGCGACGGCCCGGCCACGGTGATGACGACCTGCTGCGGTCCATCGCCGTAGATGATGAGGCCCGCGATCATCACGTCGCTGCCGTTGAGCACCTGGCCGCGTGTCGAGAGGTTGATGAGCGGCACCTCGGGATGGTCGATCTCATAGACACCGACCAATGCCACGCCGGTGCCGATGCCCGCGGAGCCTTGCACGATCGCGGTGTAGGCGCCGGGTGCGAGCGTCATCATGATCGCCGGCTCGGCCGGATGTGCCGGCGCGAAGCCCGCGGACTGGATCGCCGCCGCGTTCGCCGCGTCTCCCCAGTTGTCGCTCGCGCCCACGGTCACGCCGTCGGACGAACGGATCAGCGTGAGGTGCGGGTTCGCGAGCGGATTGGGAATGCCGGCGCCGGAGAGCGAAGGTCCGGCGACCGTGATGACCACCGTCTTCGCACTCGGCCCGCCGACGATGAGGCCCGCGATCATCACGTTGTTGCCGGTGCCCACGAGGCCGCGCGTGGAGATGTTCGCAAGCCGCGGCGGATTGGGGTTGCCCGGTTCGTACGCGCCGATGGCCGGCGGAGTCGCGCGCGTGGTGCCCGCGAGATCCACCGTCGGTGCGGCCGTCGCGCTGCCCGTACCCGCGGCTGGCGAGCCCACGGGGATGTTGAAGCTCGTGGGTGCGGCGAGGAAGTTGGGATTGGCGCTCACGCTCGAGACGCCGATCGTGTCTCCGGCGCTCGCAGCACCGCTCACGGTGTTCCCGAAGAACAGGTTGTTGCGCACCGAGGGCGCGTTGCCCGCGAGGACTGCACCGATCGACGAGATGTCCGGCGTGCCGCCCGTGCCCGAGCTCGCCGAGTTGTTCATGAAGATGTTGTTGGCGATCGACGGGGCCGGATTGCCGGACGCGGAAATCGCACCCTTGGATCCTTCGCGGCCGTTGGCGGTGCCGGTCGATGAGCTTCCGCCGTTGCCACCGATCGCGGCGTTCCCGTAGAACGTGTTGTTGATCACGATGCCCGTGCCGCCGATGTAGATTGCGCCGCCTTCGCCCGGTCCACCGTACTCGTTGCCCGTCAGCGGCGTACCCGGATGCGAGAACCCGTTGCCGCCACGCGCGATGTTGCCGACGAACACGTTGTTCACGACATTCATCGCCGACGAGAAGACGTAGAGCCCGCCGCCCCAGCCCAGTCCACCGGTCATGCCGGTCGAGTTATCCGCGGAGTACCCGCGCGCTTCATTGTTCGAGAAGACGTTGCGCGTGATCGTGAAGGTCTGCGACGAAGTCTGGATGCGAACGCCACCGCCGGTCGCCGAGCCACCCTGGCTCGGGATGTGCAGGCCGTTGGCGATCGTGAAGCCCTCGATGCGCGCGACCGGGGACGCGTTGCCGGTGCTGAAGATCAGTCCCTGGCGCACCGTGTCGCCCGTGCCGTCGATGATCGTGTTCGAGGGCGTTCCCGTGGCGACGAGCTGCACGCCGGGCTTGAAGATGATCGGGAACACTTCGCCCAGCGCGACGTTGTACGTGCCCGGCGCGACGCTGATGAGGTCACCCGGGTTGCCCGACGTGGCCTGCGCCATCGCGTACGTGATCGTGCGGCAGGGCAGGCCCGCGCTCGAGCAGTTGCCGGCGTTCGAGCCGGCGGAGGCGTTCACGTAACGCGTGCCTGCGGTCGTGGCGAGCGTGGTGATCGTCGTGGTCGGGCCGCTCGCCGAGAAAACGGTGGCGCCCGCGTCCTTCGAGAAGATCTTGAATGTGTACTGCGTGCCGCCCGTCAGGCCGGCGACCGTCGTCGAGGTGACGGCGGCCAGGTTGATCGTCGTGCCGTCGGTTGGCGTCGTGGGCGCGACCGCACCGGTCTTGTAGACCACGCGATACTGCGGCCCGCCGCCGGTCCACGTGAGATCCACCGTGGCCTGCGTGATGTTGGACGGCGTGACGCTGGTCGGATTGACCGGTGCCGTGGTGACGGTGAAGTTCGGAGCGTGGTTCCAGCCGGTGAACGCGAGAGTCGAAGCCGCGTAGAGCGTGTGCGTGGAGCCGACGGCTGCCGCGGCGGGCATGGTGTACGTGAACTGGTAGGTCGCAGTTCCGCCGGAGGTCGTCCGCAGTGCACCGACCGCGCTGTTGTGATGGATCTCACCGCTCGAGAGGCCCGTGGGCATTCCAGCGAACACCGAGAGGGGCGTCGGGCTGTCGCTCGCAGCGACGTTGACACCCATCTTCACACCCGCGCTCCCCGTGACCTGGGTCGCTGTGACCGTGTAGGTTCCCGCCTGGCCCGCGGTCAGCGACGCGGGGCCGGTGATCGCGACGGAGGCCATGTTGCCCCCGGCCGCGCCGTGGCAACCGTTGCAGCCGCTGCCACCGGACTTGTTGGTGGTGCCGATGACGCCGGTGGAGTTGGCAAGGACTGAGGGCGAGGCGAACGCGACGCAAAGAGCCGCCGCGGCAAGCCGAAGGATGTGCGCCATTCGGAAACTCCCGTCTTCTTGGACTGCGATTTTTAGTATTCCCGGCGCGGCACTGCGGCCGCTTCCGGTGACCTGCGGGAGATTCTACCGATCTATGGCGACGGGGGTGTTAACTACGGCACTCTGCAGACGCCGACAAGTCCGACGCCACCGCGTATTTATTGCGGGACGGCGTACACCCCGACGAGCCCGATCCCCGTCGTGTTGCCGACGCCATACATCACGGCGGTGTATGCGCCGGGCGGCAGCGTCATGATGATCGCGGACTCGAGCGGATGCTGGGGCACGATGCCCGAGGCCAGGATCGCGGAGAGGTCAGCGGGATTGTTCTGCGTCTGCCAGTTGTCGTTGGAGGCGATCGCCATGTTGTCGGATTGGCGCACGAGCACGAGGAACGGATTGGCGAGCGGGTTCGCGATCCCGGCCGGGCCGAGCGAAGGACCGGCGGCGGTGACCACGACAGTCTGCGGATTGTTGCCCTCGATGATGAAGCCCGCGATCATCACGTCGTTGCCGAGGTCCACCTGGCCGCGCGTGGCGATGTTGATCAGCGGGCTTTGGGGCGGGTCGATCTCGAAGACCTCGATGCTGGCGATGCCCACACTACCCGGGGCGGAGCTGTCGACGACCACCGTGTAGAGCCCCTGGTCGAGCGTGACGATCACCGCTGCCTCGCGGTCGTCGGTGGGGGCGAATCCCAGAGCCTGGAGAGTCGGGACCTCGGTGCCCCCGCCATAGCTCGCGCCGGATCGCCAGCTATCGTTGGTGAGGACGACGCCGTTCGACGAGTGAAGCGTGAGGCGCGGGTCGTTGAGTAGCTGCGTGAGGCCCGCCGAGGCGAGTGACGGACCCATGGCGCGGATCACGACCGTCTTGCGCGCGGGACCCTTCACCGCGAACCCGGCGATACCCACGCCCTCCGTGCCCGAAACGACTTTCACGCGGGTCGAGATGTTGACGAGGCGAGGCACGGCGATGGCCCCGGCATCGAAGACGATGAACGAACGGATCACCGGCGTCGCCGGCATGTAGTCGACATCACCGGTTTGAGTTGCACTCAGCGTGCAAACGCCCGGCGATGAAAATGTCACGGTCATCCCGGATGTCCAGCAGACCTGCGGTCCCCCGGCAGCCGCGATGCTCGCGATGTCGACGGGAAGGCCGGAGCTCGCCGTCGCCGTTACGGTGAGCGGCGAACTGGCGACGTTGGCGTCCGGGATATCCGCGAACGTGATCGTGTTCGGCGCGAGGACGAGGACCGTGCTCGGCTGCAACACGTTGCCACCAGTCGTGCCGATGCCCACCTGCCCGAAGTCGTTGTTGCCCCAGCACAGCACCTGGCCGTTCGTGCGTACCGCGCACGTGTGATTGACACCGGCCGCGACACTCGCCGCCCCGCTGGAGAGCCCGCTCACCTCAGTGGGACCCGGAATCATGATCAGCAAGCCGTGCCCGACCTGGCCGTAGGGGTTGTCGCCCCAGCACCAGACTGCGCCGGCGGTGGTGACCGAGCACATGTGCAGGCTGTTTGCGCTGATCGCCACGCGACCGCTCGTTTGTCCTTGGATGTCCATGGGGGTATTCACCGACCCCGTCGGGACAAAAGGCGTGCCCATCTGCATGCCTTGATTGGATCCCCAGCATTTCACGCCGCCGGCAGTGGTGAGCGCGCATGAATGGTTGACGCCCACGGCGATCGCGGCGACGCCCGAGGCGAGGCCCACTACGTCGCGTGGCGCGTTGCTGGGCGTGAACGTGCCGTCGCCCAATTGTCCCAGGCTGTTCTGCCCCCAGCACTTGACGCCCCCGCCGGCCGTGAGCGCGCACGCGTGGGAATAGCCGGTCTTCACATCCACCGCGCCGCTGGCAATCGGTGCGTGACCCGCTCCCCCGACGCCCCAACACGACACCGCGCCGCTGGTGGTAACTACGCAGGTATTGTCGTAGCCCGCGGAGATCTTCGCGACGCCGCTCGTGTGACCCACGACATCGACCGGCGTGATGCGATCCGTCCACGTGCCATCGCCCAATTGGCCCTGGCCGTTCCTGCCCCAGCACTTCACGCCTCCGGCCGCAGTCAGCGCGCAGGTGTGGAATTCGCCGGCACTGATCGCGGAGGGCGTGCCGCCAAGGCCCGGCACAGGCTGTCCTGGAGTGGGAGACGGAGTATTGGTGAAGGTGCCGATGCCGAGCTGGCCGAAGGCATTCCAACCCCAGCACACGACATCCGTCGACCTCAACGCGCAGGTGTGCGTGCTACCGGCGGTCACGGCGGTCACATTGTCGAGCGGTGCGGCGAGCGCGGCCGGGCTTGCCCCGCCGAGGGCGATAAGCGCCCCGCAGAGGAGGCTTTGGACGGGGCGGAAAGAGGTCTTCATGGCAGGTTCCGCCAGACTACTGGACTCGATAGACCCCGACCAGACCCACGCCCGTGCCATTTGCCACGCCCTGCACGATCGCCGTGTAGGCACCCGGCGCGAGCGTGACCATGACCGCTGGCTCCAACGGGTTCGCGGGGGCGAAGCCGGAGGACTGGATCGCGGCCGCGTTGGGCGCGTCCTGCCAGTTGTCGTTGTGGCCCATGACCACATTGTCGGATGCGCGAACGATGAGCACGATGGGATTGGCGAGCGGATTCGCGATACCGGCGTTGGCGAGCGAGGGACCCGCGACGGTGATCACTACCGTTTGCGGGCCGTTACCCTGGATGATCAGGCCAGCAATCATCACGTTGTCCCCGGTGAGCACCTGGCCGCGCGTCGAGATGTTGGTGAGCGGAACCTCCGGGTGATCCAGCTCGTAGACACCGACCAGCCCCACGCCCGTCCCCGTGCCCTCGACGATGGCGGTGTACGCGCCCGGCGCGAGCGTGATCATGATCGCGGGTTCGAGCACGTTGCTCGGCGCGAAGCCCGACGCTTGCAGCTGTGCCGCGTTCGCCGCGCTCTGCCAGTTGTCGTTGGTGCCCATGACGGCGTTATCGGACGAGCGCACGAGCGTGAGCCGGGGATCGGCAAGCGGGCCGGGGACCCCCGCATTGGCAAGCGATGGACCGGCCACCGTGACGACGACGGTCTTCGGTCTCGTGCCGCCGATGATGAAGCCGCCGATCATCACGTCCTGTCCGGTACTCACATGGCCGCGCGTGGAGATGTTCGCGAGGCGCGGAATGGTGGTCGCCGACGGAGTCACGCGTAGCACCGTCCCGCCGATGTCCACGACATAGAGCTCGCCGCTTTCATCCTCGCCGAACGCGGAGATGCTCGAGGCCGCGCCGATCTGCGTATGCGCCCACGTGCCCGGCAGCGTGGCCCAGATGCGGCCGCTGCCGAAATCGCCGTAGACGTAGTAACCCGTGAGCGTCGACAACGCGCTGCCGCGATAACGGTAGCCGCCCGTGATCGAATTGCCGCCGTTGGCGCCGCGCGGGTACTCCAGCACCGGCGGCACGTGGCCCGCGAGGCTGCATCCGGTAGGCGGGCTGAAGCAATGCATGCCCTCGAACACCGGCCACCCGTAGTTGCGCCCGCCCGCTGCGCCGTTGGGCTGGTGGTCGATTTCCTCCCACGTGCTCTGGCCCACGTCGCCGATGTACATGTCGCCGTTGAGCCGGTCGAAGGAGAACTTCCACGGATTACGCAGGCCGAGCGCCCAGATCTCCTGGCGCACACTGGGATCGCCGGAACCGAAGTACGGGTTGGTCGGGGGAATTGCATAGGGGCTGCCGCTGTCGACATCGATGCGCAGGATCTTTCCGCGCCTGTCCGTGAGCATCTGCGCCGGCGCGCCGCCCGTCCCACCGTCGCCGATCGCGATGTAGAGATACCCGTCGGGGCCGAACGCGATCTTGCCGCCGTTGTGGTTGCTCGCACTCGGGTGGTCCACGACCATCACGATCGAACCGGATGCGCCGTCGGCGACATCGGGATTGCCGGCCGAGCGGTTGTAGCGCGCGATGACAACCTCGCTGCCGTTGGCGTCGCCGGCGCGTGCGCGCGTATAGAAAACGTAGAAGCGTCCGTTGGACGCATACAGCGGATGGAACGCGAGGCCGAGCAGCCCGCGCTCGCCGCCCGTGATCACCGGGCCGCCGTTGCCCGCCGTCAGGTCAAGAAAGGCAGTCGGCAGCACCGCGCCATTGCGCACGACTCGGATGCGCCCGCCGAGCTCCAGGATGAATAAGCGCCCGGAATAATCGTTGGCGTTGGTAATTTCTACGGGAGAGGGAATACCCGAAACGAAGGGCTGCGGCGTGATCTGCGGGGGCTGGGCAAAGGCACCCAGCGGCAAGGCAAGCAGGGCCAGCAAAAGGACGCGGACGAAATTCATCTCCCCTCCCGATGTCGCAAATGGCGACACGGGGTAGACAGCGGTTCCTGCGTTTGGTGCTGGAGCGGCTAGGGTACGCGGTAGACGCCGACCAGCCCGACGCCCGTCGTGTTACCCACGCCCTGCACGACCGCCGTGTACGCGCCGGGTGCGAGCTGCAGGTAATTCGCCGGCTCGTTCGGATGCGCCGGCGCGAAGCCCGCGGCCGTGATCAACGCGACATGCGCAGGATTCGACTGCACCGCCCAGTTGTCGTTGGTCGCGATGACGGCGCCATCCGAGGCCCGCACGATCGTGAGCATCGGATTCTGCAGAGGGTTGGGGATGCCCGCGCCGAAGAGCGAAGGCCCGGCGACGGTGACCACGACGGTCTGCGGTCCCGTGCCCTGCACGATGAAGCCCGCGATCAACACGTTGTCGCTGGTGCCGACCTGCGCGCGCGTCGAGATGTTGGTGAGCGGAATTTCCGGGTGGTCCACTTCGAACACGCCGACGAGGCCGATGCCGGTGCCACCCTGACCCTGCACGATCGCGGTGTACGCGCCCGGCGCGAGGCTCATCAGCACGGCGGGCTCGTTCGGATGCGCGGGTGCGTAGCCGGTCGATTGCATGAGGCCCGCGTTCGATGCGCTCTGCCAGTTGTCGTTGGTGGCGATGGTCGCGCCATCCGACGAGCGCACGAGCGTGAGGTGCGGGTTCTGCAGCGGGTTGGCGATGCCCGCGCTCGCGAGCGAAGGCCCGGCCACGGTGACGGCGACGGTCTTCGGCGTGGAGCCGCCGATGATGAAGCCCGCGATCATCACGTCGGCGCCGGTGAGCACCTGACCGCGCGCGGAGATGTTCCTGAGGCGCGGCGGGTTCGCCGGCGTCGGATCCACGGGATCGATCGGCGTGACGATGTACGAGTACGAGGTCTGTGCGGCGCCGATGATGCCCGACACCGTCACGGTGTACGGGATCTCCTTCGTCACGAAGAAGCCGGGCGGCAGCGCCCACACGACGGTGTTGTCGCCGTAGCCGTTGTCGGTTCTCGAGATCACCGTCACGGGGATGTTGCCGCCGTTGGCGTTCATCGTGACGCTCACACCGCCGAAGTTCGCGCCCGGATAGCCGAACGACCAGCGCTGGCCTTCGCCCGGATCGAACGGCGCGGGAATGAGCGAGAGCGGCACGAAGCCGCGCGGCGGCCAGGGGATGCCGTTGGGAGTCGCGGGAGGTCCGGCGCCGAAGTCGAACGTGTACAGCGCGCTCGCGTTGTACGGCGAGCCGTTCGCGTGGCCGAGGCCGAACGAAGCCTTGCGCGAGTGCAGGATCCAGCGTCGGTGGCCGGCGATCTCGTTGCCCGAACCCGGATCCGTCATGTAGAGCGGAATCGAATCCGTCATGCCGGTGCCGATCGCGAGGTTGGAGCTGCCCGCGCCGTCGGCACCTGCCTGCGTCCAGCACGGCATCGAATTGGGCGGGGCGTGAGTGAGCGTGCTGTTGCGCGCCATGATGAGTGACGCCGCCTGCTCCTGCGCATTGAGGCTGGAATTGAGCGCGGTGTTGCCGGGCACGCCCGCCATCGCGCGCAGGAAGTTGATGCGCGTGATCGTCCACTCCTGGAATCCGAGCGAGATGCTGCCCGGAGTGCACGACGCGGTGGAGCCGGTGAATGCGATGCCGGGCATCGCCACGTTGTAGAACGAGTTATAGGCCGCGATCACCGCGGCACGGTTCGACGTGTCGAGCGGACCGACGGAGCTGACGGCCTTCGTTGTCGCGTACGGCTTCTGCAGCGGCGTGAAACCCGGATCGAACCACGGCGCGGGGCCGAGCCTCGCGTCAGCGGGAATGTCGCTCGGTGCTTGCGCGTGCGCGCCGAGCGCGACGATCAGGCCAGCGACTGCATGCAGTGCGGAGGATATTTTCGACATGGAATTTCGATCCCCGGCGAGGGCCGAAGTTCGACCATCGTAACGACGTGCAAACCTTACATTTGTGACGTGCGTCACGTTCCGGATGCGCAATGCAACGCGAAACAGGGCCTGTCGTCGCCACTTGGAGACAACTACTGGACTGCGATGGGTCCCGCGTACACGGCCACGAGTCCGACCCCGACGCGGCCGCCGGCGCCCTGGACGATCACGGTGTAGGCGCCCGGGTCGAGAAAGAGGTTCACGCCGGATTCCTGGGGATGGGCGGGCGCGAAGATCGAGCCGCGGATCGAGGACACAATCCCGGGATGCTGGTTCTGCCAGTCGTCATTGCTGGCAATGACCACGCCGTCGGACTGGCGCACGACCGTGATCATCGGATTGCTGAGCGGATTCGCGATGCCCGCGTCTGCAAGGGAGGGCCCGGCGGCGGTGACGATGACCTGCTTGCGGCTGGGGTAGTCGCCTTGCACGATGAAGCCTGCGATCAACACATCGTTGCCCGTGAGGACCTGGGCCCGCGTGGAAATGTTGATGAGCGGCAGCTCGGGGTGATCGACTTCATAGACGCCGACCAACGCGGTGCCGGTGGCGCCACCCACGCCTTCGACGATCGCGGTGTACGCGCCGCTCGGCAGCGTGGCGATGATCGCGGGCTCGAGCCCGTGGGAGGGCAGGAGTCCGGCCGCCTGAAGCGCGTCGAAGTCGATCGGATTCGCTTGCGTGCCGAAGTCGTCGTTGGTGGCGATGACCACGCCGTCGGATTGGCGCACAAGCGTGAGCTTGGGATTCATGAGGGGGTTCGCGATGCCGGCCGTCGCGAGCGAAGGGCCGGCGACCGTGATCGCGACAGTCTTCCCATACGACACCGGCAAATGCTCCGAGATGCTGACGACGAAGCCCGCGATCATCACGTTGTTGCCGGTGAGGACCTGCCCGCGGCTCGAGATGTTGGCGAGGCGGGACCTGGTGGCGGCCACGGTGTCCGTGATGAGGAACCCACGCCTGATCGGCGCCGCAGCGTCGTAGTCGTTGTTGCCGGGCTGGTTCGCGGTGAGCAGGCATACACCCGACGAGATCAGGGTCAACGTGGCGCCGTAGACCCAGCAGGTGCTGGGCGTTTGCGAGAAGTACTCCACCGCAAGTCCCGAGCTCGCGACGGCCGACAGCGCGACGGGAGAGGCAGCGAGATCGCGGCCGGACATCGTGTCGAACGTGATGGACTGCGGCAGGAGCGGCGCGGCGAACGAGCTCGCACACGCGAGGGAAAGCGCGGCGAGGAGAAGTCGATCGAAGCGGGCCCGTTTCATGGCCCGAAGTTTACGCCCCGAAGACTTCAGGGCGCTACGTAGACCCCCACGAGTCCGACACCCACTCGGCCACCCACGCCCTGCACGATTGCCGTGTATGCGCCCGGCGGCAGCGTGAGGTAGACGGCGGATTCCAGCGGATGCGCGACCGAGAAGCCGGCGTTCTGAATCTTGGCGACATCCCCGGGATTCGCCTGCGCCTGCCAGTCATCATTGCTCGCGATGACTACGCCGTCGGACTGCCGCACGACCGTCACCATCGGGTTGCTGAGCGGATTCGGAATGCCGGCGTTCCCGAGCGACGGCCCTGCAACAGTCACCACCACGTCCTTCGGGTTGTTGCCCTGGACGATGAAGCCCGCGATCAGCACGTTGTCGCCGTTTTGAACCTGGGCTCGCGTGGAAATATTGCTGAGCGGGACTTCGGGGTGATCAACTTCATAAACGCCAACCAGCGCGATGCCGGTGGTGCCGCCCACGCCCTGCACGATCGCGGTGTACGCACCCGGCGGCAGCGTGGCGATGATCGCGGGCTCGAAATCGTTGTTGGGCTGGAGACCGGCTGCGAAGAGGGCGTCGAGGTCGATCGGATTCGTTTGCGTGCGGAAGTCGTCGTTGGTAGCGATGACCACGCCGTCGGATTGGCGCACGAGCGTGAGCGTGGGATTCATGAGCCGGTTCGCGACATCGACGGTGAAGAGCGAAGGGCCTGCGACCGTGACGGCGACGGTCTTCGGATTCGATCCGCCGACGATGAACCCCGCGATCATCACGTCGTTGCCGGTGAGGACTCTCCCGCGACTCGAGATGTTGGCGAGGCGGGGCGTGGCGGCGGCCACGGCGTCCGTGATGAGGAACCCCCGCTTGATCGGTGCGGCAGGGTCGTAATCGATGTCGCCGGGCTGGCTCGCGGTGAGCAGGCACACGCCCGACGAGAGCAGGGTCAACGTCGTGCCGGATACCGAGCAGGCGTTGGGCGTTTGCGAGGAGTACTCCGCCGCGAGTCCCGAGCTCGTTGTTGCGTCCAGGGTGACCGGAGAGGCCGTGCGATCGCGGTTGGCCATCGCGCCGAACGTGATCATCTGCGGCAGGAGTCCGATCGTGACCGGCGTCGGCAGGTACGGCGCGTTGAACATGTTGCCGGGTCCCTGGGTCGCTACCGAGAGAAGGCCCCAGCACTTCACCCCGCCCGCGGCGATGATCGCGCAGCTGTGGTTGCCACCCGCGACAACGCTGGTGACGCCACTCGACAATCCGATCACGTCAGGGCCCGGGGCCAGCGTGAAGCCGTGAAAGTCGTAACCGAGCTGACCCCGCGTGTTGTTGCCCCAGCACTTCACGTTGCCCGCCGTCGTGAGCGCGCAGTTGTGATAGCCCGCCGAGCTCAGGACCGTCACCGGATTCCCGAACCCGTTCACGTCCTGCGGCGTGTTGGCCGAATAGGGGGAGGTGAACGTCGTCAAGTGGCCCCAGCATTTCACCGTGCCGCCGGTGGAAAGGGCGCATGTGTGGTTGTTGCCAGCGGAGACCGCGATCACGCCGCTCGACAATCCCTGGACGTCGCGGGGCGCCGCAGAGTTGGTGTACGTGCCGTCACCAAGCTGCCCGGCGTTGTTCAGGCCCCAGCACTTGAGCGCGCCCGCGCCCGTCACGGCACACGTGTGATATTCCCCGGCGGCGATCGCGACGATGCCCGTGCCGATCGTTCCGTCGCCGAGCTGGCTTTGCGTGTTGTCGCCCCAGCAGGTCAGGACGCCACCCGTGCTCAGCGCACAGGTATGCCCCACGCCCGCGGCAAGGACCGTCACGCCGGCCGGGATGCCGGTCACGTCGACGGGCGTCGTTGCACCGGCTCCCCAGCACTTCACGCTTCCGGTGCCCGTGATCGCGCAGGTGTTCGTGCCGCCGGAGGCGATGGCCGCGATTCCGCTCAAGCCGGTGACCGGAACCGGAAGGATGCTGCTGGTGGTCGTTCCATTCCCGAGCTGGCCATTGGCGTTGTAGCCCCAGCACAGGACATCGCCCGCCTTGATCGCGCAGGAGTGGTCGTAGTCCTGGGTGTATCCGTCATAGCCGCCGCCAGAAATCGCGGAGACGCCGGTGATGGGAGCGGCGAAGGCGCCGCCGCACCCGAAGCCGAGGGCGGCGAGCAGGAGTGCGAAGCGGGTCGTTTTCATGGGCGGATTTTACTCCTGCGCCGATGACAGTGGTCCTACGCCGCGGCGATCAGGGCGCTACGTAAACGCCCACCAGCGCGACACCGACTCGACCACCCACGCCCTGCACGATCGCGGTGTAGGCGCCCGGGGGCAGCGTGAGGTAGACCGCGGATTCCTGTGGGTGCGCGACCGCGAATCCGGCGTTCTGGATCGTGGCGACGTCTCCAGGATTGGCCTGTGATTGCCAATCGTCATTGCTCGCGATGACCACGCCGTCGGACTGGCGCACGATTGTGACCATCGGATTGCTGAGCGGGTTCGGGACGCCGGCGTTCGAAAGCGATGGCCCGGCGACTGTGACCACCACGTTCCTTGAGTTGTTGCCCTGGATGATGAAGCCGGCGATCAGCACGTCGTTGCCGTTTTGAACCTGGGCTCGCGTGGAAATATTGCTGAGCGGAGTCTCGGGGTGATCCACTTCATAGACGCCGACCAGGGCGTTGCCAGTGGTGCCGCCCACGCCCTGCACGACGGCGGTGTACGCACCCGGCGGCAATGTGGCGATGATCGCGGGTTCGTCCGAGAAGAGGGGCTGCATGCGCGCCACCTGGAGAGCCTCGAGATCCGACGGATTGGTCTGCGAGCCCGAGTTGTCGTTGGTCGCGATGATTGCGCCGTCGGATTGGCGCACGAGCGTCAGCGTGGGGTTCTCGAGCCGGTTCGCGATTCCAGCGTTCACGAGCGACGGGCCTGCGACCGTGACCACGACGGTCTTCGGAATCGATCCACCGACGATGAAGCCCGCGATCATCGGGTTGCCGGCGAGGACCTGCCCGCGGCTCGAGATGTTGGCGAGGCGAGGCGTGGTGGCGGCAGCGGCATCCGTGATGAGGAACCCGCGATCGACTGGCGTTGCGGCGTAGTAATCGCTGTTGCCTGGCTGGCTCGCGGTCAGCAGGCACACGCCCGAGGTGAGCAGGTCCAGCGTCCCGCCGGAGACGGCGCAGGTTCCCGGAGTGCGCGACGTGTACACGATCGCGAGTCCCGAGGTTGAAGTCGCAGGGAGGGTGAACGGAGAAGCGCTCAGGTCGCGATTGTCCGGCGCATGGAACGTGATCGCTTGCGCAAGGATGCCGACAGTTTGGGGAGTGGGCAGGAACGGCAGGTTGAACATGTTGCCGGGAGCCCACGTTGTCTCGGTCAGGAGGCCCCAGCACTTCACCTCGCCCCCGGCCACGATGGCGCAACTGTGATTCGCGCCTGCGACAACGCTCGTGACTCCGCTCGAGAGTCCGATCACGTCGGCACCAGGTCCGAACGTGTAGCCCCGGAAGTTGATGCCGAGTTGGCCGCGCGTGTTGTCGCCCCAGCACTTGACGTTGCCGGCCGATGTGATCGCGCAATGGTGTTGGTTGTTTGACGACGTGAGCGCCGTCACCGGGTTTCCGAATCCCGTCACGTCCTGCGGCGTGTTTCTCGTGTTGGGAGAGGTCGAACTTGTGTTGTAGCCCCAGCACTTCACGGTGCCGCCCGACAGGAGCGCGCAGGTCTGGAGGGCGGAGGCTGAAACGGCGAGCACGCCGCTCGACAAGCCCTGGACGTCGCGCGGTGCCAAGGAGCTCGTCTCGGTGCCGTCGCCCAGTTGCCCGACCACGTTGTTGCCCCAGCACTTGAGAGCGCCCGCGCTGGTGACCGCGCACGTGTGCGCTTCGCCAGCGGCGACCGCGATGATGCCGGCGCCGATCGTCCCGTCGCCGAGCTGGCCGTGCAAGTTGTAACCCCAGCACGTCAATACGCCGCCTGTGCTCAATGCGCAGGTGTGCGCCGCTCCTGCGGCGATGGCCGTGACGCCCGCCGGAATTCCGATCACGTCGACCGGTGTCGTCCGATCGGTGGTCGTGCCGTCGCCAAGCGCGCCCCCCGCGTTGCCCCCCCAGCACTTCACCGTTCCAGCGCTCGTGATCGCGCAGGTGTGCCTGTTGCCAGACGCGATGGCCGTGATGCCGCTCAGGCCGGAGACAGCGACAGGAAAGATGCTGGTCACGGTTGTTCCGTTTCCCAGCTGGCCTTGCCCGTTGTAGCCCCAGCACACGACGTCGCCCGCCTTGATCGCGCAGGAGTGGTCGATGTCCTGAAGGTAGCCGTCGAAGCCGCCGGCGGAAATTGCAGACACGCCGGTGAGTGGCGCGGCAATGGAGCCGCCGCACCCGAAGGCGAGGGCGGCGAGGAGGAGTACGAAGCGGGCCGTTTTCATGGGCGAAATTCTACTCCCGCGCCGATGACAGCGGACCTACGTCAATTGACGCGATAAACACCCACGAGCCCGACGCCCGTCGTATTGCTCACGCCCTGCACGACAGCCGTGTACGCACCCGGCGCCAGCGTGAGGTACGCCGCAGGCTCGTTCGGATGCGCGGGCGCGAAGCCCGCGTTCTGGATCATCGCCACGTGGCCCGGAACGGTCTGCGTTTGCCAGTTGTCGTTGGTCGCGATCACGACGCCATCGGAGGCGCGCACGATCGTGAGCATCGGATTGTTGAGCGGATTGGGAATGCCCGCTCCCGAAAGCGACGGACCGGCCACCGTGACGACGACGTCCTTCGTGCTGTCGCCGTAGATGATGAAGCCCGCGATCATCACGTCGTTGCCGGTGAGCACCGGGCCGCGCGTGGAGATGTTGATGACCGGCACGTCGGGGCGATCGACCTCGTACACGCCGACGAGCCCCACGCCGGTGGTGCCACCCGCGCCCGTCACGACCGCGGTGTACGCGCCCGGTGCGAGGGTTGCCATGATCGCCGGCTCGTTCGGATGCGCGGGCGCGAAGCCCGCGGTCTGGATGTCGGCGACATGCGTGGGAACAGTCTGCGATTGCCAGTTGTCGTTGCTCGCGATCGCCACGCCGTCGGAAGCGCGCACGAGCGTCATCACCGGATTGGCGAGCGGATTGGTGATGCCGGCGGCCGCGAGCGAAGGACCCGCGACGGTGATGACCACGGTCTTGGGCGCCGTGCCCGTCACGATGAAGCCCGCGATCATCACGTCGCCACCGGTGAGCACCTGGCCGCGCGTGGAGATGTTCGCGATGCGCGCCGGGTTGCCGTTCACGCCTTGCAGCGCCTGCCCGCTGTTCACGTTGACCTGCAGGAGCGCGGTATCGACGGCCTCGAAGTTGCTGCCCGAGATCGAGCCCAGCTCGCTGAACAACGAGTTGGGATAGCTCGCGCTCGAGACACCCTGGAAGTACCAGTTGCTGCCGCGGTCGGCGAGGATGAAACCGTACTTCTTCAGCGCGCGCAGGATCACCTGCGTGGGCGCGCTGAACGTGGAGATGTTGAAGCCCGCCTTCAGGCGGAAGCGCGCGCCCATCGGCGGGAACGCAAGGTTGGTGTTGCTCGTCGACCAGTGGCGCGCGGGCCACAGGTACTTGTTCTGCCCGTTCTCGCGTCCCAGCACGTTGTTCGCGGTGAGCCGGATGGCGTGGTTGATCTCGCCCGCGGCAATTTCCTCCCAGCGCACCAGGCCCGCGAAGATCGGCAGGCCCGCGGCATCGGCCGAGGTCCAGCCTGCGGTGCGCAGCGCGTTCGAGGCGAGGTTGAACTTCGCGAACGACGTGGCCTTCCAGCTCGTGCCGCCGCCCAGCTTCGTCGCGACGTAGAGCTCGTAGAGCATGCAGTCGTCGGTGTTGATCGCGATGACGTGACGATCGCCGTCCGTCGCACCGGGCGTGCCCTCGACCTGCGCGGCGGCGGGGATGGGATACGGACCCGGATCGCTCTCGTCCGAGTAGTCGTCTTCGGGATCGCTGCCCGAGTAGGGAAGGATCGGCACCGGCGGCGTGGCGTTCGTCGCGGTGATGAACGGGATGCCGTAGAAATCGGCGAGGTTGTTGCCCCAATCGGCGTGCAGCTTCGCCGTGTTGCCGATGGACGTGACCCAGGCCGTGGAGCGCCAGTGCACCGGCAGGTTGTCGACCGGCGTGTTCCAGTGGTTGTCCGCGGGGAAAACCTGGCAGCCGCCGACGGTGGGCGGCGCGGCAACGGCGCCCGCGCTCACGCAGGCCGCCGCCGCGAAGGCGAGGCGAATGGATTTCATGACGAGCTCCTAGGGGATCGCGTAGACGCCAACGAGCCCGACGCCGGTACCACCGACGCCTTGCACGATCGCGGTGTACGCACCGGGCGGTAGCGTAAGGATCACGGCGGGTTCGTTCGGATGCGCGGGTGCAAAGCCCGCGGCTTGTATTTGGGCGACGTGCGCCGGATTCGTCTGGGTTTGCCAGTTGTCGTTGTTTGCGATCACCACGCCATCGGACTGGCGCACGATCGTGATCTGCGGATTCATGAGGGCGTTCGGGATTCCCGCCGCCACGAGCGACGGCCCGGCCACGGTCACCACGACGCTCTTTGTGTTGTCGCCGTAGATGATGAAGCCCGCGATCATCACGTCGCCGCCGGTGAGCACCTGGCCGCGCGTCGAGATGTTGATCATCGGGACTTCGGGCGTGTTGACTTCATAGACCCCGACGAGGCCGACACCGGTTCCGCCAACACCCTGCACGATCGCGGTGTACGCGCCGGGCGCGAGCGTCGCGATCAGCGCGGGCTCGTTCGGGTGCGCGGGCGCGAAGCCCGCGGCCTGGATCGAGGACACGTGACCGGGGACCGTCTGCGTCTGCCAGTTGTCGTTGGTGCCGATCACCACGCCGTCGGATTGGCGAATGAGCGTGAGCTGCGGATTCGCGAGCGCATTGGGGATGCCTGCCGGGATAAGCGAGGGACCCGCGACGGTCATCACGACCGTCTTCGCCGCCGAGCCACCGATGATGAAGCCCGCGATCATCACGTCGCCGCCGGTGAGCACCTGGCCGCGCGTGGAGATGTTGGCGAGGCGCGGGGGGTTCGTCGGCGGTGAGTTGGCCGGCAGGGCGACGGCGTCGATCCAGACGCGGTCGGCGCAGACGCCTGCTCCACCCACCGGGGGAGGACTCCATCCTCCGCTGCCGCAGGCGCTCGGCATGTTGTTGCTGAAGCGCCACGTCAGCGTGTGACTGCCGGCGGTGAGGTCGTAGGCGAACGATGTCCAGCCCGATTCGCCCGTGTTGGTGTGGACGATCACGCCGTCGACCAGGAACTGGAAGACACCCTGGTTCTGGTAGCTCGACACGCGATACGAGAACACCACAGGACCCGCGGAGAAGTTGGCGGTGTAGACGAGGTCGGAAATCCCCGCATTGCCGGCACCGAAATTCCCGAACGCCTGCGCGGAGCGAAGGCTCGTCGTGCCTTCGAACACCTGGTCCGTCGCGGTCGTCCACGCGTTCGGTCCCGACGTGGTGAATCCGGTGGGCATCGTGCCGCCGATGGGCCACGGCGAATTGATGAGGCCCGTCGCAGTGGCGGGATAGCCGATGTACACGCCGGGCACGCCGGTGGGCGTGGACAGCGTGGCGGTGAAGCTCTCGATGTCCTCCGCGAGCGCATCGGCGGAGATCGGAACCATGAAGGTCTTGTTGGCCGTGTCGCCGTTGGCCCAGTTGAGCGAACCGCTCACGTTCGTGTAGTCGGTGCCCGAGATCGCGCTGCCGGCCGTGAGTGCGTAGCTCACGGAGATGGCACCCGACGAGCCACCGACGCGGCTCACCGTGAAGGTGATGTTCCCGCCTTCGTTGCCCGAAAAGACCATGTTTGTGAACTGCAGCGAGCCGGGCGTGTTCGCGATCGTCTCGTTGCGGTACGCGGCGATACTTCCGCGCGAATCGTTCATCGACAGCGCGTTGTTGGCCGTCTTCCCACCCGGTGCGGGTGCGGGCACGACACCGCCGCAGGCGCGCGGAGCGCCCGCATTGCCACCCGTCGGCACGCAGTTGTTCAGGTTGGGATTCGAGAACTTCATGATGCGCGGCCCGATGTACGACATGACCGTACCGAAATCATTGGCGGCCGGTGTCAAGCAGCTGGCATACGGACCCGAGGCGGTGCAGGCGCCGCCCGTGCCGTTGGGAAGGTACGGGTTGCACGTGAGCCCGTTGACGCACGAGTACCAGCCGTACGAATGCGGGAAGGCACCCGTCGCGATCGTCGTGGTGCCGCCGCCGTCCTTGGCGATGGTGGCCGTGTCATGGTGGTTGCCCATGTTGTGGCCGAGCTCGTGCGCGAAAATCTGCTCGCAGCCCTGCACGCAGAAGTTGTTCACCGAATAGGCGGTCGTGAAGATCGACTGAACCGCGGGATAGATCGCGGTGTTGAACGCGAGGTTGCCGATCCCGCCGGTGTCGTTCGGGCCATCGCGCACGAGGGCGACGAAGTCCGCGCCAACCTGGTCGCGGATCGAGGTTCCTGCGCCCCAGGTGAGCGGTTGGAAGATCGCATTGAGTCCGACGTCGGCACCGCTCGCCGCGTTGCGCATGCCACTCAGGATGGCCGAGGAGCCATTGGTATTCGCGAGGTCGAGCATCGTCGCGTTCACCAGGCGCAGGGTGATCGCCACTTCACTGTCCACGTACGCCTGGTTCGCGGTCGCGATCAGGTTCATGAGCATCGGCATCAGGCCCACGCCGAGCTTCTGCGCGAGGTCCTTCGTGTAGATGATCATCACGTCGGCGCGAACCGTCGGCACCGGCGTCACCTTGAAGAAGCCTCCCGCCTTGGAGATCGGCGCGGGAACATGCGTCGGAATGCCCTTCAGGTGTTCGATTCCCGGCGCATCGGGTTCGACGGTGATCGCATCGCCTCCGGGGAAGGTCGGCGAGAAATCCTGGCGCAAGCGCGGGGCGAGGAGGTCGTAGCCCTCGCCCGAGGGATAGACGCGATAGGCGCCGTACGTGGTGTTCATCCACCCCCACGCGCCGTGCGGGCCGTAGGTGATGATCGCGCGTTCGTTGTCGCCGGTGATCGGGCTGCGCGCGATCCACGTGACGATGCCGCCACCGTGGGCGATCGAATGCTCGTAGACGTAGTCGTGGCGCGAGCCGTTGGGGAGCGTGAGCTCGACTTCGTCGCCGGGAACCAGGTTCTCGAGTCCGGGGCGGTTGAACGCGACCGGGATATCGGTGGCGTCCGACTTGCGCACGATGCTCGATTTGTCGAGGGGAATGAAGAGCGGCGTGGCCGCGCTCGCGATTCCGGCACAAAACAGGAGGGCAACACCCGCGATACGCGAAACGTGAGATCCCATGTTCCTTGTTCCTATAGCGAGCGCTGTGGACCGAGCATTGTAATTCAGGTCCCGGGGTCCACTCTGCGACAGGCGTCACAGTCCGTCTGCCGAATCTGCCCGGCAGGAACTGCGTAGGACAAGGGGGAAATCGCCCCGTGTTACGGGGTCATGTAGACGCCGATCAGCGCAATCCCGGTCGTACCCCCCGCGCCCTGCACGATCGCCGTGTAGGCGCCCGGTCCGAGGGTGAGGTAAACCGCCGGTTCGAGCGCATTGGCCGGCGCGAACCCCGCGGCCGAGATGGCCGTGGCATGCGCGGGGACGGTCTGGGTCTGCCAGTCGTCGTTGTTGGCGATCACCACGCCGTCGGAGGCGCGAATGATGATGAGCGTGGGGTTCGCAAGTGCACCGGGAACGCCCGCACCGGTGAGCGACGGGCCGGCGACGGTGACGATCACCGTCCTGGGCTTGGTGCCCTGGATGATGAAGCCCCCGATCATCACGCCGTCGCCCGTGAGTACCGGCCCTCGTGTCGCGAGGTTCGCGAGGAATCCCCCGGGCGGCGCGATCTGCGCCGTGGCGCCCGCGAAGTTCGTCGGCGAATTGATGCCCTGCGTGCCGTTGCGATTGAGTGACAGGAAACCGTCGGTCGGCAGCGTGTTGGCGTAGTTCCAGACATCGACGCCGGAGAAATCCAGCGTGGCCGCGTGCTTGAAGAGGAAGCCGTTGGGAACGACGTAGTCGGGCACCAGGATGCCGAGTGCGGCGAAGCCGCTCGTGGCGATCAGGAATTTCTTGCCGGCGCTGTCACCGGGCAGGTTGGTTCCGAATGTGTAGTTCTGCGTTGCCGAACCCGTCGAGCTCGTGGAGACCGTGTGCCCGGCGAGGAATTGCTGGCCGGCATCGGCGGTGGTGAGCTCGATGTACTGGACCGTGCCGTCCGCGTTCGAGTAGATCTCGTTGATCGTCCAAAGGTGGAACGAAGCCTGGACGGGGAAGCCCGCGGCGAGGAAGAAAATGCACGCGAGGCGGCGAAGGGTGGCGATCGTCATGGCACGTTCCTCTGGGTCGGGACAGCGGGTAAACAGCTTGGACCCATGAATCCTTCCATTGCAGCGGAAGATCGGCGGGAGCCAGTAGAATCGGTCCCGACCTTGATGCCCCAGCCCATGCGCCTCCAACTTACGACCCTCCACGCCGACCCCGTCGATATTGGCGTGGACAACGGCGTCCGCATCTGGAACGTCCACAGCAACGATCCCGCGTTCCTCGCTAGCGTTACCGAGGGCGAGCTGGGGCTCGACGTCGGTTGGTACGCGGCGAGCGCGCGCATCGACGGGCGCAGCGGCGACGTGCGCGACCCGCGCCTGTACCTGCCCGATTCGATCGGCGCGTACTCGGAGACCTATGCGGTCGACATGGTCCGCGATGGCGCAGTCTTCAAGGCGGAATTCTTCCTGCCTCACCCTTCGCGCCACGTGCGCTTCGATCCGAGCACGATGCCCTGCGAGTTCGCCTGCGACACGCTGGAACTGACGAGTATCTCGGGGCCGTCGTACCAGGAAGTGCCTGCGAGCGAACTGCACGAGCCCGGGACGGCGTCGCTCATGTCACGCGCGCATGTCGCGATGCGCCGTTTTTTCAGTTCGCCCGCCGCAGTGCCCGGGCTCGCGCGGCCGCTGGGCCGCAAGGCGCGCGTGCTCGAAGGCATCGACAAGGCGGGCACGGGCCTGGAGATCGGCCCGAGCCACGACCCGCTCGCGCCCAAGCGCGAGGGCTACAACGTGCACATCATCGACCACGCCACGCGCGAGGATCTCGTCGCGAAGTACCAGGGGCAGGGGCTGCCGCTCGAGCAGATCGAGGAAGTCGATTTCGTCTGGAGCGGGCAGACCTACCTGGAGCTCACCGGCAAGCCGAAGCATTACGACTGGATCATCGCCTCGCACCTCATCGAGCACACGCCGGACATCATCGCGTTCCTCGCCGACTGCGATTCGCTGCTGAAGGACGGCGGCGTGCTCTCGCTCGTCATTCCGGACAAGCGCTACGTGTTCGATCGCTTCCGGCCGATCACGGGCCTCGCGCGCGTGATCGACAGCCACCTCGCCGGCATGAAGGTGCACTCGGCGGGAACGGCGGCCGAGTACTACATGAACGTGGCGGCGAAGTCGGGCCTGCTCGGGTGGGATGCGGCAACGCCGGGCGACTATCGCTTCATCCACTCGGCGCAGCAGGCGCGCGACAAGATCCGCGAAGTGCGCGACAAGGGCGCGTACCTCGATGTGCACAACTGGTGTTTCGTGCCGCACTCCTTCCGGCTGCTGATGGCCGACCTCTTCGCGCTGGGCTACACCAAGCTGCGCGAGGTGCGCTTCCATGCGACGGAGGGTTGCGAGTTCTACGTGACGCTCGCGCGCCACGGAACGGGACCGCACATGTCGCGCCTGGAGATCCTTCGGGCGATCGACGCGGAGCTCGCGTCGTCGGAGCCGCGCTAGTCCCTCAGGACTGCGGGCGGCGGGCGACCAGCGAGAGGCACGGCCCGTTGGCGTGGTCGAGCTCTTCCTTGCCGATCTCGATGTCCGTAAGGCCCACGTGGCGCAGCGCCCCGAGGAGATCCTCGCGCGAGAGCCAGTGGCTGTATTCCTCGCTGCCGCCGGCGAAGCGCGACGTGTCGAGGAAGTCCCCGTAGTAGTAGGGATAGCGCGTGTGCCGGAAACCCATGGACTCCGCGGTGTGCCCTTCGCGGAAGCGCCCCTTCATGTGGGCGATCGCGTCCACGCGTTCCTTCACGTAGTACTGGGTCCAGATGAAGACGCGGTCGGTCGCCTTCGCGAGGTTCGCGATGAGCTCGACCGGCTGGCGCATGTGATAGAGCACGCCCGAGGCGATCGCGGCATCGAAGCGCTGGCCGCCGGCGCGTAGATACTCCTCGAAGTCCCCGAGCACGAAGCGCGAGCGCTGCAGGCCGAGGATCTCCTTCACGACGAGGCACTTGAGGAAAGCCTTGGTGCTCGCTTCGATCGCGAAGATCGATTGCGCGCCGGCTTGCTCGAGCATGTAGGTGTGGCCGGCTTCGAGCGGGCCGAGCTCGAGGATGCTCTTGCCCTCGACGCCGCCCAGCGCCTTGACGGCCCAGTGGATGCGGTCGTCGTTGAAGAGCGGCAGTTGCCCGGCGGCGAGGCCTGCGAAGTCACCCGGCAGGCTCGACCACCAATCGCCCTTGAAAATGTCCAGCGCCTGCTGGGGAGCAGGCGCCGTACGAACGTATTGGTCGAGGATGGCGGCGCGCGGCGGCGAACCATCCGCCGCCGGGGCTGGGGAGCCCCGGAGCCGCGCCGCCAGCTTCTTCAGCATCCCTTACTGCGCGACGGCATACACACCCACGAGGCCGACACCGGTCGTACTCGAGACGCCCTGCACGATCGCGGTGTACGCCCCTGGAGGTAGCGTGAGGTACACCGCAGGTTCGTTCGGATGCGCCGGCGCGAAGCCCGCGTTCTGGATCAGGGTGACGTCCCCCGGATTCGTCTGCGTCTGCCAGTTGTCGTTGGTGGCGATCACCACGCCGTCCGAAGCCCGCACGATCGTGATCATCGGGTTGTTGAGCGGGTTGGGGATGCCCGCGCCCGCGAGCGACGGGCCGGCCACCGTGATCACGACCGACTGCGTGTTGCTGCCCTGGACGATCAGGCCGGCGATCATCACGTCGTTGCCGGTACCCACGAAGCCGCGCGTCGAGATGTTGATGAGCGGTACTTCGGGTTCGGCGACTTCGTACACGCCGACCAATCCGATGCCCGTACCCACGCCGCCGGAAGCTTGCACGACCGCGGTGTACGCGCCCGGAGCGAGCGTCATCATGACCGCCGGCTCGGCCGGATGCGCCGGCGCGAAGCCTGCCGACTGGATCTGCGCGGCGTTCGCGGCTTGCTGCCAGTTGTCATTGGATCCGACCACCACGCCATCCGACGAGCGGATCAGCGTGAGGGTCGGGTTCGCGAGTGGGTTGGGGATGCCCGCGCCCGAGAGCGAAGGTCCGGCCACCGTGACGACCACCGTCTTGGCGGTCGGGCCACCGATGATCAGGCCCGCGATCATCACGTCGCCACCGGAGCCCACGAAGCCACGCGTCGAGAGGTTCGCGAGGCGCGGCAGCAGGATCGTCGCCATCGCCTGCAGGTTGCGTTGAACCTGCGGGGCCGCGGCGTAAGTGCCGTTGCCCGGCTGGTCCGCCGCCACCGTGCACGTGCCCGAGCTGTTGGCCGTGAGCACGTTGCCGCCGCTGATCGTGCAGATGCCCGGCGTGAGCGACGTGAACGTGACCGTGAGGCCGGAGTTGGCCGTCGCGCTGAGCGTGATGCTCTTCGTGACGCCGATGTAGGCCGTCGAGTTGAAGGTGATCGTCTGCGAGAGGCCGACGTTGAACGAGATCACCGAAGGCGACGCAGCCGAGTAGTTGCCGTTGGCCGCGACGTTGCCGGTGATCGTGCAAACGCCGTTCGAGATGCCGTTGATGGTGTTGCCCGTCACCGTGCACACGCCAGGCGTCTGGCTGGTGAGGGTCACGGCCTGGCCGGAGTTGGTCGTCACCGTGATGGGCGCGCTTCCGCCCGGCACGACTGTCGGGATCGTCCCGTAGGTGATCGTCTGCAGGCGACGGATGCTGCCGCCGTTGACGATGGTGACCGGCGCGCCGACTGCGGCGCCCGTGTTGGTCTTGAAGTTGGCCGTGAGGGAAATCGTGCCGATCGGGAAATCCGGCATGACCCAGTCGAAGAAGCCGCGGTCGGGAAGATCGGTAGCCACCGTGACCACGCCGCCGCCGCCGCTGGAGACCGCGGTGATCGTCACCAGGCGCGACGTCTGGGGCGACGACCACTCGATGCGTTCCACCGCGCCGACCTGCAAGGTGCGGCCGGCGTTGAGGTTGAGCGCATCGAACGCGCCTGTTGCGCCGCGTACTGCGAACACGCCATCCATTTCGTCGCAGTTGGTCACGCCGCCGCAGTTCGTGGCCGTCGTGCCACCGGAGCGCACGCGGAAGATCGCGTTGGCCGTGCCGGCGGCGGGCGTATTGACGCGCGTCGACGTGACGGGGTTCGACGCCGAGATGCCCGCGATGCTGGCGACCTGCCCCCAGCTCGCGCCGCCATCGGACGAAACGTCGACGGTGACGGGGGTGAGGTGCGACGGGTTGCTCCAGGCCACCCAGACGGACGTGGTCGTGTTGAACACGTCGTCACGGCCCGGGCTCACGATCTTGAGGTTGGCCGACATCACGTTGAACGTCGGGCCGTTCGAAGTCGTGCCGCGAACGGTTCCCGCCGCATCCTTGCAGGTTGCGACGACGTTGTTGGCGCCGGTGGCGATCGCGGGAATCGTGACGACCGCATAGCCCGTGTTGGGCGTGTTCACGACGAGGTTCTGCCCGCCGAGCGTGAAGGTGACGTACGAGCAGCCGGGAGCATCCCAGCGAAGGGTGCGCTGGCTGCCGATGGCGACCGCTGCGCCTGCGCGCGGCTCGGAGATCACCACGCCGAAACCGCGACCCAGGTTCTCGGACTGGTACGGGAAGCGGTCGACGACGTTGCCGGTGCCGCCCACCGTGTTGTGCGCGACGCCGTTGTACGGCGTGGCGCTGGGGTTGCCCGAGGGGCTGAAGTTGGTCCAGTAGTTGCCGCCGACGACCGAGAACCCGTCGATGAAGTGCGTCACGGGCGTTTCGTAGAGCGAGGAACCGGAACCGATGGTGCGATTGAGGTAGAACGCGAGGCCGGTGACGCTGTTGGGCGTCGTGTTCTGCGTCCACAGTCCGCGCTGGGTGCCGATGCTCGTGTTCGCGATCAATCGCGTGCCGGCGTTGGTGTTGCGGCCCGCGGTGCCATCCGTCTCGAGGGAGAAGCTGGCCTGGCACGTCGCGAACGTGCACGCCTGGGTGGGGCCCCCGAGGCCGGCGGTCGGCGACGAGAAGTTGCGCTGGAGCACTGTGTTGTCGGCATCGCGAACCACCACCTGCTCGAGCGGGTTATAGAGGTTCGCATTGCTGATGATGAAGTTGTTGTTCGGCTTCTGGCGGAAGGTCGTGTTGCCCGCCGGTGTGCAGTCGTTCATCGCGGTCTGGTCGCCCGAGATGTACGTGCCCAGCAGCCCGTGGTTGAAGCTGACGTTCCCGAGGAACATGTTGTTGCGGCCCTCGAAGATCGTGAGGCCGCCTTCGCCCGAACCCGTCACCGTGTTTCCGTACACCCACGTGCCGTCGCTCGCGCAGTTCGACCAGATGCCCGACGAGCCCGCGGTCAGTCCGTTGATCGGGAACGCGCTGTGGAGGACCTGGTTGCGGCCGGCGTAGTTGTTGAGCGACTTCGTCAGCGGCAGGCCATTGGGGGAGAGGTCGAAGATCGTGAAGGCCACGGCGTCGGCCTGCATGCCCTGTACCGTGTTGCCCTCGAAGCGGTTGTCGGACGTGTTGTAAAACACGACGCCACCGCCATTGAACGAGTACGCGGCGCCCGCGGAAACGCGCGGCTGCCCGAACGTGCTGTTGATGAACCGGTTGCCCGATCCGCCCAGGACCGAGAGGGCCGCGGCGCTGACGGCGACGGTGTTGGTCACGGTCGAATTCATCACCAGCGAATCGGTCGTGTCGATGAAGTTGATCGCGGTGTTGTGCGACGTGATCTGCACGTTGTCGAGCACGATGCGATCCGCGTTCTGCGTCTTGACCCCGAAGAAGGGGCCCGCCGTCGCGTTCGTGAAGATCATCACGTCCTTCAGCTTGATGTCGGTCAGCCGCCCTGCCGGCGCCGCCGTGAAGTTCTGCACCTGCACGCCACCTGTTCCCGTGATCGTGAGGTTGATGAGCTGAGCGCCGTTCGCGTTCTTGGTGGTCAGGTAATTAGTGAAGTAGAGCGCATGGTCGGCGCCGTTGGAAGCTGTGAGCGTGGTTTGCAAGGGCGTCGCGCCCAGGCCGCGCACGATGACGCCTACGCCGACCGCGAAGGACCCGTTGGATGGGAAGCCCGGCGGGGGAGTGTAGTTGCCCGGATTCAGGCAGAGCACCTGACCCGAAGTCATCCCCTGGATGGTCAGGGTGATGTCGTTGCCCGGGTTGATCGTGGTGTTGCAGGTCTGTGCCTGCACGTTCAGTGCGCCGAGCCCCAGTAAGGCGCCTACTACGGGGGCAATCCAACGGAACATGGGATTTCTCCTGGAAGGGGGTTCGCGGTGACAGTCTCGCGGACCTCACCATTATAAGGGGATAGACACCCCCGGACTGTGCAGGATTCCGCATTCCGGGCACGGCCAATCCGACATTCCTGTCGGGGTCCGGCGACGGGCGCGGTACTTTCTTGCTAAGAGAGGATCTGGAGCGCAGGCACTGCGACCACGAACTTCCCGCCCCAGTTCGCCGCGGGCTGCTGGCGGCGCACTTCATCGGCGATGTTCCAGGGCAGGATCACGACGAAGTCCGGTCGCTCGCGCGCGAGTGCCGCGGGTTCGACGACCGGAATGTGGCTGCCCGGCATGTACTTGCCCTGCTTCGAGGGCGCTGCATCGCAGACGAAGTCGATCGACGTCGCATCGATGCCCGCGTAGTTGAGCAGCGTGTTGCCTTTGGCGGCGGCGCCGTAACCTGCGATCCGCTTGCCCGCGCGCTTCTGTTCCTGCACGAACGCGCGGAAATCATCGCGCACGCGATCGGCTTTCGCCTGGAAACCCTGGTACGTCGCGAGCTTCGTGAGGCCGAAGGTTTCTTCTTCCGCGAAGAGCGCCGTGGCCGCGCCCGTGGTCGCGCGCGGATCGTTCGTGTGGCAGCCGTACACGCGCAGGCTGCCGCCGTGCGTCGGCAGGCGCTCGACGTCGAGTACGCGCAGGTCCGCGCGCTCGAAGATGGATCGCACGGCCGTGAGCGAGAGATACGAGAAATGCTCGTGATAGACCGTGTCGAACTGGCTCTCCGCGATGAGGCGCATGAGGTGCGGGAATTCCAGCGTGATGGTCCCGCCGGGCTTGAGCGCGATGCGCAGGCCCTTGGTGAAGTCGTTGATGTCGGGAACGTGGGCGTACACGTTGTTGCCCGCAATGAGGTCGGCCTGGCGTCCTTCATTCGCGAGCTTCGTCGCGATCCCGGTGCCGAAGAATTCGCGCAGGACCGGCACGCCGATCTTCTCCGCCGCCTCCGCCGTGCTCTGCGTGGGTTCGATGCCGAGGCAGGGGATGTTGCGCGGGAGGAAGTTCTTGAGGAGATAGCCGTCGTTCGAGGCCACCTCGATCACGAAGCTCTTCGAGGTGAGTGCGAGGCGCTTCGTGATCATCTCGACGTAGCGCGCGGCGTGATCGAGCCAGCCTTGCGACGTGGAGGAGAAGTACGCGTAGTCGCTCGCGAAGAGCTCGTCGGCGGCGGCGAAGTCCTCGGTCTGGACGAGCCAGCAGCGATCGCACGCGAACAGGCGCAGCGGATAAGTGGTCTCGGGCTTGCCGAGCGACTCGCGGGAAAGGTAGTTGTTCGACGGCGGCGCCGAACCGAGGTCGAGGAAAACGTGCGAGAGCTCAGCCTCGCAGTGGCGGCACTTCAAACGGGCGAACGCAGCCGGTACTTGCCGAACTGGAAGAACCAGGCGCGGCGCAACCACACCTTCTCGAAGCGGCCCTGCAGGATGGCGTGGAAGGATTTCTGCTCGGCGAGGAACTTGGGATACAGGCCCGTCTCGATCTCGAGTTTCATGACCGCGTATCGCTGGCCGACGGACTTCGAGATCCGGGGCAGGGGCGTCTTGAACGTCAGGAAATCCATGAGCGTGCGCAGGACGGTGGGGGCCGGTTCCATGACGCAAAGCAGGCCGCCCGGCTTCAGGACCCGCGCGACCTCGCGGATCGCGGCGTCGTAATCGTCGACGTGGTGGAAGACCATGCTCACGATCACGGCATCGGTGCAGGCATCGGGCAGGCCGGTTGCCGTCAGCGTTCCCTCGCGGACTTCGAACCCTTCCTTGCGCGCCCCTTCGAGGCACGTGAGGTCGGGCTCGACGCCCATGAGGTTCGTGTGGCCGCGAGAGCGCAGGAGCTTGAGGAGGTCCCCGTATCCGCAACCGATATCGACGATGCGGATGCCGACGGGCAGCTCGAACATCGCCGGGTCATGGTCGAGGACGCGGTTGAGGATGGACTTGTACGCACCAAAATGATCGGCGTACGTTGCGTCCTGGACGAATTCGGAATCTCGCATGTCGATGATTGTACATCGCGATTGTTGCTCTCAATTGGCCTGTATCATAGCGGCGCCCAAGATCGGGATGAGCGAGTGAGCGTTGCGATGCAAGCGTTGCCGCGGTTGGCGGTGATCTGTCCGGTGTTCAACGAGGAAGCGGTGATCCCGCTCTTCTTCGCGCGCCTGAAGCCGGTGCTCGACGGCATCGCCGCGCGCTACGAGACGCACGTCGTCTTCCTCAACAACGCCTCGACCGACGGCTCCCTCGATGCGGTGGCGAAGCTCCGCGCCGCGCACCCCAACGTCTTCGTCCTCTCGCTCAGCAAGAACTGCGGCTACCAGCGCTCCGTCGAGTGCGGCCTCCGCAATGCCCAGGGCGACCTCTTCGTCGTGATCGACGTGGACTGCGAAGACCCGCCCGAAATGATCCCGCGCTTCCTCGAGCTCATCGAGGAAGGCAACGACATCGTCTACGGCGAGCGCGTGGACCGCCCCGAGGGCGCGTTCCTCAAGGGCATGCGCAAGCTCTTCTACCGCGTGACCCGCGCGATCGCCGACGAGGACATCATCCTCGACATGGCGGAGTTCGCGATGATCACGCGCGAAGTCCGCGACGCCATTGCGCACGACACGAACTCGTTTCCGTTCATCCGCGCCTCGATCGGGCGAGTCGGGTTCCGGCGCGTGGGCGTGGCCTACCGGCGCGAGCCGCGCATCGCCGGCACGACGCACTACAACTTCATCGGGATGACGCTGTTCGCGATCGCGGGGATTCTTTCGTCCTCCACGCTCCTGCTGCGCCTGCCCGCCTATGCGTTTCCGTTCTGGGCCGCGCTCGTGGCCGGCCTCGGATGGGCCTATGGCGCCCACGGCGACCGGTGCGTGCTCGCGACGTTGATCGTCGTCGTCGCGCTGTATCTCGGGGCCACGGTCATGGCGGTTTCGATCTACGTCGCGCGCCTCTACAAGAACACGCTCGGCCGGCCCAACTTCATCCTGGACACCCGGCACTGCGCGCTCCAGCCGCCGTATGCAGGCGGCACGCTCGTCCGGCGGCGATGAAGTTTGCAACCACGTTGATCCCCGGGCTCGTCGTCGTGGACGTTGAGCGGCGCGAGGATGCCCGCGGTTTCTTCGGGCGTTCGTTCTGCGCCGAGGAGTTCGCCCGCGCCGGCCTCGATGCGCGCGTGGCCCAGTGCAGCGTGTCGCACAACGCGAAGCGCGGCACGCTGCGCGGCATGCACTGGCAGGCCGAACCGCATGCCGAAGCGAAGCTGGTGCGCTGCACGGCGGGCGCGATCTTCGATGTCGCGCTCGATCTGCGCCCGGATTCACCCACGTTCCGCAAGTGGGTCGGTTTCGAGCTCACGGCGGACAATCACCGCGCGCTCTACATCCCTCCCGGGTTTGGCCACGGTTTCCAGACACTCGCCGACAACAGCGAGGTGTACTACCAGATGTCGGTGCCCTACGTCCCGGAGGCCTCGCGCGGCGCGCGCTGGAACGATCCGTCGTTCGCGATCCGCTGGCCGGTCGCCGATCCGGTCGTTTCCGAGCGCGACGCGGGCTACGCGGATTTCGCGGCGTGAAGGTCCTGCTCACGGGGGCGACGGGATTCATCGGCGCGCGCGTGCTGCGCGTGCTCGAGGAACGCGGACACGAAGTCGCCGCGCTGGTCACGCCCGGACATTCGCTCAAGCGCCTCGAGGGTCATGCGCGCCTGCGCAAGATCGAAGGTGCGCTCGAGTCGATCGAGTCCGCGCGCGCAGGCATCGAGGCGTTCGCGCCCGAAGGCTGCGTGCACCTCGCGTGGTACGCCGAGCCGGGCAAGTACCTTCCTTCGCCGCGCAACCTCGATTGCCTCGCGGGAAGCATCGCGCTCCTGCGCCTGCTCGAGCGCGTTGGCTGCAGGCGCGTGGTGGCGGCGGGCACTTGCTTCGAGTACGCGCCGCAGGCGGCCCTGATGCGCGAGGACGGTCCGACGAAGCCCGAGACGCTCTATGCCGCGTGCAAGCTCTCGCTGGGGCTCATCGGCCAGCAGATGGCCGCACTCGGCGACTACACGTTCGCCTTCGGGCGCGTTTTCTACCTCTATGGTCCCGGCGAGGATCCCAGCCGCGTGATTCCCGCCGTGGCGCGCGCGATGCTCGCGGGCAAGGACTTCGATGCGAGCGCGGGCACGCAATTGCGCGATTACCTGCATGTCGATGACGTGGCTCGCGGCTTCGCAGTCCTTCTCGAGCGCGCGACGACCGGGACCTACAACATTGCCTCGGCGCGCCCGGTACCGATCGCCGAGATCATGACGATGGTGCGGCAACACGCCGGCACCGGAGCGAAGATCAACTTCGGAGCCGTGCCCCCCCGCGCGTATGACCCTCCTTCCATCGGCGGCGACAACGCGCGCCTGAAGGCGCTGGGCTGGAACCCGGAGGTCACGCTCGAGCAGGGGCTCGCTCGCGTCCTCGACGAAATGCGCGCGCAAGCCGCGGTGAACCCATGAAAATGATTCGCACTTCCCGTTGGATCCAGGCGGGCCTCGCGCTCGCGATCGTCTCGCCGGCCATATACTTCATCGCGATGACGCAGTACTCCGCGGTCACGCATCCGCACTGGGATCACGTGGAGCTCGCGAGATTCATCGTCGCCTACTACGACGGGACCCTGAGCTTCTGGGACCTGTTCGCGCCGCACAACCACACGCGACCCTTCCTGTATCGCCTGATCTACGTGGCCAACGCGGTGCTCACCCGGTGGGACATCCGCTCCGAGTACATCTACATGATCGGCGTCGGCCTCGCGACGTGGGCGGTCCATCTGTGGATCATCGTGCGCGTCATCGCACCCGGACGCCGCCTGCATGCGGCGGTCACGGCGGCGATCGCGGGCGTCCTGCTGTTTTCGCCGGTGGGGCATCACAACCATTGGTGGTCGATGATGCTGCCGCTCACGCTCGCCAACTTGTTGATGGTCGGTGCCATCGCGCTGCTCGCGCCCCACGCCGCTTCCTGGAAGCGCAACGTGGCGGCGGCCGCCTGCGCATGGCTCGCGACCTACACGCTGACCAACGGGCTCTTCGTGTTCCTGGTCGCGGCGATGGTCATGCAGGCGTCGGCCGTGCCCTGGCGCAAGCCCGGTCGCTGGGCCGTCTTCTGGATCCTCAACCTCATCCTCGCCCTGGCGCTTTACATGCCCGGGCTTCCGAAGGAACCCGCGACCGGCTCTCGCGGCATCATCGAGCTGACGGGCTTCGTGGTCGCGTACATCGGCTCACCGCTCGCGCACCTGATCTATTTCCCGTTCAAGGAACTGTTCCGCAGCTCCAACACGCTGATCTGGGCGGCGGCGATCGGCGGCGTCGTACTCCTCGTCACGGCCGACGCACTGAAAAGCGGGTGGGCCGGCATGCGCCGCCGCGAGCCCGCCGCGATGGTCCTTTATCTCTTCGTGGGCATCGGTCTCGTTTCGGCCGCGGCCACGGCGTGGGGCCGGGTTGCGTTCGACGCGCACGGGATCGGGTACTCGATCGCCAGCCGCTACGCGATCTTCGCGAGCTTTCCGCTGTTCGGCGTCCTCTACTATTACGCCGCGACCGGCGCGCCGGGCTCGTACCTGCGCAGGGGGCTCTCGCTTCTTCACCTGGGCCCACGCTTCGCCGCGTGCGCGCTTGTCGTGTTCATGGGAATCTCGATCAACAGCTATTACCGCGGGGTCCACATCTATCGCGAGGCGAACCTGCTCGACCAGCAACTCGCCAATGCCTTCAATCCCGAAGGCGTGCCGACCGCGGACGACGCGATCGTCTATCCCGACGGGCCGGCGGTTCAGGCGCTGCGCGACAAGTTGAAGAAGTACAAGCTCGGCCCCTATCGATTCGCGCGCGTGCTCAACGCGAAGCTCGGGTCGGCGACGCTCGCCAATGCCGAGGCCATCACGGCCGACCGCATCGTGACGCAGGAATTCCGCACGACGCATGCGGGGCTGAGCGTCCTTTCGTTCCAGGTCGTGACGTGGGGCAAGGTGCCGACGACGTACACGGTGGCGTGGAAGCTTCGCGGCAAGAATGCCTCGGGCTGGACCGATCTCGATCGCGGGACCCTGAACGCCGGCGAATTGCGCGACTGGTCGAACGTGCAGTTGTCGCTCGCCGCACCGACGGCACCCGAGTACCGCGAATTCGCGCTCGACTTCACCGCGCAGCCCGGCGGCGACACGGCCGCGCCGATCGGAATTCCCTTGTTCGTTCCCCAGGCGACGCTGCCCAAGTCGCTGCTGCAGCCGGTTGCCGGCGCAGAGGACAAGTTCGTGATGGCGCTTACGGCCCGCTTCTAGCCGGCTGCAGGCCGTGGGTGGCGACCCACACGATTCCACCGGGCACCGCGATCACGAGGTTTCCGAGGCCGTAAAGGATGGACAGGGCGAGCGCGCCATCCGATTGCACGCCGAGCATCCCGAGACCCACGACCATCGCGCTTTCGCGGACACCCCACCCGCCGATCGACACCGGGATGATCGTGGTGATGAGCACCGGCGGGATCATCACCAGGCAACCCATGAAGGTGAGCGGCAGGGCGAGGGCGCGCGCGATGCAGAAAGCGCACGCCACGAGGGACAGCTGCACGAAGACCGAGATCAACCCGGTCGCCGCGGCCTTGT
The DNA here is from genome assembly GCF_013003985.1 of Usitatibacter palustris. GTDB lineage: Bacteria > Pseudomonadota > Gammaproteobacteria > Burkholderiales > Usitatibacteraceae > Usitatibacter > Usitatibacter palustris. Next base: position 3,441,175 of record NZ_CP053073.1, on the reverse strand, counting down.
TCCAGGGCGGACTGACGATCGAGCGCGCATCGGCAAGCACGCGGCGCAGGCGAGCGCCGAACTTGAACTTCGCGAGCGGCGCGACGACGATGGGTCCGAGGGCGAGGCCGGCGATGGCGATCGCCGTGAGCGCCCAGACGAACAGGCGCAGTGCCTCGAGGGCGCGGCTGTCGGACACGAGACTCGACGCGAGCACCTGGCCCACGGACGCGGTGAGCAGCAGGACCACGAATGCGATCGCGCGGTCCGAGAGGACCGACGATACCGATGCGCCGAGGTTGCCGCTCTCGCGCGAAGCAAGCCACGCGCGGACCACGTCGCCGCCGATTGCCGCGGGCATCGCCTGGCTGAAGAACTGGCCCACCATGGCCAGGCGCACCGCCATGCGGCGGGTCATCGGCAGCCCGAGGCGAAGCGCGATGCGCCGCCAGCGCAGGCCGCTCGCGACGAGTTGCGCGGCGAGCAGGGCAACCGCGGCGGCGAGCCACGCGGGATCGGCGTTGGCCACGCGCGCGGTCACCGCCGCGATGTCGATCTTGGAAACCAGGAGCGCCACCAGGCCCAGCGTGACCGCGATCTTCAGCACGAGGAAGATCGGATGGCGGGCCTTCGCGGGCTGCTCGACCTCGATCGCGGGATCCGCGTCGTTCGGGGATTCGCTCACGCGCGCCGCGCCATCATCCGGTAGACGAAGAACGGCACCGCCCGCACGATCGCCTCGACCAGGAACCAGAAGCGCGGCAGGTGCGCGACATGGCTCCGGCCGTCGAGCGAGGCGACGACACGCTCGGCCACGGAAGCGGGCGAGGCGACGGGCAGCGGCAGGCGCTTGCCGTAGGACTGCTGCGTGTCGAGATAGCCGATCACGTAGAAATGCACGCGAAGGCCGTGCGCTGCCCCGATGTGCATCAGGCTTTCGAAATAGGTGCGCAGCGCGCTCTTCGAGGCTGAGTAGATGACGTTCTTCGCGCGTCCGCGCGCTGCGGCGATCGAGCCGAACCCGGCGATGCATCCGGATTTGCGCGCGAGCATGCCCGGCAGGAATGCGCCGGCGAGATGCGTGATGCCGATGAGGTTCGCGCCGAAGAGCTCGAGCGCGCGATCGTCGGCGAGCATGCCGGTGTCGTCGTCGCGCGAGGCGCCGACCGGAAACAGCAGGTAGTCCACGGGCGCGTCCTTCTCGGCGAGCGCGCGAACTTCGCTCGCCCAGCCGGCTTCCGCGGTCACGCTACGCGCCAACGTGCGCACCGCGATGCCGTGCGTGAGCTCGAGGTGGCTCGCCAGGGCGCGCAAGTCACGCTCATCACTCGCGACGAGGAAGAGATCGATCTTCTTCGCCGCGAGGCATTCGGCCAGCGCCCGCCCCAGGCCCGCCGTCGCGCCGACGATGAGCGCCTTCACAGGCCGAGCCTTTCGGACATTTCCGAGCGGAACGTGCGCTTCGGATCGAACGCACGCAGTTGCTCGGCGAATGCGTCGTAGCCGGGGAACGCACGGCGCGCAACGGCCGCGGGCAGGCGTGAATCCTTGATCGCGTTCGGCACGAGTCCCATCTCGAGCGTGAGGCCGTCGAGGAACTCGAGGAACGCGGGCGCGGCCTCGGTGCGCGGAAAGTCGAGCGCGAAGTTCACGCCGCTGCCCGCGAAGCGAAGGAATCGCTGGTCCCCGCCGAAGAGTTTCGCCGAGGCGAGCGTGATGGGAATGGGTTTGCTGCGTACGCGCGACCACACGGCGTCGCAGAACGGCGCGAAGGCGGACTCGGGAATCACCGCCTGGAACTCGCAGAAGCCGCGCGCGCCGAAGAGCTTGAAGTACGCCGCACCCTTCGTCGCGAGGGGAAACATCGCATCGAAGAGCGGCACGCTCCGGGGTGAACGCTCGCGCAGCGAGAGGTGGCGATAGAGTGCGGTCGCGAGGGAAGCGGTCGGGCCATTCCAGCCGGCCACGGGAAAGGCGCTGCGCGTGTCCCAGCGCAGGTCGCTGGCTCGCGGCGTGCTCGCCGCCTTGTCGGGCGCGCCGGCGCGCGTTCCGCTCATGACGAATCCCGGACCCGGTGCCGACGTGTTGAAGTCGTGCCAGCTGTAGGCGAAGTCCGCGGATTCCGCGTGGCGCCTGAGGACCGCGGGGAGCGCGCGCGCATCGTCGACCGCTTCCGTGCGCACTTCCACCTGCGATCCCTCGATGGGCCGCGCGATCAGCGTCGCACTCAGGATGCATCCGGTCAGCCCGAAGCCGCCGCACGTGAGCTCGAACAGCGCGGCGTTCTGCGTTCGCGAAAGCGTCATCGTCCCGTGGGCTGGGTGGAAGAGCTCGAGGCTCGCGACCTGCGCCGAGAAGCAGCCGTCGCGCAGCTGGTTCTTGCCGTGGCACTCGGCCGCGATGCAACCGCCGACCGTGATGGCGGGAAATCCCGGCTGCGTCGGCAGGTACCAGCCGCGCGAGCGAAGGAATGCAAACAGGTCGCCGAGCGTGAGGCCGGCCTCGACGTGGACGTGACCCGTCGCCGTGTCGAACCCGAGGATCCGGTTGAAGGAACGATGATCGATCGAGGTCGCGCCCGCGCCGAAGCTCGCCGCCGCATACGAGTAGCCGCCGCCGCGCGAGATGAAATGCCCTTCACCGGCGAGCTGGTCGAAGAATCGGTAGCGATCGGGCCGCGCGACCGCGCTCTCGATGCGCATCCCTCCATCGAAGGATGCGATGGCCTCGACGCGCGTGGGCGACGCCACGCTCAGGCCGCCGCGCAGTAGGAGCGAATCTGGTTTTCGCTGAGGGTGCGCAGCACGCCCTGCGTCTTGCCCTGCGCGGCGGCGTACCACTCGACCGTGAGGCGCAGCGCTTCATCGAGCCCAAGCCGCGGCTTCCAACCGAGCCGCTCCAGCGCTTTCGTCGAATCGAGCATGAGCTTGCCCGCCTCGTGCGCATGCGGCACATCGTCGACACTCCAGCGCACCTTCCCGGGCCACAACTTCGCGAACTTCTCGACCACTTCACCCACCGGACGGTCGCCTCCGGGATCGGGGCCGAAATTCCAGGCCTCGGAAAAGTCGCCCGGCGCTTCGAACAGGCGCTGCGCGAGCAGGAGGTAACCATGCAACGGTTCGATCACGTGCTGCCAGGGTCGCGTCGCGCCCGGGTAGCGGATGCGTGTCTCGGCTCCGGCGTTGGCCGATCGCACGAGATCGGGAATGAGCCGGTCGGCCGCCCAGTCGCCGCCGCCGATCACGTTGCCCGCGCGCGCCGTGGCGAGTCCCACGTGCGGCGTGCGCTCCGCGAAGAACGAGCGGCGATAGGCATCGCACACCAGTTCCGTGCACGCCTTGCTGTTGCTGTAGGGATCGTGGCCGCCGAGCGCGTCGCCCTCGACATACGCGCGATCCCACTCCCGGTTTTCGTAGCACTTGTCGGTGGTGATCGCGACGATCGCGCGCACGCTCTTCGCGTGGCGGCAGGCCTCGAGCACGCTTGCGGTGCCCACCACGTTCGTGGCGTACGTTTCGATCGGCTCCCGATAGCCTTCCTTCACCAGGGGCTGGGCGGCGAGATGGAAGACGACTTCGGGATCGAATGATTCGATCACGCGGCGCGTGGCGCCGGCGTCGCGGATGTCACCGCGGTTGTCGGCCAGCAAGGTCGCGACGTCGCCCGCCGTGAAGAAGCTGGGCACCGTCGGCGGATCGAGCGCATAGCCCGCGACCTTCGCGCCGAGGCTCGCGAGCCACACCGAGAGCCAGCCGCCCTTGAAGCCGGTGTGGCCGGTCACGAGCACTCGCCGGCCGCGCCAGGCTGAAGGCTCGAGCATCACCACACCTTCCAGGGCGCCTTGCCTGTGGACCAGAGCTCCTCGAGCACGTTCTTGTCGCGCAGCGTGTCCATCGGCTGCCAGAAACCCTCGTGGTGGAAAGCACCGAGCTGGCCGTCGCGAGCGAGCCCCTCGAGCGGTTCGCGTTCCCACACGTCGAGGTCACCGCCCTTGAGGTACTTGAACGCCTCGGGCTGCAGCACGAAGAAGCCGCCGTTGATCAGGCCGCCATCGCCCGCGGGCTTCTCCACGAAGCCCGTGACGCGCTCGCCGTCGATGGAGAGCGCGCCGAACCGGCCGGGCGGGCGCACGGCGGTCACGGTCGCGATGCGCTTGCTCTTCTGGTGGTGGGCGACGAGCTTGCCCACGTCCACGTTCGCGACACCGTCGCCGTACGTGAGGCAGAACGGCGCATCCGAGACGTACTTCTCGACGCGCTTCAGGCGTCCGCCCGTCTGCGAGGCGTCGCCCGTGTCGATCAACGTCACGCGCCAGGGCTCGGAGGCTTTCTGGTGGACCTCCATGCGGTTGTCCACGAGGTCGAACGTCACGTCCGCGGTGTGCAGGAAGTAGTTCGCGAAGTACTCCTTGATGATGTAGCCCTTGTACCCCAGGCAGATCACGAAGTCGTTCACGCCGTGGGCGGAGTAGATCTTCATGATGTGCCAGAGGATCGGCTTGCCGCCGATCTCGACCATGGGCTTGGGGCGGATCGAGGATTCTTCGCTGATGCGGGAGCCGAGGCCTCCGGCGAGGATGACGACTTTCAAGAGAGCTCCAGGCGATTCATGGGTCCACGCGACGGTGGGCGGCCCAATAGTATCGAAACCCGGGCCCTACTGGACGGCGTAGACCCCCACGAGGCCCACGCCGATTCCCCCGACGCCCTGCACTATGGCCGTGTACGCGCCCGGCGGCAGCGAGAGGTAGACCGCGGGCTCCAGCGAATTGGCCGGGGCGAAGCCCACGGACTGGATCAGGCCGACGTGCGAGGGATCGGCCTGGACCTGCCAATTGTCGTTGGTGGCGATCACCGCGCCGTCGGACGAGCGAACGATCGTGAGGTGCGGATTGGCGAGCGGGTTCGGGATGCCCGCGCCCGAGAGCGAAGGGCCCGCGACGGTGATCACGACCCGCTGCTCGCCGATGCCGTGGATGATGAAGCCCGCGATCATCGCGTTGTTGCCCGTGCGTACCTGCCCGCGCGTGGAGATGTTGATGAGCGGCATGTGCGGGTTGTCGACTTCATAGAGTCCGACGAGGCCGATGCCGGTCGCCGTGACGCCCACGCCCTGCACGATCGCCGTGTACGCGCCCGGCGGGAGTGTCGCGATGATCGCCGGCTCGAACGCGTTGGCCGGCGCGAAGCCCGACGCCTGGATCCGCGCGAGGTCTTGCGGATTCGTCTGGAACTGCCAGTCGTCGTTGTTGCCGATGACCGTGTTGTCGGACATGCGCACGAGCGTGATCATCGGGTTCATGAGCGGCGACGTGACGCCGTGGTCGATCAGCGAGGGGCCGGCGACGGTCATGACGATCGTCTTGGGCTGGTTGCCGCCGATCACGAAACCGGAGATCAACACGTCGCTGCCCGAGAGGACCTGGCCGCGCGTCGAGAGGTTGGCGAGGCGCACGGTCGCGGGCGGATCGATGAAGGCGGCCGTCACCTGCGTCGCTGCGAGCAGCGTGACAACGCAGGGGCCGGTGCCGCTGCATCCGCCGCCGGTCCATCCGCCGAAGATGTGGTTGGGGTCGGATGTCGCGGTGAGGGTCACCATTGTCCCGGGCTCGAAGACCCGGAAGCAGGCCGCGCCGCAGTCGAGCCCCGCGGGCGATGAAGTCACGTTGCCCGCGCCATTGCCGGCTTTCGCGATCGCGAGTCCGAGCTGCGTCAGCGAGAACGTGGCGGACACCGACTTGGCCGCATCCACGGTGACCACGCAGGCGCCGGTGCCGGTGCAGGCTCCCGACCATCCGTCGAAGATCGAGTTCACCGCTGGCGTTGCGGTGAGGGCCACGTTCTCCCCCATCACGAAACTTGCGGCGCACACCGACCCGCAGTCGATTCCCGCGGGCGACGAGGACACGCTGCCCGATCCCGCGCCCGACTTGGTCACGGTGAGCGTGTTCAGCGCACCGAAGGTTGCGGTCAAGGACTTCGCCGCATCCATCGTCACCGCGCAGGCGCTGACTCCGGAACAGGCCCCGGACCAACCCTGGAAGACCGAGCCCGAATCGGGCGACGCCGTGAGCGTCACGAGCGTGCCCAGCGCGAAATTGGTCGCGCACGTCGCCCCGCACTCGATGCCTGCGGGGGTCGAGGCCACCAGGCCTGTTCCTGTACCTGCTTTCTCGATGGTGAGCGGCATCGTCGCGATGTTGAACGTAGCGATCACGGACATGGAAGCGTTCATCGTGACGACGCATGCGCCTGTTCCGGTGCACGCGCCGGACCAGCCGGCGAACACCGATGCCGGACCCTCGGCCGTTGCCGTGAGCGTGACCTGCGTGCCCGGGGCGAAGGTCGCCCCGCAGGCGCTGAGGCAGTCGATGGCGTCGGGGCTGGAGGTGACGAACCCCTGGCCGCTGCCGGCGAGCGTGACCGCAAGATGCGGCGCGGACATCACGCCGTCGAGGAAGGCGAGGACGGCCGGCTTCTGCGCCTCGCTCAGGGAATGGTCGGCATGCGCGGGATCGACGGCGAGCGCGATCGTGCGTCCGTCGCTGGGGGGCACCGTCACCCACTCGTAGAAACCGTCGCCGGGGGCCACGCGGAAGCAGCAGGGGTCCTGGCCGCTGAAGGCGAAGACACCGCCGAGTCGTCCGGCCGATCGAATGAGCTCCTCGTGGCCCACCACGGCATAGGTGCGCGGGCTCCATTGTTCCCAGTCGCCCAGATCGAACGGGCCGAACACCGATCCGAGGCGCATCGAATGGGGCGTTGCGCTGGCGATCGAGAGCACATAGTCCACCGAGGGGTGGATCGTGCCGATCCCGTTGGCCAGCATGGCGCCGCCCGAGCGGCCCGCCACGCCCAGCGGCCCGCTGGACCGCGCCCGGATGAAGTCGATGATCGCCATCTGCGGCGCCAGCATCTCGGTCCACAAGGGACTGACCGGCGCTCGCTCGTGGAGCACGTAATCTTCGTGGTCCAGGACGAGGGCCGCCGGGTCGCCCTGGTTGGTTCCGTAGAGGGGCATGTCCGCGAGGTACACGTCAAAGCCCAGGCTCGAGAGCCACTGGACGAAATCGGCCCCGGTGTCCAGGAACGAACCGCCGTGTCCCTCCGTGTAGAGGATCGACTTGCCCGAATACGGTCCGGATGGGTTCGTCGCACACTGGCGATAGAGGCGGACCGAACCGCTGAAGGCGGTCGGCACGGTACCCAGAAGCGCCATGCCGAAAACCGGATCGCATGGACCGGGCGCGGCGGCCAAGGTTGGAGGCGATGCGGCGAGCACTTCGTCCACGCCCATGCTCGCCAGGTAAACGGCGCGGACTTCAGCACGCGTCCTGTAGGGAATGGGCAGGAATGTGTCGCCGGCGAAGCGCGCGAAGAGGGCAAGATCGCCGTTTGGCGCCCGGTACGTGCCCTGCGCGAGCGAACCATCCGGCAGCACGGGCGGCACGGGAGAGAGCATCGACAAGGTCGTGCCCCGGTTCGAAGCCCATTGGATGAGGTCGGCCTGGGAGCAGGCGACCGAGAACGTCGGGTACCACCACTTGAAGCCTTCGTGGAGACACGCGAAATCCGGCACCGGCAGATCCTTCTGCGCTGCGGGAGGCGCAGCCGGGGCCGCCGTGATCCCGATGAGGAGGGTCACGAGGGCGGTCAGGAGACTGGCGTTGGTGCGCATCGACAAACGTGTGCCTATTCTTCTCGGGCGTTTGGGACATCGTGCGCCCGCCGCGATCCAGGGTGCTGCCGCAATTGCATCAAGTCGTGTGCTGAAAATTCCCTCGTTTCCACCTCGTCCGGAGTCCGCGGAGATGGCGGGCCGGCACGATACAATCCGCCCCTCATCTCGAACGACTCCCCATGAACAAGAAATCCTTCGCCGAAGCTGTCTTCCAGGGCGCCGTTCTCGTGGCGTGCCTGGCGTCCTGTAGCGACGAGCCGGACGCGAAGCGCCCGCCTGCGCCCGCTGCAGCCCCCGCGGCCCCGGCCCCGGTCGCGTCCGGGGGTTCCCCCATCGCCCTGGGTCCGCGGCACGAGGCCACGCTCGCGGAAGGCATCGACTTCACGAAACCGGGCTTCCCGGGTTTCCTGAAGGAGGTGAAGGGCGTGTCGGGCGCGGAATCATGGGGGCGCTGGACGGATGCGAATCTCGCACCGGCTGCGAGCTTTCGATTCGACCGTGCTTTGCCCAAGAGTTTCACGCTCGAGCTCAAGGCCACGGGCCTCGGGCCCAACGCCTATCAGCCGGTGAAAATTCGCGCCGGTTCGGTCGAGAGGACCCTCACCCTCGGCAATCCCGCCAAGGCCTCCTACCGGGTCGAGTTCAGCGGCGTCGATGTAGACACGATCGAGATCGTGCCCCCGGCACCCATTCGCCCCGGCGAAGTTTCGCCGCAGAACCCCGACACTCGCAAGCTCGGCCTCGGGCTGACCTCGCTGAAGATCCAGAACTGACCGGCCGCTCCAGGCGTCCCGAGCCGGCCGGCCGATGCTTTTCACCGACCCCCTTTTCCTCTTCTACTTCCTGCCCGCGAGCCTGCTGTTGCTGCGCGTGGCCGGGTGGGGTGGCCGCTTCACGGCGGTGGCGAAGCTCGCGATCATCGTCGCGACGCTGGTTTTCTACGCGTACGGCAACTGGCTCTGGCCGCTGCTGTTCATCGCGGTCGTTTCGGGGACGTATGGCTTCGCGCTCATCGCCGTACGCTCCGACCGGCCCGGCGTGCGGCGCGCTGCCGTGGCCGGCGCCGTCGTCTACGCGCTCGCCTTCCTCGCCCTCTTCAAGTACCTGAACTGGCTTGCGACGCTGGTGCCGGCCCTGAAGGGGCTGCAGGCCGCGCTCTCGCCGTACTTCGGCAGCGGCGGAACGATCGAGCTGCCGCCGGGCATCTCGTTCTACGTTTTCGAGGCGCTGAGCTTTTCCATCGACGCCTATCGCGGACGCATCACGCGTCCGGTGCGCCCGCTCGACTACCTGACATTCCTCGCGATGTTCCCGCGCTTCATCGCGGGACCGATCGTGCGATATCCGGACATGCACGCGCAGTTCGCCGCCTGGGACGGACCGCGCCTCGCGCACGGCCTGTCGGTGTTCGCGCTGGGCTTCGCCATCAAGAGCCTGTTCGCCGACCAGTTCGCGGTTTTCGTCCCCTATGGGTTCGCGGTCGCGCGGCCCGATTTCCTGCAGGCGTGGACCGGCGCGCTCGCCTATACCTTCCAGCTCTACTTCGATTTCTGGGGCTACTCGCTCATGGCCACGGGGCTGGGCCTGTGCCTTGGGTTCCGCTTCCCCGACAACTTCCGCTCTCCCTACCGCGCCGTCGGATTCGCCGATTTCTGGCGGCGCTGGCACATCACGTTGTCCCAGTGGTTGCGCGACTACCTGTACGTGAGCCTCGGAGGCAACCGCTGCGCGCCCTGGCGCGTGCAGCTCAACGTCTTCCTCACGATGGTGATCGGCGGGCTGTGGCACGGTGCGAGCTTCACCTTCGTGGCGTGGGGCGCGTACCACGGTGCCTTGCTGGTGGTCGAACGTTGGGTGGGCGAGTCGCGGCTCGAGCGCGTGCCCGTGCTCGCGAGACAGGCGGGCACATTCCTGCTCGTGGTCATCGGATGGGTCTTCTTCCGCAGCGACACCTTCTCGCAGGCAGCGGGCGTGCTGGCGGGCATGACGGGGTTCAACGGGTTCGCGTCGCAGTTCACTCCCCTGCTCGCGCAGAAGCACTTGCCTTCCGTGTTGCTCGTCGTCGTGGCGCTCCTGTTCTTCTGGCGCCTCGAGCCGAGGGTCGTCGGTGCGGAGCCCATGGCGGGCCGGGCATTCGCGGCGCGGACCCAGTGGTTGCTGTTCGCTGCTTTCGTGTTCGCGGTCCTCGTGAGCATGAGCAGCCGCGAGATCCCGTTCCTCTACTTCCAGTTCTGATCTGACGCATGCGCGCCAACTCCGTCGTCTGGGCCTATGCCGCGCTCACCGCCTTGTTCCTCGGCGGCGCGTGGTTGCGCCTGCCGTATGGCGAGGGTTTGCGCTTTCCCACGCTGCTCATCGAGCGAAATGCCGAACAGAACGTCGGCGGGTGGGTGCCGGCCGGATTGCCGCAGCTTGACCAGGCTCGCCTGCGGCGCAGCGTCGCGCGTATTTCCACGGTGAGGCTCGCCCGGGAAGCCGGCAACAGCGTTCGCGTCGCGGGAGGGCAGGTCGTCGAATGGGCCATCTGGGGCGGACAGGAGCCCTTGATGCTCTTTCCCAATCTCGACTTGTGGGTCTCGCGGGGCCTCACGCCCGAGGTCGAGGCGGATCTCGTTCGCGCCGCGCAGGTGATCGGTGCGTACGAAAAGCGTCTCAAGCAGGAAGGCTGGACGCTTGTTGTCCTCGCGGTGCCGGCGAAGCTGGGGACCCACCGCGAGCTCGCCCGATGGCCGATCGGGGAAGCGAATCTCCTGAGCAGGGACCTGGTTCTCGCCGATCGCTCCGACGCCGTCCATGGATTCTTCATCGAGAAGCTGGCGCGCGAAGGCGTTCCCGCTGTCGACCTGCAGTCCCTGTACCGGAGCGCGATTGCCCGTCGGCCCGAGACGCTGCTCTTCGTGCCCGGCGACAGCCATTGGACGGGTGTGGGCATCGAGCTCGCCGCGAACGCGACCGCCCAGCTCATCGCGCGCAGTTCCACGCTGGTGGCCCGGGTGCCGCGAGATCCCACGTATCTCGAGTTCGACCACGTGGGGGACATGGCGAAAGTGTTCGACCCGTTGCCGGCGCTCAACACCTGGCTCAAGCCCGTGTGGACGTATCGCGAAAGGCTCCTGAACGGCGAGGCGGGCCGCGGCTACCCCTATCCCCAGAAGCCCTCGGGCCTGGTCGCGGCTGTCGGCACGAGCTACACGGGGCAGTACACGTGGCTCGCGCAGCCCGTCGGGTTCGCGTGGCAGCTCGGGCTGCACCTGGACAACGTCGAAGTGCAGAATCTGCCGCATGCCGGCCAGGGCTCCTTCTTCGCGTTCGAGCTATTCTGGAAAAGGCGCAACGAAATCTACGCCGAGTTCAGCACCCGCCACGGGCCCGGCAAGCCCAAGGTCGTGGTGTGGGAGTTCCCGCTTCGCGACGTGCGCGGGATGCTGACCGCGCCCCCGCCGAACTAGACCCGAAACCGCACTCAGCAACGACTTCGCACGAGAGGAAACATCCCCTTGACCTACGATTCGACGATCGCCGCGGCGATGAACTTCGCGCCCCCCGGCCATTTCTATTCTCCCCACCCGCTGCTGGACGATGTCGCGAGCGGGCACGCCGCGGTCTGCCAGTCGTACGAAAACGTCGAGGGCATCGACCTCAACGAGGCCGAACAGCTCGCGTTGTTCCGCCGCGCCTGCGAGAGCGATCCGGTCGGACCGTGGAGCGCGGAGAAGACGGCGGGGTTGAGGTACTACTACGACAACTTCTTCTTTCGCTTCGGCGACGCCAACGCCGTCTGGCACATCGCGAAGTCCTTTCGCCCGCGGCGCGTCGTGGAAGTCGGCAGCGGTTTTTCGACGGCGTGCTGGCTCGATTGCATCGACAAGCTCAAGCTCGAATGCGACGTTCACTGCATTGAACCGTTTCCCGACCGCCTGATGGAGCTGTGCGAGGCGGATGTCGCCGCGCGCAAACTCACGCTGGCCCGGCAACCCGTGCAGGATTTTTCCCCGGAGTTCTTCCGCGGCCTCGGGAAGGGTGATGTCCTGTTCATCGACTCCACCCACGTCACGAAGTCGGGCAGCGACGTGAACCATCTCGTCTTCAGCGTGCTACCGCAGCTGGCGCCGGGAGTCCTGGTTCACTTCCACGACATCTTCTGGCCCTTTGAGTATCCGAAGGAGTGGTACCTCGAGGGCCGGGCGTGGAACGAGTGCTTCCTGCTGAGGGCGTTCCTGCAGTTCAACACCGCGTACAGGATGCTCCGCTTCAACTCCTACCTCGGCGCGAAGCATTCGGAAGTGTTGAGTGCCGTCGATCCCCGCTTCGCCGGCGATTCGGGCGGGAGCCTCTGGCTGGTCAGGCAATAACGAGCTTCAGCGCGCTGTCGCGCCGGGCGGAGCGATGACCAGGGAGAATTCGCGCACGTCCGTGCTCGCGACCGGGACTACGACCTGACGGTAGTAATACCCGTGCTTGCCGCGCTCGACCGCACTCGGGAAGGGCCACGCCTGGGGCCCGCGCGCGAGGCTCAGCGTGCCTTCCGTGAGTCTTTCGCGGCTCGTCGACATGGCGACTGCGCGCACCTGGCGCTGGCCGGCCATTGAGGTCACGTCAATGAAGTGCGACAGCGCGGCCGGATGGGACCTGCCGGAGGACCGCACGATGACCAACGCATCGTCGGGCACGGGTTGCTTCGTCCGGAAGGCCGGAAGCTCGGCCAGCGTCGTGAACCGGCCCTTCACGCCCCAGTGCTGCAGCAGGAACGGAGCCCACTCCCAGCGGTTCAGCCAGTCCCTGTCGATGGCGACGACGGCTTTTCCGGAAGCGGTATTGCGCGTCAGATGCATCCAGGCTTCCATCTGTTCGCGGGGATAGCGCCAGCCCTCGTTGACCGTCGCTGCCACGCGATAGGAGGACAGGTGCGTCACTCCGGCCACGAGGCCCAGGGCGCACGACAGGGTGAGTGCGCAGGTGAGCAGGGCGGGCCGGCCAAGCCTCGCGCCCCACTGGCACAGGAGCGACAGCAGGGCGAGGAGCACGATGCCGCTGCCCATGTACGAAAGCGCGTTGTGCAGGTAGCCCAGTCCCATGAGGGCTTCCCGCTGGTACTTGGCGCTCACGGAGACCAGCATCGCGGGCAGCAGCAACAGCGTGGCGCCCGCCATCAGCAACGTGAGCGAAAGCCGGACCTTCGTTCGCAGCAGCGCGTGGAAGGCCACGAACGCCACGGCGAGCGCGAGCGCTGCGCTCGGCAACAGCACTTCAGGATTCCAGCGCGTGCCCCTGAGCAGCCCGACCATCAGGCCATGCGGGTCGTACCACCAATACGACAGCGGAACCGCGGCGCTCAAATGCTTCTGGTAGGCCGCCGCGACCGCGGCGGGTGTGAGCACGCCGATCTGCGTGCCTTCGTAGCTGCTGATCATGGCCTTCGCGACGAGGCCGATGGCGATGATGGCGAGCACGGGCAACCCGGCGATCACGGACCTTGCGATACGCGTGCGCCAGGGAAATGCGCCGCCGAACAGCAGCAACAGGCACGACAGGAGGCTGAGGGGAACCGCCATCTCGTACATCAGGATGCCCGCGGCGTTGAGCGCCGGCACCATCCAGAAGGACGGCCGGTAGGGTGCTGGCGATTCGTTGCTCCTGAGCGCGAACACGCAGGCCAACCCGCCCACCACCATGAGGTAGGGCATGAGGAGGAAGATCGCGTGGGAAGGGTCGTGATAGTCCCTCACCTCGTAGATCGCGACGTAGATCGCCACGCACAGCAGCGCCGCGAGCGTGTCCTTCGTGATGGCCCTGACGAGGAGGCCGAAGACGCCAAGCGCCAGCAGCTGTCCCGCGCCCTGGATGACGCGATAGAGGAAGACGTTGTCTTCCAGCGCGGCCTGGAGCGGCATCATGCCCAGCGCGAACACCGGTGCGAGCCGGCCCTGGAAACGCAGGATGTTCTCGCCCAGGTTGACGCAGTAGCTCCACAGGCTCCTGCCCTCGAGCGCGGCCTCGTAGGCATAGCCGCTGATCACGGCATCGTCCTGGTAGAGCGGCATCGTCCAGATCGGCAGAGCGCGGATCAAGACGATGCCGAGGACCATCACCGCGAGCACGACGATCGCGGCTCGGTGGCTCACCGCCTCGCGGGAGGGAGACGCCAGTACACCCACCCCTAGCCCTGGGTCCATCCGACGATGGCGATCCCCGAGGCGATGAGGATGATGCCGACCCATTGCACCGTGCCGATCGGTTCGGACAGGATGAAAGCGGAGGCGAGGATGACGGCCACGAACTGCGCCGCGGCAAAGGACTGGGCGACGTTGAGCGGCAAGGAGCGCAGGACGAAGACGTAGAGCATCGCGGCGAGCCCAAAGCTCACCAGCCCGAGTGCGATGCGCCAGTTGGCGACCTGCTCCAGCCAGGAGCCGCCGCCGTCGCGCCCCATCACGGCACCCGTCTTCATCAGCAGGTTCGCGATGACCGCGAGCGAGATCATGCCGGCGAAGGCGAGGATGATCTTCATGGCGTGCCGCTCGCCGGCTTCTGCGCCACGCCCAGCACCTGCAGTCCGGCGCGCGACATGCCCGGCAGCTTCAGCGTGAGCTCGTCGAGGCGAGCGAAGCCGCGCGTGATGGCGCGGATGCCGGGGATGAAGCGGAACGCGCGATTGAACACGAGGACGTCGCTGTTCATGAAGAAGCAGAAGCCGAGGAATCCATAGGTCTCCCAGCGCCGCAGCTCGAAGCCGACCTTCTCGAGCACCGGCACCGTCTCGCGGTACAGCAGCGGCCGCTCGGTCTCGTGGTCGAGCGCCGGCGACAACCGGTAGATGATCGCGCGCAGCAGGCGCCAGAGGAAGAAATCGCTGACCGGTTCGCGCCAGTAGAAGCGCCCGCCCGGCTTGAGGATGCGAAAGACCTCCGAGAAAAGCTTCTCGCGGTCGTTGACGTGATGGATGCCGCCGAACATCACGACATTGTCGTAGGCGCCATCGGCGATCGGAAGCGCGGTGGCGTCGCCCTGGACGAAGGCGATGCGCTCGCCGCCGAGCTCGCGCCGCGCGGCCTCCAGCATGGAGATCGATACGTCCACGCCAACGCCGGCACCCACGCGCTCGCGCAGGAGGCGAAATGCTTCTCCCCGTCCGCAGCAGATCTCCGCGACGCGGCCCATCCCGCCCTTTTCCATGAGCGCGAGGAACGCGTCATCGAGGGCTTCCGTATAGGCGAGCGTATGCGGGTAGGCGAGGCTCTCCATGTAGGCAGCCGCCACCTTGTCGTAGTGATGCTGCTGGATCCGGCCTTCGGCGGAGCAGAACTCCTCCGCGAAGAGCGGGATCCCGGACTCGGAGATGCGGTAGCGGTGCGACCGGGACGAATTGGCGACCCATTCGTCGCTCCAGGTCAGCGCTTCGCGCGTGACCGGGCAAACGAGGGTCTCGAGGACTTCGGAACGCAGGCTCAATCGACCCTCGTCTCCGCCCCGGGCTCGCGAACGGCCACCGCGAGGTAGGACACGCCGAACGGAACGTGGAGCCAGGGAGCGACGGCGACGTCGAACCCGAAGATCCAGTTCAGCAGGCGGTTGACGAACGGGCCGTTGACCTCGTTCTCGCTGCGCAGCGGGATGCGCATGAGGCGAATGACCTGCCGCGCCGCGTAGATGGGTGCGAGCAGGATGAAGTTGAAGTAGAACGATGCGCGACGCTGCAGCCCCGCACCGGCAATGACGGCATCGACTTGCCCGCCGCGGTAGCGCCGCTTGTGGTGCGCCACATCGTCCTGCAAGCCCCACAGGAACTGGAACGCGGGTACCGTGATGATCACGGACGCGCCCGGCTTCAGGACACGGCGAATCTCCGCCAGCGCGCGGCCGTCGTCGTCGACGTGCTCGATGATGTCGGTGGCGAGCACGAGGTCGAACGTGGCATCGGGGAAGGGGATGTTGCAGACGTCGCCGCGGGTCACCTTGCCCAGGCCCTTGCTGTCGCACCAGCGCACGGCGTCGTCGCTCATGTCGAGCCCCTCGTAGCGGGTGAACGCCATCTCCTTGAGCATCCGCAGGTTCGTTCCCGTGCTCGTGCCGATGTCGAGGATGCGCGCGTCGCGCGCGATGCCCAGGCCGGTGATCAAACGGCGAAGCATCTTGCGGCGACCGGCGAACCACCAGTGCGTCCGCTCGACTTCGGCTTCGACCGCGTAGGTCGCGAGATCCATGGGGAAGTGTTCAGTTGCGAGGTTGGTCGAAGTCTAGCGCATGTCGCTGCAGGGCAAGCACGCACCAGAGGGCGAGACGGTGGTCGCGTTCGCCGCGGCGGTGTTCCTTCACCCTCGCGTCCACCCAGCCGCTTTTCAGGAAGGGAACGTTGCCGCGAAATTCGTTCTCGTCCCAGGTCCGCAGCCAGCGCGTCAGCGGAATGCCGAAGCCCTTCTTGCGGCGCTCGAGGACCGCGTCGGGCACCACGCCGCGTAGTGCGGATTTGAGGATCGACTTGGTCCGCCCGTTGGCGTACTTGAACTGGTGGGGAATCTTCCGGGCGAACTCGACGAGGTCGTTGTCGAGGAAGGGCGAGCGCAGCTCGAGGGAAACCATCATCGAGGCGCGGTCGGCCTTCGCGAGGATGTCGTCCTGCAGGTAGAAGCGCGTGTAGAACTCGAGCGTCCTGTCGACGTTGTTGTCGGCGGCACTGCCCTCCCACGCGTCGATGGCTTCGCGATAGAGCTCCTCGGGCCGCACGGGTTCCTCGAAGAGGTCCGTTGCTTCCGCGGGTTCGATCGGCCCTAACCACACGGGATTCCACAGCGCCGGCGGGTAGGACGCGCCGCGAAGGCCGCGCTTGATGCGAAAGTCGAGTCCCATGTTGCTCTCGGACACCGGCAGCAGGTCGGCGAGCTTGCGAATGCCGGGCTTCAGCCCGCCCGGCACGAGGCGCTCGTACCAACCGGCGATCGCGAGCGCCTTGAAAGGGTCGTATCCCGCGAACATCTCGTCGCCGCCGTCGCCGCCCAACGCCACCGTGATCTTCTCGCGCGCGAACTCACACAACTGGTACGTGGGCACGATGGAAGGATCGGCGAACGGCTCGTCGAGGCGCGCAAGGACTTTGGGAGCGAGCGCGCGCGCGTCGTCCACGCCGAGGATCCTCTCGTGGTGCTCGGTTCCGAAATGGCGCGCGACATCCCGCGCGTACGCCGACTCGTCGAAGCTCGGCTCGTGGAAGCCGATCGAGAAAGTCTTGATGTCCCTGGCAGGCTGGTGCTGGGCCGCGAAGGCCAGGACGGCACTCGAGTCGATGCCGCCGCTGAGGAAGATGCCCAGCGGCACGTCGCTCATCAGGCGCCGCTCGACCGCCTGCGAGAGCAGGTGGCGCAGCTCTTCGCCCCACACGCGCTCGGGATCGCGGGGGATCGTGGTGGTCGGTTCGATCGCGAACTGCCAGTAGCGCTCGACGCGGGCTTCTTCCGGCGCATCGAGCAGGACCGTCATGTGGTGTCCGCCCGGAAGCTTGGATACGCCCGCGTACAGCGTGCGCGGCGCGGGAATGAAGCCGTAGGCGAAGAGCTTCTGGAGGGAGACCCGATCCACGGGGCCTGCCACGCCCGGATGCCGGCGAAGCGCCGTCAGCTCGGAAGCGAACGCGAACAGGCCGCGGCGGCACGCGTAGTAGAGCGGTTTCTTGCCGAAGCGATCGCGCGCGAAGAACAGCTTCCTGCGCGGCACGTCGTAGATGGCGAACGCGAACATGCCGTGGAGACGTCCGGGCAGCGCATCGCCCCACTGCTCGTAGCCGTGGACCAGCACTTCGGTGTCGGAGTGATCGGAGCGAAACACGTGGCCGTGCGCGATGAGCTCGGCGCGCAACGCCACGTGGTTGTAGATCTCGCCGTTGAAGATCACGCAGACGCTGCCGTCCTCGTTCCACATCGGCTGGTCGCCGCCGGCGAGATCGATGATCGCGAGCCGGCGATGCAGCAGGTGGATGCCGCGGGCGGGATCGGCCAGCACGCCCTCGCCGTCCGGGCCGCGATGGGCGATCGCGTCACCCATCGCGCGAAGCTCGGCCATGCCCCCCGCGCCCACGAAGCCGGCGATACCGCACATGGTCAGCGCGCTTCTTTGTCGAGGTTGAGGGTGCTGCGGACCTGGTAGACGGGCTTGTCCTGGGCTTCGTAGTACGTGCGCATGATGATCTCGGCGAGCAGGCCCATCAGCACGCTCATGCCACCGGTCACCGACAGCATCACGACGAGGAGCGGCAGGGGCGTCAGGATGAAGGAGACGCCCTCCACCAGCTTCAGGTACACGGCCCACACGCCCGCGAGGAAGGCCACGAAGATCGCGAAGATGCCGAACCCGCCGAAGACATAGATGGGCTTGTTGGAGTAACGCGCGAGGAACTTCACCACGATGAGATCGAGGATCACCTTGATGACCCGCTCCATGCCGTACTTCGAGCGGCCATGCACTCGGGCGTGGTGCGCGACCGGAACCTCGGCCACCTTGCCGCCCTCCCACGACGCGTAGATCGGGATGAAGCGGTGCATCTCGCCGTAGAGCTTCACGCCCTTGAGCACATCGCGGCGGTAGCCCTTCAGGGAGCAGCCATAGTCGTGCAGGTGCACGCCCGAGATCCAGGAGATGAGTGCGTTGGCCACGCGGCTCGGAAAGTTGCGCTTGATCGAGTGGTCCTTGCGATCCCTGCGCCAGCCCGAGACCACGTCGTAGCCCTCGTCGAGCTTGGCGAGGAGCTTCGGGATATCCGCCGGATCGTTCTGCATGTCGCCATCCATCGGGATGATGATGTCGCCCGAAGCGTGGTCGATGCCGGCCATCATCGCCGCGGTCTGGCCGAAGTTGCGCCGGAACGTGATGACCTTGACCCGCGGATCCCGGTCCGCCAGTTCCTTGAGGACCTGCTCGCTGCCGTCGGAGCTGCCGTCGTTGACGAGGATGATCTCGAACGGCTTGCCGATGCCCTCCAGCACCTTCACGAGTGCGGCGTGGAGGAGGGGGATGCTCTCCTCCTCGTTATAGATGGGAATCGTGATGGATAGCATCTGCGTCCTAGGAAGTTGGCACGTTGTTATTCGACGACGATCCCGCCCAGCAGGAGCGACAGGTCCCGGCCATCCTCGCCCCCGAGGACGAGTTTCGGGCAGAACGAGGCGCTCGAGCGAATCTCCAGCGAAACAATCTTGCCGCGATGCGCGGCCACGGGCGCCGTCAGGCTGAGGTCGGCATGCCCCGAGAGGGTCTGCTGGTCGCACCGCTGGCCGTTGCACAACAGCTCGACCATGACCCACGTGTAGCCGGGCTGGGGGCGAAACGCGATATTGGCGTGAACGTGGCTGACATCGACCGGGATCTCGAGATCCTGGCGGAAGACGGGCCCGATCCAGCCGTCGTGATACTGGCCGGTGAAGCGCCGGGGCTGCACGAGCACGCGACGCAGCACTCGCGTGGCGTTGTTCCGGAAGAAGGGATAGAGCAGGCGGTCGCGCGCCATCACGGGCGAGCACAGCGTGGTGCGCGCGAACTCGGCCGCTGCCGTGAAGGGCTTCTTGGCGCCGAACGCCTCCTCGGCCCTGCGGGCGTGGTGGCGCGCTCGCTCGTGCAGGTGGCGATCGTGCAGCCAGTGCGAAGCCTCGCAGCGCCAGCGCAGCGGGGAGAGCCACGAGCCCCAGTACTTGCGGCTCACGCGGATCGACAGGTCGAGCACCTCGGTCTCGGTTCGCTGCGCCGACTTGGAGGCGTCGTGCATCCGGTAGTGGCTCCACAGCTCGTCGACGCGATGGATGTGGAAGCGCTTGCTGATGCGGCAGAAGAGGTCGTAGTCGAGCACGTGATGCTCGCGCGCGTCGAAACTGCCGCAATGCTCCCACACGCTGCGATGCCAGAACACCGAGGGCTGCGGAATGGTGTTGTAGCCGCGCTTCCAGATCGCCAGGTGCTCGAAGTGGCTCACGAATTCCGCCGGATGCTCCACGCCGACGTAGCGCGCGCCTTCGTCGCCGATGAAGAGGCTGCGTCCCATCACCACCCAGCGCTCGCGCGCGGGATCGATCTCGGCGGCGACGCGGTGCAACACCTTGGGGAAGAGCAGGTCGTCGGAGTTGAGGAAGCCCAGGATCTCGCCGTCGACTCGCGCGAAGCCCCGGTTGAGCGCGTCGGCCTGGCCCGAATCCTTCTCGACGAACAACTGGAACAGTCCCGGGTATTTCGCGGCGAAGCTGCGCGCGATGTCGATCGATCCGTCGGTGGAGCCGCCTTCCTGGATCACGACCTGGAGGTTCGGGTAGTCCTGGTCGACGAGGCTCTGCAGCGTCTCGGCGATGAACTGCGCCTGGTTGAACGAGGGCACGACGAGGGAGATCTTGGGGAGGTTCTTCATGGGATCAGTCGCCGTACAGCTCGTTGTAGACACGTTGGTAGATCGAGAGGGTCTCGACGGTGATGCGACGCGCCGAGAAGCGGCTGCGCCGGCGCAGGGCCGCATCGGTCAGTGCGCGTTCGCGGTCGGGACGGCTCACGAGCTCCAGGATCCTGCGGCCGATATCGGCCGCGTCGTTCGGGTCGAACGTAATCGCCGCATCGCCCGCGATCTCGGGCAGGGAGGTGACATTGGAGCAGATCACGGGCCGTCCGGCGATGATCGCCTCGGCGACGGGCATGCCGTATCCCTCGAAGAGCGACGGGAAGACCAGCGCCGTGCACCCCTGGATGAGCGCCTGCATCTCGCGCGGCGAGCGGAAGCCGAGGTGGCGAACGCGTCGGGCCCCCTGCTTCCAGTCGCGAATGCGCGCGGCCGCGGGATGGCCGGCGGGAAACGGCCGCCCGGTCATGACGAGCGTCACATCCGCAGGGAGCTCGGCTTCGATCAGCTCCATGGCCTCGATGAGCTTCGCGTGGTTCTTGTGCGGCCAGCAATGCGCCGGGAACAGGAGGTAGCGGCCGGTCACGCCCAGGCTCGCCAGCAGGTCGCGCCGTGAACGCTCGGGCAACGCGACCCAGGCCGATCGGCTGGGAATGATCCACACGGTGCTCATCTTTTCGAGCGGGATGCCGTACTGGCGATGCACGTCCTGGCGCGTGTACTCCGAGATGCAGATGATGTGGCGCGCGCTGTTGGCCGACGCGCGGTAGAGGCGCTCGCGCTCCTCGAGCTCGGTCGGCGTGAAGAACTGCGGGTAGTGGAGGTGCTGCAGGTCGTTGATGGTGAGGACGCTCGGGAACCCCAGGAGGTCCGGGTGGATGTAGCCCGCGACTGCGTGCACGAGATCGAAGTCGAGATGGTGATACTTGGAAAGGGTGGTCATCACCGGCGTCATGACCGGACGCCGCCCCAGGCCTTCGGCCAGCTGGTTGGCGCAGTAGGCCGACAGCGCTTCGGCGCCGCGCTCGCCCATGTCGGAATAGGCGAAGCGGATATTGAAGCCTCGCGGCACTTCCCACTCGCTGCAGGTGCTGCGCGGCGCGTAGACGCGATATTCGTTGCGCCGATCGAGGCGGCCGATCGAGGAGATGAGCTCGTAGGTGGCCTGCTCGATGCCGCCGGCCTTGCCGATTTCCATCCAGCGCAGGTCGTACAGCACCTTGACCGGCGCCTGCTTCTTGATCGCCACCGCGCGTTGCACCAGCGCCTCGAACTGCGGCGCTGCGCTTGCAATGGAGTTGTGGGCCTCGACGTGAACCTTTGCGGCGTCCACCAGCGGGGTCGCGTCGCTCCTTTGCAGGACCGACACCACGCGGTCCGCGAATGCCTCCGGCGTGTCCTCCAGCCAGCAGTGCTTCCCGCTGACGGCGCCGGTCCCCTCTGCGGCCATCGTCGTGCACACCACGGGGACGCGCATGGACCACGCCTCGAAGAGCTTCTGGCGCACGCCCCCGCCGTAGCGCATCGGCACCACGTAGGCGCTCGCGTTCCAGAAGTAGGGGCGGATGTCGGGAACATTGGCATGGAGCTCGACGCCCGCGGTGTCGGCCATGCGATCCTGCAGCGACTTGGCGGGGACCATGCCGACGGTCTGGAAAACGGCGTCGGGGGCGCGCGCGCGAATGCGCGGCCAGATTTCATCGAGGAAATGCAGTGCCGCATCGACGTTCGGCGGGTGCGAAAGGTGTCCGGTGAACAGCACGATCGGCCGAGGATCGCGCTGGAAGTCCGGCGGCGGGGGATGGTAGTAGGCCGTGTCGACCGGGATGGGCGCCACGCCCGCCACGGCATCCATCGGGAACATGCGGCGCGCACGCTGCAGGTCGAGCTCCGAGACGAACCCCACGACATCGGCGCGCTGCGTGACGCGCTCCTCCTGCTTGCGGATGGCCGCAACCTGGCCGATGGAGATGGGGGCCATGCCTGCCACCGGGACAGCGCGCCCGAGGTAGTCGGAGCGCACGTCGTGGAAGTACACGAGTTTGCCGCCCATCGCCGGCAGGCGGTCGAGCCACGGCTCGATGTTCGTCTGTACGAGGATGAGGGCGTCCCAGTGCCCGCTCGCGAGCGCGGCGAGCAACTGGGGCGCGCAGTTGGCGAGGATCGCGAGCTTCTCGTAGGCGTCATCGGGACGGCCGTCGACGCCCACCAGCCGATCGAGCACGCGGCGGCGCAACGTTGCGGGCAGCCGCTGCACGAACCGCGGCAACTCGCCGGCAATGTCTTCGTTGGCGATCAGCGTGACGGGAGACGCCGGGCGCGGCCACAGGAAGGAGGCGGAGAGGAATTTCTCGAGGTTCTCGACGCCGGGCTTGGGAAACCAGTCGTAGCAGGGCGCGACGATCCCCACCTCGTGATGCGTGGCGAGGTGGCGGAGGTTGAAATGGTCGTGGCCGTTCCTGCCCGGGAAGTACGGCAGATCCGTCGTCAGGGCCAGGACGCGCGACATCAGGAGCGCTTCGGACTCCGGGCGATCAGGTCCTCGATGCGGCGGCCCAGCGTTTCGGTGCGCGCCGCTTGCGCGGCCGCCGCCTCGCGCAGTCCGCGCACCTCGTCGAGCAGGGCCCTCAACTCGTGCGGCGCATTGGGCTGTGCCGCCGGCAGCGAGCCGGCCGTCGGCGCACGCTCGAGGATCAGCATCCAGCGCAGCCAGAGATTGGGGTCCACCGCGCTCCAGTTCACCACCTTGACGAGGCGCACATGGAGCCCTGCGCGCCAGGCGGGGGCGATGACGCGATCGAGCACGGCGCGAACGGAATAGTGCCGGCCGAACCGGTTCTGCCACTCGGGAATCTCGCAGAAGTACTCGGCGTCGGGGTCCCAGGTGACCTGCGCGCGGGCCGACGGATCGGTGATGCCCGTGACGTTGCAATGGGTGGCGTTGAGGTACAGGGGCAGGATCACCACGCGGCCCGAAGGGCCGAGCAGGCGCGCGCATTCCGCGACGAAGCCCGAGTCCGCGTGGCCCTCGAAATGCTCGAACGTGCAGTGCAGCGTCATGAAATCCACCGACCCGTCCGCGAGCGGGATGCTGTCCGCGCTGCTCCCGACGCGGTCGCCGTGGACGCCCGCGGGGTAGGAGAGGTCCTGCTCCAGGCAGCGCACGCCGTACACGCGCCGCAGGATCGTCGGGACCACCGACTGGCAGCTGCCGATATCGACGGCGGTCATGCCCGACTTCGGGCCGGCGACGACGACGCTCAGGTAGTGCTCGAGCGCTTTCTCGAGGACGCAGTAGTCGAGGTCCCCGGCGTAGCTCTTGTAGGCGCCCCCGTACTCGGCGAGCGTGCGCCACTCGCTGAATCCCGAGGTGTAGTCGCTGATGTCGAGCGTTTCGATCGCCACGCCGGCCGCCGCGAACTCCTCGGCGATCCGCGCCTGGGCGGGTGCGCTGATGTCCACGCGGGCCCAACCTGATTGTTCGAAGTTAGGTGTCTGCATTTTTCTTGTCCCCGGTTCGCCCTGGCTAGAGCAGCTTGAGCTTCCTGCCCAGCCGGTGCCACCAGCGTGAGCGGTCCCGCGCGGCGGCCTGCTCCAGCACGCCGAGCTGGCGGCCGAGGTCGCCATGCTCGCCTTTTAGCACGTCGAAGGCCTTGCCGAGCGTCATGAGTTCCTGCGCCCCAGTGTTCGCTTCGCGCTCGAGCTCGGCGATGCGCAGGGCCTGCTGCTCGATCATGCTCCCTCGTGTGCGGCGATCGGCCTCCACGAGGTCGAAGTTGCGCTGCGTGTCGGCCTTCTGCCCTTCGAGCGCGCTGCGCTCGCTCTTGAGCGCCTCGACCTGCGCACGGAGCGCTGCGGCCTGGGTCTCGCGGGAGGTGAGCTCCTCGAGGCGCCGGTGGACCTCCCCTTCGAGCGTGGAGATGCGTTGTCCCTGCTGCTCGATCACGTTGCCCCGCGCGATGCGGTCGGCCTCGACAAAGTCGAAGTTGCGCTGCAGGTCGTCCTTCTGCGCCGAAACCAGGTTGCGTTCGTTGCGCAGCGCCTCGGCTTCGTCGTGGAGTACGTTCAGCTCGCCCAGCCGCTGGTGCACCTCCGCTTCCAGCTGCGAGATGCGCTGGCCCTGGTTCTCGATGACGTGGCCGCGTGCAACCCGGTCGGCCTCGACGAAGGAGAAGTCAGCCGCCGGGGCGCCGCCCACCTGCGTGGTGG
Organism: Usitatibacter palustris; assembly: GCF_013003985.1. Taxonomy (GTDB): domain Bacteria; phylum Pseudomonadota; class Gammaproteobacteria; order Burkholderiales; family Usitatibacteraceae; genus Usitatibacter; species Usitatibacter palustris. The sequence goes on along the minus strand of NZ_CP053073.1, from coordinate 3,416,946 downwards.
CCTTCTGCTTGAGGAACTCGATGTCGCTCCTCGCGCTGGCGAGCTCGGAGAAGAGCGCTGTCTCGCGCTTGCGCAGGTCGAGCAGGGCGAGGACCATGCGCCCGCCGGGCGAGGCGAGGAGGGCCTCGTCGATATCCGCTTGCGCGTGGCGAACGACCTTCTTGCGGCTCGCGACGACGAACATGTCGTAGTGCGCGAAGATCGCGGGTTCGAAGGACTGGTGTGGAGCACCGACGTCGACGAGGAGCTTGCGCAGGCCGCGATCGGTGAAGAGATACAGGTGCTCATCGGGCTTGAGCTGCTCGAGGAACGGGTCGGCGGACGCGAGCATCTGCGCGTGCGTCACGCCTTCGCGGTACTGCGGAGTCTGGATGACGAGCACGCCATCGGTTTTGAGCAGGGCGAGGCACCGGCGCAGCGTCGCCGCCGGGTCGGGAAGATGCTCGAGCACGTCCATCATGGCGAGCGCATCGAGGCTGCCGGGCGCGACCGCCAGCGACTCGACCGGTCCGACGTGCATGCGGATGCCGAAGGTCTTGCGTGCGTACTCCACGACCCACGGGCTCATCTCGCTGCCCGCGGCGTCGAAGCCGGCCATCTGCAGGAGCGCGACGAGGCTGCCGTGGGCGCAGCCGACTTCCACGATGGCCGCCGGGGGAAGCTTGTAGGCGAGGATGGCCGCGAGCCAGTGCAGGTTCCGCTCGGTGAGGTCGCTCCGCGCGCGGGCGTGGATGTCCGGATTTCCGAGGTCGCCCGCCTGGTGCGCGAGCCAGTACTGCTTTCCGTAGAAATCCTTCTCGTCGTCGACGACGGGCTTGCGGCCGGGAACCGAGAGGTCGAGCAGCACGAGTCCCCCGCAGGCGGGACAGGCCCCGTACTCCTTGTTGAAGACGCCCGTGGTCGGGGTTCCGCACCAGCAACGAGTGACCATCAGTGCGCCTTGCGGACCGCGAAGACGGCGCCGCTGCCCGTACGCCAATCGGTTTCCATCCGGAGCAGGCCTTCCACGATGAGGCGGAAGGCCGCGGTGAAGCCCGGGTTCGCCGAGAACGCCCGGTAGAGGGAGTCGCCCAACTCGCCATCGCCCTGCTTCACGTGCCAGGCGCCGTCGGCGAGCAGGAAGAGGCCGCTGTTGTACAGGGGCAGGATCGGCACGTGCTCCTCCACGGTGAAGCCCGCTTCCGTGAAGCGGCGCTGCCATTGCCCGACGGTGAGCGGATTGACGAGATGGTGATACGCGATGAACTGGTCGAGCGCCTGGCGCGCGAGCGCTTCCCCACCGGCTTCGCGCACCAGCATCGGCAGCACGGACCAGCTGAGGAAGCGATCGGTCACGACGCTGCACAGGAGCGTCCCGCCCGGAACCAGGCAGCGACGTATTTCCGCGAGGACCTGGTCGAGGTGGTCCATGTGCTCGAGCGAGCAGTTCGCGAACACGGCGTCGGCCGACGCGTCCGCGACCGGAAGCTCGTGCGCGAAGGCGTGATGGACGCGGGTGTAGACGCCGCTACGCCTGGCCAACTCGATCACAGGCTCGCTCGCATCGACGCCGGTGACGTCGCGCACGTCGGGCCACAGCAGGCGAAAGTACTGGCCATCGCCGCAGCCCAGGTCGAGGACCGAGCCCGCGATCCGATAGCGCTGGTAGGCCGCGTATTCCCAGGCGCGCCAGTGGCTGAGCGAAGGGACAAACGGATACATTCGTGCGACCGCGTCGTAGCCGGCCAGCACACGATCAGCGTCGAGCAGGACTTCCTTCATGGATGCGCGCAGGACGACCGCGAGGGGTCCGGCGGCGGAAGAGTGAAAAGTGCGGCAATTTTATCACCGGATAGCCGGCCGACCGTGCGCGATCACGCTCCGCGGGCGCCCTCGCACACCAGCACCACACGCGGAGCCGGATCGGAGGGCAGCACCGTCACGTCGGCAAAGCGCTTGCTTAGCGCGGCGACGAACACCTCGAGCCGGTACCAGTCCGGAAAGCGCTCCGACCACGTCGCGACATGGACATCCTGGGCGGGAACGAATTCGACGATGAGGCGCCGCCTGCACATGCGATGCAGGTTGTCGGCGATGGATTCCAGCGACACGTGGTACCGGAGCGCGATGTGGTGCGTGATTGCCATCGCCAGCACGGTGTCGCAGCGCAGCCGGCTCATGGCACCCGGGATGGCGTTGAAGAGCCCCGATTCACCGATGGGCCAGAGGAAGTCGTGGTACAGCGGCAGCACGTTGGCCTGGGCGTGCGCCGCGCCCAGGTAGAGGCGGTTGAGGCACGTCTCCTCGATGTCGCACGCGAGCGCGGTCTTGCCCAGCGCGACACCGATGAGCGCATGCAGTCCACCATTGGTTCCGATGTCGAGAAGGGTCTTGCCCGGGTCGTTCTCCAGCACCTGGTGGACAAGGCGATCCTTCAGCCGCAGGCGCGACATGTCCCGGAGACCCTCGAACGCAGGTTGGGGATACTTCTCCCATTCCCCCGGTACGTCGGGCAAGCGCAGCTGCTCGACATAGTCGGCGAGGCGATCGACGACTTGCTCGAAGGGATCGTTCACGGCCGAGAGGGTCGCCGGCGCGCGCGGCCAGCGCCGTAGAGCAGGGAGATCGATGAGCTCGTTGCCCGCGCCCATGCTGTGCTCGCGCAGCATCGTGCGGGCGAGGCGGTGCCGTCCGCGAGAGAAGAGGTAAAGGGGGGCGAGCAGGAAGCGCCGAAACTCCTGGTACCAGAACTCCCGGTTCAGCTCGCTCGCAGGACGGATCGAACCCCAGTCGATAAAGCGCGGCACCGGGCCGTCGAACAGCACATTCCACGGGTGAGCATCCTTGAGGCACAGGCCATCTCGCAGCAGCGCTGCCTGCAGTTGGAGTATGCATAGCGCTGCGGCCCGCAGGCCCTCGCCCGACCACTCGCCGCGCAGCGTCACGAAGGGAATGCGCTTGTGCTCGACGACGGTCTCGAATCCCTGGACCTGGAGATCCGTCGTCCACGTTGGTACGAGCCCGGCCTCGAGCCACCCACGCGCCGGGGCTCGCGCCACGATGTCGCGGACGAACGCGCCGTAGGGCGGCGATATCGCGCGGAACACGCGGCCCTCTCTGTGGAACACGCGGCCCACGGGATCGACCATGGAGGCCGGCTCCACCGTGCACTCGTCGAGGCGCAGCTCAGCCACGGTCGTGCGTCCGCTCGCCGCCGGGATCGGGCCGGTGGGCCTTCATCGCGATGTCGCCATCGAGGTCGCAAAGGCCATGGTGCGTCAGGGCGACTCCCTTGCGCCGCAATACGACGCCAAAGGTGCAAGCGCGGCCCACCGAGGAAATTCGCTCGGTGCGTGCCGTGAGGTCGTCATGCGGCAGAACATCGATATTGGCGTAGGTGGTCGCATCCGTCGCGGCGAGCCCGATGACCGCGGTGTACTCGCCCGGAGTGAGCCGCAGGGCGATGCGCTGGCGGAATCGCAGGCGCGTGCCGGCGCCGACGGGGCCCCGTGGCCCGCGTTCGACCTGCAGGGAATTCTTGCCGTGGACAATGATGTTCTTGTCGTTGACGATCGAGATGCCGCCCACCGGGATGCCGATGTCGTCCTTCACGAGGAAGTCGTAGAAGAACTCGGCGATGTCTCCCATCTCGAACAGATTCGCGGGACGGCCCAGCGCATCGCGCACGGTGCACCCGAGAAACTCGGCCCTGCCTCCCTCGACGACGTCGACCTCCGGGGCGCGGACAAGCGCATCCGGCGGGGGCCAATCACCCGCAACCGTCGCTTCCGGGGGCTCGTCCGCGGGGCCACTGCTGCCACGCGAGAAGGATGATTCCTCGCGGCCGATGAGCATGTAGCGTCGGATGGCGGCCACAGGGTCGCCCTGAAACAACTGGCGGCCCTCATGGAGGACGATCGCGCTGCGGCAGAACTGAGTCACCGTGGACATGTCGTGGGTCACGAAAATAACGGCCGCGCCGCTATCGACGAGCGTGCGCAGGCGCGCGAAGCACTTCTGCGCGAAGAACACGTCGCCGACGGCCAGTGCTTCGTCGATGATCACGATGTCGGCGGCGATGTGCGCCTGCACGGCGAAGGCGAGGCGCACCATCATTCCGCTGCTGTAGGTCTTCACGGGCTGGTCGACGAACGCGCCGATGTCGGCGAAGGCCAGGATCTCGTCGAGGCGCGCATCGACCTGTTCGCGCGTGAGGCCGAGGATCGCGCAGTTGAGGTAGACGTTCTCGCGGCCGGTGAATTCCGGATTGAAGCCGCTGCCGAGCTCGAGGAGGGCGGCGATGCGCCCGTGCGTGCGGGCGTCCCCGGTGGTGGGCGCCATGGTCCCGGCGATGATCTGCAGCAGGGTGCTCTTGCCGCTGCCGTTGCGGCCGATGATCGCGAGCGTTTCGCCGCGCCTCACCTGGAACGAGATGTCGCGCAGCGCCCAGAATTCGCGGAAGTAGCGCGGCTCGGGCCGGGAGAGCGCGCGGGCGAGCGGCGGCAGCAGCATCTGCTTCAGGCGATCGCGCGGGGCCGAGTAGATCTCGTAGCGCTTGCCCAGATCGCGGACGTCGACGACCGGATCGTCAGAGGACATCGGCGAAACCCTTGCGCGTTCGTTGGAACCACCAGTATCCGGCGCAGAACACGATCGCATCGACCGCCAGCCACAGGCCCCATGCCTGCCAGTCGATGGGCTTGCCCCACAGCGCGACGGAGCGGAACTGCTCGATGGGAACGGCGAGCGGATTGAGCGTCAGGAACAGGCGGTACTTTTCAGGGATCACTTCTAGCGGATAGAAGATCGGGCTCACGAACATCAGTACGGTCACCAGCACGGCGACCACCTGCGGCACGTCGCGAAGGTACACGCCGAGCGAAGCGAGGATCCAGGTGAGGCCGAGCGAGAAGAGCAGCAGTGGCATCAGGACGACGGGCGTGAGCACCACGCTCAAGCTCAGGCCCTTGCCGATGAATGCGGCGATCAGCAGCAGGACGCCGAAGCCCACGAGGAAGTGCAGCACGGCCGAGCACAGCACGACCCACGCCAGCACGTCGATCGGGAACACGATCTTCTTCACGTAGTTGGGCTGGCTCGTGATCAGCGTCGGGGCGCGGATCAGGGTCTCGGCGAAAAGGTTGAACACGAGCATGCCGGCGAACAGGATGACCGCGAAGGGCTGCGTGACCGCCGTGCCCGGCCCCCAGCGAGCGTTGAACGCGATCGTGAACACGAACGTGTAGATCGCCAGCATCAGCAGGGGATTGAAGAGCGACCAGGCCACGCCGGCGAAGGAGCCGCGATAGCGGCCGATGAAGTCGCGCTTCACCAGTTCCCAGACGAGCTCGCGGTTGTCGCGCAGCGAGCGCAGCGCCCCGGCGGGCGACGCGGGATGGAAGTTCATTGCGGGGTAGCGTGTCGGGGAATCGAGTCATCCATGTCTGGAGGCTTGGCATGGATTGAACTTATAATCATTGTAACAGTGTCGTTGCACCCCAACCCCTCCGTTTCCACTCTCGCCGGATGACCTCGGCCATGAAGCGCGCGCTCATCACGGGCATTACCGGCCAAGACGGCTCGTTCCTCGCCGAGCTGCTGCTCGACAAGGGCTACCGAATCTTCGGCTTCGCGCGCCGCGAGAGCTGGTTGCGCCCGAACAACGCCAGCCATCTCGCCGATCGCATCGAGGTGCTGTTCGGCAACATGGCCGAAGGCGTCGATATCTCCTCGGCCGTCCAGGCGGCCCGTCCCGACGAAATCTACAACCTGGCTTCGCAATCGCGGCCCGGGCTCTCGTGGGACACGCCCGCCGAAACGCTCGTCGTGAACGGGCTGGGCGCCGTCCGCCTGTTCGATGCCGTGCGCCACAATAGCCCGCAATGCCGCGTGTACCACGCGTCTTCCTCCGAGATGTTCGGCCCGTCGGCCGGCGGTCCGCAGGACGAGGACTCGGCCTTCATGCCGGTCAACCCCTATGCGGCCGCCAAGGTCTACGCCCACCAGGTGGCGCGGATCTACCGCGAGGGCTACGGGCTCTTCATCGTCAACGGCCTGCTGTTCAACCACGAGAGCGAGCGCCGTCCCCTGCATTTCGTGACGCAGAAGATCGCCTACGGGGCGGCGTGCCGGGCGCTCGGGATCGTGGATTCCCCCGACCTCGATGAGATGGGGCTGCCGATCGTGCGCGAGGGCAAGCTGCGCTTGGGCAACCTCGAGGTGTCTCGCGATTGGGGCTACGCCGGCGATTTCGTGCGCGCGATGTGGCTGATGCTCCAGCAGGAACGGCCCGAGGACTACGTCATCGGCACGGGCAAGCTCCACTCGCTGCGCGAGCTGTGCGAGGTCGCCTATCGCACCGTCGGGGCGGACTGGCGTGACAATGTCGTGAGCGAGCCGCGGCTCGTGAGGCCGCTCGACGCCGGGTGCACGCTGGCCGACGCTTCGCGGTCGCGCGCGCGGCTCGGCTGGGAGCCGACGGTATCGTTCGAGGAGATGGTCACGCGAATGGTGAAGGCGCAAGTCGATCGCCTGCGTGCCGCTGCGACCCATGGATAGAGACACACCGAGCTGGAGCTAAGGGATGGCCAAGAAAGCACTGATCACCGGAATCACGGGCCAGGATGGCGCGTACCTCGCCGAGCTGCTCCTGAACAAGGGCTACGAGGTCCATGGCATCAAGCGCCGGACCTCGCTCTTCAACACCGACCGCATCGACCACCTGTACCAAGACCCGCACGAAACCGGCAGGCGCCTCATCCTGCACTACGGCGACATGACGGATTCCTCGAGCCTGGTCCGCGTGATCCAGAACGTGCAGCCCGACGAGTTCTACAACCTCGCGGCGCAAAGCCACGTCGCGGTCTCGTTCGAGGAGCCCGAGTACACGGCCAACTCCGATGCGCTCGGGGCGCTGCGCGTCCTGGAGGCCATCCGCATCCTCGGCCTCGAGAAGAAGACGCGCTTCTACCAGGCGAGCACCTCCGAGCTCTACGGGCTGGTCCAGGAGACCCCCCAGAAGGAAACCACGCCCTTCTACCCGCGCAGTCCGTATGCGGTGGCGAAGCTGTACGCCTACTGGATCACGGTCAACTACCGCGAGGCGTACGGCATCTACGCCTGCAACGGGATCCTCTTCAACCACGAGTCGCCGGTTCGGGGCGAAACCTTCGTCACGCGCAAGATCACCCGGGCTCTGGCGCGCATCAAGCTCGGCCTGCAGGATTGCCTGTACCTGGGCAACCTCGATGCCCTGCGCGACTGGGGGCACGCACGCGACTACGTCGAGATGCAGTGGCTCATGCTCCAGCAGGACGTTCCCGAGGACTACGTGATCGCGACGGGCGTGCAATACAGTGTTCGCGATTTCGTCAACGCCGCGGCGCGCGAGATCGGCATCCAGGTCAGCTGGAAGGGTCGCGGCGTCGAAGAGACCGGCAGTGACGCGAGCGGGAAGGTCATCGTTCGCGTCGACCCGCGCTACTTCCGTCCGACGGAAGTCGAGACCCTGCTCGGCGACGCGACCAAGGCGAAGGAAAAGCTGGGGTGGACTCCGAAGATCACGTTCGCGGAGCTTGTCGCCGAGATGGTGCGCGAGGACCTCAAGTCCGCCGAGCGCGACGAGCTCGTGAAGCGCCACGGGTTCTCCGCCTACGACTACCACGAGTGATCCTGCCCGCACGATGGAACTGAACTCGAGCATCTTCGTCGCGGGGCACCGGGGGCTGGTGGGCTCGGCGCTCATGCGGGGCCTCGCTGCGAAGGGCTTTGGCAACCTCGTCACGCGAACCCGGTCCGAGGTCGATCTCACGGACTCGGCGGCGGTCGACCGCTTCTTCGCGGCCGAGCGTCCGGAGTACGCGTTCGTCGCCGCGGCGAAGGTGGGCGGCATTCTCGCGAACAACAACTATCCGGCAGAGTTCATTCGCGAGAACCTCGCCATCGAGGCGAACATCATCCACGCGGCCTGGCGCCACGGCGTGAAGCGGATGCTTTTCCTGGGATCGAGCTGCATCTACCCGAAGATGGCGCCGCAGCCGATCCGCGAGACCTCGTTCCTCACCGGCCCCCTCGAGCCGACGAACCGCGCGTACGCCATCGCGAAGATCGCGGGCATCGAGATGTGCTGGAGCTACAACCGGCAATACGGCACGCAGTTCCTGGCGGCGATGCCGACGAACCTCTACGGTCCCGGCGACAATTACCACCCGGACAACAGCCACGTGATCCCGGCGCTCATCGGGAAGTTCCATGCAGCAAAGACGGGCGGGCATTCGAAGGTCACCGTGTGGGGAACGGGTACCCCGCGTCGGGAGTTCCTGCACTCGGACGACATGGCCGAAGCGTGCATGCACCTGATGAGCCTTCCCGATGCACGGTTCGGGCCGCTGCTGGGCAGCGACGAGGTCGCAACGGGCGCTTTCCAGCCGCCCATCGTCAACATCGGCTCGGGCACGGACCAGACCATCGCGGAGCTGGCCGCGCTGATCGCGAGGATTGTTGGATATTCCGGCACGATCGAACTCGACCGCAGCAAGCCCGATGGCACGCCGCGCAAACTCCTCGACGTATCGCGACTCAACGAATCGGGCTGGCGTCCTCGCATCGGGCTCGAAGACGGCTTGCGCCTCACGTACCAGGACTTCCTCCAGGTTCGTGGCTCGAGATAACGCCGAACCCGGCGCGCGCGCATGAACGTCCTGTTCGTTCTCTATGGAGACCTGTCCGGGAACAGCGGCGTCCCGCTGAAATTGCATGCGCGAGAGCTGGCGCGGCTCGGCCACGACTGCGCAGTCGCGCTGCCGCCCGGGGCGAGCACGGAAGATGGCGACCCCATCGCAGGGCTGCGTATCGCGTCCTACGCGGAGGCGCTCGCCCATCCCGCTTCGCTGTTCGCCGACGGGCGTCCCGCGGACATCCTCCACGCGTGGACACCCCGCGAAGGCGTGCGGCGGTTCGTCGCTGCCTATCTCGCGACCCGCGCCACGCCCTGGGTGATCTACCTCGAAGACAACGAGCGATACCTCGCGACCACGTCGCTTGGCTTGATCGGGATGCACGAGGAAACGATTCTCCAGCATACGGAGGATGTGATCTCGCGCTGGACCCCCGACGGCATGCCGCACGTCCTGCGCCATGACCACTTCATCGCCCTCGCCGATGCGGCGGTGGTCATCCAGGACAAGCTGCGCCCGGAGGTTCCACCGTGGGTCCCTTGCACGACGGTGATGCCGGGCACCGACCTGGCGGCGTTCGCGCCGCGCGCGCCGGACGAAACGCTACGCCGCGCCTATGGCGTGGATGACGGCGAGCGCGTGATCGTCTATCCGGGCGGCCTCAACGACTTCACCCGCCCCGGTATCGAATCCTTGTGCCGGGCCGTGGGCCTGATCAACGCGCGAGGCAGGCCGTGCAGGCTGCTTCGCTCCGGGCCCGTGGCCCTGGACTTCCTGCACCGCCTGCCGCCGCAGGTGGCTCAGTTTGTCCGCGACCTCGGCGCCTTGCCACGCGCGGAGCTGCCCGCGCTCTACGCGCTCGCCGACGTGTTCGTGCAACCCGGGAAGAACCATCCCTTCGAGGACCTGCGCCTGCCCGGGAAGCTGCCGGAGCTTTTCGCGAGCGGCCGCCCTGTCGTGCTGCCCGACACCAACATCGCATCGATGCTGCGCGACGGAGAGGATGCCCTGCTGCATCGAACCGGCAGTCCCGAGGAGATCGCGGAGAAGTGCCTCGCGCTAATGGCCGATCCGGAGCGGGCGCGGCGCATCGGCGAAGGCGGCCGTCGTTTTGCCGAGAAGCACTTCGACCCGCGCAAGCAAGCCGCGATCCTCGAGGAGGCCTACCGGGATGCCCGGGCTGCGTTCGATCCGCAGATCGCCGCCCGCCTCTGGACCGGGGCTTCGCAGGATGAGGCCTTGCCATCCCTGGTGGCGCGGCGCATTCGCCTGCTGGCCGACGCCGGCAATCCCAATGGCGAGATGCTCCGTGCGCACGCTAGCGCGCTGGAGTTCGGCGTTGCGCGCGCACGTGGGCTCGAGGCCGGCATGGCGTGGCGCGATGCCGAGATGATCAAACGCGACGCACAGATCGAGGAGATTCGCGGCGAGGTGGCCACGCGCGACGGCCACATCACCAACCTGCAACGCGGGGTAAGCGACCTGAATGCGCGCGTCGCGGAACTCGGCCATGTCGTCGCCTCGCGGGACCTCGAGATCCAGGCGCACCAGCGCCAGGCGGAAGTCATTCGTTCGTCACTTTCGTGGCGCGTGACCCGGCCGCTGCGCGCGCTTGCCAACCTTTGGGAGGCGGCGCGCCGGCGCGTGCGCGGGGATCAGCGCCGGCCGTAAGTGTCCGAGAACCGGACGATGTCGTCTTCGCCGAGGTATCCACCGCTCTGGACCTCGATGATCACGAGCTCCTGGTCGGTGTCGTTCGCGAGGCGATGCTTGCATAGCGCCGGAATGTAGGTCGATTCGTTCGCGTTGATGGTGAGCTGCTGCTCGCCATTGACGACGCTCGCCGTTCCGCTCACCACGACCCAGTGCTCGCTGCGCTTGTGGTGCATCTGGAGGCTCAGGCTCGCGCCGGGCTTCACTTCGATGCGCTTGACCTTGAAGCCGGGGCCTTCCTCGAGGATGGTGTAGGTCCCCCAAGGCCGATGCACCGTGTTGTGGATCTTGTGCGCATCGTTGCCTTCCGCCTTCAGCTGCGCATACACATGGCGCACGTCCTGCGAGCGCGACTTGTCCGCGATGAGCAGTGCATCGGGGGTGTCGATCACCACGAGGTTCGCGACGCCGACCGCACCGATGACACGGCCCGCACCCCGGAAATAGCAATTGCTGACGTCGTACAGGACCGCCTTGCCCTCGATGCGATTGCCCTGAGTGTCCGCTATCGCCAGGTCACCGATCGCATTCCAGGATCCGATGTCGCTCCAGCCGATGTCACAGGGCACGACTGCGACGCCCTGGGCTTTTTCCATCACCGCGTAGTCGATGGACGTATTGGGAACCTTGTCGAAGGTGTCGGCATCGAGCTCGAGTTGTGTGACGTTCGACCCCGTTGCCGCTCGCGACGCGGTGATGCAGGCGCGAACGGCCGACAACACTTCGCCTGCGTGCTGCTCCATTTCGCGCAGGATCGACGCGGCGCTGAAGCAGAACATCCCCGAGTTCCAGTGGAAGTGCCCGGACTCGACGTACGACCGTGCCGTCTCGAGCGACGGCTTCTCGACGAAGCGCAGCACGTCGCTGCCATTCGCCTCGATGTATCCATAGCCCGTATCTGGCGCGCTCGGCCGGATGCCGAAGGTCACGAGTCGACCGGCGCTCGCAAGACGCGTCGCTTGCGCGACCGCCGCCGCGAAAGCGGCCTGGTCCTCGATCAGGTGATCCGCAGGCAGCACGAGCAGCAGGGCATCGCCGCCGTGGGACTTCTCGACACTTAGCGCGGCAGCTGCGATGGCCGCGGCGGTTCCGCGTCCGAACGGCTCCAGCAGGTACGAGAGCGGGAGGTTCGCCTCGTTGACCTCCTTGAATTCGTCCTGGGTCTTGAAGAACAGCTCGCGATTCGTGACCGTGAGGACTTCCTGGACGCCCGGAAGCTTGGCGCCGCGAAGGAAGGCTTTGTGCAGGAGGCTCTGGCCGTCGGCAAGGCGGATGAACGGCTTGGGATGCAAGTCGCGGGAGACAGGCCACAACCGCGAGCCGGCGCCTCCGCAGAGAATCGTAGGGACTAGACGCAAGGAATGCTCCGCTGCTTCAGGTGGAACGCGCTTCTTTCGATCGACGTGGCGATGGCGTGGCGGTTTCGACGCGGAGCGGATGATACGACAGTTAACTTCCCCTCCGATGAGATCGGCACTGAACTTCGGCGGCCCCGACGCATCTGCTTACAGGCGCTCCCCTACCGACGCGCCGGCCACGCCCAAACAATGGGGGTCGCTGGATCCCCCGATGCTATACTTTTCAAATGCTTACGAAGGGACTTTCCCATTTTGCCGCAACGTATTGGTGAGATCCTCGTCGCTCGCGGCAAGCTCGACACCGCCAACCTCGATCGCGCCCTGAAACTGCAGGAGGGCGAGTCGCGCGAGAAGGTCGGAATGATCCTCTTGCGCCTCGGGATGGTGTCGGGCCGCGATCTTGCCGATGCCCTCGCAAGCCAGCTCGACCTCCCGCTCGCATCCGGCGCCGATTTTCCCGAGCTGCCGCTGATGGAAGAGCGCATCTCCGCCAAATTCCTGCGCGATGCGCAGGCCGTGCCGCTGCGCGAGGACGACGAAGAGGTCGCCGTCGCGATCGCCGACCCGACCGATTCGTATGTGCTGAGCGCCATGCAGATGGCCTCGGGCAAGCGCGTGCGCCCCTATATCGCCGCACCCAATGAAATCGAAGCCGCGCTCGAGCGCCTTTACGGCGGGGGGCGTAGCTCCATGGGGCAGATCGTCGACAGCGTGGAATCGCGCGACGAGGAGGCCGACTGGGGCGACATCGAGCACCTGAAGGACATGGCGAGCGAGGCTCCGGTCATCCGCCTCGTGAACCTGCTCTTCACGAAGGCGCTCGAATCGCGCGCGTCCGACATCCACATCGAGCCGTTCGAGAATCGCCTGGTCGTGCGCTACCGCATCGACGGCGTGCTGCACGAGATCGAGTCGCCGCCGCGCCGCATGTCGGCCGCGGTCATCTCGCGCGTGAAGATCATGGCCTCGCTCGACATCGCCGAGCGGCGCTTGCCGCAGGACGGCCGCATCAAGCTGCGCGTGCAAGGCAAGGAGATCGATCTGCGCGTCTCCACCGTGCCCACGATGCACGGCGAGAGCGTCGTGATGCGGATCCTCGACAAGGGCGGCGTGCCGCTCGATTTCGCTTCGCTCGGATTCGAGGGCGTGGCGCTGGAGAAATTCCTCGCGGTGCTCGACCAGCCGCACGGCATCCTGCTCGTCACCGGCCCCACGGGCTCGGGCAAGACGACCACGCTCTACACCGCGCTCGATCGCCTCAACAAGCCCGACGTGAAGATCGTCACCGTCGAGGACCCGGTCGAGTACCAGATGCCCGGCATCAACCAGATCCAGGTGAAGCCGCAGATCGACCTCACGTTCGCGAGCGCGCTGCGCTCCATCGTGCGGCAGGACCCGGACATCATCATGGTGGGCGAGATCCGCGACGTGGAGACGGTGCGCATCGCGATGCAGTCGGCGCTCACCGGCCACATGGTGATCTCGACCGTCCACACCAACGACGCGCCCGCGACCGTGAGCCGCCTGCTCGACATGGGCGCGGAGGATTACCTCCTCACCTCCACCGTGACCGGCATCCTCGCGCAGCGCCTCGTGCGCACGCTCTGCAGCCACTGCCGCGAAAAGCATCCCGCGCTTCCCGAAGTCGTCGAGCAGATGCAGCTGCGCCGCTTCGTGCCGACCGGGGAAGTCATGCTCTACAAGCCGGTGGGTTGTGCCAAGTGCGCGGGCACCGGTTACTTCGGGCGGCTCTCGATCGTCGAGATGCTCGTCATGACGGACACGCTTCGTTCCTTGATCATGCGGCACGCCACCTCCGGCGAGCTGCGCGTTGCGGCGATCTCCGAGGGCATGGAGACCATGTTCGAGAACGGATTGCGCAAGGCGCTCGCGGGCGACACCACGATCGAGGAAGTCCTGCGCGTGACGCGCGAGGACTGAGATGCCGTTCTACCAGTACAAGGCGGTCAGCCCCACGGGGGAGGTGCAGGAGGGCGTGCTCGAAGCCGCGACCTCCCAGGCCGCGATCGCGCGCCTGCAGGACCTCGGGCTCATCCCGATCCGCGCCGAGGAAGCCGCAGTCGCACGCGCCGGCCCCGCCAGCGAATCGCGGCCGCTCTTCGAGCGCCGCAGCATTTCCCAGGACGACATCGGGATCGTGACGCGCGAAATGGCCACGCTGCTCAAGGCCGGCCTGCCGCTCGATCGCTCGATGGAGATCCTCATCAATCTCGCGGCCACGCCACGCGTTGCCGAGCTGCTCGCGAAGATCCGCAATGAAGTGCGCGGCGGCGCGTCGCTTTCGAAGGCGCTCGATGCGCAGCAGGGCATGTTCTCGCGCTTCTACGTGAACATGATCCGCGCGGGCGAAGCCGGCGGGAGCCTGCCGGGTGTGCTGGTGCGCCTTGCGGAGTTCATGGAGCGCGCGAAGGCCCTCAAGTCCACGGTCACTTCGGCGCTCGTTTATCCGGCCATCCTCTTCGCGGTGTCGATCTTCTCGGTGGTGATCCTGCTGGTCGCCGTGGTGCCGCGATTCAAGCCGATCTTCGAGCAATCGGGCAAGGCGCTGCCCTTCGTCACGCAGGCCGTGCTCGTCGCGGGCGATCTTCTGCGGAACTATTGGTACGTTTTACCGATCGGACTGGCCGGGTTCCTGTGGTTCGTGTCGCGCAAGCTCAAGGACCCCGAGGCGCGTTTTGCCTTCGATCGGTCGATCCTTCGCTGGCCGCTCGTCGGTGACCTGGTCGCGAAGGTGGAGATGGCGCGATTCGCCCGCACGCTGGGCACGCTGCTTTCCAACGGCGTGCCCCTCGTAGGCGCGCTCGGAATCGTGCGCGAGACGATGGGCAACGGCTGGCTCGCGGAGGCCGTGGGCAACGTGGGCCGAGAGCTCAAGGAAGGCCGCGGACTGGGGCGGCCGATGATGGAGACGGGACGCTTTCCCCTGCTCGCCGTCCACATGATCCAGGTGGGCGAAGAGACCGGGCGACTCGACGAAATGCTCTTGCAGGTGGCGACGACGTACGACGTCGAAGTCGAACAGGCGATCCGCAAGCTCCTCGCGTTCCTGGAGCCGGCGATGATCCTGCTGATGGCGGTGATCGTGGCGGCGATCATCCTGTCGATGCTCACCGCCATGCTCACGATCTACGACTTGCCTATCTAGAAAGACGGAGTCCCCATGAAAAGAAACCATTCACGCGCCGCCGGCTTCACGCTCCTCGAGATCGTGATCGTGCTGATCCTGCTGGGCACCATCATGGCGTTCGTCGCGCCCAAGATCTTCGGCAACCTCGAGCGCGCGAACCAGGCCCGCGCCAAGGCGAACATCACCCAGATCGAAGGCCAGCTCGAGATCATGAAGCTCGAGGCCGGCCGTTACCCCACGACTTCGGAAGGCCTCGCGGCGCTGATCACCAAGCCCGGTTCGATGGAGAAGTGGAACGGGCCCTATATCAAGGACGCGGGTGCGCTGAAGGATCCGTGGGGCAACGACTTCAAGTACTCGCAGCCCGGGCAGAACGGCAAGGCCTTCGACATCGTCTCGATGGGCGCGGACGGCAAGGATGGCGGCGAGGGCGACAACAAGGACATCAGCAATTAAGAACTGGCCCCCCGGTTCTTGTCATCCTGAGCGAAGCGAAGGACCTGCTTTTCAACGCGGGTTCACGCTCCTCGAGATCATCATCGTCCTGGTGATCGCCGCGGCGGCGATGGCGATGTTGCTGTCGATCACCGGCAAGGGTGCCTCGGCCGCGGACCTCAAGGCGGCCGCGCGCACGCTGGCCGCGGGCTTGCGCAGCGCGCAGACCACGGCGATGTCCACGCGACGCGATGCAACGCTGACGCTCGATGTCGATGCGCGCGAGTTCGTCTTCACGGGCGGCCCGCGCTCCTACCGGCTGCCCGACGGCATCGAGCTCAAGCTCTACACCGCGCAAACGGAAGTCGAGAGCGCCAAGAAGGGCGCGATCCGCTTCTACGCTGACGGCAGCTCGACGGGCGGCCGCGTCACGGTGGGCTCGGGCGAACGCAAATTCCTGGTCGACGTGGACTGGCTCACGGGCCGCGTCACGATCACCGACTGACATGCGCGCGCGATCGCAAGGCGGGTTCACGCTGCTCGAGGTCGTGGTCGCCTTCATGGTGCTGGCACTCACCGTCACCACCATCTTCCAGATTTTCTCCACGGGCCTGTCGCGCTCGGGTGACCTCGAGGCCTACTCGGAAGCGCTCGCCGTCGCGCAGACCAAGCTCGCGGTCGTGGGCGTCGAGGAACCGCTGAAGGAAGGCGCGACCAATGGCGAAACCGATGACAGGCGCTACAAGTGGTCCGTCACCGTTGGCCGCCACGAGGAAATCGCCGAGGGCCAGACCACGATCCCTCCGGCCACGTATTCGATGTACCGCGTGGATGCGCGCGTGAACTGGCGCACCTCGGACGGCCGCGATCGCGAGATCTCGCTCTCGACGCTCACGCTGGGACCGCGCACGTGAGCCGCATGGCGCAGAAGGGCTTCACGCTCCTCGAGATGGTCATCGCGATGGTGCTGCTCGCCGCGATGCTCTCGATGGCCTGGGGAGGACTCTCGTTCGCGCTCAAGGCCTGGGACATCGGCGAGGAAAAGGGACATCGCACGGCCGATTGGCGCCTGACGCAGAACTTTCTGCGCCGCGAGCTATCGGAGTTGTTCCCCATGCGATTCAAAGACGCCACGACGCTCAAGTTCGCGTTCGACGGCCAGCCCCGTCGGCTGCGCTTCGTATCGTCGCGTCCCGCGGGCCTTGCGGCGGGCGGGCTTTCGCTCGTCGGCCTCGAGGTGGAATCGGCGGCGGGAGGCGAGGGGCGCTTCATCATGCGGCGCGCGCAGCCCGATGACGATGCCGTCGATTTCGCGCCGCTCGACAAGGCCGAGCCCACCGTCCTGCTGAAGGGCGTGGACAGCATCGAGTTCTCGTACTTCGGTGGCGAGAACGACCTGACCGAACCCAAGTGGACCGGCGAATGGACATTCCCGGGACGCATCCCGCAGCTCGTGCGCATGGTCGTGAAGGATCGCGATGGCCAGGTGCAGGGCGATTTCATCGCGCGCACCTTCCTCGCCGAGGAAGCCGGCTGCCTCGAGAACGCGTTCCAGCGCGGTTGCCGTCCGCGGAGGCCCAATCCGTGATGCGCGCGTCCCGCAATCGCCAGCAGGGCGTGGCCCTCGTGCTCGTGATCTGGCTCGCGACGCTGCTCATGGTGGTCGCCTCGAGCTTCATGCTCTCCGCGCGCTCCGATGCGCTGGTGATCGCGAACTCGATGGCGATGGCGCGCGCCGAAGCGATCGCGGAAGCGGGCGTGCAGCGCGCGGCCCACGAGCTCTATCGGCACGACGTGGGGCCTGACGTGTGGAAACGCGACGGCACCCCTCGCGAATGGCGCTTCGACGGGGCCACGGTGAAGATCGAGATCCGGGATGAGTCTGCTAGAATCGATTTGAATACCGCATCGGACGCGTTGCTGAAAGGGTTGCTGCTTTCGGTGGGGCTGCCAGAGGAGGAAGCGGTAGCACTCCTTGATGCGATCCTCGACTGGCGCGATCCCGACACCCTCAAGCGCGTGCACGGCGCGGAGGAATCCGATTACGCCTCGGCAGGATTGTCCTGGCGACCCGCCAACGCCCCTTTCCAGGCTCTTGAAGAACTCCAGCTCGTCCTCGGAATGCGCCCCGAGCTCTATCGTCGAATGGCCCCACTGCTCACCGTTCACTCCCGCCAGGCCGGCGTCTCCGTGCAAGCCGCGTCGCGCGAAGTGCTGCTCGCCATTCCGAACATCACGGCCGCGCAGGTCGACGCGTTCATAGCGCGCCGCGACCAGGCCTATGCCAATGGTCAGGTCGCGCCGCCGTTCATCGAGGGTGCTGCCTTTGTCTCGCCGCCCAGCAACACCGTCGCTTCGGTTCGCGCCGAAGCGAGGCTCGAGGATGGAACGACTTTCGTGCGTGACAGCGTGCTGCTCCTTCGCGGCATTCCGCGCCGTCCCGTGAATTACCTCGCATGGCGCACGGGCACGATGCCCGAACCCCCGCCGGCCAAGGAGGGCGACAGCTGATGGCGACTCCCGCGGAATTCGCGACCGCGCGCGCGCAGCCCGCCTGGCAACAGCGGGCGCTGGCGTTCTGGCGCTGGTGGTCGGGCGAGCTCGAGCAATGGGCGCGCGCGAAGCTCGGTGGCCTGCCGGGCATGGCCCGTGCGCCGCTGATCAGCGTTCAGGGCGATGACCTCGTCATCATCGAGGCGCGTGCCAGCGGCATCGCCGAAACATCGCGTTCGCCGCTCGGCAGCCTCGATCCCGAGGGCCGCAGGCTTGCGCTTCGCAATCTCGTGGCCGGCACCGGCGAGAACGAGAACCGCGTTCGCCTGTGCCTCGCGCGCGAGCAGTCGCTGCTTCGCCGCGTTTCGCTGCCGTTGGCGACCGAGGAGAATCTCGAGCGCGTGCTCGCGTTCGAAATGGATCGCCTCACGCCGTTCCGCGCTGAAGAGGTGTATTTCGATCATCGTGTCGCCTCGCGCGACCCTGCGACAGGCAAGGTGCACCTGGACCTCGGCGTGGCGCGTCGCGACGTCGTGGATCCGGAAGTTGCACGCCTGGGCGATTGGGGCGCGAACGTGGTGGGCGTCGTTCTCCTCGACGACGTCGGACGGTCTTCCACGCCGCTCGACCTCCTGCCCGTCGGGCAGCGCGGCAAGCGCGGCGGTTCGTACGTGCGCAACATCCGCATCGCGGCCGCGGTAGTGGCGTTGCTCCTGCTGGCCACCGCACTCATCGTGCCGCTGTACCAGAAGCGCGAGCGCGTCGTGGCGCTCAATCCCCTGGTGACCAAGGCACGCGCCGAAGCGGAGGCCACCGACCGGCTCTCGAAGGAACTGGAGAAGCTGGTCGCCGACTACAACTTCCTGCTCACGAAGAAGCACACGGGCCAGCCCTCGCTCGCGATCATCGAGGACCTGACGAACCTCCTTCCCGACAACACGTGGGTACAGCAGCTCGACCTGCGGCCCGCGGGCAAGGTTCGCGAAGTCCAGATCTCCGGCGAGACGACCTCGTCGTCGAAGCTGATCGAGATCCTCGAGCAGTCCAAGCGCCTGCAGAATTCCGCGCCGCGCGGCGCGTTCACGCGCGGCTCCCAGCCCGGCACCGAGCGATTCATGATCGCGGCCGAAGTTCGCCCGCGCCCGTTGCCCGAACCCGTCCCGGCGAAGTGATATGAACTTCCGCGCCCTCTCGCCCGAACAGAGCCGCAAGCTCGCCCTCTCGATCCTCGCGGGCGTCGTGCTGGGCGCGATCGCGCTCGTCGCGATCCCGACGTGGCTAGCGCACCGTCATTACGACAACGCGATCACCGACTACACCGACAAGCTCGACCGCTACCGGCGCATCGCCGCTACGCGCACTGAAGTCGCGAGCAATCTCGAGGTCGTTCGCGCGAAGGAAGCGCGCAAATTCTTCCTGCGCACCGGCGCCGCCGCGCTTTCCGCGGCCGAAGCGCAGGAGGCGATGCGCGCGCTCATCGAAGGCAGCGGCGGGCGCCTCATCACCATGCAGATTCCGCCGGCCAAGGACGAGGGACGCTATCGCCAGGTCACGGTGAACGTGCAGATCACCGCGAACATCTCGTCGCTGCGCCGCATCCTGCACACCATCGAGACGGGCACGCCCATGCTGTTCGTCGACAACCTGATGATTCGCAGCCAGGTTCCGGCGACGTTCCGTCCGGGGCCGGGCGCGGAGCCCGAAATGTTCGTGCAGTTCGATGTGTATGGCTATTCGGTGACGGGGACCTGATGGAAGCGCTCATCCGCCGCCACCCGCTCATCGTCGCTCTCACCGCGATTTGCGTCGTGCTGCTGGTCATCATCGGCCTGGAAGTCGGCTGGGGCGGAAGTGGATCCGACGCAACGGCATCTGGCGCGCCACTAAAGGTAGCGACGGTGGATGCGAAGTTGCTGCCCCCGCTCGATCGGACGCCTCCCGAACAGGCCTTTCCCGAGACGGCCGCGCGCCCGCTGTTCATCCCGACACGCCGTCCCGCTCCGCCGGCCGCCGCGCCGACCGCGTCGATGGTGAAGGGCCAATACGTGCTCCATGGCGTCACGATGGTCGGCGATATCCGCATTGCGCTGCTCAAGGACAAGAGCGGAAAGACCCATCGGGTCGAGAAGGGCAAGGAACTCAACGGCATGACCGTGGCCGAAGTGGAGCCCGAACGCGTAACCCTCCGGATGGGCGGTGACCAGGAAGTCCTGGCGCTGCTGGTCCACAAGTCGACGGGCGAGGCCATCCCGGCCAGCGTGGCGCAGTCCGGGCCGTTCCCGGTGCCGGCGCCTGTACCGACGGTGGCCCTACCTGGGCAACCCGCTGCTGTGGGTGCACCGCCGGCAACAGCGACGGTGACCCCAGCACTTCGCGCCGGCATGCCGACGGTGCCGGGTAGTCCGCCTGCGGTTCCCGGCCAACCGACGCCGGGAGGGGCTGCGGCTCCCCCGAAGGGTGCCGCGTCGGCAGCTCCGCCGTCGATCACGCCCGAAGAAGCCATGGCGCGTCGCCGGGCATCGCGCGGGCAGGCCGCCCAACCGCAACAGCAACCGCAATGACTGTGACAGAATGACACGCCTTCTTCACGCAAACCACGGAAAAACCACAACAAATCCGATGATCCGCGCCCTCCGTCCGACAAAGTTTCCGCGCGGGTTCGCTGGGTTGGCGAGCGCTGCCTTCCTGTGCCTCCTGGCCGGTTGCAACATGCTTCCCCCGGCCTTCCCGAAGCAAGGCGCTTCCGAGAAGACGACTGAGTCTGGTCCGGTGCCGCCGAGCCAGGCGCCTGCCCCGGGCGCTCCACCCCCTCCTTCCGCGGCCGCTACGCAGCAAGCCCAGCAAGCGATCGCGGGTGGCGCGAGGACCTACCCGGGGACGGGCGTCTTCGTGAACCCCAAGCCGCTGCCCTCGCAGGGCCCGGCCGGTCCGGAAGAGGCGAGCCTCAATTTCGAGGCGCTCGACGTTCGTGAAGTCGCCAAGGTGATCCTCGGGGATTACCTGCGCGAGTCGTATACCGTGCACCCGCAAGTGGCGGGCACGGTCACCTTCCGCACGATTCGCCCCATTCCCCGCAAGGAACTGCTGCCGACGCTCGAGATGCTGCTGCGCCAGAACAATGCCGCCGTGGTCCGAGAGGAAGGCATCTACAAGATCCTGCCGATCGCCGCGGTTCGCGGCTCCATCTCGCCCCAGATTGGCGGTACGACACTGCCCATCCCGCCGGGCTTCAGCGTCGTCGTCGTACCCCTGAAGTTCGTGGGCGCGAAGGAAATGGAGCGCCTGCTCCAGCCGTTCGCGGCCGAGAACACGATCCGCGCCGACGAGATCCGGAACCTCATCGTGCTCGGCGGCAATCAGCGCGAGATGCGCCATCTTCTCGACACGATCGAGCTCTTCGACGTCGATTGGCTCGCCGGCTATTCGATCGGACTCTTCCCGATCAAGAGCGCCGACGTGAAGACGTTGGTCACGGACCTCGACAAGGTGTTCGGCCAGGCCGCGGCGTCGAGCCCGCTGGGGGGCATCGTTCGCGTGATTCCCATCGAGCGTCTCAATTCACTGCTCATCGTGACGACGCAGCCGAAGTACCTGGACCTTGCCCGCACGTGGGTCGATCGCCTCGACCAGCTCGGCGGCACCTCGGGCGGCTCGCGCTTCTTCGTCTACTACGTGCGCAACGGCAAGGCCGAGAACCTCGCGCAGCTCATCGGCGATCTTTTCTCCAACCGACGCGGCGGCGCCTCCGGGCCGCAGCTCGCGCCGGGCCTGCGTCCTGCTGAAATCCGTTCGAATGCTCCGCAACCGGGACAGCCGGGATACACGGCGACACCAGCGGCGCCCACGGCTCCTCCGCCCGCCGCAAGCTTCCAGATTCAAGGCGGCATTGGCTCCACGGCGAGCGAGGTGCGTGTCATCGCGGACAAGGACACGAATTCGCTCCTGATCCTCTCGACGCCGACCGACTACGAAATTATCGAGAGCGCCCTGCGCAAACTCGATGTGGTTCCGCGCCAGGTCCTGGTGGAAGTGTTCCTTGCAGAAGTCACGCTCACGGATGACCTCAAGTACGGCATCGAGTGGTTCATTCGCGGCCGCAACAGCTCGAACACCACGGGGCAGATCAACCTGGGCGGCTTGCCGAGCCTTCCCACGGGGGCCGTTCCGATTGCTCCGCCGGTCTTCCAGCTCGTGAGCCTTTCGGGTGGCGAGGTGCGGGCAGTCCTCAATGCGCTCGGCGAGGACGGCAAGACGCAAGTGCTCGCTTCGCCGCAACTCATGGTCCTCGACAACCAGAAGGCCCAGTTCAAGGTTGGAGACCGTATTTCAGTGCAGACCCAGACCCAGACGGGCGTGAGTACCGGCACGGGCGTGCTGAATTCGTTCCAGTACCTCGAGACGGGGATCCTTCTGGCGGTGACGCCCCGGATCAACTCGCACAACCAGGTCACGCTTGAAGTGAACCAGGAAGTAAGCGCTGCGGATCGCAGCTCCGTGACGGCGGTGAACCCGAATCCGGACGTCACCTCGCGCTCGGTCACGACTTCGGTGGTCATCTCGTCCGGGGAGTCGATCGTCCTGGCTGGCCTCATTCGCGAGGACACGGGACGCAGTTCCGTGGGCGTCCCGCTCCTGTCGAAGATTCCGATCCTGGGCGCGGCTTTCGGCAGCCAGTCGGTGAACCGGCGGCGCACGGAACTGGTGCTTGTGATTACCCCCAAGATCCTCAGCGACTCCACGCAGGCCCGGGAGGCGACGGAGGAACTCCGCAAGAAGCTGCCGATGCTGGAGAGCTATATCCCGAAGGCGACTGCCGACCCCGCGGTCAAGCCTTAGTGCGAAAACGCCACACTTTCGACGTTTTCCTCATCGGTTACTTGAGGTCTGCGTCCTAAAACACTGATGTGGCTTTATATTCCCACCTGTTGCAAGAACGCAACAGTGTTGCGAGAATATTGAAAAATCATTTGACGCTCCTATCCAACTTCAATAACCTTCGCCATGAACAACGACTGCTTGAGCTTTTTTAGAAGGAACGCGGGTCCTGTAACGAGGGCGGCAATCAGTGCGGTGCTAATGGCTGCAGTGATCGCCGGATGTGCATCAACCCCCTCGGCCGAGGAATCGCGAGCAGAACTGATGGCCCGGGCAAAACAGCGGTGGGATGCGCTGGTTGCCAGTGACCTCAAGACTGCTTATTCCTTGATGAGCCCGGGTAGCCGACAGATCGTGACTTATGAGGGGTACTTCACTTCGATTCGCCCCGGTTTCTGGAAGGCGGCCACCGTAAAAAGGGCCGAGTGCTCTGAAGCAACGGTGTGCGAAGTAGTAATAGAGATTCAGTACGACTACCGGGGGATGAGGATTACGACGCCTCTCCGGGAATCGTGGGCACGAACGGATGGTGAATGGTGGTACGTACCGAAGTAGCGGTCCGTCTGCCAAATTGATTAAACGGATTTACTTGCGTAAACTCTCGTTGTTGCAGTCTCTAGAGCGGTCATTTAACACGTCGACAAAGGAGCAACCTACAAACATGAATACCTTCAAGAGAAAAGCCCTGACCTCGGCCGTTCTGGCCGGTCTCGGAGCTGCGGGTACCGCCCAAGCGGTTTACCTGGACCCGAACGGCCAGGGCCAGGCCCTGATCTACCCGTACTACACGGTCCAGGCTTCCAATGGGAACGGTTACAACACCTACATCTCGGTCGTGAACACCACGACGGCGGTGAAGGTCGTCAAGGTTCGCTTCCGCGAAGGCAAGAACTCGCGCGAAGTACTTGACTTCAACCTCTACCTGTCGCCGAACGACGTGTTTGCCGGTGCCGTGGTTCCGACCAGCGACGCTGCCACCGCCGGTGGCCGTTTCGTGACGACGGATACCTCGTGCACGAACCCCGCCCTGCCTGACCTGGGTGGCGGTCTGCGCGGCATCGACTTCCGGAACTACCTCTACTCCGGCGCCAACGCCGAAGCTGCTGGTGTGAACGAAGGTCTGGATCGCTCGCGTGAAGGCTACGCTGAGATCATCGAAATGGGCACGCTGAGCCCGACCGTTGGCCCCGGCTCCGCCGCGGTCCA
Source organism: Usitatibacter palustris (assembly GCF_013003985.1). Lineage (GTDB taxonomy): Bacteria > Pseudomonadota > Gammaproteobacteria > Burkholderiales > Usitatibacteraceae > Usitatibacter > Usitatibacter palustris. The sequence goes on along the minus strand of NZ_CP053073.1, from coordinate 3,393,064 downwards.
CGGCGCGTCCGGCTCGCCGGCTTGCGGCACGCCGCTCACGGGCCAGACGGTCCCGGGTGTTGCTGCTGCGATCACGACCCCGTCCGGTGGCCTGAACGGCACGGGCACGATCATCAACGTGAACAGCGGCGCGGACGCCGGCTACAACGCCGACGCCCTGTCGAACCTCACGGCGACCCCGATCTACTTCGACATCGGTAACGACACCCCGAACTTCAGCAACGCTGATCCGGTGAGCGTCGTCGTTGCCAACAACCGCGCGTACTTCTCGACCTGGGCCGCGACCCCGGTTGGCCGTGCGGGTGCTGTGTCGGCGACCATGATGCGCTCGAGCGTTATCAACGAGTACATCCTGGATTCCGGCACGAAGTCGCAGACGGACTGGGTGCTGACGTTCCCGACGAAGCATCACTTCGTCACGACGGCAACCGCCACGACGCCGTTCACGAACAAGTACGTTGCCGCCAGCGGCGCGTGCGAGACGATCTCGTTCTCCTACTTCAACCGCGAAGAGCGCGGCGCCACTGCAGCCGGTGCCGACTTCTCGCCGCTGCCCCCCGGTGCCGCCGCCAACACGGTGTGCTGGGAGTCGACGGTGGTCTCGATCCGCAACGGTGCGACGCACATGCCCACGGGCACGGCGTCCGGCGTGCTGGGTTCGACCAACGCGGTGCCGATCAACGTGACCACGGGCTTCCAGAACGGTTGGGCGAGCCTGACCTTCACGGGAACCAACGCAGTTGCTGGCGCCGGCACGGGCCTCGCATCGGCGACGGGCGTCACCGACAACATCCTCACGGGTGCCACGTCGGCTGTCGCACAGACCTTCCAAGGTCTGCCGGTCACGGGCTTCATGGTCCGCAACCTCAACAACTCGACGCTGACTTGCGGTACGGCCACCTGCCAGGGCAACTACGGCAGCCTGTTCGGTCACAAGTACCTCGTCACTGCAGCCCCGACGCCGTAATCGGGAATGCAGATGGTCCGGTTGCTCACGCAGCCGGCCACGCAATCAAAAGCGGGGCTTCGGCCCCGCTTTTTTTTTCATCGGAGGTGTCGTGTCCTGACGACACGGCACCTTCGTTTCCATTGCAACGGTGCGCGCCTCGATGGAGGAACGGCCCGTGTTAAAATGTTGAACGGCTTGGAACTTTTTGCTCGATCTCCGGGTCCAGCGAAGCAGCCGTTCACTCCAGGGAGCCGTCGATGCTGAAAGCAGTAACCCTTCGAATGATTTCTGCGGTGCTCGGTACGAGCGCTGCGGCCTTGATTCTCGCAGTGCCCATCGCGTCGTCTGCACAGACAGTGACGCTCTCCGGTGGTACGAGCGCGAGCTGCACGTATTCCTCCGCCACGTATACGGCGTCCTCGAATACATGGGCGTTCACGTGTGGTGGCACGCCGCCGCCCGCGAACTCCGCAGTGGTGTCGTTTGGCCCCGCCAACGGTCACCTTGTCGCCGAGAGCGCGTCGCAGGCGACCATCACCGTTTCTTGCTCCGGCCAATGCGCCGGCATTTCGGTTGCACCCACCGTCATTTCGCCGGCAGGTGTGACGGCGACTTCAGCTGTTGTGAACGGCGCCGGCCTTGTGACGGTTGCCTCCACAGGCCCGACGGCCGTTGGCAATGCGGTCGTTCGGTTTGGTGCTCCCACTGGCGCCGCTGGCGGCGTCACCGTCAGCCCTTCGGGCACGACGGACGTCAACGTTCCGATCCAGGCCGCCGGTTGCGCGATTGGGGACTGCGGAATCCTCGGCTTCGCGCTGGCTACTGAACCCAAGGTGGTGGGTGAAGCCGCGTTCAACGTAGTCTTCGGTCGCGTCGCGTCCGCCCCCACGTCCGCACCGGCCACGCTGAACTACTCGTGCACCTCGCCGCAAAACTACGCGCCGCAGATCCTGCCGGCGGCCAGCGGCACGCTCACGCTGCAGCCGAACCAGATCACGGTTCTCACGATCACTCCCACGCAGTTGCCTCCGACGCTGACGTCGGCGTCGATCACGTGCAACCTGACCAACATCGTGGGCGCGCAACCGGCGCAGACCTCGTACACGTTGAACGTAACCGGACCTGCTGGCCCCGTCATCGGTAACTGCCCGGCTACCAACGCCACCATCCACGACATCACGGCTGGCGGCAATCGCGCGTTCATGCCGATGAGCGGCAACGACTCTGGTGCGGTCAAGTTCTCGCCGGTCCGTGGGTCGCAGGCGAGCGGGATCGGGATGGTCACAATGCCGGTGCCTGGCTACTTCGCTCCGCAGGGCAACTTCGTGCAGATCGCGATCGCGGAATGCCCGGGCAACTTCACGCCGGTTACGCCGGCCTGCGGATATGCCTACGGGTCGAATTCGCTTCCGATCGACTGGTCGACGTCAGGCTCGCCCGCGTGGAAGTGCCAGCTCGATCCGGCGAAGCAGTACTACTACAACGTCCGCTTCCACAATCCGGCCACGAGCACGTCGACCTGCAGCGGTAGCTGCGCGGTTTACGTCGACTTCTCGTACAACTAACGTTCGCCTGACCCAAACCCGTGTGCGCCTTGCGCACACGGGTTTCTCTTTGGAGCATCCGCAATGCGAATCCTGACTGCCCTTCTGGTGATGGGCCTGCCACTCTGCGCCCTTGGCGCCCCCGATACGCCGCTCATCACGAATCCCCCGGTGGTCGTCACCGAGGAGGATTTCGAAGCGTTCCTGCTGAGGGTCCCTCCGCTCTACCGTCCTGAGGTCCGCGCAAGCCTCGAGCGAATCGGCAAGGCGGTCGACCAGGTCTACGCGAACCGCATCATCGCCGGCGAGGCGAGGAAGATGGGCCTCGACAAGGATCCGCTCGTGCAGCTTCGCATCAAGCAACTCGAGGAGGCCTATCTCGCGACCCTCTGGGGCGACGTGGCCCGTAAGAACGTGAAAGTGCCCGACTTCACGAAGCGAGCCGAAGACCTGTATCGGGTGAACAAAGCCCGCTACACGGAGCCCGAGCGATTCACGGGCGAACAGCTGCTGATTTCCTTCAATGGCCGGACGCGTGAGTCGGCGCTTGAATACGCTCGTTCGATTCGGGCACGCGCGGTCGCCGGCGACGATTTCAAGTCGCTTGTCTCGTCATTCTCCGAGGATCCGATGGTCCGGAGAAACGGCGGCAAGCTCGAAGGCGTGGCCCCGACCGATCTCGAGAAGCCCCTTTCCGACGCCGCATTCGCGCTCAAGAAGCGCGGTGACATCAGCGAACCCATCGAATCCAAGTCCGGATTCCACATCATCCGGATGGAGTCGAAGGCCGCCGGTTTCCTGCGCCCGTTCGCCGATGTGAAGGCGGACATCATCGAGGAAGAGGAAAGCAAGTTCCGCGACACCGAGGCCGAAAAGGAAGCCGGACGGCTGAAGAACACTCCGCAGACGGTGGTCCATACCAAAAATATCGAAGCGATCCGCAAGGACCTCGACCAGGCCGAGATCACGCGCCTGCACCGCGAGGCGGGCAAGGCGGGCGACAAGGCGGCAAAGGAAGGCGCGCGGTAGACTGCGGGCCTCTGCCCGTTGATCCCTGAAGTCCGTGCCTGGCCGTACCCTCCTTTCCTGGCGATATCGCTGGCTGCTCTGGTCGTTCACGCGACGCGAGCTCCTCAACCGCTATGTGGGCTCCGTCGCGGGCGCCGCGTGGGCCATCGTCCATCCGCTGGCGCTCCTGGCGGTCTATGCCTTCATCTTCACCATGGTCTTCAAGGTCCGCCTGCCCGAGGCAGCGGGCGGGGCCAGCTACGTCGCCTTCGTGGCCGTGACCCTGTGGCCCTGGCTGATGTTCGCCGACGGGCTCCAGCGCGGAATGAGCGCGGTGCGGGCCAATGAAGGGCTGATCCGGAAGGTTGCGTTCCCGAATCGGCTGGTCGTGTACTCGGCGGTCGCCTCGACCTTCCTGGTCCACCTGGCCGGATTTGCCACGGTCCTTGCCGTCCTCGCCGCCATCGGCCAACCCATCCATGCTTCCGGGCTCGTCGTGGCCCTCGCATTGGTCGCGATGCTGGCGTTGGCTACCCTGGGCCTTGCGGCGCTGCTCGCCGCCTTGCAGGTGGTCCTGCGCGACGTGGAGCAGGTGTTTTCGGTCGCACTCACCGTGCTGTTCTACGCCACCCCGATCCTGTACCCCCTTTCGCTCGTTCCCGAGCCGCTGCGGAGCTGGGCCGCGGGCAATCCGCTGGCGACGTTTGCCGAGCGCATGCGGGAGGCCCTGCTCGCCGGGTCGGGTTTCGCCCCCGCCGATGCCGCGCTTCTCCTGGGCGCCATCCTCACGTTCGTGGCCGGCCTGTGGGTATTCGAGCGCCTCGCGCCCTATTTCGAGGACTTCCTGTGAGCGCCGCGCCGCAACGCGACGTCCTGGTCCGCGTCCAGGGCGTCACCAAGGACTATCCGAAGGTCGAGACCGCCGGCAGCCGCATCTCGACGCTCGTTCGCCTGCTCGCGGGCGGCACGGACCTGCCGCATTTTCGCGCGCTCGAGGGGATCGATCTCGAAGTGCGGCGTGGCGAATCGCTCGGGCTGATCGGAGTGAACGGCGCGGGCAAGAGCACGCTGCTCAAGGTCATCGCGGGCGTGGTGAAGCCCACGCGCGGAACCGTGTCCGTCGCAGGGCGGGTGTCGGCACTGCTCGAGCTCGGCAGTGGTTTCCATCCGGACTACTCGGGACGCGAGAACATTTTCCTGTCGGCCGCGCTCATGGGGCTTTCGAGCGCCGAGACCCGTGACCGCGTTGGCGAGATCGTGCAGTTCGCCGACATCGGAGAGCACATCGACGAGCCGGTGAAGCATTACTCCTCGGGCATGGTCGTGCGCCTGGGATTCGCCATTGCAACGGCGCTCCGGCCCGAGGTGCTCATCACCGACGAAGTGCTGGCCGTGGGCGACGAATCCTTCCAGAAGAAATGCATCCGCTGGATCGAGGGCTACCTGGCAAACGGCGGCACGCTGCTGCTCGTGTCGCACAGCATGTATCACGTGCAAACGCTCTGCAGCCGCGCGATGTGGCTCGATGCGGGGAAGGTGAAGTTCGCGGGAGATGCGTTCGATGTCACGCGCGAATACGTGACCTGGCACGAAGAGCGCCAGAGCCGGGAACCGGTGGTGGCCCGCGTAGCACCGAGTGCGCTCGTGCCCGCCGTGCGCGAAACCTGGCTCGAGCGCGCCGACGGCCGGCCCGCGACGACGTTCGCGCAGGGCGAGGACATCGTGCTCGAAGGCATCGCGTACGGACCCGACTCAACACCACCCAAGCTCGCCTTCGGAATCGGGCGCGCCGACGGTACGCCGGTCTACGGTTCGCACTCGGACGATGCGGGCTTCACTCCCGTGCCGATCGGCGAGGGCCTCTACTCATTTCGCCTGCGTATCGTTGCGCCGCGCTTCCTCCCCGGGAAATATCACTTCCGCGCCCACTCGATGGATCCGCAGGGGCTGAGGCTCTTCGACACCGTGATGCAGGAGTTCGTGGTCACCGGGCGCACGCGCGACTACGGGTTGGTCGAGCTCGCCCACGCGTGGGAGCCGGGGCGCGGCAAGCGCAAGACATGAGCGAGCTGGACAGGGCGGCGCAACTGCATCGCGAGGGGCGGCTGGATGAAGCGCTCGCGGTCTATGCCCAACTGCGCGATCGCGACCCGGCCTCTCCCGAGACCGCATTTCGAATGGCGCTGGTCCACGCTCAACGCAACGACCTTGCGGCGGCCAACGAGTCTCTTCGCGCCGCCGTCACGATTGGCGACGACGCGCGCTTCCGGTTGCTCGAGGGCGACTTGCTCGAGCGCAGCGGCGACGTGAAAGGTGCGATCGCTGCGCTGCGCAAGGCGCTCGCGCTGAACGGACAACTGGCGCCGGCCCACGCGCGGCTCGCGTTCCTGCTTCACGATGCCGGCGAGGTCGATGCCGCACTCGCGCACTTCGAGGCTGCCGCGAAGCTCAATCCCGGTGACGTGCGCGCGCGAAGCAACCTCGCGGGCGCGTGCGAATCCGCCGGCTCCGCGGCGCTCGGCGCCGGCCGGGTGACGCTCGCACATGCGCTGCTGCGGCGGGCGACCGAAGCGGACCCGCACCGCGCGAGTAGTTGGGTGCGCCTCGCGGCCGCGGCCCAGCATCTCGGGCTGATCGACGAATCGATCGACGCGTATGAACAGGCCGAAGCGCTCGACCCGCCCGACGCGGCGCAAGTCGGCAGTGCGCGGCTGGTGGCGCTGCATTACGATCCGCGCCGCACATCGAACGAAGTGTGCGACGCGCATCGCGCGTGGGCCAAGCGCCATGCGCCTTCGGTTCCGGCCCCTGCATTCCGCAACCGGCGCGACGTCACGCGCCGCCTGCGCATCGGCTACCTCTCGCCGCGATTCCACGAAAGCTCGCTGACGTCCCTGCTCGCACCCGTGCTCCAGGCCCACGATCGCGCCGAAGTCGAGGTTCGCTGCTACGCCCACCAGGATCTCGAAGATACGGACACGCGCCGTTATCGTGAGCTCTCCGATGCATGGGTCGACGTGCGCTCGCTCGATGACGCGGCCCTGGCGCGCCGCATGCGCGATGACGAAGTCGACATCGCCGTGGACCTCGCGGGACACACGCCCGGAAGCCGGATCGCGGCATTTTCCCAGCGCCTCGCGCCCGTGAGCGTGGCCTGGCTCGACTATTTCGACACGACGGGTCTCGAAGCCGTCGACTACCTGCTGACCGATGAAGGCCATTCGCCCGAGGCCGACACGCAGCCCTTCGTCGAGGAGCTCGTGCGCCTTCCGCGCCTTCGCTATTGTTTCGAGCCGCCCGCGTTCGCCCCGGCTGTTGAACCTCCGCCGTGCACCCGCGGCGGAACCGATATCGTTCTCGGGTCCTTCAACCGCATGGCGAAGATCTCGGCGGCCACGCTCAAGGCCTGGAGCCTCGCGCTGCACCAGGTTCCGAACGCCCGCCTCGTGATCAAGAACTCCGCCCTCGGGCATGACGAGGATCGCGCGACGTTCGCGCAGCGGTTTCGCGACCACGGCATCGATCCGGCGCGCGTCGAATGGCGCGGCTACTCGTCGCATGCGGATATGCTCGCCGAATACAACGGCATCGACATCGTCCTCGATACGTTTCCCTACACGGGGGGCATCACGACCCTCGAGGCGCTGTGGATGGGCCGCCCGGTCGTGACGCTGCGCGGACAGACGCTGATTTCACGGCAGGGCGCGGCACTCCTCTCGGCCGCCAGTCTCGACGAACTCATCGCGCACGACGCGAAGAGCTACGCGCAGATCGTCGCGGGCCTGGCCTCGGATCCCGCGCGGCTCGCCGGGCTCTCGAAGGACCTTCGCGAGCGAATGAAGGCCTCGCCCATCCTCGACGCCGCGGGCATGGCGCGCACACTCGAGCAAACCTATCGCAACCTCTGGAATCGCTGGCTCGACCGCAGCGCAAGCACGACATGACCGAAGCCCTGGAACGACAGGCGCGCGAGTGGCACCGGGCGGGACGCCTGGAAGAGGCCCTGGGCGCGTACCGCGAGCTCACCGAGCCCGAAGAAGCGAGCGCCGAAATCTGGAAGCTGCGCGCGATGGCCGAGCACCAGTTGCGGCGACTTCCGGAGGCCACCGAAAGCATCGGCCACGCGATCGAGCGCGATCCACAGCAGCCCAGCGCGTACCTCGTGGCGGCGCACATCGCGGAAGACCGTCACGACACGGCGCAGGCCGAAGCGTCGTTCCGCAAGGCGCTCGACCTCCAGCCGCAATGGGCGGCGGCGTGGTCGGGATTGGGTTCGCTGTTGCTCGCCAGCGGCCGCGCGGAAGGAGCGGCCGATGCATTCCGGCGTGCAGTCGACATCGACGGCCGCGCAGTGCGCGCGTGGAACAACCTGGGCATGGCGCAACTCGCGCTCGAGCGATTTGCCGATGCCGAGCGCGCGCTCAACTACGCCGTGACGCTCGATCCGCGCTACGGCCTCGCCCACTACAACCTTGCGCGCCTGCACGACGTGCGCGGCGACTCCGACCGTGCGCTCACCGCCGCGCGCCAGGCGGTGAACCTCGATCCGCGCAACGTCGAGGCGCAACTTTTCCTCGGCGACCAATACCGTCGCCGCCGCATGGCCGACGCCGCGCGGCAGTGCTACGTCAATGCGATGGCGGTTGCGCCCAGCCATTCCCGCGCGGCCATTACGGCAGCGGAACTCACCTGGGAGACCGGCTTTCCCGAGCAGGCGAAGCAGGAATTCGCGGACGTCTCGCAGAAGCATCCGGGCAATTTCAAGGCGGCCGTGGGCGCTCGGCTGATCCTCCCCGAGGTGTATCGCGATGCGGCCCACGTCGCACAATGCCGTGAGCAATACGCGCAGGGCCTCGAGCAGCTGCACGAGATCGCCGATCGCTTCGAGTGGGCGCGCCCCGAGGATGCGTTCACCGAGATTCGCTGGACCAATTTCTTTCTCGCCTACCAGGGCGGCGCCGATCGCGAGCTGCAGCAGCGATACGGCGCGCTCGCGCGCCGCGTGCTCGAGCGCGTGTCGCCCCAATGGCTGGAGTCGCCCAAGCGGCGCGCCTCGGGAGGCAAGCTGCGCATCGGGTTCTTCAGCCACTTCTTCTACAACTGCACGGCCGGCCGCTACTTCGCGAGCTGGATCCGCAACCTCGATCGCGAGAAATTCGACAGCTACGTCTACTACACGAACCCCTGGGTCGCGGAGGACACGCGCGCCCTCGCGGCCGCCGCCACTCGCTTCCGCCATCTGCCCGGCCGTCCCCTGCAGGTGCTCGCGCAGCACGTCCTCGCCGACGAGCTCGACGTTCTGGTCTATCCGGAGCTCGGCATGCACGCCGACACGTTCGGCCTCGCATCATTGAAGCTCGCACCCGTGCAGGTATCGGGTTGGGGACACCCGACCACGACCGGCTTGCCGTCGATGGATTGGTTCCTGTCGAGCGCGGCGATGGAGCCCGAGGGCGCGCAAGCGCTCTACGCCGAGAAGCTCGCGCTGCTGCCGGGACTCGGCACGAACTACGTGCGCCCCTCGGGCGCCGCCGACGGTGATCGCGCCAGCGCGGGCCTTCCGGAAGGACGCCGCCTCTACCTCGTGCCGCAATCGGTCTTCAAGATCCATCCCGACAACGACGCGCTGATCGCCGAAGTGCTCGCGCGCGATCCCCAGGGCACGGTCGTGATGTTCAAGGCGAACCATCCCGCGCTCGGCGAGGCGCTCGTTGCGCGCCTCGCTCCGCATTTCGAAGCGCGTGGCATGGAGGTCGACGAGCGCGTGGTTTTCCTTCCGTACATGACGCACGGCGAGTACCTTCGCGTGAATCGCCTTTGCGACGTGATGCTCGACACGCTGCATTGGTCCGGCGGCAACACTTCGCTCGACGCGCTCGCGATGGGCCTGCCCTTGGTGACGCTGCCCGGGCAACTCATGCGCGGCCGGCAGAGCGCGGGAATGCTGGACACGCTTGGCGTGGGCGGCGATTTGATCGCCCGTGACACGGACGACTACGTGCAGCGCGCGATCGGCATTGCGAGCGACGCGGAGCGGCGCCGTTCACTCTCCGCGCAGATCGTCGATCGTCAGGGCGAGCTGTTCGGCCGCGACGAACCCGTGCGCGCGCTCGAGACCTTCCTGGAGAGCGCCGCGGCGAGCTGAGCGAGCGCGCCGTCCCAGTGACGCGCGCGGTCCTGGCGATACACGGAGAAGCCGGGGAACCAGGGCGAATCACCTGCCTCCATCCAGCGCCATTCAGGCGGGAAGGGCACGAGCACGTCGCCCTCGCGTCCGAGCCCGGCGCGCAGGTGAACGAGCGTGTTGCTCACGCCCACGCTGAAGTCGACGATCGCCATCAGCGCCAGCGCTTCCTCGAGATCGATGTTGGTCGACGAGAAATCGTGCACCGGCCGGCCCATCGCGGCCGCGATTGCCGCAACGTCTTCTGCACGCGGATCGCGCTGGACGGCGATGAAGGTCGCATCGAGGCCATGCAACGCGGCACCCAGGGCCGCGGGCGGCAATTCCTTGAACAAGGTTTCGAGCGGCCCGAGCTGCGGCGTCCCGGCACGCCACGCGAGCGCGATGTACGGAGGCGGGCCGGCCGCTGCCAGCCGCGCGCGCATGGCCTCGACCATCGCGGGGTCCGGCGTGAGTGCGAGCGGTGGCGGTGCGTGCGAGCCTTGCGCAAGCAACGGCAAGTCACCGGCGAGGATCTCGTTCGTTTCCACGTCCGTGTTTTCCGACAGGACCTCATCGAACAATTCCGTGCGCCGCAGCATCGGTGCAAGCCGCGATGAGCCCGTGAATCGCAGGCGCCAGCCGAGCTCGCGCAGGCGCGGCGCGAAACGCAGGAAGAACACGACGTCACCAAGGCCTTGCTCCCCGACAATCGTGAGCGTCCGACGATCCGGCGAGAACGCCGGCAGCGAGTAGGGACGGCCGGCAAGCGCCCGCGCATCGGCGAACGCGAGCCGCGTCTGCCGCCACGCCGACTCGGGCCACGCCTCGTCGAACCGGCCGAGCAGGAGCAGCGCGTGGGCAAGATTGTGATGCGCCTGCGCATAGTCCTGGCGCGCCGCGATCGCGCGCCGGTAGTGCGGCAGCGAATCTTCCACGCGCCCCGTCTTGTGATGCAGGTGCCCCAGGTTGTAATGCGCCTCGGCGAGACTCGCGTCGAGCGCGCACGCGCGTTCGTATCCGGCACGCGCCGCATCGACGCGGCCCCGGGCCTGTTCGATGTTGGCGAGGTTCACGTGTGCGTTGGCGAAATCGGGATTCAGCCCCAGCGCCTTCTCGTAGTCGGCGCGCGCGCCATCGAGGTGGCCGCCGCGTTCGAGGACGAGCCCGCGCAGGTTCCACGCGTCGGCGAGCCGTGCATCGAGCGCGATCGCGCGATCGGCCGCGGCCCGGGCGGCATCGAGCTGTTGCAGCTCGAGCTGCGCGAAAGCGAGGTTCGACCACGCCTGCGCGAAGTCCGGCTGCGCGGCGACCGCCACGCGCAAGTGGGCGGCGGCCCGGCCCCATCGACGCAGCCGAAGGTTGGCCACGCCCGCGGCGACGCGAGCCATGGCATCCGCGAGGTTGTCCGAGACGGCGCGCTCGAGCCCCTCGAGCTCGCGTTCGAGGGGCTGCATCGGGTCGGCGGTTGAAGTCAGGAGGGAAGTGACGCGTGAAAGGGGCGTGGGCCTTATTCTATGCGCCGTGAGTTCCTATTTCATCGAGCAGGCGCAGCGCGCGCTCGCCCAGCGAGACCTGGCCAGCGCGCTCGCGGCCTGCCTCAAGGCCGTGGCCGATCCCGCTGCGGGCGCGCCGGCGTGGTTCCTGAAGGGCACGGTGGAGCTCGGCCTCGGCCGCCCGGCCGACGCAGCTGCGAGCGCGGCGCGCGCCATCGCCCTGTCGCCCGCCGACGCGCGCTTTCATGTCCTGGCGGGCAATGCCGCGGAGGATGCGGGGCAGGCAAAGGTTGCGGCCGCCGCGTACGAGGAAGCCACGCGCCTCGCGCCCGAATGGGCCATGGCCTGGCATCGCCTCGGGACCGTGCGCTATGGATTGCGCGAGACCGAGCCCGCGGCCCACGCGTTCGAACGCGCGGTCGCTTGCGATTCGGCCTACGTGCGCAGCTGGAACAATCTGGGCCTCGCGCGGCTCGAAGCGGGCCATCTCGATGCCGCGGAAGTTGCGTTGCGTCGCGCGCTCGACCTGCAACCGGACCACGCGCACGCCTTCCGCAACCTTGCACGCGTGCTCGCCGCCCGTGGCGACGCTGCCGGCGCCGAACGACTCAACGTGATTGCGTCGCGGCTCCCGACTTCCTAGCGGTTCTCACCGCCACCCGTACATCGAGAAGAACTTCCACGCCGACGCCACGAACCACGCGATGTGCCGCACGCCCTTGCGCGACGCGTCGCCGCCGTGGTGCACGATGCGCGCGCCGGGAACATACGCCACCGTTGATTCACGCCCCACGCGCAAGCTGAGGTCGTAGTCCTCGAAGTACATGAAGAAGCGCGGATCGAAGCCGCCGAGCTGCCTGAATAGCGCGGTGCGCATCAGCATGAAGCAGCCACTCGCGAGCGGCACACCCTTCAGCAGTTGATCGCCGATTACGTCGCGCATCTCGTAGGCATCGAGTGCGGCGGTGAAGCGGCGGCGCACGAACGACGGCGCGAATCCGCGAAGGAAGAGCACGCCTACCGAGGGGCGCCGCTTGCAGAGGTACTGGCGCGCGCCGTCGTCGCCGAATGCAGCCGGCGCGACGAGCCCCACGTCCGGGTGATCGCGAAGGACCGTCAGCGCAGCCGTGAGCGCGTTCGCATCGAGCTCGACGTCGGGATTCATCACGAGGTGGAAGTCGGAGTCGAGCCGACCCATCACCGCGTTGTTGCCGCGTCCGTAACCGACGTTGCCGTGGCCCGAGACGACTTCCGCAGATCCCAGCGCCGCCGGCCATTCGTCGGCGACTTCGCGCACGAGAGCGGCCGATTCCTGCGGGCCGTTGTCCACCAGGAGGAGGCGGGTGCCGGCGAGCACCCCGTCGGCACGCGCCTGGTTCGACGCGATGGCGAGCGACTCGACGGTGTGCCGCAGCAATACCGGGTCGGGGTTGTAGGTGACGACGGCGACCGTCAGGCGGGCGGGCATGGCCCGCAGACTACCACCGCCGCTAGAAGTCGAATCGCGTGAGGGTCTTCGCGCTCGAGACGCCGTCGACCGTGTAACTCCAGTTCGCGCTGTTGGCGTTCGTGAACGTGATGGTCACGGATCCGACCTGGCGCAGGCCCACGAGAGCGGGATTGAACGGGCCCGTGGGCGGAGGACCCGACAGGACGTACAGCGGGCCCGTGTAGGTCGTGGGTGTGGTCCACAGGCCATCGGCGAGCCAGTACCAGAGTGGGTTCCCGCCCGGCGCGTACGTGTACCAGGCGCCGAGCACCTTGTACGACGCGTGCTGCGTGAGATTGATCCCCCAGCCCGGCTCGGCAGGGTTGTACCAGAGCCCCGTCACCGTGAACGCCGGTGTTGCGCCCGGGTTCAGGTACGGCGCGATCGAGCCGTAGGCGATGTCGAAACGCGAGTAGAAATCCGGGGACGATTGCGCGGTACACGAGGCCTCCCCGCCCAGCAGCCCGCCGCGATGCAGGTATTGCGACAGGCTCGAGTCGAACGAAAAGATGCCCGAACCGCTGCTGCCGCCTTCGGTGGTGCCCGCCGTCCAGCGCACGCGCAGGAATCCGTTCGCGGGCGGATTGGGAACGAGGTCGGGCGTGATGTAGCCGATGACGCTGCCCTGCGAGACCTTCTTCAGGTCGCCGCGCGGATGATGGATGCCCAGGATGTCGATTCCCGGCGTGGCGAGCGCGGGATCCCATCCGGCGAAGAACGCGCCCGCGGGCGGCGCATTGACGAGCCGCACGAAGAGCACGTCGGTGTTGAGGTCGGCGTGCAGGATCGTCGAGCCGCCGGTCACCTGGACCATGCTGGTCGATAGCGTCAGGCTGCCGCAGGTGGCGCTCTCGTAGAACCAGAACGTCGTGAGCGTATTCGCGATCACCTGCTTCTGCGCTTGAGTGCGATAGGGCGGTTCCTCGGCGTCGAAGCAATGGTTTGCCGAGTAGAAGTACGGGATCTGCGAGGACGTGTCCGTGTCGTTGAGCAGCGTGCCCGTGCACAGGAACGCACCGCTGCCGACGATGAAGGACATGCGGGCCACGGAGTTGCGCGCGTTGATGTAGGCCTGCGACGGGTTGTCGACGCACTTCGCATCGATGTTGCAGCTGCCGGCCTCGCCGATCTTCGCGAGCGCCTTGGTGACGTTCTCCGTGGGCGAAATCACCAGGTGCGCGGCTTGCCGCACCGCGATGCCCGAGGCCGCGGGATCGTTGCCGGCGGGAATGAACGCTTCCGCGGTCAGCGTCTCGCCTTCGGTCACCGGGGACCACCACGCGGAGGTGCGGTCGCCGATTGCATCCACGCGCACCGGGCCTTCGAGCCGCTCGGGGCGCGTCGAGCCGAAGAACACCAGCTCGCTGCCCGCGGGTGCACCGCTCACGTCCAGGGCCACGCGCATCGCAGCAGCGCCCGGCGACGTGACGCTGATGCGCGCCGCGAAGCCTCCGGGAACCGCGACCCATTGCAGATCGGCCGCGGCGGGCACTGCCCCTTCGGCCTGCGAGACATCGCGCGCGACACCGATTCGCATGCGCTTCAGTTGCGTGCGCGCCGACGTGCGGATCTTCTCGACCTCGGCGGCGGGAAGAGGCGCGAAGCGCAAGCTGCGCGGCACGGCATTGGCCGGCGCGATGCGCAAGGTCGCGATGGGCGCGGCCTTGTCGGAGACCGCGAGCTCGCCGGGCACGGGCGCGGCAAACGCGGCGGAAACGACGAGGCTGGCGAGGAGGGCGAGGATTTTGCGCATGGTGTCTATCCAGACCGATGCCGCCGGGGCGAGTTCCTCGGCAGATGTGGCGGAATGTATTACCGACGCCCGGAAGCGACGGCGCCCATGGCCTCCAGCACGGCCTGCGGGGTGAGTGCCTGCATGCAGCGGGGTTCCGGGCACTCGGCGAGCGAACGCCCGCAGCGGCGCACCCATTCGATCTCGCGACGGAAGAGGATTTTCTGGTCGCGGCAGGCGAACGGATCGATCGTGACGTCGCGCCCCGGCGTGTCGCGCCAGAAGCGCCCGCGCCCCACGATCACGGAAGAGCCCGGGCCGTACAACGTGACGGTGGGAACGAACGCGAGGCGGCCCAGGTGCGCCACACCGGTGTCGGGCGAGAGGAGGACCGTTGCGCCGGCGAGCAACTGCCAGAGCTGCGCGAGGTCGAGCTTTCCGGCGAACGAGGGATAGCGGCCTTCCGGATCGCACTCGGCAACAAGCGCGGTTTCCTTCGCGCCCGCGCTCCACACCGGCGTGATGCCGCGCCGCTCGAGCTCGCGCGCGATCTCGGCCCATCGCTCCGGTCCCCAGCGCTTGAGCGAGGTGCTCGCGCCCACGTGCAGCACCGCATAAGGCGCCGTGGGGGCATCGAAGGCCCGCGCCTCGGGCGCAGGCCAATCGCCGCGCGTGAAGGGCGCCGGCTCGGGGCCCTCGACGAGGGCCGCGACCATGTCGCCCCACGCCGACGGTGTCGAAGGGTAGGGACGCAAGTCGTCAATGAACCAATTCTTCGACGCGGGCCGGTCGCCCGCATGGGCCACGATGTGGCGCGCGCCCATCGCCGCGGCAAGCCACGAGAAGCGGTTGTCGCCCGGGACGATTGCGAGATCGACGGGCGTTTCGCGAAGCAACGCCGACACGCTCGCGGTGTCCCGCGGTTCGAAGGGTAGGGCGCGAACGCCGTAGGGTTGCGTCGCATAGAGCGGCACGAACGCGGGATCGGCGAGCAGGATGATTTTGGCTTGAGGATGCAAAGCGCGCAGCTTCGCGAGCAGCGGCGTGAGCATGAGCGTGTCGCCCAGCAGCAGGTGATGCGCGACCAGGATGCGGCGCGGATCCTTCGGTGCGGCCGTGAGCCCCGGGGATGAAATCCGCGCGGTGAAGGCGCGGGCCACGACGAGCGCGCGGCCCGCGAGTCGATGCCCGCTAGCCATGCAGGGCGCGCTCGAACACCGCGATCATCCGGTCGACCATCAGCGACTCGCCGAAACGCTCACGCGCGGTCGCCTCGGCCTGCGCGGCGAACTTCGTGCGCGTCGCGCCGTCGTCCACGAGCATCGCGATCGCCGAACGCAGCGCATCCACGTTCTCCGTGGGCACGATCACGCCTGAGACGCCGTCGGTGACGATCTCGCCGATGCTGCCCGCGTTCGTCGTGACCACCGGCAGGCCGCACGCCATTGCCTGCATCAGCGCCTGGGGTACACCCTCGTTCGCATAGGAGGGCAGGCAGAAAAGGTCGAACGACTGCAGCCACGGAGAGACGTCGTCGCGGTTTCCCACCAAACGCACGCGCTCGCCGAGGTTTGCCGCGGCGACCTGTTTCTCGAGCGCCTCGCGCTGCGGCCCGTCGCCCACGATCACGAGCTGCAGGCCCGGCATCTTGGCGATCGCCTCGATCAGGTAGCGATGGCCCTTCCAGCTTCGCAGCGTGGCGACAATCCCGACGATGAACGCGTCGCTGGGCAGGTTCGTCACGGCGCGTGCGGCGGCGCGATCGGCGGAACGGAAACGCTCGAGGTCGATGCCGGTGGGAATCGACACGACACGAGCAGCGTCGGCACCCGTTTCCTCGATCACCTGCAGCCGCAGCTTCTCGCCCGTGGTCACGATGTGGTGGGCCTGGCGGTAGAGCCAGCGCGTCGAGAAGTTGCGAGGCACGGGCGCGGAGATGTGGCGCGTGCGCACGATCGCGCGTGATTGCCCGACGCTCGCGAGCGCGCCCAGCCAGCTATCGGTGGAGCTGTGCGTGTTGAGGACATCGCAGGGATGCTCAGCGAGGAACTTCCGCAACGCCATCACGCCACCCGGGCGTTTGCGTCCGATCGGAAGCGCAACGGCCTCGACACCGAAGCGCGCGGCCTCGGCGTGGATGCGGGCTTCCTTGGGCGAGACGAGGATCACCTCATGCCCGCGGCGCGCGACGCCGCGCGCTTCGGTGAGGACCCGGATCTCCTGGCCTCCCCAGCCGAGCGAGGATTCGGTGTGGACGATGCGCATGCGCGAAGCGTCAGGAACCGGAACGGCCCTGGAGGTGATGCAGCCCGGCGTAGACGCCGTCCCTGGCGAGCAACGCGGCGTGCGTGCCTTCCTCGACGATCCGGCCACTGGCGAGCACCACGATCCGGTCGGCGCGCTCGATGGTCGAGAGCCGGTGCGCGATCACGATCGTCGTGCGTCCTTCCATCAGCGTCTCGAGCGCCGCCTGCACTGCGCGCTCGCTCTCGGTATCGAGCGCCGACGTGGCTTCGTCGAGCAGGAGGATCGGCGCGTCCTTGAGCAGCGCGCGCGCGATCGCGATGCGCTGGCGCTGGCCGCCCGAAAGCTTGGCGCCGTTCTCGCCGATTTCCGTCTGCAGCCCCTGGGGCAGCGTGCGGATGAATTCCATGGCGTGCGCGGCGGTCGCGGCGCGCTTGATATCGGCCACGCTCGTGGTTCCGAGGCGTCCGTACGCGATGTTCGCCGCAACGGTGTCGTTGAAGAGCACGACGTTCTGCGACACGAGCGCGATCTGCTGGCGCAAGCTCGCGAGCGTGAGCGACTCGAGGTCGTGTCCGTCGATCGTGATGCGCCCGCTGCTCGGGTGGTAGAAGCGCGGCAGGAGGTGGATCAGGCTCGACTTGCCGCCGCCGGAAGGACCGACCAGCGCGACGGTTTCGCCCGGTGCGATGGACAGCGAGATGCCCTCGAGCGCGGGCTGCGTCTGGCTGCGATAGGTGAGCGTGACGTTCTCGAGCGCGATCGCCCCTTGCGCGCGGCCCAGCACGAACGTGCCGCGATCGTCCTCGGGCGCTTCGTCGATGAGGCCGAAGACGCTTTCGGCCGCGGCGAGACCCTTCTGGATGTGCTCGTTCACGCCGGTAAGGCGCTTGAGCGGCTGCAGCAACATGCCGGTGGCGGCGATGAACTCCACGAACGTCCCCACGTCCGTCGCACCGACGAACGCGAGCTGCGCGGCGAAGTAGATGATCGCCGCGATCGCGACGGCCACCAGCAGCTGCGTGATCGGCACGCTCGCACCCGCGGCAACCGACTGCTTCATGTTGAAGCGGCGGATGCGCTCGTTGGCTTCGCGAAACCGCCCGGCCTCGTATTCCTGGCCGCCGAAGATCCGGACCACGCGCTGGTTGGCGATCGTCTCGTCGAGCACGGCCGCGATGCCGCCGATCGCGTGCTGGCTGCCGCGGCTGGTCTCGCGAAGTCGTTTGCCGAACACGCGCACGATGATCGCCACGGGCGGGATCACCGCGAACGCGATCAGCGTGAGCTTCCAGTTCGAATAGAAGAGGATCCCGAGCAGCGCCACGATCGTGACCGTGTCACGCACCAGGACGGCGAGCACGCTGGCCGAAGCAGCGGCGATGTTGGTGACGTCGTTCGTGAAGCGCGTGACCAGGCGCGCGGTCGTGACGTCGTCGAAGTGCGCCGGCGGAAGCTTCAGCAGGTTGGCGAACATGAGGCCGCGAAGGTCGAGGATCACCTTGTTGCTCGCCCATTGCGTCATGTAGCCCGCGGTGAAGCTCGCGATACCGCTCACGACGAAGACCGCGACCACGCCCAGCGGCAGCAGGATCGCGAGATCCTTGTTGCGGTTCACGAAGAGCTCGTTGACGAGCGGTCCGGTGAGCTTCACGAGGGCGGCGTCGGCGAGGCCCCCCACGATCATCGCGAGCATGCCCACGAGCAGCGCGGCGCGATAGGGCCACACGTGGCGCAGCAAGCGGGTGTACAGGGTCTTCGCGGAAGTATCGGGCGTCATCGCGTCAGCATTCTCTCGTACAGCGCCAGGTATTCGCCAGCCATGGCTTCGGGCGTGAGCTTCGCGACGGCTTCGCGCGCGGCCAAACCCATGCGGGCGGCCGTCGCGGGATCGAGCCGGGCCAGCGCCGCGCCAAGTGCGGCGATATCGAGCGCGTCGTGCACGAAGCCGCTTTCGCCTTCGCGCAGCAGCTCGGCCGCGCCGCATTTGCGCGTCGTCACCACCGGAAGCCCGCAGGCCATGGCCTCGAGGGCGGCGTTGGGACACGGATCGTAGAGGGTCGGCAGCACGAAGCTGTCGGCCGCCGCGTAGTAGGGCCGGACGTCGGACACCGCACCGACGAAACGCACGCGCTCGGCGACGCCCAGGCGGCGAGCCTGGTGCGCGTAGCGATCGGCATGCTTGTCCTTGCCCACGACGATAGCCGAGTGCGACGCACCGGGGAGTGCCAGCGCCTGGAGCAGGGCGCTCACGCCCTTGCGCTCGAAGCCCGAGCCCACGTGCAGCGCGACGTTTGCCGACGGCGGCAGGCGCAGCTGCTGGCGCACGCTCTCGCGCATCTCGCCGCGCAACCCCGGGTGGAACTTCGCGCCGTCGACCGCATTGCGGATCAGCACGAGCTTGTCGTACGAGGTAGCGAACTGCTTCGCGATTTCCTCGCGCACCATCTCCGAGTTGCAGATCACCGCTCGCAGCTTTCGACTGGTGAACAGGGCGTACTCGGCCGACAGCACGTAGCGGTGATGCGGTGAAAGGCGCGTGGCAAACGTCGCCAGCCCGGACTGCACGCGCTCGCGCTGCGCCAGCCATTCGGCATGCACGCCATCGCCGGCGCGGTAGAGGTCGCAGTCGGGAATGCGTTCGTGGGCCTGCACGAGGTCGAAGTGGCGCTTCTTCAGCTCGCGTTGCACGGCGCGGGCGAAGCCCCAGTCGCGCCACAGGCTGCCTGCGTAGAAGGGGTCGAGCACGATCGCCGTGCCGTCGTGGTCGGGCCAGTGGCGCGTGATGATGGTGAGGCTCGCGCCTTTCGCTCGGAGCGCGGCGACCGCGCCCTGCACGAAGCGCTCCGCGCCTCCGAAAGGGTCGTAGCGGCTGCGGATCAGGGCCACGCGAGGCCCGAGCCCGCGATGGGCCTTCGCGGGTGTCGCGCTCAAGGGCGCGCCAGCAGGTCGTTGATCGCCGAGTGCACGCGTTCGACGGGAAGTTGCGTGAGGCACTCGCTGATCTTCCCGCCGCCGCAGCCGTCGTTGCCGCATGGCCGGCAGGGGTGGCCGCTGGTCACGATGCGGTGCGGAACCATCCACGGTCCCCACATCGCCTCGCCGCTGGGGCCGAACAGCGTCACCACGGGCGTGCCCATGGCGGAGGCGATATGCATCGGCGCGGAGTCCACGCCGAAGAAAAGCCGTGCGCGCCCCGTGAGCGCGCCCATCTCGCGCAGCGTGAGCTGGCCGGAGAGATCCGTGACGCCGGGGCCGGCCGCGGCGAGGATGCGGCCAAGGATTGCCTGCTCGCGGGCATCGGGCGCGCAGGTCACGACGACGCGGTGGCCGTCGCGCACGAGCGCACGGAGCAATTCCGCGTTCTTCGCTTCGGTCCACGCCTTGAAGAGCCAGCGGGAGGTCGGATGCGCATGGATGAAGCTCTTTGGCGCGAGACCCTGGGCGGCCAGGAGGGCATCGACGCGCTGGGTCGCCTCGGGACCGGGCTCCATCACGAGGCGCTTTTCCGATTCCTCGGGATACACGCCGACACGCCGCAGGGCATCGAGGTTGGTTTCCACCGTGTGGCGCGAAGCGGCGACGGGATAGCGGTGCGAAAAGCTCCAGCGCCAGAAGCGGCTCGCGCGGTTCGGGGCGACGGACCAGCGCGGCCGCAGGGCCTGCGCGAGCCAGGCGCCGCGCCAGTGGTCCGTGAGGTGCAAGATCAGCTGGTACTTGCGCGCGGAGAGCGTCTTGATCAAGGCCCCTTCGTGGCGGGCCTGCGCAACCAGCCCCTGCCTTTTCCAGGCGCGATCGACCGTGTGCAGGTTCGCGATCGCCGGGTGCCCCGCGAGCATGTCGCGCGTATCGGCGTACACCAGCGCATCGAGCTCGGCGTGCGGGGCGCGGTTGCGCAGCACCTGGAACACGGGCGAGGAGAGGAGCACATCGCCGTGGTGGCGCAGCTTGACCACGAGGATGCGCTGGACCGAGGAAAGATTGATCGCGTCGGGCACCATGGGCGGCCCATTATGCTATGGGCGGCACCCCTGCGGCTCGGGGATGGCGGGTGAGGGTAAAATGCCCGCCATGATTCGTGTCTTCATCGGCTTCGACGCGGCCGAAACCGTCGCCTTCCACGTCCTCTCGCACAGCATCCACCGCCACGCCACCGAGCCGGTGAGCGTGTCGCCCGTGATGCTTTCGCAGCTGGGCAAGGTCTTCACCCGCGAGCGGGTCCCGATGCAATCGACGGACTTCGCCTTTTCACGCTTCCTCGTGCCCCATCTCGCGGGCTACGAGGGCTGGGCCATCTTCATGGACTGCGACATGCTCGTGCGCGCCGACATCGCCGGGCTCTGGGCGAAGCGCGACGAGCGCTATGCCGTCCAGGTGGTCAAGCACAACCACGTCCCCCAGGAGCAGACCAAGTTCCTCGGCGCCGTGCAGACGAAATACGAGAAGAAGAACTGGTCCTCGGTGATGCTCCTGAACTGCGGACGCTGCAAGGCGCTGACGCCCGAGTTCGTGAACACCGCGACCGGCCTCCAGCTCCACCAGTTCAAGTGGCTGGGCGACGACAACCTCATCGGCGAGATCCCGACTGCGTGGAACCACCTCGTGGGCCACGATCCCTACCGGGATGACGCGGCGCTGGTCCACTTCACCGTGGGCGGTCCCTGGTTCAAGGAATACGAGGGCTCCGACTACGCCGGCGAATGGTTCCGCGAACGTGACCTCGTGCTCGAAAGCCAGCAGCGCGTCCGGATCGCGGCCGAGGCCGGGAAGAAATGAGCGAACTCGCGAAGCTCCTCCAGCACGGCGAGGACGCGGTCTACGCGGGCCAGTTCGCGCAGGGCGAGGCCGCCGCCCGCCACGTGATCGGGCAAAGCCCGGGCACCGCGCGAGCCCACTACATCCTCGCGATTTCGTCGCTCTTCCAGAATCGCCACGCCGATGCGCTCGCGCATGTTGAAAAGGCGGTCGAGCTCGACGGCGCCGAATCCCAGTTCCATTTCACCAAGGGTGTGTGCCTCGCGGCCGTCGGTCGCCCCGCCGAGGCGATCCACGCCTACCGTCGTGCCCTCGAGCTGCGGCCGATGTTCTTCGAGGCGCGCGCCAACCTCGGCAACCTGCTCGAGACCGCGCAGCGGTTCGACGAAGCCGCGGAGCAGTACTCGCGCGCGCTCCGGATGAAACCGGACGTGGTGCCGGTGCTCAATGGCCTGGGCGTGAGCGAAATCGCCATGGGCCGGTTCGAGGACGCCGTGCGCCACCTCCAGCGCGCCCTGAGCCTGCAGCCGGACTTCGCGACCGCCCACAACAACATCGCGAGCGCCTACGGAAAATTGAAGCAGGGCGAGAAGGCGATCGAGCACCTGAGGCGCGCCGTCGCGATTCGCCCGGACTTCGCCGATGCGTGGATCTCGCTGGGCGAACAGCTCTACATGGCCGGGCGCGACAAGGAAGCCGTTCCCTGTCTTGACCGCGCGTTGGCCATCGATCCGGACAACGAAGGCATCCGTTACCTGCGCGACTCGATCGCCGGCGTGAAGGTGGGCCGCGCGCCCGATACGTTCGTGCGCGACTTCTTCGATCGTTTCGCCGCCGATTTCGACAAGCGCCTCACCGTGGACCTCGAATACCGCACGCCGCAGGAATTCATCGCGTTCCTCGAGCCCGTGTTCAAGTCGCGTCCGAAGATGCGCATCGCCGATCTGGGCTGCGGCACGGGACTCTCGGGAATCCTCCTGCGGCCGCACGCCTCGTACATGGTGGGCGTGGACCTCTCGGGGAAGATGCTCGAGAAGGCGCGCGAGCGGGCCGTTTTCGATGAGCTCGCCGAAATGGAGGTCGCCGCATTCCTCGAAGGACGCGAGGCGGCGTCGTTCGACCTCGTCACCGCCGTGGACGTGTTCGTCTACGTGGGCGATCTCGCTCCGGTGTTCCGTGCCTCGCGCCATGCGCTGCCGCCCCGCGGCCTCTTCGCGTTCTCGGTGGAGCGCCTCGACGGTGCGGGCGAGGGCGAGGACTTCAGGCTGGCCCGCACGGGCCGCTATGCGCACTCGGATGCGTACGTGAAGGCGCTGGCCGCCAAATCCGGATGCGCGCTCGTCGACGAGCGCGACACGGTCCTTCGCAAGGAGGACGGCAAACCCGTCCACGGGCGCCTGTACCTCTTCGAGATGCTGCCGGGCTGATGGGGGACTACAACCAGCTCGCGTACCTCCGCCACCTGATTCCCAAGGCGGACGGGCCGGTCCTCGAGATCGGCAGCAAGGAATACGGCTCGACGTCGACCTTCCGCGACCACTACTCCGACGTGGAGTACGTCGGCGTCGACATGGCCGAAGGACCGGGCGTCGATGTCGTCGCGGACCTCACGAAGGGCATCGGATCCCTGAAGGAAGGCTATTTCTCGCTCGGCATCTGCTGCTCGGTGCTCGAGCATGTCGAGAAGCCCTGGGTCTTCGCGGAGAATCTCTCGCGGCTCTTCCGTCCCGGCGGCAAGCTGTACATGTCGGTGCCGTGGGTATGGCGCTACCACCCGTACCCCGACGACTACTTTCGTTTCTCGCACAAGGGCGTGATGTCGCTGTTCGATCGCTTCGACTGGTCGGATCTCTACTACTCGTCCACGACGCCAGGCGAATTCTTCGAGATCACCGGGGGCGGGGAGGTCCCGACCGTCGACGACAAGCTGGCGGCACTCGTGGACGACGGGAAAGGCGTGAAGCGCAAGTACCTGCCCTATCTCATGGTCAACATGACCGGCACGCGCAAGACCGATCCATGAAGATCCTCTTCACCACCGTCGCCCCGCTGCGCCAGGGTCCGGCGGGCGCGACCTCCGACCTCGCATCCGCGCGCTACCGCGTACTCATTCCCGCGCAGCAGCTCGCGCGGCTTGGCCACCAGGTACAGCTTGCGGCGCTGCCCGCCGACGGCTGGCCCGCGTCGGTGACGCAGAACCCGTGCGATGTGCTCGTGATTTCCAAGAGCTTTCACGCGGAGAACGAAACGCTCGCCGCCGGGATGAAGGCGCGCGGCGTGAAAGTCGTCGTCGATTTCTGCGATGACCATTTCGAGCACGCGCAACACGGCGCGCACCAGCGCAAGCTCGTGGAGCTCGCGGACACCGTGGTCGCGAGCACCGAGACGATGGCCGCGGCGATCCTCAAGCACACGGGCCGCGAAGCGATCGTCGTCACGGATCCCGTCGAGGGTCCGCGGCGATTCCCGAAATTCGCGCCGCAGCTGCCGGCTTTGCGCGTGTTGTGGTTCGGCCATGGATCGAACCTGAATGGTCTCGTCGCGCGTGGCGCGCAGTTGAAGGCGCTCGCCGACGTGATGCCGGTGCGGCTCACAGTCCTGACGACACCGTCCAATGACTCCGCGACGTTCGTGGCGCAGTTCGCTACTTCGCTCGGCATCGATTCCTCGCGCTTGCGCGTCGAGTACCAGCCGTGGTCCCTCGAAGCGACGTGGAAGGCGTTCGAAGCCTGCGACCTCGTCTGGATTCCGGTCGTCGACGGCGACCAGAAGGCCGCGAAGAGTCCCAACCGTCTCATCGAGCCTTTGTGGGCCGGGCGCTTCGTCGTCGCGGACCCCGTGCCTTCGTACATGCCTTTTGCCGACATCGTTCCGGTGGGCCAGGACCTCGCGAAGGCCGTGCAGGCGGCCCTCGACGATCCGGCCGGCACCGAGACGCGAATGCGCGAAGCGCAGCGCCGGATCGCGCGCGACCATTCGGCCTTCGAATGCGGGCGCCGCTGGGCGGCGGCGCTCGGCGAGCGCGATGCGCGACCGATGCGGCTCAACCTCGGGTGCGGCGACAAGATCCTCCCGGGCTACGTGAACGTGGACGTGGTCGAGGCGCGCGCCGGCATGAAGCCCGACGTGATCTGCGATCTCCACGATCTCGTGCCCTTCGCCGACGCGACGGCCGACGAGATCCTCTCGGTCCACGTCGTCGAGCATTTCTGGCGCTGGGAAATTCGCGATGTGCTGCGCGAGTGGGTGCGCGTCCTGAAGCCGGGCGGGAAGATGGTCGTCGAATGCCCCAACCTGGAAAGTGCCTGCCGCACCTTCCTCGAGAATCCCGCGCAGTTCTCGCGCGAGGACAAGGACGGGCAGCGCACGATGTGGGTCTTCTACGGCGACCCGGCGTGGAAGGATCCGCTGATGATCCATCGCTGGGGCTACACCCCGGAATCGCTGCGCGCGCTGCTCGCCGACGTCGGCCTCCAGGACATTCGCCAGGAGCCCGCGCAATTCAAGCTGCGCGAACCGCGCGACATGCGCGTCGTCGGAGTGAAGCCATGAGCAGCAGCATGCCCCCGGAAGGGTCGGCCTACGTCCAGTGGTTCCACGATGGCAACGTCTGGAAGTACATGACGTGGCACGGTATCCGCACGCTCAAGTTTCCCGCGGATATCTGGAACTACCAGGAGATCATCTTCGAGCGGGGCATCGACTACGTGGTCGAGACGGGCACGCGCCACGGTGGGTCCGCGCTCTTCTTCGCGGAGACGCTCGCGGCGCGCAACAGCGCGGGCTTCGTCGTGTCGTGCGACGTCGACGCGGCCTCGCGGCAGGTCGCTTCGCATCCGCGGATCAATTTCCTCGTGGGCGACAGCGGTTCGCCGGAGATGGTCGCGAAGGCGCTCGCGTTGCTGCCGGAGAAGCGCTCGCCGATCCTCCTGATCCTCGACTCCGATCATTCGCGCGACCACGTGCTGCGCGAATTGCGCGCGTGGATCCCGCCGCTCAAGCGTGGGGACTACGTGATCGTGGAAGACACCATCGTGAACGGGCACCCGCTTCGCCCGGATCACGGACCGGGGCCGTGGGAAGCGCTCGAGGAGTTCCACAAGGAATCTCCCGGACTGCTGCTCCACGACCCGGTGCGCGAGCACAAGTTCGGGGCGACCTTCGCGCCCCGCGGCTACCTCGTGCGCACGTAGCGTTCGTCAGAACGCGTCGAAGGTCACCTTCAGGAAGACGCCGCGACGCGGCGCGTCGTAGCCCACCGACGTCTCGTAGCGCTTGTCGAGCAGGTTCGTGGCGATCACGTCCACGGCCCAGCGCTTGTCGAACCGGTATCGAACGCGTGCATCCACGACCGCATAGCCCGGCAGCCGGCTCGCTTCGGATTCGTTGCGCGAGTCGAAGCGATCACCGCTCCCCAGGACCGAGAGGCCCGTGGTCCAGTCGCCGAAGTCGCGCGACAGGTCCACCGTTCCGAACTGCTTCGCGCGTCCCTGCAACCGGTAACCCGTGTCCTCATCCTCGGGTCGCTGCACGGTGAGGTTGCCGCGAATGCGCACACCCCAGTACGTACCGTTCACCGAAGCCTCGACGCCCTTGATGCGCGCGCGGGCGACGTTCTGCGAGCTCATCGTGGCGAAGTCGTAGGTGATGAGGTCTTCGATCTGGTTGTCGAAGTAGGTCGCCTTCCAGCCCCAGGCGCTGCCGGGGTTGGCGCGGACCGAGAACTCGACGCTCTTGCTGCGCTCGGGACGAAGATCCGGATTGGGCTGGTAGAAATCCGATGCCGGACCGTAGAGGTCGAAGAACGTGGGCGCGCGGAATCCTTCGCCGTACGTCGTCGAGACCAGGCCGACACCCTGCCACGGCACGCCGTAGCTGAACGAGCCCGTGGTGCGGTTGCCGAACTGGTCATCGCGGTCGTAGCGCAGGCTCGCCTCGAGCCGCTGGTTCTGCCACGTCTCGTTGACGCCGCCGAAGATCGAGCCGATATCGCGATGATCCTGGGTGAATGCGGAGTTCGACGAGACCTCCTGGCGCAGGCCCTCGAGGCCGATGAGCGCGACACCCCCCGGGCTCGTCACGAATTCGTTGATCCACGTGATCTGGTTCTGGCGAGTGCGGAAGTTCGAGGTGAAGGCGCCCGTCGTCTCGATCTCGTCCTGCCCGAACCCGTAGCTGAGGCGGCTCGTCCATCCGGGATAGAACTCGGTCGAGGAAGTGATACCCGCGCCGAAGATCGACTGGTCGTTCAGGTCGTCGTGGCGATTCCCAAGGTCGTCGGGGCAGCCGTCGAAATGCGTCTTGCCGCGCGAGTAGAACGTGTTGACCGCGATCGTCTCGCCCTGCCAGAGCTTGCGCGAGTACTTGGCTTCGGCGAACGCGTTCTTGTAGGGATCGCGGTCCTCGTCGTGGCAGAACGAGCGCGCGTTCGTTGCGCTCGGCGCATCGACCTTGCGGCCGCCGGCCGACAGCGAGAACGAGTTGTTCTGGTCGGCGCCGGTGACGCCGGCCGCGACGCGTCCGTCGCTGTCCTCGCCGTATCCGGCGGAGACGAACAGGTGCGGAACGGATTTTCCGCGCGTGAAGATCTGCACGACGCCGCCGATCGCGTCCGACCCGTAGAGACTCGACAGCGGTCCCTTGACGATCTCGATGCGCTCGATCAGCTCGATCGGAATGTTCTCGATCGACGTCGTGCCGACCGTGGCGGAACCGGCGCGGATTCCGTCGATGAGGATCAGCGTCTGCGCCGTACCCGCGCCGCGCATCATCAAACCGACTGGTTGGCCGGGTCCGCCCGTGCCGCGTATCTCGACGCCCGCGCGCCGCAACAGGATATCGGCGAGCGATTGCGTGCCGGCATTCTCGAGGTCGGCGCGCGTGATGACGATGGCCTCGCGCAAAGTGGCGGCATCGGGCCGCATGCTTCGCGTCGCGGTGACGACCACGGTATCCACGGAGGGCGGTGAAGCGGTCAACGGCACCTGGGCTTGCGAGCCGAGGCTTGCGAGCCCGACGAGGCCCGCAAAGGGCAATACTTTCATGGAGATGGTTTCCTTCCTCCGCGCAGCAAGCGTCCCCGCAGGCTGCAGGTTCTCGATATGGAAAGACACGGGGACACGCTCCGTGTTCGTTCCTCCGGCGCGATGGGACCGGTCTCCGGGCTTGCGAGTCCTGACCGCCGCCTTCCCACGGCCCCTTTCCAGGGGTCGCAGTGGCGGGTTACTGGCGGTCCACGCTTCGCATACCGTTGCGGGGGCAGCGCCGGCTTTTCACCGGCTTCCCGAGCATCCAATCGCTGGCGCAATGATACCCCTTCCGCTCGAAACCACTTTCAAAAGAGCAGCTTATGCATTGACGCGCTGGGGCTTTTCCAATAGGGTGGCTGTCATGGAACCGGAACTTTCGGCGCTCGAGGAGAAGCTCTCCCTGCTCGTGCAGCGGCTGAAAACGTTGCGGGAGGAGAATCGCGACCTGCGCCAGCAGATCGCTTCCCGCACCGACGAGAACGTGCGCGTGGGCGAAAAGCTCGCCGCGGCGAAGGCGCGCATCGAAGCGCTGCTCAAGCAGATCCCCGAGACTGAGTCGTGAGCGAGAAGGGCGCGCTCACCATCAACCTGCTCGGCCGCGAGTTCCGCGTCGGCTGCCCCGAGGGCGAAGAGCAGCAATTGATGGCGTCGGTCGAATACCTCAATCGCAAGCTGCGCGAAACGCGCGACACCGGCAAGGTCGTCGGCAATGAACGCATCGCGCTGATGGTGGCGCTGAACATCGCGCACGAATTCCTACAGCGCAAGCCGGGAGATTCCGGCGTTGACGGCACCGCGATTCGTCGTAGAATCGCTTCAATGCAGGAGAATCTCGAGGCGGCGCTGTCTGCCGACCAGGAGAATCTGTTCTGAGGTTTCCTGCGGTGTTCGTCCAGGCTTACATCCTTTGAACCGATAAATGTCAGCTATGGATGCTCGCCTTAAGAGCGCTATTGTGCGCGTCCCACGTCGGACGTACCTGCGGCGCTCGGTGAGTGACCGACTTGGACCCCTGGGTTCGAGAGTGCGGCCTGGACGAACACCGCAGGACATCTAGATGGCGTACTGGTTGATGAAGTCCGAACCCGACGAGTTCTCGATCGACGACCTCGCCGCGGCCCCGAAGCAATCCACCCCCTGGTTCGGCGTGCGCAACTACATGGCGCGCAACTACATGCGCGACCACATGCGCGTGGGCGATGGCGTCCTGTTCTACCACTCGAGCTGCGAAGTGCCTGGCGTCTACGGCCTGGCGGAAGTCTCGAGCACGCCGTATCCCGACGATTCGCAGTTCGACAAGAAGAGCCCGTACTACGACCCGAAGGCGAAGCGCGAGGAACCGCGCTGGATGCTCGTGGACGTGAAGCTCGTGAAGAAGACGCGCGTGCTGTCGCTCGAGGAAATGCGCACGCTCCCGCAGCTCGCCGAGATGGTGACGCTCAAGCGCGGCAACCGGCTCTCCATCACGCCGGTGAGTGCTGCCGAATGGAAGTTCATCACGAAGCACCTGAAGTGACATGCCGCTAGGCGAGCTGTCGGTCTACCTCGGTGTCGGGATCGTCGTCGGCTTCTTCGCGGGCCTGCTGGGCATCGGCGGCGGCATCGTCATCGTCTCCACGCTCGCCCTGCTGTTCACCGCGCACGGCTATCCCCCTGAGTACGTCATGCATCTGGCGATCGGCACGTCGCTCGCGGCGATCATCGCCGGGTCCTGGTCGAGCTTTCGCACGCACAACAAGCACCGCGCGGTCGACTGGGAGGTCGTGAAGCACATGACGCCCGGATTGCTCGTCGGGGTTGCGAGCGGCGTGGTGCTCGCGCGCTTCGTGCCGACGGCCTTCCTGAAGTATTTCTTCCTCGGTTTCATGGCCATCCTCACCTTCCAGATGGCCTTCAACCTGCGGCCCAAGCCCGCGCGCGAGTTGCCCGACCGCTCGGGGCTCGCGGGCGTCGGGGTCTTCATCGGAATCGTCTCGAGCCTGTTCGGCGGCGGTGCTGCCGCGATCGGCGTGCCGTTCCTCACCTACTGCAACATGACCACGCACAAGGCGATCGGCACGTGCGCGGCAATGGGATTTCCGCTCGCGATCGCGGGAACGATCGGCTACGTGATTGCGGGATGGACGGTCGAGGGCTTGCCCAGGGGAAGCCTCGGGTTCGTGTATGTCCCTGCGTTCTTGGGCATCTCAGTGACCAGCATCTTCGTCGCGCCCTGGGGTGCCAAGCTCGCGCACAAGCTGGGCGGCGCAACGCTGCGGCGCATCTTCGCGCTGCTGCTGGTCGGGATGGGAATCAAGATCGCCGTGTCGGTGTGAAAGTAGAGGGGTCAGATCCTTCTACTTGCAAGTAGCCGCAAGTAGAAGGATCTGACCCCTCTACTTTCACTGCTCGGGCAGCGGGCTCTTGTTGGGGCTCCAGTACGTGAGCTGGCTCCAGTACGACGCACCTTCATTGCCCACGGGGCCCACGTCGCATTCGCCGCACACCGACATCGACGCGCGATCCTTGTCCATCGCTTCCTTCATCTGCCGGCGGCCCGCGCCGAAGAGGATCTCGCTGAACTTGTGCGTGCGCAGGTTCCCGAGCACGCCCGCTTGCGGATGCATGCAGCAGGGCACGACCGTTCCGTCGGCATCGACGTAGAGCAGGTTGATCTCGCCGAACCACGGGTGGGCGTTGAACTCCTCGGGTTGCGCGAGGAACACGCACGAGCCCTTGGGCGCGACCATCTCGCGGCCGGTGAGGTTCTCCTTCGCTTCGGGCAGCGCCATCCAGCGGCGGAACTCGGGCGTCCAGCCGCGCGGCCGGAGGATGTCTTCCCAGCGTTGCGCATCCTGCTGCGTGCGGATGACCGAGCGCGTCCACAGCTGTGTGGCCGGCGAATAGCGGTCGCGGAGTTCGCGCGCTCGCTCGAGGAATTCGATGAACTTCTCCCACTTCGAAGGCGGGCGCAGGCGCTCGTACTCGGCGGGCGAGCCGTCGCCGTCGCAGCTCACCACGAGCTTGTTGACGACTTCGAGCTTCAACATCGCCTCGAAATCCTGCCAGTCCACCTTCTGCGCGTTGGTGCTGATCTCGACGACCGAGGGCTTCCATTTCTGCTTCGGGATCTGCGCCACGATCTCCGCGAGGTTCTTGTGCAGCAGCGGCTCGCCGAAGTTGTAGAGGCGCAGCGTGTGGATGCGCTCGACGTCGATGTTGCCGAGGATCGTCGCGAAGTCCTCCACCGAGATGCGCTTCACCTTGGGCAGCAGGACGGAGTTCGGGCAGCCGACGCATTGGAGCTGGCAGCCGTGCACGATGTCGATGTGCGCCGTGAAGATGTGCCTGGGCTGGCGCGTCACGGGCGAGGGCGAGGCGTTCTTGCGGAATTCGATGACTTTGCTCATGGGCTCGATTCAGGCATCGCACCAGCGGCGCGCGATGTTGCGGAAGAGGTCGACGGATTGTTCGATGCGATGGAGCGAGCACCATTCGTCGGTCTGGTGCGCGAGGGTCGGTTCGCCGGGGCCGAGGATCACCGCGGGCACGCCACCGCCAAAACCGCGCTTGAGGTCCGAGCCGTCGGTGGAAAACGTGATGGTTTTCGGTGTCGGGCGGCCTTCGAGGAACGGCGTGCAATCCTCGAACACCGTTTGCATCCATTCGGTCTGCGGCTCGGTGTAGAGCGGCGCGCAATCGACGAGCTGGCGCACGCGCGCGCCCCGCGGCGCGAGCAACGTTTGCAGTGACTTGCACAAGTGGCCGTGGTCGATGCCGGGGACCGTGCGCATGTCGATCGTGATCGCCGCGGCGTCCGGCACGGAATTGGTGTTGATGCCGCCGCGGATCGTGCCGACGTTCATCGTGGGTTTGCCCATGACCGGATGAGACTCCACCGGGAAGTGGAAGTGCCCGAGATCGTCGATCACGCGGGCCATCTTGAGGATGGCGTTGTCGCCCACTTCCGGCATCGAGCCGTGAGCGGTGACGCCACGCGTCTCCACCTCGAACCAGCACAGGCCCTTGTGGCCGACGTAGGGGAAGTTGCCCGTGGGCTCGGCGACGACGATGGCACCGGCGCGCCCGAGCAATTTCTTGTCGGCGAGGTAGCGCGCGCCTTCGCAGCCGATCTCTTCGCCCGCGGTGATCACCAGCACGAGGCCCGGGCCGCGCGCGAGGTGCGGAGCGAGCTCCACGGCGGCTGCGACGAAGGCCGCGACGCCGCCCTTCATGTCCGTTGAACCGCGGCCGTAGATCTTGTCGCCGTCCGTCTCGCCCGCGAAGGCATCCTTCGTCCACGGCGCCGCACCCAGCGGCACGGTGTCGATGTGGCCGGTGAAGCACAGCGGCGCTTTCGCGTCGCTTCCGCCGATCGTGGCGACGAGGCTGGTGCGCGCCTCGGCGTACTCGTGATAGCGGACGGTGAATCCCGCCGTCTCGAGGAGCGCGCCCAGGTGGCGCGCGCACGCGCGCTCCATCCCCGGCGGATTGATCGTGTTGTAGGCGAGGAGCTCGCGCGTCAGCACGCGGGCGTCGAGGCGGGCGGTCATGGTGACTTTTTTGTCCGGATACACTAGGCCGCCAGGCGGCGCAGCGCTTCCTGGTACTTCTCGCTCGTCTTGAGGGCGACCTCGCGCGGCACGTCGGGCGCGGGCGGCTGGCGATTGAAGCCGATCGAGTCGAGCCAGTTGCGGATGTACTGCTTGTCGAAGCTCTCGGGGACTTCGCCTTCCTTCCAAGTGGCCGCGGGCCAGAAGCGGGAGGAATCGGGCGTGAGGGCTTCGTCGATGATGTGGAGCTTGCCGGCCGCATCCACGCCGAACTCGAACTTCGTGTCGGCGATGATGATGCCCTTGGTGAGGGCGTACTCGGCCGCGGCCTTGTAGAGCTTGAGCGCGACCTCGCGCACTTCCTTCGCGCGCGCTTCGCCTACGGTGGCGCTCATCTGCTCGAACGAGATGTTCTCGTCATGGATGCCGGCTTCGGCCTTGGTCGCGGGCGTGAAGATCGGCTCGGGAAGCTTCGAGGCGCGCTTGAGGCCCGCAGGCAACGAGATGCCGCAGACCTTGCCTGTCTCTTGATACTCCTTGAGACCGCCGCCTTCGAGGTAGCCGCGCACGACGGCTTCCACGGGCAGGGGCTTCAACTTCTTCACCACGATCGCGCGGCCGCGCACCTGGTCCGCTTCCTCGGGCTTCACCACGGTCAGCGGATCGATGCCGGTGAGCTGGTTGGGCACGAGGTGCGCGAACTTCGCAAACCAGAAGTTCGCCATCTCGGTGAGCACGCGGCCCTTCTCCGGGATCGGCGTGGGCAGGACCACGTCGAAAGCGGAGAGGCGGTCGGTGGTGACGATGAGCAGCTTGTCGTCGCCGACCGCGTAGATGTCGCGTACCTTGCCGCGCGCCACCAAAGGGAGCGAGGCAATCTTCGATTCGTACATCAGTTCACGACCGCGGCGAGCTCGCCCTTGGCGTAACGCGTGGCCATCTTCTCGAGGGTGATCGGCTGCAGCTTCGAGCCCATGCCGGCGCAGCCAAATTGCGTGTAGCGCTGCTTGCAGATTTCCTTGGCGGCGGCGCGCGCGGGCTTGAGGTAGTCGCGCGGGTCGAAGGCGCTCTTGTTGTCGTTCAGGTACTTGCGGATCGCGGCCGTCATCGCGAGGCGGATGTCGGTGTCGATGTTGATCTTGCGGACACCGTGCTTGATGCCTTCCTGGATCTCCTCGACGGGCACGCCGTAGGTTTCCTTCATCTCGCCGCCGTTCTCGCGGATCACCTTGAGGAGATCCTGCGGCACCGACGAGGAGCCGTGCATCACCAGGTGGGTGTTCGGGATGCGCTTGTGGATCTCCTTGATGCGTTCGATCGCGAGGATGTCGCCCGTGGGCTTGCGCGTGAACTTGTAGGCGCCGTGCGAGGTGCCGATGGCGATGGCGAGCGCATCGACGCCGGTCTTCTTCACGAAGTCGGCGGCCTGCTCGGGATCGGTGAGCAGCATCTCGCGCGTCATCGTGGAATCGGTGCCGTGGCCGTCTTCCTTGTCGCCGCGCATCGTCTCGAGCGATCCGAGGCAGCCCAGCTCGCCTTCGACGGACACGCCGAGACGGTGGGCCATGTCGACCACTTGCTTCGTCGTGGCGACGTTGTAGTCGTAGGAGGCGATGGTCTTGCCGTCGGCCTCGAGCGAGCCATCCATCATCACGCTGGAGAAGCCCAGCTTGATGGCGCCTTCGCACACCGCCGGGGACTGGCCGTGGTCCTGGTGCATCGCGACCGGCGTCTTCGGGTACGTCGCCACCGCGGCTTCGATGAGGTACTTGAGGAAGGTCTCGCCGGCGTACTTCCGGGCGCCGGCCGAGGCCTGCATGATCACCGGGCTGTCGGTCTCGCTGGCGGCCTCCATGATCGCCTGCACTTGCTCCAGGTTGTTCACGTTGAAGGCGGGGAGTCCGTAGCCGTTTTCGGCCGCGTGATCCAGCAGTTGACGCATCGAGACGAGAGCCATGGCGAATACCTCCGGGTAGGAGGGTCGATTTTACCCGTCTGGCGCACCCGGTAGGAACCCGGAGCGCAGGGAATTCAGACGTCGGCGGCGAACATCACCCGCTTCTGGCCCAGATGCTGCTCGTAGCCGTCGGCGGGGGGCGCCAGGCGCTCCACGTTGGAGAAGCCCACGCGCTTGAGCAGCCATTCCAGGCCCTCGATCGAGGGCGCCAGGCAGATCCCGCGGGCACTGGCTTCGGGGGCGTGGGTTTCCTCGGTTTCGTCGATGATCCCGAAGGAGCCGACCATGTGGCGCTGGAAGGTGTGCGCGCCCCAATCGACCACGCCGCTCATGTGCGGGACGACCTGGGTTTCGATGAGGAGCGTGCGCTTGGTGACCGCGCGCGCGAGGCGCAGGGCCCGCACCGGGTTTTCGAGGTGGTAGAGCAGGCCCAGCATGAGCGTCACGTCGTGCGTGCCGATGTCCTTGGCCTGCGCTTCCTCGAGATCGACCTGGCGCGTCGGAAAGCGGTTGGCGAGGCCCTGCACCTTGGCCATGAGCTTCGCGTCGTCCAGGTGCTCCTGGCGCGCATCGAGGCCCAGGACCGACTTCATGCCGCGGCCCAGGACGTGCAGCGCGAAGAAGCCCTGGTGGCAGGCGAGATCCACGGCCTCGAGGTCTTCGAGGCCTTCGCCGTAGCGCGCGTCCAGTGCCGCATCGAGCATCGCCAGGCGAGTGGTATGCACCTTCTCCACGCCGGCCGGCAGGTAACTCGCCGTGCGCGAGCCGTCGGGCAGGTCGAATTCGTAGAACCAGGAGCGTCCGCGCACCTGGTCGAGCAGGGCTGTCACGGAGCGCGCCGCTTGTGGTCGCCGACGCGCACGATCTTCATCGTGTTCGTCCCGCCGGCCTTGCCGATGGGCTCGCCGATCGTGAGGACGATGAGATCGCCTTCCGCCACCACGCCGCTGCGCACGAGCACGGCCTCGGCTTCCTCGAGGAGCTCCTCGCGGTCGTGGCCGACGTACTTCACCATCAGCGGGTAGGTGTCGCGAAAGAGCGTGGTGCGATAGCGCGTATTGGTCTGCGAGGTGAGGGCGTAGATCGGCACGCCGCAATTGAGGCGCGACATCCACAGCGCCGTCGAGCCCGACTCCGTGAGCGCGGCGATCGCCTTCACATTGAGGTGGTACGCGGTGAAGAGCGCGGCCATCGCGATCGACTGGTCGACGCGCTTGAACACGCGGTCGAGGAATTCACGGTCGAGCGTCACCGGATGGCTCTTCTCGGCTTCCACGCAGATACGGCTCATCGCCTCGATGGTCTCGACCGGGTACTGGCCCGAGGCGGATTCGGCCGAGAGCATCACGGCGTCCGTGCCGTCGAGCACGGCGTTGGCGACATCGGAGACTTCGGCGCGCGTGGGGACGGGGCTGGAGATCATCGACTCCATCATCTGGGTCGCGGTGATCGTGAGCTTGTTCAACTCGCGGGCGGTGCGGATCATGCGCTTCTGCAGGGCCGGAACCGACGCGTCGCCCACTTCCACCGCGAGATCGCCGCGCGCGACCATGATCCCGTCGCAGGCGTTCATGATGTCCTCGAGCGCGGGAATCGCTTCGGCACGCTCGATCTTGGCGATCAGCAGCGAGTCGCCTCCCGCGGCGCGCATCAGCTCCTTCGCCATGTACATGTCGGCGCCGCTCTTCGGGAAGGAGACCGCGAGGTAGTCGGCCTTCATCTGGGCCGCGGTGCGGATGTCGTCGATGTCCTTGGGCGTCAGCGCCGGCGCCGTGAGGCCGCCACCTTGCCGGTTGATGCCCTTGTTGTTCGAGAGCGTGCCGCCGTGGCGCGTGACCGTGTGGATCTCGTTGCCCTTCACCGAGGCCACGTCGAGGACGATCTTGCCGTCGTCGAGCAGCAGCACGTCGCCGGGGCGCACATCGCGCGGGAGTTCCTTGTAGTCGAGGCCTACGCGCGTGGCGTCGCCGGTCTCGCAGTCCGCGTCGAGGATGAACTTGTCGCCCTTGTTGAGCGCGACCTTGCCGTCCTTGAACTTGCCCACGCGGATCTTCGGACCCTGCAGGTCGGCCATGATGCCCACGGTGCGGTCGATCTTGCGGCAGGTCTCGCGCACGAGCTCCGCGCGCTTGAGGTGGTCTGCCGCGGTGCCGTGCGAGAAGTTGAGGCGGACCACGTCCACGCCCGCGAGGATCATGCGCTCGAGGACCGCGGGGTCGCTCGAGGCGGGACCCAGCGTGGCGACGATCTTCGTGCTTCGCTTCATAGCGCTCATGCAGCCGCCCTTTTCTCCAGGATCTCCACCGCGGGAAGGACCTTGCCCTCGAGGAACTCGAGGAACGCGCCGCCGCCCGTGGAGATGTAGCCGATGCGGTCGGTCACGCCGTATTTCGCGATCGCCGCCAGCGTGTCACCGCCACCCGCGATTGAAAATGCCTTGGATGACGCGATCGCGTCAGCCACTTCCTTCGTTCCATTGCCGAACGCCTCGAACTCGAACACGCCCACCGGACCGTTCCAGACGATCGTGCCTGCCATGCCGAGGATGCCCGCGTAGTGCTTCGCGGTGGCCGGGCCGATGTCGAGGATCATGTCGTCGTCCTCGACTTCCTTCGCGGCCTTGACGGTGGCCGGCGCGTCGGCGGCAAAAGTCTTCGCGACCACGACGTCGGTCGGGATCGGCACCTTCGCGCCGCGCGCTTCCATCATCACGAGGATTTCCTTGGCCTCGGGCAGCAGGTCGGGCTCGCACAGCGACTTGCCGATCGGCAGGCCCGCGGCGAGCATGAAGGCATTGGCGATGCCGCCGCCCACGATCAGCCGGTCGACGCGCTCGGAAAGGGTCTTGAGGATCGTGAGCTTCGTGGACACCTTGGAGCCCGCGACGATCGCCACCAGCGGCCGGCGCGGATTGGCGAGCGCCTTGCCCAGGGCATCGAGCTCCGCGGCGAGCAACGGGCCGGCGCAGGCGACCTTCGCGAACTTGGCGATGCCGTGCGTCGTGGCTTCCGCGCGGTGCGCGGTGCCGAAGGCGTCGTTCACATAGACGTCGCAAAGTGCGGCCATCTTCTGCGCGAGCTCGTCGGCGTTCTTTTTCTCGCCCACGTTGAAGCGGCAATTCTCGAGGAGCACGACCGCGCCGGGCTTCACGTCCACGCCGCCGAGCCAATCACGCACGAGGGGAACCTCGCGGCCGAGCAATTCGCCCAGGCGCTTGGCGATGGGGGCGAGCGAATCGGCCTCCGAGAACTGGCCCTCGGTGGGGCGGCCCAGGTGCGAAGTGACCATGACCGCCGCGCCCTTCTCGAGCGCGAGGCGAATGCCGGGCACCGACGCGCGGATGCGCGTGTCGTCGGTGATGGCGCCGCTGTCGTCCTGCGGGACGTTGAGGTCGGCGCGGATGAAGACGCGTTTGCCGGCCAGGTCGAGGTCGGCCATGCGCAGGACGTTCACTTCGGATCCTTTTTATCGAGGCCTTGCCTGCGCGAGGCGGCAAGGGTCGCCGAGAGCTCGTCGGTGATGCGGCTCGCGGTCGTACGAAACAGGAAGGGGAAGAGCCCGTGGAAGAACGCGGCGATTCCGCCGAGCGTCATCTTCACGCCGTAGCGCATCGCGAAGAAGGCGTGCTGCCAGTAGGACTCGCCGACGTCGTTGGGATGGGCCGTGAAGGGGTTGCGCATTGCCTCAGGGGTTCGGGGTGACGAGCTTGAGCCCCACGATCCCCGCGACGATCAGCAGGATGCACAGGATTCGCGCCACGTCGCGCGACTCGTTGAACAGGAACATGCCGAGGATCGCGGTGCCCACGGCGCCGACGCCCGTCCACACCGCGTAGCCGGTGCCGACGGGAATGGTGCGGAGTGCTACCGCGAGCAGCCAGATGCTCGCGACCATCGCGCCGACCACGAGCGTCGTGGGCATGGGCTTG
The DNA here is from genome assembly GCF_013003985.1 of Usitatibacter palustris. GTDB lineage: Bacteria > Pseudomonadota > Gammaproteobacteria > Burkholderiales > Usitatibacteraceae > Usitatibacter > Usitatibacter palustris. The sequence goes on along the minus strand of NZ_CP053073.1, from coordinate 3,355,238 downwards.
CTGAAGCCGTCGGTGTACTTGAGACCGACGGCCCAGCCGATCTCGAAGAGACCGGCCACGATCAGCACGACCCACGCCATGCCCGGCTCCGTCACTTCGCGTTCATCAGCGCGACGGTGGTGTCGAGCATGCGGTTGGAGAAGCCCCACTCGTTGTCGTACCAGCTGCCGACCTTCACGAGGCGGCCGGAGACCTTGGTGAGCGTCGCGTCGAAGATCGAGGAGCGCGGGTCATGGTTGAAGTCGACGGAGACGAGCGGCGCCGTGCTGTAGCCGAGCACGCCCTTCCAGCCGGCCTCCTCGGAGGCGGCCTTCATGATGGCGTTGACCTCGTCGACCGTCGTGTCGCGTGCGGCGATGAACGAGAGGTCCACGAAGGACACGTTGATGGTGGGCACGCGCATCGAGAAGCCGTCGAGCTTGCCGTTCAACTCCGGGAGCACGAGGCCGACCGCGGCCGCCGCACCCGTCTTGGTCGGGATCATCGACATCGTGGCCGAGCGCGCGCGGCGGAGATCCTCGTGAAAGACGTCGGTGAGGACCTGGTCGTTGGTATAGGCGTGGATCGTGGTCATGAGGCCCGTGACCACGCCGATCTTCTCGTGCAGCGGCTTCACCAGGGGCGCGAGGCAATTGGTCGTGCACGAGGCGTTGGAGATGACGGTGTGCGCGGCCTTGAGCGTCGCGTGGTTCACGCCGTAGACGACGGTCGCGTCGACATCCTTGCCGCCGGGCGCCGAGATGATCACCTTCTTCGCGCCGCCCTTGAGGTGCGCCGAGGCCTTCTCCTTCGACGTGAAGAAGCCGGTGGATTCGAGCACGACGTCCACGCCCAGGCTGCCCCACGGCAGTTGCGCCGGGTCGCGCTGCGCGAAGACCTTGATGCGGTCGCCGTTCACGACCATGTGATCGCCATCGACCTTCACTTCGCCCGGGAACTTGCCGTGCGCGGTGTCGAAGCGCGTGAGGTGGGCGTTGGTTTCCACCGGGCCGAGGTCGTTGATCGCCACGATCTGGATGTCGTGCTTCTTGCCGCCCTCGTAGTGGGCGCGAAGGATATTGCGGCCGATGCGGCCGTAGCCATTGATGGCGACCTTGATAGGCATTTGCGTGTGAGCTCCGGGGGCGGGAAAAGCGGGGAAAGTGCTTATTTTATCCGACGAGCGCGGTGAGGTCCTGCCAGCCGTACGCCTCCTTGGCGAACGGGTGGCCGGCGAGCGTGTCGCTCGCTTCGGCGACGACTTCGCCGCCCAGGGCCGAGTAGAAGAGCCGGGCGCGGTTGGCCTTCAGCACCCAGAGGTAGAACCCGAAAAGGCCGTGGCGCACGAAGTGGCGCGCGCATTCGCGCACGAGGGCCGAGCCCACGCCGCGGCGCTGGTGCGACTGGAGGACGTAGAGCGCGTAGATCTCGGCCTCGAGGTGGTGGATCGGTTCGCGGGCGTCGCCGCAGAAGGCGAAGCCGACGATCCCCTCGCCGGGAAGCTCCACCACGAACGTCTTGCAGAAACCCTCGTCGCGCTCGAGCCACTGGCGCCACGCGAGCTCCGTCTTGCGTCCGGCTTCGCGCGCGATGACTTCGACCGGGAGGATGCCCGCGTAGGTCGTGCGCCAGCTCTCGCGATGCACGTGCGAGATCTGCGCCGCATCCTCGGCGGTGGCGACGCGAACGGCGAGTGTGGTGACGTCAGGCAACGCTGCGCACCGCGGCAACCAGGTGTTCGGTGTCCACACCCAGGAATTTGTAGACGTCCGCGGCGGGCGCCGATTCGCCGAAGCGATCCACGCCGACGGCGGCCCCTTCGAGGCCCACGTACTTGCGCCAGAAATCGGTGACGCCGGCTTCGATCGAGACGCGCGGCACGCCCTTGGTCAGCACCGAGGCGCGCCAGGCCGCATCCTGCCGGTCGAAGAGGCTCGTGCAGGGCATCGAGACCACGCGAACGGGAATGCCGCTCTCCGCAAGCACCTTCTGCGCCGCAAGAGCGATCTGCATTTCCGTGCCGGTGGCGATGATGATGGCCTTCGCCGTTCCCGAAGCTTCGGAGATCACGTAGCCGCCACGGCGGATCGCCGCGATCGCCTCGGGCGAGCGCTTCACGAACGGGCTGTTCTGGCGCGAGAGCGCGAGCGAGCTCGGGCCATCGTGGCGTTCGATCGCCATCGCCCAGGCCACCGCGGTTTCGACGGTGTCGCAGGGGCGCCAGACGTCCATTCCAGGAATGAGGCGCAGGCTCGCGACGTGCTCGACCGATTGGTGGGTCGGGCCGTCCTCGCCCAGGCCGATGGAGTCGTGCGTGAAGACGAAGATGTTGCGCAGCTTCATCAACGACGCCATGCGCAGGGCATTGCGCGAGTAGTCGGAGAACGTGAGGAACGTGCCGGAGTAGGGGATGAAGCCGCCATGCAGCGCGATGCCGTTGCCGGCCGCGGCCATGCCGAACTCGCGCACGCCGAAGTAGACGTAGTTGCCCGCCTGCTTGTCGGTGATCGCCTTGGTACCTGACCAATTGGTGAGGTTGGATCCCGTGAGGTCCGCGGAGCCTCCGAGGAAGCCGGGCAGGTGCGGTGCCAGCGCCTCGATGGCGAGCTGGCTCGCCTTGCGCGTGGCGACGGTCTCGCCCTTCTCGTTGGCCTTGGCGATGAGGCTCTCGACGGCGCCAGCCCAGCTCGCAGGCAACTTGCCCGACATCCGCTCGCGGAAGGCCTTCGCGGCCTCCGGGTGAGCCTTCTCGTAAGCCGCGAAACGGGCGTTCCATTCCTGCTCGAGCGTCGCGCCCTTGCCGCGCGCGTCCCAGCCTTCGTACACGGCCTTGGGAATCTCGAAGGGCGCGTGCTTCCAGCCGATCGCTTCGCGCGTCGCGGCGACTTCCTTGTCGCCGAGTGCGGCGCCGTGCACGGCATCCGTTCCCGCCTTCGAAGGCGAGCCCTTGCCGATCACCGTCTTGCAGCAGATGAGCGTGGGCTTGCTGGTCTCCTCGCGAGCCTCGGCGATCGCCGCTTCCAGCGCGCGCGGATCATGGCCGTCGACGTTGGGAATGACGTTCCAGCCGTACGCGGCGAATCGCATCGGCGTGTTGTCGCGGAACCAGCCCTCGACCTTGCCGTCGATGGAGATGCCGTTGTCGTCGTAGAGCGCGATGAGCTTCCCGAGCCCCAGCGTGCCCGCGAGCGAGCACGCTTCGTGCGAAATGCCTTCCATGAGGCAGCCGTCGCCGACGAACACGTAGGTGTGATGGTCGACGATCGCGTGGCCCGGACGGTTGAAGTCCGCGGCGAGGAGCTTCTCGGCGAGCGCGAAACCCACGGCGTTGGCCAGGCCCTGGCCCAACGGGCCCGTCGTGGTCTCCACGCCCGGCGTGAGACCGTGTTCCGGATGTCCCGGCGTCTTCGAATGGAGCTTGCGGAACGCGCGGATCTGTTCCATCGGCAGGTCGTAGCCCGAAAGATGCAGCAACGCGTACTGCAGCATCGAACCGTGTCCGTTCGACAGCACGAAGCGGTCGCGATCGACCCACGCGGGATTCGCGGGGTTGTGGCGCAGGAACTTGCGCCAGAGAACCTCGGAAATTTCCGCCATGCCCATGGGCATTCCCGGATGTCCGGAGTTTGCCGCTTGCACGGCATCCATCGCGAGAGCGCGAATGGCGTTGACGAGATCGGCGTGCGAAGCGGGTAGGACAGGCGTATCGGGCATCGGAGGGTTTCGGCTGTAACGACGGAGGCGTGAGGAAACTCGAAAAGACTTGTACAACGCAGGGAATATGCCATTATACTTTCGCACTTTTTTCCTGCGATATTTTTCGCTTGGGTAAACCTCTGCAAGACGGATTTCACCCGCCGCCCTGGGTTTAAGGGCGTTCCGCCTTTCTCTTGGAAAGGCGGGGCGCCCGGGTATGCGCGATGAGTCCGCCCCTGTAGATCATTACTTGAAGAAAAGGGGGTATCGGAGTGAAGGGACTGCACATCATCGCCGACCTGTACGGCTGCCGGAACAGCGAAATGCTGACCTCGTCCGGAAAATTGCGCGAAGCCTGCGTGGCTGCGTGCAAGGACGTAGGTCTCACGGTCCTCGGGGACCACTTCTACCAATTCGACGGTCTCGACGCCACGCAGCTTGGTGGCGCGACGGGCGCTGTCGTGTTCGCGGAATCGCATCTCGCGATCCATACCTGGCCCGAACGCAGTGGCGCGACGCTCGATGTGTACGTTTGCAACGTCACTTCCGACAACAGCGCCAAGGCGGAGAAGCTCTATTCCGTCCTCTCCGCGCACCTGCAACCGTCCGACTCGCTCGTCGAGCGTGTCTGGCGCGGGCGCGACCTGCCGGTGAAGAAGAAGCGGCTCGCCGCGGTCAAGTGAACCTCCAGGCCCCCGCCGAGCGCGGGGGCCTTTCCTTCCATTGCCCGAAAAGCGGCTCTCGCGCCATGGCTGACAAGATCTTCGAGAAGCTCAACGAGACCTCGGGCGTCTACTTCGAGGGCACGCTCGTCGAGCGCCGGCAGACGCCGTTCCAGCTGCTCGAGGTGTACGACACGCCCGATCTGGGCCGCATCTTCCGGCTCGACGGCTTCAACATGACCTCCGAGAAGGATGAGTTCTTCTATCACGAGAACCTCATCCATCCGACGACGGTCGCGCATCCGGATCCGAAGCGCGCGTTGGTGATCGGCGGGGGCGACGGCGGTTCGTGCGAGGAGCTGCTCAAGCACTCGACGCTGGAAGTTGCGCACCTCGCCGAGCTCGATCCGGACGTGATCGAGATCGCGAAGGCGCAGTTCGGCAAGGTCCACCGCGGCGTCTTCGACAATCCGAAGCTCAAGCTCACGGTGGGCGACGGGCTCGCGTACCTGAAGGCCACGCCCGTGCGCTACGACGTGATCTCGATGGACCTCACCGATCCGGTGGGCCCCTCGGTCGAGCTCTACTCGCCGGCCACGTTCGCGCTCGCGCGCGGCGCGATGGCGCCTGGCGGCGCGCTCACGCTGCATATCGGCTCGCCGTTCTCGCACCCGGCGCGCGTGCGCGAGACGCTCGGCAACCTGCGCCAGGTCTTTCGCCGGGTGACGCCGTATTTCGTGCACATTCCCATCTACGGCTCGATCTGGGGTTTTGCCTGCGCTTCGGATACGCTCGATCCGCGCGAGGTGCCCGGCGCCGAGATCGACCGGCGCATCAAGGCGCGCGGGATCACCGATTTGCAGTACTACAACGGCGATGTCCACGGGGCGGTGTTCGCGCTGCCCAACTACGTGAGGCAACTCGTCGCCTGATTGGGGGAGGGGCGATGCTCAAGAAGCTGCGCAAGTCCTCGAGCCGCGTGACGCTGGTGTTGATCGGCGTCGCGGCGATCTCCGGGTGCGCGGAAAAGCGCGATGTCTACGCCTCGCGCGAGGACTGCCTTGCCGACTGGGGGAACACCCCGGCCGACTGCACGCCGGCGACCGGCTCGGGCCACGCGGGCCGCGGCTTCTACTACGGGCCGAGCTATCGGGGCTCGTCGGGATCGAGCTGGTTCGGCTCGAACTCCAAGCACTCGATGGGTTCCACGCGCACAAGCTCATCGAGCTCGAGCTCCTCGTCTTCGTCGCGAGGCGGATTCGGCTTCTCGGGCCGCTCGAGCTCGAGCAGCAGCAGCGGCGGCTGATGAAGCGCGAAGAACGCGTCCCGCGCCCCGACTGGCCGCAGAAGGTCGAGGCGCTTGGCTTTCACTTCCACAGCATGGACGGCGTCTATTGGGACGAGCGCGCCTGCTACCGGTTCACGGCCGCGCAGGTCGACCGGCTTGAGCTCGCGACCGCGGAGCTCCAGACGCGCTGCATCGAGGCCGCCGGCCGCGTGATCGAATCGGGCGACTTCGGGCGCTTCCACATTCCCGAGCCCTTCCACAAGCTTATCCGCGACTCGTGGGACGACGACGAGAAATCGCTTTTCGGGCGCTTCGATCTTTCGTGGGATGGGAACGGCGATCCCAAGATGCTCGAGTACAACGCCGATACGCCTACGGCGCTGCTCGAGGCGAGCGTGGTGCAGTGGTACTGGCTGCAGGACAGTTTCCCGAAGGCCGACCAGTTCAACTCGATCCACGAGAAGCTGGTGGATCGCTGGAAGGAACTCTCGGCGGACGTCCCGGGCCACAAGCGCGTGCACTTCACGTGCGTGGCCGACAGCCCCGAGGACCAGGGCAACGTCGACTACCTGCGCGACACCGCGATCCAGGCCGGGCTCGACGCCAAGGCGATCGACATCGCCGACATCGGCTGGAACGGCAAGCGCTTCACCGACCTCGACGAACGCAACATCGACGTCCTCTTCAAGCTCTATCCGTGGGAGTGGCTGGTCGCGGAGGAGTTCGGCAACCACCTGCTCGCGCGTACCACGCGCGTCATCGAACCCGCGTGGAAGATGGTGCTTTCCAACAAGGCGATCCTCCCCGTGCTGTGGGAGATGTTTCCGGATCATCCGAACCTGCTTGCCGCGAGCTTCGATTCCGGACGCTTCGCGACCGACTTCGTGAAGAAGCCGTTGTATTCGCGCGAGGGCGCGAACGTCTCCATCCGTTCCGGCGAGCGCCTGATCGAAGCGCCCGGCGAGTACGGGGCCGAGGGCTTCATCTGGCAGGCGTTCCATGAACTGCCGCGCTTCGGCGAAAATTACACGGTGATCGGCTCGTGGATCATCGGCGAGGAGCCCGCGGGCATCGGCATCCGCGAGGACACGTCTCCCATCACCAGGAATTCCAGCCGCTTCGTTCCCCACTACTTCGTCTGACCCGAGAGGATCCGCCATGCGCCAGGTGCTCGACTCGTTCGCCGGCTTCGACAACTTCCTCGTGTACCTCGCGATCTCGCTGGTGCTGCTCGCCACGTTCGTCGCGCTGTACGTGCGCATCACGCCGCACCGCGAGTTCCAGCTCATCCGCGAGGGCAACATGGCCGCCGCCTTCAGCCTCTCGGGCGCGATCCTCGGCTTCATCGTGCCGCTCTCCGCGGCGATCCGCTTCAGCGTGAACCTCGCCGACATGGCGATCTGGGGGCTGATCGCGCTCGCCGTGCAGATCGCGGCATTCGTCGTGGTGCGCGTGATGGTCCCGACGATCACCGACGACATCGTCGCCGGCAAGGCCGCCCAGGGATTCTTCCTCGGCACGCTCTCGCTGGGCGTGGGGATGCTCAACGGCGCCTGCATGAGCTTCTAGGGAGGCTCCCTAGTTGCCTAACGCACGCATCTACTGCGGCGACTTGCGCCTCGGGCCCGGCGCCCAGTTCGCGCTCGCGCCCGACGCCGCCAACCACGTGGGCAAGGCGCTGCGCCTGAAGGTCGGCGACACGATCACGGTCTTCGACGGGCGCGGCGGCGAGTACGACGCCGTGATCCTGCGCATCGACCGCGACCGCGTCGACGTGAAGACCGGCGCATTTCGTGACGTCGAACGCGAGGCCCGCGTGGCCGTCGGCCTCGTCCAGGGCCTGCCCGAAGCCGACAAGATGGACTGGATCATCCAGAAGTCCGTGGAGCTGGGCGTGTCGTGGATCCAGCCGATCGTCTGCGACCGCAGCGTCGTGCGCCTTTCGGGCGAGCGCGCGACGCGCCGCGAGCAGCACTGGCAGCGCGTGGCGATCGCGGCATGCGAACAGTGCGGCCGCAACCGCATTGCCGAGGTCCGCCCGACGCTGGGCTACCTCAACTGGATCGCGCAGCCTTCCACGCTCAAACGATGGCTGCTGTCGCCCGAGGCGCCGCTGGTTTCCGCGCAGCCCGCGCCCGAAGGCGAGCTGGAGCTGCTCGTGGGTCCCGAGGGCGGTTTCTCGGAGCGCGAGCTCGACCTCGCCGGCTCGCGGGGCTTCCTGGGCGTGGGCCTCGGACCGCGGATCCTGCGAACCGAAACGGCGCCGCTCGCGGCCCTCGCGACGATCCAGGCCCTGTGGGGCGACTTCTCCCGTTAGAATTCGCGGTCCGGTAGCCGCCCCGAAGACCCCGTGCCCAAGACCCCCGCGCTGAAGACCGAAGCCTTCGTCAAATGGTTTCGCGCCGCCACGCCCTACATCCACCAGTTCGGCGGAGGCACCTTCGTGATCGCGTTCGGTGGCGAGGTCATCGCCGAGAACGAGTTCCAGCAGCTCACGCACGACATCAACGTGCTCGTGAGCCTTGAGATCCGCGTGGTGATTGTCCACGGCACGCGCCCGCAGATCGACGAGCAGATGCGCCAGCACGGCGTGACGCCGCGCTTCGTGAACAACCGGCGCGTGACCGACGACCGGGCGCTCGCCTGCGTGAAGGAAGCCAACGGCATCGTGCGCGTGGAGATGGAAGCGCTGATGTCGATGGAGCTCGCGAACTCGCCGATGTGGGGCGCGGACATCCGCGTTTCTTCCGGCAACTTCGTGACCGCCAAGCCCGTGGGTGTGGTCGACGGCGTGGACTTCGGCCACACGGGCGAGGTTCGCAAGATCGATGCCGAGGGCATCCGCCGCCGCCTCGACGACCATGAGGTCGTGCTGCTTTCGCCCGTGGGCTTCTCGCCGACCGGTGACGTCTTCAACTGCACGCTCGAGGACGTCGCCACCTCCGCCGCGATCGCGCTGAAGGCCGACAAGCTGATCTTCCTCACCGAGACCGCGGGCGCGCAGGATGCGAAGGGCCGCCTCGTGTCCGAGCTCACCGTGAAGCAGGCGCGCGAGATGATCGCCGGCAATGGGCTCGCCGAGGACGTGCGCATCTTCCTGCCGTGGGCCGTGCGTGCCTGCGATGCCGGCGTGAAACGAGCGCACCTCATCAGCCGCCACGTCGACGGCGCGTTGCTGATCGAGCTCTTCACGAGCCACGGTATCGGCACGATGGTGGTGCCCGAATCTCCCGAGCGCCTGCGCGATGCCGTCGGCGACGACGTGCCCGGAATCATCCAGATCCTCGAGCCGCTCGAGCAGCAGGGCATCCTCGTGAAGCGCGAGCAGCACCAGCTCGAGCGCGACATCGGCCAGTTCTTCGTGCTCGAATCCGAGGGCAACATCCTCGGGTGCGCGGCCCTCGTCCCGTTTCCCGAGGACAAGACCGCGGAGCTTGCCGCGCTGGCCGTGAATCCTTTCTATCGCGATGGCGGGCGCGGCGAGCGCATGCTCGCGTTCGCCGAACAACGCGCTCGCACCTCGGGCTTCAAGACGCTGTTCGTGCTCTCCACGCGCACGACGCACTGGTTCGTCGAGCGCGGGTTCGTCGAGGCCGACCTCGCGCGCCTGCCCGAGCGCCGTCGTTCCCACTACAATGAGGATCGTCGTTCGAAGATCTTCGTGAAGGAGTTGTAGGCATGGCGCGGATGGTGCAGTGCGTGAAGCTGAAGAAGGAGGCCGAGGGCCTCGATGCCCCGCCGTATCCCGGCGAGCTCGGCAAGCAGATCTACGAACAGGTTTCCAAAGAGGCCTGGAAGATGTGGGTCGAGCACCAGAAGATGCTGGTGAACGAAAACCGCCTCTCGGGCGCCGACCCGCGAGCCCGCGAGTACCTGCGCGAGCAGATGCGCCGCTACTTCTTCGGCGAAGGCGCCGACGTCGCCTCGGGATACGTTCCGAAGGCCTGAGCGTCAGCGGCGTCCTACGCCGCCGCGCGCTTTACGGTGGCAGATGCGCCGGTCGCGACCGGCGATCCTTGGGCGGATGAGACTCCGCCACCTTCTCCCGTTCGCTTCCGTGCTGCTCGTGCCGTTGACCGCACCGGCGCAGCCTGCCGATGGCCTCACCGCCTTCGAAGTGGTGCGCTCGGTCCTGCAGCACCCGCGCTGCGCCAACTGCCACATTCCCGAAGACAGCCCACGCCAGCACGACACCGGCGTGAAGCACGCGATGAACGTGAAGCGCGGTCCCACGGGGCATGGTGCGGCCGCGATGGAATGCACCGCCTGCCACGGGCCGCAGAACCTGCCGCCGAGCTACGGCCCGCGCGTGCCACCCGGCGCACCCAACTGGCACCTCCCGCCCCCGGAAACGAAGATGGTCTTCGTCGACGTCACGCCTGCCCAGCTTTGCGCCACGATCAAGGACCGCAAGGCCACCGGCGGCAAGGACCTCGCGAATATGCTCAAGCACAACCGCGAGGACAAGCTGGTGGGATGGGGTTGGGAACCGGGACAGGGGCGCGCACCCGTGCCGGTGCCGCGCGCTCAGTTCGTCGCGGCCTTCAAGACCTGGATGGATTCCGGAGCGCCTTGCCCGGCAAGTTAAGCGGGTCCTTCGCAGACGCTCAGGACGTCGTCAGTCCAGATTCGCTTCGCGAATCAATCTGACGACGCCTCCCTCTCGAACTCTTCCTCGGTGACGTGGCGGACGTCCTTGCCTTTCACGAGGTAGACGACGTACTCGGCCATGTTCTTCGCGTGGTCACCGATTCGCTCCAGCGCCTTCGCGACGAACAGGATCTCGATGGAGGTCGAGATGGTGCGCGCGTCTTCCATCATGAAGGTGATCAGCTGGCGCAGGATGCCGCGGAACTGGTCGTCGAGCAGGCGATCCTGGCGCACGACCGAGGCGGCGGCCGCGAGGTCGATGCGCGCGAAGGCGTCGAGCGATTTCTTCAGCATGTCGATCGCGTAGCCGGCGGCGATCTTCACCTCGGTGAAGCGCGGCAGCGTCAGGCGCTCCGAGGAATAGATGAGCTTCGTCATTCGGGCGATCTTCTCGGCCTCGTCGCCGATGCGCTCGAGGTCCGTGATCATCTTGATCACCATGATGACCATGCGCAGGTCCTGCGCCGCGGGCTGGCGGCGCGCGATGATGTGCGAACAATCCTCGTCGATCTGCACTTCGAGCGCGTTCACGCGGTCGTCGTCGGCGATCACCTGGTCGGCGAGCTGGACGTTGCCGGTCGACAGTGCGTTGATGGCGCTCGAGATCTGGCTCTCGACCAATCCGCCCATCTGCAGCACGCGTGACCGGACGGTCTCGAGCTCCGCGTCGTAGCGCTTCGAGGTGTGTTCCTGGGTATTGAGGACCATGGTGGCAATCCTTCGGAGATTCAGGATCCTAGCGACTCGATGTTGCAGTTCCGTGACGCCGCCATCAGGCGCGGTTCAGGGTCGTCACGCCCTCGGGGCCGGCCAGCAGGAGCACGTCGGCCGGGCGGCGCGCGAACAGGCCGTTGGCAACCACGCCCGCGAGCTGGTTGATCGCGGATTCCAGCGCCGCCGGATCCGTGATCGCCAGATTGTGCACGTCGATGATGAGGTTGCCGTTGTCGGTCGTGAAGCCCATGCGCAGCTCCGGTGCGCCGCCCAGCTTCACGAGCTCGCGGCCGATGTAGCTGCGGGCCATCGGAATCACCTCGACGGGCAGCGGGAACTTGCCGAGGACGGGAACGAGCTTCGATTTGTCCGCGATGCAGACGAACTTGCGGCTCGCCGCGGCCACGATCTTCTCGCGGGTGAGCGCCCCGCCGCCGCCTTTGATGAGCGCGAGATGCTCGGTCGCCTCGTCCGCGCCGTCGATGTAGACGTCGCAGCCGCCGGTGTCGTTGAGCTCGGCCACCGGAATCTTCAGCTCGCGCAGGAGTTTCGCGCTGGCCTCGGAGCTCGCCACCGCGCCCCTGATGCGCGCGCGCCACGGGCCCAGGGCGGCGATGAAGTAGTTGACCGTGGAGCCCGTGCCCACGCCCACCATCATGTCGTCCTCGACGTACTTGATCGCCGCTTCTGCGGCCATCTTTTTGAGGGCATTCTGATCCAAGCCGTTCTGGTCCATCCGGGCAGGATAAGGGAAATTGCTATTCTTGCGGGATGAAGGACGACTACCTGAAGAAGATCCTCGCCGCGCGCGTCTACGACGTGGCGATCGAAAGCCCCCTCGAACCCGCACCCGCGATCTCGCGCCGCATCGGCAACCACGTGCTGCTCAAGCGCGAGGACAAGCAGGCGGTGTTCTCGTTCAAGCTGCGCGGCGCGTACAACAAGATGGCGCACCTGAGCCCGGCCCGCTTGGCGAAGGGAGTCATCTGCGCGAGCGCCGGCAACCACGCGCAGGGCGTGGCGCTCGCGGCACAGAAGCTGGGCGTGCGCGCGACGATCGTGATGCCCGTCACGACGCCGCGAATCAAGGTCACCGCGGTCTCGGCGCGAGGCGCGAAGGTGGAGCTCAAGGGCGACAGCTACTACGAGGCGAACGTGCATGCGCGCAAGCTGGCCCGCCGCCATGGCATGACGTTCGTGCATCCCTACGACGACCCGCTGGTCATCGCGGGCCAGGGCACGATCGGCATGGAGATCCTGCGGCAACACGCGCAACCCATCGATGCCATCTTCGTCCCGGTGGGCGGCGGCGGCCTCATCGCCGGCATCGCCTCATACGTGAAGCGCGTTTCGCCCCGCACCAAGGTGATCGGCGTCGAGCCGACTGATTCGAATGCAATGCAGGCCTCGCTCAAGGCGGGCCGGCGCGTGACGCTGCCGCACGTGAACCTCTTCGCCGACGGCGTCGCGGTGCGCCAGGTGGGCAAGGAAACATTCCGGATCGCCCGCGAGCTGGTCGACGAGATGGTGCTGGTCGACACCGACGAGATCTGCGCGGCGATCAAGGACATCTTCGAGGACACGCGCACGGTCGTCGAGCCCTCGGGCGCGCTCGCGCTCGCCGGCATCAAGCGCTGGACCGCGCGTCGCCGCGCCAAGGGCCGCACGCTGGTGGCGGTCGCCTGCGGCGCGAACATGAATTTCGACCGGCTGCGCTTCGTGGCCGAACGCGCGGAGCTCGGCGAACACCGCGAGGCCGTGCTGGCCGTCACCATCCCCGAGAAGCCCGGCAGCTTCCGGGCGCTGTGCGCCCAGCTGGGCAAGCGCAACGTGACCGAGTTCAACTACAGGTATGCCGACAAGCGCGCGGCGCACGTTTTCCTGGGCGTTTCCGTTTCGGGCCGCGAAGAGACCGAGCGGCTGATCGCCGGGCTGCAACAGAAGGGAATGAAGGCCGTGGATCTCTCGGACAACGAGATGGCGAAGCTCCACGTGCGCCACCTCGTGGGCGGCCTCGCGCCCGAGGGGGGCGACGAGATGCTCTACCGCTTTGAATTTCCCGACCGTCCCGGCGCGCTGATGAATTTCCTCACCCACATGGGCTCGGGCTGGAACATTTCCCTGTTCCATTACCGCAACCACGGCGCGGATGTGGGGCGCGTGCTCGTGGGCCTCCAGGTGCCGGAGGGCGAGCGCGGCGCGTTCCGCCGTTTCCTGCGCGAACTGGGCTATGACTACACCGATGAAACCCGGAACCCGGCTTACCGGATGTTCCTGGGCTGAGCGCGCGCCGGGCGGCGCACGCGAAGGGGGGGTGGTGCTGTTGAGAGGAGTCGAACCTCCGACCTACTGATTACGAATCAGTTGCTCTACCAACTGAGCTACAACAGCCCCGTAAAGGGTGCTTATTATAGCCGATCACGGGGCCAAAAGCCCCCTTCCGCCCCGTTCCCAAGCCTTGAAGCGCCGTCTGTCGGCCTTCGCCTGCCAGTTGTCAGTCCAAGCGAGACACTGGCGCCCGTTTCCCTAAGATGCCATTCGTGGAGGAAAGCATGCAAAAGCAAACCGGCTTCACCCTGATTGAATTGATGATCGTGGTTGCCATCATCGGCATCCTGGCGGCAATCGCGATTCCGCAGTACAACGACTACATCACGCGCGGTGCGCTGGTGGAGGGCCATACGAACCTGCAGCAGTTCCGGGTCCGCATGGAGCAGCACTACCAGGACAACCGCAATTTCGCGGGTGCGGGTCTCAACGGTTGCGGTGCTGCCGCGCCGACCCAGACCACGTACTTCGACTACGCGTGCGCCCTCGGTGCTGGCAACCAGACTTATGTGGTGACGGCCACCGGCAAGCTGCGCGCCGCGGGCTTCGCGTTCACCATCAATGAGCAGAACGCCCGTGCGACCACCGCGGCGCCTGCCGGATGGGCACCCACGCCGATGCCCAATACCTGCTTCATCATTCGCAAGACGTCGTGCTGAACATGATCGGCATCGTTCGTCGGCAGCGCCAGCGCGGCGTCTCGTTGATCGAGATGCTGGTGACGCTGGTCATCCTCGGCGTATTGATGGCCACGGGTGTTCCCATGTTCACCATGTGGATCCAGAACACCCAGATCCGCACGGCGGCCGAGGCGATCATGAACGGCCTGCAGGCCGCGAAGAACGAGGCGATCCGCAGCAACCGCGCGGTTCACCTCGAGTTCACGACCGGCACCGGCTACGTCGTCAATCCGAAGTCGGATCCGGAGCAGGCTCCTCCGATCCGCGAGCGCAGCCACGACGAAGGCTCGTACAACGCCGTGGCGACGACGACCCCGGGTGGCGGCACCGTGATTACCTTCACCGCCCTGGGCCGGATCGATCCGAACAACCACAACGGTTCGCCGGTGATCACGCAGATCGACATCGACAACCCCTCGATGCCGGCCGCCGAAAGCCGCGAGCTGCGCATCATCATCCCCGCCGGCGGCGCGATCCGCATGTGCGATCCGCAGGCGCCTGCCGGCGACCCGCGGGCCTGCTAGGGGAGGAGGCGCGATGAAATCGATGAAAACCATGAAAATGAAAGCGATGCGTGCGGGCCAGGAGGGCGTGATGCTCCTCGAGGCCCTCATCGGGATCCTGATCTTCTCGCTGGGCGTGCTCGCGCTCGTCGCGATGCAGGCCGTCTCGATCAGCAACGTCTCCAACGCCCAGTACCGCACCGAGGCGGCGTTCCTCGCCAACGAGATCCTTTCGCAGATCTGGCTTGACCGCGGCGTGAACCTTGCCCGCGTCCCGGTCTACGCGTATCCCGGCGGCCCTGCCGCGGGAGCCTGGGTGACCAAGGTCCAGGCGCCCGGCACCGGCCTTCCCGGCGCGGGGACTTACACGCCCACGATTGCCATCGCACCCGTGGCCGGCGCGCCGCCCGGACCCGGAGGACTTCCCGGCGCCTACCAGGTCACGGTCACCGTGTTCTGGCGCGCCCCCGATGCGATTTCGACGAGCAACCACGTCGCCATCGCGATCGTGAGCAATCCATGAGCACTCTTCCTATGGAAAGAATCCGCCAGACTTCCTCAATCGCGCGCCAACGCGGCTTCACCCTCGTGGAGCTCATGGTCGGCGTGCTCGTCGGCCTCCTCGCGACGGTCGTGATGTTCCAGATGTTCGCGGTTTCCGAGGGCCAGAAGCGCACGACCACCGGCGCCGGCGACGCGCAGCAGAACGGCGTCTTCTCGCTGTTCCAGCTCGAGCGCGACGGCCGCATGGCCGGTTACGGCATCAATCACGTCACGCTGATGGGCTGCACGACCAACGGCTACTACGAGCCGGGTGGGGTGGGCTTCAACTTCCGCATGTTGCCGGTGCAGATCGCCAACGGTACCGGCGGCGCGCCCGACCAGATCACGTTCCTCTACGGCTCCTCGGACATGTACCAGGCGCCGGTGAAGTTCATCAACAACCCGGGTGCCACGGGCTTCCTCCAGGTCGACAACCGCTTCGGTTTCCAGAAGGGCGACCTCGTGGTCCTCGCGCAGGAATCCACGCCCTGCACGCTCGCGCAGGTGCGTGACCTCCCGTCGCCGGCCGGCGATCTCGACAAGATCCTTCGCACTACCGGCTCCTACATCGATGCGTCCGGCAACAGCCGCACGACGATGTACAACCCCGCCGGTGGCGTGCCGCCGATGACCACGTACACGAAGTTCATCGACGCCGCGCAGACCGGTGCGCGCCTCTACAACCTGGGTTCGCGCCCGATGCTCCAGACCTATCGCATCAACAACAACGCGCTCGAGGTGGTCGACGGCCTCGTGCCCGGTGGCGCGCCCACGGTGATCGCCGATGGCGTCGTGCAGATGCAGGCGCAGTACGGATACGACGGCAGCGGAGACTACAACATCATCTCGACGGGCACGGGGGCAGCGGTCTCGGTTCCGGAAGCCGCCATGTCGACCACCGACCAGTGGGCCGACGCGATGCCGGCCACGGCCACCGCGGCCAACTGGGCGCGGGTCATCGCCATTCGTCTCGCGGTCGTCTCGCGCAGCATGACGCCCGAGAAGCCGGATTCGAGCGGCACTTGCATCACGACGACCGCCAACCCCGTGTGGGTCTCGAAGGGCAACGTCGCGATGGACATCGCCGGCAGCAACGCGCAGTGGGGCTGCTATCGCTATCGCACGTTCGAAGTCATCGTGCCGCTGCGCAACATGATCTGGTGGCCGCAATGATCGCGCGCCGCTCCCCGCAGAGGACTGCCTCCATGTCGCACCCGAAATTCGCCCGCCGCCAGAAAGGCGTGGTCCTGCTCATCTCCCTCATCGTGCTGGTCGCGATGACGATGGCGGGCGTGGCACTCATGCGCTCGGTCGATACCGCCACGGTCGTCGCCGGCAACGTCGCCTTCAAGGAAGCCGCCGTGCAGGTCGCGGACCGGGGTACCCAGGAAGCGGTGCGCTGGCTCGTGGCCAATTCCGCGGGCGCCACCCTGCAAGCGACCAACGAGACGTCGGGTTACTTCTCGAATCGTCCGGTCGTGGAACCCGACTGGTTTGAAGAATCGGCCTGGACCGACGCGATTTCCGTTGCCGGCGGCGTGCCCGATGCCAGCGGCAACCGCGTCCGCTACCTGATTCACCGCATGTGTACCCAGCCCGACACGGCCTACAACGCCGAGAACGCGGGTGTGTCCAACGAGTGCGCGATGTACTTTGCCCCGACGACGAGCGGGACCGGCGGCAGCATGTCGGTCGGCGCGCCGCAGTTCGTGGGCAAGCCCCAGCTCTACTACCGCGTGACCACCCGTGTCGATGGTCCGCGCAATACGGTCAGCGTCATCCAGACAAGCGTGCTGGTCCAGGTCTGAAGACCCGAGAAACCAGCCAAGGAGCCTCCCCATGAACGTTCTCAATCTGCGGCGCTTTGTCGCCGTCTCCGCCCTAGGTGTCGCTGCTGCTATCGTGCTCGCGCCGCCGGCGCGCGCCCAGCTCGCGGACCTCGCGGACGTCCCGCTCGCCAACACGGCCTCCACGTCCGTGCTGCCGAACCTCATGTACATCCTGGACGATTCGGGCTCCATGAACTGGAACTACATGCCCGACCAGCTCTTCCGCAACACGGGCCAGGACTTCTACCTCAACTGCAAGCGCTGCAACACCAACGCCCTGACGGTGAGCAACGTGAACACGGGTTCGAGCAACGAGACCATCACGACGGCGGGGGATAACGGATCGAACAACCACCGCGCCGCCGTGAACTCGACGGTGATCTTCATCGCCGGTACGCCGCCCGCGCCGCTTGCCTTGAACACGGTGTATTTCGTGAAGTCCGTGCCCAGCTCGACGACGCTCACGCTTTCGACGACGGTGGGTGGGACAACCATCAACCTCACGGGCAACACGACCGGAGCGACGGTCGTGATCGACGAAGGCTGCACCGGGCCTGGTGGCAAGCAGGACGCGGGCTACGGCTTCACGGCGAACAACCCCACGAGCCCGCGCGGCTCGCCGTGCGGCAACGACAACACCGATCCGAACGACCTCGAGACCGACCAGGACGACATCCCGACCTACGGGGAAGCGCCGTTCTACGCGACCAAGTTCAACCAGATCTGGTACAACCCCGACATCACCTACTCGCCGGCCATGCAGGCCAACGGCACGGCGATGACGGCGTCGAATCCGACGTCCGCGAAGGCCGATGCGTACGCCACCGGCGGCGCCACGAACCTCACGAACGCCTTCAACGAGGTGATCTACTGCACGAAGGACGATCCCACCGCGGCCGAGAAGACCAACACGGCCATCTGCCGCTACAACGGGCGTCACAACACGGGCGCCTTCCTGGGTGGTGGCCTGCCGAACTACTTCCTGTATTTCAAGAACGGCACCAACGGGAACGTCGGCCTGCCCAACGCCGTGTTCCGCTACAAGATTCGCCACCAGACGTCGAACCCGCACTACTACAACATCACGCCGCATGAGTATTGCAGCGACATCAACCTGACCACGTGCGCGCTCGCCAATGCGGCCGGCGCGAATCCCGGCGGCGGCTTCACCATCGAGGCCCCGGTCCGGTGGTGCAAGACGGAAGCCGACGCGGCGCTCCCCGCGGTCGTGACCGGCAACACGGGTTCGCCCGCGACGCCGCGCTGCCGCAAGAAGTTCGATGCGACCTCGCACCCCTACCCGCGCCTGGGCCGCTTCAATCGCGTCGACATCTGGCCCACGCAGGCGAACCACACGCGTGGCGCAACATCGGTGCGGACGGACTGCGCTTCGGCCTCGGTGTGCACGCACGCCGAAGAACTGCAGAACTTCGCGAACTGGTACAGCTTCTACCGCACGCGCATGGCGCTCATGAAGACGGCCTCGGGCCGTGCGTTCGGCGCGCTCGCCAACGCGGACCGCTTCCGCATCGGCTTCATCACGATCAACCCGGGCGGGAACGGCTCCGACAAGTTCCTGAAGGTCAACAAGTTCATCACGACGCACAAGCAGTCCTGGTACGACCTTCTCTACGCCCAGACCACCAACGGCAGCACGCCGCTTCCGCAGGCGCTCTCGCGCGTGGGCCGCTACTACGCGGGCCTCAACACCGGCATCAGCGCGGGCATGATCCCGACCGCCACGGATGACCCCGTCCAGTACGCGTGCCAGCACAACTACGCGCTGCTCACGACGGACGGCTACTGGAACAGCAGTGCGAACAGCAACCTGGGCAGCGGCACGGTCGACAACGTCGACAGCTCCAACAGCGGGTTCTTCACGCGGGCGGTGGGTGCCTACGACGGCGGCACCGGCCTCAGCGCGACCAACACGCTCGCCGACGTGGCGGCCTACTACTACAAGGAAGACCTGCGCACCTCGGGTGCGGTCGCGGACAACATCGTCCCGACGAGCTCGAAGGACACCAACAACAAGCAGCACATGGTGACCTTCACGCTGGGCCTGGGCCTCGAAGGCTTCATGGACTACATCCCCGACTACGAGACCAACACGGGTGGGGATTTCTCGAAGATCAAGGCCGGCACCTCGGGCGCGTGCTCGTGGACCACCGGCGTGTGCAACTGGCCGGTGCCGGTTTCGGGCCAGCCCAGCACGCTCGACGACCTCTGGCACGCGGCGGTGAATGCGCGCGGCACGTACTTCAGCGCGGGCGATCCGAACTCGCTCACGCAGGGCCTGGGCAGCGCGCTCTCCAAGCTCCAGGTGATGACCGCGGCGGCGGCGGCTTCGGCCACCAGCAGCCCGAACATCACGGAGACGGACAACTACATCTACAGCTCGACCTTCCGCACGACGGAGTGGGACGGTGAAATCGTGGCCCAGCGCATCGACACGGTGACGGGCAACGTCCTTCCCGCGATCGTGTGGTCGGCGCAGACGCTCCTCGACTCGCGCAGTTCGGCGACGTCGGACTCGCGCACGATCTTCACCATCGACGAGTCGGGCGCGAACAAGCGCAAGAACTTCGCCTACGGCTCGCTCTCGGCCGGCGCCGTCGGCGCCATCGCGGCAGAGCAACCGTACTTCAGCGGCAAGTGCGGCCAGTTCTCGCAATGCGCGCTGCTCCTGCCTGCGCAGCAGACGATCGCCAACAACGGCGACAACCTGGTGAATTACCTGCGCGGCTGGCGCGTGCACGAAGATTTCGTGTCGCCCGAGACGGGCTCGCCCTTCCGCAAGCGGCCGCACATCCTGGGCGATCCGGTGAACGCCACGCCGGCGTTCGTCAAGGCGGCGGTGTTCAACTTCGCCGACGCGGTGACCCCGGACTACGCGAGCTTCAAGAACACGCAGGACACCCGCCAGGGCGTGCTCTACATCGCCGCCAACGACGGCATGCTGCACGCCTTCAACGGTGACACCGGTGCGGAGCTCTGGGCCTACGTCCCGCGCATCGTGATGCCCAAGCTGCACAAGCTCGCCACGGCGAACTGGGGCTCGGCGCATACGTTCAACGTGGACGGCTCCCCGCAGGTGATGGACGTGTTCACGGGCAGCGCCTGGCGCACCATCCTCGTGGCCGGCCTCAACAGCGGCGGACGCGGCTTCTACGCGCTCGACGTCACCGATCCGGCAACGCCGAAGGTCCTCTGGGAGTTCTGCGAGTCCGCGTCGATGTGCGCGAACTGGGACGCCGACGTGGGCTTCTCCTACGGCAACCCGGTCATCACCAAGCGCGTCGTGGACGGCAAGTGGGTCGTCTTCGTGACCTCGGGCATGAACAACGTGACGCCGGGCGATGGCAGGGGCTACCTGTTCACGCTCGATGCCATGACGGGCGCGAAGCTCTCCAAGGTCACCACGGCCGAGGGCACCGCGGCTTACCCGAGCGGCCTGAACAAGATGAGCGGCTACGCCGACTCCTTTGCGGTCGACAACACCGGCAAGTTCCTCTACGCCGGCGACCTCTACGGCAACGTGTGGAAGTTCAACACGGCGACGGCCAACCCGTCGGTCAGCAAGCTCGCCATCCTTCTCGACGGCAGCGGCAAGAAGCAGGCGATCACGTCGCGCCCCGAGCTCGGCGCGATCGACGGCTACCCGGTGATCTTCGTCGGCACGGGCCGCTACCTGGGCGAGGACGATCTTCCCGATCCGGCCACGGTGCTCCCGTCGCCTCCGGGGCTGCCGTACGCGTACCAGCAGAGCCTTTACGCCATCAAGGACAAGGGCACGAGCTACGGCAACTTCCGTGCGGTGTCGGGCGTGGTGCAGCAGACCATCATCGACGGCGGCACGACGCGCTCGACCTCGACGAACCCGGTGGACTGGGGCGTCAACGACGGCTGGTTCATGGACCTCAACCCGGGCGGCACCTCGCCGGGCGAGCGCATCAACCTCGACCCGCAGCTCGTGCAGGGAACGCTCGTGGTCGTGACGAACGTGCCGAACAACTCGGCGTGCTCGATCGGCGGCGACTCGTGGATCTACCAGTTCGACTTCAAGACGGGCCAGTTCGTGCCGTCGTCGGCGGGCTCCGTGGCCGGCCAGAAGTTCACGGGCCAGATCACGGTGGGCGCGGTGATCGTGCGACTGCCCAGCGGCATCTTCAAGGGCATCGCGACGGGCGCCACGGGTACCAAGACGCCGTTCGACGTGAAGATCGGTGGCGGTGGTGGTAACGCCCGCCGGATCTCCTGGCGTGAGCTGATCCAGCGCTAGGGTCGACGATGAGGATTGTCGCGGCAGTGATTGTTGCAATGCTGGGGCCGGTGGCAGCGCCACCGGCCCTGGCGCAAGGCCGGATGTTCCAGTACGAGGCGAGCCAGCGCCAGCGAATGGCGACCGAGACGTGCCTCAAGAAAGAGGAAACGATGCATGGGGCCTGGTGCGTGAAGAACTGCCAGCCCGATTTCAAGCTCGACCTCAACGTCCGCCCGCCGATGTGCATCGCCACCAAGCCCGATGCGCGCTACGTACCTCCCCAGCAGTGGCAGCCCCCGGAGAAACCGAAGGGTCCCCCGGTGAAGGGCGCCTAGGCGTCGCTTCGCGTCATCGTGCGCGGCAGGGGGAAGGTCACCGCTTCGGTGATGCCCTCGAGCTCGCGCACCCGCTTGGCCCCCAGTGATTGCAGCCGCAGGATGACGTCCTGCACCAGCACTTCCGGTGCAGAGGCGCCGGCGGTGACGCCGATCGTTCCCTTGCCTTCGATCCACTCGCGGCGCAGCTCGTCGGCCTTGTCCACGAGGTAGGCCGCGCGCCCGAAGTTCTGCGCCACTTCGCGCAGGCGGTTCGAATTGGAGCTGTTGGGCGAACCCACCACGATCACCACGTCGCACAGCGGCGCCATGAACTTCACGGCGTCCTGGCGGTTCTGCGTGGCGTAGCAGATGTCGTCCTTCTTCGGGCCGATGATCGTCGGGAAGCGCGTCTTCAGCGCGGCGACGATGCGGGCGCAATCGTCCATCGAGAGCGTGGTCTGCGTCACGTAGGCCACGTGGTCGGGATTGGCGACCTGGAGCTTCGCCACGTCTTCCTCGCACTCGACCAGGTGCATGCCCTTGTCCGACTGGCCCATCGTGCCTTCGGCCTCGGGGTGTCCCTCGTGGCCGATCATGATCACTTCGCGTCCCTGCTCGCGCATCTTGGCCACTTCGACGTGGACCTTGGTGACGAGCGGGCAGGTGGCGTCGAACACCTTCAGGCCGCGGGCTTCCGCCTCGCGGCGCACCGCGAGCGAGATGCCGTGCGCGGAGAAGATCACGGTCGCGCCCGCCGGCACTTCGGAGAGCTCCTCGACGAAGACCGCACCCTTGGCGCGCAGGTCCTCGACCACGAACTTGTTGTGGACGATCTCGTGGCGCACGTAGATGGGCGCGCCGTGCAGCTCGAGGGCGCGTTCGACGATGGCGATGGCGCGGTCCACGCCGGCGCAGAAGCCGCGCGGCTTGGCGAGCAGGATCTCGACGCTCATGGTTTCTCCTCGCGGACGGTGGCCGGTGCGCGGCCCGCCTCGCGGAAACTGTCCCAGATCAGAAGCACGACGCCCACGGAAATCGCGGAATCGGCGACGTTGAACGCAGGCCAATAGTAGCCCGCGGCATGCAGCTGCACGAAGTCGACCACGTAGCCGAGGGTCGCGCGGTCATAGAGGTTGCCGAGCGCACCGCCGAGCAGGAGGCCGGTCGCCAGCGCGAACAGGCGGTTGGCGTGGTTGCGCTTCAGGAGTACGAGCAGCACGACGCACACCACGGCCGTGAGCACGATGAAGAACCAGCGCTGCCAGCCGCCCGCGCCGGCGAGGATGCTGAACGCCGCGCCGGTGTTGTGCGCGAGCACGAGATTGAAGAACGGCGTGATCTCGCGGACCTCGCCCAGGCGGAACACCTGGCTCACCCAGGCCTTCGTGGCGAGGTCGAGGACCAGCACGACGAGGCTGAGCAGCAGCCACACGGACCAATGCTTCTGCGGCGTATCAGGCATGGGTGCGCGGCTCTCCGGGGCTCTTGAGGTTCGTGACGCAGCGCCCGCAGATCGCGGGGTGCGCGGGGTTGGACCCGACGTCGGCGCGATAGTGCCAGCAGCGTTCGCACTTGGCGTGCGCGCTCGGCGTGACGCGGACCGCGAGCTCGGCGCCCGGGACGACCCGCGCGGCCGACGTGATCAGCGCGAAGCGCAGGTCTTCGCCAAGGCTTTCGAGCAGGGCGCGGTCGCCTTCGGGCGCGGCCAGTTCCACCTCGGCGGCGAGCGACGAGCCGATGGAGCCCGCCTGCCTCAGGGCTTCGAGCTCCTTCTGCACGACCGCGCGGATCTCGCGCAGGCGCGCCCACTTCACGGCGAGTCCATTCTCGTCGGCCTGCGCCGGAAGAACGTCGTTCCAGGTGTGGAAAAAGAGGCTCTCCTCCTTGCCGGGGTGCAGCACGGTCCAGGCCTCCTCGGCGGTGAACGTGAGAACCGGGGCCATCAGGCGCAGCAGCACCTGCGTCACGTGGTGCAGCACCGACTGCGCCGATCGCCGCGCGCGTGATTCGCGCGGGCACGTGTAAAGCCGGTCCTTGAGGATGTCGAGGTAGAAGGCGCCCAGGTCCTCGGAGCAGAAGATCTGCATGCGCTGCGTGACCGTGTGGAACTCGAAGCGCCCGTAGGCTTCGGTGCATTCCTGCGCGAACGCGCGCGTCATCGCGAGCGCGTAGCGATCGATCTCGAGCCACTGGTCCGGGGGAAGCAGGTCCTTCTGCGGATCGAAGTCGGCGATGTTGGCGAGCAGGAAGCGCAGCGTGTTGCGGATGCGCCGGTAGCTCTCGACGACGCGCTTGAGGATCTCGTCGGAGATCGCGAGCTCGCCCGAGTAGTCGGTGGCGGCGATCCATAGCCGGATCATTTCCGCGCCGAGCGTGTCATTCACCTTCTGCGGCGCGATCACGTTGCCCAGCGACTTGGACATCTTGCGTCCCTGGCCGTCCACCGTGAAGCCGTGCGTGAGGAGCGCGTTGTACGGCGCGCGGCCATCCATCGCGCAGCCGGTGAGCAGGCTCGACTGGAACCAGCCGCGATGCTGGTCGCTGCCTTCGAGGTAGAGGTCGGCGGGCCAGCGCTGGCCGGCGAGTCCGCGCAGCACCGAGAAGTGCGTGACGCCCGAATCGAACCAGACGTCCATCGTGTCGGAAATCTTGCGGTACGCCTTCGGGTCGACCCCGAAGTCCTCGCAGCTCGCGGCGAACCAGGCTTCGATGCCGCCCTTGTCCACCATGGCCGCGGCTTTCTCGATCAGCGCTTCGGTGTCCGGATGCAGCTGGTCGGTCTCGCGGTCAAGGAAGAGTGCGAGCGGCACGCCCCAGTTGCGCTGGCGGGAAAGCGTCCAGTCGGGGCGGCCGGAGATCATCGCTTCGATGCGGCCGCGGCCCCAGGCCGGATAGAACGTCGTCTCGGAGATCGCCTTCATTGCCGCTTCGCGCAGCGTCTTCCCACCGGCGGCGGGCTTGTCCATCGCGATGAACCACTGCGTGGTCGCACGGAAGATGATCGGTGTCTTGTGGCGCCAGCAATGCGGATAGCTGTGGCGGAAGGGCTCGTGCTTGAGCAGGGCGGTGTCGGATTGAGGCGCATTGCGCGCCTGCAGCAACTCCAGGATCGGCTTGTCGGCGGCACGCACGGAGGTGCCGGCGAGGAGCGGCACGAAGGACTTGTACTTGCCTTCGTCATCGACGGGCTGCTCGAGCGAAAGCTTGTATTTCACGCCCATGTCGAAGTCATCGACGCCATGCGCGGGTGCCGTGTGCACGAGGCCCGTACCCGCATCGAGCGTGACGTGCGCGCCGACCACGATCGGTACTTCGCGATCGAGGAACGGGTGCTTCGCCTTCAGCCCTTCAAGTTGCGCGCCGGCGATGGTGCCGGGAACGATCGTCGCGGCGAGGCCGTAGCGCGCGAGGGACTTCTCGGCGAGCTCGGCGGCGAGGAGCAGGTAGCGCGAGTCGGTTTCCGCGAGGACGTACGCAAGTTCCGGGTTCACGGAGATTGCCTGGCTGCCGGGCAGGGTCCAGGGCGTCGTGGTCCAGATCACCGCGTCGATGGGCTTCGCGTCCGTGAGAGGCGCGCCCGCGAGCTTCGCGAGCTTGTCGCGATCGATCATGCGATAGCCCACGTCGATCGCGGGTGACGTGCGGTCCTCGTACTCGACCTCGGCTTCCGCGAGGGCGGAGCCGCAATCGATGCACCAGTTGACCGGCTTCAGGCCGCGGTAGAGCAGGCCCTGCTTCCAGATGCGGCCGAGCGCGCGGATCTCCGCGCCTTCGGTCGGCGGATTCATGGTGGTGTACGAGTTGTCCCAGTCGCCGTGGATCCCCAGGCGCTTGAAGTCCACCTTCTGCCGGGCGATCTGCTCGGCGGCGAATTCACGGCACAGCGCGCGCTGCTTGTTGGGCTCGAGGTTGCGGCCGTGCTTCTTCTCGATCTGGTGTTCGATCGGCAGGCCGTGGCAATCCCAGCCGGGCGTGTAGGGCGCGTCGAAGCCGGCCATCGTCTTCGACTTCACGACGATGTCCTTCAGGATCTTGCCCGCGGCGTGGCCCATGTGGATGTCGCCGTTGGCGTACGGGGGGCCGTCGTGGAGGATGAAGAGCGGGCGCCCGGCGCAGGCCTTGCGGATGCGGAAGTAGAGGCCCTTCTCGTCCCAATCCTTGAGCCACACCGGCTCGCGTTTCGCGAGGTCCCCGCGCATGGGGAACGGCGTGTCCGGCAGGTTCAGCGTCGACTTGTAGTCGGGTTTCGCGTCATTGGCCACTTCGATTTCCTCTTCATCCCCGGGTGCCGAAGTACTCGCGCGCTTCGTCGCAATCCTTGCGGATCTGCGCGACGAGCGCATCGAGCGAGGCGAAATGCGCCTCGTCACGCAGCTTCTTGTGGAACTCGAGGGTGAGTCGGCGCCCGTAGAGGTCGCCGTGGAAATCGAAGAAGAACGCTTCGAGTGTGGCCGGGCCGCCAGTCTGAACAGCCGGGTTGATTCCAAGGCTCGCCACTCCCTCGAGTCCGCGAGTTGCTGCGCCCGTGCATTTTACCGCAAAGACTCCGCCGAGCGCCGGCCGGGCGCGGCCCAGGCGGATGTTCGCCGTGGGGAATCCGAGCTCGCGTCCGCGCTTCGCGCCGTGCTGCACGCGGCCGCAGATGGCGTACGGACGGCCCAGCAGCCGCGCTGCTTCATCGAGGTCGCCGCTTGCGAGGGCCGCGCGGACGCGCGTGCTCGAGATCCGTTCGCCCGCTTGCTTCACGGCCTTGAGCACCTCGACTTCGAAGCCCAGCTCGGCGCCCAGCTCGGCGAGGCGCTGCGCATTGCCCGCGCGATGCGCCCCGAAGCGGAAGTCCGCGCCGATCGTGACGTGGCGCGCGCCCAGGTTGCCATGCAGCCAGCGCGCGAAGTCCGCGGGCTCGCGCGCGGCGAAGCGCGCGTAGAAGCGCTGCACGAACGCGAGGTCGATGCCGAGGGCCTGGAGGGCGAGGATCTTCTCGGGAAGCGAGGATAGGCGTGCCGGCGCATTGGCCGGCGCGAGGAATTCACGCGGCAGCGGCTCGAACGTGAGCACGGCGGAAGCGAGGCCGCGCGCGGACGCCGCATCCTTCACGAGGCCGAGGATCGCCTGGTGGCCCAGGTGCACGCCGTCGAAGCTGCCGATCGCGATCGCGGTGCCCGGGCCGTCCGCACGCGGATGGCGAATCACGCGCATCTAGCCCGCCCGCGTGAAGTGGCGAAGGCGGATGCCCATCAGCCAGAGCGAAACGAAGTAGGCCGCCATCGCGCCGCCGATCACCAGCGCGAGCTTGCCCGCGCGCGCCGCCGCGGGAATCGCGAACCACGACGTTTCCGTCCCCATTCCGTACCAGATGACGCCGCCCATCATGTAGAGGGCGACCGCCACCTTGAGCAGGAACGCGGCCCACCCCGGTTCGGCGGTGTAGTTGCCCGAGCGGCGCATGAGCACCCAGAGCCAACCCGCATTGAAGAGGGCGCCCAGCGAGATCGAGAGCGCGAGCCCCGCGTGCCCCAGCCAGGGAACGAGCGCGGCGTTGAGGATCTGCGTCACCACCAGCGTGACGATGGCCACTTTCACCGGCGTGCGGATGTTCTGCTTCGCATAGAAGCCGGGCGCGAGGATCTTCACGAGGATGATTCCCGCGAGCCCGACGCAGTAGGCGATGAGCGCATGGCGCGTCATGAAGACATCGGCGCGCGTGAACTCTCCGTGCCAGAAGAGCGTCGTGATCACCGGGGTCGCGAGCAGCGCGAGGCCGAGGGCGGCCGGAAGCGAGAGCAGGAGTGCGAGGCGCAGTCCCCAATCGAGCAGCCGCGAGTACTCGCGCGGGTCGTTCGAGCTGTGGTGTTTCACGAGCGAGGGCAGCAGTACGGTACCCAGCGCGACGCCGAGCATGGCCGAGGGAAATTCCATCAGGCGATCGGCGAAGTACAGCCAGGACACGGCGCCGTCACGCAACCAGGATGCGATGTGGGTGTTGATAAGCAGGCTGATCTGCGCGACTGAAACGCCCAGTGCCGCGGGCGCCATCAGCTTGAGGATGCGAATGACCCCTTCGTCGCGCGGCTCCCATCGCGGCCACGTGAGCATGCCGATGCGCTTGAGGAACGGGATCTGGAAAAGCAACTGCGCGAGCCCACCGAAGAAGACCGCCCAGGCGAGGGCGACGACCGGACGCTCGAAGTGGGGCGCAACCCAGAGGATGAAGGCGATGAAGACGAGGTTCAGCAGGACGGGCGTGAATGCGGCCGCCTTGAAGCGCCCGTAGGTATTGAGCAGGCCGGCGGCGAACGAGACGAGCGAAATGAAGAAGATGTACGGAAAGCAGATCCGCAGCATCAAAACGGTGAGGGCGAACTTGTCCGCGTCCTTCGAAAAACCGTACGCACTGGCGTAGACGATGAGGGGAGCGGCGACGATGCCCACGGCCGTGGCGAGCAGGAGCGCCGCACCGAGCACGCCCAGCACGCGGCCTGCAAGCGCGCGCGTTGCTTCGTCACCATGCTTCGCCTTGTACTCGCCGAGGACCGGCACGAACGCCTGCGAGAACGCGCCTTCGGCGAACAATCGGCGCAGGAGATTGGGGATCCGGAAGGCGACGACAAAGGCGTCCATCGCGAGGCCCGCGCCGAAGAAGATCGCGAGCAGCGTGTCGCGAACAAAGCCGGTAATGCGCGAGGCGAGCGTCATCGCGCTCACCGAAGCGGCCGCGCGCAGGAGGTTCAACCTAGGGCTTTGTTTTGTATGGACAAGTGCGGTATCATAGCAGGCTCGATTTTCGCACCTTGAAGCTGTTCCTTCGAATCAGACTGATTAGGACCCACGACAATGGCCAACACAAAGCAGGCTGCAAAACGCGCCCGCAAGTCCACCCAGCAGCGCGCTTCCAACATGAGCCTGCGCACCACCCTCCGTTCCGCCATCAAGAAGGTCCAGAAGGCCATCGGCGTGGGCGACGCGAAGGCGGCTGCCACCTCGCTCGACAAGGAAAGCTCCACCATCGACCGCATGGCGAGCCGAAAAATCATCCACAGGAACAAGGCCGCTCGACACAAGAGCCGCCTCGCGAAGCGCGTCAAGGCGCTCGCCAAGCAAGCCTAACCGCGCAATAATCGTTTTTCTTCCGACGGCGGCGCGATGCCGCCGTTGGCGTTTCTTGGAGGCCCTGTCATGAGCGCGTCGCATTTGATGGCCACCTATGCGCCCAACCCCGTCGCTTTCGCGCGGGGCGAAGGTGCGTACCTTTTTGATACGCAGGGCAAGCGCTACCTCGACGCGCTCGCCGGCATCGCCGTGAACGGGCTGGGCTACGCCCACCCGGAATACACGCGACGCATCAACGAGCAGGCCGGCCGCCTCATCCACATCTCCAACCATTTCACCGTGCCCGAGCAGGAAGCGCTCGCGGCCAAGGTCTGCGCGCTCGCGAAGATGGACAACGCGTTCTTCGCGAACTCCGGCGCGGAAGCCAACGAGTGCGCGATCAAGCTGGCGCGCCTCTACGGCCACCAGCGCGGCGTGGAGAACTCGCAGATCATCGTGATGGAGAAGGCCTGGCATGGCCGCACGCTGGCCACGCTGTCGGCCACGGGTTCGCGCAAGGCGCAGGCGGGCTTCGAGCCCCTCATGGGCGGCTTCGTGCGCGTGCCCTACAACGATCTGGGCGCCATCGAGCGCGTGGCCGAGCACAACCCTTCGGTCGTCGCGATCCTGATGGAAGTGCTCCAGGGCGAAGGCGGCATCAACGTCGCGAACGCCGATTACCTGCGCAAGCTTCGCGAGATCTGCGACCGCAAGCAGTGGCTGCTGATGATCGACGAAGTGCAGAGCGGCATCGGCCGCACGGGCAAGTGGTTCGCCCATCAATGGACCGACGTCGTTCCTGACGTCATGCCGCTCGCCAAGGGCCTGGGCTCGGGCATCCCGATCGGAGCGTGTCTCGCGCGCGGCGTGGCCGCGAGCGTGTTCAAGCCCGGCAACCACGGAACGACTTTTGGCGGCGGGCCGCTGGTTTCCGTCGCGGGCCTGGCGACGCTCGAGATCCTCGAGAAGGACGGCATGCTCGCGAACGCGGCGCGCCAGGGCGAGATCGTGATGGAAGGCCTCAAGAGCGGGCTCGCCGGCGTGGCCGGCGTGAAGGACATCCGCGGCATGGGCCTCATGATCGGCGTCGAGCTCGATCGCCCCTGCGGTGCGATCGTCAAGCGTGCACTCGAGCGCGGGCTCGTGACCAACGTCACCGCCGATTCCGTGATCCGCCTCGTGCCGCCGCTCATCTACGGCGACGCGCAGTCGCGCGAGCTGCTGGGCCTCCTCGTTCCCCTCGTCAAGGAATTCCTGGCCGAGGCGGCCGCCGCGGCGGCATGAAGCATTTCCTTCGCTTCTCGGATCTCGACCGCGCGGACCTCGAGCACCTGTTCGCGCGCACCCGGATCCTCAAAGAGCGCTTCAAGAACTACGTCGCCTACCAGCCGCTCGTCGACCGCATGCTCGCGATGGTCTTCGAGAAGAGCTCGACGCGCACGCGCGTCTCTTTCGAGGCGGGCATCTACCAGCTCGGCGGCTCGTCGATCGTCCTCAACATGGGCGAAACGCAGCTCGGGCGCGGCGAGCCGATCGAGGACGTGGCGCGCGTCATCACGCGCATGGTCGACATCGTGATGATCCGCACCTTCGAGCACTCGAACCTAGAGCGCTTCGCGGCGCACTCGCGCGTGCCGGTGATCAACGGCCTCACCAACGATTACCATCCGTGCCAGGTGCTGGGCGACATCCACACCTACCAGGAACACCGCGGGCCGATCCAGGACAAGACGGTGGCGTGGATCGGAGATTCGAACAACATGTGCAACACCTGGCTCGAGGCCGCGCCGCTCCTTGGCTTCAAGCTGAACGTCGCGAGCCCCACGGGCTACGACCTCGCGCCGGCCCGCGCTTCGGGTGTCGCGAAGGCGCACCTCGAGATGTTCTCGAACCCGCGCGATGCGGCGAAGGGCGCGGACCTCGTGACCACCGACGTGTGGACCAGCATGGGCTTCGAAGCCGAGAATGCGGCGCGCCAGGCGGCGTTCGCGGGCTTCATGGTCGATGGCGCGATCATGAAGGTCGCGCGCGACGACGCCCTCTTCATGCATTGCCTGCCCGCGCATCGCGGGGAGGAAGTCGCGGCCGACGTCGTGGACGGCCCGCAAAGCGTGGTCTGGGAGGAGGCGGAGAACCGGCTCCATGTCCAGAAGGCGCTGATGGAATACCTGCTTCTTGGAAAGGTCGAATCGTGAAAGTCACGAAGCCGAAAAAAGTCGTGCTCGCCTACTCGGGCGGGCTGGATACGTCCGTCATCCTCAAGTGGCTGCAGGAAGAATACGGCTGCGAGGTGATCACCTTCACCGCCGACATCGGCCAGGGCGAGGAACTGGAGCCCGCGCGCAAGAAGGCGAAGAAGATGGGGATCAAGAAGATCTTCATCGAGGATCTTCGCGAGGAATTCGTGCGCGACTTCGTCTTCCCGATGTTCCGCGCCAACGCCGTGTACGAAGGCGAGTACCTGTTGGGCACGTCGATCGCCCGCCCGCTCATCGCCAAGGCGCTCATCGATACCGCGCGCAAGGTCGGCGCGGATGCGATCTCGCACGGTGCGACCGGCAAGGGCAACGACCAGGTGCGCTTCGAGCTCGGCGCCTACGCGCTCATGCCCGACGTGAACATCATCGCTCCGTGGCGCGAGTGGAAGCTCACGGGCCGCGAGTCGATGCTGAAGTACGCCGACAAGCACGGCATTCCCGTCGACTTCAAGAAGAGGAAGGGCGGCGCCCCCTACTCGATGGACGCGAACCTGCTCCACATTTCGTACGAATCCGGAATTCTCGAGGATCCGGATTACGAACCGGAAGAATCGATGTGGCGCATCACGGTCTCGCCCGAGAAGGCGCCCAACAAGCCCGAGTTCGTGGATCTCGAATACAAGCGCGGCGACATCGTCGCGGTGAACGGCAAGAAGATGTCGCCGGCGCAGGTCCTCACGGAATTGAACCGCATCGGCGGCAAGCACGGCGTGGGGCGCCTCGACCTCGTCGAGAACCGCTACGTCGGCATGAAGTCGCGCGGCTGCTACGAGACGCCCGGCGGCACCATCATGCTTCGCGCCCACCGCGCGATCGAATCGATCACGCTCGACCGCGAAGTGCTGGCGCTCAAGGATGACCTCATGCCGCGCTACGCGCGCATGGTCTACAACGGCTACTGGTTCAGCCCGGAGAGGAAGCTCCTCCAGGGCCTGATCGACGCGTCGCAGGAGTACGTGAACGGGCGCGTGCGCGTGAAGCTCTACAAGGGCACGGTGCTCACCACGGGCCGCAAGTCGAAGGACTCGCTCTTCGACCAGACGATCGCCACGATGGACGAGGACCGCGGCGCCTACAACCAGGCGGATGCGGGCGGGTTCATCAAGTTGAATGCCCTCCGCATGCGCATTGCGGCCAAGAAGGGTCGTAAGTAGTCGCACGCAAAGGAGACCGACATGCCTTCATTCGATATCGTCAGCGAAGCCAACATGGTCGAGGTGAAGAACGCCCTCGATACCGCCAACAAGGAAATCGCCAATCGCTACGACTTCAAGGGGTCGGACGCGCGCCTCGAGCTGAAGGAGAAGGAGCACGAGATCACGGCCTTCGCGGACGACGACTTCAAGCTGGGCCAGGTGCGCGACGTGATGACGGGCAAGTTCGCCAAGCGCGGCGTCGATATTCGCTTCCTCGACATCGGTTCGGTCGAGAAGATCGGCGGCGACAAGGTCAAGCAGAAGATCACGGTTAAAAAAGGCGTGGATCAACCCACCGCCAAGAAGATCGTCCAGCACATCAAGGACGCGAAGCTGAAGGTGCAGGCCTCGATCCAGGGCGAGGTCGTGCGCGTGACGGGCGCCAAGAAGGACCTGCTGCAGGAAGCGATCGCCCTGGTGCGATCCAAGGTGACCGACATTCCGGTCGCCTTCGAAAACTTCCGCGACTGAACGCCGCGGCCTCGCGGCCGCACCCCTTCATCCAAGGAGCTCGCATGCGCCTCGCCCTCGCTGTCGCCATCGTTTCCCTCGTCGTTGCCGCCCCGGTCCTGGCCCAGAAGCCCGACGATGCTCGCGGCTCCAAGGACCACCCGCTGCTCACGCGCTTTCCCAACTCGCATATCGTCGAGTACGAGCAGAACTTCAACGCCGTGGAGGTCGCCACCGGCAGCAAGGGTGCGGAGCCGGTTCGCAAGTCCATCGAAGGCAACGTCACCTCGATCACCTACTTCCACAACGACGCGCAGAAGCAGCCCAGCGCGCTCCAGGTGCTGCGCAACTACCAGAACGCGATCAAAGGCATTGGCGGCGAGGTGGTCTACGAACGCCTGCCCAAGGAAGGTGACGGCGGTGAAGTCACGCTGCGCGTCGCGACCGGCGGCAAGGATGTCTGGGTTCGCGTGGAACCGGGCATCTTCAGCGCGCCCACCCAGAGCTACAAGCTCGTGGTCGTCGAAGTCGCCGCGCTCGAACAGGTCGTCAAGGCGAACAAGCTCCTCGATGAGCTCGACAAGAATGGCTTCATCGCGCTCTACATCAATTTCGATACGAACAAGGCGGAGCTGAAGGCCGACGGCAAGGCGGCGGTCGCGGAGATCGTCGCGGCGCTCAAGTCGTCGCCGAACCTGAAGATCTCGATCGAAGGCCACACCGACAACGTCGGGCAGGCCGCGGCCAACAAGACGCTTTCGGAGAAGCGCGCGCAGAGCGTGATGGCGGCCGTCGTGGCCGGCGGCATCGATGCGAAGCGGCTCGCGGCCGCGGGCTTCGGCGCCGAGAAGCCGGTCGCCGACAATCGCACCGAAGAGGGCCGCGCGAAGAACCGCCGCGTCGAGCTGGTGAAGAAGTAGAGCGCTAGCGCACGAGCTTCGTGATCCAGCGCCGGTAGAGGCGCTGCGCGACGTCGTTCAGGGCGGGCAGGCGGGCGGGCATCTGGGCCTGCATCGTCGCAACGTCCTGCACGGCGGGGCTCGTGCGCGCTTCGCGCACCTCACTCTCGCCCGTCTCGCACCAGCTGCGGATCATCTCCGGCGTCATCTCGACGTGGCATTGCAGCCCGAGGTGGCGATCGTCGACGACGTAGGCCTGGTTGGGGCAGTGCGTGCCGCGAAGGATCCGCTCGCCGGTCGCGGGGATCGCGAACGTATCGCCGTGCCACTGGAAGGTCACGAATTCGGTGAGGTCGGCTCCGAACCAGTCCTTCGCGAGCGGCTTGTCCTCGACCTCGACGCGGTTCCAGCCGATCTCCTTCACCGGGTTCACGCGCACCTCGGCGCCGAGCGCGCGCGCCAGCAACTGGCCGCCGAGGCAATGCCCGATCACGGGAACCTTGCGCGCCACCGCGTCGCGCATGAGCGCGAGCACCGGCTGCGTCCACGGCAATTCGTCGTTGGCGCTCATCGGTCCGCCCATGAATCCCATGCCCGCGAACGCCTCGCTCGATGCCGGAACAGCCTCGCCTTCATCGAGCTTCACCAGCCGCCAGGGCAGCCGGTTCGCGTCGAGGAATGTGGCAAAATGGCCCGGCCCTTCGGTGCGGGCGTGACGGAAAATCACAACCGGTTTCACGCAGGTCCTCCTCCCATGAAGCGCCATCTTATCTTCGCCACGTTCACCGCACTGCTCGGCATCGCGAGCGCGTTCGCGACCGAGGTGAACGTGATCGGCCTTTTCCCGGGCAAGGCGGTGGTCACCATCAACCGCGGCGCACCGAGGACCCTCTCCGTCGGACAGAAAACCCTCGAAGGCGTGGTGCTCGTCGCGGTCGATGCCAAGGGTGCCACGCTCGAAGTCGACGGCAAGAAGCAGACGCTCGAGATCGGCCAGCACTTCGAATCGGCCGCGCAAACCGGCAGCCGCACCAGCGTCACGCTCGCGCCCGATTCACGCGGCCATTACTTCGTGGATGGCCAGGTGAACGGCGTGCACCAGCGGTTCCTCGTGGACACGGGCGCGACGCTCGTCTCGATGGGCAGCGACGATGCTTCGCGCCTGGGGATCGACTACAAGAAGGGGGCGCCGGGCTACTCCGTCGTCGCCGACGGCCGCCGCGTGCCGATCTTCCTCGTGAAGCTCGACAGCATCCGGATCGGTGACGTCACGCTCTTCAACGTGGACGCCTCCGTCAAGGAAGGTCCGGGCATGGGCGCGGCGCTGCTCGGGATGAGTTTCCTCAACCGGACCGAGATGGTCCGCGAAGGCTCGAACCTGGTGCTGACGAAGCGGTTCTAGGCCTTGCCCGGCGGTTTCGCGATCATCGCGTAGGCCGAGTGGTTGTGGATGGACTCGAAGTTCTCGCTCTCCACCACGTAACCGTCGACGCGCTTGTCGCCGTTCAGCTTCGCGGCGATGTCGCGCACCATGTCCTCGACGAACTTGGGATTGTCGTAGGCGTGCTCGGTGACGTATTTCTCGTCGGGGCGCTTGAGCAGTCCCCAGAGCTCGCTCGAAGCCTGGCCCTCGACCACGTCGATGAGCTCCTCGATCCACACGAAGTCGTTGGTGCGCGCGGCGATCGTCACGTGCGAGCGCTGGTTGTGCGCGCCGCGCTCCGAGATCTTCTTGGAGCAGGGGCACAGGCTCGTCACCGGCACGAGGACCTTCAGCGTGAAGGTCTCGACGCCATCCTGGATCTCGCCGATGAAGGTGACCTCGTAGTCCATGAGGCTCGCCACACCCGACACCGGCGCCTTCTTGTTCACGAAGTACGGGAAGGTCATCTCGACGCGGCCGCTCTGGGCCTCGAGCTTCTTCACCATCTCGCGCAGCATCACGCGGAACGTGTCCGGGGAGATCTCGCGCTCGTGGGCGTTGAGGATCTCCACGAACCGCGACATGTGCGTGCCCTTGAACTGGTGCGGCAGGCCCACGTACATGTCGAACATCGCGACCGTGTGCTGGACGCCGCCGGCGCGCTCGGCGACCCGGACGGGATGGCGGATGGACTTGATGCCGACCTGGTCGATCGCCAACTGCCGGGTGTCGGCACTGGCTTGGACGTCGGCGATGGGGAGTTTCGCGTCGCGCTGGTTCATGGCGCTTCCCTTCGAGGGCGGACAAAAATTATAGGCTGCCCGAATGGTTGAGTAAAGTAGTCGGGAATTCCCGGCCCCTCGATGGGGGCATTCAGGGCAGGTGACCGGCGGCGATCATCCTGTTGATCAACATGGGGACCGGGAGCCACGTCACAAGGTCGTCGAAGGGGTTCACGGGGTCCTGCGAAGCCGTGTGCGAGACGAAGACCCCGTCGCCATCGAGGTTGTGCGTTTCGTCCGGCCCCGGAATGCCTCCGCCGTTCGGGCCGGTGGAGAAGACCACGAAGGCCGCGCGCCGCGTGAGCTGGTTCGCGGCGGCGCCGCAGCTTGCCGCATCCAGGCCCTGTCCCGAGGCGCAGATGATGAGGTAGTGAGGCGCGGCCCCGAGTCCCGGCAAGGTGGCCGCCTGCAGTCCCCGGGCCCGTGTGAGCGCGTGCTCCACGCCCTCGATGGGCCGGTCGCCGAAGACGGCGTAGCGAATGCGAGTGCCCCACGCGTCGCGCAGGAACGCCGCCTCATCGAGCGGCGTGAGACCGAGTGCCGCCGCCGGAAGCCATCCGTCGTGGAACGTGGCGCAACGCCCATTGCTCGCGTCTCCTCCGGGCGCAAAGGCCTCCTCGCCGTGGCTCGTGGCCGTGGCCGGGCAGGGCAATCGCGCCGCCCCCGCGGCGAAGCCGAGGAGCGCTTCGCGTGCCTCCTCGAGCGTTCGTCGCGTTTCGTCCTGGCGGCGCAACTGCACCTGCGCGGAGATCGGCAGGGCGAGTCCCGCAACCAGCATCGTGATCACCACGAGTGCCACGAGCAGCTCGATGAGCGTGAATGCGGCCGAGTGTTTCATGGGAGCGCCGCTCACGGGAGCGCGATGAGCACGTCGTTGAACGTCGCGCTGCGCGGGGCAAGCACCAGGCGATCGCAGCCTTCGGCGCAGGCAACGCGGCCCGGCTCGGGCGCGCATTGCGGCGCAGCCGGATCGGGGTTGCGGCGCGCGAGCTCGCGATGCTCGCGCTCGAGCCAGCCGCTCGCGTCGTCCGGTGTGCGCGCCTGCCCGCCGAGCGGCGCGCCCGCGACCAGCACCGCGAGGCGCCTGGCTTCGCCAACGGCAACACCTTCAAGACCGATCGTCTTCAGGCACGGCGTGTCCGTGTCGCAAGTCGCATAGAACACGTGCATCCGCCACGATCGCCACCAATTCGGATCGGTGCCGTCCGCGATCGTGCAATGGGAGAACGCGCCGGCGGGAATCCGTCCGAACACCGCGCCGGTCGCGCCTTCCCACGCGAGCGCCGTGTTCCCGCTGCGGCACAGGGGCGCGGGGGGAGGGAGCGTGGGCCGCGAACGAAGGCAATGCGCGATCTCGAGCGCCACGCGCCGCATCACGCGCGGCATGAGGTCGTCGTAGCTCACGGTGACCAGGCGGTCGTTCACGGCGAGGGCGCCGCCCCTGAGGCGGACCGGGCCGCGGATGAAGCCGTCGGCGTTCGCGCCACGGCCCGCGCCGTCGTTGCGATCGATGAAGTCGGCGTTGTCTTCATCCGCGAAGTCGCCGCCGGGCGCCTTGTCGAGAAAGTCCGCGGGATCGCAGGTCTCGCGGCAGCCGCGCACCTGGAGCCGGCGTCGCGTGCCGGCTTCGTCTTCGAGGCGCTCGATCGCCGGGCCGGGCGCGAAGATCACGGCCGCCACGCCGCCTTCGCTCGCGCGGCGTGGATCGGCAATGCGGCCGTCGTTCACGAGCGCGCCGCCCGCATCACGAATGCTGATGGTACCGAGCGCGACGTCGGGGTTCATGTCGATGCAGGTCGCGCTCGCCGCGCAGTTGAGCAGACCCTTGTGCTTGCTTGAAACGGCGTACCACAGCAGTTCGCCATAGCCGTCGTGGATCTCCGCGATCCCCAGAGTTTTCCACGGCAGGCGTCCGAGCCGCTGCGACTGGCCGCTCGCGCCGTTGAGCGAACCGCAGGTTGCCTCGGCCCATCCGTCGCCATCGAGATCGGGGCAGGGAAGGTAGCCCGGTCCGACGACGGGATCGAGCGGGCGGCCCGCGGCGTAGGCGATCAACGCTTCCTTCGCGATGGCGAGCGCGCGGTCGCTCGCGCGTTCACGCGCCGCGCGTGAAGTGTGGGTTGCGACGATTCCCATCAGGGCCGCGGCCAGGCCCAGCGAAAGCGTGAATGCGAAGGCGACGAGGATCGCTCCCCGCTCGCGTCGAGACCGGTGCATGGCGTGGCGTCCCCTCGAGGCAACGCCGCCAGACTAGCTTCGGGGGTTGCGGGACGCAGCGCGGAATCGCGCGGCGCGGTGCGCGATTTCGCGCGGCTAGCGCTTCGGTTCGGGAGCGGGCGGAAGCGCCTGGATCGAGCGCGGCGGCAGTTGCGGGCCTTCGTCCTGCACCTTGCGCGGATCAAGGAGCGGCGTTGCACGCGGGTTGTTCGTCGGCACCGGCTGGCCGTCGAGCCAGAGCGTGTTCTTGCCGTCGCTGCGTTGCACGTAGCCGGTGATCTGCGGCACGGTGGTGCGTTCCATCGGCGCGGTGGTCGTGCGCTCGGGCTCGCCGCGGCGCATCCTGTCGAGCTTCTGGCGCTCCTCGGGCGTGTGGAAGAGCGTGCCGATCTCGAGCGCCGCCGCGGGCGCGGCCGCCGCCAGGGCGAGGACGAAGAGCGCGCTAGCCCGCACGGCCCTTCTCCTTCAGCGTGATCCATTCGAGCGTGCACTCGCCTTCCACGCGCGGACGACTCGCATCGGTGCCTTCCACATCGCCCATGCGGCGAAGCGTGCAGCGGTCGATCGGGTAGAAGCCTTGCGTCGAGCGGGTGAAGTCGTCGAGGAAACCCAGGAGATCGCCTTCATGCAGCGCCTGCAGCTTCAGCTTCACGCGGCTCGCGAGCACGTCCACCGAGGCGAACGACCGTCCGCCGGCGAGGGGCAGCGGCCGCTGCGGCGCGATCTCGTATTCGATGTTGAGCATGCGGTGGCGGATGCGCAGCTCGTCGACGCGCTCGATCATCTCGAGGCGCCGCTCCGATTGCAGCATGCCGCGATCGACGAGCGTGCGGAACACTTCGGCCGACTCGATGAGGTTCTCGCGCTCGCGGCGCACGCCTTCGAGCCGCGTGCGCGCTTCCTGGAGCTTGCGGCCCGAGGCCGTGCTGTCGCGCTTTTCGCGCTCGAGGAACCAGTGGCCGCTGGCACCCATCGCCGCGGCCACGACGATCGACAGGGCGAGGATGATCCACGACGTGCGCAGGCGCTTCAATCCGGCGGCGCTGAAGACGACGTTCATGGCGCCTTGCTCCGGTCGCGGGCGACGCGCAGGACGAACCTCGCTTCGGTGGGGCCGGCGGGGCGCTCACCCACGCGCCCCTGGATCGAGCGCAGCGGGCGCGTATCGAGCGGGCTCTCCACGATCGTCACGGCATAGCCCGGGATGCGATCGATACCGTTCGTGAGGCGGTCGACTTCGGCGAGGGCGCTGCGGTAGTCGATGCCGGTGAATTGCACGGTGGCTTCGAGGAGCGCGACCTGGTGCATTCCGCCCGAGAACGTGTCGGCATTGGGATCGGGTGGCGCGACCGGGGGCGGTGGCGCGTCACCGGACTTCGGGACGGAGCGGATCGCGTTCGGTGATCGCGGTGCATTGGACTGCATCGGCGGCTCCGCACGGGGATCGTTCGACGCGAGCCACGAGACCTGCAGCAGGCGCACGCGCGGGTACGCGTTGAGCACGCTCGACAAGGGCGTGAGGAACTCGACGATCGAAGGGAAGGAGCGCAGGTTGCCGTTGTAGAACGCCACGGTGTCGCGCATCGCGGTGCCGCCGACGTTGGCCGAGGGCAGGGCGCGCGAGATCTCGTCGTACTCGCGATTGAGCTTCTTCATCTCCTGCGTGGTGCGCTGGTCCTCGCGGTCGCCGCGCAGGATCTGCGAGAGCGTGTAGCCGCCCCAGGCCACGCCCGCGACGAGCACGGCGACGGACACTTGCGTGAGCGCGATCCGCGCGGAACGCAGCACCGCGTTGCTGCGCAGTTCCGGCGGCGCGTAGTGGTTGCCTACGGGCTTGCGCAGGAAGAGGTGGACGAGGATCTCCTCCGCGCTCGAGCCCAGCGGCGGGGGCTTGAGGCCGAGCTTGGCGGCGACCTGCTCGATGTCGAGGAGCCGGTAGCGGATCTGTGCGAAGTCGCGCAGGCTCGTATCGATCGCGGGCCGATCCTTCGGGTGAACGAGAACGCAGACTTCGAGCTGGTCCTCCGCCGAGAAATTG
This sequence comes from Usitatibacter palustris, assembly GCF_013003985.1. Lineage (GTDB taxonomy): Bacteria > Pseudomonadota > Gammaproteobacteria > Burkholderiales > Usitatibacteraceae > Usitatibacter > Usitatibacter palustris. Next base: position 3,315,433 of record NZ_CP053073.1, on the reverse strand, counting down.
CGCAGGCTGTCCAGGTACTGCCAGGTGCGCGTGGTTTCCTCGGCAAGCATGGCGCCCAGCGTCTGCCCTTCCTCGAGGTCGATGGGCGTCAGGCGCGAAAAGCGGGCTTCCTTGTTGCGAAAGTACGTCTGCCGCAGCGCGCCGCCCGGCGTGAACGTGACGAGCAGCGCCTGCGGGAAACCCAGACCCAGCTCCACGAGCAGGTTGCCGCTGAAGATCGCCGAGGAGTGGATGCCCGCCAGCGGCACGCGCTGGCGCTCGATCGCCTCGATCCAGGGCTTGAGGACATCCGGGTTGTTGATGGCCGTGTAGAGCACGCGGTCGTCGCGCCGGCCTTCGGCTTCGCGGCCCTGCAGGATCGCGTGGCGGTAGGGCGTGGCGCGGAACACCTGCGTGAGCTTGCGGGCGACGATCGCGTCGCGGTCGCGCGCGCTCACGTGCGGGATCGTGTCGAGGCGGAAGTCCTCTTCGGCCAGGTCCGTGATCATGTGCGTCGGTGTGTCCGACAGCGTTCGCAGGTGGCGCTCGAAATCCGCCGTGCCTTCGCCCTGGCCCTCGACCGCGAACTCGCGGCGCGCGACGAGCCGCCCCCCGCTGGAGGTGAGGCTCACCAGGCGGGTGTTCGTGAGGTAGAGGAAGTGGCGGGGCATCAGGGAGCCTCTGGACAATCCACAGGGGTGCGCGCCCGTCCCTCAGGACGTCGTCCCATGCGGGTCGACGTGCTCGCGGGTTGCGGCAGATGCGGCGTCTGCTTCGTTACTTGGCTTGCGAATAGTCCGGCTATTCGCTGCGCCGCGCGCCTCGCATCCATCCGCGTCTGCCGCAACGCGCATCCCCTGTGCATTGTTCAGAGGCTCCCTAGAGCTTGATCTTGCCGATGACGTCGTAGATCGGCAGGAAGATGGTGTAGAGGATACCGACGATCAGCGTCCCCAGCACGACCGTCGTGAGGGGACCTAGCATCTGCTGCATGCGCGCGATCGATTCGCGCACCTCGCGGTTGTAGAAATAGCTCACGTTGAGCAGCGCCGCATCGAGCGCGCCCGTGGTCTCGCCCACGCGCAGCATGCGCAGCACGAGTGGCGGGAACAGGCGCGTGTTCGTGAACGCCGCCGTGATCCCCGTACCCTCCGAGATCGTGCGCCCGACGCGCGCGAGGCCCTCCTCCATGACGCGGTTGCCGACGATCTTCTCGCAGATGTGGATGCACTCGAGCACGCTGATGCCGGCGCGGTAGAGCATGGCGAAGAAGGTCGAGAACCGCGCGAGGATGATCTTCTGGCGGATGGCCCCGAGGATCGGCACTTTCAGCGCCTGCTCGTCGAGCCAGCGGCGCGCGTTGTCGTTGGTGCGCGTGTAGATCCATCCGCCGGTGATGACCAGCGCGGGAATGCCCAGCATCAGGTACCACCACTTCACGAAGATCTTCGACAGCGCGATCATGAATTCGGTTTCCGGCGGCAGCTTGGGCACCAGCGTCTTGAAGGCCTCGGCGAGCTGCGGCACCAGCACCGTCATGAGGACGAAGATCACGCCGATGATCACGACGAACACGATCACCGGGTAGATCAGCGCGCGCTTGGCCTGGCTCGCCATCTCGTCCTGCCACTTGATGTTCTCGGTGAGCTCGTCGAGCACCTGGGTGAGCTCGCCGCTCTGCTCGCCGGCGCGCACGAGCGACACGAACACGCCGTCGAAGCAGTAGGAGTGGTTCGCCATCGCCTCCGAGAGCTTGAGGCCGCCTTCGATGTCCTCGAGCAGGCTCGCGACAACCTGCTTGAAGCCCGGGTTCTCCATCGAGTCGCGCAGGTCCGTCAGCGCCTCGATGATGTTGACGCCGGCCTTGAGCAACTGCGAGAGGTGGAAGCAGAAGGTGATGAGTTCGGTGCGCGAGATCCGCCGCGAGCGCGCTGCGGCCGAGGTGTGCGCCGATTCGAACGTGAGCAGATCGAGGCCCAGGCGCTTGAGGCGCAGTTCCAGGTCGATCGCATTGACGGCATCGAGATTGCCGGAGGAGACCTTCCCTTCGGCATCGATCGCGCGGTAGGCGAAGAGCGCCATCGCGTGGGGCCCCGCGTCAGATCACGCGGTCGGTCAGGTCGACCACGCGCGAGATCTCGTCGAGGCTCGTGTGTCCGGCGAGGACCCGCTGGATGGCGTCGTCGGCGAGCGTGCGGAAGCCCTTGGCGGCGGCGTGGAGGCGCACTTCGCGTCCGGTCGCGCGCCGCGCGATGAGCTCGTCGATTTCGGCGTCGAGCTTGAAGAGCTCCATGATCGCCATGCGGCCCTTGTAGCCGATGTTGTCGCAGCGCGAGCACCCCACGGCCTGGAACACCGGGCGGTCGTCGTCCTCGCTCATGCCGAGCAGCGAGCGCGTGCCGGGGTCGGGCGTGGTGGGCGACTTGCAGTGCGTGCAGAGCTTGCGCACGAGGCGCTGCGCGATCACGCCGATGATGTTGCCGGCCATGATGTCGGGCAGCACGCCGAGGTCCATGAGGCGCGGGATCGCGCCGATGGAGGAGTTGGTGTGCAGCGTCGAGTAGACCTGGTGGCCGGTCATCGCGGCGCGGAAGGCCATCTCGGCCGTGTCCTGGTCGCGGATTTCGCCCACGAGGATCACGTCCGGGTCCTGGCGCATCATCGAGCGGATGCCCGAGGCGAAGTCGAGCTTCACGACTTCGTTCACCGACGTCTGCCGGATCATGGCCATCGGGTATTCGACCGGATCCTCGAGGGTCATGATGTTCACGCCCTCGGTGTTGATGAACGACAGGATCGAATAGAGCGTCGTCGTCTTGCCGCTACCGGTGGGGCCCGTCACGAGGATGATTCCCTCGGGGCGCGCGAGCATCAGCTTGAGCGTCTTCAGTTCGTCGGGCCGCAGGCCGAGCTCCTCGATGGGCACGATGCCCTTGTCGCGGTCGAGGATGCGAAGCACGATGTTCTCGCCGTGCGTGGTGGGCTGCGACGAGACGCGGAAGTCGACCTGGTGGCCCGAGAGCAGCAGCGAGATGCGGCCGTCCTGGGGCGCGCGCGTTTCCGCGATGTTCATTCCACTCATCACCTTGAGGCGCACCACCATCGCGGCCCAGTAGTTCTTGTGCAGGCTGCGGATCTGGCGCAGCACGCCGTCGATGCGGTAGCGGATGCGCAGGAACCCCTGCTCGGGCTCGAAGTGGATGTCGGAGGCGCTGCGCTTCGTGGCGTCGTTGAGCAGCGCGTCCACGAGGCGCACGACCGGCTGGCTGTATTCGTCGAAGTCCGCGGCGAGCGACTGGTAGTCGATCTCGCCGGTCTCGATCTCGTTGAGGATGCCGTCGATCGACAGCTCGAAGCCGTAGTGGTGCTCGATGCCGATCGTGATGTCGGACTCGCGCGCGAGCACCTGCTCGATGCGCAAGTCCTCGCGAGCCAGCGCGCGGATCTGGTCGAGTGCCACGACGTTGGCCGGATCCGACACGGCGATGAGCAGCACCTTGCGCTCCATGTCGTAGCTCACCGGCAGCACGTGATAGCGGCGCGCCATGTCCTTGGGCACGAGGGCGATCGCGGTGGGATCGACGATCGTGTTCTCGAGGTCGATCGAGACCTGGCCGAGCGTTTCCGAGAGGATGTCGCGGATCGTCGCCTCGGTCACGAACCCGAGCGTGACGAGGACCTTGCCGAGCGGGGCCTTGAACTTCTTCTGCTCGGTGAGCGCGATGTTCAGCTGGTCCTGGCTGATGATGCCCTTGGACAGCAGCGTTTGCCCGAGCGGGATCTGTGAAAGCGGTGGTTGGGCACCCATGCGCTAGGACTTGAGCTCCGAGATGCGCCGAGCCACGGCCTGCGTGTCGAAATTCACGCGTTGCCCCGGCGCGAGCGCGAGGGCCTTGCCGTAATACTCGGTGGCGAGCCGTGCCTGACCGAGGTGGTCGAGGCTCACGGCGAGGTTGTGTGCGAAATCGGCGTTGCCCGGCTCGAGGCGATGCGCCTCGAAGAACGCGGCCTGCGCGTCGTTCCAGCGCGATTGCGATGCATAGACGTTGCCGAGCGTGAATTGCAGCGCGGCGCTTTGCGGCGCGCGCGCGAGGTCCGCCTTGAGCTGCGCTTCGAGCGGCGCGGGGCGCGAGAAGTCGGCGAGCGCAGCCAGGCCCGCGAGCGCGACGGTGTTGCGTGGATCGATCTCGAGCGCGCGGCGGTAGAGGCGCTGTGCGGCGTCGCGGGAGCCGCTGCGGGCTTCCACCGTCGCCATGCCGAGCAGCGCGTCGAGATTGCGTGAGTCGTTCGTGAGCGCGGCCTGGTAGCTCGTCTTCGCGGCACCCATGTCGCCACGCTTGAGCGCGTCATATCCCGCGGCGACTTCCGGCGCCACGCGGGGCGCGTCGATCGACCGCGAAAGCTTGAGCGGGGGCGTCGTGCCTGCCGCGGGAGCTTCGCGCAGGAGGTCCATCACGAGTTGCTCGGCAGCCTGCGGCGCGGGGCGCGTCTTCGCTGCCTCGATGGGCGCCGTCTCGGGCTTGAGCATCGCCAGGGGCGGCGCGGGTCCCGGCCCCGCGGGAGCGGCCGTGGGTGCCTCGGGAGGAAAGGGGATCGGGGTCGGGGGCACGACGGGGGCGGCGACCGGGCGCGCAGCCGCGACCGGTTGGATTCGCGGCGACAGTGCCTGCATCTGGTACCAGACGTACCCGCCGCCGAGCGCGATGACCACCACGACGGCAACCGCGATGCCGATCAGCATCGGCGCGTTCGAACCGTTCGATGGCACGGGTGCGCGCTTGGCGGCAAATACTTGCTGGGCCGAGCCGCGATCCCCTGCAGCTGCTGTGGCGACCTGCGCGGACGTCGCGGAAGCAGGCCCGCCGAAAGCGGCCGACATCGAGCGCGGAGCGTCGAACGCTTCGAGCGAGAGCGAAGCGCGCGGAGTCGGAGGTGCGGGAGGAGCGGTGTTCGCGGCGGATGCGCCTTGCTGCGGCGTGCCCGATGCCTGGCGCGCGAGTTTCTCCTGTTCCGCGCGTTTGAGGGCGTCGAGCAGCAGGCTCACTTGGGCGATCCGGGGGGCGGGGACTCGGGCTCGGGCGCGGGGCCGACCTCGCCGCGTTCGAGGCGCCCGAGGCTTTCCTCGAACTCGGGGAAGGGTCCCTGTGTGCCCTTGAAGAAATCGCTGTTCGGAAGGAACCGCTTGTAGGCCGCGAGATCGGTCTCGACGCTCGGGTCCCTCACCACGATCGGCCGCACGAAGATCACCAGCTCGGAGCGGATCGCGCGATCGTTGCGATAGCTGAAGAAGTCGCCAAAGATCGGGATCCGCGAGGCAATGGGCACGCCGTCGCGCTGGCCCTCGAAGCTGTCGAGCATCAGGCCACCGAGGATCGCGGTCCTTCCGCTCGTGACCTTCAGCACGCTTTGCATCTCGCGCGTGCGCGTTTCGGGGATCCTGTTGGGAATGGCCGCCTGCGTGAGGGACCCGCGCAGCGCGGGGTTCGGGTCGTCCACGAACCCGGTGATTGCCGTGACTGTCGGGCGCACGTTCAGGATCACTTCGTCCTGGTCGCTGATCTGGGGCGTGATGTGCATGATCAAGCCGACCGGCACGACGTTTTGCGTGGTCGTGAACGTGGTTCGCGAACCCACGTTCGCCGTGTCCACGGTATCGGCCTTGATGTTGAAGTACACGCGGTTGTCGACAACCTTCAGCGTCGCGGTCTGGTTGTTCAGGACCATGAGCAGCGGGCTCGACAACACGCGCGTGGAACCGAACTGGCTGAGCAGCTTCACCGTGCTGGTCAAGTTGCCCACGCCTGAATTGGGGTTGCTGTATCCGATCGAAATCGGCGGGCCCGCGGGGTTGGACAGGTTGACCACGCTGCCCGCGAAGCTCTGGACGACGGAATAGCCGAGCCCGTCGATGGCGAGCGCGGACCAGTCGACGCCCGATTGGTATCGATCGCTCAGCGTGACTTCGACGATCGTGGCCTCGATCACCACCTGCCGGCTCGCCGATGCGCCGATCTGCTCCAGGAACTCCGCGACCTTCTCGTGCTGCCGGGCGCTCGCCCTCACGGTGATGATTCCCGTTTCCGGGCTGACGATGACCGGCGTTGCGGCTTCGTAGACGAAGCGGTTCGAAGTGGGCTGCACTCCGCGCGAGGCGGCTTCGGGCTGGCTTGCTGCGGGCGCCTGTCCCGGGGCCCCGCCGGCCGGTGCCGGTGCCGGTGCCGCCGGCGGAGCCTGCGGCGTGCCTCCGGCGGAACTGCCAAGGTCCACGCGCTTGTCGGACTCCTTCAGGATGTCCTTGATGTTCGCCTCGAGCGTTTCCCAGAAGCGATTGCGGGCAATGCTCGTGATGCGCAGCGTTGAATTGTTGTCGCTGGAGGACCCGCCCTGGTTCGTGCCGATCGCCCCGGAGATCACTTGCGTCGCGATCGAGTTGGTCTCGGTCGTCTCCCGCGACATGTTCACGTAATTGACCTTGTAGCTCTTCAGGTAGGGCGTGTCGGGCATCACGGTGATCGTCTGCCCGTGGACTTCGTAGCGCACGGGAATCTGGCGCGTGATGCGATCGAGGATCTGTTGAAGCGACTGGTCGATGGCGTTGAGGGTGACGCTGCCCTCGATGTTCGGATGGATGTCGAAATTGGTCTTGCTCTCGCGCGCCATCGCGAGCAGGACTTCGCGCACGGGCTGGTTCGCGACGACGACCGAATAGCGCACCTCGGCGGGCTTGGCACTGGGCGCGGGCGGCAGCGGAACGGTGCGCACGGTCGCCGGAATAGGCGAGGGCGCGGACGCGGGCGGGGCTTCAGGCTGGCGTATATGCGCGTCCGGCCTGGGGATCGGTTGCGTGCCGCAGCCCAGCAAGACAGTCAGAGCGACTGCAAAGGGCCCGGCGGAAGTTGCGCGCATGCCGAGAATGTTTCCGTAAGTAGTTGTTTTATGGGAGAAAGCGCCTTGTAAGAATGGTATAGCTTTTCCCGGGGGGAGCGCAATGAAAATCCCCCTATTTCAGGGGCCATTACGGGGCCTATTTGCGCTCGTGGCGAGCCACGTCTTCGCGCAGTCCGTCGAGGGGACGAACATAGGGGCGGAACTGCTTGAGCGCAGGGGGCAACGCGTTCAATGCCACGGTCGCTTCGTTGCGATCCGCGTAGGACGCGTGGATCACGCCGATGCGCGGCGAATCGCGCGTGCCTGCGGGAAAGAGATAGATCGAATCGGGATTGAGCGCGCGCGCCGCTTCCACGAGATAGCTCTCGAGGTACGCGCGTTCGCGTGCATCCGTGACCATGAGCTGCACGCCATAGCGCGAGCCCGATGCGGCGAGCATCTCGCGTCCGGCGGCAAGGCGCGCATTGATCGCGTCCGAGAGGGGCGGGGCTGCTGCCGGCGTGGTCGGCGCCGGGGCCGGGGACGATGACGACACAGGCTTCGAGGCGACGGGCACGGGTGCAGGTGCGGCCGCCACCCTGGCTTGCGGCGCGGGCTGCGTAGTCGGTGCCGGGACAGGTTTCGCGGGGGGCGCAACGATCGTCGGTGCGGGTGCCGGCGCGGGGGCCGGTGAGGGTGCCGCTTCGACGGCCTTCGACGCCGGTGCTGCGGCAACCGCAGGTGGAGCGCTGGGTGGGTCGCTGCCCTTGCCCAGGAGGAATCCGATCGCGACCCCCGCGGCGAGTGCGACGCCAGCGGCAATCGCCAGCGGGCGTTGCGAATTCTTGCGGGCGAGGACGATGCGCGTGTCGGACACTGCGGCGCGAGCGTGATCCGCGGTGACGGTGTGCGTGCCCGCGGCAAACGCGGCGAGCAGCGTCTTGTCGGCGTAGATGTTGATGCGGCGCGTCAGGCCCTCGGAAGCTTCCGTGATGATGGAAAGCGCTTCCTGGCCGAAGAGGTCCGGTCCGTGGTAACCCGCCGCGCGCAAACGGAACCCGAGGTAGTCCTTCACGTCGGTCGGCGGCAGCGGACCCAGCGTGAAGGCATGCGTGATGCGTTCCTTGAGCTGGCGCATGTTGGGCAGGCTCAGGTGCTCGTCGAGCTCGGGCTGACCGAAGAGCACCACCTGCAGGAGCTTTTCCTTGTTCGTCTCGAGGTTCGAGAGCAGCCGGATCTCTTCGAGTGTGGCGAGCGGCATCGCGTGCGCTTCGTCGATCAGCGCGACCACCTGCTTGCCGTTCGCATGCATCTCGATCAGCTTTTCCTGCAGCGAGCGCACGAGCTTGGTGGTGTTGGCACCCGTTGTGTCGATGCCCAGATCGCCCGCGATGGCGGCGAGCATCTCGTCGCGCGAAAGGCTGGGCACCGCGAGATAGATCGTTTCAACCGTGGCGGGCAGGCGCTCCATCAACACGCGGCAGAGCATCGTCTTGCCGCTGCCCACTTCGCCCGTGACCTTCACGAGGCCTTCGCCCGCGGTGATCGCGTAGAGGAGCGCTTCGAGCGTGGCGCCGCGGTTGGCGCCGGAGAAAAAGAATTCCGTGTGGGGCGTGATGCGGAACGGCGCTTCGCGCAGCCCGAAATGCTCGAGGTAGATGGTCAAGGCTGGCGCCCTTCCCCCGGATCAGGGGAACCGAGTTTAGCACCGGCCCGACCGGCCGCTTCGAGGCGACTGTAGAGCGTGGAGCGGGAAACGCCGAGCAATTTCGCGGCCTGGGACATGTTGCCCTGGGCCACTTCGATCGCGGCATCGAGATACGCGGCCTCGACGGCCTTCAGGGCCGCATCGAGGCTGAAAGGACGTCCGGATGCGAGCTCCGCGCGCGCCTTGGCGGCCGGATCGTCGTTCGAGGCTGCGCCGGGCGCAACCGGCGCGAGCTCGGCCTCGAGCTCCGCTTCGCCGACCGTGTGTCCACCGAACTTGGCCGTGAGCCGGATCAGCACGTTGCGCAGTTCGCGGACGTTGCCGGGGAATTCGTAGCCGAGCCAGCGTGCGCGCGCGCCGCCGTCGAGCACGATCGGTTGCGTTCCTGACTTGATCGCGACCAACGGCACGTAGTAGTCGAGCAGCCGAAGCTTGTCCTCGCCCAATTCGCGCAGCGGGGGAACCTGCAACGTGAACACCGAGAGCCGGTGGAAGAGATCGGCGCGGAAGCGGCCCTCGCGCACGGCGGCGCGCAGGTCGCGATTGGTCGCGGCGACGATACGCGCGCCGCTCACGCGCGTCTGCGTTTCGCCGACGCGCTGGTACTCGCCGTTCTCGAGCACGCGCAGGAGCTTCGCCTGCAGGTCGACCGGAAGCTCGCCGATCTCGTCGAGGAACAGCGTGCCGTCGCCCGCGTCCTCGAAGTAGCCGGTCCGCGCGGTCTGCGCGCCGGTGAACGCGCCCTTCGCGTAACCGAAGAGCGTCGGCTCGACGAGGCTGGGCGAGATCGCGGCGCAGTTGAGCGCGAGGAAGGGGTGGCGCGCACGCGGACTCAGGTGATGCAGGGACCAGGCCACGCGCTCCTTGCCGCTCCCCGATTCGCCTTCGATGAGCGCGGGGAAGGCGGACGTCGCGTAAAGATCGATCTGGCTGCGCAGTTTCAGGATCGGCGGGCTCTCGCCGATGATGCGGCGCGCCTGGCCGTCGTCATCGGGTCTGTCGGGCGAAGGCGTGGCGAGCGCGCGGGCGAGCACGGTGCGCAGGTAGTTCGGATCGCAGGGCTTGGGTACCAGCTCGACGGCACCGAGTGCGCGGGCACGGCGGGCATTCGATTCCTCGTTCTGGCCGGTAAGCACGAGGATGCGAACACCCGGCGCGTGCGCGAGGAGGTCGCCGATCAGCTTGAAGCCTTCGTTGGGCAGGTGCGCCACGGGCGGCAGGCCCAGATCGATCAACGCGAGGTCGGGCCGCCATCCCTTGCGCAGCTCGCGCACGGCACTTTCGCGGTCCATGGCGTGTACGACGTCGTGGTCCTCGCCGAGCGCATAGGCGAGGCTTTCCACGATCAGGGGATCGTCGTCGACGACCAGCAGCGAAGCCTTTTTCACCGGGCCAAGTATAGGCGAGGGCGCGGCCGACTTCGCGGGTCTGGAAGGCAGAACTGCTAGAATTCCCGTCCGATTTCCTTCCGCGTGAGTTCCCTGGTGAGCGCCGAATCCCTGGTCGACGTCGACGCGGTCAGTTTTTCGTACGGCCGCCGCCCCGTCCTCAAGGGCATCTCGATGCACGTCCCGCGCGGCAAGGTGGTCGCGATCATGGGCGGCAGCGGTTGCGGCAAGACCACGCTCCTGCGACTCATCACCGGCCAGCTCAAGCCCACGGCCGGCACCGTGCGCGTCGTCGGCAAGGACCTGCGCCAGCTCGACAACGAGGGCCTCTACGGCCTGCGTCGGCACATGAGCATGCTTTTCCAGCATGGCGCGTTGTTCACCGATCTCACCGTGTTCGAGAACGTCGCCTTTCCCTTGCGCGAGCACACGAAGCTGCCCGAAGCCATCATCCGCGACCTCGTGCTGCTCAAGCTCGAGGCGGTGGGCTTGCGGGGCGCGCACGGCTTGATGCCTGCGGAGCTTTCCGGCGGCATGGCTCGCCGCGCGGCGCTCGCGCGCGCCGTGGTGCTCGATCCGATGCTGGTTCTGTACGACGAGCCGTTCGCCGGCCTCGATCCCATCTCGATCGCCGTGGTGGGCCAGCTCATCCGCAAATTGAACGATGCGCTCGGCGCGACGTCGATCATCGTGTCCCATGACGTCGGGGAGTCGCTGCAGATCGTGGACTACCTCTATTTCGTGGACGCCGGCACGATCGCGGGCGAAGGCACGCCCGACGAGGTTCGCCGCTCGGAAATACCGTTCGTGCGCCAGTTCGTGCACGGTGATACCGACGGCCCGGTGCCGTTCCACTTTCCCTCGCGGGGCTACGCCGAAGAGGTCGGGCTCGCGCAAGGTGCAACGGGAGGACGCAGTGCTTGAGCGCGTGAAGCGCCCGCTGGGGCGGCTGGGCCACAACTTCATCGACGGCGTCTGGCGCGTGGGGGCGATGGCGCGCTTCTTTGCCCTCGTGCTGTCCTCGTCGGGCACCAGCTTCAAGCGCTTCCGCCTGGTGGTCCGGGAGGTCTACTTCGTTGGTGTCCTCTCACTCGTGATCATCGCGGTGTCGGGGCTCTTCGTGGGCATGGTGCTCGGCCTGCAGGGCTTTGAAACGCTCCAGAGATACGGCGCGACCGAGTCGATCGGCATGCTGGTCGCGCTCTCGCTCGTGCGCGAGCTCGGGCCCGTGGTTTCCGCGTTGCTGTTCGCCTCGCGCGCGGGCTCGGCGATCACGGCCGAGATCGGCCTCATGAAGGCGACCGAACAGCTGACCGCGATGGACATGATGGCCGTGTCGCCCATGGCGCGCGTCATCGCGCCGCGTTTCTGGGCGGGCGTCATCTCGATGCCGTTGCTTTCCGCGATCTTCTCGGCGATGGGCGTGTTCGGCGGCTACATCGTCGGTGTCGTCCTGATCGGCGTGGATGCCGGCGCCTTCTGGGCGCAAATGCAGGCGGCGGTGGACTTTCGGTATGATGTTCTCAATGGTGTCGTGAAGAGCCTGGTGTTCGGAGTCGCGGTCACGGTGATCGCCACGTTCGAGGGATTCGACGCGCCGCCGACCGCCGAGGGCGTTTCGGGAGCCACGACCCGCACCGTCGTGAGCTCGGCGCTGACGATCCTCGCGCTGGACCTCGTCCTCACTGCCTTCATGCTGCGCGCCGACGACTGAGCGCGCGACCACGACGACAAACATGGAAAGAACGACCCTCGATCTCTGGTTTGGCGCCTTCGTGAGCGTGGGCTTCGCCGCCCTGCTCGTGCTCGCGCTCAAGGTGGGCAACCTCGGCGCCGAAGGCCAGCGCGAGGCCTACAAGGTCGAAGCGCGCTTCGACAACATCGGCGGCCTCAAGGTGCGCGCGCCGGTAAAAGCTTCCGGCGTTCTCGTCGGGCGGGTCCAGGAGATCCACTTCGACCAGGACCGCTACCAGGCGTCCGTCACCATGGCCCTCGACAAGCGCTACCAGTTCCCCAAGGACACCAGCGCCTCGATCCTCACCTCCGGCCTGCTGGGCGAGGTGTACGTGGGGCTCGACGCGGGGGGCGACACCAAGAAGCTCGCCGACGGCGACCGCGTCGCGATCACGCAGTCGGCGGTCGTGCTCGAGCGCCTGATCGGCCAGTTCCTGTTCACCAAGGCTCAAGAAGACGCGAAGAAATGACCGGCGCGGGAACCGCCCGCGCGCTGACCGGTCGCACTGCAGTCACCTTCCAACAGGGAAAACCATGATTCGTTCCATCCTCACCTTTGTCGCTGTCCTCGTGCCGGTGGTTGCGCTGGCCCAGGACGCGCCCGATGCGCTCGTGCGCAAGGCCTCCGACGACGTCCTGGCCGCCATCCGGGCCGACAAGGACCTGCAGTCGGGCAACATGCAGAAGATCTACGCGATCGCCGACGAGAAGGTGCTGCCGCACTTCGATTTTTCGCGCATGACGCGCCTCGCCGTGGGGCGCAACTGGGCGACGGCCACCGATGCCCAGAAGGAAAGCCTGACGAAGGAATTCCGGACGATGCTGGTGCGCACGTACGCGACCTCGCTCTCGCAGTACCGCAACCAGACGATCGAAGTGAAGCCGGCCAAGGTTGCCGCGGGCGACAAGGAGACCGTCGTGAAGACCGCGGTCATCCAGCAGGGCGGCCCGCCGATCCCGATCGACTACAGCATGGAAAAGACGGACGCCGGCTGGAAGGTCTATGACGTCATCATCGACGGCGTGTCGCTCGTGACGACCTATCGCGGATCGTTCAACGACCAGATCCAGAAGTCGGGCATCGACGGCCTGGTGAAGACGCTCTCCGACCGCAACGCCGTCTCGCAGTCCAAGGCTGCGCCGGCCAAGGCCGAGCCCAAGAAGTGAGCGAGGCGCGCGCGGCCGAGACGCTGCGCCTCGAAGGACCGCTGTCCTTCGAATCGTTGCCGCGCGTGCTCGAGGAATCCGCCCAGTACGAAGCCCGGCCGGACCTTCCCGAGAAACTGACGATCGATTTCTCCGCGATCACCGAGGTCGACTCCTCGGCGGTGGCGCTCCTCCTCGAGTGGCGCCGCCGGGCCCAGGCCCTCAACAAGACGCTGGCCTTCACCAACCTCCCCCCGACCCTCCTCGCGCTCGCCGAGCTCTACGGCGTCGCCGACCTCATCGACCACTGCAAGGAGTAAGCGTGGTCCCAGCGGTGGAAGTGCGAGGCGTCGAGAAACGCTTCGGCGCCGTCCGGGCGCTTGCGGGAATCGACCTCGCGGTCGAACCCGGGGAGTTCTTTGCGCTGCTCGGTCCCAACGGCGCGGGAAAGACCACGCTCATCTCCGCGCTCGGCGGGCTCGCCCGCGCGGATGCCGGAACGCTCAAGGTGATGGGCCACGACGTCATCGCCGATTACCGCGAGGCGCGGCGTGCCCTGGGCATCGTTCCGCAGGAGCTCACGTTTGATCCGTTCTTCACCGTGCGCGAGACGCTCGAGCTCCAGTCCGGATACTTCGGGCTCAGGAACAACGGCGCGTGGATCGATTCGCTGCTCGAGCGCCTGGCCCTCGCGAGCAAGGCCAAGGCGAACATGCGCAGCCTTTCGGGGGGCATGAAGCGGCGCGTGATGGTGGCGCAAGCGCTCGTTCACCGCCCGGCGGTGATCGTGCTCGACGAGCCGACCGCGGGCGTGGACGTGGAGCTGCGCCAGACGCTGTGGGAGTTCATCCGCGAGTTGAACGTCGCGGGCCACACCATCGTGCTCACCACGCACTACCTCGAGGAAGCGCAGCTGCTCTGCAACCGCATCGCGATGATGAAGGACGGGCGCATCGTGGCGCTCGACCGCACGGCGAAGCTGCTCTCGGCTTTCTCGGAACGCGTGCTGCGGGTGAAGCTCGCCGGGTGCGACCTTCCGGCCAGCCTCGCGAGCAGCGCGGAGCAGAAGAACGGGTGGTGGCGCATCCCGATCCAGGACACCGCGCACGTCGAGGACGTGCTCGCGAAGCTGCGCGCGGCCGGGGCCGCGGTGGAGAGCCTCGAGGTGGCCGAACCCGAGCTCGAGGAAGTCTTCGTGAAGATCATGCGGCGCGCGCCCGAGGCCCGCCCATGAGCGGCTTTCGCACGCTCCTCTACAAGGAGGTGCTGCGCTTCTGGAAGGTGAGCTTCCAGACGGTGGCCGCGCCGGTGCTTTCCGCATTGATGTTCCTGCTGGTGTTCGCGCAGGCGCTTTCGGGCCGCGTCGAAGTCTTCCCCGGCGTGGGCTATGCGCAATTCCTGGTTCCCGGCCTCGCGATGATGGCGATGCTGCAGAACGCGTTCGCCAACAGCTCCTCGTCGCTCATCCAGTCGAAGCTCACCGGGAACATCGTCTTCATCCTGCTGCCGCCGCTGGCGCCCGGCGAGATCTTCATGGCCTACCTGATTGCCGCCGTCATTCGCGCGATCGTGGTGGGCGCGGGAGTCTTCGCGGCGACGTTCTTCCTCGTTCCGGTGCCGCTCGCGCATCCGCTCTGGGTGATCGCCTTCGCGCTCGTGGGCTCGGGAATCCTCGCCGCGCTCGGCGTCATCGCCGGGATCTGGGCGGAGAAGTTCGAACAGATCGCCGCGTTCCAGAATTTCATCGTCACGCCGCTCACGTTCCTCGCGGGCGTGTTCTATTCGGTCCACGCGCTCCCCCGCGAATGGCAGGTGGCATCCCACTTCAACCCGTTCTTCTACGCGGTCGACGGGTTCCGCTACGGCTTCTTCGGGCAATCCGACGTGGCGCCCGGCACCAGCCTCGTGATTGCGACGGCTGCCTTCGCTGCCCTATCATTTCTCACCCTGCAGCTGTTGCGCTCGGGGTACAAGCTGAGGCACTGACGTCCCATGGTCGAAACCGGTTCCATCGAACAATCCATCCGCGCGGGCCTGGCCTGCACGCATGTCGAGGTGCGCGGCGACGGCACGCACTTCGAGGCGGTGATCGTGAGCCCGGAATTCGCGGGCCTCTCGCGCGTGAAGCAGCACCAGCTGGTCTACGGCGCGCTTGGCGGACGCATGCGCGAGGAAATTCACGCCCTGTCGATGCAGACCTTTTCACCGGAAGAATGGGCGAAGCGCTGATCTGATTGCCGGCCGGAGCCGGATTCCCGAACATGCAAAAACTTTCCATCCACGGCGGCACGCCGCTCAAGGGCGAAGTCCGCGTCGCGGGCGCCAAGAACGCGGCGCTGCCGATCCTGACCGCCTCGCTCCTCACGAAAGAGGCGATTCGCCTCTGGAACGTCCCCGAGCTCAACGACGTGCGCACCATGGTCACTCTGCTGCAGCGCATGGGCGTCACCGCCACCATGTCGCCCGGCGCGGTCGAGCTGCAGGCGGCGACCGTCGAGCCGTTCGCGCCCTACGAGCTCGTGAAGACGATGCGCGCTTCCATCCTGGCGCTCGGGCCGCTGGTGGCGCGCTTCGGCGATGCCCGCGTGTCGCTGCCCGGCGGCTGCGCCATCGGCGAGCGCCCGGTCGATCTCCACATCAAGGGCCTCGAGGCGATGGGCGCGACCGTCGCCATCGAAGCCGGCTACATCCACGCGACCGCGAAGAAGCTGAAGGGCGCTCGCATCTACATGGACACCGTCACGGTGACCGGCACCGAGAACCTGATGATGGCCGCGTGCCTGGCCGAGGGCGAGACGGTGCTCGAGAATTCCGCGCGCGAGCCCGAAGTGGTCGATCTCGCGCACTGCCTGCTGGCGATGGGCGCGAAGATCAGCGGGCACGGCACCGACGTCATCCGCATCCAGGGCGTGCCGCATCTTCATGGCGCGACGCACGCGATCATGTCCGATCGCATCGAGGCGGGCACGTTCCTTTGTGCGGCCGCGGCAACGCGCGGGAGCGTGACGCTCACGAACGCGCCGGTCACGAGCCTCGATCCGGTGATCGACAAGCTGCGCGAGGCGGGCGCGAAGGTGACGGCCGAGGGCACGACCCTGAGCCTCGAGATGGCGCGTCGCCCCTATGCCGTGGGCATACGCACGTCGCCGCACCCGGGCTTCCCGACCGACATGCAGGCGCAGTTCCTGGCGATGAACACGGTGGCCGACGGCACGTCGGTCGTGACCGAAACCATCTTCGAGAATCGCTTCATGCACGTGCAGGAGCTGCGGCGCCTGGGCGCGCGCATCGATATCGAGGGCAATACCGCGATCGTGCGCGGCAACGATCACCTCACCGGAACCACGGTGATGGCGACCGACCTGCGCGCCTCCGCGTGCCTCGTGATCGCCGGCCTCATGGCCGAAGGCGAAACCATCATCGAACGCATCTACCACCTCGATCGCGGCTATGAGCGGCTCGAAGTGCGCCTGGGCGCGCTCGGTGCCAACATCAAGCGGATCGCCTGAGCCACCCCATGATCACCATCGCGCTTTCCAAGGGCCGCATCTTCGAGGAGACCGTGCCGCTGCTCGCCGCGAGCGGTATCACCCTGTCCGAGGATCCCGAGACGTCGCGCAAGCTCATCCTCGCGACCAACAAACCGGACGTGCGCGTGATCCTCGTGCGCGCATCCGACGTCCCCACCTACGTGCAGTACGGTGCGGCCGACGTGGGCGTCGCCGGGCGCGACCTCCTGGCCGAGCATGGCGGGCAGGGGCTCTACCAGCCGCTCGATCTCGGCATCGCGAAGTGCCGCATGGTGGTCGCGGTGCGTGAAGGCTTCGACTACGCGCGGGCGGTGCGCCAGGGCGCGCGCGTGCGTGTGGCGACCAAGTACATCGGCACCGCGCGCGAGCACTTCGCGGCGAAGGGCGTGCACGTGGATCTCATCAAGCTCTATGGCTCCATGGAGCTCGCACCGCTGGTGGGCCTTGCCGATGCCATCGTGGACCTCGTCGATACCGGCCACACGCTTCGCGCCAACAAACTCATCGCGGTCGAGGACATCCTCCCCGTGTCGGCGCATCTCATCGTCAATCCCGCCTCGCTCAAGCTCAAGCGCGAGACGCTCGCGCCGCTGATCGAGGCCTTCGGCAAGGCGGCCCGTGGCTGAGCCGAAGATCCTCGCGACGGACACGCCCGATTTCGAGGCCGCGTTCGAGCGCCTGCTCGCGTTCGAGTCGGCGCAGGACGAAGCGGTCGACCGTGCGGCGGCCACGATCCTCGAGGACGTGCGCGCGCGGGGAGACGCCGCGCTGCTCGATGCGACTCGTCGCTTCGACGGATGGAATCCAGCGAGCGCTGCCGACCTCGTCGTGGATCTCGACCAGGCTCGCGCCGCACTCGGGCGTATCGGCACCGCCGAACGCGACGCGCTCGAACAGGCCGCCGCGCGCATTCGTTCGTATCACGAGCGCCAGCGCCAGCCTTCCTGGCAATTCGAGGAGGAAGACGGCACGGTCCTCGGCCAGCGCGTCACGCCCCTCGACCGCGTGGGGCTCTACGTCCCGGGCGGCAAGGCGGCGTATCCGTCCTCGGTATTGATGAATGCCGTCACCGCCAAGGTGGCCGGTGTTCACGAACTCGCGATGGTCACGCCCACGCCGCGCGGTGAGCTCAACGACTACGTGCTGGCCGCCGCGGCGATCGCCGGGGTCGACAGCATCTATCGTGTCGGCGGCGCGCAGGCCGTGGGCGCGTTCGCCTACGGAACGGCCACCATCGCGGCCGTCGACAAGGTGGTGGGGCCTGGCAACGCTTACGTTGCCGCGGCCAAGCGTCGCGTCTTCGGGCGCGTGGGCATCGACATGGTCGCCGGACCGTCGGAGATCCTCGTGATCGCCGATGCGAGTGCGGACCCGCGCTCCGTAGCCATGGACCTCCTGTCGCAGGCCGAGCATGACGAGCTCGCGCAGGCGATCCTCCTCACGGCTGACGACGCGCTCCTCAAGAAGGTCGCCAACGAACTGCGCGAACGAGCACGCGAGCTGCCGCGCGCCGCGATCGTCGCCGAATCGGTCTCGGGACGCGGAGCGCTGATCCGCGTGCGCGATCTCGACGAAGCCTGCGAGCTCGCCAACCGCATCGCGCCCGAGCACCTGGAGCTCGCGGTCGCCGATCCCGAGGCGTTGCTCCCGAAGATCCGTCACGCCGGCGCGATCTTCCTCGGCCATCACACATCGGAAGCACTGGGCGACTACTGCGCCGGCCCCAACCACGTGCTGCCGACTTCGCGCACCGCGCGCTTCTCGTCGCCGCTGGGGGTCTATGACTTCCAGAAGCGATCCAGCCTCATTGGCGTTTCCGCGAAAGGCGCCACTCGCCTGGGCCGCATCGCCGTCACGCTGGCGCGCGCGGAGGGCCTCGAGGCGCACGCGCGCAGCGCCGAGCTTCGCATCGCGAAAGACAAGCCGTGAAACGCGTGGCGGACCTGGTGCGCGAGGAGATTCGCGCGCTGTCGGGCTATCACGTCCCGCCCGCCGAGGGCCTCGTGAAGCTCGACGCGATGGAGAATCCGTACCGGCTGCCGCCCGAGCTTGCCCGCGAGCTCGCCGAGCGCCTCTCCGAAGTGGCGATCAACCGCTACCCGCCCGCCGATCCCGTCGCGCTCAAGGCGCGGCTGCGCGAGTCGTTCGCGATTCCCGCCGGCCTCGACATTGTCCTCGGCAACGGTTCCGACGAGATCCTGCAGATCGTCGCCATGGCCCTGGCCAAGCCGGGCGCGACCGCGCTGTCGCTTGAACCCTCCTTCGCGATGTACCGGATCAGCGCGATTGCGGCGGGCCTCGCGTACGCAGGCGTGTCGCTGCGGCCTGACTTCACCCTGGACGAGGGGGCGACGCTGGCGGCGATCGAACGCCATCGGCCGGCGCTGACCTGGATTTCCTACCCGAACAATCCGACCGGAAACCTGTTTCCGCGCGAGGCGATCCTGCGCATCGTGGAGGCCGCGCCCGGGCTCGTCGTCGTGGACGAGGCCTACCACCCGTTCGCCGGCGGCGCGAGCCTCCTCGACGAGGTCGCGAAGCGCTCCAACCTCGTGCTGGTGCGCACGGTATCCAAACTGGGCCTCGCCGGCCTGCGCGTGGGATTCGCGGTCGCGCCCCGCGACTGGGCCGCCGAGTTCGAGAAGCTCCGCCTGCCCTACAACGTGAACGTCCTCTCGGCGGCGGCGGCCGAGCTCGTGCTTTCGCGCGCCGGCGTCCTTGCGCGCCAGACCGAAGCGATCGTCGCCGACCGCGCGCGACTCGAGGCCGCGCTCGACAAGCTGCCGGGCGTGACCCGGTTCGCCTCCGCGACCAACTTCGTCCTCGCGCGGGTTCCGGACGCACCGCGGGCGTTCGAGGGGCTCAAGGCGCGTGGTATATTGGTTCGCACTCTCCACGGCACGCATTCCCACCTCTCAAACTGCCTGCGATTCACGGTCGGCACTCCTGACGAAAACGCGCGGCTCGCCGCCGCGCTCGCCGAAATCCTCGCCTGAGCCCATGCGCACCGCCGATATCCAGCGCGACACCCGCGAAACGCAGGTCTTCGTAGGGGTGAACCTCGATGGGTCCGGAAAAGGCGAACTCGCCTCCGGCATTCCGTTCCTCGACCACATGCTCGACCAGATCGCGCGCCACGGCTCGATCGACCTCACGGTCCGCGCGAAGGGCGATCTCGAGATCGACGCGCACCACACCGTCGAGGACATCGGCATCACGCTCGGCATGGCGGTGGCCAAGGCCATCGGCGACAAGATGGGCATCCGCCGCTACGGCCACGCCTACGTGCCGCTCGACGAGGCGCTGTCGCGTGTCGTCGTCGATTTCTCGGGCCGGCCGGGGCTGGAGTGGCATGTCGATTACAAGCGGGCCCGCGTCGGCGAGTTCGACGTGGACCTCACGCACGAGTTCTTCCAGGGCTTCGTGAACCACGCGCAGGCGACGGTCCACGTCGACAACCTGCGTGGCGACAACGCGCATCACCAGTGCGAAACGGTGTTCAAGGCATTCGCGCGCGCTTTGCGCATGGCGCTCGAAGCCGATCCGCGGGCAGCGGGTTCGGTCCCCTCAACCAAGGGCTCGCTCTAGCCAACCACCACCACGCGCCTTGCAGGACGCGGAGCCATGTCCCAACGCATCGCCATCGTCGACTACGGCATGGGCAACCTACGCTCGGTGCGAAACGCGCTCGTGCACGTGCTGCCGGGCGAGGCCGTGGACGTGACCTCCGATCCCGTGGTGGTCGCCCGTGCTGACCGGGTCGTGTTCCCGGGGCAGGGCGCGATGCCCGATTGCATGCGCAGCCTTCGCGAAAGCGGCCTGGGCGAGGCGGTCGAAGGCGCGGCCCGGACCAAGCCCTTTCTCGGCCTTTGCATCGGCCTGCAGATGCTCTTCGAGCGCAGCGAGGAGGGCGATACCCCGGGCCTCGGATTGCTCACCGGCACCGTGCGCGCATTTGGTGCGGAAGCCCGGGCGGCGGGCCTCAAGGTCCCGCACATGGGATGGAACAATGTCGGACAGGCTTCGGGGCACGAACTGTGGAAAGGGATCGACGATGGCACGCGCTTCTATTTCGTCCACAGCTATTACTGCCAGCCGCGGGATTCGGCGCTGTCGGCCGGAACGACCCGGTACGGAAGCGGCTTTACCTCCGCGATTGCCCGGGATAACATTTTCGCAACGCAATTCCACCCCGAGAAAAGCGGCGTCGCAGGACTCACGCTCCTTCGCAACTTCGCCAGCTGGAACCCCTAAGGGTTCGAGCGCCAAGCCCATCCCCGAGCCATGCTGATCATTCCCGCCATCGACCTCAAGGACGGGAAGTGCGTGCGCCTTGAACAGGGCGACATGGACAAGTCCACGATCTTCTCCGAGGCGCCCGCGAAGATGGCGGCGCAATGGGCCAAGCTCGGCGCGCGCCGCCTCCACGTCGTGGACCTCAACGGCGCCGTCGCCGGCAAGCCACGCAACGAGGAGGCCGTGAAGTCGATCATCGCCTCGATCAGCGCCGACATTCCGGTGCAGCTCGGCGGCGGCATCCGCGACCTCGACACGATCGAAAGCTACCTCGACGACGGCGTGTCCTTCGTGATCATCGGCACGGCGGCGGTCAAGAACCCCGGCTTCCTGCACGAAGCGTGCGATGCCTTCCCGGGCCACATCATGGTGGGGCTCGACGCGCGCGAGGGAAAAGTGGCCACCGACGGCTGGTCGAAGCTCACGGGCCACGACGTGATCGACCTCGCCAAGCGGTTCGAGGACTATGGCGTCGAAGCGGTGATCTACACCGACATCGGCCGCGACGGGATGCTCACGGGCATCAACATCGAGGCGACCGTGAAGCTTGCCCAATCGCTCACCGTGCCGGTCATCGCGAGCGGCGGGCTGGCGTCGCTCGAGGACGTGAAGCAGCTGTGCGCCGTGGAAAACGAAGGGATCACCGGCGCCATCGCCGGCCGTGCCATCTACCAGGGACAGCTCGACTTCGCCGCCGCGCAGAAACTGGCGGACGACGACAGCTGATGGCCCTCGCGAAGCGCCTGATCCCCTGCCTCGACGTTCACGCGGGCCGCGTGGTGAAGGGCGTCAATTTCGTGCAGCTGCGCGACGCGGGCGACCCCGTCGAGATCGCGCGCCGCTACAACGAAGCCGGGGCTGACGAGCTCGCCTTCCTGGACATCACGGCGTCCAGCGATGCGCGCGAGACGATCGTGGACGTGATCGAGCGCGTGGCCGACGAGATCTTCATTCCCCTCACCGTGGGCGGTGGCGTGCGCAAGGTGGAGGATGTCCGCAAGCTCCTCAACGCCGGCGCCGACAAGGTGAGCATCAACACATCGGCGATGGAAAATCCCCAGCTCGTGAGCGACGCCGCGAAGCGCTTCGGTTCGCAGGCCATCGTCGTCGCGATCGACGCGCGTTCGTCGGGCCCGGGCCGTTGGGAGGTCTACACGCATGGCGGCCGCAAGGCCTCGGGCCACGACGCCGTGCAATGGGCGCGGACGATGGCCGATCGAGGAGCGGGCGAGATCCTCCTCACCAGCATGGATCGTGACGGCACGCGCAACGGCTTCGACCTCGCGCTCACGCGCGCCGTGTCCGAAGCGGTCGGCGTGCCCGTGATTGCGAGCGGCGGCGTCGGCACGCTCGAGCACCTCGCGCAGGGCATCGAGGAGGGTCGGGCCGATGCGGTGCTCGCGGCCTCCGTCTTCCACTATGGCGACATCGCGATTCCGGATGCGAAGCGCTTCCTTGCCGCGCGCGGCATCGAGATGCGGCTGTGAACGAGTGGCTCGATAGCGTGGCGTGGAACGCCGATGGTTTGTGTCCGGCCATCGCGCAGGACGCCGCTTCGGGCGAGGTTCTCATGCTCGCGTGGATGAACCGCGAATCGCTGCGTCGCACGGTCGAGAGTGGCGAGGCCGTGTACTGGTCGCGATCGCGCGCTTCCTTCTGGCGCAAGGGCGATACCTCGGGCCACGTGCAGAAAGTCGTGGAGGTGCGCATGGATTGCGATGCCGATGCCGTGCTGCTGCGCGTCGAATCGGTGGGGGGCATCGCGTGCCACACGGGTCGGCGCCGCTGCTTCTTCCAGAAGCTCGAAACCGACGGCGGCGCGCGCTGGGTCGTGACCGAATCGGTGCTCGAGGAGCCCGGGAAGTTCCGCGATGGCTGACAAGGACATCCTCGCGCGCCTCGAAGCCGCCATCGCCGCCCGCCGCGCGGCCGATCCTTCGTCGTCCTACGTCGCCTCGCTCAACGCGAAGGGGCTCGACGCGATCCTCAGGAAAATCGGCGAGGAAGCGACCGAGACCGTGATCGCCTCCAAGACCGGCGAGCGTGAAGCGATCGTCCATGAAACCGCCGACCTGTGGTTCCACTGCCTCGTCATGTTGTCGTGGCACGGTGTGTCGGTCGCCGACGTGCTCGGCGAGCTGGAGCGGCGCGAGGGCCGCTCGGGCATCGACGAAAAGGCCTCGCGCAAGTAACCCGAGTGAGAGCGGCCATGGACCCGAACTGCATTTTCTGCAAGATCGTGAAGGGCGAGATTCCCAGCAAGAAGGTGTACGAGGACGACGAGATGCTCGCCTTCCACGACATCCATCCGCTCGCACCGGTGCACTTCATGCTGATTCCCAGGAAGCACATCGCGTCCCTTGCGGAGGCCACGCCGGAAGACGCGGGCGTCCTGGGCCGCATGATGGCGATCGCGGGGCGGCTCGCCCGTGAACAGGGGTCGACCGAGGGCTTCCGGACCATCGTGAACACCGGGAGAATCGGGCGACAGGACGTGTATCATTTGCACATTCACATCATCGGCGGCCCGAATCCGCTTCCGCGCATGATCGCGAAGGAATAGCTCGGGACGCGAAGCGCTTAGGAGAGTTTCATGGGTTCGCTCAGCATCTGGCACTGGTTGATCGTCCTGGTGATCATCCTTCTGATCTTCGGCACGAAGAAGCTGCGCAACATCGGCAGCGACCTCGGTGGCGCGGTGAAGGGTTTCAAGGACGGCATGAAGACCGACGGCAGCGAGGCCGGCAAGGCCGGCGACATCGCCAAGCCCGGGTCCACGATCGAAGGCGAGATCAAGGACAAGCAGAAGACCTGATCCTCCCCCACGGGACGCGCCTCGCGCGCGGGCCCCGCCGCAAATGTTCGACATCGGCTTTTCCGAACTTCTCGTCGTCGGCGTGGTTGCCCTCGTGGTGATCGGCCCCGAACGGCTGCCGCGCGTCGCGCGCACGCTGGGCCACCTGTTCGGTCGCCTGCAGCGCTACGTGACCCAGGTGAAGTCGGACATCAATCGCGAAATGGATCTCACGGAGCTCAATCGCGCGAAGAAAGAATTCGAGGGCGCCGCGAATTCGTTCCGCAGCGACATGGAGTCCAAGGCCACGGAGACCGAGCGCGAGATTCGCGACGTGCAGTCGCAGATCGATCGCGAGATGCAACCGACGACGCCCCCTGCCGATGCGTCTCCCGCTGCCGCCGAGACCGCTGTCTCACCGGAACTCGTGAGCGAGCCTCCGCCCTCCGAACCGGCCTCGCCGCAACTCGAGCTCGGCATCGAAGACACGTACGCGAACGACGGGTCCCGCAAGAGCGCGGGCTGAGCGACGATGTCCGAAACCCAGGAAACCTTCCTCTCGCACCTGATCGAGCTGCGCTCGCGCCTCGTGCGCTGCCTGATCGCGGTGGCGATCGCCGCGATCCCGACGCTTTACTTCAGCGCGGAGCTCTACGACATCCTGGCGCAACCCGTGATCCACGCGCTGCCCTCGGGCTCGAAGATGATCGCCACCGGCGTCATCACGCCGTTCCTCATCCCGATGAAGATCGGAATGATGGCGGCGCTCCTGGTCGTGCTGCCCTACGTGCTCTACGAAGTGTGGGCATTCGTCGCGCCCGGCCTCTACGCGCACGAGAAGCGCCTGATGCTGCCGCTCGTGGTGAGCAGCACGATCCTCTTCTTCGCGGGCATGGCGTTCTGCTACTTCTTCGTGTTCGGCGCCGTCTTCGACTTCATCCTGAAGTTCTCGCCGAAGAGCATCTCCGTCGCGCCCGACATCGAGGCGTACTTCAATTTCGTTCTCGGGATGTTCCTCGCGTTCGGCATCGCCTTCGAGATCCCGGTCGTGGTCGTGGTGCTCGTGGCCACCGGGATCGTCACGACCGATCAGCTGCGCGAGTTCCGCGGCTACGTGATCGTCGGGATCTTCGTGGTCGCCGCGGTCGTCACGCCGCCTGACGTGGTTTCGCAGCTCGCGCTGGCGATCCCGATGTGCCTGCTTTACGAGATCGGCATCATCTTCGCGCAGCTCGTGGAGAAACGGCGCAAGGAAGAAGCGCCGGGCGGCGCTCCCTAGTCCTACTCCGAGCGCGGACGCGGGCGACGTTTGCCGACCGTGACCTCCAGCGCCAATTCCTGGTTCTTGCGCAACACTTTCACCGGCACCGCCTTTCCTGGCGGCACTTCGGCGATCGCGTTGAGGGCCTGGCTCACGTCGACGACGTGCCGTCCGTTGATGCTCACGATGACGTCGCCGAGCCGCACGCCGCCTTTCTCCGCGGGGCTGCCGCGTTCGATCGCGCCCACGATCGCGCCGCGCTTGCCGGTCATGCCGAGCGAAGTGGCGAGCTCCGGATTCATGTCCGCGACTTCGACGCCGAACCATCCTCGAGTCACGGCGCCGGTCTCGATGATCTGCTCCATGACGCGCTTGGCGAGGCTCACCGGAATGGCGAAGCCGATGCCTTGGTAGCCGCCGGAGCGCGAGAAGATCAGCGTGTTGATGCCGATGAGGTGGCCGCTCACGTCGACCAGCGCGCCACCGGAGTTGCCCGGATTGATGGCCGCGTCGGTCTGGATGAAGCTGCCGAACGGATTCGCCGACCCGATCTCGCGGCCGACGGCGCTCACGATGCCCATCGTCACGGTCTGGCCGACACTGAACGGATCGCCGATCGCGAGCACGACATCACCCACGCGGGTCTGGTCCGACTGCCCGAAGGTGATGGGCGTCAGGCCCTGCGCGGTCACGCGCACCACCGCCAGGTCGGTGTCCGGGTCCAGTCCCACCACCTTGGCCGGCACGGTGCGCCCGTCGTGGAGCGTGACCTGGATGTCCGTCACGCCTTCGACGACATGGTCGTTGGTGAGGATGTAGCCGTCGCCGCTCACGATCACGCCCGAGCCGAGCGAGAGCTGCGTTTCCGGCGGAACCTGGAAGCGCTCGCCGAAGAAGCGCTGGAACACCGGATCCTCGAGCAGGGGGTTCTTGCGGCGAATCTGGCGCGTGGCCGAGATGTTCACGACCGATGGGGTGGCTTTCTTCGCCGCGTCGCTGAACGAGAACGGGCGTGACGCGCCGGCGGGCAACGGAACGATCGGCCCGCCTTCACGAATCGCGACAACGTTCGAGCGCCAGACCAGGAGGTCGGGCTTCACCAGGCTCACGACGAACAGCGCCGCGAGCGTCACGGTGACCGCCTGCGCGAAGAGAAGCCAGAGTTTGCGCACCTAGCGGGCTTTCAGGCTGTCGCGAATCTCGCGCAGGAGCACGACATCTTCAGGCGGCGGCGGCGCGACGGCGGGCGTGCGCAGTCGATTGATCTGCTTGACCATCAGGAAGATCGCGAATGCCACGATCGCGAAATTGAGGGCCACCGTGATGAAGTTGCCCCATGCGAAGACGGGAATGCCCGCCTTCCTCACGGCCTCGAGTGTCATCGGGACGTTGGGCGGGATGTCCTTTAGCGCGATGAAGAAATTGGTGAAATCGAGCCCGCCGACGAGCCGGCCGATCACCGGCATCACCAGGTCGTTCACGAATGAGTCGACGATCTTCCCGAAGGCGGCGCCGATGATGACGCCCACCGCCAGGTCGACCACGTTGCCTTTGACGGCAAATTCCTTGAATTCGGACATGAAGCTCATTGTTTCCTCCGGGTTTTTCGGGACTCGGACCAATCTACGGGGGGGTCCATGGGGCGTCAATCGGACGTGAGGAAGTGCTGCCGGGCTTTAAGCCGGGGGGGGTAATTTGCTAGAATTATCAATTAGTCCCTACAAAAGCCACCTCCCCCGCCAGAAATGTCCGCCATCGTCCAAGACCAGGTCGACGAGAAGAAGCGCCGCTGGCTGCTCGTCGCCACCACTGCCGTCAGTGCCGCCGCCGCAGGTGGCGTCGCCGCTCCGTTCCTCATCAGTTGGTTCCCGAGCGCCCGGGCGCTGGCCGCCGGCGCTCCGGTCGAGGTCGACCTGAGCAAGCTCGAAGCGGGCCAGCAGATCACCGTGGAGTGGCGCGGCAAGCCGGTCTGGGTGCTCAAGCGCACGCCCGAGATGATCGCGCAGCTCGACAAGCACGACGGCTTCCTCACCGACCCCCAGTCGAGCTCGTCCAAGCAACCCGACTACGTCAAAGGCCCCGGGCGATCCATCAGCCCCGAAGTCTTCGTGGTCGAGGGCGTCTGCACCCACCTGGGTTGCTCGCCGACCCTCAAGCGTGAAGTGGGCGCTGCCTCCGACATGGGCAACGACTGGCCTGGCGGTTACTACTGCCCCTGCCACAACTCGCGTTTCGATCTTTCCGCCCGGGTCTTCAAGGGCTCTCCCGCACCGACGAACATGACCGTGCCGCCGCATCGCTTCGCGAGCGCCACGCACCTCGTGATCGGCGAAGACACGAAGGGAGCCTGACCCCATGGCCGCCATCGAAAAACAGCCCGTCACGGGCGCCGGACGGTTCAACGGAATCCTCACGTGGGTCGATGCCCGCTTCCCGCTGGTCCGCCTTTACCGCGAGCAGCTCACCGAGTACTACGCGCCGAAGAACTTCAACTTCTGGTACTACTTCGGCTCGCTCGCGATGCTGGTCCTGGTGATCCAGATCGTCTCGGGCATCTTCCTCACGATGAACTACAAGCCGAGCGCCGAGCACGCGTTCGCCTCGGTCGAGTACATCATGCGCGACGTCCCGGGGGGGTGGCTCATCCGCTACATCCACTCGACCGGCGCCTCGATGTTCTTCATCTGCGTCTACCTGCACATGGCCCGCGGGCTGATGTACGGGTCGTACCGCAAGCCGCGCGAGCTCGTCTGGATCTTCGGCGTCCTCATCTACCTGTGCCTGATGGCCGAGGCCTTCTTCGGCTACCTGCTTCCCTGGGGCCAGATGTCGTACTGGGGCGCGCAGGTGATCATCAATCTCTTTGGCACCGTGCCGATCATCGGCGAAGACCTCGCGATCTGGATTCGCGGCGACTACAACGTGTCTGATGCGACGCTCAACCGCTTCTTCGCGCTGCACGTGGTGGCGATTCCGCTGGTCCTCCTGGGCCTCGTTGCGGCGCACCTCATGGCGCTTCGCGAAGTCGGGTCGAACAATCCTGACGGCATCGAGATCAAGAAGAACCTCGACCCGAAGACCGGTACGCCCGTCGACGGCATCCCCTTCCACCCGTACTACACGATCAAGGACATGGTCGGCGTGGCGGTCTTCCTCATGGCCTTCTCGGTGATCGTGTTCTTCTCGCCGGAAGTCGGGGGCTACTTCCTCGAGTACAACAACTTCCTCCCGGCCGATCCGCTCAAGACGCCCGAGCACATTGCGCCGGTCTGGTACTTCACGCCGTACTACGCGATGCTTCGCGCCGTCCCGCCGATCGCAGGGTCGCAGTTCCCGGGTGTTGCGGTGATGGGCGCGGCCACGCTGATCTTCTTTGCCCTGCCCTGGCTCGACCGCGGCAAGGTGAAGTCGATCCGCTATCGCGGCCCGATCTACCGCGCCGCCTTCGCGCTGTTCATCGTGAGCTTCCTCCTGCTGGGCTACCTCGGGGTCGAACCGACCACCGTTTGGGGCGAGTTCGGCAAGGGGCTGCCGGTTGTGGGGGGCGACTACGTCGCGCTGTGGGCCGCCCGCGTGCTCAGCGTCGTCTACTTCGCTTTCTTCTTCGCGATGCCGTGGTACACCGCGATCGACAAGGAGAAACCCGAACCGCAACGGGTCACTTGGTGATGACGATGAAAAGAATCCTCGCCGCAGTCCTCTTTTTCGCCACCTTCGGCCCCGCGGCCGTGCTCGCCTCCGGCCCGAAGGTCGTGCTCGAGCGCGCGCCCGTGAACCTGAACGACAAGCTGTCGTTGCAGCGGGGCGCGCAGATCTTCGTCAACCATTGCCTGAACTGCCACGGCGCCTCGCTGATGCGCTACGGCCGACTCGCCGACCTGGGGCTTTCCGAAGCCCAGATCCGCGAAAACCTCATGTTCGCCACCGACAAGATCGGCGACACGATGGGCACGGTGCTCAATCCCAAGGACGCGAAGGACTGGTTCGGCGTCGTGCCGCCCGATCTGTCGCTCGCCGCGCGTTCGCGGTCGCCCGATTGGCTCTACACGTACTTCAAGGGCTTCTACCGTGACCCGGCGGCGCGCACCGGGTGGAACAACACTGTGTTCCCGAACGTGAGCATGCCGCACGTGCTCTGGGAATATCAGGGCAGCCAGAATCTGCTCGTGACGACGCGGATGGACCCGAATACCGGGGACAAGAAGGAATCGCGCAAGCTTGTCGTGGACAAGCCGGGCAAGCTCACTCCGCTGCAATACGACCAATATGTTGGCGACCTCGTGAACTTCCTCGCCTATGTGGCCGAGCCGGCGCAAGCGAGTCGCAAACAGTGGGGAATCCTGGTGCTTTTCTTCCTGGGTGCGTTCTTCGTGGTGACGCTGCTGCTGAAGAACGAATACTGGAAGGACGTGCGCTAGCCGTACGGAGGGTGCGGCGCGAAGCCGCAGAGAGGGGCCCGGGAGGCCCCCGGGGACCAAGGGGTAATCAAGGATGATGACGCTCTATTCGGGGATCACGGATCCCTTTAGCCACCGTTGCCGCATCGTGCTCTACGAAAAGGGCATGGATTTCGAGATCATCGACGTGGACCTCATGAACAAGCCTGAGGATCTCGCGGTGATGAATCCGTACAACCGCACGCCGGTGCTCGTCGAGCGCGACCTCGTCCTGTACGAGTCCAACATCATCAATGAGTACATCGACGAGCGCTTCCCGCATCCGCAGCTGATGCCGGCCGACCCCGTGATGCGCGCCCGCGCGCGCCTGTTCCTGTTCCGTTTTGAGCAGGAGCTCTTCAATCACGTGCAGGTCCTGGAGTCGGGCACGCAAAAGGCCCAGGAAAAAGCGCGGCTGTACGTTCGCGAAAACCTGATCCAGATCGCGCCGATCTTCGTGAAGCAGAAGTTCATGCTGGGCGAGGAGTTCTCGATGCTCGACGTCGCGATCGCCCCGCTCCTGTGGCGCCTCGACCAGTACCAGGTCCAGTTGAACAAGCAGTCCGCTCCGCTGCTCAAATATGCTGAGCGCCTGTTTTCCCGCCAGGCCTTCATCGACTCGATGACGGCCTCGGAAAAGGCGATGCGCCGCTAGCCGGGGGGCTTGATGGGCGACGTTTCGACGAAGCCGTACTTCATCCGCGCCATCTACGAGTGGTGCTCGGACTGCGGCTTCACGCCTTACCTGAGCGTGAAGGTCGACGAGCGCACCCGGGTTCCCGGCGAGTACGTGAAGAACGGCGAGATCGTCCTCAACGTGAGTCTCAACGCGACCCGGAACCTGACGATCAACAACGAGATCATCCAGTTCTCGGCCCGGTTCAACGGCGTTTCGCGCGAAGTGAGCATCCCGGTCGACCGGGTGCAGGGCATCTTCGCCCGGGAGAACGGCCAGGGGGCCTTCTTCACGGTCGAGGCGCCTGCCGCCCTGGCCGTGGCGCCCGCCGGGGAAACGGCTGGTGGCGAAACAGAGCCGCCCAAGCCGCCCGCGACCGGCAAGGCCAAGCTCAAGCTCATCAAATAGGCGTTCGCCTCGCCGGCATAGCTCAGTTGGTAGAGCAACCGCCTTGTAAGCGGTAGGTCGTCCGTTCGATTCGGACTGCCGGCACCATATTCAAAGGTTCGCAGCACATCCCTCCGCCAGCACTAATTTCCAAAATCGAGGCGGTTAGCGGAAGTTGCCTGTAATTCGGCGAAGTTAATGGCCCCGTGTGCGAAGGGCCAGGACCTCACACCAAGGGCCTGGGGGCGGGTTGGGAGGCCTCCTGGGTGTCGGGGCGCCGATGGGCCCACCTTGCGTCTGGTTTCGGCCGGCAAGCTAATTTCTGAAGGCGGCAGTGAGGGCTGGCTAACTCGCCCTGCGCTGAACCCCTGAGGACGCTCGCAATTGGGGTGCCAACACGGAGAACCCCCTGTTTTGGTTGCCAGAAACCCCCGAATTCATGGATAATCGAGAGTTTCGCGGAGAGGTGCCCGAGCGGCTAAAGGGGGCAGACTGTAAATCTGTTGGCCTTGCGCCTACGTTGGTTCGAATCCAACCCTCTCCACCAGTTTTAGGCGGAATCCTGAGGTGGCAGGCACCCGGGGGTTCGCAGGGGTGGATCGAACTTCGCGGCGGGTGTAGCTCAATGGTAGAGCAGAAGCCTTCCAAGCTTACGACGAGGGTTCGATTCCCTTCACCCGCTCCAGAACAGTACGAGCCCATGTAGCTCAGTGGCAGAGCACTCCCTTGGTAAGGGAGAGGCCACGCGTTCAATCCGCGTCATGGGCACCAGGCCAAGCAGCACCGCAGCAACAATAAAACCGCATCACGACATAAACCGCACTCCAGGAAGACGATCATGGCAAAGGGCAAGTTCGAACGTACGAAGCCCCACGTGAACGTGGGCACGATCGGTCACGTGGACCACGGCAAGACGACGCTGACGGCGGCGATCACGACGGTGCTGTCGAAGAAGTTCGGTGGCGAGGCGAAGGCCTACGACCAGATCGATGCGGCGCCCGAAGAAAAGGCGCGCGGCATCACGATCAACACGGCACACGTGGAGTACGAGACGGCCAACCGTCACTACGCGCACGTCGATTGCCCGGGCCACGCGGACTACGTGAAGAACATGATCACGGGTGCGGCGCAGATGGACGGCGCGATCCTGGTGGTGTCGGCCGCTGACGGCCCGATGCCGCAGACGCGCGAGCACATCCTGCTCGCCCGCCAGGTGGGCGTGCCCTACATCATCGTGTTCATGAACAAGGCCGACATGGTCGACGACAAGGAGCTGCTGGAGCTCGTCGAGATGGAGGTTCGTGAGCTCCTGAGCAAGTACAAGTTCCCCGGGGACAAGACCCCGATCGTGATCGGCTCGGCGCTCAAGGCGCTCGAGGGCGACACCTCGGAGATGGGCGAAGGGGCGATCATGAAGCTCGCCGAAGCCCTCGACACGTACATTCCGACGCCGGAGCGTGCGATCGAAGGTGCGTTCCTGATGCCCGTCGAAGACGTGTTCTCGATCTCGGGCCGCGGCACGGTGGTGACCGGTCGTATCGAGCGCGGGATCTGCAAGGTCGGTGACGAAATCGAGATCGTGGGCCTGAAGGCTACGCAGAAGACGATTTGCACGGGCGTTGAAATGTTCCGGAAGCTGCTCGACCAGGGCCAGGCCGGTGACAACGTGGGCATCCTGCTGCGCGGCACCAAGCGCGAAGAAGTTGAGCGCGGCCAGGTGCTGGCCAAGCCCGGCTCGATCCCGCCGCACACGAAGTTCGAGTGCGAGGTGTACGTGCTGTCGAAGGAAGAGGGTGGTCGCCACACGCCGTTCTTCAATGGCTACCGTCCGCAGTTCTACTTCCGCACCACCGACGTGACCGGCAGCCTGGTGCTGCCCGAGGGCACCGAGATGGTGATGCCCGGCGACAACATCAAGATGGTGGTGACGCTCATCGCGCCCATCGCCATGGAAGAGAAGCTTCGCTTCGCCATTCGCGAAGGTGGCCGCACCGTCGGCGCCGGCGTCGTGTCGAAGGTCCTCGAGTAAGCGTTCGTAGTTAGGCCAGTAGCTCAATTGGCAGAGCGGCGGTCTCCAAAACCGCAGGTTGGGGGTTCGAGACCCTCCTGGCCTGCCAGACACAGGCAGTTTGAAGAAACGGATCCTGCAGCATGGCTGAACGAATCAAGTGGGCGGTAGCCGCTCTCATCGCGGCAGGGGGCCTCTGGGGCTTCTACGCAATCGGCGATAAGCCGCTGGTGGTGCGCCTGGGCGTGCTGCTGGGGGCGTTCGCGGTGGCGGCTGCGGTGATGTGGTTCACCCAGGCCGGTCGCGACTTCGTCGTGTTCGCGCGCGAGTCGTGGGAAGAGGCCAAGCGCGTGGTGTGGCCCTCCCGCAAGGAGACACTGCAGACCACCGGCGTGGTGTTCGTCTTCGTGTTCGTGATGGCTGTGTTCATGTGGGCCGTCGACTCGGGCCTGCTGTGGGTGACGCAGAAACTGCTGGGGCAAGGGAGCTAGATGATGTCGATGCGTTGGTATGTGGTCCACGCCTACTCCGGGCAGGAGAAGAGCATCCAGGCCGCCCTCATCGACCGGATCAAGCGCTCCGGCATGGCCGACAAGTTCGGTCAGGTGCTGGTGCCGGTGGAGGAAGTGGTTGAGATGAAGAGCGGGCAGAAGGCGATCAGCGAGCGCCGCTTCTTCCCGGGCTACATCCTCGTGCAGATGGACATGACGGACGAGACCTGGCACCTGGTGAAGAGCACGCCGAAGGTGACCGGATTCATCGGCGGGACCGCGATGCGGCCC
Source organism: Usitatibacter palustris (assembly GCF_013003985.1). Lineage (GTDB taxonomy): Bacteria > Pseudomonadota > Gammaproteobacteria > Burkholderiales > Usitatibacteraceae > Usitatibacter > Usitatibacter palustris. The sequence goes on along the minus strand of NZ_CP053073.1, from coordinate 3,282,441 downwards.
ACGCCGATCTCGGACAAGGAAGTGGAAAACATCCTCCACCAGGTTCAGGAGGGTGTGGAAAAGCCCAAGCCGAAGGTGCTCTTCGAAGTGGGCGAGTCGGTGCGTGTCACGGAAGGTCCGTTCAACGACTTCAATGGCACCGTCGAGGAAGTGAATTACGAGAAGAGCAAGATTCGCGTGTCGGTGCTGATCTTCGGTCGCCCCACGCCTGTCGAGCTCGAGTTCGGCCAGGTCGAGAAGGCCTAGCCAAAACCGGAAACGGGGAGGGCGCGGTATCCGCGTCCGCTTGAACCCGAAGGAGAAGTAACGTGGCAAAGAAGATCATTGGCTTCATCAAGCTTCAGGTGCCGGCGGGCAAGGCGAATCCCTCGCCGCCCATCGGTCCCGCGCTCGGTCAGCGTGGCCTGAACATCATGGAATTCTGCAAGGCGTTCAACGCGCAGACGCAAAAGGTCGAGCCGGGCCTGATGCTTCCCGTCGTGATCACCGCTTTCGCGGACAAGAGCTTCACGTTCATCATCAAGACGCCCCCGGCGTCGGTGCTGATCAAGAAGGCGATCAAGCTCGAGAAGGGCAGCCCGCGGCCGCATACCGACAAGGTCGGCAAGCTCACGCGTGCCCAGGCCGAGGAAATCGCCAAGACCAAGATGCCCGATCTCACCGCCGCGGACCTCAAGGCCGCCGTGCGCACGATCGCCGGCAGCGCCCGCAGCATGGGCGTCGAAGTGGAGGGCATCTAAATGTCCAAGCGAGTCACGAAGAACACGGCGCTGGTCGATCGCACCAAGGCCTACGCCCTCAAGGACGCCCTCGGCCTGGTCAAGCAGACCGCCACGGCGAAGTTCGATGAGTCGATCGATGTCGCGGTGAACCTCGGCATCGACGCGAAGAAATCCGACCAGGTCGTTCGCGGCTCGGTCGTCCTCCCGCGCGGCACCGGCAAGGTGGTCCGCGTCGCGGTCTTCACGCAGGGCGCGAATGCCGAAGCCGCCAAGGCTGCCGGCGCCGACATCGTCGGATTCGACGACCTCGCCGAAAAGGTGAAGGGCGGCTTCATGGACTTCGACGTCGTCATCGCCTCGCCTGACGCGATGAAGGTCGTCGGTCCCCTGGGCCAGGTGCTCGGCCCGCGCGGCCTGATGCCGAACCCGAAGGTGGGCACGGTCTCGGCGAACGTCGCCGAAGCGGTGAAGAACGCCAAGGGCGGCCAGGTCCAGTACCGCGCCGACAAGGCCGGCATCGTGCAGTGCACGATCGGCCGCGCCTCGTTTGATGTCGAAGCGCTCGCCGAGAATTTCGATGCCCTGCTGGGCGCGATCGGCAAGTCGCGTCCGACGTCGATGAAGGGCGTCTACCTCAAGAAGGTGTCCGTCTCCAGCACGATGGGCGTGGGCGTGAAGGTCGACGCCTCCGGCATGGCTGGTGCGCAGGCCACCGGAACTCATTAAGCAGCAAAAGGCTTTGGGCCGCCGTCGGCCAGTTCGGTGACGGCGGGTTATCAAAGACCGTAGGCGCCCGCGATGCGGGCTCAATCGAGGGTGGCAGCAACGCCCGACGCCTACGCAGATGGCGCACCCCGCCAGGATTCCTCCTGACGAAAGGTCGCTATTCATCGAAGGAGAAAGACCTTGAGTCTGAATCTTGAAGAGAAAAAGGAAGTCGTCGCGGAAGTCTCCGCGCGCATCGCCAAGGCCCAGGCCATCGTGCTTGCGGAATACCGTGGCCTGCCCGTGGAGAACGTCACGCAGCTTCGCGCGCAAGCGCGGGCTTCGGGCGTCTACCTGCGCGTCCTGAAGAACACCCTCGCGCGCCGCGCGGTCCAGGGAACGCCGTTCGAGAAGCTCGCCGAGAAGATGGTCGGCCCGCTCGCCTACGGCATTTCCGATGACCCGGTGGCCGCCGCGAAGGTGCTCCACACGTACGCGAAGACGAACGACAAGCTCGTCATCAAGGCCGGCGCGATGCCCGGCTACGTGATGACGGCCAAGGAGGTCGGAAGCCTTGCCACGATGCCCAGCCGCGATGAGCTCCTCGCCAAGCTGCTCGGCACGATGCAAGCACCGGTCGCCAAGTTCGTCCAGACGCTCAACCAGGTTCCGGGCAAGTTCGTCCGTACCCTGGCCGCCGTTCGTGACCAGAAGGAAAAGGCTGCGGCCTGATCCCGCCCGTCGACACCATTCATAGAACCTAACGTTCCAGGAGCAATCAATATGGCTATCGCCAAGCAAGAAATCCTCGACGCAATCTCCAGCATGACGGTCCTCGAGCTCTCGCAGCTCATCAAGGACATGGAAGAGAAGTTCGGCGTCTCCGCCGCTGCCGCCACCGTCGCCGTTGCCGCGCCCGCCGCTGCCGGTGCCGCTGCTGCCGAAGAGAAGACCGAGTTCACCGTGATGCTGATCTCGGCCGGCGAGAACAAGGTGAACACCATCAAGGCCGTGCGCGAAATCACGGGCCTGGGCTTGAAGGAAGCCAAGGACCTCGTTGACGGTGCGCCGAAGGCCGTGAAGGAAGCCGTGAACAAGGCTGACTCCGAGTCGATCAAGAAGAAGCTCGAAGAAGCCGGCGCCAAGGCTGAGATCAAGTAACAGCTGCAGTGTGCAAAGGCCAGCCCCTCACGGGGCTAGCCTTTGTCTTCTGAAGCGACTGCAGAAGGCAGGTTTGGTCGGGCCATGTTCCTCACATGGCCGTCCGCCAGCGGCTCGTAGCGGCGAGCCACCAGGCCATGAGCACCAGTCGGGCGCGCGGACGCGCTTGCTCGACTGGCGTCCCGTTGTGTTCTTGGAGCCCACATGACCTACTCATTTACCGAGAAGAAACGCATCCGCAAGAGCTTCGCCAAGCGCGCGGCTGTCCTGGATGTGCCCTTCCTGCTCGCCACGCAGATCAACTCGTACGCGCAGTTCCTGCAGGCTGAATCGCCTGCGGACCAGCGCAACGAGATGGGCCTGCAGTCGGCCTTTCAGTCCGTGTTCCCGATCTCCAGCCATTCGGGCAACGCCCGCCTGGAGTTCGTGAGCTATGCGCTGGGCGAGCCCGCCTTCGACGTGGTCGAGTGCCAGCAGCGCGGCCTCACGTTCGCGAGCCCCCTGCGCGCGAAGGTGCGCCTCATCATCATGGATCGCGAGGCGAGCAAGCCCACGATCAAGGAGATGAAGGAGCAGGAGGTCTACATGGGCGAGATTCCGCTCATGACCCGCAACGGCTCCTTTGTCATCAACGGCACCGAGCGCGTCATCGTCTCGCAGTTGCACCGCTCGCCGGGCGTGTTCTTCGAGCACGATCGCGGCAAGACGCACTCGTCGGGCAAGCTCCTGTTCTCGGCCCGCGTGATTCCCTACCGCGGCTCGTGGCTCGACTTCGAATTCGATCCGAAGGATTTCCTGTATTTCCGCGTCGACCGTCGTCGCAAGATGCCGGTGACCATCCTCCTCAAGGCGCTCGGCTACAAGCCGGAGCGGATCCTCGAGGAGTTCTTCATGTTCGACACGTTCCACGCGACGAAGAAGGGCATCGAGTTCGACATCGTTCCCGAGCGCCTGCGTGGCGAGATCGCGCGTTTCGACATCGCGACGAAGGCCGGCAAGGTCATCGTCCAGAAGGACAAGCGCATCACCGTGAAGCACATCCGCGAGATGGAAGCCGCGGGCATGAAGAAGCTTTCCGTGGAACCCGATTTCCTCGTCGGCCGCACGCTTGCCAAGGGCGTGGTCAACAAGGAGACGGGTGAAGTCCTCGCGAACGCGAACGACGAGATCACGGAAGCCCTGCTCAAGAAGATCCTCGACGCCGGCGTCGAGGACCTCAAAACCATCTACACCAACGACCTCGACCAGGGTCCGTACATGTCGCAGACGCTGCGCGTGGACGAGACGGTCGACGAGCTCAACGCCAAGGTGGCGATTTACCGCATGATGCGCCCCGGCGAGCCGCCGACCGAAGAGGCCGTGAAGACGCTCTTCAACGGGCTGTTCTTCAGCGAAGACCGCTACGACCTGTCGGACGTCGGCCGCATGAAGTTCAACCGCCGCGTCGGCCGCGATGAGCTCAAGGGTCCGATGACGTTGTCCACCGAGGACATCGTCGCCGTGATCAAGATCCTCGTGGAGCTTCGCAACGGCCGCGGCGAGATCGACGACATCGACCACCTCGGCAATCGCCGCGTGCGTTCGGTGGGCGAGCTTGCCGAAAACCAGTTCCGTTCGGGCCTGGTGCGCGTCGAGCGCGCCGTGCGCGAGCGCCTCTCGCAGGCCGAGAGCGAGAATCTGATGCCGCACGACCTGATCAACGCGAAGCCCGTCTCCGCGGCGATCAAGGAGTTCTTCGGCTCCTCGCAGCTTTCGCAGTTCATGGACCAGACCAACCCGTTGTCCGAGATCACGCACAAGCGGCGCATCTCGGCGCTGGGCCCGGGCGGTCTTACGCGCGAGCGCGCAGGCTTCGAAGTGCGCGACGTGCACCCGACCCACTACGGCCGCGTGTGCCCGATCGAAACGCCGGAAGGCCCGAACATCGGCCTGATCAACTCGCTCGCGCTCTTCGCGCGGACCAACGAGTACGGCTTCATCGAGACGCCGTACCGCCGCGTGAAGGACGGGAAGGTCACGAAGGACATCGAGTTCCTGTCGGCGATCGAGGAAGGCAAGTACGTGATCGCGCAGGCGAACGCAGAGACGGACAAGGCGGGCAAGCTTACTGACGAACTCGTCTCCTGCCGCCACCGCAACGAGTTCATGCTGTCGGCGCCCGACAAGATCGAGTACATCGACGTCGCGCCCTCGCAGATCGTTTCGGTCGCAGCCTCGCTGATCCCGTTCCTCGAGCATGACGACGCGAACCGCGCCCTCATGGGTTCGAACATGCAGCGCCAGGCCGTTCCCTGCCTGCGTGCGGAGAAGTCGCTGGTCGGCACGGGCATCGAGCGGACCGTCGCGATCGACTCCGGCACCGCCGTGCAGGCGCGCCGTGGCGGCCGCGTGGATTACGTGGACGCGGGCCGCATCGTCGTTCGCGTGAACGACAGCGAGACCAAGGCCGGCGAAGCCGGTGTCGACATCTACAACCTCACGAAGTACACGCGTTCCAACCAGAACACGAACATCAACCAGCGTCCGCTGGTGAAGGTGAACGACCAGATCGCCTCCGGAGACGTCGTGGCCGACGGCGCATCGACGGACATGGGCGAGCTGGCACTCGGCCAGAACCTCCTGGTCGCGTTCATGCCCTGGAACGGCTACAACTTCGAGGACTCCATCCTCATCTCCGAGCGCATCGTCGCCGAAGACCGCTACACCTCGATCCACATCGAGGAACTGGTGGTCGTCGCCCGCGACACGAAGCTCGGCCCCGAGGAAATCACCCGCGACATCTCCAACCTCTCGGAGCGCATGCTTTCGCGCCTCGACGAGTCGGGCATCGTCTACATCGGCGCGGAAGTGGAAGCCGGTGACGTGCTCGTGGGCAAGGTCACGCCGAAGGGCGAGACCCAGCTCACCCCGGAAGAGAAGCTGCTGCGCGCGATCTTCGGCGAGAAGGCCTCCGATGTGAAGGACACGAGCCTGCGCGTTCCCTCGGGAATTTCGGGCTGCGTGATCGACGTCCAGGTGTTCACGCGCGAAGGCATCACGCGCGACAAGCGCGCCCAGCAGATCATCGACGACCAGCTCAAGGACTACCGCAAGGACCTCCAGGACCAGCTGCGCATCGTCGAGCAGGATCTGTTCGCGCGCCTCGAGAAGATGCTCATCGGCAAGACCGCGAAGGGCGGGCCGAACAAGCTCGCGAAGGGCGCCAAGATCACCAAGGCCTACCTCGCCGAGCTCGAGTCCCGCCAGTGGTACGACATCCGCCTCACGGATGATGACGCTGCCGCGCAGCTCGAGCAGTTGAAGCAGCGCGTCGAGCTCACCGAGAAGGAGTTCGACCGCGCCTTCGAGGAAAAGAAGAAGAAGCTCACGCAGGGCGACGAGCTGCCCCCGGGCGTGCAGAAGATGGTGAAGGTCTATGTCGCGGTGAAGCGCCGCCTGCAACCGGGCGACAAGATGGCCGGCCGCCACGGCAACAAGGGCGTCATCTCCAAGATCGTTCCGGTCGAGGACATGCCCTTCATGGCCGATGGCACTCCGGTGGACATCGTGCTGAACCCGCTGGGCGTGCCCTCGCGCATGAACGTGGGCCAGATCCTCGAGACCCACCTCGGGTGGGCCGCGAAGGGCCTGGGCCTGCGTATCCAGGAGATGCTGCGTGCCGAGGAAGGCGCGCCGAAGATCCGCAAGTTCCTCGACAAGATCTACAACTCGGCGGGCAAGAAGGAAGACATCGCCGGCCTCGAGGACCACGAGGTCCTGGAGCTGGGCCGCAACCTGGTGGCGGGCGTCCCGTTCGCCACGCCGGTGTTCGACGGTGCAACCGAAGTCGAGATCAAGGACATGCTGGAGCTCGCGGGCCTGCCGCGCAGCGGTCAGATCACGCTGTTCGACGGCCGCACGGGCGACGCATTCGACCGCCCCGTGACCGTGGGCTACATGCACATCCTCAAGCTGCACCACCTCGTCGACGACAAGATGCACGCGCGTTCGACCGGTCCGTACTCGCTCGTCACCCAGCAGCCGCTGGGCGGCAAGGCGCAGTTCGGTGGCCAGCGTTTCGGCGAGATGGAAGTGTGGGCGCTGGAAGCTTACGGCGCGTCGTACACGCTGCAGGAAATGCTTACCGTCAAGTCCGACGACACCCAGGGACGCACGAAGGTCTACGAAAACATCGTGAAGGGCGAGCACAAGATCGAGGCGGGCATGCCCGAGTCGTTCAACGTGCTGGTGAAGGAAATCCGCTCTCTCGCGATCGACATCGACCTCGAGCGCTACTGATCGCAACAGCAACCAACGATTGCCCTAGCGACCAGTTACCAGGAGATTTCGCATGAAAGCATTGCTCGATCTGTTCAAGCAGGTCACCCAGGAAGAAGAGTTCGACGCCATTCGCATCGGGCTCGCATCGCCGGACAAGATCCGCTCGTGGTCCTACGGTGAAGTGAAGAAGCCGGAGACCATCAACTACCGCACCTTCAAGCCGGAGCGTGACGGCCTTTTCTGCGCCAAGATCTTCGGCCCGGTGAAGGACTATGAGTGCCTGTGCGGCAAGTACAAGCGCCTCAAGCACCGTGGCGTCATCTGCGAGAAGTGCGGTGTCGAAGTCACGCTCACCAAGGTGCGCCGCGAGCGCATGGGCCATATCGAGCTCGCGAGCCCCGTCGCCCACATCTGGTTCCTGAAGAGCCTCCCGTCCCGCCTGGGCATGGTGCTCGACATGACGCTGCGCGACATCGAACGCGTCCTGTACTTCGAAGCCTACGTCGTGACCGACCCGGGCATGACGCCGCTCAACCGCTGCCAGCTCCTCTCCGAGGACGACTACCTCGCGAAGGTCGAGGAGTACGGTGACGATTTCTCGGCTGCCATGGGCGCCGAGGGCGTTCGCGACCTGCTGCGCAAGCTCGACGTCCCCCGCGACATCGACACGCTGCGCACGGACCTCGCCGCCACGTCGTCGGAAACCAAGATCAAGAAGATCGCCAAGCGCCTGAAGGTGCTCGAGGCGTTCAACAAGTCGGGCATCAAGCCCGACTGGATGATCATGGAAGTGCTGCCCGTGCTGCCGCCGGACTTGCGTCCGCTGGTTCCGCTCGACGGCGGCCGCTTCGCGACGTCGGACCTGAACGACCTCTATCGTCGCGTGATCAACCGCAACAACCGCCTCAAGCGCCTGCTCGAGCTCAAGGCTCCCGAAATCATCGTGCGCAACGAAAAGCGCATGCTGCAGGAAGCCGTCGACTCGCTGCTCGACAACGGCCGCCGCGGCAAGGCGATGACGGGCGCCAACAAGCGCGCGCTCAAGTCGCTCGCCGACATGATCAAGGGCAAGAGCGGCCGCTTCCGCCAGAACCTGCTCGGCAAGCGCGTCGACTACTCGGGCCGTTCGGTCATTGTGGTCGGCCCGACGCTCAAGCTCCACCAGTGCGGCCTGCCCAAGCTGATGGCGCTCGAGCTGTTCAAGCCCTTCATCTTCCACAAGCTCGAAGTGATGGGGCTTGCGACGACGATCAAGGCGGCCAAGCGCATGGTCGAGAGCCAGGAACCGGTGGTCTGGGACATCCTCGAAGAGGTGATCCGCGAGCACCCGGTGCTGCTCAACCGCGCACCGACGCTCCACCGCCTCGGCATCCAGGCGTTCGAGCCGGTGCTGATCGAAGGCAAGGCGATCCAGCTGCACCCGCTGGTTTGCGCCGCGTTCAACGCGGACTTCGACGGTGACCAGATGGCGGTCCACGTGCCCATCTCGCTCGAAGCGCAGATGGAAGCGCGCACGCTCATGCTGTCGTCCAACAACGTGCTCCACACGGCGCACGGCGAACCGGTCATCGTGCCGTCGCAGGACATCGTGCTGGGCCTGTACTACGCCACCCGCGATCGCGTGAACGCGCGCGGCGAGGGCTCGGTGTTCACCAACGTCGCTGAAGTCAGCCGTGCCTACGAGTCGGGCGGCGTGGAGCTGCACGCGCGTGTCACGGTGCGCATCCGCGAGGTCCTTAAGAACGAAGCGGGCGAGCTCACCGAAGTGGTGAATCGCCACGAGACGACCGTTGGTCGCTCGCTCCTGTCGGAAATCCTGCCGGCGGGCCTGCCGTTCGCGATCATCAACAAGGCGCTCAAGAAGAAGGAAATCTCGAAGCTCATCAACGAGGCGTTCCGCCGCTGCGGCATCCGCGAAACGGTGATCTTCGCCGACAAGCTGATGTACACGGGCTTCACCTACGCCACGCGCGCCGGCCTATCGATCTGCGTCGACGACCTGCTCATCCCTTCGCAGAAGGCGAGCATCATCGACAAGAGCGAAGAGGAAGTGAAGGAAATCGAGCGCCAGTACACCTCGGGTCTCGTGACCCAGGGCGAGCGCTACAACAAGGTGGTCGACATCTGGGGCCGCGCCGGCGACCAGATCGCCAAGGCGATGATGGACCAGCTCGGCAGCGAGAAGGTCATCGATCGCAAGGGCAAGGAAGTCTCGCAGGAGTCGTTCAACGCGATCTACATGATGGCCGATTCGGGCGCGCGTGGTTCCGCGGCGCAGATTCGCCAGCTGGCCGGCATGCGCGGCCTGATGGCGAAGCCGGACGGCTCGATCATCGAGACGCCGATCACGGCGAACTTCCGCGAAGGCCTGAACGTTCTGCAGTACTTCATCTCGACGCACGGCGCCCGCAAGGGTCTTGCCGATACGGCGCTGAAGACCGCGAACTCCGGCTACCTCACGCGCCGCCTGGTCGACGTCACCCAGGATCTCGTGGTGGTGGAAGACGATTGCGGCACGGTCACCGGCATGGACATGAAGGCGCTGGTCGAAGGCGGCGAAGTGGTCGAGCCGCTGCGCGAGCGCATTCTGGGCCGCGTCGTCGCGACCGACGTGCTCAATCCGGAGGGCCACGAGGTTGTGGTCGCCGCGGGCACGCCGCTGGACGAGGATATGGTTGAGCGCATCGAGTCGCTGGGCATCGACGAAGTCAAGGTGCGCACGCCGCTCACATGCGATACGCGTTTCGGCATCTGCGCGCGCTGCTACGGCCGCGACCTGGGCCGTGGCTCGCTCGTGAACGTCGGCGAGGCTGTCGGCGTCATCGCCGCGCAGTCGATCGGCGAACCGGGCACGCAGCTCACGATGCGCACGTTCCACATCGGTGGCGCGGCTTCGCGTACCGCGGTGGCGAGCTCCGTCGAAGCGAAGTCGAACGGCCTGGCGCAGTTCTCGGCCACGATGCGCTACATCACCAACTCGCGTGAGGAACAGATCGCGATTTCGCGCAGCGGCGAGATCATCATCGCCGACGACAGCGGCCGCGAGCGCGAGCGCCACAAGGTTCCCTATGGCGCGACGCTCACGGTGAAGGACGGCGCGAAGGTGAAGGCCGGCCAGTCGCTCTCCAATTGGGATCCGCTCACGCGCCCCATCATCACCGAGTACGCGGGCGAGACGAAGTTCGACAACGTCGAGGAAGGCGTCACCGTGGCCAAGCAGATCGACGAGACCACGGGCCTTTCGAGCCTGGTCGTGATCGATCCGAAGCGCCGCGGCACGTCGGCTACCAAGGGCCTGCGCCCGGCGGTGAAGCTGATCGGCGACAAGGGCAAGGAAGTGAAGCTTGCCACGGGTGATACCCCGGTGAACTACACGTTCCAGATCGGCGCGATCATCACGGTCAAGAACGGCCAGCAGGTGAACGTGGGCGACGTGCTCGCGCGTATCCCGCAGGAGTCGTCCAAGACCCGCGACATCACGGGCGGCCTGCCGCGCGTGGCCGAGCTCTTCGAAGCGCGCTCGCCGAAGGATGCGGGCCTGCTCGCGGAGATCACCGGCACGGTTTCGTTCGGCAAGGACACGAAGGGCAAGCAGCGCCTGATCATCACGGACGTCGATGGCGCCGCCCACGAGTACCTGATCCCGAAGGAAAAGCACGTCACCGTGCACGACGGCCAGGTGGTCAACAAGGGCGAGACGATCGTCGACGGCCCGGCGGATCCGCACGACATCCTTCGCCTCCAGGGGATGGAAGCGCTCGCGCGCTACATCATCGACGAGGTGCAGGACGTCTACCGCCTGCAGGGCGTGAAGATCAACGACAAGCACATCGAGGTCATCGTTCGCCAGATGCTCCGCCGGGTCCAGATCACGGATCCGGGCGACACCCGCTTCATTGTGGGCGAGCAGGTCGAGCGTGCCGACTACCTCGGCGAGAACGACCGGGCCAGGAACGACGGCAAGAAGCCGGCCCAGTTCGAGTACATGCTGCTCGGCATCACCAAGGCGTCCCTGTCGACCGACTCGTTCATCTCGGCGGCCTCCTTCCAGGAGACCACCCGGGTGCTCACCGAGGCGGCCATCATGGGCAAGAAGGACGACCTGCGCGGCCTCAAGGAGAACGTCATCGTCGGTCGCCTCATCCCGGCGGGCACGGGCCTGGCCTACCACTCGACCCGGAAGAAGAAGGAAGTCGAGCCGGGCGCCAGCGCTTCGTTCGGCTTTGCCCTGGACGAGTCTGACGTTGGTAGCGAGCAGGTTGCTTGACCGGGATGCCATAAGCCCCTAAAATTGAGAGCTTTTTTCCGTCAGTCCGGCCATTGAGGCCGGGACTGGCGGGGCTCCCAAACAGGGCCCCAGATCGCAATTCGGACCAAAAAAATGCCTACGATCAATCAGTTGATGCGCAAGCCCCGCCGCAAGGCGGTCACCAAGAGCAAGGTTCCGGCGCTCGCCGGCAGCCCGCAAAAACGCGGTGTCTGCACGCGGGTCTACACCACGACCCCGAAGAAGCCGAATTCGGCCCTCCGGAAGGTCGCCAAGGTGCGCCTGACCAATGGTCACGAAGTGATCAGTTACATCGGTGGTGAAGGCCACAACCTCCAGGAGCACTCGGTCGTGCTCATCCGGGGCGGCCGCGTGAAGGACCTTCCTGGCGTGCGCTACCACATGGTGCGCGGAAGCCTCGACACCGCCGGCGTCAAGGACCGCAAGCAGTCCCGCTCGAAGTACGGCGCCAAGCGCCCGAAAGCAGCTTGATTCAATTTTAGGGAACCATACTTATGCCCCGCCGTAGAGAGATTCCGAAGCGCGAGATCCTGCCGGATCCGAAGTTCAAGAGCGAAGACGTCGCCAAGTTCATCAATGTCCTGATGACCCGCGGCAAGAAGTCGGTCGCCGAGCGGATCATGTATGGCGCGCTCGACGCGATCGCCAAGAAGTCGGGTAAGGATCCCTTCGAAGTCTTCGGCGCGGCCATCGGCAACGTGAAGCCTTCGGTGGAAGTGAAGAGCCGCCGTGTTGGCGGTGCGAACTACCAGGTTCCGGTCGAGGTTCGTCCCATCCGCCGCGCGGCACTGGCCATGCGCTGGCTGCGTGAAGCTGCCCGCAAGCGCGGCGAGAAGAGCATGGGCCAGCGCCTGGCCAACGAGCTGATGGAAGCGGCGGAAGGCCGCGGCGGCGCCGTGAAGAAGAAGGAAGAAGTGCACCGCATGGCCGAAGCCAACAAGGCTTTCGCCCATTACCGTTTCTAAAGAACTTTTACCCGCAGAAGAGAGATGACCGTGGCTCGCAAGACACCCATCGAACGCTACCGCAACATCGGGATCTCGGCGCACATCGACGCCGGAAAGACCACGACCACGGAGCGCATCCTTTTCTATACCGGGGTGTCCCACAAGATCGGCGAAGTCCATGACGGCGCGACCGTGATGGACTGGATGGAGCAGGAGCGCGAGCGCGGCATCACGATCACGTCGGCCGCGACGACCTGCTTCTGGAAGGGCATGGACGCGAACCGTCCCGAGCACCGCATCAACATCATCGACACCCCGGGCCACGTGGACTTCACCATCGAGGTGGAGCGCTCCATGCGTGTGCTCGACGGCGCGTGCATGGTCTATTGCGCCGTGGGCGGCGTGCAGCCGCAGTCCGAAACCGTCTGGCGCCAGGCCAACAAGTACAAGGTGCCGCGCCTGGCGTTCGTCAACAAGATGGACCGCACGGGTGCGAACTTCTTCAAGGTCTACGACCAGATGAAGACGCGCCTCAAGGCGAACCCGGTTCCCATCCAGATCCCCATCGGGGCCGAGGACAAGTTCCTGGGCGTGGTCGACCTCATCAAGATGAAGGCGATCTACTGGGACGAAGCTTCCCAGGGCATGAAATTCGAGATGCGCGAGATTCCCGCCGAGCTCGTCGAGCAGGCCAAGGAATGGCGCGAGAAGATGATCGAGTCCGCCGCCGAGGCGAACGAGACCATCATGAACAAGTACCTCGAGGCGGGCGAACTCTCTGAAGAGGAGATTCGCAAGGCCCTGCGCGACCGCACCATCGCGAGCGAAATCGTTCCGATGATGTGTGGCTCGGCGTTCAAGAACAAGGGCGTCCAGGCCATGCTCGACGCCGTGCTCGACTACATGCCTGCGCCGACGGATATCCCGCCGGTGAAGGGCCTGCTCGAGAACGGCCAGCCGACCGAGCGCCGTGCCGCTGACGACGAGTCGTTCTCCGGCCTCGCGTTCAAGATCATGACCGACCCGTTCGTCGGCCAGCTCATCTTCTTCCGCGTCTATTCGGGCGTGGTGAATTCGGGCGACACGATCTACAACCCGATCAAGTTCAAGAAGGAGCGCATTGGCCGCATCCTGCAGATGCACGCCAACCAGCGCGAAGAGATCAAGGAAGTCCGCGCCGGCGACATCGCTGCGGCCGTGGGCCTTCGTGAAGCCACGACCGGCGACACGCTTTGCGATCCCGACAAGGTCATCATCCTCGAGCGGATGGTGTTCCCGGAACCGGTGATCTCGCAGGCCGTCGAGCCCAAGACCAAGGTCGACCAGGAAAAGATGGGCATCGCCCTCAACCGCCTCGCGCAGGAGGATCCGTCCTTCCGCGTGCGCACGGACGAGGAGTCGGGCCAGACGATCATCGCCGGCATGGGCGAGTTGCACCTGGAGATCATCGTCGACCGCATGCGCCGCGAATTCGGCGTCGAGGCGAGCGTCGGCAAGCCGCAGGTGGCCTACCGCGAGACCATCCGCAAGGTCGTCGAGTCGGTCGAGGGCAAGTTCATCAAGCAGTCGGGTGGCCGCGGCCAGTACGGTCACGTGGTGCTCAAGGTCGAGCCCTCGGAACCCGGCAAGGGCTTCGAGTTCGTCGACGCGATCAAGGGCGGCGCGGTGCCGCGCGAGTTCATCCCGGCGGTCGAAAAGGGCCTCAAGGAAACGCTGCCGGCGGGCGTGCTTGCCGGGTACCCGGTCGTCGACGTCAAGGTGACGCTGCACTACGGCTCGTACCACGAGGTCGACTCGAACGAAAACGCGTTCAAGATGGCCGCCTCCATGGGCTTCAAGGAAGGCATGCGCCGGGCGAGCCCGGTGCTGCTCGAGCCGATGATGGCCGTCGAAGTCGAAACGCCGGAAGACTACTCCGGCACCGTGATGGGCGACCTCTCGTCGCGTCGTGGCCAGATCCAGGGCATGGACGACATGGTCGGCGGCGGCAAGATCATCAAGGCCGAGGTGCCGCTGTCCGAGATGTTCGGCTACTCGACCACGCTGCGTTCGGCCACACAGGGCCGCGCGACGTACACGATGGAATTCAAGCACTACTCGGAGGCGCCGAAGAACGTCGCCGAGGCGATCATCAACCAGAAAGCTGCAGCCTGAACGCAGCCTGAATGAGGATTTAGATCATGGCCAAGGGCAAGTTTGAGCGTACGAAGCCCCACGTGAACGTGGGCACGATCGGTCACGTGGACCACGGCAAGACGACGCTGACGGCGGCGATCACGACGGTGCTGTCGAAGAAGTTCGGTGGCGAGGCGAAGGCCTACGACCAGATCGATGCGGCGCCCGAAGAGAAGGCGCGCGGCATCACGATCAACACGGCGCACGTGGAGTACGAGACGGCCAACCGTCACTACGCGCACGTCGATTGCCCGGGCCACGCGGACTACGTGAAGAACATGATCACGGGTGCGGCGCAGATGGACGGCGCGATCCTGGTGGTGTCGGCCGCTGACGGCCCGATGCCGCAGACGCGCGAGCACATCCTGCTCGCCCGCCAGGTGGGCGTGCCCTACATCATCGTGTTCATGAACAAGGCCGACATGGTCGACGACAAGGAGCTGCTGGAGCTCGTCGAGATGGAGGTTCGTGAGCTCCTGAGCAAGTACAAGTTCCCCGGGGACAAGACCCCGATCGTGATCGGCTCGGCGCTCAAGGCGCTCGAGGGCGACACCTCGGAGATGGGCGAAGGGGCGATCATGAAGCTCGCCGACGCCCTCGACACGTACATTCCGACGCCGGAGCGTGCGATCGAAGGTGCGTTCCTGATGCCCGTCGAAGACGTGTTCTCGATCTCGGGCCGCGGCACGGTGGTGACCGGTCGTATCGAGCGCGGGATCTGCAAGGTCGGTGACGAAATCGAGATCGTGGGCCTGAAGGCTACGCAGAAGACGATTTGCACGGGCGTTGAAATGTTCCGGAAGCTGCTCGACCAGGGCCAGGCCGGTGACAACGTGGGCATCCTGCTGCGCGGCACCAAGCGCGAAGAAGTCGAGCGCGGCCAGGTGCTGGCCAAGCCCGGCTCGATCCCGCCGCACACGAAGTTCGAGTGCGAGGTGTACGTGCTGTCGAAGGAAGAGGGTGGTCGCCACACGCCGTTCTTCAATGGCTACCGTCCGCAGTTCTACTTCCGCACCACCGACGTGACCGGCAGCCTGGTGCTGCCCGAGGGCACCGAGATGGTGATGCCCGGCGACAACATCAAGATGGTGGTGACGCTCATCGCGCCCATCGCCATGGAAGAGAAGCTTCGCTTCGCCATTCGCGAAGGTGGCCGCACCGTCGGCGCCGGCGTCGTGTCGAAGGTCCTGGAGTAATCGCCATGGCCCAGACCCTCGCAAAGCAGAAGATCCGCATCCGTCTCAAGGCGTTCGACTACAAGTTGATCGACCAGTCGGCGCTCGAGATCGTGGAAACGGCGAAGCGTACCGGTGCCGTGGTGAAGGGCCCCGTGCCCATGCCCACGCGCATCGAGCGCTTCGACATCCTGCGTTCGCCGCACAAGAACAAGACGTCGCGCGACCAGTTCGAAATTCGCACGCACCTGCGCCTCATGGACATCATCGAGCCCACCGACAAGACCGTGGACGCGCTGATGAAGCTGGACCTCCCGGCGGGCGTGGACGTCGAGATCAAGCTGTAAAGATTAGAAAGAACCGCGCAGGCACCCGCCTGCACGGAAAGTGAAAGGCCGGCCAATTGCAGCTGGCACCCCGGGCGAAGAGCGCGGGGCATAGAAGAGAAGAGAAAGGATCGATGATGAGTCTCGGTCTCGTCGGCCGGAAGGTCGGCATGATGCGCATCTTCAACGAGGACGGCACCAGCGTCCCCGTGACGGTGCTCGACTGCGGTGGAAACCGCGTCACCCAGATCAAGAACGCCGACACCGATGGCTACTGCGCCATCCAGGTGGCATTCGGCAAGCGGCGCGCGACGCGCGTCACGAAATCCATGGCGGGTCATTTCGCCAAGGCCGGAGTCGAGGCGGGCAGCGTCCTGCGCGAGTTCCGCGTAGCGCCCAACGCCTTGGGCGAGCTCAAGGTCGGCGCCGAGCTGAAAGTGGACATGTTCACCGTCGGCCAGAAGGTCGACGTGTCGGGCTCGACCATCGGCAAGGGCTTCTCGGGCGTGATCAAGCGCCACCACTTCTCGTCTAACCGCGCCTCGCACGGTAACTCGCTGTCGCACAATTCGGCGGGCTCGATCGGCATGGCGCAGGACCCGGGCCGCGTGTTCCCCGGCAAGCGCATGGCGGGACACCTCGGCGATGTGAATCGCACCGTGCAGCTGCTCGAGATCGCCCGCGTCGATGCGGCGCGCTCGCTGCTGATGGTGAAGGGTTCCGTCCCCGGCGCGAAGAACGGCTCCGTGGTCGTCTTCCCGAGCGCGAAAGCCAAAGCGCCGAAGGGAGGCAAGTAATGGAACTCAAGGTCATCAATGAGAAGGGCGAAGCCCTTGCTCCGGTGGCGGCTTCCGAGGCGCTGTTCGGCCGGTCGTACAACGAAGCCCTGATCCACCAGATCGTCGTCGCCTATCACGCGAACGGCCGCTCCGGCACGCGCCAGCAGAAGACGCGCGCGGAAGTGCGCCACTCGACCAAGAAGCCCTGGCGTCAAAAGGGTACCGGTCGCGCTCGCGCGGGCATGACGTCCAGCCCGCTGTGGCGCGGTGGCGGAAAGACTTTCCCGAACACCCCTGACGAGAATTTCTCGCAGAAGGTGAACCGCAAGATGTACCGCGCGGGCATGGCGTCAATCCTTTCGCAGCTGGTGCGCGAAGAGCGCCTGACCGTGATCGATACGTTCACCATCGACCAACCCAAGACCAAGGCCCTGATCCAGAAGGTCAAGGCGATGAAGTTCGACGAGGTCCTGATCATCACGGATCGCGCCGACGAAAACCTGCTGCTTTCCTCGCGCAACCTGCCGAACGTGCTGGTGCTCGAGGCGCGCAACGCCGACCCCGTGAACCTCATCCGGTTCTCGAAGGTCCTGCTCACCAAGGGCGCGGTGAAGCATCTCGAGGAGGCACTGGCATGAATCAGGAACGACTGATGAAAGTGATCCTCGCTCCGGTGATCTCCGAAAAGGCGACGCTGGTGGGCGAGAAGCACCGCCAGGTGATCTTCGAGGTCCTCCAGGACGCGACCAAGGCCGAGATCAAGGCCGCCGTCGAGCTGCTCTTCAAGGAGCAGAAGGTCGAAGTCGCAGCGGTGAACGTCGTCAACACCAAGGGCAAGGAAAAGCGCCATGGGCGCTTCATCGGCCGTCGCCGCAACATCAAGAAGGCCTACGTGAGCCTCAAGGGTGAAGGCGACATCAACTTCGTGGAAGGAGTGGCCTAACCATGGCTCTCATCAAGACGAAACCCACCTCGGCCGGACGCCGGTCGATGGTGAAGCTGGTGAACCCCGACCTGCACAAGGGCGGGCCGTTCGCCAAGCTCACCGAAAGCCAGTCGAAGCGCGCGGGACGCAACCACTTCGGCAACATCACGACGCGCCACCAAGGCGGCGGGCACAAGCAGCACTACCGCATCGTGGACTTCCGTCGCAACGACAAGGACGGCATCCCGGCCAAGGTCGAGCGCCTCGAGTACGACCCGAACCGGAGCGCCAACATCGCGCTGCTGTGCTACATCGACGGCGAGCGCCGCTACATGATCGCCCCCAAGGGCCTCGTGATCGGCCAGAAGATCGAGAGCGGCGCGGAAGCGCCCATCAAGGTCGGCAACGCGCTCCCGCTGCGCAACATCCCGGTCGGCACGACGGTGCATTGCGTTGAGATGCAGCCGGGCAAAGGCGCGCAGATCGCGCGTGCCGCAGGCGCCGGCGTGCAACTGCTCGCCCGCGAAGGCGAGTACGCGCAGCTTCGCTTGCGCTCCGGCGAAATCCGCCGCGTGCACGTGAACTGCCGCGCGACGATCGGCGAAGTCGGCAACGAAGAGCACAACCTGCGCCAGATCGGCAAGGCCGGCGCGAACCGTTGGCGCGGCATCCGCCCGACGGTGCGCGGCGAAACCATGAACCCGGTGGACCATCCGCTTGGCGGCCGCACGCGCGGCAACCGCCACCCGGTGTCGCCGTGGGGCCAGCCCGCTAAGGGCAAGAAGACCCGGAGCAACAAGCGCACGCAGGTGATGATCGTGCGCAGCCGGCACAAGAAGTCCTAAGGGGTAACCGACATGGCACGTTCCATTAAGAAAGGCCCGTTCGTCGACGGGCACCTGGTGAAGAAAGTCGAAGCTGCGCAGGCCGCGAAGGACAAGCGTCCGATCAAGACCTGGTCGCGCCGCTCCACGATCCTTCCAGACTTCGTCGGCCTCACGATCGCGGTCCACAACGGCAAGCAGCACATCCCCGTGTACGTGACCGAGAACATGGTTGGTCACAAGCTGGGCGAGTTCGCGCTCACGCGTACCTTCAAGGGCCACTCGGCCGACAAAAAGGTCCAGGCACCGAGCGCGCCTGCTGCAGCCCCGGCGTCCGCGCCGGCGAAGAAGTAAGGAGACGCGATGAACGTTCAAGCGAAACTCTATGGCGTGCGTCTGTCGGCCCAAAAAGGCCGGCTCGTCGCCGATCTCGTGCGTGGCCAGCCGGTCGGCCAGGCGCTCAACATCCTCGCCTTCACCCCGAAGAAGGGTGCGAAGATCATCAAGAAGGTGCTCGAGAGCGCGATCGCGAACGCCGAGCACAACAATGGCGCGGACATCGATGAGCTGAAGATCACGCACATCTACGTGGAAAAGGGCCCGGTGCTCAAGCGCTTCCAGGCGCGTGCAAAGGGTCGCGGCAACCGCATCGTGAAGCCCACCTGCCACGTCTTCCTCGCCGTTGGCGACGGGAAAAAGGACTAACCATGGGACAGAAGATCAATCCGACCGGTTTCCGTCTTTCGGTCAACCGGAACTGGGCTTCGAAGTGGTACGCGAACAGCAAGAACTTCCCGACGATGCTCGCCGAGGACGTCAAGGTTCGTGAGTACCTCAAGAAGAAGCTCTCGCACGCTGCCGTCGGCCGCGTGGTCATCGAGCGCCCCGCCAAGAACGCGCGCATCACCATCTACTCGGCGCGTCCGGGCGTGGTGATCGGCAAGAAGGGCGAGGACATCGAAGGCCTGCGCAACACGCTGCAGAAGCTCATGGGTGTTCCGGTCCACGTGAACATTGAAGAGATCCGCAAGCCCGAACTCGACGCGCAACTGATTTCCGATTCGATCACGAGCCAGCTCGAGAAGCGCGTGATGTTCCGCCGCGCCATGAAGCGCGCGATGCAGAACGCGATGCGCCTGGGCGCCCAGGGCATCAAGATCACGAGCTCGGGCCGCCTGAACGGTGCGGAAATCGCGCGCACGGAGTGGTATCGCGAAGGCCGCGTGCCCCTCCACACGCTGCGCGCCGAGATCGAATACGGTTTTTCCGAAGCCAAGACGACCTACGGCACGATCGGCGTGCAGGTCCTCGTCTTCAAGGGTGAGACGCTGGGCAAGGGTGAGATGCCCGTAGCCGCCCCGGCGCCGGAACCCGACAAGAAGCCCAGAAGGGCGGGAGCGAAACATGCTGCAGCCAGCTAGAAGGAAGTACCGCAAGGAGCAGAAGGGCCGCAACAAGGGCATCGCCACGCGCGGTGCCAAGGTGTCCTTCGGCGAATTCGGTCTCAAGGCCACGGCCCGCGGCCGCCTCACGGCGCGCCAGATCGAAGCCGCGCGCCGTGCGATGACGCGCCACATCAAGCGTGGTGGCCGCGTCTGGATCCGCATTTTCCCGGACAAGCCGATCTCCAAGAAGCCTGCCGAAGTCCGCATGGGCAACGGCAAGGGCTCGCCCGAGTACTTCGTGGCCGAGATCGTCCCGGGCAAGGTGCTCTACGAGATGGACGGCGTGGACGAGACGATGGCCCGCGAGGCCTTCGCGCTCGCCGCGGCGAAGCTGCCGATCCGCACGACGTTCGTGCATCGGCACATCGGCTGACGGAGGAACACATGAAAGCCACCGAACTCCGGGGTAAGAGCGTCGAAGAGCTCAACAAGGAGCTCCTCGAGCTGCGCAGGGCGCAGTTCGGGCTGCGCATGCAGCTCGCGACGCAGAGCCTCACCAAGAACAGCGAGATCGCGCGCGTGAAGCGCGAGATCGCGCGAGTGCATACCGTGCTCACCGAGAAGAAGTCGAAAGCGAGCGGGAAATGACCGAAGCCGCCAAGAACCAGCGCCAGCTCACGGGCAAGGTCGTGAGCGACAAGATGGACAAGACCGTCACCGTCCTCGTCGAGCGCCAGATGGTGCATCCGACGATGGGCAAGGTCGTGCGCCGCTCCAAGAAGTACCACGCCCACAACGAGGGCAACGATGCCAAGGCAGGCGACATCGTGGTGATCGAGGAGTGCCGCCCCATTTCCAAGACCAAGGCCTGGAAGGTTGCACGCCTGGTTGAGCGTAGTCGCGGAGAGTAGTTGCGGGACTGCCCGAAAGGCAGTTATAATTCAAGTCTTTGCCGCTTTCGGCCCCGGCTTCGTGGGCCGAAAGACTGCTAGGAGCCCGGGCGGACCGCTCGGGGGCCGTCCGGCCGCCAGCCGAAGCCGCTTCACCCAAGCGCCCGGACACAAGACGCACTTCAGACCAGCCACTGTCGGCCCCTCCGGGTCGTAGCGGCGGAAGACGGTTCCAAGACTGGCCGGACGGACGGGTTTTCCGCCGGGTTAAGTTGGAGAGAAGACAATGATTCAGATGCAGTCGATCCTCGACGTGGCCGACAACACCGGCGCGCGTTCGGTGATGTGTATCAAGGTATTGGGCGGCTCCAAGCGGCGCTACGCCGGCATTGGTGACGTGATCAAGGTCAGCGTGAAGAGCGCTGCGCCGCGCGGTCGCGTCAAGAAGGGCGAGATCTACGATGCCGTGGTCGTGCGCACTGCCCATGGCGTGCGCCGTGCCGACGGCTCCGTGATCAAGTTCGACACCAACGCCGCCGTACTGCTCAATCCCAAGCTCGAGCCGATCGGCACGCGCATCTTCGGGCCGGTGACGCGCGAGCTGCGCACCGAGCGCTTCATGAAGATCGTGTCGCTCGCGCCCGAAGTCTTGTAGGAGCCAACACCATGCAGAAAATTCGCAAGGGCGACCAGGTGGTCGTCACCACCGGCAAGGACAAGGGCAAGAAGGGCACGGTCCTGCGCGTGTTCGAAGAGGGCAAGGTCCTCGTCGAAGGCGTCAACCGCGTGAAGAAGCACCAGCGCCCCAACCCCGTGAAGGGACTGACCGGCGGCATCACCGACAAGGAAATGCCGCTCGCGATCTCGAACGTGATGCTGCTCAACCCGGCAACGGGCAAGGGCGACCGCGTGGGATTCAAGCTCCTCGCCGCACAAGGCAAGGAAACGCCGCGCAAGGTCCGCTACTTCAAGTCCAACGGCGAAGTCGTGGACGTGTAAGACCCGGAGATATTAGAGATGGCTACCAAGGACAAGGATCAGAAGCCGGCGCCCAAGGGATCGCAGAAGGACGCGAAGACCCCGGCGAAGGACGCGAAGCCCGCGAAGGAAGCGAAGGCTCCGAAGCAACCCAAGGCCGAGAAGGTCAAGGGCGAGAAGCCGACTGCGCCCTCCGCGCCGCCGCGCCTCCAGGTGCTCTACCGCGATGCGGTGGTGCCCGCGCTCATGAAGCAGTTCGGCTACAAGACCACGATGCAGGTTCCGCGCATCGCGAAGATCACGCTCAACATGGGCGTGGGCGAAGCAGTCGCCGACAAGAAGATCATGGACAACGCCGTGGGCGACATGCAGAAGATCGCCGGCCAGCGCCCCGTGGTCACGAAGTCGCGCAAGTCGATCGCCACCTTCAAGATCCGCGACGGCTATCCGGTCGGCTGCATGGTGACGCTGCGCTCGCGCCGCATGTACGAGTTCCTCGACCGCCTGGTCACGATCGCGCTGCCGCGCGTCCGCGACTTCCGTGGCATGTCGGGTCGCGCGTTCGACGGCCGCGGCAGCTACAACATCGGCATCAAGGAACAGATCATTTTCCCCGAGATCGAGTACGACAAGGTCGACGCGCTCAGGGGCATGAACATCAGCATCACCACCACCGCGAAGACCGACGAGGAAGCGAAAGCCCTCCTTGCCGCGTTCCGGTTTCCGTTCAGAACTGAGAGGGCTGCGTAATGGCCAAGCTCGCCGTCATCAACCGCCAAGCCAAGCGCGAAGCGACCGTCAAGAAGTACGCCGAGAAGCGCAAGGCGCTTTTCAGCATCATCCAGGACCCGAAGGCGACCGACGAGGCCCGCGAGGAAGCCCGCGCGAAGCTGCAGTCGTTCCCGCGCGATGCGTCGCCGGTGCGCCTGCGCAATCGCTGCGCCATCACGGGTCGCCCGCGCGGCACGTTCCGCAAGTTCGGTCTCGCGCGCAACAAGATCCGCGAGATCGCCATGCGTGGGGAAATCCCCGGCATGATCAAGGCCAGCTGGTAGGAGCCGAACGATGAGCATGAGTGATCCCATCGCCGACATGCTGACGCGCATTCGCAATGCGCAGGCCACCGAAAAGGTGAGCGTGTCGATGCCGCATTCGAAAGTGAAAGTTGCCATCGCCGAAGTGCTGAAGTCCGAGGGTTACATCGAGGACTTCGCAGTGCGCACCAACGACGGCAAGAGCACGCTCGATGTCGCGCTGAAGTACTACGCGGGCAAGCCCGTGATCGAGAAGCTCGAGCGCATCTCGCGCCCCGGCCTTCGCGTCTACAAGGGCCGCGACGACATTCCCCCCGTGATGAACGGGATGGGCATCGCCATCGTCTCGACGTCCCGTGGCGTGATGACCGACCGCCGTGCCCGCGAAACGGGCGTGGGCGGCGAAGTCCTCTGTCACGTCGTCTGAGGAGCGAGCCATGTCCCGCATCGGAAAGAATCCCATCGTCATTCCCGAGAAGGTCGAAGTGAGCATCGGCGCGACCGAGCTCACCGTGAAGGGCCCTCTCGGTACGTTGAAGCAGCGCCTGTCCCCCGATGTCGCCGTGAAGATCGACGACGGCAAGGTGGTCTTCGCTGCCAACGGCAACAGCAAGCAGGCCAACGCCATGTCGGGAACGCTTCGCGCGCTCACCGCCAACATGGTCCACGGCGTGAAGCAGGGCTTCGAGAAGAAGCTCACGCTCGTGGGCGTCGGCTACAAGGCACAGGCGCAGGGCACGAAGCTGAACCTCGCGCTGGGCTTCTCGCATCCCATCGTGCACGTGCTGCCCGAGGGCGTGAAGGCCGAGACGCCGACCCAGACCGAGATCGTGATCAAGGGCATGGACCGCCAGAAGGTGGGCCAGGTTGCCGCCGAGATCCGCGCGTACAAGGACCCCGAGCCGTACAAGGGCAAGGGCGTGCGCTACGCGGACGAGAAGATCACGCTCAAGGAAACGAAGAAGAAGTAACGGAGCCACGACATGGACAAGAAAGCTACGAGACAGCGCCGCTCCGCCAAGACGCGCGTGCGCATCGCGAGGCAGAAGGCGGTTCGCCTCACGGTGCATCGCACGAACCTCAACATCTATGCCCAGGTGATCGACGCGACCGGCGGCAAGGTGCTCGCGACGGCTTCGACGCTGGAGAAGGACGTCCGCGCCAAGCATCCGAAGGGCAGCGACAAGGCCGCCGCGGCACTGGTTGGCACGCGCATCGCCGAGAAGGCGAAGGCCGCGGGCGTGACGGAAGTCGCGTTCGACCGATCCGGATTCAGCTACCACGGCCGAGTGAAGGCGCTCGCCGATGCCGCCCGTGAGGGCGGACTCAAGTTCTAGGGAACCAGAGACATGGCGAAATACGATCAGAAGGGCGGCGGCGACGACCGCGGCGACGGCCTCCGGGAGAAGATGATCTCGGTGAACCGCGTCACGAAAGTGGTGAAGGGCGGCCGGATTCTCGGCTTTGCCGCACTCACCGTCGTGGGCGACGGCGACGGCTCCATCGGCATGGGCAAGGGCAAGGCGCGTGAAGTGCCGGTTGCCGTGCAGAAGGCCATGGAACAGGCGCGTCGCAACATGGTGAAGATCTCGCTGAAGAGCGGGACGATTCACCACGAGGTGCTCGGCCAGCACGGCGCCACGCGCGTGATGATGAAGCCCGCGGTCGAGGGCAACGGCATCAAGGCCGGCGGCGCGATGCGTGCCGTGTTCGAGGTGATGGGCGTTTCCAACATCTCGGCCAAGTGCCACGGCTCCACCAACCCCTATAACGTCGTGCGCGCCACGCTCGACGGCCTCCTGCAGCAGCGCCGCCCGTCGGATATCGCGGCCAAGCGCGGCAAGAAGGTCGAAGAGATCGTCGGCTGAAGGACACGAACATGACTGCCAAGGAAAAGAACGCTGCCGTGAAGAAGATCCGCGTGACGCTCGTGAAGGGCACCACGCAGACCCTCGGCAAGCATCGTGAGTGCGTGAAGGGCCTGGGTCTGCGCCACCGCCATCACACCGTCGAAGTCGAGGACACCCCGTCGATTCGCGGAATGATCAACAAGGTGAGCTACCTCGTGAAAGTCGAGGGGGAAGCATGAAACTCAATTCGATCAAGCCGGCTGCCGGCTCCACGAAGAACCGCAAGCGCGTTGGTCGCGGCGGTGGCTCGGGCCTGGGCAAGACCGCCGGCCGTGGCCACAAGGGCCAGAAGTCCCGCGCGGGCGGCTACCACAAGGTTGGCTTCGAAGGCGGCCAGATGCCGCTGCAGCGTCGCCTCCCGAAGCGTGGCTTCCTCGCCGTGACGATCATCAAGGCGACTGAAGTTCGCCTGGGCGACCTCGCGCGTATCGAAGGCGACACCGTCGATCTCGCGAGCCTCAAGAAGGCGGGCGTGATTTCGCCCGACGTCGCGCGCGCGAAGGTCATCCTCGCGGGCACCGTCGAGAAGGCGTTCAAGATTCAGGGCGTTGGCCTCACGAAGGGCGCCAAGGCGGCCATCGAAGCGGCCGGCGGCTCGGTCGCGGCCTAAGGAACGGGAAAAGACACTTTGTCCGCGAATCCTTTTGCCACCCTCGGGAAGCTCGGCGACCTCAAGCGTCGACTGTGGTTCCTCGTGGGCGCGCTGGTCGTGTACCGCATCGGGACGTTCATCCCGGTGCCGGGCATCGATCCTGCGGAGCTCGCCAAGCTGTTCCAGCAGGCGCGCGGCGGCATCCTGGACATGTTCAACATGTTCTCGGGAGGGGCGCTGTCGCGCTTCTCGATTTTCGCGCTCGGGATCATGCCGTACATCTCGGCCTCGATCATCATGCAGCTGCTGACGGTCGTGTCGCCCACGCTCGAGGCGCTGAAGAAGGAAGGCGAAGCCGGCCGCCGCAAGATCACCCAATACACGCGCTACGGCACGGTCGTGCTCGCGGCGTTCCAGGCGCTGGGCATTTCGATCGCGCTCGAGTCGCAAGCCGGCCTCGTCATCGAACCGGGCCTCGCCTTCCGCTTCGTGACGGTCGCGACCCTCATGACCGGAACGCTGTTCCTCATGTGGCTCGGCGAGCAGATCACCGAGCGCGGCCTGGGCAACGGCATCTCGATGATCATCTTCGCGGGCATCGTGGCGGGTCTCCCGGCCGCGATCGCAGGCACCCTCGAGCTCGTGCGCACCGGGTCGATGTCGGTCTTCGTCGCCCTCATCATCTTCACGCTGGTGGTCGGCGTCACCGCGCTGGTCGTGTTCATCGAGAAGGGCCAGCGGCGCATTCTCGTGAACTACGCAAAGCGCCAGGTGGGCAACCGCCTCTACGGCGGCCAGAGCTCGTTCCTGCCGCTCAAGCTCAACATGTCGGGCGTGATCCCGCCGATCTTCGCCTCGTCGATCATCCTGTTCCCGGCCACCATCGCGACCTGGTTCGGTTCCAACGAGCACTTCACGTGGCTGAAGGACGTGTCCGCGGCGCTCTCGCCCGGGCAAGCCCTCTACGTGGTGCTCTACGGCTCGGCGATCGTCTTCTTCTGCTTCTTCTACACGGCGCTGGTCTTCAATTCGAAGGAGACGGCGGACAACCTGAAGAAGAGCGGGGCGTTCGTGCCGGGAATCCGGCCGGGCGACCAGACGGCACGCTACATCGACCGCATCATCACGCGGCTCACGCTCATCGGCGCGATCTACATCACGGCGGTGTGCCTGCTGCCTGAATTCCTGACGGCGCAGTACAACGTGCCGTTCTACTTCGGCGGCACGTCGCTGCTGATCACGGTGGTCGTCACGATGGACTTCATGGCGCAGCTTCAGGCGTACCTGATGAGCCACCAGTACGAGAGCCTGCTCAAGAAGGCGAACTTCAAGGGTGGCTCTGGGATGCCGGTCCGCTAGATGGCGAAAGAAGAAACGATCCAGATGCAGGGGGAGATTGTTGAAACCCTCCCCAATGCGATGTTCAGGGTGAAGTTGGAGAACGGCCACATTGTCCTTGGCCACATCTCCGGAAAGATGCGGATGCACTACATCCGGATCCTCCCGGGCGACAAGGTGACCGTAGAGCTCACGCCCTACGATTTGACGAAGGCGCGGATCACGTTCCGCGCCAAGTAAGGAGAAAGACGATGCGAGTGCAGGCGAGCGTCAAGAAGATTTGCCGCAAATGCAAGATCGTGCGGCGCAAGCGCGTGGTTCGAGTGATCTGCACCGACCCGCGCCACAAGCAGCGCCAGGGCTAAGCCCCGCGCGCGCCCGGATTACTGAGGACTAGACATGGCCCGTATTGCAGGCATCAACATTCCGAACCACCAGCACGCCGCCATCGCGCTGACCGCGATCTATGGCATCGGCCGCGCCCGCGCGCGCTCGATCTGCGACGCCGTCGGCATCAAGCATGCGGCCAAGATCAAGGATCTCACCGACGCCGAGATGGACAAGCTGCGCGAGAGCGTAGCGAAGTTCACGGTCGAGGGCGACCTCCGCCGCGAAACGTCGATGAACATCAAGCGGCTCATGGACCTCGGTTGCTACCGCGGCGTGCGCCACAAGAAGGGCCTGCCCGTTCGCGGCCAGCGTACCCGCACCAACGCGCGCACCCGCAAGGGCCCGCGCAAGGCCGTCCGCCTGTCGAAGGCCGCGACTTAATCAGGAATCGAAAGGCACACCATGGTCAAGGCAGCAGCCGCACGCGTCCGCAAGAAGGTCAAGAAGGCCGTCTCGGAGGGCATCGCCCACATCCACGCGTCGTTCAACAACACGATCGTCACGATCACCGACCGCCAGGGCAATGCCCTGTCGTGGGCGACCTCGGGCGCCGCGGGCTTCAAGGGCTCGCGCAAGTCCACGCCGTTCGCCGCCCAGGTGGCCGCGGAATCGGCCGGCCGCGCCGCGCAGGAGCATGGCGTGAAGAACCTCGAAGTGCGCATCAAGGGCCCCGGCCCGGGTCGTGAATCGGCCGTGCGCGCGCTCAACGCGCTGGGCCTGAAGATCATCTCGATCGCCGACGTGACGCCCGTCCCCCATAACGGCTGCCGTCCGCCCAAGCGCCGCCGGATGTAATCGGCGACCGACGAGAACATAGGAGAACACCGTGGCACGTTATCTTGGACCCACCTGCAAGCTCGCCCGTCGCGAGGGAACCGATCTCTTCCTGAAGAGCTCCCGCCGCTCGCTGGACTCGAAGTGCAAGCTCGATTCGCGTCCCGGCCAGCACGGCGCGAAGTCGACGCGCATTTCCGAGTACGGTACGCAGCTGCGCGAAAAGCAGAAGATTCGCCGCACCTACGGCGTGCTCGAGCGCCAGTTCCGCAACTACTTCGAGAAGGCCGCCGAGAAGAAGGGCGCCACGGGTGAAGTGCTCCTCCAGATCCTGGAGAGCCGCCTGGACAACGTCGTCTACCGCATGGGCTTCGCGTCCACGCGCGCCGAAGCGCGCCAGCTCGTGTCGCACAAGGCGATCGAGGTCAACGGCAAGCCGGTGAACATCCCGTCTTACCTCCTGCGTGCCGCCGACGTGGTTGCCGTGCGCGAGAAGTCGCGCGCCCAGCTGCGCATCAAGAGCTCGCTCGACCTCGCGGAACAGAACGGCTTCCCCTCCTGGGTCGAAGTCGAGCCGAAGAATTTCAAGGGCACGTTCAAGAGCGCGCCCGACCGCGCGGAGTTTGCCTCCGACGTGAACGAACAGCTGGTGGTGGAGCTCTACTCGAAGTAAGCAGCAACCCAAGTTTCGAGGAGCTCCTCCCTCAACCGCACCAGGCAGAGGCCACACGCATGCAAAGCAATGCCACGAATTTCCTGAAGCCGCGCATCATCGACGTGCAGAACCTGTCGCCCACGCACGCCAAGGTGGTGATGGAGCCGTTCGAGCGGGGCTACGGCCACACGCTCGGCAACGCCCTTCGCCGCATCCTCCTTTCCTCGATGCCCGGCTATGCCGCCACCGAGGTGAAGATCTCGGGCGTGCTGCACGAGTACTCGACGATCGAGGGCGTGCAGGAAGACGTCGTCGACGTCATCCTGAACCTCAAGGGCGTCGTGATGAAGCTGCACAACCGCAACGAGACCACGCTCAAGCTCAAGAAGAGCACCCCGGGCGCGGTCACGGCGGCCGACATCGAGCAGACCCACGACGTCGCGATCATCAATCCCGACCACGTGATCGCCCACCTCACGGCCGGCGGCAAGCTCGACATGACGATCAAGATCGAGAAGGGCCGCGGCTACGTGCCGGCCACCTCGCGCCGCGTCGACGACTCGCGCTCCATCGGCTCGATCCTGCTGGACGCCTCGTTCAGCCCCGTTCGCCGCGTGAGCTACCAGGTCGAGAGCGCCCGCGTCGAACAGCGCACGGACCTGGACCGCCTGGTGATCGACATCGAGACCAACGGCGTCATCGAGCCGGAAGAAGCCGTCCGCTACTCCGCGAGCGTGCTCGTGGACCAGCTGTCGGTGTTCGCCTCGCTCCAATCGACCTCGGAAGAGCGTATCGAGTCGTCGCAGCCGCAGGTCGATCCGATCCTGCTGCAGCCGGTCGATGACCTCGAGCTCACGGTGCGTTCGGCCAACTGCCTCAAGGCCGAGAACATCTACTACATCGGCGATCTCATCCAGCGCACCGAGAACGAGCTGCTGAAGACCCCGAACCTGGGCCGCAAGTCGCTCAACGAGATCAAGGAAGTGCTCGCGTCCAAGGGTCTGACCCTAGGCATGAAGCTCGAGAACTGGCCGGTGGCCGGTCTCACGAAGTGACGACGCAGTAGCGTCGTCATCCCGAGGACCCGAGGGATCTGTTTTCGGGTTCGCCACAACAAATACAAGGCTGAACAAGCCAACAACACTAGGAAACGAACATGCGTCACGGACACGGACCCCGCAAGCTCAACCGCACCACCAGCCATCGCCTCGCGATGTTCCGCAACATGACGGTCTCGCTGCTCAAGCACGAGGTCATCAAGACCACGCTCCCGAAGGCCAAGGAGCTGCGTCGCGTTGCCGAGCCGATCATCACCCTCGGCAAGAACCCGACCCTCGCCAACAAGCGCCTGGCGTTCAACCGCCTGCGCGACCGCGACATGGTCGTGAAGCTTTTCGATGAGCTGGGCCCGCGCTACAAGACGCGCAACGGCGGCTACCTGCGCGTGCTGAAGTTCGGCTTCCGCCAGGGCGACAACGCGCCGATGGCGCTGGTCGAGCTGCTCGATCGCCCGGAGCCGGTTGAAGGCGATGCAGCGAAGAAGGAAGACAAGGCCGCCTGAGTCCTGGCGCGCCGTGGAAAAAAGCCGCCCTCGGGCGGCTTTCTCTTTTTCCGCTTCCGCGCCGCTCTACTGGACGAGGATGATCCGGAAGTCGTTCACGTTCGTGCGCGTCGGACCGGTGATCACGAGGTCGTTGAGCGCGGCGAAGAAGCTGTAGCCGTCGTTGTCGGCGAGCATCGCCTTCGCCGAGTGACCGAGTGCCGCGGCGCGAGCGATCGAATCGGGCAGCAGGATCGCGCCCGCATTCGACTCGCTGCCGTCGATGCCGTCGGTATCGGCCGCCAGCGCGTGTACGTGGTCGAGGCCCGCGAGGTCGACCGCGAGCGAGAGCAGGAACTCGGTGCAGCGCCCGCCACGCCCGTTGCCGCGGATGGTGACGGTGGTCTCGCCGCCGGAGATCAGCGCCACCGGGCGCTTGAGCGGGTGCGAATGCTGGTGGATCTGGCGCGCGAGCGCCGCATACACCTTCGCGACTTCGCGCGATTCGCCCGTGACGCTGTCGCCCAGCACCATCGGCGTGATGCCGCGCGCCTGCACGAAGGCCGAGGCTGTCATGAGGCTCTGGTGGGCCGTGGCGATCACCACGTTTTCCACGCGCGTGAAGATCTGGTCGTCGGGCTTGGGCGTCTCGGGTTCCTCGCCCTTCGCTCCGCGCGCGAGGTGCGCCGCGATCGACGCGGGCGGCTCCACGCCATGGAGGCGCAGCACTTCCTGCGCATCGGCAAAGGTGGTCGGGTCCGGCGCGCAGGGGCCCGAAGCGATGTGCGTGGGATCGTCGCCGGTCACGTCGGAGATCACGAGGGCAACCACCTGTGCACGGCTTGCGACGGCAAGGCGCCCGCCCTGGATGGTCGAGAGGTGCTTGCGCACCGTGTTCATGTCCTGGATCGGCGCGCCGCAGGCGAGCAGCTGCCGCGTGACCGCCTTCAGGTCGGCCATCGACACGGCCGGAACCGGCGCCGAGAGCAGGGCGGAGCCGCCGCCGGAAACGAGGACCAGCAGGAGGTCGTCTTCACCCAGCGATTTCGCGAGCGCCAGGATCTCGTGCGCGGCGCGCTCCCCGGATTCGTCGGGAACCGGGTGGCCTGCCTCCACCACGCGAATGCGTTGCGTGGGCAGGCCGTGGCCGTAGCGCGTGATCACGACGCCTTCCAGGGGCCGGTCCGCGGGCCACGCGGTCTCCACCGCGAGTGCCATTGCGCCTGCAGCCTTGCCGGCGCCGACGACGACCGTGCGGCCTTTTGGCGGCGAGGGCAGGTGGCGCGGGACGATCTGCAGGGGGTCCGCCGCCGCAAGCGCGGCAGCGAAGCTGCCGAGCAAAAGGTCGCGCGGGTTCATCCAGCCGCCGCCTTTCGCCGCGGTACGGCCGGGGTCAGGAGCGGGCGAAGGAACTGGCCGGTGAAGCTCTCCGGCGCCGCACTGATGTCTTCGGGCGTACCCACGGCGATCACGCGCCCGCCGCCGTCGCCCCCTTCGGGGCCGAGGTCGAGAAGCCAATCCGCGGTCTTGATCACGTCGAGATTGTGCTCGATGACGACGACGGTGTTGCCGTGGTCGCGCAGCCGGTGGAGGACCTTGAGGAGCAGGTCGATGTCATGGAAGTGCAGGCCCGTGGTGGGTTCGTCGAGGATGAAGAGCGTGCGCCCCGTGTCGCGCTTCGAGAGCTCGAGGGAAAGCTTCACGCGCTGCGCTTCGCCGCCCGACAGCGTGGTCGCGCTCTGGCCGAGCTTCACGTAGCCCAGGCCGACCTCGAGGAGCGTGGAGAGCTTGCGCGCGATCGCGGGCACGGAGGTGAAGAACTCGTGCGCCTGCTCGACCGTCATGTCGAGCACCTCGGCGATCGACTTGCCCTTGTAGTGCACCTCGAGCGTCTCGCGGTTGTAGCGCTTCGCGTGGCAGACATCGCAGGGCACGTAGACATCCGGCAGGAAGTGCATCTCCACCTTGATCATGCCGTCGCCCTGGCACGCTTCGCACCGCCCGCCCTTCACGTTGAACGAGAAGCGCCCCGGACCGTAGCCGCGCGCGCGCGATTCGGGCACGCCGGCGAAGAGGTCGCGGATCGGCGTGAAGAGGCCCGTGTACGTTGCCGGGTTCGAGCGCGGCGTGCGACCGATCGGGCTCTGGTCGACGCTGATCACCTTGTCGAAATGATCGAGTCCCTCGATGGCGTCGTGGTCCGCGGGTTCGGCGGCCGAGCCGTAGAGGTGGTGCGCGACCGCCGTGTAGAGCGTGTCGTTGATGAGCGTGGATTTACCCGAGCCGGAAACGCCGGTGACGCACACGAAAAGGCCGACGGGAATATCGACCGTCACATCCTTCAGGTTGTTGCCGCGTGCGCCCGCGATGCGCAGCGATTTCTTCACATCCGGCTGGCGGCGGCGCGCCGGCATCGGGATCGATTTGCGCCCCGAGAGGTACTGGCCGGTGAGCGAAGTGGGATGGCGCTCGATGTCCGCGGGCGTGCCCTGCGCGACGATCTCGCCTCCGTGCACGCCGGCACCCGGACCGATGTCGACCACGTGGTCCGCAGCCTCGATGGCTTCTTCATCGTGCTCGACCACGATCACCGAATTGCCCAGGTCGCGCAGGCGCTTGAGCGTCTCGATGAGCCGCGCGTTGTCGCGCTGGTGCAGGCCGATCGAAGGTTCGTCGAGCACGTACATGACGCCCGTGAGCCCCGAGCCGATCTGGCTCGCGAGCCGGATGCGTTGTGCTTCGCCGCCCGAAAGCGTGTCGGCCGAACGCGTGAGCGAAAGGTAATCGAGTCCCACGTTGTTCAGGAACTGCACGCGGTTGGCGATCTCCCGCACGATCTTGTCGGCGATCGCGCGCTTGGCGCCGGGCAGTTCCAGTTTCTCGAAGAACGGCTGCACCGTGCGCAGCGGCAGCGCGGAGAGCTCGTGGATGTTGCGATCGGCCACGCGCACGTGGCGCGCTTCCTTGCGCAGGCGCGTGCCGTCGCACTCGGGGCAGGCGCGATTGTTCAGGTACTTGGCGAGCTCTTCCTTCACCGCGACCGAATCGGTCTCGCGATAGCGGCGCTCGAGATTCGGGAGGATGCCCTCGAACGCATGTTCCTTCACGCTCGCGCGCCCCTTCTCGCCGGGATAGCGGAACGCGATCTTTTCGTCGCCCGAGCCCTGCAGCACGGCTTGCTGCGCCTTCGGATCGAGCGACTCGAAGGGCGCGTCCACGTCGAAGGCGTAGTGCTGCGCGAGCGACACCAGCATCGAGAAGTAGAACTGGTTGCGCCGGTCCCAGCCGCGCACCGCGCCACCGGCGAGCGAGAGATGCGGGAAGGCCACGACCCGCCGCGGATCGAAGAAGGTGATCTCTCCGAGGCCGTCGCAGCGCGGGCACGCACCCATCGGGTTGTTGAACGAGAACAGGCGCGGCTCGAGCTCGGGAATCGAATAGCTGCAGATGGGGCAGGCGAACTTCGCGGAGAACAGGTGCTCGGCTCCGGCGCCTGCCGGCGAACCATCACCATCCATTTCAACCGCGATCGCACGGCCATCGGCGTGGCGCAGCGCCGTCTCGAACGATTCGGCGAGGCGTTGCCCCGCGTCGGCCTGGACCTTGAGGCGATCGACCACGATCTCGACGGTGTGTTTCTTGTTGCGATCGAGCTTGGGCAGCGCTTCGATCTCGTGCACCTTGCCGTCAATGCGCAGGCGAACAAAGCCTTGCGCGCGCAGCTCCTCGAAGAGGTCGAGCTGCTCGCCCTTGCGCGCGACCACGAGCGGCGCGAGCACCATGACGCGCGTGCCCTCGGGCATTGCGAGCACGTGATCGACCATCTGCGAGACGCTCTGCGCGGAGAGCGGCACGTTGTGATCGGGGCAATAGGGATCGCCCACGCGCGCGAACAATAGGCGCAGGTAATCGTGGATCTCGGTGACCGTGCCCACCGTCGAGCGCGGATTGTGCGACGTGGCCTTCTGCTCGATGGAGATCGCCGGCGAGAGGCCCTCGATGAGGTCCACATCGGGCTTTTCCATGAGCTGGAGAAACTGGCGCGCGTAGGCGGAGAGCGACTCCACGTAGCGGCGTTGCCCCTCGGCGTAGAGCGTGTCGAAGGCGAGGGAGGACTTGCCGGAACCGGAGAGACCGGTGATCACCACCAGCCGGTTGCGCGGAATGTCGAGGCTGACGTTCTTGAGGTTGTGGGTGCGGGCGCCGCGAATCCGAATCGAGTCCATCAATGCAGGAATCTGAACCTCTGGCCGCGAAGGGCAATCTGCTAATATACCGCAGCCTCACTTCCCGTCCCACTTCCCCCTTTCCGCCCGCGTTGAGCACCCCGGTCCGCATGAGCCCCCAGGAGCTCCGCGCGAGCCTCTCGCTCGCGGCGATCTTCGGCCTTCGCCTGTTCGGCATGTTCGTGATCCTGCCGGTCTTCGCGCTCTACGCCGAGGGCCGCCCGGGCTGGACGATCACGCTCGTGGGCGTGGCGCTCGGCGCCTACGGCCTCACGCAGGCCGTCCTGCAGATTCCCTTCGGCTACGTCTCCGACCGCATCGGCCGCAAGCCCGTGCTCTACGTGGGCCTGGCCATCATGGCGGCGGGGAGCTTCGTCGCCGCGGCCTTCGATTCGCCCGCGATGGTGATCCTCGGCCGC
This sequence comes from Usitatibacter palustris, assembly GCF_013003985.1. GTDB lineage: Bacteria > Pseudomonadota > Gammaproteobacteria > Burkholderiales > Usitatibacteraceae > Usitatibacter > Usitatibacter palustris. The sequence goes on along the minus strand of NZ_CP053073.1, from coordinate 3,248,023 downwards.
ATGCTGCAGGGCGCCGGGGCCATTTCCGCGGTGGCGATCGCGATGGCCGGCGACCTCACGCGGCCGAGCCAGCGAACGAAGGCCATGGCGATGATCGGCTCGACGATCGGCGCGTCCTTCGCGCTGTCGTTCATCCTCGCTCCCTTCCTTGCGCAACAGATCGGCGTGCAGGGAATCTTCGCGATGACCGGCGTGATGTGCATCCTCGCGATGGGCGTGGTGGCCTGGATGCTTCCCGATGTCGTCGATGCGCCGGCGGCGCGAGGCCCGGTCGATTTCCGCCGCGTCCTCGTCAACCCCGAACTCCTGCGGCTCAACTTCGGCGTGTTCACGCTGCGCCTCATCCTCATGGCGGTCTTCGTCGTGATTCCGCCGGCGATGGTGAAAGCCGGCCTCGCCCCGAAGGACCACTGGGGCCTCTACCTGGGCGTGGTGGCCGGCGGCTTCGTGCTGATGCTCCCCGCGATCCTGGGCCGTGCCTCGACACGCGAGCGCGCCACGTTCCTCGGCGCCATCATCGCGCTCGCCGCGAGCCTGGCCGCGCTGGTTGCCGGGCAGCATGAGCTCGCCGGCATCGTCGTGGCGCTGGTCATCTTCTTCGGGGCGTTCAACGTTCTGGAAGCGAAGCTGCCCGCGCTCGTATCGCGCGCGGCTCCGGAGGGCGCCCGGGGCGCGGCCACCGGGGTGTTCTCGAGCGTGCAGTTCCTCGGCATGTTCGCCGGCGGGGCGCTCGGCGGCGTGGCCGCCCAGGCGGGCGGCCCCACGGCGGTCATCGTCGGCTGTATCGTGCTCACTGCGGCGTGGCTCGCGGTGGCCTGGAAAATGGGCGATCCCGCCCCCATCTCGCTGGAAGAAGAAGCCTCCGCGCTCCCCGCGGCGGATTCGGCTCCGGCCTCAAGAACCTAGCAAGGGAGCAATGCCATGGCATCGGTGAACAAAGTAATCCTCGTCGGCAACCTCGGGCGCGATCCCGAAACCCGCTACATCCCCGACGGCGGCGCAGTGACCAATATTTCGGTCGCCACCACGGAGACGTGGAAGGACAAGTCCGGCGAGAAGCAGGAGAAGACCGAATGGCACCGCGTGGCCTTCTTCGGAAAGCTCGCGGAAATCGCCGGCGAGTACCTGAAGAAAGGCAGCCAGGTGTACGTGGAAGGCCGCCTCCAGACCCGCGAATGGGAGAAGGACGGCGTGAAGCGCTACTCCACCGAGATCATCGCCGATCGCATGCAGATGCTCGGCTCGCGCCAGGGCATGGGCGGCGGCGAGCGCAGCGAGCGTGGTGACGTCGGCGGTGGCGGCGGTGGCGGTGAACGGCCCGCATCGTCGTCGGCGAAGCCGGCTGCGAAGAGCGGCGGCAAGTTCGACGATTTCGAGGACGACATTCCCTTCTGACGCGGGATCATTTTCGGATCACTAAAAACCAATGAAACGAATCGTACTGTTCCTCCTCACCAACCTCGCGGTAATGGTCGTGCTGGGCATCGTGCTCACGATCACCGGCGCGAACCGCTTCATCGCGGCCGAAGGCCTCAACATCGGCATGCTGCTGGTGTTCTCGGTCATCGTCGGTTTCACGGGTTCCTTCATCTCGCTGCTGCTTTCCAAGCCGATGGCGAAGTGGAGCACGGGCGCGCAGGTGATCGAGACGCCGCAGACCGGCGACGAAGTGTGGCTCGTGAACACCGTGAAGCGCCTGTCCGAAAAGGCCGGCGTGGGCATGCCCGAAGTCGCGATCTACGAGGGTGAGCCCAACGCGTTTGCCACGGGTGCATTCAAGAACGACGCGCTCGTCGCCGTTTCCACCGGGCTGCTGCAGTCGATGACCAAGGAAGAAGTCGAGGCGGTGCTCGCGCATGAAGTGGCGCACATCGCCAATGGCGACATGGTCACCCTCACGCTCATCCAGGGCGTGGTGAACACGTTCGTCGTTTTCTTCGCGCGCATCGTGGGCTACGTGGTCGACCGGGTCATCCTCAAGAACGATCGCGGCGTGGGCATCGGTTACTACGTCACCGTCTTCGTTTGCGAAATCGTCTTCGCGCTCCTCGCGTCGATCATCGTGATGTGGTTCTCTCGCCTGCGTGAATTCCGCGCGGATGCGGGCGCTGCGCAGTTCATGGGAACGCCGCGGCCGATGGTCGCCGCGCTTCGCCGCCTCGGCGGCCTGGAGCCGGGCGCATTGCCCAAGGCATTCCAGTCCTCGGGCATTTCCGACAAGCCCGGCTGGATGGCGCTTTTCTCGAGCCATCCGCCGATCGAGGCGCGGATTGCCGCGCTGGAGCAGGCCCGTCGCTAAGTGCTTGTGTTATAATGCGATTTTCCACGTTTTGTAGAAGCGTCCATGCCGATCTACGAGTATCGCTGCACCAGTTGCGGCCACGAGCAGGAGTACCTGCAGAAGCTGAGTGACCCGGCACCGACGCGCTGCCCGAAGTGCTCGCAGGAATCGTTGACGAAGATGCTCACGGCCGCGGGCTTCCAGCTCAAGGGCAGCGGCTGGTACGCGACCGATTTCAAGGGCAGCAAGAAGGCCGCCGCGCCGTCGAGTGCGAGCACCGCCGAGGCGCCCAAGACGGAATCGAAGAGCGAGACCAAGGCCCCCAGCTCCACCACGTCGGACGCCGCACCCGCGAGCACTCCGGCCGCAAAAGCCGGCAGCTGATCCATGCTGCGGCGTTACCTCATCGCCGGGCTCCTGGTCTGGATCCCGCTGGGCATCACCATCTGGGTGCTGAAGGCGCTGGTCGACCTCATGGACCAGACGCTGCTGCTCGTGCCCGGCGACTACAGCACGGAGCGCCTCCTCGGCTTCCACGTGCCGGGCCTGGGCATCATCCTCGTGATCGCGATCCTGCTGCTCACGGGCGCGCTCGCCGCGAACTTCTTCGGCCGCAGGCTCCTCGCGCTGGGCGACGGGTTGCTCAGCCGCATTCCGATCGTCCGCTCGATCTACGGTGGCGTGAAGCAGATCAGCGACACGCTCTTCTCGCCGGAAGGCAAGGCGTTCCGCCGCGCGGTGCTCGTGCGTTACCCGCACGCGGGCTCTTGGACTGTCGCGCTCGTCACCGGTAGCCCCGAGCACGAAGTGACCGACCATCTGGGACACGACCAGGTCTCGGTGTTCATTCCCACCACGCCCAACATCACCTCCGGCTTCTTCCTGATCGTGCCGAAGAACGAGACCATCGAATTGCAGATGACGGTCGACGAGGCGCTCAAGTACATCATCTCCATGGGCGTGGCCGAGCCGCCGCGCCGATAAGAAAAAAATGCGAACCGAATACTGTGGATTGACCGACGCCCGCTTCCTCGGGCAGACCGTGACGCTGTACGGATGGGCGCATCGCCGCCGCGACCACGGAGGCGTGATCTTCATCGACCTGCGTGACCGCGAGGGCCTCGTGCAGGTCGTGTGCGATCCGGATCGCGCCGACACCTTCGCCACCGCCGACCGCGTGCGCAACGAATTCGTGCTGCGCGTGACGGGCCTCGTGCGCAAGCGCCCCGAGGGCACGGTGAACACCGAGCTGAAGAGCGGCGAGATCGAAGTCCTCGCGCACGAGCTCGAAGTGCTCAACGCCTCCGTGACGCCGCCGTTCATGATGGACGACGAGCAGATCTCGGAAGAGGTGCGGCTCAAGTACCGCTATCTCGATCTCCGCCGTCCCGCGATGCAGCGCATCCTGCGCATGCGCCACCAGACCGCGAAGGCGGTGCGCGAGTACCTCGACGACAACGGCTTCGTCGACGTCGAGACGCCCGTGCTCTACAAGAGCACGCCCGAGGGCGCACGCGAATTCCTCGTGCCCTCGCGCATCCACGACGGCCAGTTCTACGCGCTGCCGCAGTCGCCGCAGCTCTTCAAGCAGATCCTCATGGTCGCGGGCTACGACCGCTACTACCAGATCGTGAAGTGCTTCCGCGACGAAGACCTGCGCGCCGACCGCCAGCCCGAGTTCACGCAGATCGACGTCGAGACTTCGTTCCTCAGCGAGCGCGAGATCCAGGACCTCATGGAGGGCCTCGTGCGCCACGTCTGGAAGCGAGTGTTGAACGTGGACCTGCCCGCGTTCCCGCGCCTTACCTACGCCGAAGCGACGGCGAAGTACGGCAGCGACAAGCCGGACCTGCGCGTGAAGCTCGATCTCACGGAGCTCACCGATGTCGTGAAGGACTGCGGCTTCAAGGTGTTCAAGTCCGCGGCCGATCTCAAGGATGGCCGCGTCGCGGCACTGCGCGTGCCGGGTGGCAATGAGCAGTTCACGCGCAAGGAGCTCGACGACCTCACGCCCTTCGTGGCGATCTATGGCGCCAAGGGCCTCGCCTACATTCGCGTGAACGATCCTTCCAAGCTCAACGAGGAAGGGTTGCAATCGCCGATCGTGAAGTTCCTCTCGCCCGAGGTCCTCGGCAAGATCATCGAGCGCACCGGCGCGAAGGCCGGCGACGTGCTGTTCTTCGGCGCGGACCGGCGCAAGATCGTCAACGACGCGCTCGGCGCGTTGCGCAGCAAGGTGGGTCACGAGAAGGGCCATGCCGAGAAGGCGTGGAAGCCCTGCTGGGTGCTCGACTTCCCCGCGTTCGAGTACGACGAGGAATCGAAGCGCTGGGCCGCGGCGCACCATCCGTTCACCAGCCCCAAGGACGAACACGTCGAGTTCCTCGACACCGATCCGTCGAAGGTCCTCGCGAAGGCCTACGACATCGCGTTGAACGGCTGGGAGCTCGGCGGTGGTTCGGTGCGAATCCATCGCGCCGAGATCCAGGCCAAGCAGTTCGCCACGCTCGGCATCGGCGAAGCGGAACAACGCGCGAAGTTCGGCTGGCTGCTCGATGCGCTCGCCTTCGGCGCGCCGCCGCACGGCGGCATTGCCTTCGGCCTCGACCGCATGGTCGCGATGCTCGCGGGCGTGGAACAGATTCGCGACGTCATGGCCTTCCCGAAGACGCAGCGCGGCCAGGACCTCATGGTCGAGACGCCGACGCCGGTCACGGAGCGCCAGCTGCGCGACCTGCACATCAAGTTGCGCAACGCCGCACCGGCGGCCGAAACGAAATGACCGTCGCGCTCATTGCCCACGGCGGTGCGGGCAAGTGGCGCCCCGGATCGGATGAGGACGCCGTCAACGGCCTGAGCGATGCGGTCGGCAAGGGCCGCGAGATCCTCATGGGCGGCGGTTCGGCGCTCGATGCGGTGTGCGCCACCGTGGTCGTGCTCGAGGACAACCCCATCTACAACGCCGGCACCGGCGCCGTCCTCAACTTCGACGGCTTCTGCGAGCTCGACGCGTGCGTGATGGAAAGCCGCGAGGCGCGCGTGGGCTCGGTCTCCGGCCTGCAGCGCGTGAAGAATCCCATCCTCGTGGCGCGAAAGGTGATGGAAGAGACCGATCACGTCATGCTCACCGGCGACGGCGCGCAACGATTTGCACGCGTGATGGGCTTCGGTGACCACGATCCGGTGACGCCCGATCGCCGCGCGGACTGGCACGACAAGCGCAATCGCGTGGACGAAGTGCTCGGAAAGCACGCGCTCAAGATGCGCCGCTTCCTCAAGGAGCATCCCGAATATGCAGGCGGCACGGTGGGCGCGGCCGCGGTCGATTCACACGGAATTCTTGCAGCTGCAACATCGACGGGCGGGGTCACGTTGAAACTCGTCGGCCGTGTCGGTGACTCACCCTTTCCCGGTGCCGGAAACTACGCGTCGCGGCACATCGCGGCTTCGGCCACGGGGACGGGCGAATATGTGCTGCGATCGCTCGCCACTCGCGTAATCTCGGAGAAGGTGGAGCAGGGCGCCACGCTCTCGCAGGCTGTGCAGGCGGTCCTCGATCAACTGGGCCGCGATTTCGATGCCGACGTCGGCCTCATTGCGGTCGACAGTGCGGGTACCCCGTACGCCGCGCACCGCACGCGCGACATGCCCCACGCCTGGTTCGCCGGCGCCGGCAATGTCGTCGCGAAGATGCGGGCGTGAGTGGAACGAATTACAAGATACCGGTCTCGACGCTCGTCGTGATCTACACGAAGGGCCTCGACGTGCTGCTCCTGGAGCGCGCCGATCGCCCCGGGTTCTGGCAGTCGGTGACGGGGAGCCAGCACGAAGGCGAGAGCCTCGAGGCGACGGCGATCCGTGAAGTCGGGGAGGAAACAGGCCTCGATGCACGCGAGCACGAATTTCAGGCGTGGAACTTGCAGAACGTTTACGAAATCTACCCGATCTGGCGGCATCGCTATGCGCCAGGTGTCACGCACAACACGGAACATGTCTTCGGATTGTGCGTGGCGGCGCCTGTAACGGTGCGCCTGGCACCCCGCGAGCACCTCCAGGCCGCGTGGCTGCCTTGGCGTGAAGCTGCCGACAAGGTTTTCTCCTGGAGCAACCGCGAGGCGATCGAAATGCTGCCCGAGCGACTGAAAAGATGACTGTCGATCCGAAGAAAAAACTGCGGGTCGTCACGTACAACATCCACAAGGGGTTCACGCAGTTCAACCGCCGGCTGGTGTTGCACGAGATCCGCGAGCGGCTGACGGCCGTCGAGGCCGACGTCGTCTTCCTGCAGGAAGTCGTCGGGCAGGACCACGCGCATGCAAAGCGCCACGCGGCGCGCTGGCCGGCGAATGGACAGCATGAGTTCCTGTGCCACGAAGGCTCGCACAACGTCTACGGCATGAACGCGGTCTACCAGAACGGCCACTACGGCAACGCCGTCGTGAGCCGCTTCCCCATTCCGCTCTGGGAAAACCTCGACATCTCGCACCACCGGCTCGAGAGCCGCGGCCTTCTCCACTGCGAGATCGTCGTGCCCGGCTGGACCGAGCGCCTGCATTGCATCAACGTCCACCTCGGTCTGTGGGCCCGCAGCCGCAAGTTCCAGCTCCAGTGGCTGTGCGACCGCATCCACGAGGCCGTGCCCGACGACGAGCCGCTCGTCGTGGCCGGTGACTTCAACGACTGGCGCCAGCAGGCAAGTGCCGTGCTGTCGAAGGACCTCGGCCTCTACGAAGTGTTCGAACGCTCCGAAGGCGCGCTCGCGCGGAGCTTCCCGGCGCGCATGCCGATGCTGTCGCTCGATCGCATCTACGTGCGCGGCTTCAACGTCGGCGGCGTCGAGCGCCTCACCGGCGGTCCGTGGACCAACCTCTCCGACCACGTCGCCCTCGCCGCCACGCTCACGCGCTGACGTCAAGCGGTGACACGGCGCGATGCCGCTGTTAGGGTTTTCCTGCGCGCCCAAGGCGCGTAGGAAATCACCTACAGGGAGAGTTACTTGAAGCCAGCTGGAATCGCACTACTCGGCGCGCTCGCGCTGGGTACCAGTACCGCCCATGCCTACTGCGTCTACAACAAGTCGGATCGCGCCGCGCACTTCGGCTCGTTCGGCAACCTGACCAATTTCTCGAAGAAGGTCGCGCCCGGCGGCAAGGAATGCTGTCCGTACAGCGAGAAGACCTGCAACCACAAGAAGTCACGGACCTCGGATACGCAGATGGCGACGTCGATCGAGACGAGCTCGACCAACCTGGGCATCGGGACGGCCACGAAGGGATACCGCTGCGGCTCGCTCATGGGCGAGGGCAAGGACGGCCTCACGCAGGGATCGGGACACGGCTATTGGCTGCAGGGCAGCGGCTGGGCCGAATTGCACAAGTCGGGTGACGGCTACGTCGTGCAGGTCTACAACGCGGACTCGAAGCACCGCGGCACGATCAGCTGCCCGAAGTACTGACCCCTAGCGGTGGTTCGCGCGATTCGCGGAGGCGCCGCGGATCAGCGTTCCCACGCCTTCGCTCGTGAGCACTTCGAGCAGCAGGGCGTGGGAGACGCGCCCGTCGATGATGTGCGCGGACTTCACGCCGTTGCGCACGGCGTCGAGGGCGCACTCGACCTTCGGCAGCATGCCGCCGGAGACCGTGCCGTCGTCGATCATCTCCTTCACCTTGGCCGCGGTGAGGCCCGTGACCACCTTGCCGGCCTTGTCGAGCACGCCCGCGGTGTTGGTGAGCAGGATGAACTTCTCGGCCTGCAGCGTGATCGCGAGCTTGCCCGCGGCCACGTCGGCGTTGATGTTGTAGGCCGTGCCGTTCTCGTCGGCGCCGATGGGCGCGATGACGGGAATGAAGTCGCGCTGGTCGAGGAGCTGGATGATCTCCGGGTCGATGCGCACGACTTCGCCCACCAGCCCCACGTCGATCTTCTTCTTCTTGTTTTCCTTGCTCGCGACCTTGAGCTTGCGGGCATGGATGAAGTGCCCGTCCTTGCCCGTGAGGCCCACCGCCTTGCCGCCGGCGCGATTGATGAGCGTGACGATCTCCTGGTTGATCAGGCCGCCGAGCACCATCTCGACCACGTCGAGCGTCTCTTCGTCGGTCACGCGCATGCCCTGGATGAACTGGCTCTGCTTGCCGAGCTTCTGCAGCAGCGCGCCGATCTGCGGGCCCGCGCCGTGCACCACGACGGGGTTCATGCCGATCAGCTTGAGCAGCACGATGTCCTCGGCGAAATCCTCCTGCAGCGCGATGTCGGTCATCGCGTTGCCGCCGTACTTCACCACGATGGTGCGATCGTAGAAGCGCTGGATGTAAGGCAGCGCCTCGATCAGGACTTCAGCCTTCTGTGCGGAGGACAGCTTCGTGGCCATGGCGACTGGGGGAGGGGAGGTCGCCGCTATTGTAGGGGAAACGCCTCGACGCACGAAAAAAAACGGGGCCAGGTCGGAGGGAGAAGCCGACCCAGCCCCACCCGGCACGTCACCGGGGTTGCAGCGGTTATTGCACCTGCAGCTTGCGACCCGTCACCGGCGCCTTCTTGGGCAGCGTCAGTTCCAGCACGCCGTCGGCAAATTTCGCGGCGGCCCGGGTGTCGTCGACTTCCTGCGGCAGCGCGAAGCGGCGCTCGGCCTTGCCGTAGTGGCGCTCGACGCGCAGCCACTTCTCGCCATCCTTCTGTTCGTCGGCGCGCTGCGTTTCGGCCGAGATCGTCACTTCGTTGCCCTCGATCTCGACGTGGATGTTCTCCCTCGTGACGCCCGGCAGCTCGGCGGCGACGACGTAGGTCTCGGGCGTCTCGCGGACGTCGAAGCGGATGGGCGCGGTTTCGCGCGGGGCGGTGGCGCCGTCCCAGGCGAAGGCGGGGCGAAAGAATTCATCGAACAGGCCGTCGAGGCGGCCGGTCAGCGGTTCGTAGCGGATCAAGCGGGTCATGGACGTTCCTTTCGTTTGGGTATGAATAGAACGTAGGGCCGCGAGAGGGCAATTCAACGCCTTGAAATGCTAAGATTTTGCCCATAGATGGCGGCCGTTTTCAGGCCGCCCTGGCGCGTGGGAGGCGGTACAAATGACCATGAAGAAAACGGTGATCCAGTCGGCGGTGGCCGGGGTGCTTGCCCTCGCCATGACCCACGGCGTGGCGCAGACACAGCAGTCGCAGGGTGGGAAGGAGCGGGAGAAGTGCTACGGCATCGCCAAGGCCGGGCAGAACGACTGCGGCACCTCCAGCCATACCTGCGCGGGCAAGGCCAAGAAGGACAATTCCCCGGACGACTGGAAGTACGTCGCCAAGGGCACGTGCGAAAAGGTCGGCGGCAAGACGCGCTGATCGCGGTTCAACGAACGGAGAGCAGGCATGAAGACTTCGAAAGCCCTCATCACCACCGCTGTGGCAGGCCTCCTCGCCGGCTTCGCCACGGGCGCCTCGGCGCATGACCCCAAGGCCGCGGAAGGCAAGGAGCGGTGCTACGGCGTCGCCAAGGCCGGCCAGAACGACTGCGGCACGGCCTCGCATGGTTGTGCGGGCGCATCCAAGAAGGACAACGATCCGGTCGAGTGGAAATACGTCCCCAAGGGCACCTGCGAGAAGGCGGGCGGCAAGCTCGTGGCGCCATCCGACAAGAAATAAGCCGGCGCGGCCCGTGAGCGCAGAGCCCTGCGGCATCGGGCTGCGCGCGCCGCACTACGCGGAGCTCCTCGAGCGCCGTCCGGCGCTGGGCTTCGTGGAGGTCCACAGCGAGAATTTCTTCGGCGAGGGCGGTCCGGCCCTCGCGACCCTCGAGCGGTTCCGCAGCCGCTACCCCGTCAGCCTCCACGGCGTCGGGCTCTCGCTGGGCTCGGCCGATCCGCTCGATGCGCCCCACCTCGAGCGCCTCGCGGCGCTCGCGCAGCGCGTGGATCCCTTCGTCGTGTCGGAGCACCTGTGCTGGTCGTCGATCGATGGCCGTCACGCCAACGACCTGCTGCCGCTGCCGTACACCTCCGAGGCGCTGGAGCATGTGGCCACGCGCGTGCAGCTAGTGCAGGAGCGCCTCGGCCGGCGCATCCTCGTCGAGAACGTCTCGTCGTACCTCGAGTTCGAAGCCTCCACGATTCCCGAGTGGGAGTTCATCGCGGAAGTGGCCCGGCGCACGGGCTGCGGCATCCTGCTCGACGTGAACAACATCTGGGTGAACGCGGTGAATCACGGCTTCGACGCGGCAACCTATCTCGCGGCCATTCCCGCGGCAGCGATCGGCGAGATCCACCTGGCCGGCCACGAGGCGAGTGGCGACCTGCTCATCGATACACACGGCGAGCGCGTTTGCGAGCAGGTGTGGGAGCTGTACGGCCAACTCATCGCCCGCGTTGGTGCGCGCCCCACGCTCGTCGAGTGGGACACGAACATTCCCGCGCTCGATGTCCTCCTCGAAGAGGCGAGCCACGCCGATGCGATTGCCCGTGACGCTCGCTGAGCAGCAGCGCGAGTTCCTCGCGGCCGTGTCGGCAGCGGAGCCGCGCGCGCTTCCCGGCATCCGCGCGGGTCGCGCGACGCCGTCCGATCGGCTCGAGGCCTATCGACGCAACGTGGCGGCCAACTGGCGTGGCGCGTTGGCGGACACCTATCCCGTGGTGGCTCGCCTCGTCGGCCCCGCGTTCTTCAGCGAGGCCGCGGCGCGGTACACCGAGGTGCATCCCTCGACGAGTGGCGACCTGCATCGCTTCGGCGCGCAGTTCGCAACCTTTCTCGCGGGCTATCCGCATGCGGGTTCTGTCGAATACCTCGCGGACGTTGCGCGCGTGGAATGGGCCGTGCATCGCGCGCAGTTCGCGGCGAACGCCGCGCCTTTCGATCTTGCGTCGCTTGCGCGAGTGCCGGCCGACGAGCACGAGCGCCTGCGCTTTCGCCTTCATCCGGCCGTGGGATTGATCGCTTCACCGCATCCGGTCCTCGCGATCTGGGAGGCGAACCAGCCTGATCGCGACGGCACGCCGGACCCCGAGGAAGGCCCGGACTTTCTCATCGTGACGCGCGATGGCATCGAGCGGGAGGACGAGCCTGCGTGGCGCTTCCTCGATGCGCTCGCGAACGGCGAAACGCTGGGAGAGGCGGCGGAATGCTTCGAAGCCAATCCCACGCGCCTGGCGCCCGCGCTGCGCGAATTCGTCGCGGATGGCGTGATCACGGGGTTCACGCGTTAGATGCGAACCGTCGTCCTCGCGCTGCTTCTTGCATTCGCGCCGGTCCTCGCGGCGGCTCAGCCTGCGAAGGCGCGGCTCGAGGGGGCCACGCTTTCGCACCTCGCGGTGCGCCAGCCCATGCTCGCCGAGCGCATCGCGAAGCTCTACGTGCAGGTCGGGCAGGACGTTCTCGCCGCGCGCACGCACCGCTCGCTGCCGGCCGCGATGAAGGAGTTCGAATCGGGCCTCGAACCGTTGCTGGCAGGAAGCGCGAACGCGGAGATTCGCGAGACCTACCTGCTCCTGGCGCTCCTGTGGAAGGAGTTTCGCGTCGTGGCGTCGAAGCCTCCGTCGGCCGACAACGCGAAGAAGCTCGCCGAGCAGAACGACGAGCTCGTCTGGGTTGCGGCGAAGGGCGCGCGGCTGGTGCGCGCGCAGTCACGTGCACCGGGCACGGAGCTCGTGCTTGCCGCGGGCGAGCTGCGCCTGCTCTCGCAGCGCATCGCGAAACTGCACCTGTTTCGCCACTGGGGGCTGCGCAGCGATCGCGTCGAGCTCGAGCTCGCCGCTTCCGATGCCGATTTCCGCAAGTCGCTGGCACTGCTCATGCAGGCGCCGGGAAATTCGATCGAGGTCAACGCCGAGCTCTCGCTCGCGCAGAACCAGTATTTCTTCCTGGGCCAGGCGGTGGAGCGGCTCAATGCCGGCAAGGATGCGAAGCGCGAGCTCGAGCACGTCGTGAAGACGTGCGACAACATCCTCGAGGTGATGGACCGCGTGGTGCAGCTCTACGAAGCCGCGGGCGCCTGAGGCTTCGGGCCGGGATTGATGACGTCGAGCAGCAGGCGCCACTCGCCGCCTTCCATCCGCCACGCGCGCATGTAGACGCCGAGCTTCTCGGCAGGCGTGGCCGCATTCGCATAGAAGCCGCGCGCGTAGCCGAAGTCACCCGAACGCGCGACCTCGATGCGATCGACTGTCCACGACAGGCGCTGGTCGTCCATGCCCGGTGCGGCGAGCGAAGCCTCGCGCGTGGTGGGCGGCGGGGACCCCGAGCGATAGAAGCGAAACGCGGGCGAAGCGAACTGCGCGTAGGCCGCCTTCTGGCCCGACGCGAGCGACGCCTGCGTGAAGCGGCGCTCCATGCCCGCGAGCCCGTCCGCATCGCCCCGCCCGCCGGGAGCGGCGACGAGGTTCGCCGACAGCGGCTGGTCCCAGAGGTCCGGGGCGGGATGGGAAATTCCGAGATCGACCGCGACCTTCCACGGGCCGCCATCGACCCGCCGCCAGATCGAGACGTACTGCCCGAAGCTCGGCGGCGTATCCGGCTTGGTCTTGCTGAGGATCCGCGACGGCCCGGTGGACAGGCCCAGCTCGCCCGAGGCGGCGGCGACCACGAACACGGGGCGCCAATCGAGGTAGATCGGCGGATCGGGGCGGTTCACGAGGTCCGTGTTGCTCACGGTCCAGTCGCCGCGTACGAAGACGCCATCGTCGGCGAAGGCGGCGAGGAAGGCCTTGCGCATGCCTTCGCGAATCGAATGCGCGGCGAAGGCGGTCTCGGCGGCGCCGAGGGTGTGGGCGGCTTCAGGATTCATGGGCACGGTGGCGCAGCCGGCGAGAGCCAGGCCGCACGCGGCGAGGAGGGTCTTCATCGCGGCATTGAATCAGGTGGCCGCGGCGAGGGGCGTTACGCTTTCTTGCGAACGGTGACTTCTTCGGGAATCCGCTAGAGGACGTAGCGGGAGAGATCCTCGCTCTTCGCGAGTTCCGCGAGGCGCGAATCCACGTAAGCCGCGTCGATCACCACCTTCGAGGCGCCGCTGCCGCTGCCCGCGTCGAAGGAGACGTCCTCGAGGAGCTTCTCCATCACGGTGTAGAGCCGGCGCGCGCCGATGTTCTCGGTGCGCTCGTTCACCGAGAAGGCGATCTCCGCGAGCCGCCGCACGCCATCGGGCTGGAAAGCGAGCGTGAGGCCTTCGGTGGCCAGCAGCGCTTCGTACTGCCGCGTGAGGCACGCGTCGGTGGCGGTGAGGATGCGTTCGAAGTCGTCCACCGAGAGGCTCTGGAGCTCCACCCGGATGGGCAGCCGGCCCTGCAGTTCGGGGATGAGATCGGAGGGGCGCGCGAGGTGGAACGCGCCGCTCGCGATGAAGAGGATGTGGTCGGTGTGCACCATGCCGTACTTGGTGGTGACCGCCGTGCCCTCCACCAGCGGCAGGAGGTCGCGCTGCACGCCCTGGCGCGAAACGTCCGCGCCCTGCAGCTCGCCGCGGCTGGCGATCTTGTCGATCTCGTCGAGGAACACGATGCCGTTCTGCTCGACCGATTGCAGGGCTGCGTGGCGCAGCTCCTCCTCGTTCACGAGCGCGGCGGCTTCCTCGTCGGTGATGAGCCGCAGGGCTTCGCGGATCTTCACGGTGCGGCGCTTGCGGCGCGAGTGCCCGATGTTGGCGAACATGCCCTGGAGCTGCTGGGTGAGCTCCTCCATTCCGGGGGGCGCCAGGATCTCCATGTTGGCAGGACCCTGCGCGAGATCGATCTCGAGATCCTTGTCGTCGAGCTTGCCCTCGCGAAGCATCTTGCGGAAGCGCTGGCGCGTGGAGTTCGCGTCGTGTCCTTCGGCCTGCGGCACGCCGGGCAGCAGCGCATCGAGCACGCGCTCCTCGGCGGAATCCTGGGCGCGATGGCGGACCTTGCGCATCTCCTGCTCGCGCGTGGACTTCACCGCGATCTCGACCAGGTCGCGGATGATCGTGTCGACGTCGCGGCCCACGTAGCCCACCTCGGTGAACTTCGTGGCCTCGACCTTGATGAAAGGCGCGTTCGCAAGCCGCGCGAGGCGGCGCGAGATCTCCGTCTTGCCTACGCCGGTGGGCCCGATCATCAGGATGTTCTTGGGCGTGATCTCGGCGCGCAGCTCGAGGGGCACCTGCGAGCGCCGCCAGCGGTTGCGCAGCGCGATCGCCACCGCACGCTTGGCGTCAGCCTGCCCGACGATGTACTTGTCGAGCTCGTGCACGATCTCCTGGGGCGTCATCATCGACGCGACCTCGGGCGTGGGAGGAGGCGGGGACGGGTTCACGTTCATGTCGCTCACAGCGTCTCGATCACGTGGTTCTGGTTCGTGTAGATGCACAGCTCGCCCGCGATGGTGAGCGAGCGCTTCACCACTTCAGCCGGCGGCAGATCCGTGTGGTCGAGCAGGGCCATGGCCGCGGCCTGCGCATACGGGCCGCCGCTGCCGATCGCGATCAGCCCGCGCTCGGGCTCGAGCACATCGCCCGTGCCGGTGATCATCAGCGAGGATTCCGCGTCGGCCACGGCGAGAAGGGCCTCCAGGCGGCGCAGGATGCGATCCGTGCGCCAGTCCTTGGCGAGCTCCACGGCCGAGCGCAGCAGGTTGCCCTGGTGCTTCTCCAGCTTGGCCTCGAAGCGCTCGAAGAGGGTGAAGGCATCCGCGGTCGCTCCGGCGAAGCCGGCGAGGATCCTGTCCTGGTACAGGCGGCGCACCTTGCGGGCGGTGGCCTTCACGACGATGTTGCCGAGCGTCACCTGGCCGTCGCCGCCCAGCGCGACCTGGCGGCCGCGGCGCACGGACACGATGGTCGTGCCATGGAATTGGGGAGGGGATTCGCTCATTCGCCGAGCCTCTACGCAGGGACCGGCACGCGCGGGGAAAATTCCCGTGCGCCCGTTGGGGATTTCAGATGGACTTCTTGCGGACGAGGATCGCGTAGCGGTTGAAGCCGAAGGCCTCGAGCAGCCCCGCATTGAGCTCGTTGAGGTTGGACAGGATCACGCGCTTGCCCGCCACCTGGATGGTCTTCACCACCTCGAAGAAGATCGAGGCGAAGCCGAACTCGATACGCAGCACCTTGCTGGTGTCGATCGCGACTTCGGTGTGGTTCGCGGCGAAACCGTTCAGCTCCGCGATCTGGTTCGCGCTGGCCGCCGAGATCACGCCCTTCAGCGGGAAGCCCACCTCGGGCTGGATGGCGGCCGAGGGGGCGGCCTTCGCCGCGGGCGCGGCCTTGGCCGCGGCGATCGCGACCGAGTTCACGTAGATCTCCCAGATGGGCGGGGAGATCTCGAAGGCCACGGCGTACTCGAGCCCCAGGTCCTCGAACTCCTGCGAGCGGCCCTGGATGATCAGCAGCTCGAACAGCAGGAGCCAGTAGTAGCGCTGGACTTCAGTGGCTTTTTCGGCGATCTGCGAGCGCAGCAGCTTCTCGAACGGCTCGATGCTGTTGAACCACATCGGCATGTTCTTCTTGCGCAGCAGCAGGAGCGCGTTGTTGAGCAGCGTCGCTTCCTCGGCGCTGATCGCCGTCACCTTCGAAACATCGAGCCGCACGGTGCCCTGGGCCTCGGCGAAGGCGCGGAACTTCTCGATCTCGGCGGCGAGGTCCCCGGAGGCATTGGGCTTGAGCGTGAAGAGGTCCTTGCGCTCGCGCGTCTGGGTCGAGCGGCGCGGGTCGCCCGCCGAATCGCCCGACTCCGCCCAGGGCGGCGGCGATTGCTCGAAGCGGACGGTGAACAGCATCGAGAGCGCGTCGAACTCCGAGCGGTTCTGCGAGGCCTGGTAGATGTCGAACAGCATGAGCCAGACCTGCTTGTTGGTCTTGCCCGCCGAGTCCTTGATCTCGCTCTTCAGCAGCGCCACCGCGGCGTCGTTGAAGTTGGCCGAATAGAGCACCGCGGCCTCCTGGGCAGCAGGCAGGCGCATGGAGTGGAATTCTTCGGTGCCGACTCGTGCGAGCGCTCGGTTGGCGCCCGTGCGCGTGCCGGTGACGGAGGCTGCGACAGGCTTCAAGGGTTTCTACCCGTATCTGTGGAAGTGCGCGATGCCAGTATAGCGCCGCTTACGCGACGCAGTATGCGAGGCCTTCCTCGAAGAGCTTGCGGGGGATCTTCCGGCCGATGAACACCATGACGCTCTCGCGGGTCTCGTCGGGCGCCCAGGGCTTGCCCTCGGTGCCGCCCATGAGCATGTGCACGCCCTGGAAGATCATCCGGCGCTCGTTGCCCTTGATGTTGAGCACGCCCTTGTAGCGCAGGAGGTCCTCGCCGTAGTTCTCGACCATGAGCGAGAGGAACGTCTCGATCTTCTCGAGATGCATCGGCCGCGGGTCCTTCCACACGAAGGACGACACGTCGTCGTCATGGTGGTGGTGATCGTCGGTGAGGAACGTCGGCTCGACCTCGAGGATCGCGTTGAGGTTGAAGCCCTTGATGTCGAGGATCTCCTTGATGTCCGCCTCGCCGAAGTGGACCTTGTTCTGCTGCGCGCGCGGGTTCATGCGCTTCATGCGGTCCATCAGGTCCTTCGTCTCGGTTTCGGCCACGAGGTCGGTCTTCGAGAGCAGGATGCGGTCGGCGAAGCCCACCTGGGCGCGCGCCTCGTCGTGCTCGTCGAGCGTCTTGTTGCCGTGCTTCGCATCGACGACGGTGATCACGGCGTCGAGCATGTAGTTCTTGTGGATGTCCTCGTCCATGAAGAACGTCTGGGCGACAGGTCCCGGGTTTGCCAACCCGGTGGTCTCGATGATCACGCGGTCGAACTTCAGTTCGCCGCCGCGCTTCTTCTTGCGCAGGTCCTTGAGGATGCGCACGAGGTCGCCGCGCACGGTGCAGCACAGGCACCCGTTGTTCATCTCCACGATCTGCTCCTGCTTGTCCTGCACGAGGATCTCGTTGTCGATGCCGGTCTCGCCGAACTCGTTCTCGATGACCGCGATCTTCTCGCCGTGCTGCTCGGTGAGGATGCGGTTGAGGAGGGTGGTCTTCCCGGCTCCGAGGAAGCCGGTGAGGATGGTTACGGGGATGAGGTTATCGGCGGCGGGCTGCATGCGGGATTCCTTGAGGCGAATGAATTCAAGATCTGGGCGACGGGCGCTTCTTCAAGGTCGCGGGTGATGAAAACGATCCGGCTATGCCGGTCGGCGAAATCGGGGCCGTCGGGCCAGGCGGCGAGCTTCGCGGGTGGATAGAGGCTGTGCTGCACGGCATGGATGGCGCGCGGCCCCGGTTCCCCGGCCACGTTTACCAGCCCCTTCAGGCGCAGGATCCGGTCGCCGCGCAGCTCGAGGAGCGTTTCGAGCCCCGTCGCGAACGTTTCCCAGTCCAGGTCCCCGTCATGGTGCCAGACGAAGCTGCGGATGCGGCGATCGTGAGCGCCAACACCCGAAGCGTGCGAGCGCCATCCCCGGCCGAACCACCCGGCCGCGTCGGGCGTTTCGCCGGCCGGTCGGCCGAGGCCGCTCGCGAATAGGCGCTCCGGCGCGATCACGCCCTTCACGGCGCGCTCGACCGGGACGCCGGGAACCATCGCGGCGATGCGGGCCGTGATCGCCTCGACCTGGGCGGCGTCGACGAGATCGGTCTTGGTGAGGATCACGCGATCGGCGACCGCGACCTGCTTCACCGCTTCCGGGTGCGCATCGAGCGTGCGCGCGCCGTGGTCGGCATCGACCGTGGTGACCACGCCCGCGAGCGAATAGCGCGCGGCGACGAGGGGCATCTCGATGAGGGTTCGCAGCAGCGGCGCCGGGTCCGCGAGCCCGGTGGTCTCGATCACGGCGCGCCGGAACAGCGGGATGGACCCCTCGGCGCGCTTGAAGTGCAGGTCGCGCAGTGCCTGGACGACGTCACCGGCGACCTGGCAGCAGATGCAGCCTCCTTCGAGGAGAACGACGTTCTCGCTCGCTTCGCGCACCAGCAGGTGATCGATGCCGATCTGGCCGAACTCGTTCACGAGCACGGCGGTATCCGCGAACGCAGCGTCGCGCAGCGCGTGATTGAGCAGCGTGGTCTTGCCGCTGCCGAGGAAACCGGTAAGGACCGTGATGGGGGTGACAGGTGTTGCCGGCATGGCAGGCCTCAGCGCCGCTTGGCGCGCTTGGCGCGCGGGTGCGCCGCGTCGTACACCTTCGCGAGATGCTGGAAGTCGAGGTGCGTGTACACCTGCGTGGACGCGATGCTCGCGTGCCCGAGCATCTCCTGCACGGCGCGCAGGTCGCCGGACGACTGCAGCACGTGCGAGGCGAAGGAATGGCGAAGCATGTGCGGATGGACGTCGACATCGAGCCCCGCCGCCTGGGCGCGCAGCTTGATGCGGCGCTGCACGTCGCGCGGCGACATCCTGCGGCCGCGCGGTCCGATGAACAGCGCGTTTACCTCCGGGCGCGCGAGCGGGGTGCGAAGACGCAGCCATCGGGCCACCGCTTCGAGGGCCGGCGTGCCCACCGGCACGATGCGCGTCTTCGAGCCCTTGCCGGTCACGCGCACTTCGCCCGTCTTCGGGTCGATGGCGTCGAGGTCGAGGCCCGTCAGCTCCGAGACCCGCAGCCCGCACGAATACGCGAGCTCGAAGAGCGCGCTGTCGCGCACGCCGAGCGGCGAATCGTCGCCGCCATGCGCGACCAGGCGCACGGCATCATCGGGAGAGAGTGCCTCGGGAAGCTTGCGCGGCGCTTTCGGCGGACGCACGCCGGTGCAGGGGTTCGAAGCGACTTCGCGGTGGCGCGCGAGGAAGTCGAAGAACCCGCGCCAGCTCGAGAGCGTGCGCGCGAGCGAGCGCGGCGAGAGTCCGCGGCCGTGGAGTGTTGCGATGAAGCGGCGGATGTCGTGCACGGTGAGGGCGTCCATCGCGCGATCGCCGGCAAGCCCGGGAAGCAGGGCGCCGTCGCGCGCGTACGCGGCGAGCGTGTGGCCGGAGAGCCGGCGTTCGTTGCGGAGGTGGGCGAGGTAGCGCTCGAGCGCGCTAGCGGGCTTCGCCACGGATGGGGGTCACGAAGCGCCAGAGCACGTGGCTCATGAGCTCGCCGATGCGCTTCAGGTACAGCGTGCCCATCTCGGGATAGAAGCGCTTCGGGTCCTCGGAGGCGAGGCCGATCGCGCCGAAGCACTGCGCATCGTGCATCAGCTGGACGAGCGCGAAGCTCTTGAGGTGCGGCGCGGATTCCCCGAACCACGCCTGGCTCTCGTAGACCGCGTGATGCCCGCAATACGGCACCGACATCTGCGCGACGAAATCGCGCATCTCGCCGGCGACCGCACCGAACTCCTTGGTGTCGGGGTTCTCCTCGGCGACGTTCCACAGGCGCACGGCGACGTGCGGGACCGCGAAGTGGTCGAGGAGGTCGAGGTAAAGCGTGTCGAGGGCCGCATCGAGGCTGGTGGCCTCGATCAGGCGGCAGGCGAGGCGATGGACCTTCGCGCTCACCGCGTCGTTTTCCTCGCCGAACTCGATCAGCTCACGAAGCTTCTCCTCGAGGAGCTTCGCCTTTTCGCGCACCGCGACCAGCTGGCGCTCGCCGATCGATACGGCGCGGCCACCGTGCGGATGCGGGATGTGCAGGTTCATGAGCACATCCACGTGGCTTTCGAAGAAACCGGGGTTCTGCTTGAGGAATTCTGCGACCTGCTCGGGGGTGGGCAACGGCGTGTCCTTCGATCTTTCAGAGTTCAATTTCGCCGTCGAACACACGGACGGCGTCGCCCGTCATCATAACGGCGTGGCCGGGTCCGGGCCAGAGGATCGAAAGCGGGCCGCCGCGCGTGGTCACGCGCACCCGTGAATCGAGCAGGCCGCGGCGAATGCCCGAAACCACGGCCGCGCACGCGCCCGTGCCGCAGGCCAGGGTTTCGCCGGCGCCGCGCTCCCAGACCCGAAGGCGGATCGCGTCACGCGAGACGACCTGCATGAAGCCCGCGTTCACCCGCTTCGGGAACGCCGGATGGTTCTCGATCCTCGGACCTTGCGTCGTGACCGGCGCGCGATCGACGTCGTCGACCACTTGCACGGCATGCGGGTTGCCCATCGACAGCACGCTCACCTCGAGCGTCACGCCATCGACGACGAGGGGATACGTCACGCGCTCCTCGGCCGCATCGAAGGGGACCTGCGCGGGCGCCAATCGTGGCGCGCCCATGTCCACCGTCACCTGGCCCGTGGATTCGAGGCGCGGGACGATCACGCCCGAGGCGGTCTCGACGCGAATCTCGGTTTTCGTGGTGAGGCCCTGGTCGAGCACGAAGCGCACGAAGCAGCGCGAACCGTTGCCGCATTGCTCGACCTCGCCGCCGTCGGAATTCCAGATCCGGTAGCGGAAATCGTTGCCCGCGGTGGTGGGCGGCTCGACGACCAGCAGTTGATCGCACCCCACGCCGAAATGGCGATCGGCGATGCGGCGAACCTGCTCGCGGTCGAGGGAAACGGATTGGCGCACGGCGTCGATCACGACGAAGTCGTTGCCCTGGCCGTGCATCTTGGTGAAGCGGATCTTCATTCGCGGTAGGGGTTGGGCTCGCCGGGCGGGCGCGTCTTGAAGCGCTTGTGGGCCCAGAAGTACTGCTCGGGCATCAGGCGGACCTGCTCCTCGATGAAGGTGTTCATGCGTCGCACATCGGCCTCGACATCGCCCGACGGGTAATTCTCCCACGGCGGGTGCACCGTGACCTCGTAGCCGTCTTCCGTCTGTCGCGTGACCGTGGGAACGACCTTCGCACCGGCCATGCGCGCGAGCCTCGGGAGTGCGGTCACGGTGGAGGTCGGCACCCCGAAGAACGGGACGAAGATCGAGTCGCGCGCACCGAAGTCCATGTCGGGAAGGAAGTAGAAGAGCCGGCCCTCGCGCAGCGACTTCACGATTGCGCGCATGCCTTCCTGGCGCGAGAGCAGCTTCGGCGAACCGAAGCGCACGCGGCCCTGGTAGAGATAGTGATCGAGCACCGGATTCTTCTGGGTGCTGTAGATCGAAGCCGTGCCCGGGAAGACGTGCGAGATCTTGGGCCCGCCGAGGTTGAGCCCGATGAAGTGCGGCGCGAAGACGATGACGGGCGTGCCCTTGAGCCGGTCGAAGTGCTCGCCGCCGATGATGCGCACCATGCCCATCGCCCGCTCCTTCCGCCCGAACCAGAAGATGCTCTGCTCCGCGAGTGCGCGCCCGAGCGACTTGAAGTGCGCGAGTGCCAGCGCATTGCGCTCTTCCTCGGGCATGTCCGGAAAGCACATCGCGAGGTTGATGCGCGCGACGCGCCCGCGGCCGAACCGATAGGCCAGCGTGCCGAAGCCCCGCCCGACGGCCGCTATCGCGCGCGTGGGCAGCAGGTGCAGGAGCCAGAGGAAGGCGACGCCGAGCCAGGAGCCCAGACTGCGGATGAGTTTCACGGAGGCGAGTTTATTTCAGGACGGCGTCACGTGGGCTTCGCGACCATCAGCCAGAACACGGCGACGAGCGCGATGAAGGCCGGCCACCCGAGGATGAACCAGGCGCGGAACAGGAAATGGAACGACGGCGGCAGGGATGTGCCATCGCGCTCGGACGCGTTCGCGATGTCCCGCAGGCGCATCTGGATGAACACCACGGGCACCCAGCAGGCGCCCGCGAGGAGGTAGAGCGCGATCGACCACGCGATCCACGGCGTGCCCAGCGGAAAGCCGATGGAGAGCGCCAACGCGAGGCCGGTTGCCGGCTGGATCACGATCGCCGGGGTGGTGAAGAGCCAGTCTGCGATCACGGTCGAGCGCGCGGCCGCGGCAATCGCCGGCACGCGATCCGATCGGTACGCCCACCAGAAGTGAAAGGCCGTGCCGATGCCCGTGCCGAACAGCACGGTCGAGCTCAGGATGTGCACGGTCTTGAGGGCGAGGTAGGCGGTGGGATCCATCAGCGGTCCTGCTCGAGCGCTGCGAGCGCGAGGATCGCGGGAAGGATCACGATGTTCTTCAGCACGGCGCCGAAGGGATCGACCCACGTCGCGGGCATGAGCACGCTGATCGCCGCGGTGTAGCCCAGGACCATCGCGACCTGCACGACGCCCATGAGCCCGGGTCGCCACCGCGTAAGCACCAGCAAGCCGATGACGAAGTCGACCACGCACGCCGCGGCGAGGGTGCCGAACGTGATGCTCGCCGAGATCCTGAGCTGGACCGCCATGAGCTGCGCGGCCGACTCCAGCGCGAGCGATCCGATGACAGCCGAGGCGAGCCAGAGAACGCCCAGCGCGACGCGCAGCAGCGGGCGAACGAAGTAGAGGCGCGCGTGCCACCGGTCCTGCCATTGCGCGGGTTGGGCATCGAGTCCTTCACGCCACCCTCGGGCCTCGATGCCGCTTGCAGCGCGAAAGGCTGCGGAATCCGAAACGTTGCCGAACTCGAGCTGGCGGATCGCGGTGGTGTTGGCCGGGCCGCCGAACCAATCTCCGAGTCGCGCGCCGAAGCGCACGAGCGCCATCGGCACTTTCACGAAGCGCGCTTCGCCCAGTCCCATCCAGCGGCGCAGGTCGGCAAGGACTTCGCGCAGCGTGACGACACCCGGGCCTACCGGGTCCACGGTCTTTCCGAGCAGGGCGTCGGTTTCGACGGCCTTCGCGACGACCGCGCAGACGTCGTCGACATGCACCGGCTGGAATGGCTGTTCGCCATCGCCGGGCAACGGGACCGCGAAGGGAAGCGCGGCGATCGCGCGGAACAATGCCGTTCCGCCGTAGGCGCCTGCTGCGTACACGAGCGAGGGCCGCACGATGGTCCACGAGAGCTTGCTCGAGCGCAGCCACTCGTCGGCCTCGAGCTTGGAGGTTGCATAGGCCGTGCCCGCTTCGCGCACCGCGCTCACTGCCGAGATCTGCACGACACGCTTCACGCCGGCGCGCTCGCACGCCTGGAAGAGCGCGATCGGCCCCGCGGCATGGATCGCCTCGATGCGATCGCGCTGCGTGCCTTGCAGCACGCCGGCGCAATTGACGACCGCGTCGATGCCCGCGAGGCGCGGCATCCACGCTTCGGGCGTGACGTCGTTGTTGAGATCGACGCGGATCGCTGCCGGCTTCGCCGCACCGGCGAGGCGTTCCGGATCGCGCACCGCGGCGATCACCTCATGGCCGCGCGATCGCAGGTTCGCCATCAGGTAGCCGCCGATGAATCCGTTCGCGCCGAGAAGGAGGATGCGCATCGTCAGGCCGGAGGCGGCGGAGCGCCCGCCGGATGCTTGTAGCGGTTGTAGCCCCACAGGTATTGCGAGGGGCATTCGCGAACCAGGCGTTCGACCATCGCATTCACCTGGCGCGCGGCGACGGCGCGGTCGTCGCTCAGGTTCCCGTCGAGCACCGTGTAGTGCATGCGAAAGCCCTCGCCGAGTGCCAGGCGTTCGGCGTAGCAGAACACGAGGACCGCCCCCGACGATTCCTGCAGCCGGCCCAGCAGCGTCATCGTGTACGCGGGCCTCCCGAAGAAGGGCGCCCATACGCCATCGCCCTCGCCGGGGACCTGGTCGGGCAACACGACGCTGCATCCGCCTTTGCGCAGGTGCTTGAGGAGCATCTTCACGCCGGCCATCGTCGCCGGTGCCACGTTGCTCCCATCGAACGAGGCGCCCCGGTTGCGGCCTTCGCGGATGAGCTCGTCGAGCCAGCCGATCTTGTGGGGCCGGTACATCGCGAGGATCGGCAGGCGCGTCCACAGGTGGCGCCCGGCGATGTCGTAGCTGCCGAGGTGGGGCGTGACGAAGATCACGGCCCGGCCGCCCGTGCGGGCCCGCTCGACCGCTTCCCAGCCGACCTCGTCCCTGACCGCACGAGTGACATCCTCGGGCGGCCGGAACAGGGCCCACGCGAGCTCGGTCACACCCATGCCGATCTGGGTCGCGTTCTCGCGGGCCATGCGCCGCACGTCCTCGGCGTCACCGGCCAGTCCGCTCGCGCCGAGGTTCTCGAGGGCGCGCCGGCGATACCGGGGCGACAGGGCGAATACCACCCGGCCCAGCAGGCCGCCCAAGGCGTGGTTCGCCCGGAGCGAAAGGCGGGCAAGGAGTCGGAAAAGGAGCCTCAAGTCGGTTCGGAAAAAGGGACGCTATTTGTTAGAATACAAGGCTTGATTTCGCACGATGCCATTGACCCTGAAAAGCGAGTTCTTTCAACCATGAAAAACGAGTTCCTGTTCACCTCCGAATCCGTCTCCGAAGGGCATCCCGACAAGGTCGCCGACCAGATTTCCGACGGCGTCCTGGATGCGATCCTCGCCCAGGACAAGCGCTCGCGCGTCGCCGCCGAGACGCTGTGCAACACCGGCCTGGTCGTGCTGGCCGGTGAGATCACGACCAACGCGGTGATCGATTACCACCAGATCGCGCGCGAGACGATCAAGCGCATCGGCTACGACAACACGGACTACGGCATCGATTATCGCGGCTGCGCGGTCATGGTCTGCTACGACAAGCAGAGCCCCGACATCGCGCAGGGCGTGGACAAGGCCCACGACGACAACCTCGACCAGGGCGCGGGCGACCAGGGCCTCATGTTCGGCTACGCGTGCGACGAAACGCCCGTGCTCATGCCGGCGCCGATCTACTACGCGCACCGCCTCGTCGAGCGCCAGGCGATGCTCCGCAAGGACGGCCGCATGCCCTACCTGCGCCCGGATGCGAAGAGCCAGGTCACGTTCCGCTATGTCGGCGGCAAGCCCGTCGAAATCGACACCGTGGTGCTCTCCTCGCAGCATTCGCCCGAGATGTCCGAGGGCGCGAAGATGAAGAAGGAGTTCGTCGAGGCGGTGGTCGAGCAGATCATCAAGCCGGTGCTCCCGAAGGAATTCCTCAAGAACACGAAGTACCTCGTGAACCCGACCGGCCGCTTCGTCATCGGCGGTCCGCAGGGTGACTGCGGCCTCACCGGCCGCAAGATCATCGTCGACACGTACGGCGGCGCCTGCGCCCACGGCGGCGGTGCGTTCTCCGGCAAGGATCCCTCGAAGGTCGACCGCTCGGCCGCGTACGCCGCGCGTTACGTGGCGAAGAACGTCGTCGCCGCCGGCCTCGCGCGTGAGTGCGAAATCCAGGTGAGCTACGCGATCGGCGTGGCCAAGCCCATCAACATCACCGTGTACACGCACGGCACGGGCGCGGTGGACGACGACGTCATCGCCAAGCTGATCGCGGAGCACTTCGACCTCCGCCCGAAGGGCATCGTGCAGATGCTCGACCTCCTCCGCCCGATCTACGCGAAGACGGCCGCCTACGGCCACTTCGGCCGCGAAGAGCCGGAGTTCTCCTGGGAAGCCACGGACAAGGCCGCGCTCCTGCGCGACGCCGCGGGCCTCAAGGGTGAGGTGAAGAAAGCGATGGCCGCCGCCGACTGAAGGCGGTAACTATTGCAATGAAAAAGCCGCGGAATCCGCGGCTTTTTTTTCGCGGCATCGTCCGTGAACTTCTCGCCGCGGCACCAGTCGGAATTAACAGACGTTAATTAACCGCGAGCTTCGCGGCGCAGTGCGAGTAGGTATTTACCCACGTTACCCACGCGGTCGGCGCGAGGGCAACAAGCAGTGAAGAACATGCATCAACTGGGGACACCGCCGCGCCAAGCGGCCTCTACGGTGCCCTGTGACCCGCCTTCGCGCCGTGTCCATCCCGGCGCGGCGAGCCTCGTGGACGTCCTCGAACTCGTCCTCGACAAGGGCCTGGTCATTGCCGGGGACATCAAGGTCTCTCTCGCCGACATCGAGCTCCTCACCCTCCGTATCCGCCTCATTGTCTGTTCGATCGACAAGGCGGAGCAGATCGGCCTGGACTGGTGGAAGCACGACCGCCACTTTTCGCCGGGACGGGCCCCGGTTTCACGGAAAGACGCCGCTTTGCGCAAGCAACCGCGAGCGCTCACGCGGCCGGTCGCCGCGCTCGAGCGGCGGCCCGCGCGCGCGCGCCCGCCGTCGCGCGCATCCAAGTCGTCACTTTCAACTTAAGGAAGACAAGCCATGAACGTCCAACATGCAGGAACAGGTGGATCAAGTCTGGTCGACGTCCTCGACCGCGTTCTCGACAAGGGAATCGTGGTCGACGCGTGGGTACGCGTCTCGATCGTGGGCATCGACCTGGTCACCGTCGAAGCGCGCGTGATCATCTCGTCGATCGATACCTACATCCGGTATGCCGGTGCCGTCGGCGCGTTGCCGACCGCCGCGCCTCCGCAGATGGAAGCGTCGCGAGGGTACGCCGAACTCACCGCAGAGAATGTCGCGCTGCGCGCGCAGCTCGAGGACAGCCGCCGCTTGACGCCGCCGGTTCGCGCGAACCGCGCGCGCCAGGTTGCGGTACGGGCGTAGGACCCAGGTGAAAAGCAGGGAGGGCTCCATGGCGCGGACAGTCGGAGGGACAAAGCGGTCATCTCGCAACGAGCGGCTTGATCGCGGCCCGGCGGCATCCGCGCCGGAAGAGCGGGCGTGTTATTTGTACGGCGTCGTCCGCCGATCCCGGCCACTCAAGGTCGGGCCCATCGGCATCGACGCGCACTGGCCCGACGTCTACCTGATCGAGGTCGGGGACCTCGCTGCCGTCGCTTCCGACGTGTCGAGTGCCACGCTCGATCCGACGCGCGACCGCGTGCTGGCCCACGACCGCGTGAACCAGGCCGTGATGGGCGACCGCACGGTGATACCGATGAATTTCGGGATGGTGTGCCGGAGTCGCAAGGACGCGGTCAAGTTGCTGCGCGCCGCGCATGACGCGTTTTCCGAAGTCCTGCAGAAGGTGGAGGACCGCGTGGAGTTCGGCCTCAAGGTGCTCCTGCCTGCCGATGTCCCGGTCGACCCCATGCCCCCCGGCCCACCCACGGAAGGTGACCTGGAGAGTCGCGCCGGGCGTCACCTCGACGAGGGCCTGCAGCGGCTGCGCGAAGTCTCGGTGGCTTCGCGCCTCACTCCGCCGGTCGGGGATCGGATGATCCTGAACGCCGCGTTCCTCGTGCCTCGCAATGGCGAGTCGAAATTCGTGGACCGCACGAAGGAGATCGCGCGGAAGTTTCCCCACCTGGTCTTCCGGTACACCGGTCCCTGGCCGCCGTACAACTTCGTGAACGTCCGGCTCAAGCTGGAACGCGTCGCCTGACTGGAGGAGCCATGTTCCTGCTCGATTCGGCGGTGTTGTCCGGCGTGCGTTGGGCGCTGAAGACCCTCGTCGCGGCGGCGCAAGCCGAGCAGGACGACGACAGCGGCCTGCGCGCCGCGCTGCTCGACGTCGAGATGCGCGCCGAGGCCGGGGAGATCACGCAGGAGGAGCGAGCCGAGCTCGAGGGCGAACTGCTCGCAAGCATTCACGAGATCAAGCAGCGCCGCGCGCAGGCGCACGGGCCGATCGACTTTGCCGCGGAGGATGGCGGCTTCGAGGTCGATGCGAATGTCGCGGGCGACTTTCACGAGCCCGCCGTGTCACGAGGGAGGGGCCGATGAGCGACGACGCATTCCTCACTTATGTCTACGCGCTCGTGCGCGCGTGGCGACGTCCATCACTGCTCGGAGCCCCGGAGGGTCCGCCCGCCAGCGCGCCGCTGCGGCTGCTGCCTGCGGGCGAGCACCTCTGGCTCGCGGTGAGCAGCGTGCCCGCGCGCGACTACGACGCTGACGCGGTGCGGCGTGGCCTGCAGGACATCGACTGGCTCGCGCCGCGTGCGCTCGCCCACGAAGCGGTCGTGGAGCATTTCCTTCGCGCGCCCGCATTGCTGCCGATGCCGGTGCTCACGCTGTTCACGTGCGATCGCCGCGCGGTGAAGTATGTGTCGGACAGCAGGGAGCGCATCGAGGGCCTCCTCGACGGCGTCGAGCGGCGCGTCGAATGGGTCGTGCGCCTGACGTGGAACGCCCAGGCGACCGTCCTGCCTTCCGCGCGGGCCGCTACGGGCGCCGCCTACCTGGCGGGCAAGCGCGACGTTCGGGACACCGGAAGTATCCGGCTCGCGACAGCGCGCGCGAAGGCCGGCCGGGTCTTCGATGCGCTGACGAGCGTTGCGGCCAAGGCGTGCCGCCGCGGGCCTTCCGAAGCAGAGGCCGCCGCGTCTTCGCGCCTGCTGCTCGATGCCACGTTCCTCGTGCCGTCGCGGGGGGCGAGCGCCTTCCGCGCGGCGCTGCGCCGCAGGACGCAGGAGCTGGGCGAGGCGGGCATCGCCGTCTCGCTCACCGGCCCCTGGCCCCCGTACGACTTCGTCCGATGACACGCGCCATTTCACGCACGCCACCGACGGTCTTCCGTACCGGCGAGGGCTCGCTTCTCGATCTGCTCGACCACGTGCTCAACCAGGGAGTAGTGCTCGATGGCGAGCTCGTCCTCGGCCTGGCGAACGTGGACCTCGTGTACGCGCGCCTGTGGGTCGTGCTGTGCGCCGCCCATCGCGTTTTGCCGACCGCCACGATTGGTGCGGTGAAGCATCCCCACAGGCGCCGTACGCGGCGGCACCGGACTGCGGGCCCATGAAGCCGGCCCGGTCCCTCCTGTATGTCTATGCAGTGTGTCCGCGCTTGCATGCGCGCGTGGACCTGACCGGCGTGGCCGGCGAGCCGCTGCAGATCTTCGCCGCCGCGGGATTGGCGGCGGTCATCGGCGAATTGGTTCGTGCCCCGCGCGTGAACATCACCGCTTTCCGAAAGCACGACGCCGTCGTGCGCGCGCTTGCCTGCCGGTTTCCGGCGGTCGTTCCCCTTCGCTTCGGAAGCTGCCTCGCCGGCACCGAGGACCTGCGGCAGGTCCTCGAGGCGCACGCGACCCCATTGCGGGCGAAGCTGTGCCTCCTGCGAGGCCGCGTGCAGATGACGCTGAGGGGAGTCGACCACGGGTGCGGGCGGCCGGCGAAGTCCGACCAGGACGCGCGCGCCGCCACAGGCCGTGCGTACCTCCAGGCTCGGGCGATCACCACGGTCCGCGAGGACGAGGTGCCTTCCCTCGCGCCGCTCCTGCCCGCCGTTTCGCGGTGGGTGCGCGCCGAGCGGATCGAGAAGCGGGCGGGAATCGTCAGTGTTCATCACCTGGTTCCGCAGGGTTGCGTGGCGGCCTATGCCCGGGCCATGCATCGCACCGCCGAGGCCGAGTGCGTTCGCATGACGCTCACCGGTCCGTTCCCGCCGTACGCATTCGGAAGATTGTAGCCAGTGGCAACGCAAAAGAATCCCAAGGGATCCACGCGCAGGCCGCTGGTTGGTATTGCCGGCGGGCTGACGGCCGCCGAGCTCGCGCCGCTGTGCTCGGAGCTCGAAGGGATGGCAGAGCGTGCCCCGCGCTGGAACGCCAGGCCCGAAGACGTGCAGCGTTCCGTGGTGCAGCTCGTGCTCACGCTTGTGGAATTCGTGCGCAGCCTGCTCGAGCGCCAGGCGATCACCCGCATGGAGGCCGGCTCGCTCACCGCGGCCGAAATCGAAGACGTGGGCCGTGCGTTGATGATCCTCGAACAGACCGTCGACGATCTCGCGCAGCGCTTCGACCTCAAGCGCCGCGACTTGAATCTCGATCTCGGCCCGCTGGGCAGGCTGATGTGAATGAAGGAGACTTCGAATGACACGAGATGAATTCCGTATCGCAGTACGGCACAGGAACGTGGTCGCTTTCCTGCGCCTGATCCGCCAGGGAGAGTCGAATCAGTCCGACACCGCGTACCGGGTAATGTTCGGCGGCGCTCTCTTCAACGTTCCGCCCTGGCAACACCCGCATCGCAAGGTCACTGTAGGCCGTCTTACATCCACGGCGGCCGGCGCGTATCAATTCCTGGCGAGGACGTGGGACGGGCTGGTCCGGCAATTCCAGTTCGAGGATTTCTCACCGGACAACCAGGACCTCGGAGCCGTGGCGCTCATCGCGCAGCGCGGCGCGCTCGAGGACGTGATCGCGGGCCGGATCGCGGAAGCCGTGCGCAAGTGCCGCAAGGAGTGGGCAAGCCTTCCGGGCGCCGGCTACGGGCAGCCCGAGCGCACGTTCGAACAGGTCATGGCGACCTACCAGCACTACGCGGGCAAGCCGTCACCTGCCCGACGCCGCCGGGCCCAGGCGTGAGCTGAACGAGTTCGCCCGCCGGGTTTTCCCTGCGGAAACTGTGCGATACCGCATTGGATATTTGCACTCGCCTGTGGCCCAATGTCGCCACACGAGAGGCGTGCCCTATGAGGCACGCCCGCAACAACCCTCCTCGGAGTAGCGCACCCACCCCCAACAGGAGGAGTTCGTCCCATGGACCAGGAAACGCTCAAGCTGCTCGCGAAGGTGAAGGTCTCGGCCCGCAAGGCCCTGGGCCTCGAGATCGACGTGCAGCGCCTCACCCACGACCGTAACTACGCTTCCGAAGTGCTTTCGAAGGCGACGCAGAGCGACAGCGAGGATCTCGTCCTCGCCGCGATCACGTTGCAGGACACGTTCGGTCTGCTCTCCGAGAAGCCGAAGCTCCAGAAGGTCGAGAACGCCGAGGACGAAGGCACCGAGAAGTACAAGTTCGGCGCCCGCGGCTGACGCTCAGCTGAAGTCGCGCGCGAGAACCTTGCCGACTTCGGGTCGCGCCTTCGCGGCATCGGCGACGGCGAGCAGTTTCGGCGCATCGGAGGCCCACCACTTGCGGCCCGGCCGCCAGTGGCTCATCGCCGCGAGATAAAGGTCGATCGCACTGAAGCGCTCGCCAAGGAAGTGCGGCGCCGAGCACGCCGCTTCCATCTGCTTGAGCAGTTTCTTGCGGTGATCGTCGGTGGCTTCGCGCAGGGCCTTGCCGGCCGCCGCGTCGCCCGCCACCCACTTCTTCCCGTCGTCGCCGTACGTCCACGTGGGATAAACCGCGGCGATCAGGAACACCCCCCATCGATAGAAGTCCGTGCGTGCCGCGTCCCCCTTGGGCGGAATGAGCGGCGCGGCGGGCACCTGGTCCTGGATCCAGTGGAGCATGGCGAAGCTCTCGGCGATCACCTTGCCGTCGGGCAGCACCAGCGTGGGCACCTGGCCCAGCGGATTGAGCTCGAGCAGGCGAGGGCGCGTCGGGCTGTCGTCGGCGTAGTCGACCTGTTCGTAGTCATAGGCGAGGCCGGCGACATTGAATCCGCATTCGACGATGACGGATCCGCAGCCGGCTGCACCGACCAGCAAGGGCTTCTTCATGGACAGTTCCTCCGGGAATTTGGCTGCAACGTAGCACGCGTTACGGCCGGAATCCGCCCTAATTTGGCGGCTGCGCGGCCCGCCGGTCTCGGGTAAAATGGCGCCTCTCCTGAGGAGCGTTGCAACGGACGCCATGTCCGCCAGGCTCAGGGAATCTCCACTGCAACGGCGCTCGTTAACCGTGACTGGCTTCACGGCGGACGAGCGGATTGTTCCGCACTCTCGTTCTCCCGCCTCGAGCTGGTCGCCTTGACGAAAGGACCGACCATGAATGCTGTATTGAAAGCCGCCGGCACCGACTACAAGGTCGCCGACATGAAGCTCGCCGATTGGGGCCGCAAGGAAATCCTGATCGCCGAAACCGAGATGCCCGGCCTGATGGCCATCCGCGAGGAGTTCTCCGCCTCGAAGCCGCTGAAGGGCGCGCGGGTCACGGGCTCGCTGCACATGACCATCCAGACCGCGGTGCTGATCGAGACGCTCAAGGCCCTCGGTGCCGATGTCCGCTGGGCCTCGTGCAACATCTTCTCGACGCAGGACCACGCGGCCGCCGCGATCGCCGCGGGCGGCACCGCCGTCTTCGCCGTGAAGGGCGAGACGCTCGACGAGTACTGGGATTACACGCACCGCATCTTCGAGTGGCCCGACAACGGCTACACGAACATGATCCTCGACGACGGCGGCGATGCCACGCTGCTCCTTCACATCGGCGCGCGCGCCGAGAAGGATGCCTCGATCATCTCGAAGCCGGGCAGCGAAGAGGAAACCTGCCTCTTCAATTCCATCAAGGCGAAGCTCGCCACCGACCCGACCTGGTATTCGACGCGCCTTTCGAAGGTGATGGGCGTGACCGAAGAGACCACGACGGGCGTGAAGCGCCTCTACCAGATGGCGCAGGACGGCTCGCTCAAGTTCCCGGCGATCAACGTGAACGACTCGGTCACCAAGAGCAAGTTCGACAACCTCTACGGCTGCCGCGAGTCGCTGGTCGACGGCATCAAGCGCGCCACCGACGTGATGGTCGCGGGCAAGATCGCGCTCGTCGCGGGCTACGGGGACGTCGGCAAGGGTTCGGCGCAGGCGCTGCGCGCGCTCTCCGCCCAGGTGTGGGTCACGGAGATCGATCCGATCTGCGCGCTGCAGGCGGCGATGGAAGGCTACCGCGTGGTGACGATGGAAGAAGCCGCGCCGCACGCGGACATCTTCGTGACCGCCACCGGCAACTACCAGGTGATCACGCACGCCCACATGAAGGCGATGAAGAACAACGCCATCGTGTGCAACATCGGGCACTTCGACAACGAGATCGACATTGCTTCGGTGAAGCAATACAAGTGGGAGAACATCAAGCCCCAGGTCGACCACGTGATCTTCCCGGACGGCAAGCGCATCATCCTGCTCGCCGAAGGCCGCCTCGTGAACCTCGGCTGCGGCACGGGCCACCCGTCGTACGTGATGAGCTCCTCGTTTGCCAACCAGGTGATCGCGCAGATCGAGCTGTTCGGCAACATCAAGAAGTACCCGATCGGCGTGTACGTGCTCCCCAAGCACCTCGACGAGAAGGTCGCGCGCCTGCAGCTGGCGAAGCTCAACGCGAACCTCACCGTCCTCAGCGACGAGCAGGCGAAGTACATCGGTGTCGCGAAGTCCGGCCCCTACAAGGCCGATCACTATCGTTACTAACCGGTCCGCAATGCTTCGCGGCCTCGTCGCGATTGCGAGCGCCGCCGCGGTTCTTTCCGCGGCGGCCGCTCTTCCCGATGCGCGTGAACCGCCCATCGAGAAAGTCTTGCGCGCGTCGGTCCCGGCCACCTGGGGCCGACCCGACGAAATCGAAGTCACGCTCTATCAACCGCCCGGCCCGGGTCCGTTCCCGGTCGCCGTGCTTTCCCACGGCAGTCCGCGCAACCCGGATGACCGCCGGCGCGGCGGGCGCGTGCGCCTGCAGGCGCAGAGCCGCGCATTCGTCGCGATGGGCTTTGCCGTTCTCGTGCCGACGCGCCGCGGTTACGGCGATTCCGGCGGCGACTGGGCCGAAGGCTACGGCTCGTGCCGGGGACCCGACTACTACAACGCCGGGCTCGAGACCGTGCGCGACATCACGGCGTCGCTCGCGGCGGTTCGCGGCAATCCCGCGCTCGATGCGAAGCGTGTCGTGCTCGTCGGTCAATCCGCCGGCGGCTGGGGTTCGATCGCGGCGTCGTCGCAGCCGATCGAGGGTCTTGTCGCAGTGGTCAACTTTGCCGGAGGGCGCGGATCGCAAGCGCCGGGTTCCGTGTGCGTCGAAGAGAACCTGGTGGATGCCGTTGCACGCTATGGCAAGACCTCGCGCGTGCCGCAGCTTTGGATCTACAGCGAGAACGACCTGTACTTCGGTCCCGCGCTGGTGCGCCGCATGCACGGCGCCTTCACCGCTGCGGGCGGGCGCGCGCAGCTTATGCAGATGCCTCCATTCGGCAGGGACGGGCACCTCTATTTCGGCAACGTCGCGAACTGGGCCGAGCCCGTCGAGAAGTTCCTGCGCACCACGACCCACGGACAATGACCATGCAATCGCAACGCAAGCGGCCGCGCCTCTTCAGCTTCGAGTTCTTCCCGCCGAAGACGCCCGAGGGCGTGGAGAAGCTTCGCGCCACGCGCAGGCAGCTCGCGCAGCTCGACCCCGCGTTCTTTTCCGTGACCTTCGGCGCGGGCGGCTCGACGCGCGAGGGCACGCTCGCCACCGTGCTCGAGATCCGCGCCGAAGGCCACGAAGCCGCGCCGCATATTTCGTGCGTCGCGTCGACGCGCGAATCGATCCGCGAAGTGATCAACGAGTACCGCACCAACGGCATCAAGCGCATCGTCGCGCTGCGCGGCGACCTTCCTTCAGGCATGGCCGTGTCGGGTGAATTCCGCTACGCCTCGGAGCTCGTGCAGTTCATCCGCGAGGAAACCGGGAGCGCGTTCCACATCGAAGTGGCCGCTTATCCGGAGTACCACCCGCAGGCGCGCAAGGCGCAGGCCGACCTCGCCGCATTCAAGGCCAAGGTCGATGCGGGCGCGAGCTCGGCGATCACGCAGTACTTCTTCAATGCGGATGCGTACTTCCACTTCGTCGACCAGGTCGAGGCGCTGGGCATCGACCTGCCGATCGTCCCGGGGATCATGCCGATCCAGAATTTTTCCCAGCTCGCGCGCTTCTCGGACGCCTGCGGCGCGGAGATTCCGCGCTGGATGCGCATGAAGCTCGAAGGCTTCGGCGACGACACGGCGTCGATCAAGGCCTTCGGCCTCGACGTCGTCACCGAGCTTTGCGATCGCCTGCTCCAGCAGGGCGCGCCCGGCTTGCACTTCTACACGCTCAACCAGGCAGGACCCACCTCGACGATCTGGCAACGCCTGGGCCTCTAGGCACGAACCACAGGGAGCTTCCTCTTGAAGAACGCGACCAAAAGCACTCCCCTCGACGCTCAAGCCGCTGCGCGTGTCGCCTTCGTCGCGCAGCTGCGCTCGAGCCCGCCGCACGAAGCCGCACTCCTGCTCGGCCTTGAACCGCCGGCGCGCGCACTGGAGCTCCTTTCGGAATTCAATCCCGCGCAGGTGCAGGACATCCTCGATGCGCTCGACGTCGAGCCGCGCGCCCGCATCATCGCCGCGGCGCCGGCCGAGCTTGCCGAGCAGTGGTCCCGCAACAATCGCTACGAGCGCGGCACCATCGGGCGCCTCATGGAGCCCGCGCTCGCGGTCTTCGGACCGAACACTTCCGTGGGCGATGCGATCGACGGCCTGCGCCCGATCGTGCGCTCGGCGTTCATCACCTACGGCTACGTGATCGACCAGGATGGCGGGCTCGTCGGGCTATTCACGATGCGCGACCTCCTCTTCAGCGACCGGCTCACGCCGCTCGCGGAGGTGATGCTGCGCGATCCGTTCACGCTGCTCGCCGACCTGCCCCTGTCGGACGCGATGAAGCGCACGCTCAACCGCCACTTCCCGGTGTATCCGGTGACGGACATCAACGGCAAGCTCCTGGGCCTCGTGCGCGGGAGCACGCTCTTCCAGGAAGAAGCCTTCGAGATCACGGCGCAGCCCGGCGCGATGGTCGGCGTGGATGCCGAGGAGCGCATCGCCACGCCGCTTTTCCAGAGCTTCAAGTTCCGCAATCCCTGGCTGCTCATCAACCTCGTCACGGCGTTCGCCGCCGGGGGCGTAGTCGCGCTCTTCCAGGGCACGGTCGACAAGCTGGTGATCCTCGCGACGTTCCTGCCGGTGCTCGCGGGGCAATCGGGCAATACCGGCTGCCAGGCGCTGGCCGTGACGGTGCGCGGCATCACGCTCGGCGACATCCGGCCCGGCGGCGCGAAGCTGCTGGTGATCAAGGAAGCGCTGCTGGGACTCGCGAATGGCGCCGTGACCGGCGTCCTGACCGGGATCGCGATGTACTTCCTCGCGACGTCCCAGAATTCGCCCGATGCGGTGCTGCTGGGCGTGGCGGTGTGCGTCGCGATGGTCGCGAGCTGCGCGGTGAGCGGCATTTCCGGCGCGCTCGTCCCGCTCACGTTGAAGCGCCTCGGCGCCGATCCCGCGACGGCCTCGAGCATCGTCGTGACGACGGCCACCGACGTCGCGAGCATGGGCCTGCTGCTGGGGCTCGCGACGCTCCTCATCCGCTAAGGGGTATCATGGCGCGCATGAAATCCCTCCTACAGAAATTCGCCATCACGGCCTTCGCGGTGCTCGCGTCGGCGGCCTTCGCCCAGGAGCAGGCCGTGACCAAGCGCGCGACCGAGTTGCGCGAGAAGCCCGCGTCGGATGCGAAGACGCTCGCGAACCTTCCCGAGAAAACGCCGCTCAAGGTCCTCGCCCGCAGCGGCGGCTGGACGCAGGTCGAGGCCGGCACGCAAAAGGGCTGGGTGAACGTCTTCCACCTGACCTTCGCGTCCACGGTGACATCGTCGTCGGGTTCGGGCGGCCTTTCGGGGCTCACCTCGGCGCTCGGTTTCGGCAAGCCCAAGACGGAGCAGGCGAAGATGGCGACGATCGGCGTGCGCGGCCTCTCGGAAGAGGAGCTCAAGAACGCCTCGCCCAATCCCGAGGCGCTCAAGAAGATGCAGTCGTTCCGTGCCGACAAGAACGCCGCCGCGAGCTTCGCTCGCGACGCGAAGCTCGCGGCGCAGAACGTGCCCTATCCGGGCAACCCCTGATGCGGAGCCTCGCCATGAAGACCCTTCTCGCCGCTGTTGCCCTCGCCTTCGCCGTTCCCGCGGCGCATGCGCAATTCGACATCGGCCGCGCGATCGACGTCGCGAAAAAGCTCGGTGACAGCGCGAAGACCGCGTCCAAGGAATTCTCGCAGGACGACGAAGTGCACCTGGGCGAAGGCATCGCCGCGGGCGTGCTCGGTGCGGCAAAGCTGCATTCGGACGAACGCCTGCAGCGCTACGTGAATCGCGTCGGCCGCTGGATCGCTTCGCAAAGCGAGCGCGCCGACCTGCCGTGGTCCTTTGGCGTTCTCGATTCGGATACGGTCAATGCGTTCGCGATGCCCGGAGGCACGATCATGGTGACCTCGGGATTGCTGAAGAAGCTCAACAGCGAGTCCGAGCTCGCGGGCGTTCTCGCGCACGAGATCGGTCACGTCGTGAAGAAGCACCAGCTCCAGGCGATCCAGTCGGGCGCGTCCTCGGACATGCTCGCCACGCTCGGCAAGGAAGCCGCTTCCTACAAGCTCGGTCGCAGCGGCAAGGACGTCATGGGCCTCGGTTCGGCCGCGGCGGGCATGGGCGTCGATCTCGTGAAGAACGGCTTCCTCGTGAAGCCGCTCGATCGCGGCATGGAATACGAAGCGGATCGCGTCGGCGTCGTCCTCGCGGCGCGCGCGGGCTACGATCCTTTCGGATTGGTCTCTGCGCTGCAGATGCTGCAGTCGCTTCGGGCCGAGGAATCCGGCGCGTCGCTGTTGTTCGCGACACACCCCACGCCCTCCGATCGCATCAGCGAGCTCGAGAAGGTCCTGCCGTCACTCGAGCGCTACGCCTCGCAGCCGCAGGTCGAAGGCCGCTTCCGCCAGACCATGGGTGCCGCCAAGTAGCGGCGACGCGATGAAATGAAAAGGGCGCCCGAGGGCGCCCTTTTTTTTCAGCCGACGTTGCTGCCTACTTGCCGCACGTCTTGTGGTTGTAGGCCTTCACGATCTGCGCGATGCCGGTCGGGTCGAGCGAGTACGGATCCCAATCCTCGCCCGTCGATGCGCGGACCGCCTCCTCGAGCTGCGCCTGGGTGAGTGCCTTTCCGGTGTCCTTGGAGGCCTTGAGCAACGCAGCCCTCACCGCTTCCTTGGTCAGTCCCTTGGATGCCGCCTTGGTCGCGGCGACGGCCGAGGTCTTGGCTGCGGCCTTGGCCGCCACGCTCGCGCCGCCCGTGGGGACGGCCAGTGCAATGGTGGCCACGAGCTCGACCACCGTCAGGGCCTGGTCGGTCACCGCGCCCTGGCAAGCCTTGCTGGTGTTGGCGCAACCCATGCCGCAACCCACCGTCATGCCGGCCGGGCAATTGCCCCAGCACACGGGACCGACGCCGGAGTAGCCCGCCTTGCAATTCGGGTAGCACAGCCCCGCATCGTTCTGCTGGCCCTGCGCACAGGAGGTGGGAACCGTGCCAACGCCTCGGCCGACGCTCGCCTTCACGCAGGTGGCACCCGTGTCCGTGAAGCCTGCCGGACAGCTCGGCGAGCAGATGCAGCAGCCGATCTTGCGGAAGCCCGGCTTGCACACCGGATAGGCAATCGCACCGTCCATTTCGCAGCCGGCGGGATTCGCGGCACGACAGCGCGAGAGCATCCCGCTGTCGCTGAATCCATCCGCGCCGTGCCACGGGTAGCCGCCACCGCGCCCGTAGGCCGCGGGCTTGGTGCAGCCCACGCCGTGATCGCTGAACCCGGGAGGGCAATGCGGCCAGCACAGGGGACCGACACCCGTGTATCCCGCGTTGCAGTTGTTGTAGCAGAGGCCCGCGTCGTTCTGGCCGGAGCCGCAACCCGAGGGAATTGTTCCGGCACCGCGGCCATAGGAGTCGCGCCAGCAGAACTGGGGTGCGGGCTCGGCCGGTTTCGCAGGTTCCTTCTTGGTCTTGTGCTCCTTGCCGCCGTTCTTCGCGTTGGCCTCGGGTGCGAGCGAGACCGCGAACGTCACGGCCAGCAGCGTCGCCAGGATGTATCCAAGAATTGCCGTTCTCATTATTTTTCTCCCTGCGTTGGGTGCGGCTTGCTTAACGCTGCTGCGTGGGCGCCATGAAGCTCTTGCCGACGACCTCGCCGGTTTCCTTGCTTGAAAGGATGCGAAGCTGGTGTGCCGTGATCACCTGGTTCTGCGTCGTCAGCTCGGTCATCACGGCTTGCATCTTGTCCGTGCCGGCCTTGTCCTTGAGGTTGAGCTTCTTCGTCTCGGCGGTCAGTGCGGCTTCCGCTGCGCGCTGCTTGTTCATCGCGGCGTCGAGCGCGGCCTGGTTCGCCTTGGCGCTGTTGGCATCCGTGACCTTCGTCATCACGGCGACCGCTTCTCCGGAAGCCGCCTTGTAGGCGGCGAGCTTGCCGTCAACGTCCTGGGCCGAGGCGAAAGTGGCGGCGCCGAGCAGCATGCAGCCGAGGGCGACTGTGCGGAACATCTTCGGGTTCTTGTGCATATCCGGGTTCTCCTTGCAGGGGTGGATGTCGATCACTTCAGCGAGGCGGCTTTCGCCGGCTTCGCTTCGGCCTTGCGGGTCTTCTCGGTCGACACGAGGAACGTGAGCGTGTTGATGTCGAGGCCGCCGGGAATGAACTGCTCGCCGACGATGAACGCGGGCGTGCCCTGGATATCGAGGTCCTGGGCGAGCTTCGAGTTGGCTTCGAGCGTGGCCATGATGGCAGGATCGTCCATGTCGGCGGTGAGTTTCTTCACATCGAGGCCGACCTTGATGGCGATCGCCTCGACGGATGCGGCATCGATCGCGGGCGAATGCATGAGCGCCGAATGGAACTGCGGATACTTGCCCTGCTTGCGCGAGGCAAGGGCCGCCCGCGCGGCATGGAAGGACTCGGGCCCAAGGATCGGCAGCTCCTTGTAGACGATCTTCACGTCCTTGTCCTTCTCGATGATGCCGTCGACCGCGCCGGCGGCGCGCTTGCAGTGGCCGCAACCGTAATCGAAGAATTCCACGACGACGACGGTGCCCTTCGGATTTCCGCCGACCGGCGACGTGGCGTCGTTCTCGATGCGCGCACGGTGCGTGGCGAGGGCGAGTTTCTGGGCCTTCTGTTTCTCGGCTTCTTCCTTCGCCTGCAGCGCCTGCATCGCTTCGCGCACGACCTCGGGATTCTTCAGCAGATAGTCGCGCACGACCGATTCGATCGCGGCGCGTTGTTCGACGGGTACCGTGGGCGCGGGCGACTGCGCGAGGACGGCGGGGGTGGCGAGGGCGACCGCGAGGGCCGCCACGAAATGCGGAATTTTGAACGTGCGCACGACGACTTCTCCCTTTTGTAATGTGTCTATGTGACTGCAGGGAGCATCTTGCGCCTTGGCCCCCGGGATACCAAGGGGGCTAAGGTCGATTGCGGGCCGGGTGGCCCGCGACTTAAGTCTCGCCTACTTCAGGTTCGCGACCTTCTTCCGGGCGTGCTGCGCATCGGCCGCATGCAGCGTCGCATAGGCCTGGTGCGCCGCGGCCTCGGCTTCGCCGACCTTGATCGAGTGCCCCATATCCATGAGCACCGAGCCCAGCGCGGAGAGGCACAGCATCACGTTGTCGGGGCGGCACGAGTAGCCCATCAGGCCGAAGCGCCAGATCTTGCCCTTGAGCGGTCCCAGCCCCGCGCCGATCTCGATGCCGAATTCCGAGAGCAGCGTCTTGCGCACCGCTTCCTCGTCGACGCCC
Organism: Usitatibacter palustris; assembly: GCF_013003985.1. Taxonomy (GTDB): domain Bacteria; phylum Pseudomonadota; class Gammaproteobacteria; order Burkholderiales; family Usitatibacteraceae; genus Usitatibacter; species Usitatibacter palustris. The sequence continues at coordinate 3,207,803 of NZ_CP053073.1, read as the reverse complement.
GCGGGGCACAGCACCGCGTTCATCTGCGGGAGCTGGTACTGCTGCTCGACGAAGAAGCGCAGGCCCATCGCCTCGAGGCCCGCCTTGAGCGCGACGTGATGGCGCTGGTGGCGCGCCCACGCTTGCTCGAGGCCCTCTTCGCGAATGAGCAGCAGCGCCTCGTGCAGCGCGAAGAGCGAATTCGTCGGCGCCGTGTGGTGATAGGTGCGCGTCGATGCACCCCAGTAGCCGAGCAGCAGGTTCATGTCCATGAACCAGCTGTGGATCTTGTCCTTGCGCGCCTTCACGCGCTCGACCACGCGCTCGGAGAACGAGACGGGCGAAAGGCCCGGCGTGCACGAGAGGCACTTCTGGCTCGCGGAGTAGATCGCATCGATGCCCCAGTCGTCGACGCGCACCGGCGTGCCGGCGAGCGAGGTGACCGCGTCCACGATCACGAGCGCGCCGTACTTGTGCGCGATTTGCGTGAGCAGCTTCGCATCCGATTGCGCGCCCGTGGACGTTTCGGCGTGCACGAACGCGACGACCTTCACGTCCTTCTCGCGCTTCAACGCGTCTTCGACCTTCTGCGGATCGACCGGGCGTCCCCAGTCGTCATCGATGAGGATCGGGATGCCGCCGCAGCGCTCGACGTTCTCGAGCATGCGGCCGCCGAACACGCCGTTGCGGCAGACGACGACCTTGTCGCCGGGTGCGACCATGTTCACGAAGCAGTACTCCATGCCGACGGAGCCCGGGCCCGAGATCGGGAACGTGAGCGGGTTGTCGGTCTGGTAGACGTAGCGAAGAAGGTCCTTCAGCTCATCCATCATCCCGACGAACACCGGGTCGAGGTAGCCGATCGCGGGCTGGCTCATCGTGGTGAGCACGCGCGGATGGATCTCGGTGGGACCGGGGCCGAGCAGGGTGCGCTGGGGCGGGTGGAAGGAGGTGATCCTGCGGGTGTTGCCGAGGTGCTTGGAGGTCATGGTCGGGGTCTTCGATGCGAGGGCTGAAAAAGCAACTGGCCGGTTGGCATTGCGCCAACCGGCCAGCCTGATGCCTCTATCGTATCAGCGAAGGCTCAGTAGAGATCCCTCACCGCGGGGAAGGGCTCGTCGGTCGCGCACATCGGCTTCGCGAACGCGGACACGACCGCGGAGACACCCGTCGGATCGAAGCCCGATGCCGCGGCGAGTCCGCGCAGGGCGGTCTTCTCCGCGTTGCTCCGCTCCATCATGCTCAGGTGCACCAGGCCGTACTGCTCCTTGACCCAGCGAGCGGCGTCCTTGCTGAAGCGGCTGTCGATTTGCTTCGCAACCCCTTCGGACGTCGCCTGCGGGAAGTACGCCACGTAGTCGTTGAGCCACATGTACGTCGTCTGCGCCGCCTGCAGGCCCGCCATCCCGGTTGCCAGCGTGGTATTCACGGACGAGAGGGCCCGCCCGACCGTCGCGGTGGCCGGTCCCAGCGCGCCCCCGCTCACGAGGAACCCGAGGAACGTGGCGGAGCTGACGACCATGGACGCCGTGTCGGTCACGCACGAAGTGGTGCTGTTCGCGCAACCGGCGCCGCAGTCCGTCTTGCCCGACCCGCAACGCTGCCAGCAGACGGGGCCGACGCCGTAGTAGCCCGCCTTGCAATTGCGATAGCACAGGCCCGTATCGTTCTCGCCGCCGGGGCAGACGTTCGGAATCGTGCCCGCGCCACGGCCGTACGAGTCCTTCATCGGGTCGAGGTCGGTGCCTGACATGCCCGCAGGCTTGGGCGGAGGCTTCACCGCGCAGAAGAGACCTGCGTTGATGTAGCCCGTCGGGCAGTCCATCTTCGGGATCGTGCAGCCGACGAAGGGGAGCTCGAGGTGGCAGCCGACGCGAACGAGGTTGGCCGTGAGCGAACGCGCGCTGTAGTGGCAGATCGCACCCGTATCCGTGTAGCCGCTCGGGCAGCTCTGCCAGCACACCGGGCCGACGCCGTAGTAGCCCGCCTTGCAGTTGTTGTAGCAGAGGGCCGCCTGATTCTGCTTGCCGGCTTCGCACGTCGTCGGGATGGTTCCGGCGCCGCGCGGATCGGTCGACTTGTAGCAGAAGGACTGGCGGTCGCTCTGGACCTTGCGCGCGATCCAGCCGAACACCTTTTCGGCGTCCGCCTTGCTCATCGCCGGGCCCTTGGTCTTCTGCATCATCTTGCTGAGGTCCCCGATGGCATCGACCACGCCCCAGCCGAGTGCAGCGGCCTGCGAGAGCGTCGAACCACCGGTCGGCGCCGGCGTGGGCGTCGGCGTCGGAGTCGGCGTGGGAGTCGGCGTCGCGCCTGCGACGGACGAGAAGATCTGCTTGCCGGGGTTCACGCCCCAGGGGTTGCCCTTATGGTCGACGCTGATCTCGGCCAGCGTTCCCGTCCCCTTCGTCCAGGTGCTGCCGGTCCACCTCCAGGCCACGTTGTCCATGCCGACGACCCACACGGTGCCGTCAGCGCCGACGCCGATGTCCTTGGCCTTGCCACCGCCGGCCACCAATACGAACGCGGATCCGTTGTAGAAGAAAATGTCGTTCGCGTTGTTCACTACCCAGGCCCGGCCCGCCGGATCGACGTCGATCCGCACGGCGCTTCCGGGAATCTTGTCCCACCCGTTGTTCCCGTTATAGCGATAGATGCCAAAACCGCCCGCTTCCGCGTTGGTGCCGATCACCCAGACCGTGCCGTTGGCGCCGATGCCGATGTCCTTGGCGCCGCCGGGCACCTGCGCCCAGCCGTTGCCGGTCCACCGGTAGATGTTCCCGCTGCTGTTGACGACCCAGGGACCGTTGGGTCCCACGTCGATGCGCACCGCACCGCCGTCGACCTTGGCCCAGTTGCCGCCCTGCAGGCGGTAGATGCCGAAGTCGTTCGGATACGGCTTGTCCGTGCCGATGACCCAGGCCTCACCCGTGGGCCCGACGCCGATGTCGTTGGCCGCACCCGGAAGCTGCGTCCAGGTTTGCGCGCCGGCCGCCGTTGCCAGGGAGAGAAGTGCGGCTCCCAGCCACTTCGCGAAGGTGGTCGTTCTCATGGCTTGGCTCCCAGCATCGGACCGAGTGCCGTGGTGAAGTACGCGCGCTTCGCACCGTCGCCGCTGAGCTTGACGACGGCGTCGCGAAGGCCGTCCTGGGCCTTCTGCATCTCGCCGACGGCGGCCGCGAGCGCGGTCGCGTCTTCCTTCGAGAGGTTCGGAACCCGCGCGACCGACTGCACCGTGGTCATGGCCTTGGCCACGGCGGCCTGCGCCTTCGGACCGCAATCGGCGACACGGGCCGCATCGCCCTGCATCTTCGCGGCGAACTGGCCGTGCACGGGGTCGATCACGAGCTTCTGCTGGGGGTCGGTCACCTTGGCGTTCGTTTGTGCCGCCATGGCGGACTCCGCATGCCCGGCGGGTGCGGGGACGTTCGCGGCGTCGTTCACGACGCGCGCGCAATCATTGACTGTGGCGGTGGCCTGCGTGATGGCGGAGAGATCCTGCGCCGCCAGCGTGAAGGTCGAAGCGCCGCAGGCAATCAGACAGACAAGTCTTTTGCCAGCTTTCATTTTTGATTTCCTCCCTAGGAAATTCGCTCGCCGGCTGGCACGGTCGAGATGGGCCGCTTCACCCGCCAGGCGCGCCAACCACTCTACAGAACGCGTCTGCGCAAGCTATTGGACGTAAGTCCCGGGTCCGACGGACTCTCAGGAAGCCGGACGGGTGCGCGGATGGAGGGTGACGGGGGTTCCGGCGGCCCCGCCGGCGGGTTCGCCGGGGCGCACGGCGGAGAAGTCGAACAGGCCGCGGTCGAGCAGGTGCGAGGGCGCGACGTTGGAGAGCGCGCCGAAGATCGACTCCACGCGGCCCGGGGTCTGCTTCTCCCACTCGCGCAGCATCGACTTCACCTGCTGGCGCTGCAGGAGCTCCTGCGAGCCGCACAGGTCGCAGGGAATGATCGGGAACTGGCGCAGCTCCGCGTAGGCCTCGAGGTCGTCCTCTTCAACGTAGGCGAGCGGGCGGATCACCACGTGCTTGCCGTCGTCGGAGACGAGCTTGGGCGGCATGGTCTTCAGCGAGCCGCCATGGAAGAGGTTGAGGAAGAAGGTCTCGAGGATGTCGCCGCGATGGTGGCCGAGCGCGATCTTCGTGGCGCCGAGCTCTGTGGCCACGCGATAGAGAACGCCGCGGCGCAGGCGCGAGCACAGGCCGCACATCGTCTTGCCCTCGGGGATCACGCGCTTCACGACGCTGTACGTGTCCTGCACTTCGATGTGGAAGGGAACGCCGAGCGAGGTGAGGTACTCGGGAAGGATGTGTTCGGGAAATCCCGGATGCCGCTGGTCGAGGTTCACGGCGACCAGCTCGAAGGGCACGGGCGACTTCTCGCGCAGGCGCATCAGCAGGTCGAGCATCGCATAGCTGTCCTTGCCGCCGGACAGGCACACCATCACCTTGTCGCCCGCCTCGATCATCGAGTAGTCGCCGATGGCCTGGCCCGCGAGGCGCCGCAGGCGCTTGGCGAGCTTTGCCGCTTCGAATTCGGATTTGCGCGGATCGGGCATGGTCAGAGATTGATGGATCGGCCGCCGTCGACAGCGATCACCTGGCCGGTGACGAACGGCGCGTCGGCAAGCAGGTATTTTACCGCCCCGGCGACATCGGCCGGATCGCCCAGGCGCCCGAGTGGTGTTTGCGCCGTGATGCGCTTTTGTTCGTCGGGCGCGAAGTGCTTGCCGTCCTCGGGCCAGAGGATCGCACCGGGCGCTACTCCATTGACGCGAACGTCGGGCGCGAACTCGAGCGCGAGCGAACGGGTGAGGGCCGCAAGACCGGCTTTGGCGACGGAGTAGACGACGAAGTCCTTCAGCGGCCGCTCTGCGTGGATATCGACTACGTTCACGATCGCACCGCGTGTTTCGCGCAACGCCGATGCCGCCGCCTGCGCAAGGAAGAGGGGCGCGCGCAAGTTGGTGCCCATCAATTCCTTCCACGCACGCTCATCGATTTCGCCGAGCGGCGTTGCGTGGAAGGACGACGCGTTGTTCACGAGGCCATCGAGGCGGCCGAACGCCGCGCGCGCTTCCGCGGCCAGTCGCGTGAGCGCATCGAGATCGAGGAGATCGGCCTGGACGACGGTGCAGGAGCCGCCGCGGCTCGCGTTCAGCTCCGCGGCAAGTTCGCGCGCCGGTGCGATCGACCGATGGCAATGGACAACGACGTTCGCGCCCGCGGCATGCAGCGTGCGCGCGATCGCCGCGCCAATGCGTCGCGCCGCTCCTGTGACCAGGACTGCCTGCCCTTGCATGCTATATTCCGCCGCATTCGAAGAGTGCCGCGCGAATGACGCGACCGAGGGTCGAAGTTTAGCCCAACGCCTGTGCTCAGCCCGGCAATCCCATGCCTCCCGCACACGATCCGATCCTTCCTCCGCCGTCTCCCGAAGCCGCCGCGCATTCGCAGCGACTGGCCGAGCACATCGCCGAGGACATCGTCGCCAACGGCGACTGGATTCCGTTCAGCCGTTTCATGGAGCTCGCGCTCTACGCGCCGGGGCTCGGCTACTACGCGGCGGGCTCGCGCAAGTTCGGTGCCGAGGGCGACTTCGTCACCTCGCCCGAGATCTCGCCGGTGTTCGCGCAGTGCATCGGACTGCAGGCGCGCCAGGTCCTCGACAAGGTTGGTGGTGACGTCCTCGAGCTCGGCCCGGGTTCGGGCGTGCTGGCGTGCGATCTCTTCGGCGAACTCAAGGCCCAGGGCAAGGCTCCCGACCGCTACCTGATGCTCGAAGTGAGCCCGGATCTTCGCGAGCGCCAGCGCGCGCTCATCGCCGAGAAGCATCCGGCTGACCTCGAACGCTTCGTGTGGCTCGACGAGCTGCCGGCGAAGATCCGCGGCTTCGTCATCGCCAACGAAGTGCTCGACGTCGTTCCGTGTTCGCTCGTGCTGCGCACGAAGGGCGAGTACTACGAGCGCGGCGTGGGTCTCACCGAGGCGGGCTTCGTGTGGGACGACCAGCCGCTCCCCGACGGGCCCCTGCGCCGCCGCGCGCAAGCCGTGATCCCGCCCGGCGACTACGACTACCTCACCGAAGTGAGCCTTGCCTCCGAAGGTCTCGTGCGCACGCTCGCTCGTTCGCTCGAAGCCGGTCTCGCGGTCTTCATCGACTACGGCTTTCCCCAACGCGAGCTCTACCATCCGCAACGTTCGATGGGCACGCTGCGCTGCCACTACCGCCACCGCTTCCACGGCGATCCGTTCTTCATGCCGGGATTGCAGGACATCACTGCGCACGTGGATTTCACCGCGATGGGACAGGCCGCGGAATCGGCCGACGCGGAAGTGCTGGGATTCACGACGCAGGCCTACTTCCTCATTTCCTGCGGCCTCGCGGTGCTCGTTTCCGGTGGCGATCCGAGCATGACGCTCTCGCGCCTGAAGGCGACGAGTGCCGTGCATCGCCTGATCAGCCCGTCGGAAATGGGCGAGCTCTTCAAGGTGCTCGCCATCGGCAAGGGCCTCGACGATCCGCTGCTCGGGTTCCAGTCCGCACGCCCGATGGCGCTCTAGCGCCGCTTCCCGCTATTCGGGGCATGATCGCCGCATGACCCGAAAGCCCCCGCTCATCCTCAAGCGCCTGCGCAGCCTCACGCTGGACGAGCCGTCGCGTCCCGGCGCGCTCCCGCACCTGAGTGCGGCAAGCGGGCTGGTGCGCGCGGGAAGGCGCCTCTACGTCGTGCCCGATGATGAAAATCATCTCGGCGTGTTTCCGGTGGCGGGAAGAAAGCCGGGCAAGCTCACCCGCCTGTTCGAAGGCAAGCTCCCCCTCGGTCCCGCGAAGCGCAAGAAAAAGAAACCCGATCTCGAGTCGCTCGTGAAGCTGCCGGCCTTCGGCGGATTTCCCCACGGCGCGTTGCTGGCGCTGGGCTCGTGCTCGAAGGAGAACCGCTGCAAGGCGATCCTCATGGCGATCGATGCGCAGGGCGAGCTCGATGGGGAGCCGGCGAAGGTCGATCTCTCGGCGTGGTACGACGGGTTCGAACGCCGCCTGGGCCGCCTGAACATTGAAGGCGCGGTCGTGATCGGGTCCGAGTTGCATCTGCTCCAGCGCGGCAACAAGGGCGGTGGGCGCAACGCGCGCATCCGCTTCCGGCTCGACAAGGTGATCAAGTCCCTCGCAAAACGCCAATGCCTCGACATGAAGCCGCTGATCGAGATCGAGGAGATCGACCTGGGAAGAATCGGCGACGTGCCCCTGTGCTTCAGTGACGGGGCGGCGTTGGCCGATGGGCGCATGGTCTTCACCGCGGTTGCCGAGGACACGTGCGACGCCTACGAGGACGGCACTTGCCATGGCGCGGCGGTGGGCGTGCTGGGCCGCGATGGCCGCGTGCAACTCCTGGAGACGATCGGTTCGCGCTACAAGGTCGAGGGCATCGAGGCGGTGAAGGAGGGCGCGGTCATCCACGCCCTCATGGTCACCGACGCCGACGATGCCAGCGTTCCTGCTTCGCTCTACGGCTGCGAGATCCGCGCGCCGCGACGCAGCAAATAGCAGTCCACGGTCATGCCGATGTTCGATGGAGGGCAATGCCTTCCAGCACGGCGAGCACGACCACGGCCGCAGCCTGCAGGACGATGAAGGCTTCTCCGAGCAGGTTCGGCGACACCCACGCGCTCGCGACCAGGGCGAGGCTGGCGAGCGCCCAGAGCACGTTGCCGGCGATCACGACACGGACTCCGGGGCTGTACACGCCCCTGCGCGTGGCGATCCATCCCACGAAGGCCGCGATGGGCAGGAGCCCGAGGCCCGCGTACTGGAGAAGGCCCGCGGGCAAGTTGAGCAAGGCCGAGAGGGGCGTCGCGGCGGCGAGCAAAGCCACGCCCATCGCGGTGCACGTGATGGCATCGACGACGAGTACGCGGCGCAGAAGGATCGCGGGATCGGTGGCGAAGGTGGTGATGGCAGACATGGATTCCTCCAGCGGTTGATGGTCGGGAGTTGCGGGTTCCATACTCCCTGCGTCGCCACACGCGGTCGATTACCTGCGAGGTAATGGACCGGCGCCCCCGTCCCTGAAAGGATGACTCGATGAAGACCGCCACCAGACCCGATGTCGGCGCGATGCTCCGCGAATGGCGCATGCGCCGGCGAATCAGCCAGATGGAGCTGGCGCTCGTCGTGGGCATATCGCCGCGCCACCTGAGCTTCGTCGAGACGGGACGATCGCAGCCGGGCCGCGCCACGCTCCTCAACCTGGCCGAGGCGCTCGACGTGCCCTTGCGGGAACGCAACGTCCTCCTGCTCGCGGCGGGGCTCGCGCCGGCGTATGCGGAGCATGGCCTCGAGGACTCGGCGCTCGCGATCGCGCATGAGGCCGTGCAACTCATCCTGCGCGCGCACGAGCCCTTCCCGGCGCTTGCGATCGATCGGTCCTGGAATCTCGTGTTGGCGAACCGTGCAGTGATGCCCCTGCTTGCTGGCGTGGCGCCGCACTTGCTGCAGCCACCGGTGAATGTGCTGCGCCTTTCGCTGCATCCCGAAGGCGTGGCGCCGCGCATCGAGAACCTTCCCGAGTGGCGCGCGCATCTGCTCGCGCGGTTGCGACGCGAGGCGGCGATGTCGGGTTCGGAAGAACTGCGCGCGTTGCTCGAGGAGCTTGCTGCCTACCCCGGGGGCGAATCGCGCCACGAGGCGCAGCGCGACGCGATCGTCGTGCCGCTCCGGCTGCGGACGCCGGGCGGAACGCTTTCCTTCTTCAGCACCACCACGGTGTTCGGCACGCCGCTGGAGGTCACGCTGGCCGAGCTTGCGCTCGAGTCGTTCTTTCCCGCGGACCGGGCCACGGCCGCGGCGCTGGGTCGTGTGGAACTTCCTGCGGCAAAATGAGGAAGGGGTGGCGTCGGCCGCCCCTTCGCTCAGGCTGGTTGCCCTTGCCGTCGCTGCCGTTCCTCCCTGCAGCGCCTCAGTCGAGGCGTTTCCAGCCGGGGTGGTCGAAGTACGCTCCGTACAGGTTCGCGGCGCGGATTGCCTGCTCGGCGCCGCGCACGGAGTTCCCCTTCGCGGGGTCCTGCAGGATGTTCGCCGCCGCCACCAGATCGGCGATGACGATGTGCAGGTTCCCATCGGCAGCCGGTGACAGCTTGCAATCGGCCACGATGCCCGCGACCTCCTTCTCGATCGCGGCGCCGAGCCGCCTCCGGGCTTCGGCGTCCAGTGCGCCTGCGCGGATCGCGCCGCGCTTGCCGTCCAGGACGGCGCGAATCGTGTCCATATGGCGGCGCAGCGGCTCGTCCGTGGCCCACTTGCGGCCGCGATCGAGGGTGATCACGCCCGAGGTCGAGTGCGCTTCCTGCGAGCGCGATTCGTGCGAATGAGTGCCTGCGTAGGCGGGAACGCCGGCGCATAGCGCGAGCACGGCGACCCAGAGTGCGATGGTGTGGCGTCTCATGGTTGCGTTCTCCTAGAAAACCGGCTTCCAGCCCGGGTGCTCGAAATAGGTGGCGTACATCTGCGTGGCGCGAACCGCCAGGGTGTCGCCACGGAGCCCGTGCGGATTCGCCATGCCTTTGAGTATGTCGGCCGCCTGTACGAGGTCGGCGACGACCAGCTGCAGGTTCGCTGCGGCACTCGCCTCGAGCCTCGATTCTCCGAGGATGGCGGCGACCCGGTTCTCGATCGTGCGGCCGAGCGCTCTTTCCTGATCGGTCGAGAGCATGTCGCGCAGGATCGCGTCGCGGTGTTGCGCGAGCGCCGCGCGGATCTCTTCCATGGACCGGCGCAGCGCCTCGTCGGTGGACCACTTGCGGCCCTGGTCGAGCGAGAGCCTGTTCGACGCGGAGTGGACCGTGCCGGCATGACGTTCCTGGGAATGCGGGCCCGCAGCGTACGCGGTAATGGCAGCGCTCACTGCGAGGGCGGCGATGCAAAGTGCGGTTGCGGCGCGTTTCATGGTTGCGTTCCTTTCGGCGAGTGGATGAATCAGGAACGAAGCTACGCGCCGGGCCTTATCGATTCCTTATGGCGGTGCGGGAAGGGAGATCTCGATTCGAAGGCCGCCGAGGGCCGGACTCCGCGAGGCCGCGATGGAGCCACCGTGCAACTCGACGACGCGGCTGGCGATCGAAAGGCCCAGCCCGCTGCCGGGACCGCGTCCGTCGGGTCCGCGATAGAAGCGGTCAAAGATGCGAGCGCCCACGTCGGGGGCCACACCGGGGCCGGAGTCCTCGACGGTGACGCGCGCGCGATCGCCGCCGACCGTCACGCTCACGCGTACCTGGCCGCCGTCGGGAGCGAAGCGCAGCGCGTTGTCGAGGAGGTTGCGCAGCAGCGCCAGCAGCATCACGGGGTCGCCGGGCACGAGCGGCCGGGATTGCGCGTCCAAGAGGACGCCCACGCCGCGGTCCCGCGAGTCGCCGCCGACCTCGAGTATCACCTCGCGGCAGATCTCGGCAATGTCTACCTTCGCGAACGCCGGGAGCGCGTCGCCCGCGTCCATGCGCGCCAACGTGAGCATCTGCTCCACCACGCGCGTCGCGCGCTCGACACCGTCCACTACCTGCCCGAGCGCGCGGCAGCGGCGCTCGTCGTTCGTGGTGGTGAGGGCGACCTCCGCCTGGGTGCGCAGCGCGGCGAGTGGCGTGCGCAGCTCGTGCGCGGCATCGCCGGTAAAGCGTCGCTCGTTCTCGAACGCGCGTTCGAGCCGAGCGAAAAGCTGGTTGGTCGCCGTGACGAGGGGCTCGACCTCGCTCGGGACGTCGGGCGCAGCGATCGCCGCGAGGTGCCCGGGTTCACGGCTGCGCACTTCCCGCGCGAGCTGCTCGAGCGGACGCAGCGCGCGCGCGACCGCGAGCCAGAGCGCGATCGCGAGCAGGGGCAGGCCGACGGCGAGCGGCACCATCAGGCGCATGGCGAGACCGCGCACAAGCTCGTCGCGATCAGCCACGCCGTGGGCGACGATGATCACGACGCCGTTGTGCCGGTCGGTGCGCCGGAACGCGCGCCAGTCCACGCCAGCGGCGTTCACGTCCGAGAACCCCTCGGCGGGAGCAAGCGAGGCGTTAGGCGCGTCGTGCGAGCGCAGCAGCAGGTTGCCTTCGAGGGAAAAGACCTGGTAGGTGCAGTTCTGCACGTACGCCGGATCATGGCGCGTCGTGGCGCCGGCGACCTCCAGTGCCTCATGGCTGGCGATCGCGCCAAGGACCTCCGAGTACTCGACCAGCTGCGCGTCGAGCATGCGTGCGGTGTGGAAGCGCGCGTCGAAGTAGGTGGCGATCGCGATCAGGACCCAGGCGCCGAGTGCGCCGCCCACGAGCAGGCCCAGCAGGCGCCCGCGCAACGACGGGGCGCTACGGTCCGGTCTCGGCATCGATCACATAGCCTACGCCGCGCACGGTGCGGATCAGCTGCGGGAAGAGCTTGGCGCGAAGGTGGTGCACATGGACTTCGATCGCGTTCGACTCGACTTCGCGGCCCCAGCGGTAGAGCCGCTCCTCGAGCTGGCCGCGGGTGAGCGTGCGGCCGGGATGGGCCATCAGTGCCTCGAGCACGGCGTACTCGCGCGGCGCCAGGTCCACGGGCTCGCCGTTGCAACTCACGCGGTGCGACTCGAGGTCCACGTCGACGCCGCGGTGCCGGATCCGGTTCGTCGCGCGGCCGACGGCGCGGCGCGCAAGCGAACGCACGCGCGCCTTGAGCTCGTCGAGCGCGAACGGCTTCACCAGGTAGTCGTCCGCCCCCGCGTCGAGACCGCGCACGCGATCGTCGATCGTGTCGCGCGCGGTGAGGATCAGCACGGGCGTGGTGTTGCCCGCCGCGCGCATCTCCTTCAGCACCGCCAGGCCATCCATGCGCGGCAGGCCAAGATCGAGGATCACCGCGCTGAACTCGCCGGTGGCCACCGCTTCGCGCCCGTGGCGGCCGTCGCGCACCCAGTCGACGGCATGTCCGGCATCCTCCAGCCCCGCCTTCACGCCCTCGCCCAGCGGCGCGTCGTCCTCGACCAGCAGGATGCGCCCCATGGCTAGCGATCTCCCGGCCCTGGCGCCCGCTTGCGCCCGGTGAACATCGACCGCACCAGGTTCTCGCCGTGGCGAAGGCTCTCCCACACTACCCCCGCGACGTGGATGGCGGCGGCGGCGAGCAGCGTCCCCGCGAGCCCCTCGTGCAGGTCTTCGAGCCACTCGAAGTTGTCCTCGCCCAGCAGCGACAAGGCCCAGCCGGTGCCGCCGGTAACCAGCACCAGTGCCAGCATCAGCACGATCCACGCACCCCCGAGGGGGTTGTGGCCAACATAGCGCGGTTCGCGCCGGGCGGTGAGCGCGCGCACGTAGGTAGTCAGTCGTGATGGCCGCGGCACGAAATCCGCGAAGCGGGCATGGCGGCTCCCGATGAAACCCCAGAGAATGCGCGCCGCGGCGGCGGCGAGCGCAACGTAACCCAGGGCCTCGTGCCACTTGCCGCCGTCATCGCCGGTCGCGTATCCGACCAGCACCGCGGGCGCGAGCGTCCAGTGCAGGATCCGCACGAGCGGATCCCACACCGAAACACGCACCGCGGGCACAGCTTGCGGCGCTGCGCTCACGAACTCGCCTTTTCCCTCACGACGGCCGCGTCGGCGGGATTCACGTACACCTCGACGCGCTTGCCGTCCTTCGTCGCCTTGACCTCGAAGCACGTGCCTTCCTTCTTCACGCGGCGTACTTCGTAGCCCTTCTTCTCCATGCGCTGCTGGATCTCTTCCGCGCGCAGCCACTTGTCCTTCGGCGTGTCGGGACAGGTTGTCGTGGCGAACGCGGGCGTGGCCGCGAGCAGGGCGGCGGTGATGAATGCGGTTTTCATGCGAGTCTCCTCATCGATGGGCGGGGCCGGAATGGCTGCCTCGAGCCCATCATCGCGGGGCGCGCTTAAGGATTCCTTATCGCATGTTGGCGCGGCCGCACGCGGCCCGCCTGATCCAGGTCAACTACTTTCGGAAAATCGCGGCCCGGGAAGGCGCGATCGGAGAAAGCCCGACCCTCAGCCCTTCAACGCGGCCAGCACCTCGTCGAGCATCTTCTTCGCGTCGCCGAACAGCATCCGGTTGTTCTCCTTGTAGAAGAGCGGATTGTCGACGCCCGCGTAGCCCGAGGCCATGCTGCGCTTCATCACGATCGACGTATGCGCCTTCCACACTTCGAGCACCGGCATGCCCGCGATCGGGCTGGTTGGATCATCCTGCGCGCTCGGGTTCACGATGTCGTTCGCGCCGATCACCATCGCGACGTCGGTGTCGGGGAAGTCCTCGTTGATCTCGTCCATCTCCAAAACGATGTCGTAGGGGACCTTCGCTTCGGCCAGCAGTACGTTCATGTGGCCGGGCATGCGGCCTGCGACCGGGTGGATCGCGAAGCGCACGGTCTTGCCCATCTCACGCAGCCGCTTCGTGATCTCGAAGACCGTGTGCTGCGCCTGCGCGACCGCCATGCCGTAGCCCGGGATGATGACCACGCCCTTGGCTTCCCTCAGCAGTTCCGCGGTTTCGTGGGCCGTCACCGACACGACTTCGCCCGCGGGCTTCGCGGCATCACCCGCCGCCGCCTTCGGCGCATCGCCGCCGCCGAAACCGCCCGCGATCACGCTGATGAAGTTGCGGTTCATCGCGCGGCACATGATGTACGAGAGGATCGCGCCTGAAGAGCCGACGAGCGCACCCGTGACGATCAGCAGGTCGTTGGACAGCATGAAGCCCGTCGCCGCCGCAGCCCAGCCCGAATAGCTGTTGAGCATCGACACCACCACCGGCATGTCCGCACCGCCGATCGCCATCACCATGTGGATGCCGAAGAGCAGCGCGATCACCGTCATCACGACGATGGGCACCATGCCCGCGTCGATCGTCGGCGCCTTGAGGAACACGAACCCGTAATAGAGCACCACGAGCAGGCCGATGAGGTTCAGCCAATGGCGCGCCGGCAACAGCAGCGGCTTGCCGCTGATGCGCCCCGAGAGCTTGCCGAACGCGATCACCGAACCGGAGAGCGTGACCGCGCCGATCAGCACGCCGACATACACCTCGATGTGATGGATCGCGACTTCAGCGCCCGTCATGCCCGCCGTGGCAGACGGATCGATGTAGCTCGCGTAACCGACGAGCACGGCGACCAGGCCCACGAGGCTGTGCATGAATGCGACCAGCTCGGGCATCTGCGTCATCTTCACGGTGCGCGCGAGATACAGGCCGATCGCGCCGCCGACGACGAGGGCGATGGCAACCCACGCGATGCCCGCCGGCGTCACGCGCGGGCCGAACACGGTGGCGAGCACGGCGATCGCCATGCCGATCATTCCGTACAGGTTGCCGCGCCGCGAGGTTTCGGGATTGGAGAGACCGCCGAGGCTCAGGATGAAGAGGATGATCGCGGCGATGTAGGAGACAGTGGCCAGGCTCGAGGTCATGTCTCTCTCCTACTTCCGGAACATGGACAGCATGCGTTGCGTCACCGCAAAGCCGCCGAACATGTTGATGGCCGTGAGCGCGATGCCCGCGACCGCGAGCCAGCGTATGAGTTCATCGGGCCTGGTCACCCCGGCGACAGCCGGTGGCGCGATCTGCACCAGCGCCCCGATCACGATGATGCTGCTGATCGCGTTGGTCACGCTCATGAGCGGCGTGTGCAGCGCAGGCGTCACGTTCCAGACGACCATGTAGCCCACGAAGCACGCGAGCACGAACACGGTGAAGTGGCCGAGGAAGGCCGCCGGCGCATACGTGCCGACGAGCGCGAATACGACCGCCGCGACCGCGAAGAGGATCACGAGCGTGCGCGCGGCCATCGGCTCGCCCGCACCGTGGCCATGGCCCTTCTTCTCGGTGGGCGCCACCACGGGCTTCGCCGCGGCCTTCGCGGGAGCGGCGGAAAGCTTCGGCGCAGGCGGCGGCCACGTGACCGCGCCATCCTTCACGACCGTCGTGCCGCGAATGACCTCGTCTTCCATATTGACGTTGTAGACGCCGTCCTTCGCCTTGCAGAGGTCCTCGGAAAGGCGGAAGAGGTTGGTCGCGTAGAGCGTGCTCGCCTGCGTGGCCAGCCGGCTCGCGAGATCCGTGTAGCCGATGATGATCACGCCGTGCTTCGTCACGACCTTGCCCGGTTCCGTGAGCTCGCAGTTGCCGCCCTGCTCGGCGGCCATGTCGACGATGACGCTGCCCGGTTTCATCGACTGCACCATCTCGGCCGTGATGAGCTTGGGCGCGGGCTTGCCCGGAATGAGGGCGGTCGTGATGATGATGTCGACTTCCTTCGCCTGCTTCGCGAACGTTTCGCGCTGCGCCTTCTGGAAGCCTTCGCTCATCACCTTGGCGTAGCCGCCCACGCCCGTGCCTTCCTCCGTGTACTCGACCGGTACGAACTCGCCGCCGAGCGACTTGATCTGGTCGCCGACTTCGGGCCGCGTGTCGTTGGCGCGCACGATGGCGCCGAGACCCGCAGCTGCGCCGATCGCAGCGAGGCCCGCCACGCCCGCGCCGATCACGAAGACCTTCGCAGGCGGCACCTTGCCCGCGGCCGTGATCTGCCCGGTGAAGAAGCGACCGAAATGATGGGCGGCCTCGATGACGGCGCGGTAGCCGCCGATGTTGGCCATAGAGGAGAGCGCGTCGAGCTTCTGGGCTCGCGAGATGCGCGGCACGCTGTCCATCGCGAGCACGGTCGCCTTGCGCGCGGCGAGGCTCTGCAGGAGGTCCGGGTTCTGCGCGGGCCAGATGAAGCTCACGAGGGTCTGGCCCTCGCGCATCAGCCGCACTTCGTCCGGATTGGGGGCGCGCACCTTGAAGATGATGTCGGCGCTCGACCAGACCGAGGTGGCGTCGGGGACGACCTTGGCTCCGGCTGCGGTATATGCGTCGTCGCTGATGGACGCCGCCTCGCCCGCGCCGGACTGGACGACCACGCTGAAGCCCAGCTTGGCCAGCTTCGGGATCGCCTCGGGGACGGTCGCGACGCGTTTTTCGCCGGGGAAGACTTCCTTGGGGACGCCGATCAGCTGGGCCATGGGGTTCCGTCTTGAAGTTTTGTTATGGGTGGACCGGCAGCGATTGTACTGGCTCCATCGGTTATTCTCTTGACGTAAGCCATTCAAAACTAGACTGGAGGAGCACCATGAATCGAGCCCTTTCTGCGCTCGTGGGGTTGGTCGCCGTATTGGGCCTCGCCACGGGTCACGCACAGCAGAAGACCCGCCTTTCGATCGGTACCGGTGGCACCGGCGGCGTTTACTACCCCCTGGGTGGCGGTATCGCTGCCCTGCTTTCGAAATACATCCCCAATGTCGATGCGACGGCGGAAGTCACCGCCGGCTCGGTCGCGAACCTGCAGCTCATCAAGGGCGGCAAGTCGGAAATAGGCTTCACGATGGCCGATTCCGCGTGGGATGCCTACAACGGCCTCGACAAGTTCAAGGACAACAAGGTCCCGCTGCGCACCCTGGTCGTGTTCTATCCGAACCGCATGCACGTCGTGACGGTCGAGGGCACGGGCATCAACAAGATGAGCGACCTCAAGGGCAAGCGGATCTCCACGGGCGCGCCGGTGAGCGGCACGGAAGTGATGTCGATGCGCCTGCTCGAGGCGAGCGGCCTCGATCCCAACAAGGACGTGACGCGCGAGCGCCTGTCGGTCGCCGAGAGCGTGAACGCGCTCAAGGACGGCAAGATCGACGCGCTGTCGTGGGTCGGCGGCGTTCCCACGCCTTCGCTCACGGATCTCGCGGCCACCCCGGGCAAGAAGATCAAGCTGATCGACCACGGCGACGCGGCCGAGGTGATGCGCCAGAAGTACGGCCCGATCTACGTGAAGAACAAGATCCTTGCCAACGCCTATCCGGGCGAGACGCGCGACACGACCAACGTGGACGTGTGGAACCTGCTGGTGATTCCGGAGAACACGGACGAGAAGCTCGCCTACGAGATCACGAAGCTCCTCTTCGAGAAGAAGGACGAGATCGTGAAAGTCCACAAGGACGCGTCCTTCCTCGAGCTCGCGAACCAGATGACCGGCGCCTCGCCGATTCCCTTCCACCCTGGTGCGCTGCGGTATTTCAAGGAGAAGGGGCTCGTCAAATAGCCGCCCGCTAACGGCAGGACCCCGCAATGTGAGGGCCCGCTTCGGCGGGCCCTTTGCTTTGGGGCGTGCTCCTAAGCCTTTGACTTTCCTTATCTTTTGGCTTAGCCCGGGTTTATGCTGCAGTGCAATATATTTTTGGCCAAACCCCTTGACTTGAAGGGTGATCGGCCTAAAATACTGAATTGTGCAGTGCAGCAATATCTGCCCCCAGATTCGCCCCAACCCGAGGAGCCCACATGTTCAAGCTCGACCAGTTCTCCGCCGCAAACGAAGCCGCCATCACCCAATTCAACAAGTTCGCCCAGCTGTCGCTCGCGAATTTCGAGAAGTTCGCCGAACTCGGCCTCGGCGCCGCCCGCGACTCCGTCGCCCAGGCGACCTCGCACGCCCAGTCGCTCGCCGCCGCGCGTGACGTCCAGGAAGTGATCGCGATCAACTCGGCCGCCGTCGAGCCCGCGATGAAGCGCGCCTACGCCGTTTCGCGCACCGCCTACGAAACCGCCGCGCAGGCCAACGAGCAAGTGAAGACGGCTTTCGAGAAGCAGGCCGCCCAGATGAACCAGGCCGCCGTCGCCGCCCTCGAAGAAGCCTGCAAGTACGCGCCGGCCGGTAGCGAGACCATCGTCGGCAACATGAAGACCGCGATCGCCGCCGCGCAAAGCGCCTACGGCAACGCCGTCGCCATCAACAAGCAGTTCTACGACACCGTCGAAAAGACGGTCGAGCAGAACGTCGCGACGGTCAAGAAGGCCGCCACGAAGGCCGCGACGAAGGCCAAGCGCAAGTAAGTTTCCTGCCTCCCCCAGGTTGGAAAGAAGACCCCCGGCTTCGGCCGGGGGTTTTTTGTTTGTGCGACGCTCGTCGTGCGACTTAGGTCCGATTGTCCGGTGATCCCTCCCTGACGTAATTTGCGTGCCAGCCGCACATCGATGCGGCCCATGACGCATCAGGGAGAGTCCGATGAAATTCCAGATCCTTGCCCGAGGCCTCGCAGCCCTCGCGCTGGTGTTCGTCGCCGGCATTGCGGCCGCCCAATTCAAGACGGTCGCGGGAAAGAAAGCCAGCGACATCGCGATCGGGCCCGACGGCAACGTGTACATCGTGAGCGACGAGCCCGTCCCCGGTGGTTTCGCGATCTATCAATTCAACTGGAAGACCGGCGCGTGGGATCGCCTCGACATGGCTGGCGTGCGCATCAAGGCGGGCGCGAGGGTGCTCGTGGTCCACGGCGAGAGCGGCCTGAATGTCCTGGGCATGGGAACGTATCCGGGCGCAGTACGCGATGCCGCCATGGGCGGTCCCAGCGGCGATGTCTACGCCGTGGGGACCACGAAAGTCCATGCGGGATACGAAATACTCAAGTGGGCCCGGCCGCCGGGCAAGGGACAAAGCGCCCGGTGGGAGGTCGTTGGCGGCGCCGGGGCGATCCGCATCGAGGTCGACCCCGAGGGCAGGCCCTGGATCATTTCCGAGTGGCACCAGATCTTTCGCCACGACGGCAAGGGGTGGGTCACGATGCCCGGCGCCGCGCGCGACATCGCGATCAATTCGAAGGGTGTGGTCGTGATCGCCGGTACGGACGGCATGGTCTACAAATGGGGCGGCAGCGCGTGGCAAGTGGTGGATCGCGCCGCCTTCGCGAGCATTGCGGTCGATCCCGAAGGCCGCATCTGGGGTGCGGGCGACGACAAGACGATCAAGGCGCTCGGCGTGAACCTTCCCAGCGCCATTCCCGGCACCGCGAAGCTCGTGCTGAAGAACGGCGAGTTCCTGGCGGTCGGTGATTACCTCCTCGCCGAGGACCGCTCGCACTACGCGATCCAGCAGGTCGACGGAAATTTCTGCCTCTACAAGGGTTCGGGTCCGTCGGATTCGAAAGGAAACATCTGGTGCCATCACGCCTCCGGCGGCGCCACGACCGGCGACTTCTTCGCGCTGCAGCAGGCCGACGGAAATTTCTGCACGTATCGCGGCAAGAATCCGCGGGACGCGAAAAGCAATGTCTGGTGCCAGAACGCGCCGGGGCTTCCGCTCACCGGCACCTACTACACGGTCGTGCTTCCGCAGGGCCACGTCTGCACGTATCGCGGCGTGCCCGGCGGCACGAAGCTCGGCGTGTGGTGCTCAGGCATGACAGCTGCGAACACCCAGAAGTGCGTGAATCGGGGCTGCGGCATCGTCGACTCGGGTGCCGGCGGCGAGCTCAACCGCAACCGGCACGATTGCAGCCGCCTCACGACCGCCGCGATCAAGCAGCACTGCGAGGCGCGTAACGCCGCGGTCCCCGCGGCGGAGGCCGCGTGCGCTCCGTTCCTGGGGAACAAGGGCCATGGCGCGTGCCTGGACCAGAAGGTGCCGCGGCCGATGAACAGCTTCCCGTTCACGTGGGCCGACTACGAGCAATGCCGCAAGAGCTCGCTGGTTCCCGCGAGCTGCCGCGACCTCTTCCCGACGTGGATGCTGTTTCTCAGCGGCGGGAAGGGACAGCTCCAGTCGTGCCAGGACGCCTACCGGACGTCGGAGTGCGACCAGCGGTTCCGGCTCTACGAGCTTTGCGGTGCGACCCCGGGCACGTCGGCGGACACCGAATACTTCAAGAACCCGTACATGCGCGAGGAATGCCTCGCGATCGCGCGCAAGTAAAGGCGGCGCTCATCGCCCGGCGAGGGCGGCGATCCGCGCGCGGCGCAGCGCCCCCGCGATGT
The DNA here is from genome assembly GCF_013003985.1 of Usitatibacter palustris. Classification (GTDB taxonomy): domain Bacteria; phylum Pseudomonadota; class Gammaproteobacteria; order Burkholderiales; family Usitatibacteraceae; genus Usitatibacter; species Usitatibacter palustris. The sequence goes on along the minus strand of NZ_CP053073.1, from coordinate 3,188,018 downwards.
CCTCGGGATGATCGCGCGCGATCGCGGCGGCATCGACGGACCTCGCGGCGGCGAGCGCGCCCTCGAGACGCGGCCGCGGCGCGAACGAGCGCGCGTCTTCCTCGCTGGCCGCGCATTGGGCGACCTGGAGGAGCAGATCGAGCCGCTCGGGGCGACGGAACGCATCGCACCGTTCGAGCAGGCCCAGCAAATACTCAGGTGTCCAGCGTCCGGGATGCGCGAGCGACGCGCACTCGCCGAGCACGAGGCGCGCGAGGTCGCGGCAGTCGCGCGGCGCGTTGATGCGTTCGGAAAGTGCTGCGACCCGCGTGGCTTCGCCGTCGAGCACGAACAGCGCGTAGCGCACCGGCAGCGAATAGCCCAGCTTCGCCGCGAGGTCGAGCCGCGCCGCAAGCGCGGGAGAGTTGCGCACCTCGGGGAACACGCGCGCGAGCGCGCCGCATTCGGCAAGCACCGCCACGACGCGCGAGGGCTTCACTTCCATGAGTCCGCGCGAGAGCTCCTGCCAGGCACGTTCCGGTACGAGCGCATCCGCTTCGCCTGCTTCGACCATGCGCTGCATGAGCGCCATCGTGTCGGGCGCGATCGTGAAGCCGAAGCGCGCGGCGAAGCGTGCGACGCGCAGGATCCGCACCGGGTCTTCGACGAAGGCCTCGCCCACATGGCGAAGCACGCCGGCGCGCAGGTCTCGCTCGCCACCATGGGGATCGACGAGCACGCCATCTTCACCGCGCGCCATCGCGTTGATCGTGAGATCGCGGCGGCCGAGGTCCTCTTCGAGCGTGACGTCGGGCGACGCGTGGAAGACGAATCCCTTGTAGCCCGGCGCGGTCTTGCGCTCCGTGCGCGCGAGCGCGTACTCCTCGTGGCTTTCGGGATGGAGGAACACCGGGAAGTCGGCGCCGACCGGGCGGAAGCCCGCCGCGAGCATCGCCTCGGGCGTGGCGCCGACGACGACGTGATCGCGGTCGCGCACTTCGAGGCCCAGCAGCTCGTCGCGAACGGCACCGCCCACGACGTAGGACTTCCAGGACCGGGCGGGCCCGGACATCTCAGCGGCCCGCGCGATTGCGGTAGTCGGGGTAGCGGCCCGTGGTGGTCTTGTCCGCGAGGTACTCGGGCACCACGGTCTCGAGCGCGGTCGGCCGGAACCCGAAGACTTCGGGGAAAGGTCCGTCGCAGACGTTGTCCACGCTCATCGAGCGCAGGTTGTCGCGGGTCATGAGCGGCCCGGGCAGGAACTCGAAGACGGTGGCCTGGAGCTTCGCGGCCCAATCGGGGAGGGCCACGACCATGCGGCGCCGCTCGAGCACCGCCGCGACGAAGCGAACGAGCTCTTCGAAGGTGTATGCGCGCGGGCCACACAGGTTGTAGTCACGGCCGAAGGTGCGCGAATCGCCGAGTGCGTTCGCCATTGCGTTGGCGACGTCTTCCACCCAGATCGGCTGGAAGCGCGTCTTCGCTCCGGCGAGAGGAATCACCGGGAAGAGCCGCACGAGCGTCGCGAAGAGATTGAGGAAGCTGTCGCCGGGTCCAAAGATGATCGAGGGACGCAAGATCGTCACCGCCGTCGAGCCCGCCGCTTCACGCACCGCGGCCTCGCCGCGTGCTTTGGAGCGCAGGTAGTCGCTGGGTGCGGATTCCGAAGCGCCGAGCGCGCTCACGTGCAGCAAGCGCCCCACGCCCGCAGCGCGGCAAGCGCCGGCCACCTTGCGCGCGAACTCCACGTTCACGGACTGGAAGGTCGCGCGGCGCCGTTCGTGGAGGATCGCCACGAGGTTCACCACCGCGTCCATGCCTTCGAAGAGGCGTGCGAGCGTGGCGTCGTCATTGGGATCGGCGACTTCGATCTCCGCGGTGGGCAGCACGAGCAGCGGCTGCGCGCTGTCGCGGTGGCGGGTGACGATGCGAAGGCGCAGGCCGTCGGCGGCGAGGCGCTCGGCGAGCGAACGGCCGACGAACCCGCAGCCGCCGAGCAGGCACACCGACCGCACGGTCATGGGAGGCTCGCGGCCACCGCCTCGCCGCTCGCGCGCGGGACGTTGCCGAGCAGGCCCTTCATGCTGGCGGGCTTGCCCGTCAGGCGATGCGTGTAGAACCACGCGTTGGCGACCACCTTCTTCACGTAGTCGCGCGTTTCGTTGAAGGGGATGGTCTCGGCGTAGATGGCCCCCTCGAGCGGCTGCGCATCGCGCCAGCGGCGCGCGCGCCCCGGGCCCGCGTTGTAAGCGGCGGCGGCGAGGACCGGATCGCCGAGGTCATCGAGGACCTTGCGGTAGTAGAAGCTGCCCATCTGCACGTTGACCTCGGGGCGCGTGAGCATCGTCGACTGGTAGCCCGATACCGGGATCTGCTTGGCGACCCAGCGCGCGGTCGCGGGCATGAGCTGCATGAGGCCGGTCGCACCCACGCGCGACTTGGCCTCGGCCATGAAGCGGCTCTCCTGGCGGATGATCCCGTAGACCCAGGCTTCGTCGAGGTCGAATTGCTTCGCGGCTGCGGTCATCGCCTCGCGGTGCGGGACGGGATAGCGCTGCGCGAAATCGTGCACGGCGAGCGTGCGCTCGGCGGTGTTGATCGCGCGGTCGGGGAGGTTCGCCTGGCGCGCGAGCTCCGCGGCCGACAGGAGGTCGCGGTCGTCGAGGCCGCGGACACCCCAGAACCATTCGCGGAACGCTTCGTTGGGCATGTCGATCCGGTAGAGCGCGAGCGCGCGCTGGATGCCGGGCATCGCGCGCACGCGGTCGAGGTCCGCGGGCTGCGGGCGCCAGCCGTTCCAATCGGGCACGCGGGAGATGCCGAGGTCCTCGGCCGCGAGCAATCCATAGAAGTTGTTTTCGGCGGCGAGGGTGCGCAGCAATGCGTCGGCCCCTTCCGCGCTGCCCTTCGCGCGCACGGCACGCGCCCGCCAGTAGCGCCAGTTGGGCTCGCGCGCTTCCTCCGGAGACATCGCGCGGATGGCGGCGAAGACCGCGTTCCAGTCCGCGGCCCGCAAGCCGGCGCGGGCCTTCCACATGAGTTGCGCGTCGGTGAGCGGCGTTTCGCCGGCGAGCTCGTACCAGTCGAGCGCGCGCGGGTTGTGGCTCATGGCGCCCCACCACGCGACCTGGCCCCAGGCAAAGCGCGCATCGTCGGCGCCGAGTTTCGGCGCCAGCGCGGCGAGGCGCTCGGCGGCTTCGTCGGGCTTGGAGCGCGCGAGGCGGGCGAAGGCGAACAGCGTGAGCTCGGTGCCCGCGCGCGAGACTGCGGGAATCTTCTCGGCCATGAGGAAGCGTGCCGGCTGCGCATGGGCGCGCTCGAGGGCCTTCTCGTTGATCGAGATCTTCGCGGGCAGCAGGCCATTCGTGCGGCGCACATCCTTCAATGCGCCCGCCACGAGGAGCTTGCGAAGCCGCTCCCACGTTTCGCGTTCGCCGATCGCCTTCGTGCCGGCGATCGTTGCGAACACCGGGTCGCAGCTTGTGGGCACTTCCTTGCCCGAAACGAACAGCGCGCGCACTTCGCCCGGGAGCTCCGGATCGTTGCGCGACATGCGCTCCTGGAAGGCGTAGCAGGCCACGTCGGGGTCGTCGCCCTGGTACTTCGCGTAGGCGCCGCGGAATGTCTCCCAGGCCTTGGCATTGCCCAGCACCTTGAGCCAGTCGCGCCGCAGGGTCTCCGACAGGGGGCTCTCCGGCCAGCGGGCGAGGAACGCATGCACCTCGGCGGGCTCGGCCTTCTCGAGCTGGATCGCGAGAACCCAGTAGGAGGGGTAAGGTTCGAGGAGGTGGCCGGCGAAGCGCGCCCGTGCCGACTCCAGCGCCTTCACGTTATTGCGCGTGTAGGCGTCGCGGGCGGACAGCAAATCGGACTCGGTCACGGGAGCCTGGGCGAACGCAGCCGCGGACGCGACGAGCGCCACGGCGATCAGGACGCGCCGGGTCATGGAGAAAGTCATGGGAATATTGTAGCCTCCGTCGCCCGTACCTACTCCTCCTCGACACCTACAAGACAAGACAATGGCCTTTGACGATCCCGCATTCTGGACTGCGCTCCTCAAGATCATCGGCGTGAACATCGTGTTGTCGGGAGACAACGCGGTCGTGATCGCCCTGGCGGCCCGCTCGCTCCCGCCCAAGCAACAGAAGCTTGCCGTGTTCTGGGGCTCGGGCGCGGCGATCATCATGCGGATCATCCTCACGATCTTCGCGGTCGCGCTGCTCTCGCTGCCGTGGCTCAAGCTGATCGGCTCGGTGCTCCTGCTCTGGATCGGCGTGAAGCTGCTCATGCCCGAGGAGCACGACGAGAACATCAACGCGAGCGACAACCTCGGCGCGGCGATCAAGACGATCCTCATCGCCGACCTCGTGATGAGCCTGGACAACGTGATCGCGGTGGCCGCCGCCGCCGGCGACAGCCTCACGCTGCTGATCCTGGGCCTGGGCATCTCGATCCCGCTCGTGATCTTCGGCAGCACGCTGCTGCTCAAGCTGATGGAACGCTGGCCGATCATCATCACGATCGGCGCGGGACTGCTCGGCTTCGTCGCCGGCGAAATGGCCTGGGACGACGGCGGCATCGCCTGGTTCACGAAGGACTATCCGGGCTACATCAAGTATGTGGCGGGCGCGATCGGCGCCATCTTCGTGGTGGGGCTGGGCCGCATCCTCGCGGGCCGCAGCCTCAAGGCCGCCTCCGCGGTGCACCTCGAATCCCAGGGCGCGCACGTGGCGCCCGAAGCCAAGTCCGACAGCTCGACCAAGCCTTAAGTCGCATCCGGAGCCCGCGCGCTCGCGCGGGCTCCTCCTCCGGTCAACGCCCCGAACGCGCCAGCGTTTGAATAGGTGCACGACCGTTCCCGCAAATAGGTAGAGTTCCATGGCGTCTCGCAGGCCGGGCAGCCGATCCACGGCCGCGGCTGACTTTTCCCGCGAGAACACCAAGCAAATGCAACCGGCTCTGCACCGCGAAGGAGCGAGCGAATGCCGGAAGTCGCGTGGAGCGCGAGCATCGCAGAGGCCTCGCGATGGCTTGACCGCCGTCAAGAGACTTGTGCAGTGCGACCGCACTAGAATAGTTTTCATCACGCTCCAATTCGAGAGCCGTAGGAGGAGATCCGCATGAAAGCGAACCAGCGCATTTTCAGCAGGACCCGCATTGCCGCACTCATTGGCTGTGCGCTCACCGCACTTTCCGCTCCCGCGTTCGCGTGGGAACCGTCAAAGACCGTCGAATTCATCGTGCCCGCGGGCACGGGCGGTGGAGCTGACCAGATGGCACGCCTGATCCAGGGCATCGTCACGAAGGAAAAGCTCATGAAGCAGCCCATGGTCGTGCTCAACAAGGGCGGCGGCGCAGGGGCTGAAGGCTTCCTCGACGTGAAGGGCGCGAAGGGCGATCCGCACAAGATCATCATCACGCTGTCGAACCTGTTCACGACGCCGCTCGCCACCGGCGTGCCCTTCGGCTGGAAGGACCTCACGCCGGTACGGATGATGGCCCTCGACCAGTTCGTGCTGTGGGTCAACTCCGAGACGCCGTACAAGACCGCGAAGGATTACGTCGCGGCCGTGAAGGCGGGCGGCAACAACAAGTTCAAGATGGGCGGCACCGGCTCCAAGCAGGAGGACCAGATCATCACCGTGGCCCTCGAGAAGCAGACCGGCGCGAAGTTCACGTACGTGCCCTTCAAGGGCGGTGGCGAAGTCGCAACACAGCTCGTCGGCAAGCACATCGACTCGTCGGTGAACAACCCGATCGAGGCGGTGGCCCAGTGGCGCGCCGGCAACCTGCGCCCGCTGTGCGTCTTCGACGACACGCGCATGCCCTACAAGGAGAAGGTCACGAAGGAAATGTCGTGGAACGACATCCCGACGTGCAAGGAATCCGGCGTCAACACGGACTACGTCATGCTGCGCGGCATCTTCATGGCCGGCGGCGTGACCGCCGAGCAAGTGAAGTTCTACGTCGACATGATGGAGAAGGTCCGCGCGACGCCCGAGTGGAAGAAGTTCATGGAAGACGGCGCCTTCAACCAGACGGCGATCACGGGCAAGGAGTACGGCGACTGGGTCGCGAAGGCCGAGACGCTGCACTACGGCCTGATGAAGGAAGCGGGTTTCCTCGCTCCCGGCAAGTAACGCACGACCGAAGGCGGGGCATTCGTCCCGCCTTCTTCTTCACGACCACACAATAAGGGGAAGTCATGGAGGGGCAGCAAGACCGTGCCGTAGGCTCCGTGCGCGCCTGGGAAGCCATCGTGGCAATCTGCTTCCTGGTTTTCGGCGCCGTGATCGTCTGGGATAGCAAGCGCCTGGGTTCCGCGTGGGGCGCCGAAGGACCGCAAGCGGGCTACTTCCCGTTCTACATCGGCATGATCATCGTGCTCGCGTCGATCGCCAATCTCATCTCGGCGTTCCGCATGAGCCGGGAGGACGGCGGCAAGCCGTTCGTGATGCGCAGCCAGCTGAAGATGGTGCTCACGGTGATGATCCCATGCACGATCTACGTCGCGCTGATCGTGAACCCCGTCTACTCGCTGGGCATCTACCTCGCCTCGGCGCTCTTCATCGCGTTTTTCATGCGCACCCTCGGCAAGTACGGCTGGGCAAAGATCGCGGTGGTGTCGATCGGCGTGGTGGTGGCGTTCTTCCTGATGTTCGAAATCTGGTTCAAGGTTCCGCTTCCCAAGGGACCCATCGAAGCCATGCTGGGCTTCCTCTAAGAAGAGGCACGCGCACACCATGCAGGAAATCCAATCCTTGATGGGCGGCTTCGTCGTCGCCCTCTCCATGAAGAACCTGCTGTTGATGCTCGCCGGCGTAAGCCTCGGCGTGCTGATCGGCGTGTTGCCGGGGCTCGGCGGCGCCAATGGCGTCGCGATCCTCCTGCCGCTCACGTTCTCGATGGCGCAGGCCGAAGGCGGGGCCACCTCGGCGATCATCCTGCTGTCTTGCATCTACTGGGGCGCGCTCTTCGGCGGCGCCATCACCTCCATCCTCTTCAACATCCCGGGGGAGCCATGGTCGGTAGCAACGACCTTCGATGGCTACCCGATGGCGCAGAAGGGCGAGGCGGGCAAGGCGCTCACGGCCGCCTTCACGTCGTCGTTCATCGGCGCGCTGGTCGCGGTGATCGTCATCACGTTCCTGTCGCCTGTCGTCGCACGCTTCGCGCTGAAGTTCGGGCCACCGGAATTCTTCTCCGTCTACCTGCTCACGTTCTGCGCCTTCGTCGGCATGGCCAAGGGCTCGCCCTTCAAGACCATCGCCGCGATGATGGCGGGCTTCGGCCTCGCCGCCGTGGGCATCGATACCGTGACCGGCCAGTTGCGCCTCACGTTCGGCTTCATGGAGCTGCTCAAGGGCTTCGACTTCCTGATCGCGGTGATCGGCCTCTTCGGCATCGGCGAGATCCTGCTCACCATCGAGGAAGGCCTGGTCTTCAAGGGCGCGAGCGCGAGGCTCAATGCGCGCGTCGTGGTCGAGACGTGGAAGGAACTGCCCAAGTACTGGAAGACGTCGCTGCGCAGCTCCGCGGTCGGTTGCCTGATGGGCATCGTCCCCGGCGGCGCCACGCCGGCTTCGTTCATGGCCTACGGTGTCGCCAAGCGCATGTCGCCCGATGGCGATAAGTTCGGCAAGGGCCAGGTCGAGGGCGTGATCGCTCCCGAAACCGCGGCGCACGCCGCGGGAACTTCCGCCCTGCTGCCGATGATCACGCTGGGCGTGCCCGGCTCGCCCACGGCGGCGGTGCTGCTCGGTGGCCTGCTCATCTGGGGCCTGCAACCGGGGCCGCTGCTCTTCATCGAGAAACCCGACTTCGTCTGGGGCCTCATCGCCTCGATGTACCTGGGCAATATCGCCGGCCTCATCGTCGTGCTCACCTGCGTGCCGCTGTTCGCGGCCATCCTGCGCGTGCCCTTCTCGATCATCGCGCCGGTGATCCTCGTGATCTGCGCGATCGGCGCGTTCACGGTGCACAACTCGATGTTCGACGTCTGGCTGATGCTGGTCTTCGGCATCCTGGGCTATGTCTTCAAGAAGCTCGATTACCCGCTGGCGCCCATGGTGCTCGCACTCGTACTCGGCGATCGCGCGGAGGATTCATTCCGGCAGTCGATGCTGATGTCGCAGGGCGACCTGGGCATCTTCGCGGCCAATGGGCTCGTCGGATCGATCACGACCCTCGCGCTGCTGCTGCTCTTCTGGCCGTTCGTCAGCCAGGGGCTCGCGCTGCTGAAGAAACGCTAGGCCTTCCGGGCGATGTAGCCGCCGGCGCGCAGTTCCTCGAGGACGGCGCCGGATTCCCCCGGTCGGAAATTGGGCGCGAAATCGCCGGCGGTCCGGGCCCCATCCACCATGTCGAGGCAGCGCCGCAGTTTCGCCGGCAGCTTGCTCACCTCGGCCGAAAGCTCGGCTCGGCCCTTGTCTGTCATCACGAAGATGTCGGTGTCGTCGACCATCGGGGCCTCGGGGTCAGATCTTCCCGGCGTGCTTGAGGCGCGAAAGCGTCTCGGCCGAGAGGTTCAGGTAGGACGCAAGTTCCTTCTTCGGGACGCGCTCGGCGAGCTCCGGGTGCTTGCGCAGGAACCGGTGCACGCGTCCGGGCGCGTCGAGCAGGTGCAGGGTGATCGTGTGGGCCATCACCTCGCTCATGAGGTGCATGATTTCGTACTCGAAGTCTTCCTTCAGGTCGGGGTAGCTGTCCATGAAGGAGGCCCATTGCGGCAGGGGAAGCTTCGCCACGCGCGCGCGAGTGACGGCGCGGATCGAGTAGGGCGCGGGCGTGCGCAGCTTCCAGGCTGCGTAGCTCGTGTCCATGTCGTCTTCCTTGGCGAAGCGCAGGATCATTTCCTTGCCCTCGGGGCTCGCGACAACGCGCTTGAGGACGCCTTCGAGGACGAAGTACTGCTCCATGTCGTGGGCGCCCTGGGTCAGCAGGACGTCGCCCTTGCGGTAATCGATGATCGCCAGGTGCGGTTCGAGGGCCGCGAACGCGTCTCCCTCGAGCCGGCGCAGGACGATGTTCTGCTCCAGGCGCCGGGCGAGGACTTCGCGTTCGGGGTGATTGACGAGAAGAGTCATGTTTCGAGAGGGAAAATTGACCCCAATCAAGGCTGTAGCGTCGGGGCACTTCTTAACATTGTAGCTGCTCCCGGAAGTGCCGTTTCACCTCGCATCGGCCCATAGCGCCGCAGAATTCAGTTCAGGAGAAATCCCATCATGGCCACCGTCACTCAACCCGGCATCACGCCGGCACCCGCCGCCTCGCCCGCAAGCAGCGGCGTCAATGCTCAGCCCCAGGAAACGATCGACGGTTTCCACCTGCTCATCGAGGCGCTCAAGCTCAACGGCATCGACACGATCTACGGGCTGCCCGGCATCCCGATCACGGATCTCACGCGCATGCTCCAGGCCGAGGGCCTGCGCATGCTGTCGTTCCGCCATGAGCAGAACGCGGGCTATGCGGCGTCCATCCACGGCTTCATCACCCAGACGCCGGGCATCTGCCTCACGGTTTCCGCGCCCGGCTTCCTGAACGGCCTCAATTCGCTCGCCCACGCGACGACCAATTGCTTCCCGATGATCCTCATCTCCGGCTCGTCGGAGCGTGAGATCGTCGATCTCCAGCAGGGCGACTACGAGGAGATGGACCAGCTCGCGATCGCGAAGCCCGTCTCCAAGGCTGCCTACCGCGTCCTGCATGCCGAGGACATCGGCGTGGGCATCGCGCGCGCGATCCGCGCCGCGGTCTCCGGCCGCCCGGGCGGCGTGTACCTCGACCTGCCGGCGAAGTTGTTCGCGCAGACGATGGAAGCCACGGCCGGCCGCGCCACGCTGATCAAGGTCGTCGATCCCGCGCCGGCACAGATTCCCGGCGCTGATGCGGTCAAGCGCGCGCTCGATCTCCTCAAGGGCGCGAAGAAGCCGCTGATCCTCCTCGGCAAGGGTGCCGCCTACGCGCAGTGCGACGCGGAAATCCGCAAGCTCGTCGAATCGACGGGCATCCCGTACCTGCCGATGTCGATGGCCAAGGGCCTGCTGCCCGATACGCACGAGCAGTGCGCATCCGCCGCGCGTTCCTTCGTGCTGCCGGAAGCCGACGTCGTGCTGCTCATCGGCGCGCGCCTGAACTGGCTGCTTTCGCACGGCAAGGGCAAGACCTGGGGCGGCAACGGCCACAAGTCGTGGGGCAAGCAGAAGTTCATCCAGATCGACATCTCGCCGCAGGAAGCCGACAGCAACGTGAAGATCGACGCCCCGCTGGTCGGCGACATCGCCTCGTGCGTCGCGCAGCTGCAGAAGGCCGTCGATGCGGGCTGGGCGAAGCCGCCGAAGGAGTGGACCGACGCCGTCGCCGCGAAGAAGAACGGCAACATCGCGAAGATGGCCGAGACGCTCGCCAAGAATCCCTCGCCGATGAACTTCCACAGCGCGCTCAACGTCGTGCGCGACATCATCAAGGCGAACCCCGACGCGATGCTGGTGAACGAAGGCGCGAACGCGCTCGACTTCACGCGCTCGATCGTGGACATGTACAAGCCCAGGAAGCGCATCGACGTGGGCACCTGGGGAATCATGGGCGTGGGCATGGGCTACTGCGTGGCCGCGGCCGCCGCGACGAAGCACCCGGTGATCGCGATCGAGGGCGACAGCGCCTTCGGCTTCTCGGGCATGGAAGTCGAGACGATCTGCCGCTACAACATGCCGGTGTGCATCGTCATCATGAACAACAACGGCGTGTACAAGGGCACGGACGTCGATCCGACGGGCCGCGACCCCGCGCCTACGGTGTTCGTGAAGGGTGCCCGCTACGACAAGATCATCGAGGCCTTCGGTGGCGTCGGCGTGCATGCCACGACTCCCGACGAGCTGCGCAAGGCAATGGAGGAAGCGATCAAGTCGCGCAAGCCCACGCTCATCAACGCCGTGATCGATGAAACCGCCGGCACCGAAAGCGGCCGCATCACGAGCCTGAACCCGAACGCCGCGAAAAAGAAATAACTAGAAACCACGCCTCAAGGACAAAGACCATGGAAGCTCTCAAAGGAGTTCGCATCCTCGACATGACCCACGTGCAGGCCGGGCCGACGTGCTCGCAGCTGCTCGCGTGGATGGGCGCGGATGTCATCAAGTTCGAGCCCCCGCAGGGCGATGCCACGCGCGGCCAGCTGCGCGACGTGCCCAATGCCGACTCGCTCTACTTCACGATGTTGAACTGCAACAAGCGGTCGATCACCGTGAACATGAAGAGCAACGAGGGCAAGCTGGTCTTCGTGGATCTGCTGAAGACGTGCGACATCATGATGGAGAACTTCGGCCCGGGCGTGCTCGAGCGCCTCGGCTTCACGTGGGAAAAGATCCACGAGATCAACCCGAAGATCGTCGTGGGTTCGATCAAGGGCTTCGGTTCGTCGGGCCCGTACTCGGATTTCAAGGCGTACGAAAACGTCGCGCAGGCCATGGGCGGGGCCATGAGCACTACGGGGGTGCCTGATGGACCACCCTTCGTGACCGGCGCGCAGATCGGCGATTCGGGCACGGGCCTGCACCTGGCCATCGGTCTCCTCGCCGCACTCCACCAGGCCAATCGCACCGGCCAGGGCCAGTACGTGGAAGTGGCGATGATGGACGGCGTGATGAACCTTTGCCGCGTGAAGTTCCGCGATCACCAGCGTCTCACGCGCCAGTCACTCGCCGAGTTCTCGGTGCCCACGTACCAGAACATGGGTGACGTGCCGCGCGCCGGCAACGATTCCGGCGGTGGCCAGCTCGGCAACGCCATCCATTGCAAGCCGCACGGCGCCAACGACTGGCTGTACGTCGTCGTGCAGGAAGCCGTCTGGGCGGATCTCGCCGCGCGCATCGGACCGGATGTCGGCGTTCCCGACCTCGCGACCGATCCGCGTGTCGCGACCATCGCCGAGCGCCGCAAGAACCAGTCGCTCGTGTGGACGCTGCTCAACAAGTTCGCCGAGAAGTACACGAAGCGCGAGCTGATGGCGATCCTCAACCCCATCGACGTGCCGTGCGGTCCGATCATGTCCACGACGGATCTTGCGACCGACGAGCACGTGAAGGGCCGCGACATGTGGGTCGAGCTCGACCACCCGCAGCGCGGCAAGTGGTTCAACGTGGGCATGCCGATCAAGCTGTCGGCCTCGCCCGCGAAGATCGAGCGCAGCCCGCTGCTGGGCGAGCACACCGACGATGTCCTCAAGAACGTCCTCGGCTACGACGACGCGAAGATCGCTTCGCTGAAGGGCGCTGGCGCTTTCTCCGCGCCTCCCAAGAAAGCTGCGTAACGAGTTCAGTACACAAAAGGCGTTGGAACCGCCGATGAACGCCGATTCACCGCCGATTGCCGCAGATGAATGGGTGTGGATCTTCGAGTGAACCGGCGGGATGTGAGCCATGACTCGCTGCAACCTCCTCCGCTTCTTCATATCGGCGGCAATCGGCGGTGAATCGGCGTTCATCGGCGGTTCCAAAGACTTAACCCCCGCATAACTCACAGGCCTCCCCATGCGCGTCGCACTCATCGGTCAGCAGGATTTCGGCAAAGCAGTCCTTGAAGCTCTCGTCGCCCGTGGCGACACTGTCGCGGCCGTCTTCTGCGCGCCCGAGAAGGAAGGCGCCAAAGCCGACCCGATGCGCACGGCCGCGCAGGAGAAGGGCCTCAAGCTCTACCAGTTCCCGAACCTCAAGGGTCCGGAGGCCGTGCAGGCCATGAAGGACGCCAACGCCGACATCGGCATCATGGCGTTCGTGCTCCAGTTCGCGCCGCAGGAATTCGTGAGCATCCCCAAGCACGGCACGATCCAGTACCACCCTTCGCTGCTGCCGAAGTATCGCGGCCCGTCGTCGATCAACTGGCCCATCACCAAGGGCGAGACGAAGACCGGCCTCACGATCTTCCGTCCCACCGACGGCCTCGACGAAGGCGCGGTGATCCTGCAGAAGGAAACGCCGATCTCCGAGAACGACACGCTGGGCACCGTGTACTTCGATCGCCTCTTCCCGATGGGTGTCGCGGCGATGCTCGAAGCCGCGGACCTCGTCGTCGCGGGCAAGCACAAGGAAGTCGTGCAGGACGAGAACGCCGCGTCCTACGAAGGCTGGTTCCGCGCGAACGAAGCGAAGATCAACTGGAACAACCACGTGGACTACATCCACAACACGATCCGTGGTGCCGATCCCGCACCCGGCGCGTGGACCACGATCGCCGGCAAGAAGCTGCAGCTCTTCGGCTCGAAGAAGCACCTCGTGCGCACGTTCGGCGCGGTGAAGGGCAAGATCGGCGAGGTCACCGAGGTGGGCGCGGACTCGATCCGCATCACCGCGCAGGGCGGCCAGGTCGAAATCAGCAAGGTGAAGCCGGAAGAAGGCAAGAAGGTCTCCGCCGCCGAATGGGCGAAGGCGGCAGGCGTGGGAGCAGGTACCATTCTGGGAACCTGAATCCCGGAGGTTCCATGCCCCACGCAATCCGCTTTCACAAGACCGGTGGACCCGAAGTGCTGCAATGGGAAGAGGTCGCCATCGGCGATCCCGGCCCGGGCGAAGTCCGCCTCGACCAGAAGGCCGCGGGCCTCAATTATCTCGACACCTATCACCGCTCCGGGCTCTACGCGATGCCGCTGCCGTCGGGCGTCGGCATGGAAGGCTCGGCCGTCGTCGAAGCTGTCGGCGTAGGAGTCACCGAGTTCAAGGTGGGCGACCGTGTCGCTTACGCCAACGGACCGATCGGCAGCTACTCGGAAAAGAAGATCCATCCGGCCGACCGCCTGGTGAAGCTTCCGGACGCGATCAGCTTCGAGCAGGGTGCCAGCATGATGCTGCAGGGCCTCACTGTTCGTTACCTGCTGCGCAGCCTGCTGCTGGTACCGAAGAGCGGCGACACCGTGCTCGTGCACGCGGCCGCGGGCGGCATCGGTCTCATCGCATGCCAGTGGGCGAAAGCGCTCGGGATCAACGTGATCGGCACCGTGAGCTCGGAAGAAAAAGCCAAGCTCGCGAAGGAGCACGGCTGCACGCACACGATCAACTACACGACCGAGGATTTCCACGCGCGCGTGATGGAAATCACCGGCGGCAAGAAAGTGCCGATCGTGTACGACTCGATCGGCAAGGACACGTGGGTGAAGTCCCTCGATTGCCTGCAGGTCCGCGGCCTGATGGTGAGCTTCGGCAATGCGTCCGGTCCGGTCGACGGCGTGAACCTCGGCATCCTCGCGGCGAAGGGATCGCTGTCCGTCGTGCGTCCCACGCTCGCGAGCTTCACCGCAAAGCGCGAGGAATTGGTCAACGGCGCCAAGGAACTCTTCGAGCACGTGATCGCCGGCCGCATCAAGGTCGAGCCGCGCCAGCAATACGCGCTGAAGGATGCCGCGCAGGCGCATCGCGATATCGAGGCGCGCAAGACCACCGGCTCCACGATTCTCGTTCCGTAGGACATCGATGCGCTGGGTCCGGCGTGTCCTGGTCGTGCTCGCCGCGCTCGGCGCTACACTGGCCGTGGTCGCAATCGTGGGAGCGCAGATGGGACTCTTCTCGGGAAGCCGGCCGGACAACCTCGGGCTTCGTGAAGGCAAGCTGCGCAACGGCGACTGGCGCCCGAACTGGGTGTCGTCGCAGGCCGCTTCCGGCGACAAGCATTTCATCGCACCGTTGCGAGTGGCCGGTGCCGCACCGGCCGTGTGGGCGAAACTCGAATCCGTGGTGCGCGCCATGCCCGGCGCGACGGTGGTCACGAGCCGCCCCGACTACCTGCACGTCGAGTTTTCCTCGAAGACGATGGGGTTCGTGGACGACACCGAGTTCACGCCCGATCCCGCGGGCGGCGCGATCCACGTGCGTTCGGGCGCGCGGCTGGGCGTGCGCGATTTCGACGTGAATCGCAAGCGCGTGGAAGGCCTCCGGGAAGCCCTCTCGCGCTGACCAATAGTTGGGAGTAGGCTGGTTGGTCCTTGAATCCGTTCGGAGGAAAGGACATGAGACTCAGGATGTACGTCACGCTTCCCGACACCACGAGCGCGAAGAAGCTGGCCGACGACCTCCTGCTCGCGCGCATCGAGGACCGCCACATGCACTTCCTCGCGCGCCGCGGCACCGATCTCGGCGAGCTCCACGAAGCCTCCTACCTGCACAAGACCGACACCGTCCACGGCGCGTTCGTGGGCCTGGTCCTCGGCGGGCTGATGGGAATTTTCTTCGGGCTCTTCCTCGTGTACTTCCCGCCGCAGGGCGGCACGCTGCAGCTGGTGACGGTCTTGATCACCGCTGTGGTCGGCGCTTTCCTTGGCGCATGGGTGTCGAGCATGGTGGGCATGCAGGTGCCCAATTCCCGCCTCAAGGGGTTCGAATCCGAGATCCAGGACGGCAAGGTCCTGCTGATGCTCGACGTGCCCTCGACCCGTTACGAGGACGTGCGCGCGATCATCCAGCGCACGCACCCGGAGGCGATGGATCGCGGCCAGGAGCCGACGGTTCCGGCTTTTCCCTAGGCGGCAGGCGACTCGGCGGCGACCTTCGGTAGAATCGGGGGTCAGAGTAAGATTCGGGCTCGCCGAAAGTCGCATGTCTCCGGGGGAGAGTTCATGAAGACCGCGTTCTGGAAGGCCGACTGGTTCCTCGGTCTGGTCATCGCTATTGCCATGCTCGTGTTCGCGAAGGCCTCGGGGTTCATCCCCGGCGTCGAACGCTGGGCCTACGACCTTGGCGTGCGGATGACTTCAAAGATCCCCAGCGACAAGATCGCCGTGATCGCGATCGACGAGCCGTCGATCCGCAACATCGGCCGCTGGCCGTGGTCGCGCGAAGTGCAGGCCAAGCTGATCGACCAGCTGGCGGCCTCGAAGGCGAAGGTCATCGGCAACACGATCATCCTGTCCGAGCCGCAGAAGGACGCGGGCCTCGTGTATGTCGAGCGGATGCTCGACGTCTACAACAAGGCCTGGCCTTCGGCCGCGCCGCAGGAAGCGCCCGGCGTTTCCGCGTTCGCGGCCGCCACGCCCGCCGCGCAACCGTCGACCGCGCCGCCCGATGTCGCCGAGATCGGCAAGATCCTCCACGAAGCCTCGACCGCGCTCAACAGCGACCTGCGCCTTGCCGACAGCATGAAGAAGGCCGGCAACGTGATCGTTCCGCTCGCGTTCCAGGGCCTCTCGGGCACTCCGCCGCCGGGCAAGCCCGACAAGCCGACGGCCGAGTACGTCGCGAAGAACACGATCGGCGGCACGACGCAGTCGGGCGGTGGGCAGTTCCTGTATGGCGTCGATCCCCTGCTGCCGATCGAGCAGCTCGGCGTCGCGGCCGCCGGCATCGGCCACCTCAACTCCAACCTCGACGAAGACGGCGCAGTGCGCTTCGAGCCTCTGGTGATCGATTTCTACGGCCAGCAATATCCGTCGCTCGCCCTCATGATCGCCGCGAAGAGCCTCAACCTCGGCCCCAAGGACGTGAAGGCGAACGTCGGCGAAAGCGTCTCCGTCGGCGGCAAGGTGATCCGCACGGACGACGCATCGCAGATGTACACGTACTTCTACAAGGATCGCGACGGCCGTCCCGCCTTCCCGATCGATTCGTTCTTCGACGTCTACTCCGGCAAGATCCCGACGAGCAAGTACACCGACAAGATCGTGTTGATCGGTGCCACGGCCGCCGGCGTCGGTGCCGCGCAGGTGACGCCGATCTCGCCGCAGATGAACCCGGTCACGACGCTGGCGCACTCGGTGTCGTCGATCATGCAGGAGCACTTCTTCGTCGCGCCCACGTGGGGCGGCATGGCCACGCTCGGTGCCTACCTCCTGATCGCGCTCTACCTCATCCTGCTGTTGCCGCGCCTCGGTGCGGGCATGGGTGCCATCGTGACGCTCGTGCTGCTGGCCGCCCTGTTCGGTACGCATCTCGGACTCATGACGAGCGCGGGCCTGTGGATCCAGCTCATGCTTCCCGCGACGCTCCTGATCGTCGGACACGCGCTGCTCACGACCAAGCGCTACCTCGTGACGGAAGCGGGCAAGGAGAAGGCCGACACCGAGGGCGCGGAATCGAACCGCATGCTGGGCCTCGCGTTCCAGCAGCAGGGCCAGCTCGACATGGCCTTCGACAAGTTCCGCAAGTGTCCTTACGACGAGCAGCTTGCCGAGAACCTCTACTCGCTGGCGCTCGATTTCGAACGCCGCCGCCAGTTCAACAAGGCCGAGTCGGTGTTCGGCTTCATCGCCGCGAAGGACCCGAAGTTCAAGGACGTCGCCGAACGCGCCGGCCGCAACAAGGCGATGAGCGAGACGATCATCCTCGGCGGTTCCTCGGGCGCGCGCACCAATGCCACGATGGTGATGGCCGGTGGAGCGGCGGAAAAGCCGATGCTCGGCCGCTATCAAATCGAGAAGGAGCTCGGCAAGGGCGCGATGGGCGTCGTGTACGGCGGCAAGGATCCGAAGATCGGCCGCGTCGTCGCGATCAAGACGATGGCCCTGTCCGCGGAATTCGAAGCCGACGAGCTCACGGAAGCCAAGGAGCGCTTCTTCCGCGAGGCGGAGACCGCGGGCCGGCTCACGCACCCGAGCATCGTCACGATCTACGACGCGGGCGAAGAGCACGACCTGTGCTACATCGCGATGGAGTTCCTGAAGGGCAAGGACCTCGTCCAGTTCACGAAGAACCCGAACCTGCTGCCGCCCGACAAGGTGCTCTCGATCGTCGAGCGCGTGGCCGATGCGCTCGGGTACGCGCACACGCTCGGTGTCGTGCATCGCGACATCAAGCCCGCGAACATCATGTACGAGCCCGACAGCGACGTCGCGAAGGTCACCGACTTCGGCATCGCGCGCATCACGGATTCGTCGAAGACCAAGACCGGCATGGTGCTGGGCACGCCGTCCTATATGTCGCCCGAGCAGCTCGCGGGCAAGCGCATCGACGGACGCTCGGACATCTTCTCGCTCGGCGTCACGCTCTTCCAGATGCTCTGCGGCCAATTGCCGTTCAACGGCGAGTCGATGACGCAGCTGATGTTCGCGATCGCCAACACGCCGCACCCGAACATCCTCGAGATCAACTCGGCGTTGAAGCCCTGGATGGTCGTGATCATCGACAAGGCGCTCGCGAAGGACCTCGAGCAGCGCTACCAGACGGGTATGGAATTCGCCGCGGCGATCCGCGAGGCGCGCAAGGCCAACGGCTGATCGATGCCGCTTCCGGAGCCGACGACCCCCCGGACCCCGCTTCACCGTCGCTCGATCGAGATCCGCGGCTGGAAGCGGGACGATGGCCTGTTCGACATCGAAGGCCACCTCACCGACACCAAGGACGCGGACTTCAAGCTGACCTCGGGCCTGCGCCCGGCCGGCGAGCCCATCCACTCGATGTGGCTGCGGCTGACCGTCGACCACACGCTGACCATCGTTGACGCGGCGGCGTCCACCGACGCCATGCCCTGGATCAATGTATGCGACGGGATCACGCCGGAATATCGCCGCCTGATAGGACTGGCGATCCGCCCCGGCTATCACCAGAGGCTCAAGGAATTGCTGGGCGGCGTGCGCGGCTGCACGCATCTCACGGAGCTTGCCGGGACGCTCGCGACCGCGGCCTTCCAGACGATGGCGGGCCAGTTGAAGCGCGATCCGGCGCAGAAGCCCTATCCGATCGATCGCTGCCACGCGCTCGATGCAACCAAGCCGCTCGTGGCGCAGTACTACCCGGAGTGGTATCGGGGAACGGATCAATCCCCGCCCGCACCGGACAACCGACAGGCACAGAAGGGAAACGAGTCGTGAACATCCACGAATACCAGGGCAAGGAAATCTTCCGGAAGTTCGGAATCGTCACGCCGCGCGGCTTTCCGGCATTCACGGTCGACGAGGCCGTGGAAGCGGCGAAGAAACTCGGCGGCCCCGTCTGGGTCGTGAAGGCACAGATCCACGCGGGCGGCCGCGGCAAGGGCGGCGGCGTGAAGCTCGCGCGCTCGCTCGAGGAGGTGAGGACGCTCGCCGGGCAGATCCTCGGCATGACGCTCGTCACCCACCAGACCGGCCCCGCGGGCCGTCTCGTGCGGCGCCTCCTCATCGAAGAGGGCGCGGACATCAAGAAGGAGCTCTACATCGGCATGGTGGTCGATCGCGCCACGCAGCGCGTGACCCTCATGGCGAGCTCCGAGGGCGGCATGGACATCGAGCACGTCGCCGAGCACACGCCCGAGAAGATCCACAAGGTGTCGATCGATCCGGGCAAGGGCCTCGAAGACTCGGATGCCGACGACGTCGCGCGCAAGATCGGCGTTCCCGCGGCACTCGTGCCGCAGGCGCGCGACTTCCTGCAGAAGCTCTACAAGGTCTTCGACGAAACCGACTGCTCGCTCGCCGAGATCAATCCCCTGATCATCACGGGCGACGGCAAGGTGATCGCGCTCGATTCGAAGCTCAACTTCGATTCCAACGCGCTCTATCGCCATCCGGACATCGTCGCGATGCGCGACCTCGATGAAGAGGACCCGGCCGAAGTCGAAGCCTCGAAGTTCGACCTCTCGTACATCTCGCTCGACGGCAACATCGGCTGCCTGGTCAACGGCGCGGGCCTCGCGATGGCGACGATGGACACGATCAAGCTCTACGGCGGCAGCCCGGCGAACTTCCTCGACGTGGGCGGTGGCGCCACGGCCGAGAAGGTCACCGAGGCCTTCAAGATCATGCTGAAGAACCCGGGGCTGAAGGCGATCCTCGTGAACATCTTCGGCGGCATCATGAAGTGCGACACGATCGCGACCGGTGTCGTCACCGCCGCGCGCCAGGTCTCGCTCAACGTGCCCCTCGTCGTCCGCCTCGAAGGGACGAACGTGGACCTCGGCAAGAAGATCCTCGCCGACTCGGGCCTGCCGATCATTTCCGCCTCGAACATGGGCGATGCGGCCGAGAAGGTGGTGGCTGCAGCGAAGGGACAAAAATAATGTCGATCCTCATCAACAAGAACACCAAGGTCATCACGCAGGGCATCACCGGCAAGACCGGCCAGTTCCACACGAAGATGTGCCGCGAGTATGCCAACGGCAAGAACTGCTTCGTCGCGGGCGTCACGCCCGGCAAGGGCGGCCAGGACTTCGAAGGGATCCCGATCTACAACTCGGTGAAGGACGCGAAGTCCGCCACCGGTGCGACGGTCTCGGTGATCTACGTGCCGCCGCCGTATGCCGCCGCGGCGATCGACGAAGCCGTCGATGCGGATCTCGACCTCGTGATCTGCATCACCGAAGGCATCCCGGTGCGCGACATGGTGAAGACCCGCTACAAGATGCAGGGCAAGAAGACCATCCTGCTCGGGCCCAACTGCCCCGGCACGATCACGCCCGACGAAATCAAGATCGGCATCATGCCCGGCCACATCCACAAGAAGGGCCGCATCGGCGTGGTGTCGCGCTCGGGCACGCTCACCTACGAAGCGGTCGGCCAGCTCACGGCGCTGGGCCTCGGGCAGTCGTCCGCGGTCGGCATCGGCGGCGACCCGGTGAACGGACTCAAGCACATCGACATCCTGAAGATGTTCAACGACGATCCGGAGACGGACGCCGTGATCATGATCGGCGAGATCGGCGGCACCGACGAGGAAGCCGCGGCGCACTGGATCAAGGCGAACATGAAGAAACCCGTCGTGGGCTTCATCGCCGGCGTGACGGCACCTCCCGGCAAGCGCATGGGCCATGCGGGCGCGATCATCTCGGGCGGCAAGGGCACGGCGCAGGAAAAGCTCGCCGTGATGGAAGCGTGCGGCATGAAGGTCACGCGCAACCCCGCGGAGATGGGCAAGCTGCTCAAGTCGGTGCTGTAGAGACTCCGAGTCGCGCCGCGCGCCGCAGGCCGCCGAGATCGGCGAACCCTTCGGCGCGCGCTTTCGCCAGCACCACCAGCAGCAGCTCCGCCGTCACGAACGCGTCGCCCAGCGCGTGATGGCGTTCGAGCGAGTCGATCCCGAAGTGGGCCAGCCAGTCATCGAGCGTGCGCCGCGAGCGGGCGGCATCGGGATAGAGCCCGCGCGGCAGCGTGGCGAGGTCGAACCACTCGGCGGCGAAGCGTTCTCCGAGGTCCTGGCGCATCGAACGCGCGAGAAACGCCTGGTCGAACTTCGCGTTGAAGGCCACGAGCGGATCGCCGCTCGCGAAATCGAGGAACGCGCGCAGGGCGTCGGCGCGCACTTCACCCGAGAGCTGGGCCGCGCGCCCGATGCCATGCACGAGGATGTTCGCGTCGTCGCTCGGCTGCTCCTGCCTGAGCTCGCGATAGAACGTCTCCGCGAGGTCGATGCGCCCGCCCTTCACCGCGCAGGCCCCGATCGACAGCAGGCGGTCGCTGCGCGTGTTGAACCCGCTCGTCTCGGTATCGACCACGACGAAGCGCACGTCGGCAAGGGCCGCGTTGCCAGGCGCATGCAAGGTCGGGATCCAGCGGCCGATGCGTTGCCAGGCGGCCTCCCAGAATCGCGGCGTGCTCACAGGTCGTAGTCGAGGGCGATGCGTTGCTGCAGCGTGCGCGCGGCGCGCAGGCATTCCTTGAGGAGGCGCCGGTCGATCTCGTTCAAGCGATCGGGACGAAGGTGATTGTCGGGTGGCTCGCCGCGCGCGATGAGCGCGTGCTGGTGGCGCAATCGGAAAAGTTGCAGCACGTGCACCGCGCGCAGCCACGCTTCGGAGTCCTGCTTCGGCAGTCCGCCGCGCTCGGTGACCTCGCGGATTCGCTCGGCGGTGTTGGTGGCCTCGACACCCTGTGCAAGCGCATAGATGCGCGCGGCGTCCGTGAAGATCATCGCGCCGCGCATCTTCAGGTCGATGGTCTGCGGATGGCGCGGATCGTCGGAGAGCTCGAAATCGCGAACGAGGCCCAGCGGCGGGCGGTTCGCCAGCGCGTTCTCCGCCATGAGGCGCAGGAAGCGCGAGTTGCCCGGCACGCTGGCCACGAGCCATTCGCGCAGCCTGCGAGCCGGCGTGAACTCTCCGTGCAGCGGACGGAAGTCGAAGAAGATGTTCGCTTGCAGGATCGCCTTCGGGTCGCCACCGGCGATCCAGCGGGAAAACTCCTCGCGCCACTCGGATTCGGAAAGGCACCAGCGCGGGTTCGAACCCATGATGAAACCCGTGCACAGCGGGAAGCCCACGGCGTCGAGCCCGTGGTTGATGCGGTCGGCGGCCGGCAGCAACAGTTCGCGCATCGCCTTCGGATCGGTCCCGTCGGGAAACACGATCGCGTTGTCCTGGTCGGAAGCGAGCGTGCGCTCGCGGCGGCCCTCGCTGCCGAGCGAGAGCCAGCAGAAGGTGCGCGGCGAAACGCCATCGACCGCAAGGCTGATCTCGATCACGCGGCGCGTGAGGCGATCGTGGAGCGACGCGACGATCCGCGCGAGGTTCTCGAACTCCACGCCCTGGGCGATCAGCTCCTGCGTCGTGTCGCGAATCTCGTGCGAGAGCGGCACGAGCGCTTCGATCGTCGTCGCCTGCGAGATCGCCGCGCCAACCTGGCGCAGGCCGATGCGCTGCAGCGCGAAGAGGTCGCGCTCGGAGACGAGGCCCGCGATCGTCTCCCCGTCCTTCACCACCACGTGATGGATGTTGTGTTCGGACATCTCGAGCGCGGCTTCGTAGGCGAACGCGTCTCCGGGAAGCGAGATCGGATCGGGCGTCATCACCGTGTCGATCGGCTGCTCGAGGTCGTTGTCGGCCAGCGCCACCCGCGCGAGCAGGTCCTTCAAGGTGAAGATTCCCGCGAGCGAGCCGTCGTCGTTGGTCACGAGGATGGAGCCGATGCCGTCGTCGTGCATGCGCGCGAGCGCCGCGCGCAGCGTCGTGCCGCGGGGGCACGTGACGGGTTTTCCGGAGACCACCTGGGCTAGCCGCCGGTCGAGCGGCTGGCGCGGGTCGGTGGAAAGCGTGGCGTCGCTTTTCAGCGCCGAGAGGGCCTGCTCGAGGAAGAGCGCGATCCGCCGCGTGCAGAACTTGTTGAACACGGCGCTGCGTTCCATGAGCGCGCGGAAATCGGCCTCGCCGAGCAGGAAGCAGAACGTATCGTGCGAGGCCTCGTAGCTCGCGCTCACCGGCCGGCGCGCCAGGAGCGCACCCATCGGGAAGCACTCGCCGGCGTGCAGCACCACGTCGGAGCGCCGTTCGTCGTGACGGCCGATCGTCACGGCACCCTGCTTGATGATGTGCATATGCGAAGGATTGCCGGAAGTCGGGTCGAGGATTCGGGTCCCGGCCGGGTAGTACGTCACGGCGAGGTGCGACGCAAGGAACGCGAGGTCGTCCTGCTGCATGCGGTCGAACGGCGCATGGCGCTTCAGGGTGGCGATCGTTCCGTCGAGGAGGCTCATGCGTGGCGCTTGGGTACCGTTGGGGGCAATCTACAACGTCCGGAAGGGAAAGGGGTCCG
This sequence comes from Usitatibacter palustris, assembly GCF_013003985.1. Taxonomy (GTDB): domain Bacteria; phylum Pseudomonadota; class Gammaproteobacteria; order Burkholderiales; family Usitatibacteraceae; genus Usitatibacter; species Usitatibacter palustris. The sequence goes on along the minus strand of NZ_CP053073.1, from coordinate 3,164,626 downwards.
GGAACCCCCTGCACCCTCCCATGTCCCGACAGTAAGCCCTTGACGGGCGTCAACTGCTTCGCCGGGAGCCATTCGGTAACCTTGAGGCCTGATTTCCTGAGCATTCCGCGCCCATGAACACGGTTGTCATTCCGGTCGGCAAGATCCGCCGCGCCCGCCCCACCCCGAAGGGCCGCACGGTCGATCCTGTCGCGCGCGAAGAGGTGCTCCAGGTCCTCGCCGATGCGCCCCGCGATCGCGAATACCTCATCGAGAACCTGCATCGCATCCAGGACAAGTTCGGCCACCTGTCGGCTGCGCACATGGCCGCCCTCGCCGAGGCGATGAAGATCGCGATGGCCGAGGTCTATGAGGTCGCGACCTTCTATCACCACTTCGATGTGGTGAAGGAGGGCGAGGCCGCACCCGCTGCGCTCACGGTGCGCGTGTGCGAAACCCTTTCGTGTTCGATGGCCGGTGCCGGTGATCTCCTCGAACGCCTGCCGAAGATCCTCGGCAAGGATGTCCGCGTGATCGCAGCACCCTGCATCGGCCGCTGCGAGCAGGCGCCGGCGGTGTGCGTCGGCAAGAACGCGTTCGGCAACGCGACCGCGGAATCGATCGCGCTCGCGGTGAAGGAGAAGCAGAGCTACGCGCCGCAGACCCGCCACATCGGCTACGAGGCGTATCGCGAGGCCGGCGGATACCAGCTGTGGCTCGATTGCCTCTCGGGCAAGCGCGAGCTCGAGTCGGTGATGAAGACGATGGAGGATTCCGGCCTGCGCGGCCTGGGCGGCGCGGGCTTTCCCACGGGCCGCAAGTGGCGCATCGTGCGCGACGCGCCGGCTCCGCGCCTGATGGCGATCAACATCGACGAGGGCGAGCCCGGCACGTTCAAGGATCGCTACTACCTCGAGCACGACCCGCATCGCTTCCTCGAAGGCATGCTCATCGCCGCCTGGGCCGTGGGCATCGACGCGGTCTACATCTACCTGCGCGACGAATACCACGCCTGTCGCGAGACGCTCGAGCGCGAGCTCGAACTGCTGAAGGCCAACCCGCCCGCCAAACTCCCCGCGATTTATCTGCGCCGCGGCGCCGGCGCCTACATCTGCGGTGAAGAGTCCGCGATGATCGAATCGATCGAAGGCAAGCGCGGCATGCCGCGGCTTCGCCCGCCGTACGTCGCGCAGGTTGGCCTCTTCGGCCGGCCGACGCTCGAACACAACATGGAGACGCTGCACTGGGTGCGCGAGATCCTCGAGAAGGGCGCGGGCTGGTTCGCGTCCCACGGCCGCAATGGCCGCAAGGGCCTGCGCTCGTTCTCCGTCTCGGGCCGCGTGAAGAAGCCCGGCGTGCATCTCGCGCCCGCGGGCATCACGGTGAAGGAGCTCATCGCCGAGTTCTGCGGCGGTATGCTCGATGGCCATGAGTTCTACGCGTACCTGCCGGGCGGCGCCTCGGGCGGAATCCTCCCCGAATCGATGGGCGACATCCCGCTCGATTTCGATACGCTCCAGCCCCACGGTTGCTTCATCGGCTCTGCCGCCGTCGTGATCCTCTCGAAGAAGGACAAGGCGCGAGATGCCGCGGTGAACCTGATGCGCTTCTTCGAGCACGAGTCCTGCGGCCAGTGCACGCCCTGCCGTGTGGGCACGTCGAAGGCAGCGCACCTCATGGAAGCGCCCAAGTGGGACAACGCGTTGCTCGAGGAGCTGTCACAGGTGATGGTGGATGCTTCCATCTGCGGTTTGGGACAGGCTGCACCCAACCCCATTCGTTGCGTCGCGAAACACTTTGCTCACGAAGTTTGAAGAGACGAGAACATTGTCCGCAGATAAACGCGGATAAACGCGGATAAGGACTAGTCGGCATGTCGAGGTGCTTCATTGCAGAACTTGAATTTCATCTGCGTTTATCCGCGTTTATCTGCGGACGATTTGCTCTAAGGGGTAATCAGTGAAACTGAACGACCTGGTCGGCGCGGCAACCATCGACTTCACGCTCAACGGCGAGACGATCTCCGCCTTCGAGGGCGAGACGATCATCCAGTCCGCCAAGCGCCACGGCGTCGACATCCCACACCTTTGCTACAAGGAAGGCTACCGGCCCGACGGCAATTGCCGCGCCTGCGTGGTCGAGATCAAGGGCGAGCGCGTGCTGGCTCCCTCGTGCTGCCGCCAGCCCGCGAAGGGCATGGACGTTTCCTCCGTTTCCCCGCGCGCAGAGCATTCGCAGAAGCTCGTGCTCGAGCTCCTGCAATCGGATGCCCCGGGCGTCGATCTCAAGCCCGGTGCGAACGAACTCGCGATCTGGTCGGACAAGCTTGGCGTGAAGGGCTCGCGCTTCGAAGCGCGCCACCAACCCGCGCCCGATGCCTCGCATCCGGCGATGTGGGTGAACCTCGATGCCTGCATCCAGTGCACGCGCTGCGTGCGCGCCTGCCGCGAGGAACAGAACAACGACGTGATCGGCTACGCCTTCCGCGGCGCCGAATCCAAGATCGTCTTCGACTTCGACGATCCGATGGGCAACTCCACGTGCGTCGCCTGCGGCGAATGCGTGCAGGCCTGCCCCACGGGCGCGCTCGCGCCGGCGAAGAACGCGTACGCCATCAAGGCCGACAAGACCGTGGATTCGGTCTGCCCGTATTGCGGCGTGGGCTGCCAGCTCACGTACCACGTGAAGGACAACGAGATCGTGCGCGTGGACGGCCGCGACGGTCCCGCGAACCACGAGCGCCTGTGCGTGAAGGGCCGCTACGGCTTCGACTACGTGAAGCACCCGCACCGCCTCACGAAGCCGCTCATCCGCAAGGCCGATGCGCCCAAGCACGCCGAGTTCACCGTCGATCCGGACAAGTGGAGCGAGATCTTCCGCGAAGCCACGTGGGAGGAAGCGCTCGACCTCGCCGCGAAGGGCCTGGGGAAAGTCCGCGACACGATGGGACCCAACGCGCTCGCCGGATTCGGCAGCGCGAAGGGCTCCAACGAAGAGGCGTACTTGTTCCAGAAGCTCGTGCGCACGGGCTTCGGCACGAACAACGTCGACCACTGCACGCGTCTTTGTCATGCCTCGTCCGTGGCCGCGCTCCTCGAAGGCGTGGGCTCGGGCGCCGTGTCGAACCAGGTCTCCGACGTCGAGTTCGCCGAGGTGATCTTCCTCATCGGCTCGAACCCCACCGCGAACCACCCGGTGGCCGCTACGTGGATCAAGAACGCCGCGCGCAACGGCGCGAAGCTCATCGTCGCCGATCCGCGCCGCAATGACATCGCGCGCCACGCCTGGCGCACGCTGCAGTTCAAGGCCGACACCGACGTCGCTCTTCTCAACGCGATGATCTACACGATCCTCGAGGAGAACCTCTGCGACCAGGAGTTCATCCGCACGCGCACCAGCAACTTCCAGGCGCTCAAGGAAAACTCGAAGGGTTTCAGCCCCGAGACGATGGCGCCGATCTGCGGCATTCCCGCGGAGACGATCCGCGAAGTCGCGCGCGCCTACGCAACCTCCAAGGGATCGATGATCCTCTGGGGCATGGGCATCTCGCAGCACGTGCACGGCACCGACAACGCGCGCTGCCTGATCGCGCTCACGCTGATGACCGGCCAGATCGGCAAGCCGGGTTCCGGCCTGCATCCGCTGCGCGGCCAGAACAACGTGCAGGGTGCCTCCGACGCGGGCCTGATCCCGATGATGTTCCCGGACTACCAGCGCGTGGACAATCCGGAAGCGCTCTCGCGCTTCGAGAAGTTCTGGAACCGCAAGCTCGATCCCAAGCCCGGCCTCACCGTCGTCGAGATCATGGACGCCGCGTGCGACGGGCGCATCAAGGGCATGTACGTGATGGGCGAGAACCCCGCGATGTCGGACCCGAACGCGCACCACGCGCGCGAAGGCCTGGCCGCGCTCGATTGCCTTGTCGTGCAGGACATCTTCCTCACGGAGACCGCGTACCTCGCCGACATCGTGCTGCCCGCTTCGGCGTGGCCCGAGAAGACGGGTTCGGTCACCAACACCGACCGCATGGTGCAGATGGGCCGCCGCGCGCTCGACATGCCCGGCGATGCGCGCCAGGACCTCTGGATCATCCAGCAGCTCGCGAACCGGTTGGGCTGCGGCTGGACGTACACCGGTCCCGAGAGTGGTGTTGCGCAGGTGTACGACGAGATGCGCCTCGCGATGAACTCCATCGGCGGCATCACGTGGGAACGCCTCGAGGAGCAATCGAGCGTCACCTATCCCTGCCGTACCGAGCACGATCCGGGGCAGTCGGTCGTGTTCACCGAAGACTTCCCGACCAAGGACGGGCGCGCGAAGTTCGTGCCGGCCGACATCATTCCGGCCAACGAGCGGCCCGACGGCGAGTATCCGTTCGTGCTGATCACCGGCCGCCAGCTCGAGCATTGGCACACGGGCTCGATGACGCGCCGTGCCTCGGTGCTCGATGCGATCGAGCCGCGCGCGGTGGCCTCGCTCCATCCGCTGGATCTCGATGCGCTCGGTGCGCGCCCCGGCGACACGATCACCGTGGCCTCGCGCCGCGGCGAGATCGCGCTCGCCGCCCGCGCCGACGACGGCATCCCGCGGCAGACCGTGTTCATCCCGTTCGCCTACTACGAGGCGGCGGCCAACCGCCTCACCAACCCTGCGCTCGATCCGTTCGGCAAGATCGCGGAGCTCAAGTACTGCGCGGTGAAGGTGAAGAAGGGCGGCACGCTCGAGACGCTCGCAAGCTACGGCGGAGGGCAGTCGTTCGCGACGACGCACTGAAGTTCGGTAGGATCGCGGCAGGAGGAACCAATGAACCAGACTCTTGCCGCGGGCCTCGCAGCCTGCTTGCTGTCGCTTTCCCCGATCGCCCCGGCCCAGGATTGGCCGGCGAAGCCCGTCAAAATCATCTCGGTATTCCCCCCCGGCGGCTCGGTCGACCAGGTCGCGCGCATTTTCGCCGCGCAACTGCAGACCCAGCTCGGCCAGCCCTTCATCGTCGAGAACAAGGGGGGCGCCTCGGGTTCGATCGGCGCGGCCGCCATCGCGCAGGCGCCGCCCGACGGCTACACGTTCGGCGTGGTCTTCGACACTCACGGCGTGAACCCCTCGCTGATCCCGGGCCTGCCGTTCGACACGCTGAAGGATCTCGCGCCGGTGATGCTCGTCGGCACCTCGGCGATGGCGGTGGTCGCGCACCCGGCGCAGCCCTTCAAGGATTTCCGCGACGTGCTCGCCGCCGCGAAGGCCAAGCCGGGCAGCGTGGCCTACGGCTCCATCGGTACCGGCAGCCTCGGCCACCTCGCGCTCGCGCAGATCGGCAACCAGGCGAAAGTCGAATTCACGCACGTGCCCTACAAGGGCGGCGGGCCGCTGATGATCGACGCGGTCGGCGGCCAGGTGCCGCTCGCGGTGGGCACGGTGTTCCTCGTCAATCCGCACGTGAAGGCGGGCAAGCTGAAGGCGCTCGCCGTGACCTCGATGAATGCCACGCCGCAGATGCCGGGCGTCGCGACGGTCGCGGAGCAGGGCGTGCCGGGGTTCTCCGCGCTCGCCTGGTGGGGCGTCATCGCGCCCGCGGGCACTCCTGCGCCGATCGTGAAGCGCATGTATGACGAGCTCACGAAGGCGCTCAAGACGCCCGCGGTCGCCGAGAAGCTCACGGCGCAGGGCATGGACATCGTGGGCGGCGGTCCGGCGGACCTCGACAAGTTCCTGCGCGCGGAGATCGAGCGCTGGGCGAAGGTCGTGCGCGACAACAAGATCAAGGCTGGAGACTGATTGCCGACATGCTGACCGATCTCGATACGCCTGCGCTCATCCTCGACGCGCAGAAGGTGAAGGCGAACTGCGATCACCTGCGCACGCGCCTGCAATCGATGGGTGTCTCGCTGCGCCCGCACGTGAAGACGGCGAAATCGCTGGAGGTCGTGCGCATGGCGCACGGAGGCGGTACCGGGCCGATCACCGTTTCCACGCTCAAGGAGGCCGAGTTCTTCTTCTCGCACGGCTTCAAGGACATCCTCTACGCCGTGGGTATCGCGCCCAACAAGTTCGCTCGCGCCGCGGCCCTGAAGCGAGCCGGGTGCACGCTCTCGGTCGTCCTCGACGGCGTGCAGGCCGCGAAGGCGTTCAAGGAGTTCTGCAGCGCCGAATCACTTGCCATTCCCGCGCTCATCGAGATCGACACCGATGACCATCGCGCCGGCGTGAAGCCGGATGCGCCCGAGCTCACGGACATCGGCGCGATCCTCGGCTCGCAGCTCGGCGGCGTGATGACGCACTGCGGGAACTCCTACATCTCGAAGTCCACCGACGAGATCCGCGGGTGGGCGAAGACCGAGCGCGAAGGCATCGTGCACTCGAGCGGCCGGCTGCGCGCTGCGGGCCACGCAGCACCGGTGGCGAGCGTGGGTTCCACGCCCACCGCGATGTTCGGGGAAACGTTCGCCGGCCTCACCGAAGTGCGCGCCGGCGTCTACGTCTTCCACGACCTCGTGATGGCGGGCCTGGGCGTGTGCCGCACGGACGAGATCGCGATGTCGGTGCTCGCGTCCGTGATCGGCCACCAGGCGCAGAAGGGCTGGATCATCACCGATGCGGGCTGGATGGCGCTCTCGCGCGATCGCGGCACGGCCAAGCAGGCGGTGGACCAGGGCTACGGGCTGGTCTGCGACGTCGATGGCCGCGCGCTCGGGGATCTCGTCGTGATCGACGCGAACCAGGAGCACGGCGTGATCGCGCGTCGCGGGGGATTGCCGGCGAAGCTCGAGGATTTTCCCGTCGGGAAGATGGTGCGCGTACTCCCGAACCACGCGTGCGCGACGGGCGCGCAGCATGGCGCCTACCAGGTGGTGAACGGGTCCACGGCGGTCGCCGCGACCTGGGAGCGCTTCAACGGCTGGTAGCCGGCGCTACGGGACGTAGCGCTGCAGGGTGTGGCGCGCCGAACGCTCGCCGATGATCCAGTCGAAGATCACGGCGTTGCTGCTGCCGAAGGTGAGCGCGAACGAGCCGACGGCCTTCGCCACGAGCAGCGAGCTGTCATAGCCCGGCCACTGCGGTCCGCTCGTCTGGTAGATCGTGCCCAGGTAGGTGGACTGGTTGATCCACTGGCCCCCGGTCATCGAGAACCACGTGCGATTGCCGCTCGCGTCGTATGTGTACCAGACCGCGAAGAGCGCGTTGTTCTTCTCGGAGATCGCCACGGCCCAGCCGTTTTGCGACGCGCCGCCCCAGTAGGTCCCGGTGATGTTGGCGAACGGCGGGAAGCCGCTGGTGCCGCTGAAATCGAAGCGGCGGATCGACTTCGAGACCACGCGGTCGCCGAACGTCATGCGCAACGTGGCTTCGTTCTCGTCGTAGAACTGGAGCTGCGTGACCGCGCCGGGCGGGCCGGGGACGAACCGGCTCGCGTCGTAGCTGAAGTAGGGCGAGCCGGTGGGCGAATAGGCGCGCGCGTTGAATTTTTCGTAGAGCGCATCGGAGGCGTACTGGCCCTGGTCGAGTGCGTACCAGGTCGGTTTCCCGGCCGCGTCGTACGCGAAGACCACCGAGAAGAGCTGCTCGCCGCGCTGCGCGATGCTCAGGCCCCAGCCGCTTTCATCGGGGCCCGCCCACCAGAGATCCTCGACCGAAACCGACGTCGAGCCATCGGGCATCGTGCTCGTGAAATAGAAGTTCACCTCGAGCACGACGCTCGAGGTCGTGTCGAGCGCACGGGCCACGATGCGCCCCAGGCCGATGCCGGAAGTGATGCGGAACTCGGGCGACTCCGCGTAGCCCGCGTCGTCGGTGATCGCGGTCGCGGTCGGCTCGCCGGCGAACAGGCCGGCAGCGCCCGCGGGGAAGATGTCACCGCGCGAGAAGGTGACGGCGGCGCCCACGCGCGGCGTGCCATCCAGGTTGAGCATCGTCACGCCGAACGGACGCTCGAGCACCCGGCCACGAATGCCGGTGCGGTTCGATTGCCCGAACTCGCGCAGGGTTGCCGCGGGCGGCGTGTGCGGAGTGACGGTGAGATTGATTTCGGTGAAGCCCAGCTCCGACGTCTGGTCGAACGTGCGGGCGAACACGCGAATCGTGTGAGTGCCCGCATACACCGCGTAGCTGGTGTTGAGCTCGGCCGTTCCATCGACGCCGGAATAGACGGCGCAGTTATCGCCCACGCCATCCTGGGTGGTGCAGTTCGCGTGGCTTTCGTGCGCGAGGATCGCCCAGGACCGGTAGGGCAGGGTCCAGTAGACGATCGCGTCCGGGACGGGCTGGCCCGAGGCGTCGGTCACGCGGACACGGAGCGGCGCGAAGTAGTCGCCGTTGTTGATCGTCTGCGGGGAGCTGCCCGGCAGGACGCTGACCGTGGCAGCGGCATCCAAGCCCGCGACAAGGGCCAAACCGAGGACGAACGAACGCAGGGCGGTCTTCATGCCCCAAATCCTACCCCTTTTCGGGATTTTGCGTGTACCTACAAGTGCTTAGGACGGAAAGCTGATTTTTTACACGAGCCGGAGGCAAACGGCCGGGGGCGCGCCTTTCGTCCGGGTCGGCGCGGTCCGGGGCCTTGACAGGGGCAGCCATCTGGTAGCAAAGTGATATCACATCAATAGCAGGGACTCTCCCTGCGCCCCCGGAGGACGCCATGTCCGCGTATCGCAAGGAAGGCAGCATCGAGAAACCCGCCATCACGATGAACGGCATCTTCATGGTGCTGGTGCTCCTCGGGCTCATCGCCCTCCTCGTGTTCCTGCTCATTTCGCGCGCGATCCCGCTCGCCATCCTCGATGGGATTGCGATCGTGTTCGTCGCCTGCGGCTTCTTCATGCTCCAGCCCAATGAAGCGTCCGTGCTCACGCGTTTCGGTTCCTACCTCGGCACCGAGCGCAAGCCGGGCCTGCACTGGACGCTGGCGTGGAACGGCCGCAAGAGGATCAGCGCGCGCATCCGCAACCACAACATCGACACGCTCAAGGTGAACGACAAGCGCGGCAATCCGGTGGAGATCGCCGCCGTGGTCGTGTGGCGCGTCGAGGACACGGCGCAGGCCCTCTTTGATGTGGACGACTACGAACACTTCGTGAAGGTGCAGAGCGAATCGGCGCTCCGCCATATCGCCACGGGATACAACTACGACGAGGGCGAGCACACCGACGCGAATGAAGTCACGCTGCGCGGCGGCGCGGACGTCGTCGCCGATGCGTTGCGCGACGAGCTCCAGGCGCGTGTCCAGCAGGCGGGCGTGCAGGTCCAGGAAGCCAAGCTCACGCACCTCGCGTATGCGGCGGAAATCGCCGGCGCGATGCTGCGCCGCCAGCAGGCCGAGGCGGTGATCTCGGCGCGCGCGAAGATCGTGACGGGCGCGGTGACGATGGTCGAGATGGCGCTGAAGAGCCTCTCGGAGCGCAAGGTGGTGGAGCTCGACGACGAGCGCCGCGCCGCGATGGTCTCGAACCTGATGGTGGTGCTCTGTTCGGATCGCGATGCCCAGCCGATCGTGAACACCGGAACGCTGTACCAATAAAGCGCCACGATGGCCGATCGCAAGGCGTTCCTGCTGCGAATCGACCCGGAGCTCTGGGCCGAGCTGGAGCGCCTCGCGCAGGCCGAGCTTCGCAGCGTGAACGGGCAGGTGGAGTATCTGTTGCGCGATGCGCTCGCCCGGCGAGGAATTCCCGCCGTCGCGACGGGTCGCAAGCAAAAGAAGGGATGACGCCATGTACCTGCGGAAACTGACTTCAGCGTTCTTCGCGATCACGATCGCGGCAGGCATCGCCTCGGCGCAGGAGCCATCCGCGCCCGCTGCGCCTCCCGTGCCTCCCGCTCCCGCCACGCCGGGCACGGCAGCCACGCAAGGCTCGCCCGCCACGCAGCCCGGGCTCTCCGTGCAGCCGCCCGAACCCGCGGCCCCCGCCGAAGAGGTCAGCACGATTCCCGCGCAGAGGGCCGCGCTCGCCTGGCTCGCCCTCGTCGACGCCGGCAGCTATGGCCTGAGCTGGGATGAAGGCTCGGCGACATTCCGTGCGGCGATCAAGCGCGACGACTGGGAGAAGGCTCTTGCGGCGGTGCGCGGCCCGCTAGGTGAACTGCGCGGACGCAAGCTTCGCCAGATGCGCTACGCCAACGGCCTGCCCAAGGCGCCGCCCGGTGAGTACGTCGTGATCCTGTTCGACACGCAGTTCGGCGAACGCCCGAGCCTGGAAACCGTCACGCCCATGCTCGACAAGGATGGCACCTGGCGCGTCGCGGGCTACCACATCCGATGAAATAAGGGGGTCAGGTTAGTTTTTCAATCTGTCCCCTTTTCCGTTTTCTGGAAAAGGGGACAGATTGAAAAACTAACCTGACCCCTTTATTTCTCCTCGGGCGGCTTCACCCGCCTGAATTCACGCCACAGCAGCAGGTCGTAGGCGATCTTCGTGACGCCCGCGACGACGAGCGGTACGCCCAGCCCCATGCCCTGGATCATCACGCCCGCGAGTATGGGCGCGGCGGCCCAACCTCCCGAACGCACGAGGTTCGTGATGCCCGCGGCGGCGAGGCGCTCCTCGGGTTTCACCACCGCCATCACGTAAGACTGGCGCGTGGGCACATCCATCTCGTTGAGGCCTTCGCGCACGAGGAAGAAGAAGGCCGCCCACGCGAAGCTGTCCACGCCCACGATGGTGAAGAGCAGGATGCTCGACGGGATGTGCGTGAAGACCATCGTGTTCACGAGGCCGATGCGCCGCGCGAGCCATGCCGCGGCGAGATGCGAGAACGCCGAGAGCAGGCGGCCCACGCTGAAGAGAATCGCGACGGTCGCGGCGGTGGCGCCGAATCGCTCCACGAAGAAGTACGCGAAGATCGCCGTGCCGATGAAGCCGCCGCCGAATGCATCGAGCAGGAACAGCGCGGAGATCTTCGCGACGATCGGCCGGCTCTCGGGCGAGAGACTGCGCAATCCCACCGGCTTCACCTCGTCGACGATCGCAGGCAGGCGCGCGTAGAGGATCGCCGCCGCGCCGTAGAGCGCGCAGAAGATCACCAGCGTGATGCGCATCGCGTCGAGCGTTGAAAGATCCGTGGTGGCTTCGAGCAGTGTGGGCAAGCCCGCGATCAAGCCGCCCATCGCGTACCCCACGTCGAGCAGCACGTTGTACCAGGCGAAAACGCGCGTGCGATCGGCATCGGTCGTCGTGGCGGGGAAGAGCGCCTGCTCGAGGATCGGGATCGCGCCGCGATCACGCCCGTGCACGTTGAACATCCCGAGGAACGCCGCGGCGAGCACCAGCGCGAATGTCTCCGAGTTGAGCAGGATCGCGCCGCCGACGACGGGCAGCGCCGTGAGCGCCACCAGCATCGCGCGCTCGGAGAGCCGCGGCCCCATCACCATGGTGAGGAGGGCCGCGAGCGCGGCGCCCCAGAGTGCCGCGGAGAGCACGGCGCCGATCTGCACCGGCGAGAGACCGAGCTTCGCGCAGTAGAGCCCGATCAGCACGGCCATCAGGCCGATGGCGAGCGCGCGGAGGAAGGCGGCGGTGTAGAGGAGGCGGCGGAGGGGCAAGGCCCCAATGCTAGCCGACGATCGTCAGATCGTCGGCTTCTTTCTAACGAACTCGAGGCGATCGATGGAACGGATCTTCAGATCGCGGACTTCCGCCCCCTGGAGGATCTTCAGCGCGACTTCGACGCCCGGCTTGCCGCTCGACCAGAGCTTCTTGTAGAAATCATCGAGCTTCTCGACCTTCTGGCCACCCACCGTGAGGATGATGTCGCCGGGCTTGATGCCCGCTTTCTCCGCGGGACCATCGGAGGTGACGCGCAGCACCTTGATGCGGCCGTCCTCCTCGAGCGAGTTGATGCCGAGCCACGGCCGCACGCCCGCCTTCTGCCGCCCGGTCTCGATCATCTCGTCGATGATCGGTTTGAGGAGATCCACCGGCACGAACATGTTGCCGGGCAGCCGTTCGCCCGGCGTTTGCGCGTCCATGACGAACAGCGAGCCGATGCCCACGAGCTCGCCGTCCTTGTTGATGAGCGCCGCGCCGCTGTGGTCGAGACGCGGCGGCGAGGTGAACAGCGCGTCGTCGATCAGGTATTCCCAGTAGCCCGCGAACGTGCGCTTGGAAACCACCGTGGTGACCGACACGCCCAGCTCGCCGCTGCCGGTGGCGACCATCATGCGATCGAGGGCGTCGACCTTGCCCGAGTTGCCCAGGCGCACGGGCTTCACGTCGAGCGGGCCGATGGGACGCAGCAATCCGAAGCCGGTCGCGTGGTCGTAGGCGACCACCGTCGCGGGAATGGTGCGGCCGCCGACCGTGGTCACGTCGACCTGGTCGGCCTCGAGGATGAGGTAGCCAATCGTGAGCACCAGTCCGCTGGGCGCGATCAGGACGCCGCTGCCAAGCCGCTCATTGCCGAGGGTTTCCGCCGACCGCGCATTGGCGAGCGCCTTCATCTTGACCGCGACGACGGCGTTCGCGGCCGAGATCAGCGTCTGGTAGGCGGCGTCTTCCTCCTTGGGCTTGTCCGCGGGCGCCTGGCTGACAGCGCCGAAGGCGGGCAACGCGACACCGATGCACAGGAACAGGGCGGGAAGTTTCATGACCGCCTCCTTCAGGAGGAACGCCGGGTGGCGCTTTGATGCTACCTCTATTTCATCCAGACCAGCGTGTCCTCGGTGCGTTTCGACGGACGGTATTCCGCGGAGGTCCAGCCCGCGTAGCCGAGCCGATCGAGCTGCGCGAAGAGGGCGGCGAAATCGAGGCGGCCGCACCCGGGTTCGTTGCGCCCCGGCGCATCGGCGAACTGCACGTGGCGGATGACGGACTTCAGGCTGTCGAGTGTGGCCGCAGGGTCATCGCGCATCATCGCGACGTGATAGAGGTCGCATTGCAGCGCGAGGTTGGGCGCGTTCACTTCGGCGATCAGCGCGGCACCTTCGCTGCAGCGCGTGAGGAAGAAGCCGGGTGCGTCGATCGAGTTGATCGGTTCGACGACGAGCTCGAGCTCCGCGCGCGCGAGCTCGGTCGCGGCGTAGGTGATGTTGTCGATGAGCGTCGCTCGCAGCACGGCCGCATCCTCGCCGGGGAGCTGCTTGCCTGCGACACAGTTCATGCGCGGGCAGCGAAGGGCGAGCGCGTACTCGATGGCGCGCGCGACACCTGACCGGAACTCCGCGATGCGCTCGGGCCGGCACGCGAGGCCGAAGTCCCCCTTCGCGCGATCGCCCATCGGCAGGTTGAAAAGCGCGCACGCGAGGCCGTGCTCTTCGAGCCGCTCGGCGACGCGCTGCGCCGGGTGATCGTAGGGTGACGCGAACTCGACGGCCGCGAATCCGGCGCGCCGTGCGGCGCCGAAGCGCTCGAGGAAATCGTGCTCGGTGAAAAGAAAGCCCAGGTTCGCGGCAAATCGCGGCACTCGGAAACCCTTACTTGGCGGGGCAGCTCCCGAGATCGAAGGCCACTCGCGCCGGATCCCGTGGGTCGTATTTCACCGGAAGAACGCGTCCCGGTTGCACCGCCGGAACATCCAGACGCGAGACCAGCGACTTGGCCCGTCCCTCGAAGGGCGTGCCATTGGCCGGCACGACGCGCACCACGAACTCGACGACCGGATCGTTGTTGATGGTCGCGCCCGTGTCGATCAGGCGAACGATGGTCCCTGTGCCCGGCTCGCCTGTCGCGAGGATCCTGCACGCCTCTGTTCGGCCGCTGAAGTCATCGACGATCGAGGCACAACCCGCGCTCGCCAGCAGCAAGCCGAAGCATGCCGCGGTCACGATCGATTTCACTTCGGTGTGGGTATCCATGGCGACTCCAGTTTACCCGGCGAGCCCGGATTGGCTAGCGGAGTTCGACACGAGCGGTCGCCCGGGACGAAACCAGGTCGATGGCAACGAAGTATCGAAAGTAGCTCGCGTCCACCCGCTGCATCTCCCCACGGTTGCCGAACGAGACCTTCACGTTTGCCGCCATGGCGGAACTCGCGTCGCAGGGTGCGAGGCAGTACTGGTACGAAACCTCGTCGGAGGCGCCCATCGAGGCGGGTGGAGGTCCCAGGAGCCGCGTCAGGTCGTCGCGGGTTGGCAATGTCGACCTGTCGAGGGAGGCGAGGTCGAACGACGTGGTGGGCGGGACGATGCCGATCTGCGCCTTGCACGCGACCCTGACGACGTCCTCGAGCAATGCGGGCGACAGGACGGCGCTGAATTTCTCGGGAATCGCCACTTCTGCGAGCCGGTACTCGCCGTCGAGGCGCTCGAAGGAAAGTTCCGCGACGAGCCCGGCCGAGCGATCGAGCGGCCGGTGAAGCGGGAGCGCCTCGTAGGTGAACTGGCGAACCGCGCCCGTGCCGGTGACTTGCGTGGGTTCATACCCCACGATCCAGATCACGTCGCGGTCCGTGAGCGTGGGTTTCTCGAACACGACTCGCAGGCCTTTTCCCGGCGCTCGGGCAACGACGATCCGGGAAGGCTGGTCGTCACACAGCTGCCCTCTCGTTTCGAGCACGCGGGTGAGGAGGCATCCTTGCAGTGCGGATGCGAGCAGGATGAAGAGCAGGGCAGTCGCGGCGAATCGGCGCATGCGCCCAGCTTACCGGCCACCCCGCCTCAGAGCTTCATCTCCCAGAGGAAGGAGAAGCGCCGGAAGCGCGAGTCGAGCGTGGTGCGCTCCACGGTGCCGGTCGCGTCGGTGAACGAGTTCACAGTGAGCGCATCCTGCGCGAGGATGTCCTGCACCGTGAAGCGAAGCTGGTAAGTGGGCGAGAAGCGCCACAGGCCATAGGCCTCGAGCTGCCGCGTCACGCTGCGATAGAGGGTTTGCGCGAGCGAAGTGCGCACCGTGCCGCCTGCCCGTGCGGTGAAGCTCGAACCCACCGTGAGCGGCGTGGTGGGAACCTTGTAGTCGAACGCGACAGTCCCGTTCCACGGCACCTGCGAATCGAGGCGATTGTTCGGGCCGGGCAGCGTATCCACCTTCGAGCGGTTGATCGCGAAGTTGCCGCGCAGGTCGACGTCCGGACCGTCGGCCCAGATCTGCTTCAGCTTGCCCTTCGCGTCGAATTCGAGCCCGCGCACCACGGCGCTGCCGACGTTGCCCGGGCGCGAGATGTAGAGGCCGTCTTCGAACACGACTTCGCGCTGGATCACGTCATCGATGATCCGGTAGTACGCGGAGATGCTCATGTTGCCGCCGGCATCGGGGTAGTGCTCGTACGCCGCGTCGAGGCCCCACGCGAGCTCGGGCTTGAGGTCGGGATTGCCGATGAAGTCGGGCGTGGTGGGCGAGTTGTTCGGCGCGAAGAAGCGGCGCGGCACCAGCTCCTGGATCTGCGGCGGCCGGTACGTGCGCGACAGGCCTGCGCGCACCTGGTCCTTCGTCGTGTTCGGCAGCTTCCACAACACGTTGACGATGGGGCTCCACACGCTCGAACGGTTGCGGATCTCGTCGTAGGTGTTGCCCGCGCTTTTCGTCTCGATGCCTTCCCAGCGCAGGCCGAGGTAGACCGCAAGTCGATCGGTGACGTCCCACTCGTCCTGGCCGAAGAGCGCGAAGCGCCGGATGCTCGTGTCGAACGCTTCGTCCAGACGCGTCGCGACGCCGGTGACGGGATTGAGGTCCTGCTGCAGGCGCGTGTCCTCGCGCTCGTTCCACCCGCCGTCCCAGCCCGTCACCATGGCGTGGCCCTTCGTGACGGGGAATGAATACTTGCCGATGGTGGTGAGGCCGCCGTCGCGGATCGTGCTGTCGACCGTGCGCTCGAGGGTCGTGATGCCGGCGAGGTCGTTGCCCGCGAAGGTCGAGTCCGAGTTGAAATCGAAGATCGTGCCGCCGACCTTCGCGTCGATGCGGCTGCCATCGGTGAAGCGCCGCACCCACTGGGCGTTGGCGCGCGCCGTTCGGTTCGTGTTCGCGACCCGCAGGTCGGTCGAGACGTACTGCGGCGGCGGACCCGACACGGGCGTGTTGTCCTCGATGAAGTGGCCGCGGAACGGATTGAACAACGCGAACGCATCGACGTTCAGCGTGTTGTTGGTCCCGAGGTTCCACGACAGGCGCGGCGCGATGTTCACGTTGCCGCCGAAGCCTTCGCTCAACCGGCGGCTCAGGAAGAACTGCGTAAGGTCCCAGTCGGGATCGTAGACGCGTTGTTCGCTAGAGCCTTCGCCCGTGAACGAGAAGCGCGTGGCGTTGAACGGCAGCGTCCACGAAAGGCTCCCGGACTTGTCAGCCCATTGTCCCGAGACGTTGACGTTCGGCTTGTCATTCTCGAGCGAAACGTTGAGCTTGAGTTCCTTGCGCTGGGTGGACAGTGCGCGCTTGAGCACGACGTTGATCGTGCCCGCCATTGCCTGCGCGCTGTACTCCGCGCTGGCCCCCCGGATGATCTCGATGCGCTCGATGAGGTCGGGCGCGATGCTGTCGAGCGTGAAGCCCGGCGGCATGCGCTCGCCGTTCACGAGGATCTGCGTATAGCCGCTGCCGAGCCCGCGCATGCGCACCGCGCCGCCGCGCCCGCCCGGCCCGGAATCGACCGTCACGCCCGGCAGGCGCTTGAGCACCTCGAGCAGGTTGGTGTCGCCGTACTTCTGGATCTCTTCGCTGTTGACGATGATCTTGGAAGCGGTGGACTCGCGCCGCTCGGCGAGGCCATCGGCCTGCACCTCGATCTTCTCGAGCTTCTGCGGCTCTTCCTTGCGGGGCTGCGGGGGCGTCGGGGTGGCGGGGGCGGGAGTCTGCTGGGCAACGGCGGTGAGGCTCGCGGCACAGAGGAAAGCAGGAATCAGTCGGGACAAATCGGTGCGCTCGGGATGTTCTTGTGGGGAACGGTCATGCAGCATTGCCGCCGCAGCGACGAAAAGTTCCCACTCGCTGCATGGGATCCCTTCAGTCGTTGGGGAGAGAAAATAGTGCGCGTGCTGCTGGGTCGGGCGTCCCCTTGAATGCCAGGACCCTGACTTCGAGGTTTCCCACCATGGAATAGGTCCTCGAGAAACCGGCGTTTCGCACGGCCGTCAGCAGGGATTTCTGTGAAAAGCCGGTCTTGTGGGCGAAAAAATCCTGGCCACTTTGCTCGATTTCCGCGTGGAAACCGTACAGCACGTCCAGGACCATGATCGGGCCGGCCGTTGATACGTAGAGCACGTCATCGATGTCCAGGCCTCTCTCCACGGTGGCTCGCATGACGTCGAGGATGTCGGGCACCCGGATATCCGCGAAGCCGCCGTCCTTGAGGACATGCAGGAACCCGGCAAGAACGCGCCGAACGTCATGCCGGTAGTAGTGCTCCAGGTTGTGTGAGCAATAGACGGCGTCGAACTGGCCGACGCCCAGGGTTGCGAGCTCGCGGGCATCGCACACGACATCCGGCGAACCCCTGGGATCGATATCGAGCAGCAGGTGCTCGAATTCGGCGTACTGGGGGGGCAGGGCGATGGCCTTGGTGTTGCCGCCCACGTTCAGGACTTTCTTCATGTTCACTCCCGTTTCAGGCGCGAAAGGTCGGCGACCGCTTCACGCAAGGCGCGGTTGAAGGCCTCGGGCTTCTCCAGCATCGGGAAGTGTCCGGTATCCGGAATCATCACGACCTTCACCCCGTTGCGTTGCAGGGACGCGACATCCGTGGGCGGCGAGCCGGCGTTGATCGCATGCACGGGCACGTTGAGCTCCCGGAGCGTAGCGGCCGCCTGCGCTTCGTAGCTGATCGTGGCGTGCATGGCGGGAAGCGCCATGTCCGGAGAAGCGGAAGACATCTGGTTGGCTACCATCTCGACGGTCTCGCGGTTCATTGCCGGCGTGAACATCGTGCGCACGCGCGCCTTCGTCTGCTCGCGGAAGTTCTCGCGGAACGGTGCCACGGCCGCGGCGACCTGTTCGGGCGTGCGCGGCTTGTCGAGCTGCTTGTAAGTATCGACGAGCACCAGCCCGGCCACGCGCCCTTTCAGTTTGCGCGCGGCTTCGAGGATCACCGGTCCACCCATCGAGTGGCCCACCAGGACGACGCGGTCCAGGCCCAGCTGCTCCACCACCGCCACGACGTCAGCGCCGAACGCCTCCATCGCCCAGTCGGTGCGGCTGCCACGCCCGGATTCGCCATGCCCCGCGAGGTCGATCGTCACGACGCGGTGGTCGACCGCGAGATCGCGCACCTGGCCCGACCAGTAGTCGCGACGGCAGGTCCAACCATGGACGAACACCAGCGCAGGCCCCGCGCCTTGCACGTCGTAGACGATGCGAGCGCCGTCGCGCGATGCGACCTCGCCCGCGGGAGCCGGGCCGGACATCGCGACCGCGGCCGCGATGAGGAACCGCGCGAACCTAGAGGTGGCTGGTGAATTGCGGCGCATCAGGCCACCGGTCGTTTTGTCCGTCGACGTACGTGATCGGCAACCGGGAGAGTTCTTCCTCGCTGATGCCTTCGAGGCAGCCGAGGTTCACGCCGTACATCTTTCCGATCGGCGTCTGGGTCCCGATGCCGAATGCGCGCACGCCGCAGTGCCGGCAGAAGTAGTGCAGGTTCTTGCGGCTGTGGAAGAGGTACTGGGTGAGATCCGATTCACCCGTCAGCAGGCGAAATCCGTCCTCGCGCGCGACGGCGGGCCAGAAGCGCGTTCGGCGGCAGATGGAGCAATTGCAGCGGAACGTCGGCTGCGTGAGGTCGAGATCCGCCTCGAAGGTGACGGTGCCGCAGTGGCAGCTGCCTCGGTAGGTCTTCAGCATGCCGCCATTCTGCCTGACGGGTCACGATGCACTTTGCATGACCTCGAGCATTCGGGCGCAGCGCTCCTTGCGTTCGCCAGGATCAGACCAGCCGCGAAACTCGATGACCTCGGGAAGCGCCTGGCGCTTCAGGGATCGTATTGCCAGGGCGGCAATATCCCTCGACGTGTTTCCCTCGAGCACGAGCTGCGCGAACGCGACCGCGATGAGGACGTCGTCGTAGGTCAGGATATCGAAGTGCTCTTCCTCGAGGCACGCACTCAATTCGGCGTCGGGAATGGCCTCCGCACGTTCCCAGTCGACCTCCCAGTCGTCGAAGAGTTGATGGAGAAAATCCTCGTCGTCGTCGCTTTCCTCGATCCATTCCCGATAGAACTCGAGGGTATCCGCGCCCGTGTCGTTTCCGAACGGCGAATCCTCATCGCAGATGTCCCAATAGAACTCGTCCTTCAGGAGGCGCTTCGCATTGGGGTGCGCGACTTCGGGCGTGAGTTCCCATTCGTCGTCAGGCGATTCCATGGCCCCGTCCTGTTGCGTCCACGTCGTCAGTGACCGGAACTCGGACGCTCGAATTCACGGTCGGGGATGCTCTCATCGATCTGGATGTTCCTGCGGATTTCGTCGGCCGGGGGATGCGCGCCGATCTTGGTTCGCACCTTGCGGATCATCAGCGATTCGCGGTCGATCCAGAGGCTCACCTCGGCGCCCCAGCCGGAGCCGGCGATCACGAGGCAGTTCGCGGCCTCGAAGCGCTCCTCGCCCAGGAACGAGATTCCCTTGAGTTGATCGAGACCGAGTCCGCCAACCTCGGGCATGAGCAGCGCGCCGATGGTGTGCGCGGACCCGCCGGAGATTCCCGTCGCGCTGGCGACCGCGATCGAGATGTTCTTCACCGGCTTCAGCGTGGCCGGTTCCTCGTAGATCTTCATCCATGCGTACGCGCCCGCATCGTCCAATCCGCAGCAATGCGACGTGATCAGGTGGGCGAGGGGTGGGAACGGATGCGGGCTCGAGAAGGCGAAGCGGAAAAAATGCGGGCGTCGAAAGCGGGTCGTGAACTTGGTTTCGATCGGCGCGTCGCTGGGGCTCAGCGGTTGGAGGACGACACCCGTGTCCTGGTACGAAGCCAGGAGGCGGTACTTCTCGATGACGCGGGCGAGAAGGGAGGAGGCGCGGGAGTCGGCGGTCACTGGGGGGTCAGCGAACTGATCGAGACGTAGTAACCATCGGGATCGCGCAGCGAGAACTCCTCGGTTCCCGTGCTCGGGTTCAGGTGGGGCTCCTCTTCGAAGCGCGTGACCAGGCCGCGTGCCCTCGCGAGGGCGCTGTCGAAATCATCGACGCGGAAGAACAGGAGGAGGCCGTTGCCCGGGGTGGCGCGATCGGGGCTCGTGAGGGACGGGTGGTCGTGCTCGCCCCACGCGTGCAGGCAGAGCAGGACCGTTCCATCCGTGTCGACGATCTGGCCGAAGAAGTCGTGCGCGGGCGCGGACTCCGGCAAGCCCAGCAACGACTGGTACCACTCGAAGCTGCCAGCGACATCGCCGACACCGATGATCGTCCACGTGCGTCTCACGAAATCACCACCTTGGCGTCCATTTCGGTGCGTCTGGCTGGGGAGGTCTTGCAAGAGTGCGATGCTAGGAGCATCCCCGGGCGGAAAGCAATCCGACAATCCGGCGGCGGTCGATGGCTTTTCCACTACCATTGTCGGACGCATTTTCGAAAGCCCCTCCCATGGACAAGGTCAATCTCGCGGACAAGCTCGCGCGCATCGGCACGCATTGGGATCCGAAGATCGTCGCCGACCTGAACGGCCAGCACGTGAAGCTCGTGAAATTCCTCGGCCCCTTCGAATGGCACCACCATGCCAACGAGGACGAGATGTTCCTCGTCGTGAAGGGCGAGTTCGACATGGAGCTGCGCGACAAGGTCGTGCACCTGGCCGCGGGCGAATTCATCGTGATTCCGCGCGGCGTCGAGCACCGCCCCAATGCGCGCGAAGAAGTCGAAGTGCTCCTCTTCGAACCCGCCACCACGCTCAATACCGGCAATGTCCGTAGCGACCGCACCCGCGAAACCCTCGAGCGCCTCTAGCGCCGCGCCGCCCCAGGGCGACCTCGGCGTCATCGCGAAGCTCCTCCCGTACCTCTGGGAATACCGGGGGCGGGTATTGCTCGCGCTCGGCTTCCTCGTCGCGGCGAAGCTCACCAACATCGGCGTGCCCGTCGTGATGAAGGGCATCGTCGACGGGTTGTCCGGTCCCCACGCCGTGCTGGCCGTTCCGGTGGCGCTGCTCGTGGCCTACGGCGTGCTGCGGCTTTCGAGCACGCTCTTCAACGAGCTTCGCGACGTCGTGTTCGTGAAGGTCTCGCACCGCGCGATGCGCCGCGTCGCGCTCGAAGTCTTCCATCACCTCCACGCGCTCTCGCTTCGCTTCCACCTCGAGCGCCAGACCGGCGGCCTCACCCGGGAGATCGAACGGGGCACGCGCGGCATTTCAACACTGCTGTCGTTCATGGTCTTCAGCGTGCTGCCCACGCTGCTGGAGATGGCGCTCGTCACGGGCTTCCTCATCGTCCGCTTCGACGTGTGGTTCGGCGTGATCACGGTCGCGGCAATCATCCTCTACGTGGCACTCACGTTCGCGATCTCCGAGTGGCGCACGCAACACCGCCGCACGATGAACGACATGGACTCGAAGGCGAACACGCGCGCCGTCGATTCGCTGCTCAACTACGAGACGGTGAAGTACTTCGGCAACGAGAAGTGGGAAGCCGACCGCTACGACGACACGCTCAAGCGCTATGAGCGCGCGGCAGTCACTAGCGAGACCTCGCTGGGACTGCTCAACGCGGCCCAGGCGGCGGTGATCGCGCTCGCAGTGTCGCTGCTCATGTGGCGCGCGGCCGACGGCATCGTGGTGGGCAAGCTCACGCTGGGCGACCTCGTGATGGTGAACGCGCTGCTCATCCAGCTCTACATCCCGCTCAATTTCCTGGGCGTGATGTACCGCGAGATGAAGCAGGCCTTCATCGACATGGAGAAGATGTTCAAGCTCCTCTCCGAGAACCGCGAGGTGCAGGACAAACCGAATGCTCCGGCCGTGAAGATCACCGGCGCGGCGATCGCGTTCGAGAACGTGGACTTCAGCTACGACGGTCGCCGTCAGATCCTCCAGGGCGTGAGCTTCGAGGTGCCCGCGGGCCACACGGTCGCGGTGGTGGGCGCGAGCGGCTCGGGAAAGAGCACGCTCGCGCGCCTGCTCTTCCGGTTCTACGACGTGCAGCAGGGGCGCATCACGATCGACGGCCAGGATTTGCGCGACGTCACGCAGGCGAGTGTCCGCGCGGCGATGGGCATCGTTCCGCAGGACACGGTGCTCTTCAACGACACGATCTACTACAACATCGCCTACGGCCGGCCCGGCTCGACGCGCGAGGAGATCGTCGCCGCGGCCGAGGTCGCGCACATCCGCGAGTTCATCGAACGCCAGCCCGACGGCTGGGAGACCACGGTGGGCGAGCGCGGGCTCAAGCTCTCGGGCGGCGAGAAACAGCGCGTGTCGATCGCGCGCACGATGCTCAAGAACCCGCCGATCCTCATCTTCGACGAGGCCACCTCGGCGCTCGATTCGAAGACCGAGAAGTCGATCCAGGGCGAGCTGCGGCAGATCGCGCGCGACCGCTCCGCGCTGGTGATCGCGCATCGCCTGTCCACGGTGGTCGACGCCGACGCGATCCTCGTGATGCACGACGGCCGGATCATCGAGCGCGGCAGCTTCCGCGACCTCATGGCGCAGGACGGGCGTTTCGCGGAGATGTGGCGCCTGCAGCAGGAAGAGGACCGCCACCGGATCGTCGAGGCGAGCGTCCTGTAGGCGCCGCGACTTTCGTCGCGGGCGTATGCGACTTCTGCTCCATTGCCGCGGGCGGCCCACGCGCCTAGTCTGTGCAGGCACCCATCAGGGAGGTGCCCCATAAGCGCACATGGAGTGCGGCGGCTGGCTCGACCGG
Organism: Usitatibacter palustris; assembly: GCF_013003985.1. Lineage (GTDB taxonomy): Bacteria > Pseudomonadota > Gammaproteobacteria > Burkholderiales > Usitatibacteraceae > Usitatibacter > Usitatibacter palustris. Next base: position 3,141,939 of record NZ_CP053073.1, on the reverse strand, counting down.
CCGCCGCAACTTCCTAAGGCTTCAGCCCAGGAAGCCGCGCAATGCCGCCAACGTCTCGCGCGGCGCTTCCGACATCGGCGTATGACCCGCCCCAGGAATCGACGCGAAACGCGCCCCCGGAATGGCATTGGCGAGCGCGCGCCCGTTCTCGGGCGGCGTCATGCGGTCCCGCGTTCCCGAAACCACCAGCACGGGCAGGTCCAGGGCAAGGAGCGCGGCCGGATCCGGCGAATACGTGTTGCAGGCGTTCAGGTCGGCGTGCTGGACGCCCGGCGCGGTGCGGCCATTGAGCCGCCGGCTCGCGCCCACGAGCGAAATCCCCGGAACCGGGCTCACCTGCAATTCCACGTGCCGCGCATGGCTCCAGTTGGTCGCCATGTCGAAGGCCTCGGGCGCGTCGTCGCGCGCCGCCGCGAGGAAGGGCTCGCCCACGGGCATGGGGACCGATGCGCCGATGAGCACCAGGCTGCGCACGCGGACGCGGTGCCGCAGCGCGAGATCGAGCGCGACGAGGGCGCCGAGGCTGTGGCCGACGACGGCGGCATCGGACACGCCCGCGGCCACGATCAGCTCCGCGACCCAGTCAGCCATCGCGGGCACCGAGGTCCGCGCCGTGCCGGGGCTGCGCCCGTGCGCCGGAAGGTCGGGTGCGAGGACCGTGAACCCGTGGTGCGCGAAGTAGCGCGACTGCCATTGCCAGGTGCTGTGGTCGTTCGAGGAGCCGTGGATGAACACCAGCGCGCGCGCCTTGGGATCGAAGGGGCGGCCACCGGTGTAGGCGTAGGCGGGATAGCCCTGGACGATGAAGCGCATCTACTTTCGCGAGGCGTGCAGCGCCCGCGACAGGTCCTCGATGAGGTCGTCGGGATGCTCGAGGCCGATGGACAGGCGCACCGTGCCCGGCGTGATGCCGGCCGCGGCGAGCGCGGCATCGTCCATGCGGAAGTGCGTCGTCGAGGCCGGATGGATCACGAGGGACTTCGCGTCGCCGATGTTGGCCAGGTGCGAGAAGAGCGTGAGCTTCTCGATGAAGCGCTTGCCGGCATCGCGCCCGCCCTTCAGCTCGAAGGAGAGCAGGGCGCTCGCGCCGCGCGGATAGAGGCGCTTCGCGAGCGCGTGGCCCGGGTGCGAGGCGAGGTCCGGGTGGTGCACGCGCGTCACCGCTTCGTGCGAGGCGAGGAATGACACGATTTTCGAGGTGGTTTCGACGTGCCGCGGCATCCGCAGGTGCAGCGTTTCCATGCCCTGCAGGATCTGGAACGCGGTCATCGGGGCCATGCAGGCACCAAAGTCTCTCAGCCCTTCGCGCCTCGCGCGTAGGAGGAATGCGCTCGTCGGGGACTCCTCCGTGAACACCATCCCATGGAAGCCCGCGTAGGACTCCGTAAGACTCGGGAACTTCCCCGACCGGTCCCACTCGAATCGCCCGCCATCGACGAGCACGCCCCCGATCACGACGCCGTGGCCCGACAGGAATTTCGTCGCGGAATGCATCACCAGGTGGGCCCCCATCTCGAGGGATTTCCCGAGGTACGGGGTGGTGACGGTCGCATCGACGAGCAGCGGAATGCCGTGTTCGGCGGCCAGTGCGGCGAGGGCCGGGATGTCGAGGACGTCGACCGAGGGATTGCCGACGCTTTCGCCGAACAGCAGGCGCGTTTCAGGCGTAATGGCGGCCCGCCATTCGGCAAGGCTGCCCGATGGTACAAAGCTCGTACGGATTCCGAATCTCGGCAGGGTGTAGGCGAACAGGTTGTGCGAGCCGCCGTAGAGGCTCGCGGAGGACACGATGTGCCCCCCGGCGCCCATGAGCGTCGCAACCGCCAGGTGCAGCGCGGCCTGGCCACTCGCCGTGGCAATGGCGCCCACCCCGCCCTCGAGCGCGGCGACGCGTTCCTCGAAGACCGCCACGGTCGGGTTCGACAGGCGGGAGTAGACGTGGCCCGGCAGCTCCATGTTGAACAGGGCCGCGGCGGTATCTGTATCCGGAAAGACGTAGGACGACGTTTGATAGATCGGCACGGCGCGTGCGCCGGTGGCCGGATCGGGGGACTGCCCGGCGTGGACCGCCAGGGTGTCCGGATGAGGGGTTTTGGGGCCGGAATGCGCCATGAAAATCAGGAGCTTGGATGAGTTTCTTCAGATTTAGGTCATCTTGTCACATGGGGGTCAAGTTTGCTATGGTGTCGCCTGCCCTTCGTCCCTCTTGGCGCACTATGAAAACATTGCTCGCGACGCTCCTCGCCGCGCTCATCCCCATGAGCGTGATGGCGGCTGACAAGCAGTCGCCGCAGGCGCGCGCCATCAAGGCCAAGAACACCGCGAAGATCGAGACCGCGAACGGAGCGGAGCCGGCACTCGCTTCCAGCGCTGCGCTGGTGATCGACGCCAACACCGGCCAGACGCTCTACGCGAAGAACGCGGAGCTGGCGGTGCCGATCGCCTCCATCACCAAGGTGATGACGGCGATGGTCGTTCTCGACGCGAAGCTCCCCCTGGACGAGGCCGTGCAGCTCGCCAACGAAGACATCGACACCATCAAGAATTCGAAGTCGCGCCTGCCCATCGGCACGCACTTCCGCCGCGACGACCTGATCCGCCTCGCCCTCATGGCCTCGGACAATCGCGCGGCCCTGGCGCTCGGCCGTTCCTACCCGGGCGGCACGACGGCCTTCGTCGAGGCGATGAACGCGAAGGCGAAGGTGCTGGGCCTCAATCACACGCATTTCACCGACGCGGCGGGCCTCGCGCCCTCCAACGTCGCGAGTCCCGCGGATCTCGGCAAGCTGGTCGCCGCCGCCTCGACCTACGACCTCATCCGCGAATACTCGACCACGCCGTCGGCCGACGTCACGCTGCCCAACACCGGCCGCAAGGTGGGCTTCGTGAACACCAACGTCCTCGTGCGTTCGTCCGACTGGAACATCGGCCTGTCGAAGACGGGCTACATCAGCGAGGCGGGAAAGTGCCTGGTGATGATGGCGCGCATCGCCAACCAGCCGGTGGTCATCGTGCTGATGGATTCGTGGGGTCGCCTCACGCGGATCGGCGATGCCAATCGCATCCGCAAGTGGCTCGAGAAGAACCCGCCGAAGGTCGCCGTTACGCCGCAACGCAGCGGCTGACGTTCCGGATTCGCTTTCCATGAGACGCGTCGTCTTTTCGCTGCTGCTGCTTGCGGCGATGGCGGCTGCGCGGGCGGAATTCGTCGCGGTTCCGATGCACGAGGACCGCATCTCCGAAGCCGAGCGCGAGCGCATCTGGAGCGAGATCCGCGCCTCCGAATCGCAGTTCGTATTGCCGGTCGCCAAGGCCACCTCCCGTCCGGCGTTCGCCTGGCCCTTGCGCGCCGCGCGAGGCTACACGGGCACGGGTTTCGATGCGATAGCCGCATTCGTCGATCACGATTCGACCGTCGGCACCGTGCGCGACTTCCAATGCGGCACGCGCTCATACGACCGCACGGGCTACAACCACAAGGGCACCGACATCTCGATCTACCCCGATTCCTGGGGCGTGATGGCCGCGGGCCAGGTCGAGGTCATCGCCGCCGCCCCGGGCACGATCATCTTCCGCGAGGACGGCAACCCGGACCGGAACTGCCAGATCAACGATGCCGCGCGCTGGAACGCCGTCTACGTGCGCCACGACGACGGCTCGGTCGCCTGGTATGGCCACATGAAGAGCGGCTCGCTCACCGCGAAGGGCGTCGGCTCGCGCGTGGCGGTGGGTGAATACCTGGGCACGGTGGGCAGCTCGGGCGCCTCGTCGGGACCGCACCTTCACTTCGAGGTCTACGATTCCCTCGCGCGCCTCGTCGATCCCTTCCAGGGCCAGTGCAATTCGCTCAACACGGATTCGTGGTGGGCCACGCAGCCGGCGTATCGCGAAACGCGGGTGAACCGCGTGGTCACCGCGAGCGCGGCCCCGGTGCTGAGCTCCTGCGGCACGAACGGGACGATCGACAATCCCGGATCGATCAGCGAGAAGACTGCGTTCAAGCCCGGCGACACCGTGTACCTCGTCGGCTTCGTGCGGGACCTGCTCGAGACCGTGCCGGTTTCCGGTCGCCTGCTGCGGCCCGATGGCACCGTCGCGCGCACGTGGAGCGGCAATACGCATCCGACCACCACCGCGGCCTACTACTACCAGCCCTATCCGCTGCCGGTCGATGCGGCCGAGGGCACGTGGATCGTCGAAGTCACGGCCGGATCGAGCACGTCGCGCGCGCCGTTCATGGTGACGCCGACGGGCGCGCCGATCGCCAACTACACCGACCTCTGGTGGAACGCGAACGAGAGCGGCTGGGGCGTGAACATCAACCACCAGGGCGATCTCATCTTCGCGACGTGGTTCACGTACGACACCGACGGCGAGGGGCTCTGGCTCTCGATGCCCGAAGCGCGCCGGGCGTACGACGGCGCGTTCAACGGCACGCTCTATCGCACGACGGGCATTCCCTTCCAGCAGATCGCCGGCGGCCCGGCCATGGTCGATACGCCCAACGCCGTGGGCGTGGGCAGCTTCCAGTTCACCGGCCCCGATACCGGCACGTTCTCGTACACGGTCAACGGCGTGAGCCAGCGCAAGAACATCACGCGCCTGCCCATCTCGACGCCCACCGTGTGCATGGCGACCAAGGGGTCGCGCGCCTCCCTCACGAACTACCAGGACCTCTGGTGGAACCCGGCCGAGCGCGGCTGGGGCGTGAACATCACGCACCAGGGCCAGATCATCTTCGCGACGTGGTTCACGTACAACGCGGGCGGCCGGGGCCAGTGGATCAGCGCCTCCGACGTGCGCCGCCAGCCCACCGGCGAATATCGCGGCCGCCTGTATCGCACGCATGGCGTGGCCTTCGATCGCATCGCGGGCGCGCCGGCCATCACCGGGGGCGCGGTCGATGTCGGCGAGGTGACCTTCACTTTCATCGACGGCGAGAATGCCCGCATGGATTACACCCTCGATGGCGTGACCCAGTCGCGCACCGTCACGCGATACCTCGCGGGTACTTTGTTGCCGCTCTGCCGCTAGCGCATCCCGCATAATGCGGGCATGAAAGTCGGCCTCTTCGTCACCTGCCTCGTCGACCTCGTCCGTCCCTCGATCGGTTTCGCCACGCTCAAGTTGCTCGAGGACGCGGGCTGCGAGGTGGTGGTTCCGGCGACACAGACCTGCTGCGGCCAACCCGGCTACAACTCCGGCGCGCGTGAAGCAGCGATCGACCTCGCGCGCAAGGTGCTCGCCGAATTCCGCGACTGCGACTACGTGGTCGCGCCCTCGGGCTCGTGCTCGGGCCAGGTCAAGGTCCACTACGTCGAAGACCTCTTCCGCGACGCGCCCGACCGCGCGGAGTTCGAGGCGCTCGCGGCGAAGTGGTACGAGCTTTCCGATTTTCTCGTGAATGTGCTGAAGCTGGCGAAGGTGCCGGGCACGTTCCAGGGCGACGTCACCTATCACGACTCGTGCTCGGGCCTGCGCGAGCTCAAGGTGAAGATGCAGCCGCGCTATCTCCTGCAGATGGCCGGCGCCGGCATCGCCGAGATGCCCGAGTGCGAGAAGTGCTGCGGCTTCGGCGGCACGTTCTCCGTGAAGCTCGGGGACATCGCCACGCGCATGGCGGAAAACAAGGTCGCGAATGCGCGCTCGACGGGCGCACGCACCATCGCGGGCGGTGACCTCGGTTGCCTCCTACACATCGAAGGCCGGCTGCGCCGCGAGGGCGACCGCGACACTCGCGTGGCTCACTTCGCCGAATTGATCGCGGGTGGTGGCTGACGATGGGCCTAAGGCTTTGGAACCGCCGATGAACGCCGATGTAACGCCGATTGCCGCGGATAAAAGCATGAAGGGTGCAGGTCCGCCCGACGGATGCGCTCGCGACACTCTGAGCAACCCACGCTCACTATCATCGGCGGCAATCGGCGTTACATCGGCGTTCATCGGCGGTTCCAAAGCCTTTTGCCAGCACTTGAGGAGAGGCTGATGCGGGTTCAGTCGATGTTCTTCAAGAAGAACGCCACCGAGAAGCTCGACGACGCGGTGCTCCAGCGCAACCTGCGCACGGCCAAGGGCAAGTTCGTCGATGGCCGCGCAAAGGCGGTCGCTGAGATCGACGAGTGGGAAGCCATCCGCACGCACGCCGCGGCGCTGCGCGACCGCGCACTCGCCGACCTCGATGCCTATCTCGTGGAGTTCGAGCGCAATGCGATCCGCCGCGGGACGGTCGTGCACTGGGCGCAGACCGCGCAGGAGGCCTGTGCCATCGCGGTGGAGATCGCGCGCGCGAATGGCGTTCGCAAGGTCACGAAGTCGAAGTCCATGGTCTCGGAGGAAGTGAACCTCAACGAGCGGCTCGAGGAAGCCGGCATCGAGGTGATCGAGACGGACCTCGGTGAATACATCCTGCAACTCGCCCATGAGCCGCCTTCGCACATCGTGGCACCCGCCGTGCACAAGTCGAAGGAGCAGGTGGCCGAGCTCTTCGAAGCGGCGCACAAGAAGCCGCGGCTCACCGACATCGCACAGATGACGCGCGAGGCGCGCGAGGCGCTGCGCGACCACTTCCTCACGGCGGACATGGGCATCTCGGGCTCGAACTTCGTGATCGCCGAAACGGGCACCACGCTCACGGTGACCAACGAAGGCAACGCCGACATGGTCACGACGCTGCCGCGCATCCACTGCGTGATCACCGGTATCGAGAAGGTGATCCCGACGCTCGAGGATTTCGCGACCCTCATCCGATTGCTGCCGCGCTCGGCAATCGGCCAGACCATCGGCAACTACCTCACGCTCACCACGGGCGTGAAGGGTCCCGGCGACACCGACGGCCCCGAGCAGATGCACGTGATCCTCGTGGACGCGGGGCGCTCGAAGTTCGTCGGCACCGAGATGCAGTCGATGCTTCGCTGCATCCGCTGCGGGGCGTGCATGAACCATTGCCCCGTCTACCAGAACGTCGGCGGCCACGCGTACGGCTGGGTGTATCCCGGCCCGATGGGCTCGGTCCTGACACCGGTCTACGTCGGCATCGAAAACGCGGGCGATCTTCCGAACGCGGCGACGTTCTGCGGGGAGTGCGCGGTCGTTTGCCCGGTGAAGATCCCGCTGCCCGACCTCATGCGCAAGCTTCGCGAGCAGCAGTTCAACGAACGCCTGCGGCCGTGGACCGAGCGTTTCGCGATCCGCGCGTGGAGCTACGCCGCGCGCCGGCCGAAGCTGTACGCGCTGCTCACGAGGTTCGCTGCGGAGTTCGGCGCGCGTCTCGGTGGCAGGGAGAAGCTGATCCACTACTGGCCCGGGCTCGACGGCTGGACGCGCGGACGCGACATTCCGGCGCCCGAGGGACGCACGTTCCGCGAGCTCTACCGCGAACGGCTGCGCGCTCCGTGGCGGGTGAAGCCGTGAGCGCGCGCGAGGCCATCCTCACCCGCATCCGCGCCGCGCAGGGGCGCCAGGGTGCCGAACCCGATGCGACGCAGCTCGAGCGCGTGCGCGCCACCATCGCGCGCCACGAGGCGGGCCCGCTGCCGGGCAATGCGCGAAACGCCGATCCGGTCGCGAAATTCCGCGCGGAGTGCGATCGCGTGGGCACGACGCACGCCGAAGTCGGTTCGATCGACGCGGTGCCGGCCGAAGTCGCCCGCTACCTGCGTGCCAACAACCTCGAGGCGCGCGTGGCGGCCTGGCACGAGTTCGCGGAACTCGACTGGACGGCCGCAGGTGTTGCCGTCGACGACCGTCCTGCCAACCCGAACGACCGCACCGGCCTCACGGGTTGCTTCTGCACGATCGCCGAGACCGGCACGCTGCTGCTGCTATCCTCGCCGGCGACGCCGAAGGTCACCGCATTGCTGCCCGAGACGCACCTGTGCGTCGCGAGCAAGTCTCGCCTGGTGAACACGATGGAAGATTCATTTGCGTTGTTGCGGCGCGAGAGAGGTGAGCCGCCGCGCGCGACGTTCTTCGTATCCGGACCGTCAAGAACTGCCGACATCGAGCAAACGATCGTGATCGGCGCCCATGGACCCTACCGCGTGCACGTGATCCTCATCCCATGACTGAAGTGTTCGGCATTCCCGTCGATTTCATCCTGTTCGCGCTGACGCTCCTGGGCGTCGCGCTCTTCCATCGCCACACGCTGTGGGTCGCGCTCGGCGGGCTGGCGACGATCACGATCTACAAGCTCCTCTTCACGGGCTTCAAGACGGGCTCGGGCCTGACCGCCCTCATGGCGCACATGGGCCACGAGACCAACATCCTCACGAACCTGCTGGGGCTGCTGATGGGGTTCGCGCTGCTCTCCGACCACTTCGAGAAGAGCCACGTGCCGCTCGAGCTGCCGCGCTTCCTGCCCGACGACTGGAAGGGCGCCTTCATGCTGCTCGTCCTCGTGTTCGTGCTCTCCAGCTTCCTCGACAACATCGCCGCAGCGATCATCGGCGGCACGATGGCGGGCGCCGTCTTCCGCAAGAAGGTGCATATCGGGTACCTCGCCGCCATCGTCGCGGCGTCGAATGCGGGCGGCGCGGGCAGCGTGGTGGGCGATACGACGACCACGATGATGTGGATCGACGGCGTGAACCCGCTCCACGTGCTCGACGCCTACATCGCCTCTTTCGCGGCGCTTGCCTTCTTCGGTTACTTCGCCGCGCGCCAGCAGCACGCCTATTCGCCGATCATGAAGGACATGCCCGCAGGCACGCACATCGATTGGGCGCGGCTTGCGATCGTGGCCATCATCCTGGTCGCGGCGATCGGCTCCAACGTGATCGCCAACCTGTACTTCAAGAACGCCCTGGACCACTACCCCGTGATCGGCATCGCGGTCTGGGTCGCGATTCTCGCGACCTCCGTGTGGCGCCAGCCCGACTGGAAACTGTTGCCCGGCGCCTTCAAGGGCTCGATCTTCCTGCTGGCGTTGGTGACTTGCGCCTCGATGATGCCCGTCGAGAAGCTGCCCGCAGCATCGTGGCCCACGACCCTGGGCCTCGGTTTCGTGTCGTCGATCTTCGACAACATCCCGCTGACGGCGCTTGCACTGAAACAGGGCGGCTACGACTGGGGCGTGCTCGCCTATGCCGTGGGCTTCGGCGGTTCGATGATCTGGTTCGGCTCGAGCGCCGGCGTCGCCCTCTCGAATACCTACCCCGAAGCGCGCAATGTGGGCCAATGGCTGCGGCACGGCTGGCATATCGCGGTGGGGTACGTGATCGGCTTCTTCGTCCTGCTGGCCATTCTCGGCTGGCACCCGCAGGAAAAGCGCACCCGGGGTGCGAGTGCGGGGTCCGATATCCAGTGTTGTTACCCGGATGAGGGTAAAAAACCGCATTCCTGACCCTTGTCTATTGCCTTGGCAGGGCGCGCAGGGATAGGATTCCAAGGCCAAAAGCGACGCACCTTCCCCGAAGCAAGCGCGCAATTCCAACACCCGAGGAGAACCCTGATGAGCGACAAGAAACCCGCGCCGACTGCGAACACCCGACGTAAATTCCTGGCCGGCGCAACCGCCAGTGCCGGTGCCGCAGCCCTTGCATTCCCGATGATCGCCAAGGGCCAGACCGGCCCGATTTCCATGCGCTGGCAGTCCACGTGGCCGGCCAAGGACATCTTCCACGAGTACGCCACCGACTACGCGAAGAAGGTCAACGACATGACCGGCGGCGACCTGAAGATCGAAGTGCTGCCGGCAGGCGCGGTTGTTCCCGCCTTCGGCCTGCTCGATGCCGTGTCGAAGGGCACGCTCGACGGCGGCCACGGCGTGCTGGTCTATCACTACGGCAAGCAGAACGCCCTGGCTCTCTGGGGCTCGGGTCCGGCCTTCGGCATGGACGCGAACCAGCTGCTGTCCTGGCACAAGTACGGCGGCGGCAAGGAGCTCCTGAACAAGCTCTATGCCTCCATCGGCGCGAACGTCGTTTCGTTCCCGTACGGCCCGATGCCCACGCAGCCGCTGGGCTGGTTCAAGAAGCCCATCACGAAGTCCGAGGATTTCAAGGGCATGAAGTTCCGCACGGTCGGCATCTCGATCGACGTGTTCACCGCCCTCGGCGCCGCGGTCAACGCGCTGCCCGGTGGTGAAATCGTCCCCGCGATGGACCGCGGCCTGCTCGACGGCGCCGAGTTCAACAACGCCTCGTCGGATCGCCTCCTCGGCTTCCCGGACGTTTCGAAGACCTGCATGCTGCAGAGCTATCACCAGAACGCCGAGCAGTTCGAGATCATGTTCAACAAGGCGAAGTACGACGCGCTGCCGGAGAAGATGCGCGCCATCATCGCCAATGCCGTCGAGGCCGCTTCCTCGGACATGTCCTGGAAGGCGATCGACCGCTACTCCAAGGACTACAAGGAGATGGCGGCTGGCGGCATCAAGTTCTACAAGACGCCGGACGCCGTGCTCGCCAACCAGCTGAAGGGTTACGACGCCGCCGCCGCCAAGAAGGGCGAAGGCAATGCGCTCTTCAAGGAAATCGAAGCCTCGCAAAAGGCATTCGCTGAGCGTGTCGTGAAGTGGGACCTCGACACGAACGTGGGACGCCGCATGGCGTACAACCACTACTTCGCCCCGGCCGCCGCGGCGCCCGCGAAGAAAGCGTAAGGAAAGTCACCGAAGCAGAGGACACCATCCGGGACCCCCGGATGGTGTCTTTTTTTGAAAGTCCGGAAGGATCCACATGCAGAAGCTGCTGCTGTTCATCGACAAGGTGAGCACCTGGGTGGGACAGGCATTTTCCTGGCTCATCATCGCGCTCACGATGTTCATCACCTGGGAAGTGTTCTCCCGGTACGTGCTGAGCAACCCTCACGCCTATGCGTTCGACACGATGATCATGCTCTACGGGACCCTCTTCATGATGGCCGGCGCCTACACGCTGTCGAAGAACGGCCACGTGCGCGGCGACGTCCTCTACGGCTTCTTCCCGACCCGCCTGCAGGCCGGTCTCGATCTCACGCTGTACATCTGCTTCTTCATTCCCGGCGTCGTCGCCCTCGCGTACGCGGGATTCATCTACGCCGGTGAGTCCTGGGCCATCCGCGAGCACTCGAACGTGACCGCCGACGGGCCGCCCATCTATCCGTTCAAGACCATCATCCCCATCGCGGGCGCGTTCCTGCTCGCGCAGGGCATCGTCGAGATCGTGCGCAGCGCGATCGCGTTGAAGACCGGGGTGTGGCCCTCGCGCATCGAGGACGTCGAGGAAGTCGACGTCGAGAAGCTCAAGGAAATGGTGCACGTGAAGGACGAAGACATCGCCAAGCTCGACGCGCTGGTCGTCAAGGAAGGGGCGCGCTCGTGAAGAAGGAAATCTGGTTCGGCTTGTCCATCATGGTCTCGGTCGTGCTGTTCACGATCTGGGCCCTGCCCTCGGCCGCGAACATCACCCAGGGCCACCTGGGCCTGCTGATGCTCTCGCTGGTCGTCGTCGCGATCATGCTCGGCTTCCCGACGGCGTTCACGCTGATGGGCATGGGCATGATCTTCGCGTTCTGCTCGTACTGGATGGGCGGCGGCCACGACGCCGGCACCGCGCTCAAGAACACGCTCGACCTCATGGTGCAGCGCGCTTATTCCGTGATGGCCAACGACGTGCTGATCTCCATCCCGCTCTTCGTGTTCATGGGTTATCTCGTCGAGCGCGCGAACCTCATCGAGCGCCTCTTCAAGAGCCTGCACCTCGCGCTCGCGCGGATCCCGGGCTCGCTCGCGGTCGCGACCCTCGTGACCTGCGCGGTGTTCGCCACGGCCACGGGCATCGTGGGCGCGGTGGTCACGCTGATGGGCCTGCTCGCCCTTCCGGCGATGCTGCGCGCCGGCTACAACGTGAAGGTCTCCGCGGGCGTCATCACCGCGGGCGGGTGCCTGGGCATCCTCATCCCGCCTTCCGTGATGCTGATCCTCTACGGTGCGACCGCCGGCGTATCCGTGGTGAAGCTGTACGCGGGCGCCTTCTTCCCCGGCCTCATGCTGGCGGGCCTCTACATTGTCTACGTGATCGTCCTTGCGAAGCTCAAGCCCGATTGGGCGCCACCCCTGCCAGAGAGCGAGCGCCACGTCGACCTCCCGCCGCAGCTGGCCGCGCTCGAGAAGTCGCAGGGTCCGAAGGTGCTCACGGGTCTCATCCGCGGATTGCGCGGCAAGGTCGAGGTCCCGGGCGATGCCAAGGCACTGCGCAAGGAGCTGGCGATCACGCTGCTGCCGGCCATCGTGTTCGCGATCCTGATGGGCCTCACCTGGAATGCGCTCACCAAGGCCAACGCGGTGATCGACACGCAAGCGATCGACATTCGCGACGAGGCGAGCCCGACGGCTCCCTTGGGCGGGCTCGCCGAGCCGCCGTCCGCGGGCCTCGCGGAACCGCCGTCGCCCGGGGGCCTGTCGGAGCCGCCCGCGGAGAAATCCGGACTCGCCGAGCCGCCTGCCGAGAAGTCTTCGGGGCTGGCGGAGCCCCCGGCCGCAAAGCCCGCGCCGGCCGCGGAGAAGGCACCGCCCCAGGCGAAGGCCGCGGCGAAACCGGCACCCGAGGTGTCGCACGACCGCATCCCGGCGCCCAACGGCTTCTGGATCACCCTGGCGATCGTGATCGCGATCCTCACCGTGTTCCACCTCACGCTCACGTTCCCGCGGCTGCAGATCTTCAAGTTGCTGCTCGCGTCGTTCTTTCCGCTCGCGGTCTTGATCCTCGCGGTGCTGGGCACCATCGTCTTCGGGTTGGCCACGCCCACGGAGGCGGCGGCGGTCGGCGCGTTCGGCGGCTTCGTGCTCGCGGCGATCTACGCGTTCAACACTTTGCCCAAGGAGCGCAAGCGCCAGGTTGCCCGGGCCTGGATCCCGATGTGGTTCGTCGGACTCTCCTCGGTCGTGTGGTTCATCCTGCTGCAGGCCGAAGTCGTCGCGACCGGCCCGCCGATGTGGGTGGGCTGGGCCTCGATCATCGCGGTAGGCGCCTGGTGCATTCTCGCGACCTTCCAGGTGAAGCTCGGCGGCACCGTGCGCGAATCGGCCTTCCTCACGGCGAAGACCTCCGCGATGGTGTGCTGGCTCTTCGTCGGTGCCTCGATCTTCTCGGCGGCCTTCGCGTTGCTCGGCGGCCAGGAGATCATCGAGAAGTGGGTGCTGTCGATGGGTCTCACGCCCATCCAGTTCATGATCCTCGCGCAGGCGATCATCTTCCTGCTGGGCTGGCCGCTGGAGTGGACCGAGATCATCGTGATCTTCATGCCGATCTTCATTCCGCTGCTGGCGAAGTTCAACATCGACCCGCTCTTCTTCGGCCTGCTCGTGGCGCTGAACCTGCAGACCGCGTTCCTCTCGCCACCGGTGGCGATGGCCGCCTTCTACCTGAAGGGCGTTTCGCCCCCGCACGTGACGTTGAACCAGATCTTCGCGGGCATGATTCCCTTCATGGGAATCCAGATCATCGCGCTCACGCTGCTCTACATCTGGCCGTCGATCGGGTTGTGGCTGCCGAGCGTGTTGTACAAGTAGGGTTGGAACGGACGCGAGGTTCGTCTACATTCGAGAACCTCGCCTGATGGTCGAATCGTGAAGAAACAAATCCTGGTAACAAGGAAAGTGTTTCCTGGAGTGATCGCGGCGCTCCAGGAGCGCTTCGACGTCGTCACCAATGTCGACGACACGCCCTGGAGTCCCGACGAGATCGCCGCGAAGCTCGCGGGCTGCGAGGCGGCCATGTCCACGGTCCTGTGCAAGTTCGACGCCTCCGTGTTCGAGCGCAACCCGCAGCTGAAGGTCGTCTCCAACATCGCCGTGGGCTACAACAACATCGATGTCGCGGCCGCCACGAAGCATGGCGTGCGCGTGACCAACACGCCTGGCGTGCTCGACGACACCACTGCGGACCTCACGTGGGCGCTGCTGATGGCCACGGCGCGGCGCATCGCGGAAGCCGACGCGTGGGTGCGCGGCGGCGAATGGAAGATCGCCTTCGGGATGCATTCGTTCCTGGGCACCGACATCCACCACGCCACGCTGGGCATCATCGGCATGGGCCGCATCGGCCAGGCGATCGCGCGACGCGCAAGCGGCTTCGACATGACGGTGCTCTATCACAATCGTTCGCCGCTCCCGGCCGAAGACGAGAAGCGCCTGAACGCCACGCGCGTCGAGCGCGACGAGCTCCTTGCACGATCGGACTTCGTGGTCGTGATGGTTCCTTATTCGCCCGCCACCCATCACCTCATCGGCGCGGCGGACATCGCAAAGATGAAACCCGGTGCGATCCTCGTGAACACAGCGCGAGGCGGCGTGGTCGATGACGCCGCGCTGGTCCAGGCTCTCAGGGAAGGGCGCATCGCGGGGGCCGGCCTCGACGTCTTCGAGGGCGAACCGAAGCTGCACGCGGGCTACCTGGATTTCAAGAACGTGGTGCTCACGCCGCACATTGGCAGTGCCACGCGCTCCAACCGGATCAAGATGTGCGAGACCGCGGTCGCGAACCTCACCGCGGTGCTCGACGGCAAGACCCCTGCGAATCTCGTGAACAAAGAACTGGCATAAGGAGCAATCGATGAGCGCAAAAGTGGCATTCCTCGGTCTGGGCGTGATGGGCTTTCCCATGGCGGGTCACCTGAAGGCGAAGGGCTACGACGTCACCGTGTACAACCGCTCGCCCGAGAAGGCGAAGCTCTGGGTGGACAAGCACGGCGGCAAGTCCGCGCCCACGCCCGCCGCCGCGGCGAAGGACCAGGATTTCGTGATGATGTGCGTGGGCAACGACAACGACCTGCTGGCCGTCGCGCTCGGACCCGACGGCGCGCTCGCCGGCATGGCCAAGGGCACCGTGCTCGTGGACCACACGACGGCCTCGGCCGATGCGGCGCGCAAGATCTACGCGGCCGCCAAGGAGAAGGGCATCGCCTTCATCGACGCGCCGGTTTCCGGTGGCCAGGCGGGTGCGGAGAACGGCAAGCTCACGGTGATGTGCGGCGGCGATGCCGCGCCCTTCGAGCGCGCCAAGCCGGTGATGGATTCGTACGCCAAGATGACCACGCTGCTCGGCGGTTCGGGCGCGGGCCAGCTCACGAAGATGGTGAACCAGATCTGCATCGCCGGCCTCGTGCAGGCGCTGTCGGAAGGCATTGCCTTTGCCGAGAAGGCCGGCCTCGACGCGAATCTCGTGCTCGACGTCATCAGCAAGGGCGCGGCGCAATCGTGGCAGATGGAAAACCGCGGCAAGACGATGGTCGAGCGCAAGTTCAACTTCGGCTTCGCGGTGGACTGGATGCGCAAGGACCTGGGCATCTGCCTCGAGGAAGCCAAGCGCAACGGCGCGAAACTTCCGATCACCGAAATTGTCGACAAGTACTACGGCGACGTGCAGAAGGCCGGCGGCACCCGCTTCGATACTTCTTCGCTCATCACGAGGCTCTGACCATGGACTTCAAGCTCTACTACGCGCCCGGTGCCTGCTCGTTCGCGCCCCACATGGTGCTCGAAGAGCTTGGCATGCCCTACACGACGCAGAAGCTCGACCTTGCCGCGGGCGACCAGCGCAAGCCCGAGTACCTGAAGTTGAACCCGCACGGCCGCGTGCCCACGCTCGTGGTCGACGGCAAGCCCCTCACCGAGAACGTCGCGATCCTCACGTTTCTCGGCGGCGCGTTCCCGGACAAGGGCCTGTGGCCGAAGGAAACCTGGAGCCAGGCGATGCTCCTCTCGGCGCTCGCGTGGATCGGGGGCACGATGCATCCGGCCTTCGCGCATTTCTTCCGCCCCATCCGCTATGCCGACGACGCTGCGGCCCAGGAGGCAGTCAAGGCGAAGGGATTTGCTTCCTTCCACGACTATCTCAAGCAGGTCGACGGCTGGCTCGCGAAGTCGCCCAAGTGGATGATGGGCGAGCAGTACACGGTGGGCGATCCCTACCTGCTCGTGTTCTACCGCTGGGGCGTAAAGTCGAAGCTGCCGATGAAGGAGCTTGTGCACTACACCCGGCACGCCGAGCGCGTGATGGCGCGGCCGGCGGTGCAGCGCGTGATGGCCGACGAGGGCATCACGCTGGGCTAGTGGCGGTGTGAGCTTCCCTGCGCGAGCGCGTGATGCTCGCGCAGCAGGTCGCGGCCGAAGTCCCCGTCGAAATCGCGCCACACCGTGTGGATGTGGTTGCCGTCGTCCTGCGAAGCGTCGAACTCGATCAGGAATTTCGCACCCTGGATGCGGTAATAATGCGGGCCGCCCTTGCCGGGCGTTCCCGCCCACGCGAAGCGCACGTTCCCCGCATCTCCTTCGCGCACGCGCGCGAGCCGCGCGGCCCGCAGCCCGGGCTCGAACGAATCGGCGTACACCTCGATCAATTTCTGCAGCTGCGCGCGTTGCGCCGGCGTCATCGCGCTCGCAAGGAGCCCGCGCTGCTCGAGCGGCGAAGCCTTCGCCGAGGCACCCGTGACAATGTCGCCATACGAGCGATCGTCGACGATGGCCGTGCGCCGCTGCGCCTCGTCGAGGGACGCGAGGAGTTTCAGCGCCTCGTCCTGTTCGGAAGCGAGCACGCGCAGCCCCTGCTTCGCGCCCTTGCGCACTTCCGCCGGATTCGCGCCGAAGAAACTCGGCGTGGTCGCCACCGCCGCATCGCCCTTCAGCGTGAAGTTGAGCGAGAGGTGATGCCCTTCGAAGCGCCACCCCCAGGTCGCGCGCGCATCGGGCTTGCCGAAGAACACGAGCGAGTACTTCTCCGGGTCGCGCAGGAACGAGAGCCCGAACTGCGTCTCGCGCAGGACGAGCTCCAGCTCGATGATGTTCACCACCTTGCGATGGCCCGCCTCGGAAAGCGCCGACTTCAGCAGGTCGTGCACGGCCTTGCGCTGGGGTTCCTTGAGGTCCGCGAATGAAAGCCCCGGCCGTGAGCGCGGCGTGTAATGCCACTCGTCGCGCTTCGCGTCCGTGAATGCCAGCACCAGCTTCGCGCGCTGCGCTTCGGGCACGGTGGCGATGAAGGCCTCCGCGGCGGCGCGCATCTTCGGTGCGGCGGGCTCGTGGGCCGAAACGATTGTGGCGATGGCGAGCCCCAGGGCGAGGAGGGTGGCGGGTTTGGCGAATCGCATGGTCTGGGCCGATCATAACGCCGCGGCCGGGGTGTTTCTTCCATAAGCCGGCGGGAATATAAGCGGCCCCGCCCCTGTTCATCCCCGTGAGTCGCCGTGACTCGCCACCAGGATTACCCGAATATGCGCACCTCGCTTCGCCTGCTCGCCGCCGCCGCCCTCATCCCTGCGTTTGCGTTCGCACAGGCCCCCACGAAAACCACTGACGGCGTCCTGACCAACGGCGCAGGCATGACGCTCTACACGTTCGACAAGGATGCCGGCGGCAAGAGCATGTGCAACGGTCCTTGCGCCACCAACTGGCCGCCCCTCGCCGCCGCCGCCGATGCGAAGGCCGCGGGCGATTACACGGTCATCACGCGCGACGATGGCGCCAAGCAGTGGGCGTTCAAGGGCAAGCCGCTCTACACGTGGGTGAAGGACGCGAAGCCCGGGGACAAGACCGGCGATGGCGTCAACAACGTCTGGAAGGTCGCGAAGCCCTGAGTGGATTACGAGCTCATCCTCCCGTACATCCCCAACCTGCGCCGCTATGCGCGGGCGCTGGTTGGGGACCGCCACGCGGCCGATGACCTCGTCCAGGACACGCTCGAGCGCGCCGTGCGCAAGTTCCACCTCTGGCGCCCCGGCGACCTGCGCGCCTGGCTCTTTTCGATCATGCACAACGTATTCGTGAACCAACTGAAGGCCCGCAAGACGCCGCCCAGCGTCGAGGCCGATGAAACGCTCGCCGCCCCGGTGTCGACGGTGGATTCGCTCGACATCCTCGACATCGAACGGGCCCTCGCAACACTTCCGCCGGAGCAGCGCGCGGTCGTATTGCTCGTGGGCCTCGAGGAGATGACGTACGCCGAAGTGAGCCGTACGCTGGGAATCCCGATGGGCACCGTCATGTCGCGCCTGTCGCGCGCGCGCGAGCGCATGCGCCAGCTGATCGACGGCGAAGCCACGCAACCCAACCTGCGGGTGGTGCGATGAACGAAGACCGCCTGCAAGCCTGGGTCGACGGCGCGCTGCCCGAGCGCGAGCGCGAAGCCTTCGAGGCATGGCTCCGGGAAAACCCCGAGGCCGCGCAGAAGGCCCGCAAGTACGCGGAGCTGCGCAGCCTGCTGCACCACAAGTACGACGCGGTGCTCTCCGAACCCATCCCGGCGAGCATGTTCCTCAAGCGCCCGGCCTGGCTCGACTTCGCCCGCGCGGCCGTCGTGCTCGCCGTGGGCATCGCCATCGGCCTGTTCACTCCCCGGCAGGGGGCCGATGCGCCCGCGCCCGCCGCGGCAAACGCCGCCGCCGGCCTGTCGCAGCGTGCCGCGCGCGCCCACGCCGTCTACGCCTCCGAGGTTCGCCACCCGGTCGAAGTGGATGTCTCCCAGCAGGATCACCTCGTGAAGTGGCTGTCGAAGCGCCTGGGCACCGAGCTCAAGGTGCCGGTGCTCGCGCCCGAGGGCTTCGATCTGCTCGGTGGCCGCCTGCTGCCCGGCCCGGAAGGTCCCGTGGCGCAGTTCATGTACCAGGACGCGGCCGGCAAGCGCCTCACGCTGTACGTCACCGCGCGCTCGCGCACCGAGGGGCCGACCGCCTTCCGCTTCTCCCAGGAAGGCACGGTCTCGGTCTTCTACTGGATCGACGGGCACTGGGGCTATGCCCTGTCGGGCGAAGTCGAGAAGGGCCCGCTCTCGCGGGTCGCGAACCTGGTCTACCGCCAGCTCAATCCGTAGTTTTCCTACTGCTGTAATCGCCGGGGTTACAGGGGTAATTCCCCGGCCCCGACTTTTGTGCAGGAAGTCACAGTTTCTTGACGGGTCCGGGCGCAGGCTGTGCGCTGGCGCACTCTTTTTCCCGAAATCATGAGCACCGCACCCGCGAGCCGCACGGGCACTCGCCGATCCCCCGTGGATCCGGCCGTCCGCGCACTCCAAGTCGAGGAGGTTTACCGCTTTGCCGGCAACGCGGCAGGGTTCTCCTATGTGGGTGCGCTCTTCTGCATGCTCGTGTTCTGGGACACCAACGATCTCGCCCGAGGCTCGGTCTGGTTCTTCTATGCGTCCGCGGTCACGCTGCTGCGCTACATGATCGTGCTGTCGTACAAGAGGCGCGAGCCGGGCGCGGACGTCGAGCGCTGGGCAAAGCTGGTGATCTTCGCGAACCTGCTCGCGGGCATCCAGTGGGGCCTGCTGGGCACCGTGCTCTTTCCGCTGACGCACGGTTATCGCGAGCTCTTCACGATCATGGTCATCACCTGTTTCGTGGGCGGCTCGCTCACCGCGTACTCCGCGATCCGCGGCGCGCACCAGGCGCTCGCGATTCCCGCGATCATCCCGCCCGCGGTCTACCTGTTCTTCGTGCAGCAAGGCACCCAGGTCTGGGCGGGAACCACCGCGCTGCTCTTCTGCGTGGCGATCGTCTACTACTCGATCAAGCTCAATCGCCACCTCGAGGAGCGCTTCCGCATGCAGGTCGAACACGAGGATCTCCTGCGCGTGACTGGCGGCGTTGCCGAGCGGCTCTCGGTCGAGAACCGCGAGCTCGCGCATCGCGCCGCCGTTCGCGGGGCCTCGATGGAGACCGCGCGCGGCGAGGCCGAGCGGCTGTTCACGCACTTCCTGCGCTTGCCGCTGCCGGTGATCGAATGCGACGGCCAGGCGAGGATCGTGATGTGCAACGCGGCAGCCGAGCGGCTGTTGGGCGAACGCGAGGTGGACCTCGTGGGCCGGCCTCTCGCGACCCATCTCGTGCCGGTGGCGCGCAAGTCGCGCGATCCCGTGGGCGTCGACAGCTGGATGGGCCCGGTCGTGGAATCGGCCACGCTCGAAGTCGAGATCCTCGCGCACGGCATCAAGGTGGCGCGCGGCGTGATGGCGAGCTTCACCCGGTTGCCCGCACTCGAGGGCGCGACGATCCCGGGCTTCGGCGTGGTGCTCGCCGCGCCGCCGGGAAAGAACGGCAGCAGCGGCACGTAGAATAGCGGGGCTTTCACACGCCCCGCCCATGCTTCCCGACGACCTGCTGGCCGCGACCCTCGCGGCGGACCATCCCAAGATCACCGCGCTCGCAGCGACGCTGCGCGAGCGCTCGCACGCCGGCCGCCCGGTCACTCGCGAGCAGGCGTTGCTCACGGAGCTGGTGGAGCGTTCACGCAAGCGTCACGCCGCGCGCCTCGCTTCGCTGCCGACGCCCGTGTTTCCCGAGGACCTGCCGATCGCGCAGAAGCGTGAGGACATCGCTGCACTCATCGCGAAGCATCCGGTGACGATCGTCTGTGGCGAGACGGGCTCGGGCAAGACCACGCAGATCCCGAAGATCTGCCTGGCACTCGGGCGCGGTGCGGCGGGACTCATTGGCTGCACCCAGCCACGGCGCATCGCCGCCCGCAGCCTCTCCAAGCGCCTCGCCTTCGAGCTGCCCGGGTCGCCCAAGGGCTTCGTCGGCCACAAGATCCGCTTCCAGGACGAGACGCGGCCCGAGTCGGTTGTGAAGGTGATGACCGACGGCATCCTGCTCGCGGAGATCCATTCGGACCGCGAGCTGCGGAACTACGACACGATCATCGTCGACGAGGCACACGAGCGCAGCCTCAACATCGACTTCCTGCTGGGCTACCTCAAGCGGCTGGTCGAGGTGCGTCCCGACCTCAAGGTCGTGGTGACCTCGGCGACGATCGACACGCAGCGCTTCTCGGAATTCTTCGGCGGCGCGCCGGTGATCGAAGTCTCGGGCCGCACTTTCCCGGTCGAGGTTCGCTATCGCGCCGAGTACTTCGAGGCTCCGGAGGAAGACGACGAGCCCGTGGACCTCAACGAGGCGATCGTGAAGGCGGTCGACGAGATCCATCGCGAGAGCCGCACCGGCGACATCCTGGTGTTCCTCCCTGGTGAGCGGGAGATCCGCGAAGCCGCCGAGGAGCTGCGCAAGCACGGGCCCAAGGGCGTCGAGCTGTTGCCGCTCTTCTCGCGCCTGTCGGCCGAGGAGCAGGACAAGGTGTTCGAGACCGCGGGCCATCGCCGCGTGGTGCTTTCCACCAACGTCGCGGAAACGTCGCTCACGGTGCCGGGCATCCACTTCGTGATCGATACGGGCCTCGCGCGCGTGAAGCGCTATTCGCCGCGGCAGAAGATCGACCAGCTGCGGATCGAGCCCATCGCGCAGGCGGCCGCACAGCAGCGCGCGGGCCGGTGCGGGCGCGTGGCGAGCGGTGTCGCGATTCGCCTCTACGCCCAGCAGGACTTCGAGGAGCGCCCGGCCTTCACCACGCCCGAAATCCTGAGGACGTCGCTCGCCGCGGCCATCCTGCGCATGGCCTCGCTCGAGCTCGGGCCCATCGACCAGTTTCCCTTCGTCGACGCACCGAGCCCGCGCCAGATCGAGGACGGGTACCGCGCGCTCTTCGAGCTGGGCGCCATCGACGAGAAGCGCAAGCTCACGCCGCTGGGCCACGAGCTCGCACGCTTGCCGGTGGATCCGCGCATCGCCCGCATGCTGCTGGCCGCGCGCGAGTTCAATTGCCTCGCCGAGATGATCATCCTCGCCGCCGCGCTTTCCATCCAGGACCCGCGCGACCGCCCGCAGGACAAGCGCAACGAATCGGACCGCGCGCACGACGAGTTCCGCGACGAGGCGAGCGATTTCAACCAGCTCATCAACCTGTGGCGCTTCTTCGACGAGGCCTTCATCCACAAGAAGTCGACGCGCAAGCTCTACGAGACCTGCCGCGAGCATTTCCTTTCGTACGTGCGGATGCGCGAGTGGCGCGACCTCGCGGGGCAGCTGCGCGAGATGGCGAGCGAGCTCAAGATCCGCGAGAACCCCACCGACGCGACCTACGAGCAGGTGCACCGCGCGCTGCTCACCGGCCTGGTGGCCAACGTCGGCATGAAGGCGCAGGAGGGCGATCACTACAACGCGCCGCGCGGGCTGCAGTTCGCCGTGTGGCCCGGCACGGGGCTCAAGAAGAGCCGCCCGCGCTGGATCCTCGCCGGGGAACTGCGCGAGACCACGCGCATCTACGCGCGCAACGTCGCGAAGATCGAGCCCGAGTGGATCGAGTGGGCCGCCGCGCACCTGGTGACGCGCGTACACAACGAGCCGCATTGGGACAAGGAACGCGGCGAGGTCATCGCCTACGAGGCGGTTGCGCTCTATGGCCTCACGATCGTCGCGCGCCGCAAGGTGAGCTACGGGCGCCTCGATCCGGTCGACGCCCGGCGCATCTTCATCGAAGGCGCGCTCGTCGCCGCGGACTTCGACACGCCGCATCCCTTCCAGGCCGCCAATCGAAAGCTCGTGCGTGAGGTGGAAGACCTCGAGCACCGCGCGCGCCGGCCCGACGTGCTGGTCGACGACCGCGCCATCTTCGCGTGGTTCGATTCACGCGTTCCCGAGGATGTGCGCGATGCGCGGTCCTTTGACGCTTGGTATCGCGAAGAGATGAAGCGCGACGCGAAGCTGCTCTTCCTCGCGCGCGCGGACCTGATGCGCCACGGCGCCGAGTCGGTGACCGAGGAGCTCTTCCCGCGGCAGTTGCGGATGGGCGAAGCGGTGTTCCCGCTCGCTTACCGTTTCGAGCCCGGCCACATGCTCGACGGCGTGACCATGAACGTGCCGCTCGCACTGCTCAACCAGGTCGATGAGCTCGCACTCGACTGGCTGGTGCCGGGCCTCGTGCGCGACAAGGTGGCGTGGACGATCAAGGCGCTGCCCAAGAAGATCCGCACGCAGCTGCTGCCGGCGCCCGAGCACGTGACCAAGGTCCTCGAGGCCACCAAACCCGGCGAGCGCACGATCCGCCACGCGGTGCTCGCCCATGCGACGAAGGTGGCCGGCGAGCGGCTCGACGATACCGTGTGGGCCAAGGACGAGATTCCGGCGCACCTGCTCATGAACCTGCGCGTCGTGGATGACGCGAAGCGCGAGCTCGCGATGGGCCGCGACCTGGGCGAATTGAGGAAGCGCCTGGGCGAGGCGGCAAGCCTCACGCTCGCGCAATCGAAACCCGGCCTGGAACGCGAGGGCATCACCGCCTGGGACTTCGGCGACCTGCCCGCGGAGGTGAGCTTCACGCGCGGCACGCAGAAGCTCACCGGCTATCCCGCGCTCGTCGATGAAGGCACGTCGCTCGCGATCCGCCTGTTCGACGCGCGCGAGAAGGCCGAGGCGGCGCATCGCGGCGGCGTGAAGCGCCTGCTCGCGACCGGGATGAAGGAACAGCTGAAGCAGCTCGAGCGCAGCACGCCCGGCTTCAATGCGCTCGCGCTGAAGCTGCAGGCCGTCATGTCGCCCGACCAGCTGCGCCAGGACCTCATTGCCGCCATCGTCGATCGCGCGTTCATCGGCGAGGACGAGCTGCCACGAACGACACGCGCCTTCGATGACCAGAAGAAGCGCGCGAAGGCGCGTCTGCCGGCGGTCACCGACGCGGTGAATCGGCATGCGACTGCCATTGCCGATGCGAGCCTGATCGCCGCGAAGACCGTCGCCGAATCACGCTCGCTGGGCCGCGTCGCGCTGGACGTGGAAACGCAGCGCGCGCGCCTCGTGTTCCCCGGCTTCCTCTCCGCAACACCTTGGGAGCGGCTCGAGCATTTGCCGCGATACCTGAAGGGCTATGCGCAGCGCCTGCAGAAATATCGCGCCAACGCCGAGCGCGACAACAAGCACAACGGGACCGTCGCGGGACTGTGGGGCCAGTACGAAGCCAAGGCCGCCTCCGCGCCCAGCGAGAAGCTCGAGGAGTTCCGCTGGCTCATCGAGGAGCTGCGCGTGTCGCTCTTCGCGCAGGAGCTGCGCACTCCGATGCCCGTCTCCGCCAAGCGCCTGCAGAAGTTCTGGGACGACCACCTGCGTTGAAGGTGTAATCTTCCGCGCATGAACGACGCACCCACCTTCCACCTCGCGGCCCGCATGGCGCACATCGCGCCGTTCGAGGTGATGGAGATCCAGAAGCTCGCGCGCAAGCTCGAAGCCGAGGGGCGCGACATCATCCATCTCGAGATCGGCGAGCCGGACTTCCGCACCCCCCAGCCCGTGGTCGATGCGGCCAAGCGCGCTCTCGACGAGCAGCCCATGCGCTACACCTCGGCGATGGGGCTGCAGGCACTGCGCAAGGCGATCGCGCAGTTCTATGCCGATCGGTACGGCGTGGAGATTTCGTACCGGCGCATCGCGGTCACGGCCGGATCGAGTGCCGCGTTGCTCCTCGCGTTCGGCGTCGTCCTCGACGCGGGCGATGAGGTGCTGCTCGCGGACCCGAGCTACCCGTGCAACCGCCACTTCATGCGCACGCTGGGCGGTGTTCCCAAACTCATCCCCGTGGGCACGGACACGCAGTACCAGCTCACGGCTGACCTCGTCAGCAGGAATTGGGGCGAGCGCACCCGCATGGCGATGGTCGCGAGTCCGTCGAATCCGACCGGCACGCTGGTGGCACCCGAGGAAGTCGCGCGCATGACGGCAGCCGTTCGCGAGAAGAGCGGCACGCTGCTCATGGACGAGATCTACCACGGACTCACGTACGGCGTGGACGCGCGCACCGCGCTCGAGTGCGGCGACGACATCTTCGTCATCAACAGCTTCTCGAAGTACTTCCACATGACTGGCTGGCGCCTGGGGTGGCTCGTGGTGCCGGAGGCGTACGAGCGGCAGGTCGAGACGCTCGCGCAGAATCTCTACATCTCGCCCTCGGCGCCGGCGCAGCATGCGGCGCTCGCGTGCTTCCTGCGCGAGACCATCGCCATCCTCGAGCAGCGCCGCGCGGAGCTCGCGCAACGCCGCGACTACCTCATCCCCGCGCTTGAATCACTGGGCTTTCGCATCCCGGTCGTGCCGCAGGGCGCCTTCTACCTCTACGCGGACTGTTCCGCGCTCACGGGCGACAGCTTCGCCTTCGCGCGCGATGTGCTCGAACGCGCCGGTGTGGCGATCACGCCGGGCAAGGACTTCGGTAACAACGCGCCCGAGCGCCACATCCGCATCGCCTATACGCAACCGATCGCGCGCCTGAAGGAAGCCGTGGCGCGCATTGCCGCCATCACGACAAGGAATCCCTGACCCATGTGGCTCGACGCACTGCTCGCCTACCTGCACTTCATCGCGATCTTCATCCTCTTCGCGTTCCTGTCGTGCCAGCTCATCATGCTGCGTTCGCCGCTGGACGCCACGGCCATCCGCCGCCTCGCCATCGTGGACATGGTCTACGGCGCATCGGCGGGGCTGGTGTTCATCACGGGCCTGCTGCGGCTCTTCTACGGCGCGAAGGGTTCTGACTTCTACCTCCACGCCTGGCCCATCTACGTGAAGGTCGGGCTCTTCCTCGCGGCGGGCCTCCTGTCGATCAAGCCCACGCTCACGTTCCTGCGCTGGCGCCGCGCGGTGAACAGCAACCCGACGTGGGAGCTCACGGAAGCCGACCGCGTCAGCATGCGGCGCGTCGTCCTCATCGAGCTTCACCTGCTAGCCATGGTTCCCGTCTTCGCCGTGGTCATGGCGCGGGGGTTGGGAAAGTAGAGGGGTCAGATCCTTTAACTTTATTTTCCTTGTAAAGAAAACAGTCCATTGGAACGGTTGCGTGGGTGCACTGTACGAGCGCAACCGTTCCAATGGACTGTTTTCTTTACAAGGAAAATAAAGTTAAAGGATCTGACCCCTCTACTTTGCTTCGTCGACCAAGCGGACGGGATCGGCCGCGAGCGCGGTGGCCCGCAGCTGGGCGAGTCCCGCCTCGAGGTTCTCCGCGGTGACGCGCTCCTGACCCCGCGCCATCTCCCAGATCACGCGCGAGGAGATCGCGGGTGAGTGGTGATAGATGTCCTTGTAGTGCTGCAGCCCCTGGAACTCGGTGCGCGCCTGGAAATCGTGGACGCGCGCGTTGGGGTATTTCTGGAGTTCGTGGAACGACCAGCGCTTGAAGGCGAGCGCCGTCTCCAGCTCGCCGCGCTGCACGAAGTCGGCCCAGACGAGGATCGAGAAGGGCAGGTACACGAAGACGAACTCCGTCTTGGGGTTGTCGCGCAGGAGCGGCTCGATGTTCGCGCGGAAGCTCGCCTGCATGCCCGGCAGCGTGCGCGGGAAGTCGCGGAAGTTCTTCCCGACCTGCTTCGGATCGATCCCCGCCACCGCGAAGCGCGGGCCGAACGCATAGGCGTTGGCCCAGTACCACGGCTTGTCGCGATCGGTGGAGAACCGGTTGATGCGCAGGTCCATCGCGATCTCCGCGGATTTCCGAAGCGTCGCGATCGAAAGCAGGTAGGGATAGTCGTTCCACACGGCGTTGTCGTAGAGGAACCCCGGATGCGCCTGCGGGAAGCCCGAGTGGTCCACACCCTTCGAGAACGAGTTGAAGTCGGGCGCGTAGATCACCTGCTTCACGGTGCCGCGAGCGAGTGCCACCTCGAGCACGCGGCGTGCGTCGTACGCGGTCATCGCCGAGAGCGAAAGGTTGATCGTCTTGCCGCCCTTGAATGCTTCGTCGACCAGGCTTCCCGGAATGTTCTCGGCCATCGAGGAGCCCAGGACGATGCGGTCGAAGTCGTAGTGCCGCGCGAGGCCGGGATTCTCATAGCGCTGGAACGCGGCGTAGAAGCGCGGCGCGTACGACGTCGGGATCCGGTACTGCTGGTACGGATCGATCGCGTAGTTGAACGCCGCGCACGCCGCGAGGCCCGCGAGGGTCGCGATCAGCACGTTGCGGACGAAGGCGCGGCCCATCATCAGAAGTTGAAGTAGAGAAACTCGGTGGGATTGGCCAGCGCCAGCACGCCGGCCACGAGGGCGAGCGCCGTCGCGGCCTGCAGCGGCCAGCCGAAGCGCATCTCGCGCACGATCGCCATGGAGTTGCGCGGCCACGCGGCGATGAAGCCAGCAGCGAGCAGCGTGATGAACGTGGAGACGTTGTCCCAATTCGTGGCTGCGGAAGCGAGCGTGAGCTGCGGAAGCGACGGGATCCAGCGCCACTCCGTCACGGTCAGCGCGCCGAACCCGTGCGCACCGACGAGCGCCTGGTACATGCTGCCGGCCGTCGCGAGATCGGGCGCGCGGAATAGCACCCAGCCCAGGTTCACCGCGAGGAAGGTGATCGCCCAGGCGAGGAACACCGGCATCGCGATGCCCGTGCGAGACCACAGGCGCACCACCACGAGCCCGAGCCCGTTGGCGAGGCCCCATAGCACGAAGGTCCAGTTGGCGCCGTGCCAGAGGCCGCCCAGCGTGAACGTGAGCACGAGGAACGCGGCCGTGAGTGTCGCACCGCGCCGATTGCCCCCGAGCGGGATGTACACGTAGTCGCGCAGGAAGCGCATCAGCGTCATGTGCCAGCGGCGCCAGAAGTCCTGCAGGTTGCGGCTGCGATAGGGCGAGTTGAAATTCTCGGGCAGGCGGATGTTCATCATCAGCGCCATGCCCAGCGCCATGTCGGTGTAGCCGCTGAAGTCGAAGTAGAGCTGCAGCGTGTAGCAGAGCGTCGCGAGCCACGCATCGCCAAACCCGAGCGTGGGCGCCGCGGCGAAGCCGGCGTTGGCCCACACGGAGAGCGGATCGGCGATGAGGACTTTCTTCGCGAGGCCGATGGCGAGGAGTGCAAGGCCGCGTGCGACGTTGTCCCAGTCCACGCGCTTCAAGGAGGCGTCGGCGAACTGCGGCATCATCTCGCGGTGATGCAGGATCGGTCCCGCGAGCAGGTGCGGGAAGTACGTGACGAACAGCGCGTAGTTCGTGAGGTTCGGCTCCGCGGCCTTCTTCTGGTGCGCATCGACCAGGAACGCGATCTGCGTGAACGTGAAGAAGCTGATGCCGATCGGCAGCACCACGTCGAGCTTCGGCACCGCGATGCCCAGCAATGCCGCGACGTTCTCCGCGAAGAAGTTCGCGTACTTGAAGTAGCCCAGCAGGAGGAGATCGAAGGCGATGCCCGCGACGAGGAGCGCCTTCGTGGCCTCGCCCCGGGCCGCGCGCTGCACGATCGCCCGCCCGATCGTGAAGTTGACCGCGATGCTCGCAATCAGCAGCGCGATGAACTCCACGCGCCACCAGGCATAGAAGAACAGCGAAGCCGCGACCAGGAAGAGGTTGCCGTGGCCCTTCAGCGCGAAATAGCCCAGGACCGCGAGCGGCAGGAAGGCGAGGAGGAATTCGTACGAATTGAAGAGCACGGGCGCGATTATAGTCGCGGGTATGGAAAAAGCCCCGGCCATCACCCTGCGCCCGTCGCGGGAATCCGACCTCGCCTTCATCACCGCGCTCGAACGTCACGTGGACAACGTGAAGCTCATCGGCCAGTGGGAGGACGCGGAACACCTCGCGGCCATCCACGGTGAGCGCGGCCGCAGCCACGAGATCATCGAGCGCGACGGCTCCGCAGCGGGCTACCTCATTTCGTATGACTGCGTGGCCGAAGGCGCGGGGATCTACGTGAAGCGCCTTCTCGTCGCGGAGAAGGAGCGGGGCACCGGCAAGGCAGCACTCACGCAGTTCGTCGATCGCGCGATGTCACGCGCCGACGTCACCTTCGTATGGCTGCATGTGCGCCACGACAACCTTCGCGCGCAGGCCGTCTATCGCGGGCTGGGGTTCGAGTCGTGGGAGCAGAGTGACGACGAGCGCATGCGCCTGGACGCCGCGGCGGAGACGGCGGGCGCGGGCAATTTCCGGATGCGGCTCCTCAAGTAGTTTTGGCGTTTGTGACAATGCCGGTATAGTGGCGCCGTGCCGCGCACCCCCACCTTTATTTGCAAGGTCCTCCTGGGTCTGGCGGCCTCGCTCGCCGCCTTCGCCCAGTCGGCCGCGCAATTTCCCACGGTGAAGCGCGACGGCTTCGCGAACATGGTGCTCACCGACGGCACCTCATTCGTCCCGCGCAATCCCATCTCGCGGGCCAAGGGCGGCGACGACGTCATCTACTGGATCCAGTGGAATGGTCCGGTACCGCACTCCACGCTGCGTTGCGTCATCACGGGTCCCGACACGAACCTCGACGACACGGAGAACTTCGCCTCGGCCGAGCCCGGGGGCTACTCCGTGTGCGGCATGGAGACCGACGACTCCGACGGCGGCGTCTTCACGTTCACGCAGTACCTCAATGGCGAGAAGGTCGGCGAAAAGTCGATCACGATCGACAAGCAGTCGTTCTTCGGCAACCTCAGCCTGCGCAAGAAATGGAAGTGGCTGGTGGGCGCTCTCGCCGGGATCATCCTGCTCGCCTACTGGATCCGGCGGAAGATGACCGGCGACAAGCGCTCGCTCTCGGCGGTGATGGGCGGTGAAGCGCCGGACG
This sequence comes from Usitatibacter palustris, assembly GCF_013003985.1. Lineage (GTDB taxonomy): Bacteria > Pseudomonadota > Gammaproteobacteria > Burkholderiales > Usitatibacteraceae > Usitatibacter > Usitatibacter palustris. The sequence continues at coordinate 3,112,616 of NZ_CP053073.1, read as the reverse complement.
TGCCCAAGAAGCCCGGCGCACGCGGCTCCGTCAGCATCGGCTCGATGACCGGGCCTGCATCGGGCAACCTGCCGCCGTTGGCGACCGCGCCGAAGGTCGACCCCGCCGAGGAGCTCGCGCGCAAGCTCGAGACCTTCAAGCGAAGCCTCGCGGTTGATCCTGCATTCCGGCTCTCGAAGCCCGAGGACGTCCTGCCCATCGCGAAGGCGGCGCGAGCTGCGGGAGATCCGCAGATCGCGGTCGCCGCGTTGCGAGGCTTCGACAAGATCAATCCGGGGCACGCGCTGATCCCCGACGTGTACCTGCTCTCCGCGAAGGTCATGGCCGAAGACCTCGACAACAAGGACATGGCGCGGAAGATCCTCCAGCACGTCCTCGCGAAATACCCGGGTCACTACCTCGCACAGGAAGCGAAGCGCTACCTCGAATCGCTTACTTGAGGGGAATGCGGCCTTCTTCGACGGCGTGGCAAGCGACCTGCGTCGCCCCGAAGGTCTTCAGCTCCGGACGCTCGGCGCGGCAACGCTCGTTGGCGAACGGGCAGCGCGGGTTGAACGCGCAACCGGGCGGCGGATCGAGCGGGTTCGGTACTTCACCGGCCACGGGCGTGCGGGCCTTGCCGGACATCGTGATGTCGGGAATCGCGCTCTGCAGCATCTGCGTGTAGGGGTGCAGCGGCTGATTGAAGAGCGTCTTCGTGTCGGCAATTTCGACAATCCGACCGAGGTACATCACGCCCACGCGCGTGGAGATGTGCGAGACCACGGCGAGGTTGTGTGAAATGAACAGGTAGGTCAGCCCGTGCTCGCGCTGCAGGTCCTTCATGAGGTTGAGGATCTGCGCCTGCACGGAGACGTCGAGCGCGCTGGTCGGCTCGTCGCACACCAGGAACTCGGGATTGGACGACAGCGCGCGCGCGATCGAGATGCGCTGCCGCTGTCCGCCGGAGAACTCGTGCGGGTACTTCACGCCGTCGAGCGGCGAGAGGCGCACGTCCGAGAGAAGCTCACCCACGCGCTTGTGGATGCCCTCGTCGGTGGCAATCAAGTCATGCGAGCGGATCGGCTCGGCGACGATGCGCTCGACCCGCCAGCGCGGATTGAGGCTCGCGTACGGATCCTGGAAGATCATCTGGAAGCGCCGGCGCATCGTGAGCATCTCGTTGCGCGACTTGATGTCGCCCAGATTCACGCCGTCGAAGATGACCGAGCCGCGCGTGGGCGCATAGAGCCCGCAGATCAGTCGCGCGACGGTGGACTTGCCGCAGCCCGATTCGCCCACGAGCGAGAGCGTCTCGCCGCGGTTGATCGTGAAGGACACGCCGTCGACCGCCTTCAGGATCTGCTTGGGCGAACCTTCGAGCACGCGGTTCAACCACGGGCGCGAGACGTCGAAGCTGCGCGCGAGGTCGCGCACCTCGAGCAGCGGCTTCGGGGAGGCGCCGTCAGGCATGGGTCGTTTCCTTCGCGAGCAGCCAGCAGGCCGCGCGCGTCTTGCCGGCGGGCAGCAGGTCGGGCCGCTCGACGCGGCAACGATCGAACACGTGCGGGCAACGCGGATTGAACGCGCAGCCGGCGGGAATGGCGGTGAGGCGCGGCATCGAGCCTTCGATCTGCGGCAGGCGCTCGACGTCCTGGCCGATCGCGGGGATCGAGCCCATGAGGCCCACGGTGTAGGGATGCTTCGGATGGTGGATCACGTCCTGCACGGGACCGATCTCCGCAATGCGTCCGGCATACATCACCGCGACGCGATCGGCGGTCTCGGCGATCACGCCCATGTCGTGCGTGACCAGCATCACCGAGGTGCCGTGCTCGCGCCCGAGGCGCTTCAGGAGCTGGATGATCTGCGCCTGGATGGAGACGTCGAGCGCGGTCGTCGGCTCGTCGGCGATGATCAGTTTCGGATTCGCGCAAAGGGCGAGGGCGATCACGACGCGCTGGCGCATGCCGCCGGAGAACTGGTGCGGGAAGTGATCGATGCGCCGCTCGGCCGCCGGAATGCCCACTTCCTGCAGCAACTCGATCGCGCGCTTGCGCGCCTGCTCGGCATTCATCGGCAGGTGCGTCTGGATCGTCTCGATGATCTGCCGGCCCACCGAATACAGCGGGTTCAGCGACGTGAGCGGGTCCTGGAAGATCGCGCCGATCTGGCGGCCGCGGATCTTGCGCATCGCCTCGGGGGGCAGGTTGTCGATGCGATTGCCTTCGAGGAGGATCTCGCCCGCGGCGATGCGGCCAGGCGGTTCGAGCAGGCCGATGATCGCGGTGCCGGTGATGGATTTTCCCGCGCCCGATTCGCCGACCACGCCCAGCACTTCACCGGGCGCGATGTCGAAGCTCACGTCGTCGACGGCGACGAGCGTTCCGCGCCGCGTGTTGAATTCGACGCGCAGGTTGCGGACCGAGAGGAGCGGGGCGACCGTGCTCACTTTTTCGGGTCTTCCTTCTTCTTGAACTGCTTCACGCATTCGGGGATGGGCTCGGGGTACACGTGCGGCTCCCACTTCGGGTCCATCCTCGTCACGTAGCGCGCGACGACGCGGTAGCGCGTGCAACCCTCGAGATCCATCGTCATCTCGCGGTAGCGGTCGGTGCTGATCGAGTTCGCGGTCTCGTACGAAACGGTGATGACGTGCTTGCCGGGCTCGATCGGATCGGATTTGCGGGTGCTGCGGGTGCTCTTGCCGTCGACCTTGGTGATGGCGACGGTCGCGTCCTTTTTCGTCTCGGCCCGGTCGCCGCTCTCGACGATGGACCAGGGCTGGTCATAGGGACCGGCCAGGGCGGCGCTCGCGAAGAGCGCGGGAAGGGCAGCGAGGATCTTCAGGTTCATGGGGTCTCTCCTTCGCTCAGTCGTTCACGTAGGCATCGACCTCGATCTCGACGAGCATGTCGGGATCGACCAACCGGGTGACCTGCACCAGCGTGCAGGCGGGGCGAATCGCGCTGAACACTTCGCCATGCGCGCGCCCGATGACTTCCCAGTGCGCGATGTCGGTCACGAAGATCCGCGAGCGAACGACGTGCCGGAACGCCGCGCCGGCCTTGGCGAGAGCCGCACCGATGTTCTCCAGCACCCGCACCGTCTGGGCGCGCGGGTCGCCCTTGCCGACGATCGTGCCGTCGGCAGCGGTGGCCGTGGTGCCCGCGACCCAGATGTGGTTCCCAACGCGCACGGCGCGCGAGTAACCCACGATAGGCTCCCAGGGCGCGCCGCTCGCGATGTTCTGGCGGTCCGTCATCACCGAAGCTTCGGGTTGAGGGCGTCGCGCAGCCAGTCGCCCAGCACGTTGATCGAGAGCACGAGCATGACCAGGGCCAACCCAGGGAACACGGTGATCCACCACTCGCCTGAGAAGAGGAAATCGTTGCCCACGCGGATCAGTGTTCCGAGCGAAGGCTGCGTCGGCGGCACGCCCACGCCGAGGAACGAGAGCGACGATTCGGTGATGATCGCGTTGCCCACCTGAAGGGTCGCGAGCACCAGGACGGGACCGAGTACGTTCGGGAGCACATGCGTAAACATGATCGCGAGCGGATGCCGGCCGATCACGCGGGCTGCTTGAACATATTCCTTGTTGCGTTCGACCATGGTCGAGCTGCGCACCGTGCGCGCGTAGTTCACCCAGCCCGAGGCGGCGATCGCGAGGATCAGCACGTAGACCACGACCTGGTCGTGCGAGCCGCGGGGAAGCGCCGCGCGTGCGACGCCGTCGATCAGGAGCGCGATCAGGATCGCCGGGAAGGAGAGCTGGATATCGGCCACGCGCATGATGAAGGCGTCGATCTTGCCGCCCGCGTAGCCGCTGATGAGGCCGAGCGTCACGCCCACCACCATCGCGAGCATCGTCGCGAAGAAACCCACGAGCAGTGACATCCGCGAGCCGTAGATGATCGTCGAGAGGACGTCGCGGCCCTGGTCATCCGTACCGAGCAGGTACTGGGGGTTGCCCCGTTCCGAGCCCGCGGGCGGCGTGAAGGCATCGAGGAGGTTCAGCGTCTTCAGGTCGAACGGATTGTGTGGCGCGACCCAGTTCGCGAACACCGCGGCCACGATGAAGATCATCGCCAGCGACGCGGCGATGATCACCGCCGGCGACCGCTTGAAGCTGTAGAACACATCGCTGTCGAGAAAGCGACGGAGCGCATCAACCATGGAAGCTCCGTCGTCCCGGAAGCCGGGACCTGCTGTTCGCCTTCGAGGACCTGCTTTTCATCAGTGTCCTCCCGCCATCGCCCGATCAACCCGCAGGCGGGGATCGACGAGGTAATAGACGATGTCGACGAACAGGTTGATCACCACGAAGATGAGCCCGATCAGGCACAGGTACGCGCCCATCACCGGGATGTCGGCGAACTGGACCGCCTGCACGAAGAGCAGTCCCATCCCCGGCCACTGGAACACGGTCTCGGTGATGATCGCGAAGGCGATGATGCCGCCCAGCTGCAGGCCGGTGATGGTGATCACCGGCACGAGCGTGTTCTTGAGTGCGTGTCCGAAGTGCACCGCGCGATCGGTGAGGCCGCGGGCGCGCGCGAACTTGATGTAGTCGGTGCGCAGGACCTCGAGCATCTCCGAGCGCACGAGCCGCATGATGAGCGTGACGGGGAAGAAGCCCAGCGTGATCGCGGGAAGGATCAGCGCCTTCAAGCCGCTCGTGGTGAGGAGCCCCGTCGACCACAGCCCGATCTTCACGGTGTCACCCCGGCCAAACGAGGGCAGCACGCCCAGCCACACGGCGAAGATGAGGATGAGGAAGATCCCGATGAGGAAGTTGGGCAGCGAGACGCCGATGAGCGAGGTCGTGAGGATCGCCCGCGAGATCCAGGTGTCGCGCCGGAGCGCGGTGTAGACCCCCAGCGTGATCCCGACGGTGAGGCCGATCAGCGCCGCGGTCATGGCGAGCTCAAGCGTGGCGGGCAGGCGCTCGACGAGCAGCGTGGAGACGGGGCGCCCGAGGCGCAGCGAGATGCCGAAGTTGCCCTGCACCGCGTTGCCGATGAAGGTCGCGAACTGCACGTAGAAGGGCTTGTCGAGGCCCAGGGCCTCGCGCATTTGTGCGCGGTCGGCGCTGGTCGCTTCGGGCGGCAGCATCAACGCCACCGGATCGCCCACGAAGTTGAACAGGGCGAAGGCGATGAAGCCCACCACGAGCATGACGATCACGCCCTGGAGCAGGCGGCGGATGATGAAGGCGAACATGGTCTTTCAGTCGATGCGTGCGCGGTAGAAATATACCGTGTTCACGGGCGAGTACCACGCGGAAACGTTCTTGCGCATCACCCAGGGAATCACCGGCTGGTGGATCGGGACCACCGGCAGCTCCCGGTTGGCGAGCACGAGCGCGTCGCGGATGGCGGCGTTGCGCTTGACCGGATCGTTCTCGCCCTTGACCCGGTCGATCAGCTTGTCCATCTCCGGGCTTGAATAGCGCCCCATGTTGAAGTCGCCCTCGCCCTTGGTGCCGACGGTGTGCAGCAATGCGTTGAGGGTATAGAGCGCGTCAGAGGTGACCCCGCCGCCCCACGACAGGAGGTAGAAGCTGGTGTCGTATTTCTCGATCTTCGGGAAGAAGCTCGACTGGATGATGATGTTGGGCCGCGTGCGGATGCCCACCTGCGTGAGCATCGCGGAGACCGCCTGGCAGATGTCGGAGGCGGGCTGGTTGTTGCCGCAGTCGAGCGTGACATCGAAGCCCTTCGCGTAGCCTGCGTCGGCGAGCAGCTTCTTCGCTCGCTCGCGGTCGTACGGGAGGCGCTTGTCGCCCGCGGGGTCGTAGCCCGCGATGAGGTCGGTGATGACCGACCCGTTGGGGTTGGACATGCCGCGCATCACCTTGGTCTTGATCGCGTCGGCGTCGATCGCGTGCGCCACGGCCTGGCGGACGCGCAGGTCCTTCCACGGGTTCTTCTGCTTCTCGCTGCCGTAGAGCAGCTCGTCACGCTTCATGTCGAAGGTGAGGTACTGCACTCGCATTTCCCTGGCGGCCAGGACGGAGAGCTGCGGATTGGACTTCAGGCGCGCGACGTCCTGGGTGGGCGGATCGATCACGAGGTCGACTTCGCCCGAGAGGAGGGCCGCGAGGCGCGTGGCCGACGAATTGATCGGCAGCATCACGACTTCAGTGATGTTGCTCTCGAAGTGCTTCTCCTTGTGGCCCCACCAGTCCTTGTTCTGCTCGAGGCGCACGCGGACATCGGGCGTCCATTCCTTGAGCACGAACGGCCCGGTGCCGTTGGCGTTGCGCACCGTGTACGTCTCTTCCTTGTTCTTGTAGTCCTGCGGCTTCTCGACGCGGTTCTTCACGCACCAGGCCTTGCTCATGATGCGGAAGTTGGTGAGGTGGTGAAGAAGCGCCGGGTTCGGCTCCTTGAGGATCAGGTCGACGGTGAAGGCGTCGATCTTCTTCGCCGACTCGACGCCCTGGATCGCGGTGCGCATCTGCGAGGTCGGGGCGAGGGTCCGCTCGACGGAGAACACGATGTCATCGGCGGTGAAGGGCGTGCCGTCGTGGAACTTCACGCCCTCGCGCAGCTTGAAGCGCCACACGGTGGGCGAGGTCTGCGTCCACGAAACGGCGAGCCACGGAATCGGCTTCCAGTTCTTGTCGCGCCAGACGAGCGGGTCGTAGACCTGCTGCACGAGGCGCGCGGTGGCGAGCAGGTTGGCTGCGTGCGGGTCGGCCGTCTGCGGGTCGAGCTGGCTCGCGTAGCGCAGCGTCTTGCCGGCGGCGAGCGCGGGGAGCAGCGCAAAAACGAAGAGGGCGGCCGAGGCCGCCCTTCTTGTCGTCACTGGATCTTTACCCACTTGACGGTGAGTCGGTTGTCCGCGCGGTGGACTGCGGACACGCCCGAGCGCATGGCCCAGGGAATGACCTGGTGGTGCAGCGGGATGTGGCCGACGTCGGCGGCGTGGATCGTGAGGACTTCCTTGGCGAGCGCCTTGCGCTTCACGGGATCGACTTCCGTCTTCAGCGCATCGACCGCGGCATCGACCTTCGGGTTCGAGTACTTGCCGAGGTTGAAGTTGCCGTCGCCGCCCTTGAGCGCATTGGTGCGCAGGAGGCTTTGCAGCGCGTAGAGCGAATCGAACGTCGGCACGCCCCAGCCGAGCATGTAGAGGCTGGTGTCGAAGTTCTGGATCTTCGGGAAGTACGTCGCGCGCGGCATGGCGTTCAGCTTGATCTTGATGTTGATGCGCGCGAGCATCGCCGCGGCCGCCTGGCAGATCTTCTCGTCGTTGATGTAGCGGTTGTTCGGGCAGTCCATCGTCACTTCGAAGCCGTTGGGGTAGCCCGCGTCGGCGAGCAGCTTCTTCGCGCGCTCGGGGTTGGGCTTCTTCACGATATCGATCGACTTGTCGTAGCCGTCGACCTGCGGCGCGAACATCACGCCCGTGGGGAAGGCGAGGCCGCGCATCACCTGCGTCTTGATCGCCTCGAGGTCGAGGGCGAGCTGGAACGCTTCACGCACGCGCTGGTCCTTGAACGGGTTCTTGCCCTTGACCGACGAATACGTGAGCTCGTCACGCCATTGGTCGAAGCCGAAGAAGATCGTGCGGTTCTCGTTGCCCTCGAGGATGCGGATCTTGCCGTCCGACTTCAGGCGCGGGATGTCCTGCACGGGCGGGTCGAGGATGAAATCGAGCTCGCCCGAAAGGAGGGCCGCGATGCGCGTGCCGTCGCTCTTGATGGGCGTGTACACGATCTCGTTCACGTTGCCTTCCATCTTTCCCCACCAGTTGGAGTTGAGGACCATCACGGTCTTCACGTCCGGCTCGCGGCTCTTCAGCACGTAGGGACCGGTGCCGTTGGCGTTGCGCGCACCGTAGGTCTCTTCCTTGTTCTTGAAGTCCTGCGGCCTCACGACGTTGTTCTTCACGGCCCAGGCGCGGTTCACCATGCGCACTTCCGTGAGCTGCGCGAGCAACACGGGGTTGGGCCCGCTCGTGGTGATGTCGACCGTGAGGTCGTCGATCTTCTTCGCGCCCGTGATGCCCTGCATGTAGGGCGAGAAGTTCGACGTGGGGGCGAGCGCCCGCTCGACCGAGAAGACGACGTCGTCGGCGGTGAACGGCGCGCCGTCATGGAACTTCACGTTCGGGCGCAGCTTGAAGCGCATCGCGCTCGTGCCTTCGGCCTTCCACGACAGGGCGAGGCAGGGCTCGATCTTGAGGTCCTTGCCGCGCGTGACGAGCGGTTCGTAGACGTGGTCGGAAACCGAGTTGTTGAGGCCCTCGTTCTGCGCGTGCGGGTCCATCGTGAGGATGTCGCCCTGGCTGGACCAGCGCAGGGTTTTCGCGTCGGCGGCGAGCGCGAACAGCGTGGCGAGAACGGCCGCGCCAAGAGCGGTGCGATTCAGCATGTGGAAGCCCCCCAGGGTTTGATGCGTCGTGCGAATGGCCTGAAATATACGCGAAAAAAGTGGGGATAATGGGCCGCATGAAGCCCTTCTACCCGCTGGTTGCCGCGGGGCTCGCGCTGGCCGGTTGCAGCGAGCCTCCGCCGCCCAAGCCTGCCGACACCGCGACGCGCATGGAACAGGCCGCCAAGCAGATGGGAGAGGCCGCGCGGAAGGGCGATGCGCAGAAGATGGGCGACGCCGCCCTGCAAATGGGCAATGCGCTCACGGATGGCACGAAGACCGAGCCCACCGACCATCGCAAGCTGCGCACGCTGTTGCCCGAATCGATCGCCGGCCTGCAACGCACGAGCTCCGAGGGCCAGAAGACCAACGTGATGGGTGTGGCCTCTTCGAAGGCCCTGGGCGTGTACGAGGACGGCAAGGGAGCGCGCCTCGAACTCGAGATCATCGATATCGGCACGTTCACCGGTGTCGCCGCGATGGCGTTCAACTGGCTCAACGTCGAGATCGACAAGGAGGGCGACGACGGCTACGAGCGCACCAGCAAGATCGCCGGCCGCAAGGCCTACGAGCGCTACTCGCGCAAGCAGCGCGCGGGCGAGCTCGACGTGATGGTCGCGGGCCGCTTCGTGGTCACCGCGCGCGGCACGAACCTCGACATGAAGACCTTTCGCGCCGCGGTGGACGCGATCGACCTGGCGAAGCTCGACGCAATGAAGTAGAGGGGTCAGATCCCTTTACTTTCGAGCGAACGTAAAGGGATCTGACCCCTCTACTTCATTGCGGCCTGAACTCGACCTCGGTCTCGACGGTGCGACCCGAGGCCCCGTCGTTGAAGCGCCATTGCGAAAGCGCGCGCACGACGGCGCGGTCGAATACGCGACGGGGAACGGCCTCGATGATGTCCACCTTCGTCACGTTGCCGTTGGCGTCGAGGGTCATGCGCACCTTCACGTGGCCCTTGTCGATGCCCTGCTGCGCGGCTTCGCGCGGGAAGTCGGGATCGACGCGGGACACGAGCTTCGCGGCCTGCACGCTCGGCGGCGGGGGCGGCGGCGTGGCGGCGGGTTTTGCCGCAGCGACGTCGGTGCGCGGCGCGGGCGCGGGTTCGGCCTTCTTCTCGGCGACGGGCGGCGGCGCCTCGACGGGCTTGGGCGGCTCGGCCTTCACGGGCTCGGGCTTCGCAGGCTCGGCTTTCGTGGCCGCGGCACTCCGGCTTTCGGCCGGCGCTTTCGGCTCCGCCTTGGGCGGCGGTTCGGGTTTCGTCTTGTCGAAGAGCTTCGACGCCGCTTCCTGGCGCGCGAGGCGTTCCTTCAACCCTTCATTCGGATCCACCTTGCCTCCGCTCGAACCCGAGGCATCGGGTTGCGGAATTTGCACGGGCGCGTTCGCACGCGCCTTGGCGGGTGGTTCACTCTTGCCGCAGGCCGTCAGCAACAGGCCCGCGGCGACGGCTGCCAGCAGCCCTCGCAGCATGAACATGAGACCTTGCCTCCCCATTTTTTGTCTTGCGAATGGCCCGAGTATAGAAAAAAGATTGCGAAACGTCTCGGCCGGATGACCGAATCTTTCAGACGTAACGTGGCGGGCCCGACGTAGGAACTCAGGGTCCAACCTGGGCGAGGGGCAGGGCCGTCGTCTCCTTTACTTCCTCGAGCACGAAGCTCGATTTCACGTCGAGCACGCCGGGCTGCTTGAGCAGCGAATCCATCACGAAGCGCGAGAAGTGCTCGAGATCCTCGACGCGCACGCGCAGCAGGTAGTCCATCTCGCCCGTCATCGCGTGGCAGCCGACGACTTCCGGCCAGTCCTTCACGGCCTTCGCGAAAGTGTCCGTGGGCATGCGTCCGCGCTTCTCGAGCTTCACGGTGACGAACGCGAGCAGTCCGAGGCCCACCTTGCCCGGATCGACGAGCGCCGCGTACCCGCGGATCACGCCCGATTCCTCGAGCGATCGCACGCGGCGCAGGCACGCACTCGGCGAGAGGTTCACGCGGCCGGCGAGCTCCAGGTTGGTGAGGCGCCCGTCGCGCTGGAGGATGTCGAGCAGGCGGCGGTCCGTGCGGTTGAGGGCGGGTCGTGCCATTTCGTGCGCTCCGGGCCTGTTCGGCGCAATGATATTGCGTGATCGTGCCTTCACACCGCCATAGTTGCAATCCTATTGCGAGGGGTCCCACGTAGAATGACGGCATGGAACCTGCCCGCGACAACCCGATGGGGACCGACGGATTCGAATTCGTCGAGTACACCGCCCCGAATCCCGAGCAACTCGGCACGCTCTTCGAGCAGATGGGCTTCACCGCCGTCGCGCACCACCGCTCGAAGGACGTGATCCTCTATCGCCAGGGACGCGTGAACTTCATCGTGAACCGCGAGCCCGATTCGTTCGCGCAATCGTTCGCCCGCGTGCACGGGCCTTCGGCGTGCGCATTCGCGATCCGCGTGAAAGATGCCGCCCACGCCTACAAGCGCGCGATCGAGCTCGGCGCCAAGCCTTATCACGGCCCCGTGGGCCCGATGGAGCTCAACATCCCGGCGATCCGCGGCATCGGCGACAGCCTCATTTATCTGATCGACCGCTATCCGGGCAACAATACCAATCTCTCCATCTATGACGTCGACTTCGTCCCTTTCGACGGCGTCGACCAGGAACCCGAAGGCGCGGGCCTCATCGAGGTGGATCACCTTACGCACAACGTCTATCCCAACCGGATGGACGTGTGGGCGCAGTTCTACGAGAAGCTCTTCAACTTCCGCGAGATCCGCTACTTCGACATCAAAGGGAAGAAGACCGGCCTCACCTCGCGCGCGCTCACCAGCCCGTGCGGGAAGATCCGCATCCCGATCAACGAGCCCGCGGACCAGAAGTCGCAGATCCAGGAGTACCTCGACGCGTATCACGGCGAGGGCATCCAGCACATCGCGCTGTCCACGGCGAACATCTACACGACGGTGGAGGAGCTGCGCGAGAAGAGCGTGAAGTTCCTCGATACGCCCGAGACCTACTACGAGCGCGTCGACAGCCGCGTGAAGGGGCACGGCGAGGACCTCGCGCGCCTTCGCAGGAACCGCATCCTCATCGACGGCGAGGGGATGGACAAGGACCACCACGAAGACAAGCTGCTGCAGATCTTCACCGAGACCGTGATCGGCCCGATCTTCTTCGAGATCATCCAGCGGAAGGGCAACCAGGGCTTCGGCGAGGGCAACTTCAAGGCGCTGTTCGAGTCGATCGAGGCTGACCAGATCGCTCGCGGCGTGATTTAAGGAAAGGCAGAAAGAATCCGCAGATAAACGCAGATAAACGCGGATAAAGGCCAATGAATGGCTGGAGATCATCAGAAGTCGAAGTGGTCAGCCCGACGAGTTTCCGCCCGATGAGTATTCCGCCCGCTCCAGGTTTTATCTGCGTTTATCTGCGTTTATCTGCGGATTCTTTCTGCTTTAGCCCCCGAAGGGCCCCATGACTGAACGAGCGACAGCGTATCTATCGGGTTTCGGAAGCCACCACGAATCGGAAGCGATCGCGGGCGCGCTCCCCGTCGGCCGTAACTCGCCCCAGAAGGTCGCCTTCGGCCTCTACGCCGAACAACTCTCCGGCACCGCGTTCACCGCGCCGCGCGCAGCCAACCAGCGCTCCTGGCTCTATCGCGTGCGACCCTCCGCAATGCATCCGCCGTTCCGCCGCCTCGATGACGCGCTCCTTCGCACCGGGCCTTGCCTCGAGGCCGAATGCCCGCCCAATCGGCTGCGCTGGGCGCCGATGCCGATGCCTTCGCAGCCCACCGACTTCATCGCCGGCCTCGCGACCATCGCCACGAATGGCGAGGCGCGAAAGCAGCAGGGTGTGGGCGTGCACCTGTATGCGTGCAACCGCTCGATGAATCGCGTCTTCTACAGCGCCGATGGCGAGTTGCTGATCGTCCCGCAGGAAGGCGCGCTCGAACTCGCGACCGAGTTCGGCATGCTCTCCATCGCCCCCGGTGAAATTGCCGTCATTCCGCGCGGCGTGAAGTTTCGCGTCGGCGTCGAAGGCGCCGCACGCGGCTACGTTTGCGAGAACTACGGCGCGCCGCTTCGCCTGCCCGAGCTCGGACCCATCGGCTCCAACGGCCTCGCCAATCCGCGCGACTTCCTCGCGCCCGTCGCCGCGTACGAAGACAAACCCGCGCGCACGGAGCTCGTCGCGAAGTTCGGCGGCCACCTGTGGGCGACGGACCTCGAGCATTCGCCACTCGATGTCGTCGCGTGGCATGGCAACTACTATCCATACAAGTACGACCTCGCGCGCTTCAACGCGATGAACACGGTGAGCTTCGACCATCCGGATCCGTCGATCTTCACGGTGCTCACGTCGCCTTCGGAGACGCCGGGCACGGCCAACGTCGACTTCGTGATCTTCCCGCCGCGCTGGAACGTCGCCGAGGACACCTTCCGTCCGCCGTACTTCCATCGCAACGTGATGAGCGAATTCATGGGGCTGGTGCGCGGCGAGTACGACGCCAAGAAGGAAGGCTTCCTTCCGGGTGCCGCGAGCGTGCACAACTGCATGAGCGCGCACGGACCCGACGTCGCCTCGTACGAAGCGGCGGTGGCGGCGAAGCTCGAGCCCAAGCGCCTCGCGAACACCCTCGCGTTCATGTTCGAGAGCCGCTACGTGTTCGAACCCACATCCTGGGCGCTCGGAAGCCCGCAGCTCGACAAGCAGTACGACGCAACATGGAACGGCTTTGCGCCGGGCTCCCTCTCCTCAGGGAGAGGGCCGGGGAGAGGGTCACAATGAAGCTCGCATCACTGAAGGGCCCCACGCGCGACGGCACGCTCATCCTCGTCAACCGCGATCTCACGCGCGCGGTGAAAGCCGACGGCATCGCGCCGACGATGCAGTACGCGCTCGAACATTGGGATGAGGTCCACGGCAAGCTCCTCGATGCCTACGAAAGCCTCGAGTGCGGCAACGAGCGCCACGAATTCAGCTTTGCCGACGCGCTCGCCGCGGGCAAGGTGGCCGCGCCGCTTCCGCGTGCCTACCAGTGGCTCGACGGCTCCGCGTATCTCATGCACGTCGAGCGCGTTCGCGCCGCGCGCAAGGACAAGGTGCCCGAAAGCTTCTACAAGGATCCGCTCATGTACCAGGGCGGCGCCGACGACATGATGGGTGCGAAGGATCCGATCCGCGCCGCGAGCGAGGACTGGGGCATCGACCTCGAGGGCGAAGTGGGCGCGATCGTGGGTGATGTGCGCATGGGCGCGACACCCGCGGAAGCGTCGGCGTCCATTCGCCTGCTCACGCTCATCAACGACGTTTCCTATCGCGCGCTCATTCCGGGCGAGCTCGCGAAGGGTTTCGGCTTCGTGCACGGCAAGGGCGCGAACGCGCTCTCTCCGGTGGCGGTGACGCCGGACGAATTGGGCAGCTCCTGGGACGCCGGCAAGGTTCACCTGCGGCTGGTGAGCCACGTGAACGGCAAGTGGTTCGGCAATCCCAACGCGGGCGACGATGCGACCTTCAGCCTCTTCGATCTCATTTCGCACGCGGCAAAGACGCGCGAGCTCAAGGCCGGCACGCTCATCGGCACGGGCACGGTCTCCAACAAGGACGCCGCGACCGGCTACGTCTGCATCATGGAAGCGCGTGTGGTCGAGCAAGTCGAACAGGGCGCGCCGAAGACGCCGTTCCTCAAGTTCGGCGACACCGTGCGCCTCGAGATGCTCGACCACCACGGCGCCACGATCTTCGGCGCCATCGACCAGAAGGTGGAGAAATATTCCCCTCCCTTGGGAGGGGCCAGGGGAGGGTCATGACCGGAGAGACCGTCCACAACCTGCGCGGCGACTACAGCCGCATGCGGCCCGATTACACGGTCGAGCAGGAGTGGGACGGTTACAGCGATGCGGAGCACGACCTGTGGCGGCGCCTCTTCGCCCGCCAGGTGGCGCTTGCGCCCAAGTACGCGTGCGACGAGTTCGTGGAGATCCTTCCCGAGCTGCACTTCGGCGACGGCATTCCGCGCTTCGATGAAGTGAACGCGAAGTTGAAGCCCGCGACGAACTGGCAACTCGTTGCCGTGCCGGGCCTGCTGCCTGACATCACGTTCTTCGATCACCTCGCCAACCGCCGCTTCCCGGTGACGGTGTGGCTGCGCGATCCGAAGGAGTTCGACTACATCGTCGAACCCGACATCTTTCACGACTTCTACGGCCACGTGCCGCTGCTCTTCCAGCCGGTGTTCGCCGATTACCTCCAGGCCTACGGCCGCGGCGGCTTGAAGGCGCACGCGCTGGGCGCGATCGAGATGCTCGCGCGCCTCTACTGGTACACGGTGGAGTTCGGCCTCATCGAGACGCCGAAGGGCCTGCGTTCGTACGGCGCCGGCACTCTTTCTTCAGGGGGCGAGCTGCCGTATTGCGTCGACAGTCCGAACCCGAATCGCATCGGCTTCGATCTGCTTCGCATCATGCGCACGCGCTACAAGATCGACACGTTCCAGGAAACGTACTTCGTGATTCGCGACTTCAGCGAGCTCTTCGAGGCGACCGCGCCCGACTTCACGCCTTACTACGAGTTGCTGCAGGGTCGCCCGCCGCACGAAGCCTCGACCGTCCTGCCCACGGACCGAGTCCTATAGCTTCGGGCGGGAGAGGCGCGTTTCGGCAAACGCGCTGGTGCCCAGCCACTTCCAGAGCGCATCGGCATCGCGCTTTGCCCCGCTGACGCGGACATCCCCGGCTTTGCAGGCCTGTGCCGGGACCAGGTCTCCGGACCAGATCTCGGTGAGTGCACGCAGCGTCGCCTCGACCTCCAGCGTGAGCTCATGGCCGGGATCGTCCCGGCAAAGGTCGGCAACCCGGTTCTCGATCACGAGCCACCAGTGCCGCTCGCGCGCGCGCGGTGCATCGCGCAAGTCGAAGTGGACGACGACGCGGCGTGGTGGAAGCTCGTCGAGCCGGACGAAGCGGCGGATGTCCCACATGAGCAGGCCCGCGTCGAGGTCTCCCTTGGGCAGGCGGCTGCCGATCCACCGCGCGCCCCAGTGGCCCAGCCCCAGGATGATGGGACGCAGCTCCTCGCCCGCCGCGGTGAGCTCGTAGGCGCGAATGCGGCCCGCCTCGACGCTGCGAATGACGCCGACGCTCTCGAGTTCGCGAAGGCGGCGAGTCAGGAGCGCCGTGGAAATCCTCGGCACGCCGCGATGAAGCTCGTTGAAGCGCCGGCTGCCGCAAAGAAGCTCGCGAAGCACGAGCGGCGTCCACTTCTCGCACAGGACCTCCGCGCCGCGCGCCACCGTACAGAACTGTCCGTAGCCTTTTTCCATGCCACATTCCTTCGTCGATCGACGCTTCAGATTCTGAACTAGTCACGCCGGTCCGGGGAACCTACGCTTCGGCGAGAAGATGACCCATCCCCGCGACACGAACCCAGGAGCATGACCCAATGAAGCTGCTTTCCCTCGATGGGCAGGAGGCCGGTATCCCGGCCGAAGCGATCCAGGCATTTCGATTGGCATTCAAGGGCCAGGTCGTGCTTCCCGATGATCCCGCGTACGACGGACTTCGCAAGATCTGGAACGCGATGATCGATCGCAGGCCCGGTGTCATCCTGCGGTGCCTCGGCACAACCGACGTGATCACCGCGGTGAAGTTCGTGGCCGCGCACGGGTTGCTCTCGTCGGTGCGATCGGGCGGCCACAACATCGCGGGCCTCGCGGTTTGCGAAGGCGGCGTGATGATCGACTTGTCGCTGATGCGCGGCGTGTTCGTGGACACCGAGCGGCGCGTGGCCCATGCGCAAGCGGGTTGCACGCTCGGTGATGTCGATCGCGAGACGCAGCTTCACGGGCTCGCCACCGTGATGGGCTTCGTTTCCGACACGGGCATCGCCGGATTGACCGTCGGCGGCGGCTTCGGCTATCTCACGCGCCGCTACGGATGGACGTGCGACAACGTCGTCGCGATGAACGTGGTGAGCGCGGAGGGGAAGCTGCTGCGCGCGTCCGCGGACGAGAACCCGGAGCTCTTCTGGGCGCTGCGCGGTGGCGGCGGCAACTTCGGCATCGTGACGTCCTTCGATTACCGTTTGTACGCGGTCGGCCCGACGATCCTCGGAGGCGCGCTCGCGTGGCGTGGCGAGGACGCGCGGCGCATCCTCGCCGCCTATCGCGAGATCAGCGCGCGCGCACCGCGCGATCTCACGTGCGTGGCGATCCTGCGCAAGGCCCCGCCGGCACCGTGGCTTCCCAAGGAAGTGCATGGGCAGCCCATCGTCGCGCTGTTCCTCACGCACTGCGGAGCCGAGGCTGATGACTCGTTGATCAATGAGCTGCGCGCCGTCATGCCACCCATCGCCGATACCGTGACGCGCCGGCCCTATGCCCAGATGCAAAGCCTGCTCGATGCGACGCAGCCGCGGGGACGCCGCTACTACTGGAAGTCGCACTATCTCGCGCGCATCGACGATGGACTGATCGACGTGCTCGCGACGCGCCTCAAGGACATTCCGTCACCGCACTCGGGAATCATCCTGTTCCAGATCGGCGGCGCGCTGAACGAGTTGCCGCCCGCTCACTCACCGGCGGGCAATCGAGATGCGACCTACGTGCTCAATATTTCCTCGTCCTGGGAGCGGGCCGAGGATGACACGGTCAATCGCGATTGGGCGCGGGAGTGCTTCGCGGCCGCGCAGACCTTCGCGACCGGTGGCACCTACCTCAACTTCCTCACCGAGGAGGACGGCGGCGCGCGCATCGCCGACGCCTATGGACCCGAGAACCTGCGCAGGCTCGCCGGACTCAAGCGCAAGCTCGATCCGGCGAACCTGTTCCGGCACACGAAGGCCGTGATCTAGCGCGCGGCGACGTTCGACTTCGCGAGCAGCACGTAGTCGGCGGTATAGGCCACCTTCTCGACCGCACCCTTGTTCGTCGCGTCGCAGGTCTTCGCCGGCGCAACGCCACCGACGGTATTGACCCGCTGCACGCTCGTCACACCCGCGTAGCGACCCTCGCTACCGACCGAACGCGTCGTGAGAAGCAGCCAGGGAATCGCACCCTTCACCGGGGCATCGGCCTTGGCCTTCACCGCACCCACGATCTTGCTGCCGTCCGTCGCTTCCCAGTGCGGACCGGCGTAGTGCGTGCCGGCCGAGTCACCCTTCGCGTCGTAGAGCGCGGCTTCCGGCGCGACGAACGCCCAGGCCATGCCGCCGTTGTTCGGCTGCTCGCGGCACTCGTAGACCTGCACGCCGCGCGCGGCGATGCGCTCGACGACTTGCTCGCCCGCGGGGACGAGCGACTCGGGAACCGCGGCGAGCGTCGCGCTGCTCGGGAAACGCCGCGCGGCCATCTCGCCGATCTGGCGGCCCATGGCAGCGCCGGTGTCGAGCGCGGTGCGGTAGTGAATGCCGCCATAGACGCGCGACATGGAGACTTCAGTCGCGAAGTCGTCGAGGCGCGTCCACTCGCGCTTCGCACCCTTGGCCGTGGGGCTCGTGGCGGACAGCGTGGGGACCGGGCCGTTGCCGACTTCCGCGCGCAGCACGCTCGTCACGGCGTTGGCGAGGATGGAATGCCCGCTCGGATACTCCGGATGCATCGGCGCGTCGATCAGCGAGGTCCAGCCGGCATCGCGCTCGGTGGCGTCGTTGCCGTCCTGGTCGGCGTTGCGGATCGCGGTCGCCGGGCGCCAGAAGTTGTAGCGGTACTTCGCGTCGAACACCGCGATCAGCGCGTCGTCCATGGACTGCGCGACGGCGGCGTAGAGACGCGCATTGTCGAGCACCGTGCGGCCCGGTTGCGCGGCCACCGATTGCACGACGCCGTAGTAGATCGACGGCAGCGAGTAGTCCCAGAAGCGCGCGATGTCGGTCTGCTGCGGCGTGCGTTGCGTGCTCGCCTTGGCGCCGATCGTCTTCACTTCGTTGAAGTCGCGAACCCACTCCGCGCTTCCCAGTGCCGGCGGCGGGCCGGGACGGACCTGGTCGGCGCTCGCGAGCAGCCACGGCTTGCGCTGCGACCACGTCGGTACGGCGGGCGCGGCGGTCGGCACGTACATGCCGGGCGCCGTGTGCGGGCGATAGCTTTCCGCGGCAACGGTGTCGGCGGCGCGTGCGGCGAACACCGCGGCCGCGGCCTTCTCGCCGGTGGCGATGCCGGCGGTCTTCGCCGGGCCATCGGCCACCTTCGCGATCGCCGCGGCGTACGCGGCGTCGATCGAGGCTTGCACGGCGGGCATGAGCTTCACGAGCGTTGCGCGTTGCGCGGCGGCGACCGCGGCATCGACCGATGCGTTGGGCGACGTCGCCTTGGGTCCGGTCACGTCGAGCACGGCTTCGTACACGGCGGTTTGCACGATCGCCATCGTGCGGACGGCAGGCGGCGTTCCGAGCTTGGCTTCGGTCACGAGCTCGGAGGACTTGAGGTTCCAGTCCGTCACGGCGTCGGCCTGGGCGCTCGTCGGGGCGAATGCGGCTGCCACGGCGAGGGCAATGATGCGGTAGATCGGATGCATGAAATTCTCCTTAACGGCGGGTGATGACGACTTCGAGGTATTCGCTGGGAACGACGAGAGCCTTGCCCTCGGCGCGGTTCAGGGTGTCGAGCAGCTCGGCGAGGTCGCGCTCGAGCTCCACGGCTTTTTCGAGAGGCAGTGCGGCGAAGGCCTTGTGGACCGGCCCATACCAATCGCGGAAGACGGAGATGAAGTGCGCGGCCGAGCGGTAGCGGAAGTTGAAGACCCGCGTGCGGATCGCGATGTGCTTGGCCACGTCACCGAAGAGCGCGCGCAGGTACGGCTCCGTGCCCCAGAGCGACGGCGGCTGCACGCCCGCGGGCGGCGGCATGTAGCGGCCGAGGATGCGGAACATCTGCCCCACCAGGCACTCGGGCGTCCAGTTCGCGAGCCCGATGCGCCCGCCGGAACGGCAGACGCGCGCGAGCTCGGCCGCGGCCTTCGCCTGGTCGGGCGAGAACATCACGCCGAAGGTCGAGAGCACGGCGTCGAAGCTCGCGTTCTCGAACGGCAGCGCTTCGGCGTCGGCCACGCGGAACTGGACATCGAGGCCTTCGGCCGCTGCGCGATCCGAGCCGCGCGTGAGCAGCGACTCCACGTAGTCGGTGGAGACGACCTGGCAGCCGCGGCGCGCGGCGGCGAGTGTTGCGTTGCCGTTGCCCGCCGCGACGTCGAGCACCTTCTCGTCCCAGCGCAGGTCGCAGGCCTCGGCGAGCAGCTCGCCGACGACCTGCAGGGTGGTGCCGATGACGGCGTAGTCGCCGCTGGCCCACGCCACTTGCTGGCGGGACTTCACGGCGGCGAGATCGATCGTTGCGTTCATGCGGATGCGTTCCTTTGTGTCGGTTTGCGGGTTCAGTGGGCAGCGTGCTCGAGCAGCGGGCCGAGGGCCTTGCCGATGCGATCCATCTGCGCGGGGGTGACGAGGGCTTTCAGCACGTCGGCGAAGCGCGGTTCGAGCGCGCCGCTCACGATGTACTGCCAGCGATAGGCCTTGAGGACGACGTCGCGAATGACCTTCTCTTCGGCGGACGTGAAAGCGCGCCCGGCGTGCATGAGGAAGTACGAGGCGTCGGCTTCGGCCTGCACCTGGCAGATGCCGTCAACGGCACCCACGAGGTCGATCAGGTCCATCACGCCGCGGTCGCGTTCGACTTCGCTCAGGCGCGCGTGCTCGCGGCGCCACTCGAGCTCGTCGAGGATTGCGTGCTGCGATTCTTCCTTCCAGTGGAAGAGGAAGACGTCCTTCCACAGGTCCGAGAGGTTCGTGTCGGGCTCGATGCTCGCGCGGTAGTGCGTCTGCGAGAAGATCTCGATGTCGAGCGTGAGTCCCAGCACGGCCCACGTGGACTTCGCGAGCACGTTGTGCGCGACTTCATTGGGCCGCGGCTTGAACTGGTAGCCCGCGGGCATCCCTTCTGCCGTCATCACCTCGAGGCGGCGGAACAGCTCCTGGTGCTTCAGTTCCTCGTCGGTCAGGCGGATCAGCGCTTCGAGCGCGACCTGGTCGCCGAGCCAGTGGGCCTTGCTCACTTCGAGCACCTTCGCGCCGATGAAGCGTTCGACCAGGCCGAACATGTTGGCGTAGGTGCGGCCCTGGATCTGCGACAGGAAGCGCGCTTCGTCGCCGTTGAGGAACGGGAGCTCGTTGATCTTCGAGAGCCCGTCGGGCATGAATTTCTTGGTGAAGTCGAAGGTCCGGCCGCGAATCACGTCACGGTCGATGTCCCACTGGACGCGCTTCGAGGCTTCGATGCACTTCGCGTAACGCTGCGATACCTGCGAGGCGGCGCTCTTGCGCTCCGCGGTGGCGGTGGCTTGCATGGAATGAATCTCCTGGAAACGCGCGAGGCCGGGCGGAATCGCCGGGCACCTTCGTCGTTCTCAGGCCGAACCTTAGGCAGGGCGCCGTTCCACCGGCGTTCCACCTCAAATAAGTGGAGTGGGGTCAGACTCGACTTAATTTAATTCTGTGGATAACTGGAGCCTGACCCAGTTATCCACAGAATTAAATTAAGTCGAGTCTGACCCCACTTATTTGTATCCGCGCAGGGTGGCGATCAGGGGGGCGTGGGCGATCGGGCTCTCGGCCACGATCCGGTGGACCAGCTCTTCGAAGGTGAGGCCGTGCGGCGCGCACTCGTCGCCCGAGGCGGCGCGGGCACGGTTGGTCTTGCGGCCGATTTCCTCGTGCTGCAGCGCGTTGGTGAGCGGGTCGCCGGCTGCGAGGTCGAGCACGGCGAGCGCGCAGGCCGGTTCCCCCTGCGAAAGCAGCACCTCGCCGAAGCACACTACGCACTCGATCTGAAGGCTGCGCCGGCCGATCGCGAGCCCTTCCGCGAGTGCCTCGGCGAGGTTCATGCGTGCCGTTGCCGCGTCCGATCGGAGCAGCGCGGCGATCGCGGCGAAGACCTTGAGGTATCCGACCAGCGCCCGGTTGCCCGTTGCCCGCGCCACCTCCAGCCCTTCGCGAATGGGCGCGTCCGACGCATCGGCATCTCCGCGGCCGACCGCCACCTCGGCCATGTTCGCGAGGATGTAGGCGCGCGTGCCGACGAAGCCGTGGCGATCGCAGAGCGCGAGCGCTTCGCGCAGGTAGACGTTGGCGGTGTCCCACTCCTGCCGCGCGAGGTACTTCGAGCCGAGGTTGCTCAGGACCAGCGCGACACCGCTCTGGTCGCCGATTCGCCGGTGCAGGTCGAGCGACTGCAGCGCCAGGCGCAGCGCCTCGTCGTGGTTGCCGGTTTCCTTCTCGACGATGGACAGGTTGTCGAGCATCGCCGCGGCCGTGCGCGGATCGATGCTCGCGGGCGACTGCTTCAATGCGAGCGTGAGGTACTCGCGTGCTTCCGGGTAACGCGCGAGCGCGAGATAGCAGACGCCGAGTGTCTTGTAGCACTGCAACCGGGCTTCGTGATCGCGCTCGGGATGCGTGAGCGCGAGCGCCTCCCGCGCGGTCGCCTCGCCATCCAGGTACCGGTCGAGGCGATACTCGAGCTGCGCGAAGGCGCTCAGGAGCAGCGCCGTGATCTCGCTGTCCCCACCGGCCGCGACGAAGTCGAGGGCATCGCGCAGCAGCGCATGGCCTTCCGCGCTGCGCCGGCGATGATCGACGTAATAGAGGAACGGCATCGTGGTCGCGCAGAGCAAGGTGGGCTCGTGCTCCGCCGCCCAGCACCAGGCCGCGCGGAAGTTTTCGAACTCGGCATCGGCGAAGGCCAGCGCATCGCGGTCGCCGTCGTCGATCGCGCGCCGCAGCTGGCTGAAGAGGCGGTGGAAATACCGGGCGTGCGACCGCGCGGTCTGCGCTGCATCCTCGGGCGTGATGCGCGCGCCGGCGAGCTCCTGCACCAGCGGATGCAGGAAGATGCGCGCGCCATCGCGTCGCAGCAGCGAGTTGTCCATGAGCGCGGCGAGCACCGGCAGCGATGCCGACGCGACCACGCGCGCGGCCTCCGCCGAGAATCCGCCGCGCAGCACCGAGAGGCGCCCGAGCACGTCGCGCTCGGCAGGCGTGAGCAATTGCCACGAGCGCTCGAAGACGGCCTCGATGCTGGCGTGGCGCGCGGGGAAGGCCGGATCGGCGGCGCGCAGGATCTCGGTGCCCTGGCGCAACTCCGCCGCAATCGCTTCGCACCCCAGCACGCGGGTCCACGTGGCCGCGAGCTCGAGTGCCAGCGGCAGGCCCTCGACGGCGGCGCAGATGGCGACGATCGCGTCGGCCTCGGCGGCCGGATTGATCGTGGCGCCCGCGCGACGCGCGGCCTTGATGAAGAGTCGCGGCGCATCGAAGGACTCGAGACGCGCGCGGTCCTCGATCTCGGGGCAGGGCAGTCCCTCGACGGGCAGCGTCCATTCCTGCTGCAGCGCGAGCCGGGCCCGCGAGGTGACCACGAGCTTCAGGTGCGGGCATCCGGCGAGCAGGCGTTCGAGCATCGGCGCTTGCGCGACCAGGTGCTCGAAGTTGTCGAGCACCAGCAGCGCGCGCTGCTCGCGCAGGTGATCGATCACCTGTTCGAGCGCTTCACGGCCGCGGGCGAGGGTGAGTCCGAGGTCACGCGCGAGGCGCAGGCCGATGTCGCTCGCGGCGGGAACGTCCTCGAGTGCGACGAAGGTTGCGCCGTCGGAAAACGAGGACGCGAGCTCGAGCACGGCGCGGCGGGCGAGGCGGGTCTTGCCGGCACCACCCGCACCCACCAACGTGAGCAAGCGGCAGTCGGCCTTCGCCAGCTGCTCGCCCATGCGGCGCATCTCGACGGTGCGGCCGATGAGGCCGTCGTCGTCGGGCGCCGCGGATGGTGGCGCCGGAGCCGGCGCGTTCTTGGTGGCGAGCGCATCGTGCATCGCGACCAACTCCGCGCCCGGCGCGAGCCCGAGATCGGCCGCGAGGCGCGTGACGAAATCGCGATAGGCCTGCCGGGCCGCGGCGGCTTGCCCGCCGCGCGCGAGCCAGCTCATGCGCGAGCGCAGCGCCGCTTCGTCGAGGGGATCGGAGTCGAGCAACCGCGCCGAGAGGTCGATCGCCTCGGCGGGCTCGATCTCGAGCGCAAGGCGAGCGAGTACCGCGTCGCGCCACGCTACGCGCAGGCGATGGCGTTCGTAGCCGAGCCAGCTCGACCACGCTTCGTTTTGATCGTCGTCGAAGCCCGCGAGCAATTCGCCGCGGCGCAACGGCAGCGCATCGGCGATGCGGCCTTCGCGAAGCGCGGCTTCGAACGCATACACATCGGTCGCGGCCTCGAAGCGCACCGCGCTCGCCTGCAGCTCGATGTGCGCGGCCCACGACAGCTTCTGCAGGCGAAAGAGGGTTTTCCGGAGGTTGGCGTACGCAAGATGGCTTTCCTGCTCGGGCCACAGCAGGTTCGCGAGCTCTGCGCGGCCCACCCACGTGGCCTTGAGCGCGAGGTACGCGAGCAACTGGTTGCGCCGCTCGAAGGCGAGCGCGGAGGAGTCGCCGCCGGATTCCGCGGTCGGCGGGCCGAACAGGAGCAGCCGGATCAAGGCGCGATCCGCACCCACGTCGCCGTGACGACGTTGTCGGCGCGGTGCACGACGTTCACGTTCGCGCGAACGGCCCAGGGAATGATCTGGCGGTGGAGCGGAATGGTGTAGACCTTTTCACGGACGCGCATGAGCGCCTGCAGCATGAGCGCCGAGCGTTTGGTCGCATCGAGCTCGACTTCGACCGCTTCGATCAGCCGGTCGAGCTCGGGGTCGGACTGGCGCCCGGAGTTGAAGTCGCCGCGCGTCCCATCGCGCGAGTGGAGCACCGGGGTGAGCGTGAAGCCCGGGTCGGTCGCGGGTCCGCCCCAGCCATAGAGGTGCATCGAGAGGTCGAAGTTGTCGACCTTCTGGAAGAATTGCGCGCGCGGCATCCCGTTCACGCTCGCCTTCACGCCGACCTTCGCGAACATCGCCGCGACGGCGACACAGATGCGCTCGTCGTTCACGTAGCGGTTGTTCGGGCAGAGGAGCTGCAGCTCGAAGCCGTTCGGGTAGCCCGCTTCGGCGAGCAGCTTCCTCGCGAGCGCCGGGTCATGGGGAAGCAGGCGCGGCTCGAGCGCGGGGAAGCTGCGCGCGGCGGTGGGCACCATCGCGCCCGTCGGCCGCGACTGGCCGCGCATCACCTGGCGCTGGATCGCGTCGATGTCGATCGCGGCGTAGAGCGCCTGGCGCACGCGGAGATCCTTCAGCGGGTTCGCGCCCTTGATGTTCGAGTACTTGAGCTCGTCGCGCGACTGGTCCATCACGAAGAAGATGACGCGGTTCTCCGCGCCTTCGATCACGCGCAGCTTCGGGTCGGTCTTCATGCGCGGGATGTCCTGCAGCGACGGGTCGAGCACGAGGTCGAGCTCGCCCGAGAGCAGGGCGGCCATGCGCGTGGCGTCCGACTTGATCGGGCGGTAGACGATCTCGTCGACGTTGCTGTCGAAGCGCTTGGCGGCGATGCCCCACCAGTTCGGGTTCTTCTTCAGCACGGTCGAGACCTCGGTTTCGCGCTTGACCAGCGTGAAGGGGCCCGTGCCGTTCGCGTTGCGCGAGGCGTAGGTCTCCTCGCCCGTCTTGAAGTCCTGGGGCTTGGTCGCGCCGTGCTTCTCGCACCAGGCCTTGCTCATGATGCGCACCGTATTGAGGCTGTCGAGGAACACGGCGGCCGGGGTGGGCTTGGGCAGCTCGATCTCGACCGTGTGGGCGTCGATCCGCCTGGCCTTGCCGACCTGGGCGGCGTACACCTTGAAATTGGAGCTGGGGAGGTTGGCGCGGGCGAGGGAGAAGACCACGTCATCGGCCGTGAAGGGGGTGCCATCGTGGAACTTCACGCCTTCGCGCAGCTTGAAGCGCCAGATCGTGGGGCTCACCGCCTCCCACGAGGTCGCGAGCCCCGGGATCATCGTGAGGTCCCTGGCGCGGTCGGTCAGGCGCTCGAAGATCTCGTCGTTCATGTTGTTGTTGAGGCCCTCGTTCTGGGCGTGCGGGTCCGCCGACAGGTAGTCCCCCTGCGACGACCAGCGGAACGTCGCGGCGTTAACACTTCCTGTTAGGACGAGAACGAGGAGCGCAGCTACACTACGGATAGTCGCCATCACATGATGTTAACGAAATTGGCTACACAAGCGCGCTCCATCCCCGGGGAGGAAGTCCTCGAAGCCCACCAGTGGATCGCCGATCCGCATGCCGACGCCGCCGTCGCCGCGATCCTCGGCCCCTGGACCGGTGAGCCGCCCGTCGATCGCATCGACGCCCTCAACGCGGCCATCCGCTCCTGGCAGGACAACGCGTCGGTCGCCAACGGGCAGGCCGCAGCGGGTTCGGCCCCCGACGTCGCCGCGGCGCTGAAGCTTTACCTGAGCGTGGCCAAGTCCCTTCCCGAATGGGCCGAGCCGGCGCGCATCGCGCGGGCCGAGGCGATGTTCATGGACCAGGGCGCGTTGTCGGTGACCGTGCTCTTCTGCGCGAGCCTGCCCGAGTGCTACGTCATTCCCGACCTCGCGTCGGTCCTGCACGCCACGGGCCAGCTCGAGGACCGCGCCGAACACCGCATCCGCACCACCGGCGCGATGATCTTCCCGGTGATGATGCGCGGTGGCCTCACCACCCCCAACGGCGCGGGCATCGCCCAGGTGCTGAAGGTGCGCCTCATCCACGCGATGATCCGCAACCTCATCTTGCGCGGCCCGCCGGACGTGGCGGTGGCGCGCATGCGCTTCATGGATGCGGCCGCGCCCGGGGGCGTCATCCCGTGCCTGGGGCGCGCCCAGCCCGGCGATTCGATGCACCACGCGCTCTTCCTCCACGGCTGGGACCTCGCCGGCCGGGCGCTGCCCAACAACCAGGAAGAGCTCGCCTACACCCTGCTCACGTTCAGCTACGTCTACCTGCGCAGCCTCCGGCGCCTGGGCATCGGTTATCCGGCCGAAGCCGAGCGCGACTACCTTCATGCGTGGAACGTCGCCGGGCACTTCCTCGGCATCGAGCGCGCGCTGATGGTCGACTCGATGGAGGAGGCCGAGGAGCTCTTCGCGCGGATGCAGGCGCGCGGGCGCGAACATTTCGTGAAGCATCCGCTCGACCCCGATCCGCGGCCGAGCCTGGGCGGCGCGCTGATGGCCGCCATGCAATCGGTGATTCCGGACGGCCCGCTCAAGCCGTTCCCCGTGCTCCTCACCCGCCGCCTCATGGAAAAGGCGAGTGCCCGCGAGCTGGGCCTCGATGGCCGCGTGTCGTGGATCTCGAAAGTGATGTTCTCGATGCTGATGAGGACGTCGCGCGTGATCGACGCCGTCGTGCGCGTCGGCTTCCCGGAGTTCTCGATCTCGCGGCTGGTCACGCGCGTGATCGGCTACCGGCTCACCTGCGCGCTGCTCATGAGCCAGACGCGCGAGCTCTCGGTTCCGGGGACGCTTCGCCCGGGCATCCGCTCGCTCATCGCCTCGTGGGGGCAGGACACGCATGCGCCCAAGTGGATGAACGCGATCGAGGACAAGCTCACGACCTCGGGCGAATGGAAGGGTCTCGGGCAGTGAGATCGACACTGCGCGTCCTCGCCGGCGTGCTGTGCTTCGCGCTCCTCGCCTTCGCCCACGGCGCGCGCGCGCAACTGGTGCTCAGTTCCGCCGACGATTCCCACGAGCTCTGGCCGCACGTTCGCCTGCTCGGCGATCCGTCCCGCGCGCTCGATCCGGAGAAGGCGATCGCCGCGCGCGAGCATTTCGTGCGGCCCGGCGGCGCCTACGCCACGCTCGGCATGGGCAAGGAAATCGTGTGGCTGCGCATCCCGGTCTCGATCGGCCCGGGCGGCGAGGGCACCTGGTTTCTCGACATCGACTACGCGTTGCTCCACCAGGTCGACATCTTCATGGTGCGCGACGGCAAGGCCGACCGGCATGTGAAGGTCGGCAACGGCTTGCCGTTCGAATCGCGGCCCCTGCGCGGCCGAACCCACGCCGTGCCGCTGGAGTTCGCGCCCGAGGGCACGACCGAGCTGCTGCTGCGCGTGGACACCTTCGGCGCGAAGCTGCTGCCGATGACGCTCTCGCGGCTGCCCGCGTTCCACGCGCGCGCGCTGGGCGAACAACTCCTGCAGGGGGCACTCGGCGGCCTCGCGTTGTTCCTGATCCTCTACAGCCTCACGCAGTGGGTGAGCATGCGCGAGGACCTGTACCTCAAGTACGCGCTGCTCGTGGTGTGCAGCGCGACGTTCTCGGTGCACTTCTTCGGGATCGGCGAGATGTACATCTGGACCGACAACGCCTGGTTCCAGACGCACATGGCCGGTGTCTCCGCGCTGATGGCGGCGGCGGCCACGGCGCTCTTCATCGAAGACGCGCTCGCCGGGGATCTCCACCCGTGGCTCCGGCAAGGACTGCGCGGCGTGGCGATCGTGCACGTGGTCGCGTCCGTCGCGCACGGCTTCGACATGATCGACATACGTGTGGTGGCGGTCCTCATGACGACGACGGGCCTCGCGCCTTCGCTGATGGGCCTGCCCGGCGCGCTCGCGCGCGCGCGCCGCGGCGACGAGGTCGGTGCGTGGTTCATGCTCGCGTGGGTCGGATATTTCATCGCGAGCGCGATCATGGTCGGCGTCGTGCGCGGCGTGGTCGACGCGAGCTTCTGGACGCTGCATTCCTTCCAGATCGGCGCCACGCTCGACATGCTCGTGTTCCTGCGGATCGCCTCGCTGCGCACGGCTGCACGCCACCGCGCCGCGCAACGCGCCGCGCAGGAGCGCGACACGCTGCACTCGCTCGCGCATTCGGACCCGCTCACGGGCCTGCTCAACCGGCGCGGCTTCGACGAGGCGCTGCTCACGGCGCTGGAGCGCGCAGCACCGGAGCGTGCGGTTGCGCTCTACGTGCTGGACCTCGACGGCTTCAAGGGCATCAACGACCGCTTCGGCCACGACGTCGGCGACCAGCTGCTGCGCGTGGTGGCCCAACGCCTGCGCGGCTCGGTACGCTCGGGCGATGGCGTCGCGCGCATCGGCGGCGACGAGTTCGTGATCATCGCCTCGGGCTTCACGCACGAATCGCAGGCGCGCGACCTCGGTCTCAAGGTGCTCGATTCCTTCCACTCGCCGTTCGTGTTCGACAACCAGAACCTGCGGATGAGCGTGACGATCGGCTACGCACTCGCGCCGACGGATTCGTGGAAGGGCAGTGAGTTGCTGAAGGCTGCAGATGCCGCGATGTATGCCGGCAAGCAGGAAGGCAAGGACCGGCTGCTGCGGATCGTCCGGTAGAAAAGAGGATTGTCATCCTGAGGAGCGCAGCGACGAAGGACCTGCTGTAGGGGGTTCACTGAAGGAAAGGGCACCGCCGAGGCGGTGCCCTTTTCACTTCTGCGGCGCGCCGCCCCCGCGAAGATCCTCCAGCTTCAACGTCGCGCCCGCGCTGCGCAGGCAATCCTGCGTTTCCAGGGGAAGCGTTTCGGCCGTGGTGCGTGTATGGACTTCCGTCACGTAGACGTAGCCTTCCCCGTTCCGATCGACGTCCCGGACGGTCGCGAAGATCCAGTGATCGCGCCCCTGGCAGTACCGGTAGGCCTGGCCGTCGAGTCGTCTCTCGACCCACCCAGCCGCGACCAGCGGCGCTGCAGCAATGTGCGCACCGCGTGACGGGACTGCGGAGGTCACGTCGCATTCGCTTCGCGCTCTGTGGTGGACCGTAAACGCTCAGTCCCACCACCACGATCGGCATGCCCACGAGCCATGCGACGGTCCACTTGGTGCGCGTACTCCAGCGCCGCGGTGAGATCACCGGTCCACGTCAATGGGGAGGTACTGGTTCATTTCTGCTGTTAACCCCCTACAGCAGGGCCTTCGTCGCTGCGCTCCTCAGGATGACAGGGGTGGATCCTTCGCATCGCTCAGGATGACGCGAGGCCGGGGCGCGAAAGCGCCCCTTCCCGCGTCACTTGATCGTCACCCACGTCGCCTGAAGCCAGTTGTCGGCGCGGTGGATCACCGTCACGTTCGCGCGCGAGGCCCAGGGAATCACCTGCACGTGGAGCGGGATGTGGAAGATGTTGTCGTGGTGATACTTCATCGCCTTGATGATCGTCTCCTGGCGGCGCTTGGCATCCATGTCGCCGGTGATGTCCTCGATCATCGCGTCGAACACCGGATCCTTGTAGTTGCCCCAGTTGTAGTCGCCGTCGCCCTTGTCGTTGCGGCTGTGGAGCACCGGCTGCAGCGTGAACCACGCGTCCGTCGTCGCCCCGCCCCAGCCGAGCATGTACATGCTGACTTCCAGGCGCTGCGCCTTCGGGAAGTACTGCGAGCGCGGGATGGCGTTCACCTTCGCGTTCACGCCGATCTTCGCGAGCATGCCCGCGATCGCGACACAGATCTTCTCGTCGTTGATGTAGCGGTTGTTCGGGCAATCGATCGTGAGGTCGAACCCGTTCGGATAACCCGCTTCCGTGAGCAGCTTCTTGGCAGCGGCAACGTCGTAGGGATAGCGCTTGTCCATCGACGCGGGGATTCCCATGATCGTCGGATTGGGCAGGTTGACCGCGGTGGGCGCGGAGAGGCCGCGCATCACGGTCTTGTGGATCGCATCCACGTCGATCGCCTGGTAGAACGCCTGGCGAACGCGCTTGTCCTTGAAGGGGTTCTTGCCCTTCACGTTGGAGTAGAGCAACTCGTCGCGCGCCTGGTCGAATCCCATGAAGACGATGCGGTTCTCCTTGCCTTCATAGACCTTCACGTCCTTGTCCTTCTTGAGCTTCTCGACGTCCTGCACCGAAGGATCGAGCACGAAGTCGAGGTTGCCCGCGAGGAGTGCCGCCATGCGCGTTCCGGGTTCCTTCACCGGCGTGTAGATGATGTCGTCGACGTTGCCGTCCCAGTAGCCCTTTTCCTTGAGGCCCCACCAGTTCGGATTCTTCTTGAAGACGCTCTTCACGTCGGGATCGCGCGACACCAGGACGTACGGGCCCGTGCCCATCGCGTTGCGGGCGGCGTACGACTCCTCTTGTTTCGTGAAGTCCTGGCTCTTCTCGACCTTGTGCTTCTCGCACCAGGCCTTGTTCATGATGAAGACGCTGTTGGAGAGCATCTGGAGCATCACGGGGTTCGGAACCTTTGTCGTGAGCTCGACCGTGTGGTCGTCGATCTTTTTCGGCTCGCCGGCGGCATTGCCGTAGACGCGGAAGTTGGAGCTCGGACCCTGGTTGCGCTTGATCGAGAACACGACGTCGTCGGCGGTGAAGTCGCTGCCGTCGTGCCACTTCACGCCCTTCCTCAGGTTGAACACCCACACCGTCGGGCTCACCTGCTTCCAGCTCACCGCGAGCGCGGGCAGCAGCTCGAGTTTCTTGCCGCGCGTGAGCAGGCCTTCGTAGACGTGGCCGTTGATGGAGTTGGTCAGGATCTCGTTCTGCGCCATCGGATCGGCGGTGAGGTAGTCGCCCTGGCTCGACCAGCGCAGGGTCTTGGCGTTCGCGAGCGGTACGACCGCGATCAGGAGGGAGGCAACGAGGCAAAAGGGGCGACGCATGGAACGCTCCGGTGGGTAAGTGGACCAATGAATGATAGCTATAATTGTCGTTCTCCGAGGAGGTCACCATGAACGCCGTCGTCAAGGCCCGCACTGCCGTTCCCGCCCTGAAGGACCAGACCCTGTTCCGCGACCGTTGCTACATCGACGGCAAGTGGCTGGAAGCCGATTCCGGCCAGCGATTCGACGTGGACAACCCCGGTGACGGCACCCTCGTGGGCAGCGTGCCCTCCATGGGTGCGCCGGAAACCCAGCGCGCCATCGCCGCCGCGCAGGCCGCCTTCCCCGCCTGGGCCGCCCTTCCCGCCAAGGAGCGCTCGAAGGTCCTCCGCAAGTGGTTCGATCTCATCGTCGCCAACGCCGATGACCTCGCTTTGTTGCTCACGACGGAACAGGGTAAGCCGCTCGCCGAAGCCAAGGGCGAGGTGATCTACGGCGCATCCTTCGTCGAGTGGTTCGCGGAAGAGGCCAAGCGCGTCTACGGCGACGTGATTCCCACGCCGATGAACGACCGGCGCCTTCTCGTCATCAAGCAGCCCGTCGGCGTGGTCGGTGCCATCACGCCGTGGAATTTCCCGGTCGCGATGATCACCCGCAAGGTCGCCCCCGGCCTTGCCGTGGGTTGCACGTTCGTCCTCAAGCCCGCCGAGCAGACGCCGTATTGCGCGCTGGCCCTCGTGGAGCTCGCCGAGCGCGCGGGCATTCCGAAGGGCGTCTTCAACGTCATCACCGGCGACGGCCCCACGATCGGCAAGGAACTGTGCGCGAGCCCGGTCGTGCGCAAGATCACCTTCACCGGTTCCACCGAAGTGGGCCGCATCCTCATGCGCCAGAGCGCGGACACGGTGAAGAAGCTTTCGCTGGAGCTCGGCGGCAACGCGCCGTTCGTGGTGTTCGCCGATGCGGACCTCGATGCCGCGGTCGAGGGCGCGATCGCCTCGAAGTACCGCAACGCCGGCCAGACGTGCGTGTGCGCCAACCGCATCTACGTCGAAGACCCGGTCTATGACGTCTTCACCCAGAAGCTCGCGGCGAAGATCGGCACGTTCAAGGTCGGCAAGGGCACGGATGCCGGCGTGACCATCGGCCCGCTGATCGATGAGCAGGGTCTCGCGAAGGTCGTGGACCACGTCGCCGATGCGCAGGCCAAGGGAGCGAAGTTGATCCTCGGCGGGAAGCCCCACGCGCTCGGCGGCCGCTTCTTCGAACCCACGCTGCTCACCGAAGTCACGCCCGCGATGAAAGTCACCCGCGAGGAAACGTTCGGTCCCGTTGCACCGCTCTACCGCTTCAAGGGCGAGAAGGAAGTCATCGATCTGTGCAACGCGTCCGAGTTCGGCCTCGCGAGCTACTTCTATTCGCGTGACGTGGGCCGTGTGTTTCGCGTGGCCGAGGCGCTGGAGTCGGGCCTGGTCGGCGTGAACGTCGGCGTGCTCGCCAACGAGATGTCGCCCTTCGGCGGCGTGAAGCAGTCGGGCATCGGGCGCGAAGGCTCGAAGTACGGCATCGACGATTTCGTGAGCATCAAGTACATCGCGGTGGGCGGCGTCCAGTGACCTTGCCGGCCCGCCTCGCGCTGGCCGGTTTTCTCGTAGTCGCGGGGCTCGCGTCGCACGCGCAGCTCCGCCCCTCGCAGCCCGAAGCCGCCACCGGGTGGACGCCGAACAAGCTCGCGCATGCGCGCGTGCACATGGTCGCGACGGCGAACCCGCATGCCACGGATGCCGGCCTTCGCATGCTGGAGCTTGGTGGCAGTGCGATCGATGCGATGATCGCCGCGCAACTCGTGCTCACGCTGGTCGAGCCGCAGTCGTCCGGCCTCGGCGGCGGCGCCTACCTCCTTCACTACGATGCGAAGTCGAAGTCGATCGCGGCGTACGACGGCCGCGAGACAGCGCCAGCGGCCGCGACGCCCGATCTCTTCATGAAGGACGGCAGGCCGCTGGGATACTTCGAGGCCGCCGTGGGCGGGCGCGCGGTCGGGACGCCGGGCGTTCCGCGGCTTCTCGAGGTGGCCCATGCGCGCCACGGAAAGCTTGCGTGGGCCACGCTCTTTCGCCCGGCGATCGAGCTCGCGGAAAAAGGATTTCCGGTCTCCCCACGGCTGAACCGGCTGCTCGCCCAGGATCGCGAACTCGTCCGCGAGCCCGCCGCGCGCGACTACTTCTACGTCGAAGGTCGGCCACGCGCCGTCGGCACGATCCTGCGCAACCCCGCGCTTGCGCAGACCCTGCGATTGCTCGCCGAGAAAGGCGCCGATGCGTTCTACACGGGAGAGATCGCGGCGGACATTGTTGCGGCCGTGCGCAACCATCCGAAGAATCCCGGCAAGCTTTCTCTCGAAGACCTCGCCGGCTATCGCGTGCGCGATGTCGAAGCGCTCTGCGGCCACTACCGAAAGCTGCACCTGTGCGGCATGCCGCCCTCGTCCTCCGGCGGCATCGCGGTCCTGCAGATCCTGGCGCTCCTCGAGAAGCAAGACCTCGCGGCCCTTCGTCCCGATTCGGCGCAGGCCGTGCACCTCTTTTCGGAAGCCGGCCGCCTCGCCTATGCCGACCGCCTGCGCTACGTGGCCGACGACCATTTCGTCGACGTGCCTGTTCAAGGATTGCTCGATGCGGGCTACCTCGCGGCACGCGCCCGAGCGATTGCGCCGGAAAAATCGATGGGCCGGGCCGCACCCGGAACGCCGCCAGGCCTGAGGGTTGCCTTCGCGGACGATCGGCACGAGGAAGTGTCGGGCACGAGCCAGGTTGCGATCGTCGATCGCTGGGGAAACGCGGTATCGCTCACCACGAGCGTCGAGGGCGGCTTCGGCGCGAAGCAGCTGGTGCGCGGGTTTCTCCTCAACAACCAGCTCACCGACTTCAGCTTCACGCCGGTCGAGGACGGCGTGGCGCTCGCCAATCGCGTCGCACCGGGCAAGCGGCCGCGCAGCGCCATGGCGCCCTTCCTCGTGTTCGATGCCGCGAGCGGCGCGCTCGACATGGTGATCGGCAGTCCCGGCGGCAGCCTCATCATCAACTACGTCGCCAAGACCATCGTCGCCGCGTACGACTGGAACCTCGACATGCAGGCGGCCATCGACCTTCCGAACCGCGGCAGCCGCAACGGTCCCACCGAAGTCGAGAAGGGCACGGAACTCGAAGGCACGATCGCGGCTCTGAAGGCGATGGGCCACGATGCGCGCGCCATCGAGATGACCAGCGGCCTGCAGGGCATCCGCCGCACGAAAGCCGGCTGGGAAGGTGGGGCCGATCCGCGCCGCGAAGGCGTGGCCCGCGGCCGGTAGAATTGCCCCTTGAACGCAACTACGAAGGAAATCCCCTTGAAGCAACTGTTCATCCGCACCCTCTCAGTGGCCGCTTTCGCCGCCACCGCTTTCGCCACCAACGCCATCGCGCAGGCGCCCGTGGCGCCCGCGGCGCCCACCTGCGACAACCCCAAGCCGCCGCCGAAGGAACTCGTCGTGAAGGACATCGAGGCCGGCACGGGCCGCCCGGCGAAGTTCCGCACGGCTGTGCTCGTCGGTTACACCGGCTACTTCTACGACGGCTGCAAGCCCGACTTCAAGGGCGAGGAGTTCGACAGCTCCAAGGGCCGCGCCGCACCGCTCGGCTTCATGATCGGCGCGGGCCGCGTGATCAAGGGCTGGGAAGAGGGCCTCATCGGCATGAAGGAAAAGGATTCGACGCGCGTGCTGATCATCCCGCCGGACAAGGCGTATGGCGCCGAGGGCCGTCCGGGCAAGATTCCGCCCAACGCCACGCTCGTCTTCGAGATCTACATGCACGCGTTCGTGCACTACCCGAGCGACGAAGAGAGCAAGCGATGAGACTCACCTCGCGCAGCTTCCAGGACGGCCGCGCGATTCCCGCGCCGCTCGCGTTCTGCGCGCCGGATGCGACGACCCACGCGACGCTCTCGCAGAACCGCAACCCCGATCTCACGTGGGACACCGCTCCGGAGGGCACGAAGTCCTACGTCGTGATCTGCCACGACCCGGACGTGCCCAGCAAGGGCGACGACGTGAACAAGGAAGGGCGCGTGGTCCCGGCATCGCTTCCGCGCGTGGACTTCTTCCATTGGGTCCTGGTGGACCTTCCCGCGTCCGTCACGGCGATCGCGGAAGGCGAGTTCGCCTCCAGCGTCACCGCGAAGGGCAAGCCGGGTCCGAACGCAGCGTACGGCTCGCGCCAGGGCATCAACGACTACACCGGCTGGTTCGCGGGCGACAAGGACATGGGCGGAAACTACTACGGGTACGACGGTCCGTGCCCGCCGTGGAACGACGCGATCGTCCATCACTACGTCTTCACCGTGTTCGCGCTCGACGTCGAGCGGCTCGCCGTCGATGGCGCGTTCACCGGGCACGACGTGCGCAAGGCGATGGAGGGTCATGTGCTTGCGCAGGCCGCGATCACGGGGCTGTACTCACTCAACCCTGCGGTGAAGTTCTAAGGCGAAAATCTTGAAACACGGAGGGCACGGAGGGCACGGAGGGCACGGAGGATGGGAGGTTAGCGCGCATCGTGCGACCGGTAGCGAAAGTGTCGAAACCCTCGTGCCGCTTCCATCTTCTCCGTAGACCTCCTTCCCTCCGTGTCCTCTGTGTCCTCCGTGTTTCAAGGTTTTGAACTAATCCCAACATGATCGGCATCCTCATCATCGGCGACGAGATCCTGTCGGGCAAAAGGCAGGACAAGCATTTCGCGAAAGCGGTGGAGATCCTCGGCGCGCGGGGGCTGGAGCTCGCGTGGGCCCAGTACCTCGGCGACGATCCCGCGTTCATCACCGCGACGCTGCGGCGCACGCTCGCCACGACCGACATCGTGTTTTCCTTCGGGGGCATCGGCGCCACGCCCGATGACCACACGCGCCAGTGCGCGGCGGCGGCGCTCGGGCGCGAGCTCGCGGCGCATCCCGACGGGCTCAAGGAGCTGGAAGCGCGGTTCCCGAACGATCCGGCGCAGATCACGCCGCACCGCGTGAACATGGTGACGTTCCCGGTGGGCTCATCGATCATCCCGAACCCGTTCAACCGTATTCCGGGGTTCAGCGTGAACTCGCATTACTTCGTGCCCGGGTTTCCCGAGATGGCCTGGCCGATGATGGAGTGGGTGCTCGACACCAAGTACGCGCACCTGCATCGCGCGGTGAAGCCGCTCGAGGAAGCGATCATCGTGCAGGTGGGCGAATCGAAGCTGATCGACATCATGGATGCCGTGGTGCGCGACTATCCCGACCTCAAGCTCGCGAGCCTTCCGCAGAACGTGGATGGCGGCTATCGCGTCGAGCTCTCCGTGCGCGGCGATCCTGCGCGCGTCCCCATCGCGATGGCCTACGTGCGCGCCGAAGTCGCGAAGCTGGGCTACGATTTCACCGACCGGCCCCCGCGCCGGTAGTCGTCCAACGTCAGGAGGTAGCCATGGGACTGCTCGATCAACTGTTCGATGGTGTGCTCGACATGGTGAACGACCCGCGCAACGGTGGGCTTGAAGGCCTCGTGCGCATGTTCCAGGATCGCGGCCTCGGCGGCCTCGTCGATTCGTGGGTCTCGACGGGACGCAACCTTCCCATCTCCGCCGAGCAATTGCAGCAGGTGCTCGGCCACGACCGGCTCGGCTCGCTCGCGAAGGGCCTGGGCATGTCCAACGACGATTTCTCGTCGAAGCTTTCGCAGCTGCTTCCCGGCGTTGTCGACACGCTCACGCCCGGCGGCAAGTTGCCCGATGCGAGCGGCCTCGAACAACAGCTCGGTTCACTGCGCAACCGGAAGGGCTGAGACGTTGCGAGTCGCGCTGCAGGCGCTGCTGGCCGGCATGCTGCTGGCCGCGGCTAGCGCGGCCTCGGCGGACGCTGACGAAGCCGCACTGTGGAAGCGTTTGCGCGAAGGCGGCTACGTGCTCTTCATCCGCCACGCGGAGACGGTGCCGGGGATGGGCGATCCGGCGGGCTACAAGCTCGACGACTGCGCGACGCAACGCAATCTTTCCGATGAAGGCCGCGATCACGCGAAGCGCATGGGCGCGCGCTTCAAGAAGGAACGTGTGCATGTCGAGCGCGTGTATTCGAGCCCCTGGTGCCGCTGCCGCGACACAGGCACGCTCGCGTTCGGCAAGAGCGAGGACTGGAGCCCGCTCTCGTCGATCTTCGATTTCCCCGACCGCGAGACCGACTACACCGAGCGCGTGAAGAAGCGCGTGAGCCAGTACGGCGTGCACAAGCCCAAGGGCAACGTCGTGATGGTCACGCACAACGTGAACATCGCCGCGCTCACCAAGCTTTCCGTCGCGCAGGGCGAGATCGTCGTCGTGCGGCCCGACGGATGCTGCAGCTTCAAGGTGGTGGGGCGGCTGAAGGTCTAGAGGTAGGCGAGCAGCCGGCCGCAGCTGATCACGCCCAGCCAGATCACGAGCGACACCGCGACCGAGAGCTTCGCGCCCCACGGAGCGGCTACACCGGTGTCCCAGTCCTTCACGGATTGATACGGGCCCGTGTGGAAGATCGCCGCGTTGATGCCCGCGAGCAGCAGCAGGCCCATCTTCACCTGGAACGCGCGATTGCCGATGAAGTCGCTCGCGTGGGCGGAGAACATCGCCGAACCCGTCGGGACGATGATCAAGAGCGCGCCCCAGCTCCACGGCAGCAAGTGGCGGGAGAGGGCGCGTACCGAGATCTGCTTCGAGAGGCCCAGCACGCGAAGGTCGAACATCACCACGCTGCCCACCAGCAGGACGAAGCCCACGATGTGCGCGATCTCCACCGCCGGGTAGAGCCACAGCATCTCCCGCATCGCGCGGGCGAAGGCCAGCTGCTCGATGGGATTGTCCGATGGCGTCATCGCAACTCGATCGTCTTGCCGCCCGCGGTGATGCGCTCGGCCCTCATTTCCGTGGGCTTCTCGCGATTGGGGTAGCCCACGACGGTGACCGTGCTGCCCGGCTTGATGGCATCGGGCGCGAGACCGCGGTTTTCCATGCGCGAGGGCGGCGCCAGGACCGCGGTCCAGGTCTTGCCGTCGGCCTCGAGGCGGACGTGGCCGTGCGGGTGCTCGTAGCCGGAGGCGATGACCTTGCCGGTGAGAGTGAGCGTCTTCGACGAGTCGTACTCGCTCCATCCGTGATGGGCCATTGCCGGCAGGGCCAGCGAGAATGCAGCGGTGATGAAGGGACGGTTCATGTCATTCCTCGTCCTGGGAATACAGCCATTTCTCGTAGTCGCGCCGCGACTTCTTCGTCGGGCGCCCCTTGAAGACCGGCGGTCCCGCGGCCTTCATCTCCGTGGCGATCGCTTCGCGTTTCGCCTTGCTCGCCGCGGTTTCCTCGTACAGCGCCTGCGCTTCCGGCGCGCCGCCGCGCTTCTCGGAGAGCGCGCGCACGACGATGACGAATTCGAAGGGCGGGCGGCGAATCGCGAGCGTGTCGCCGATCTTCACGGTCTTTGCCGGCTTCGCGCGTTCGCCGTTGATCGAGACGCGCCCGCCCGTGATGGCCTCGACCGACAGCGTGCGCGTCTTGAAGAAGCGCGCCGCCCAGAGAAACTTGTCGAGCCGGACCGCGCTCACGCCGCGGTGAGCTTCACCGTGTGCAGGGCCATCGGCAGCGCGGTGCCCGTGTCGAACTCGGCGCCCGCGGTGACCGCGGCCTCGGCAACCGCCGCCGCGCTCTTCGCCTTCGGGTACGTGGTGAACATCGCGCCCAGCGCGAAGTCGCGGCCCGAGCCGATCGCCCAGAAACGGTCGAAGTCGAACACTTCGCGCATCGAGTACACCGCGAAGATCCCCGAGGGGTTCGCGATCATCAGCGTCATCTGGCTCGACTCGTAGGGATCGTCGTCTTCCTCCTTGGGATTGAGGAAGGCTTCGTCCTTGAGCATCGGGTGGAGCTTGCGGAACGATTCGTAGATCGCCGTCTTGCCGTTGAGGTCCAGCCCCTTGGTGCGCGCGAGCAGGTTCTCGAGCACGAGCTGGTGGGCCGCGCTGCCGGCAACACCGATGAACGAACCGTTGTATTCCACGATCTTGTGCGGGCTGCGATCGTAGGCGGGCGCGAGGCGCGTCGACCCGAAGGTGGTCAGCGAATCGGAAGCGATCACGGCTTCCTCGCCCTTGCGGACGACGACGATGGTGGTCATGCCCCTATTCTACTGGCCCAGCTCGGCGAGGAAGGCCTGGCGCTCTTCGTCGGAGTCGATGTGGGCGGCGAGCTGGGTGTAGAGCTCACGCATGTTGCCCGACTTGCTGGCCGCTTCCTTGATGAGCACGCGGGCGAGCGGTCCTACATAGCTCGCGAGCTGCTTTTCCGCCCGCGCGAGCGTCTCGGGCGTGAAGTTGATGCGCGTCCGGTGGCTGGGCGGCGTGGCGGTCTGCGTGCTCGACGGCAAGGGCTGGGTCTTGCCCGGCTCGCTGGCGCGCAGCTTCGAGACCTTGGCGAGGAAGGCCTTGCGCTCCTCGCCCGTGGGAATGTTCTCCGCGAGCATCTGGCAGAAGTCCTCGATGCTGGTGGCTTCGCCTTGCCCGCGCTTGATCAGCACCTTCGCGAGCGGGCCGATGTGGCGCGAGAGCGAGCGTTCGAGCTCGGCGATGGTTTCGGGCGACAGCGACAGCTCGGCCTTCGCCGGCGGCGGCATCGGCATCTTCGTGCGCGTGAGCTCCGCCTTCGCGGCCGCATGGGGGGCGAGCGTGCGCTCGGGATCGGAACGCACCGGCGCGCCGCTCACGGTCTTGCCCTGCAGCGCCTGCAGCAGCGCGATCTGGAATTCCTTCGCGCCGGGGAAGCGATCGTCGGCCTTCTTCGCGAGGGCGCGGGCGACCACGGCATCGAAGCCTTGGGGCAGCGCCGCATTGATCGACGAGGGCGGTTCGGGCGAAACCTGCAGCACCTTGTGCATCACCGCGGCGGGCGTCTCCGCGATGAACGGGCTGCGGCCGGTGAGCAGCTCGTAGAGGATCACGCCGGAGGACCAGAGGTCGGCGCGGCCGTCGGCGGGAATGCCCATCAGTTGTTCGGGCGCCATGTGCGTGGGCGTGCCCACGACCGTGCCCACCTGCGTGAGCGAAGACGATTCGAGCCGCGCGATCCCGAAGTCCATGATCTTCACCTTCGGGCCGGGCATGATCATGAGGTTCGCGGGCTTGATGTCGCGGTGCACCACGCCCTGCTTGTGCGAATAGTCGAGGGCGGCGAGCAGCTGCTTCATGATCTCGAAGATGTCGATCAGCTCGAAGCGGCGCTGTTCCTTGAAGAAGCTGCGCAGCTCCTGGCCGTCGACGTACTCCATGACGATGTAGGCCATGTCGTTTTCGTCGCCGTACTCGTAGACGCCGACGATGCCCGGGTGCTGCAGCCGGCCGCCGGCCTGCGCTTCGCGCTTGAAGCGCGCGATGGCTTCCTGCATCTCCGCGGCCTCGAGGTACTCCGCGAGGATCGTCTTTACCGCGACCCGGCGTTCGATGATCGGGTCGAAGCCCTCGTAGACCATCCCCATCGCGCCCTTGCCCAGGGCGCGAGTGATCTTGTACTTGCCGATCTTCGGCGGGATGGTGTCGGCCATGCGGATTCGCTCAGCGTTCGATCAGCTTCATCGCCTTCTGCAGGCTGCGGCGCATGCGGTTGAACGAAGTCGACAGCGTGCTGATCTCGTCCTTGCCGCTGCCCTTGAACTCGGGCACGTCGAAGTCGCCGGTGGAAATCTTGTCGGCAGCCTCCGAGAGGATCGAGATGGGCCGGATGATCATCACCGACAGCATGATGTTCAACACGATGAAGGTCACCACGAAGATGCCCGCGAGTGAGCCCATGAACGTGATGAAGGCCTGGTCCGCATTCTTGATCGGCAGCGACATCGGCACCGACACGACCTGCGCGCCGACGATCTCCTGGTGCTTCCAGCCGAAGCCGTTGTTCTCGCCGTAGAGCTTCACCATCGAGGCCGGGGCTTCCGCGGGCGTCGTGTGGCAGGCGAGGCAGGCCTTGTCCTTGATCTGGATGGGACGCGCGAGATAGAGCATCGGGCCGGTCGGGGTGTCGCGCTCGCCGGTAAGCTCGCTCAGCGTCCCGGAAGCGTTGCGGAACGCATTCACCACATCCGTTTCCCACTCCACCGCACGGTTGCGCGGGTTCGTCGGGTTGAGCGTGGCTTCCTTGTAGCTGTAGTCGGGATACTTTTTACGCAGAGTCGTGAATGTCTCGGCGGCGGCATACGCAGGCACCGATTGCGGCAGGAAATTCTCCGCGAGCTGGGATTCCAGGTGCGGCTTCACTTGCGAAACCGTATAGCCGCGCACGGAGAGCGCCGCTTCCAGCATCAGGCCGGCCGAGCGCAGGACTTCCTGCTTGGCGTTGTTCTGGAGCAGGCGATGCGAGACGTAGGCCGAAACGGCCATGCCCGCCGCAAAAACGAGGAACAAAACGATGTTGAACTTGAGTCGCAGGCCCATTTTCCCTCCCGGTAAGCCCCAATTACGCGACATAGTACGCTCTGGATGCGCCCGTTTACCCCGGAATATTCGGCATTCCGGCCCCCCAGACACCCCGTGAATCCCGTTTCCTGGCTCGATAGTGCGGTCCGTCACACACCTGACGCGGTGGCGGTGTACCGCGGTGCGGCGCCGTGGGCCTCCTACAGGCGACTGGCCGGGCGCGTCGGCGGGCTGGCCGCCGCCCTGCGCGGACCGATGGGCCTGGCCGCCGGCGACCGCGTGGCGATCGTCATGCGCAACCTTCCGCAATATCTCGAGGCGATGTACGCCGCGTGGTGGGCCGGGCTCGCGGCCGTGCCGGTCAATTCGAAACTGCATGCGCGCGAGGTGGCCTACATCCTCGAGCACAGCGGCGCGCGCGCGGTGTTCGCGAGCGACGACTGGCGGGAGGGCCTTTCGGCTGCCACCGTTCCGGTGATCGAAGCGGGCTCGCGCGAATACGATCGCCTCGCGGCAAGCGCACCCATGGCAGCGTCACCGGCTGCCGCCGATGCATTGGCGTGGCTGTTCTACACGAGCGGCACGACCGGCCGGCCCAAGGGCGCGATGCTCTCGCATGCAAACCTCGCGGCGATGACGCAGGCGTATTTCGCGAGCGTCGATGAAGTGCTCGTGCAGGGCCGGCTGCTGCACGCCGCGCCGCTTTCGCATGGCTCGGGTCTCTACACGTTCACGCACCTTGCGCGCGGCGCGGCGCAGGTGATCCCGGAATCGGGCGGGTTCGATGCCGCCGAGGTGCTCGAGCTCCTCGAGCGCCACGAGAACGTGTCGATGTTCGCGGCACCCACGATCGTGCGGCGGCTCGTCGACGCAGGCATGGCCTCCGGCGCGCGCGCTCCCGGTCTCCAGACACTCATCTATGGAGGCGGGCCGATGTACACCGCGGACATCCGGGCCGCGATGCGCGTGTTCGGCAATCGCTTCGCGCAGATCTACGGGCAGGGCGAGAGCCCGATGACCATCACCGCGCTTTCGAAATCCCATCACGGTGACACCGCACATCCGCGCTACGCGCAGCGCCTGGCGTCGGTCGGTATCGCGCACGCCGGCACCGAGGTCGCGATTCGCGATGGCGAGGGACGCGACCTGCCCGCGGGTGACGTGGGCGAAATCTGCGTGCGTGGCGCCACCGTGATGGCGGGTTACTGGAACGATCCGGCCGCGACCGCGAAAGCCCTGCGCGACACCTGGCTGTGGACCGGCGACATCGGCGCTCTCGATGCCGACGGCTTCCTCACGCTCAAGGACCGCAGCAAGGACGTGATCATCAGCGGCGGCTCGAACATCTATCCGCGCGAGGTGGAAGAAGTGCTCCTCACCCATC
Source organism: Usitatibacter palustris (assembly GCF_013003985.1). Taxonomy (GTDB): domain Bacteria; phylum Pseudomonadota; class Gammaproteobacteria; order Burkholderiales; family Usitatibacteraceae; genus Usitatibacter; species Usitatibacter palustris. The sequence continues at coordinate 3,069,935 of NZ_CP053073.1, read as the reverse complement.
CGGCGGTGGCGGAAGTCGCGGTCGTCGGCCGGCCCGATCCGGAGTGGGGTGAAGTCGTCGTGGCTTTCGTCGTGGCGCGCGGCCCGCGCCCGCCCGTCGAGGAACTCGACCGCCTGTGTCTCGAGCGCATCGCGCGCTTCAAGCGGCCCAAGGATTACCGCTATCTGGATGCGCTGCCCAAGAACAATTACGGAAAGGTCCTCAAGACCGAGTTGCGTAAACTGGCCGCTCCATGACGAGTCCGCTTTTCGAGGGTTTCCGCAGCTTCCGCGCTCCCGGCGACGGCATCGACGTCGCGGGCGTCACGGGCGGTGCCGGCCCGCCGCTGCTCCTTCTTCACGGCTATCCGCAGACCCATGCGATCTGGCACAGGATTGGTGCGCGGCTCGCGAAGCGCTACACGGTCGTCGCCCCCGACCTGCGCGGGTACGGCGATTCGGGCAAGCCCAGGGGAACCGCGGATCACGCGAATTATTCCAAGCGCACGATGGGCGCGGACATGGTCGCGGCCATGAAGCACCTGGGCCACGAGCGGTTCTTCCTCGCGGGCCACGATCGCGGGGGCCGTGTCGCGCATCGCCTGGCGATGGATCATCCCGCGGCAGTCACGAAAGTCGCGGTGCTCGACATCGCGCCCACGCTCGCGATGTACGAGCAGACCACGGAAGCCTTCGCGCGCGCCTACTGGCACTGGTTCTTCCTGATCCTGCCCCCACCCGTGCCGGAGAAAGCGATCGGCGCGGACGCGATCTACTTCCTGCGCGCGAAGTTCGGCGCCGGGGCGGCGTTCATCGCGCCCGAGGCGATGGCCGAGTACGAGCGCTGCTTCACGCCGGAGACGATCCACGGAAGTTGCGAGGACTATCGCGCCGCCGCCGGCATCGATCTCGAGCACGATCGCGCCGACCGCACCGCGGGGCGCAAGCTCGCGTGCCCGCTCCTGGCGCTCTGGGGCGCGAACGGTGTGGTCGAGCGCTGTTTCAAGCCCCTCGACGAATGGCGCAAGGTCGCGGACGATGTCCGCGGGCGCGCGCTCGCAGGCGGGCACTATCTGCCGGAAGAAAGGCCCGACGATGTCGCCGGAGCCTTCGAGGAATTCTTTACGTGAGGAGAAGCGATTGAAGACGTACCGCATCGCCGTCGTCGCCGGGGACGGCATCGGCAACGAAGTCATGCCCGAGGGCATCCGCGTGCTCGATGCCGTGGGCCGCAAGTACGGTTTCGGTTTCCATTGGGACGAGAAGCCGTGGAGCTGCGAGTACTACGCGAAGCACGGCCACATGATGCCCGCCGATGGCCTCGCGCAGATCCGCAACCACGACGCGATCTACCTCGGGGCCGTGGGCTTTCCCGGCGTGCCCGACCACGTGTCGCTGTGGGGACTGCTCATCCCGATCCGCCGCGAGTTTCAGCAGTACGTGAATCTGCGGCCGGTGCGCCTGATGCCCGGCGTGCCTTCGCCGCTCGCCAACCGCAAGCCCGGGGACATCGACTTCTGGGTCGTGCGCGAGAACAACGAGGGCGAGTATTCGTCGATCGGCGGAAAGATGTACGCCGGCCTGGAATCGGAGTTCGTCACGCAGCTCACCATTCTCAGCAAGAAGGGAACGGACCGCATCATGCGCTTCGCCTTCGAGCTCGCGAAGAAGCGCAAGCGCAAGCACGTCACGTCCGCCACGAAGTCCAACGGCATCGCGATCACCATGCCGTACTGGGACGAGCGTTTCAAGGCGATCTCCGCCGAATACCCGGACATCAAGACCTCGTCGTACCACATCGACATCCTCACGGCGCACTTCGTCCAGCACCCGGACTGGTTCGACGTCGTCGTGGGCACGAACCTCTTCGGCGACATCCTTTCCGACCTCGGCCCCGCGTGCACCGGAACGATCGGCATCGCGCCGGGCGCGAACATCAACCCGGAAAAGGAATTCCCGTCGTGCTTCGAACCGGTGCATGGCAGCGCGCCGGACATCGCGGGCAAGGGCATTGCCAATCCGATCGGGCAGATCTGGTCGGGCGCGATGATGCTCGATCACCTGGGCCACGGCGATGCGTCCGACGCGATCGTCGCCGCCATCGAGAAGGTCCTGAAGGACGGGCCGCGCACGCGCGACATGGGCGGCACGGCCAACACCGTGGAGGTCGGCAAGGCCATCGCCGCGGCGATCTAGACAAATGAATGGGGTCTGACCCCATTATTTTTTTGTAACAAGAAATTGGGGGATCACCCCATCAACTCGAGGAGATGAACGATGAAACGACGCGACTTCATGGTGGCAGGCGGCGCGCTCGCCACTTCGCTGGCCTTCCCTGCGCGGGCAGCCTTTCCCGAAAAACCGGTCCGCTACATCATTCCCTTCGCGCCTGGCGGCGAGTCGGACGTGGCGGCGCGCTTCCAGCAGGCGCCGTTCCGGAAGCTCTTCGGCCAGGAGCTGGTGGTCGAGTCCAAGCCCGGTGCGGGCGGCGCGCTCGCGTGGTCCCAGCTCAACACGTTCCCCGGTGACGGCTACGTGGTGATGGGCACGAACCTGCCGCACATCGTGCTCCAGCCCCTCGAAGGCAACGTGCAGTACAAGACCGAGGACATCACCAACATCCACTTCTTCCAGTACACGCCCGACGCGATCATCGTGAGGAACGAGTCGCCGTTCAAGACGTATGCGGACCTCGTGGCGGCGGCGAAGGCCGCGCCGGGCAAGCTCAACTTCGCCGGCTCGGGGACGAACTCCGCGAACCACGCGGCGCACGAGCGTCTCAATCACGCCGCGGGCATCAAGACCACGTACGTTCCCTTCAAGGGCACGGGCGACCTCGTCGCTTCGCTCCTGGGCGGCCACGTCGATGGCGCGATGTCGTACTCGACGCTCGCCCTGCTGCAGAAGGGCAAGTGCCGCGTGCTCGCGGTCGCGACGGAAAAGCGCCTCGCGCTCTTCCCGGACACGCCCACGTTCAAGGAGCTCGGCATGACCGACTGGGTCGACGGGGCCTTCCGCGGCATCGGCGTTCCCAAGTCGACGCCGGAGGATCTTCGCAAGCGCCTTTCGGACATGTTCGCCGCGGTGAACGCCGATCCGGAGTTCAGGAAGAACATGCTCGACGGGGGCTTCGAGCTCGCCGACATCACCTACGACAAGATGCCCGCTTTCGTGGCGGAACGGACGAAGAAGTACCTGGAGGTCGCGAAGCTGATGGGCCTGGCTAAATAAGGCGCGACTGTTGCACTGCGTCATTGCGCGACGGCCCGATGCTGACATAATCGGTCCGTTGCGCACCTTGAAAATCGAGCTCCCATGAAGATCAACAAATCCACGGATTTCTGGGGCGGCGTCATGTTCGCCGCGATCGGCCTCGTCTTCGCGGTCATCGCGTTCGGCGTGAAGCTCGGCGACATCGTGATTCTCCCCGGCTACGCGATGGGCACCGCGGCGCGGATGGGCCCCGCCTACTTCCCCTTCTGGCTCGGCGTCATCCTTTTCATCATCGGCGTCATGATCGCGCTCCCCGGCCTCAAGGGGAAAGGCAAGACGGTGGAGAAATTCCACTGGGGCCCGATCGGGTTCGTCCTCGGGGGCGTGTGCCTCTTCGGCGTGCTGCTCAAGCCCATGGGCATGCCGGTGGCCGCGCTCGTGCTCGTGGTCGTCGCCAGCATGGGCAGCCACGACTTCAAGTGGAAGCCCGTGATCTTCCTCGCGCTGGGCCTGATCGTCTTCTCGGCCGCGGTGTTCGTCTACGGACTGAAGCTCCCGATTCCGCTGTGCCCGAACCTGGATTCCCTCCAGGAACTGCGGCTCTGCCGCGGCTAGAAAGACAACGACATGATGGAAATCTTCGGCAACCTCGCAATGGGCTTCGGCGTCGCGCTGACGTTCACGAACATCATGTACTGCTTCATCGGCGTGATGCTCGGCACGCTGATCGGCGTCCTTCCCGGCATCGGACCGATCGCGACGATCTCCATGCTGCTGCCGGCAACGTTCGTGCTGCCGCCGGTCTCCGCGCTGATCATGCTCGCGGGCATCTACTACGGCGCGCAATACGGCGGCTCGACGACCGCGATCCTCGTGAACCTCCCCGGGGAGGTCTCATCGGTGGTCACCTGTCTCGATGGCTACCAGATGGCGAGGCAGGGCAACGCCGGCAAGGCGCTGGGCATCTCGGCGCTTTCGTCGTTCTTCGCCGGCACGGTGGCCACGTTCCTGATCGCGGGGTTCGCCCCGCCGCTCGCCGAGCTCGCGCTGAAATTCGGTCCTGCCGACTACTTCTCGCTCATGGTGCTCGGATTGATAGCGGCCGTGGTTCTGGCGCACGGCTCGCTCATCAAGGCGATCGCGATGATCCTTCTCGGACTGCTGCTGGGCCTCATCGGCACGGACGTGAATTCCGGCGTCGCGCGCTACAACCTCGGCATGCCCGAGCTGATCGATGGCGTGGGCATCGGCGTGGTCGCGATGGGTGTGTTCGGCTTCGCGGAGATCATTCGCAACCTCGAGCAAGGGGAGAAGCGAGAGGTGTTCACGAAGAGCATCCACGGCCTGTTGCCCAATTGGTCGGACATCAAGCAGGCGTCCCTTCCAACTCTTCGCGGAACCACGCTGGGCGCGATGCTGGGCATCCTCCCCGGCGGTGGGCCGGTGCTCGGCGCGTTCTCGGCCTATACGCTGGAAAAGAAGCTCGCGAAGGATCCGAGCCGCTTCGGCAAGGGCGCCATCGAAGGCGTCGCGGCTCCGGAGTCGGCGAACAACGCGGCGGCGCAGACCTCGTTCATCCCGCTGCTCACGCTGGGCATTCCGTCCAACCCGGTGATGGCGCTGATGATCGGCGCGATGATCATCCACGGCATCCAGCCCGGCCCGCAGATCATGACCGCGAAGCCCGAGCTCTTCTGGGGAATGATCGCCTCGATGTGGGTCGGCAACTTCCTGCTCGTGGTGCTGAATCTCCCGCTGATCGGCCTGTGGGTGAAGCTCCTTTCCGTGCAGTACCGCTTCCTTTATCCCGCGATCCTCGTGTTCTGCTGCATCGGCGTGTACTCGATCAACAACGCGACGATGGACGTCTACCTCACGGCGCTCTTCGGCCTCATCGGCTACGTCTTCATCAAGCTCGACTGCGAGCCCGCGCCGCTGCTGCTGGGCTTCGTGCTGGGGCCGATGATGGAAGAGAACCTGAGGCGTGCACTCCTGCTCTCGCGCGGCGATCCCGCGGTGTTCTTCACGCGGCCCATCAGCGCCACGCTGCTCGTGATCGCCGGCCTGCTGCTGGTCATCGTGTTCGCGCCGTCCATCTCGAAGAAGCGCGAGGAAGCGTTCCAGGAACCGCCCCCGGTTTGACCGGGGAGCCCATCGGGAGACGGCCGTGAGCGAAATCGCTTCGGCCCTTGAGCGCCTCGAAAGCGGGGACCGGGCGGCCCTCGACCGGGCCTTCGAGGCGTTCTACCCGGACCTCAAGCGCATTGCCCACGCGCGGTTGCGCGGCACGGGCCTCAACGGGCAGCTGCAGACCACGGCGCTGGTCAATGAGAGCTACCTCAAGCTCGCCTCCGGCCCGACACGGGCCTTTCCCGATCGCCTGCATTTCATCGCCTACGCCGCGCGCACGCTGCGAACCCTCATCATCGATGCGGTTCGCGAGGAGCGCGCGTTGCGCCGGGGCGGCGGCGCCGAGATCGTCACCCTCGATACGGCCGCGGGCGCGGGCCTCCCGCCTTCGCTCGACCTCGAGCGCGTCGACGATGCGCTCACCAGCCTTGCCACCATCGACCCGCCGCTCGCGCGCCTGGTGGAGATGCGTTTCTTCGGTGGCCTCACCGAGCCTGAGGTCGCCACCGCCCTGGGCATCTCGGAGCGAACCGTGCGCCGCGAATGGCAGAAGGCGCGCGCCCTGCTGCTCACGTTGATCGGCGACTAGTGGCCGGATTTCCGGCGGCACTGCGTTAGGAAGGCATGGATGGCCGATTCTTCTCCTGAGGCGGCGGTGAACCTCTCGCGCGAAACCTGGAAGCGCCTCGAGCCCTTGCTCGCCTCGGCATTCGACATGGAAGCCGAGGCGCGCGAGCGCTGGCTCGCCGGGCTCGATGCCACCGAGCCCGAGCTCGCACCGATGCTGCGACGCCTCGTCGCGAACCACATTCGCGCGGAACACTCCGGATCGCTGGAGACGGTGCCCAAGCTCGCGCCGCCGCCGCCTTCGCACAGCGCGTGGACCGCGGGCCAGGGCATCGGTCCGTTCACGCTCGAGCGGCCCCTCGGCCGCGGCGGCATGGGCGAGGTCTGGCTTGCGGAGCAATCCGATGGCCGCATCACGCGTCACGTCGCGCTGAAGCTCCCCGCCGCGTGGCTTTCCGGCGAGCACTGGCAGGAGCGCTTCCGCCGCGAGCGCGACATCCTCGCGAAGCTCACGCATCCGAACATCGCGCGGCTCTACGATGCGGGCGTGACGGACGCGGGCCAGCCGTGGCTCGCGATGGAGTACGTGGACGGCCATTCGCTGCTCGACGCGGCGAAGGCCCGCAGCCTCGATACGAATGCGCGCATCGCGCTCTTCCGGCAGGTGCTCGCGGCGGTTTCGCACGCGCATCGCCACCTCGTCGTGCATCGCGACTTGAAGCCCGCCAACATCCTCGTCGACGCGTCGGGCCAGGTGAAGCTGCTCGACTTCGGGATCGCGAAGCTTCTCGATGAGGCGGAGGTTCCGGAAGGCGCACGCGATCTCACCCGGCTTGGGGGCCGTGTGATGACGCTGCGCTACGCCGCACCCGAGCAGGCCGCGGGCGAAGCAATCACGACCGCCACGGATATCTACGCGCTGGGTGTGCTGCTCTACGAACTGCTCTCGGGAGCGTCGCCCTATACGGCAGTGCGCGAGGGGCGCAGCTTCCACGAGGCCACGCTGCTGCAGTCCGAGGTCACGGCCCCATCGTCCATTGCTTCAGCGCGCTCCCTTGCGGGCGATCTCGATGCGATCCTCCTCAAGGCATTGCGTCGCGATCCGGCCGCGCGCTATGCGTCGATCGAAGCGTTCGACACCGACCTCGCCGCGCATCTCGCACACCGGCCGGTGGCTGCGCGCGCCGGCACCTGGCGTTATCTCGCCGGCCGCTTCGTGCGCCGTCATCGACTGCCGATCGCCACGGCCGCGGGCGTCGTGATCGCGCTCGCGGTGGGCCTCGTGATCGCCATCGGCCAGCGCGAACGGGCGGAGCGCCACTTCGCGAGCGTGCGAAGCCTCGCGAACACGATCATGTTCGACCTCTACGATGCGATCGACAAGGTCGACGGCACGCTGGCCGCGCGCCGCCTGCTCGCGGACACGTCGCTCAAGTATCTCGACAACCTCGCCGCGGAATCGGCCGGCGACGATTCCCTGCAGCTCGAGCTCGCCACGGCGTATCGAAAAGTGTCGGAGATCCTCGGCCAGCCCAATCGCGCGAACCTCGGCGAGCCCGAGCGCGCCGCGCAGGTGATTGCCAAGGCGCGGTCGATCCTCACGCCGCTCGAGGCGAGGCACCCGGACGACCTCGCCTTGCTGCGGGAGTTGCGGACGGTGCTCGACCACAGCGCCAACTTCCTCGCGCAGCGCAGCGACGCGCGGATGCACGAGACGATTACCTCCGCCGTCCGCGTGGCCGAGCACGCCATGAAGCAGCCGGGTGCGACGCTGGACGATCGCCTCGCGTGGCTCGACGTCCGGACCAATCGCGCGGCCTTCACGGACGTCGTGTCCGCCAATCGCCCCGGCGCGTTGGCGGAGCTGCGTCCGGTGATGGTGGAGCTCGAAGCGCTGGTGCGGGCGCATCCGGAGAGTCTTCGCGCGCGCCTGGTGCTGGCCTACGCCAATCGCCGCGCGGCGGTCGCGACGATCGATCCGCAGCGGCGGTTCGAGACGGCGCCGGCGGCCCTGCCGTTCAGTGAAAGGGCGCTTGCGCTGCTGCACGAGCTCGTGGTGTCGCCCGCGGCCACGCGCAGCATGCGCATGACCCTGACGTTCACGCTGGGCGAGTATGCCGAGGCCCTGTTCTGGTCGGGAAAGACCGAAGCCGCCTATGCCGCGATCAACGAGGCCCTGGCGAACTCGCGCACCATGTTCGCCGCCGAGCCGGGCGACGCCCAGGTCCTCGTCTGGCACGCCTTCACCCTCGGGCGGGCGGCGGTTGGCGCGATGACGCTCGGTCACCTCGATCTTGCGATCGAGCACGGCCGCGAGGCCAATGCGATCTTCGCGAGGATCCCCCCGGATGCGCAGCGCGCCCGCGACGCAAGCAACGTCCAATCGCAAGCGCAGATCTCGCTGGCCGATGCCCTCATCACCCGTGCGCGAAGCGCGAAGGCGTCCCCGGCGGCGCGGCGCGCGGACCTCGCCGAGGCGAAGATCCTTTACGCGGCGGGGTTGGCCTTCATCGACCGGGCGATCGCCGAGAAATGGGGCGATGTTCCCGTGAAATACGTCGCGGAGCTGCGCGCGGCCGCCCTCTCGGTGGACCAGCAGCTGGCCGCCCTCGATCGCGGTGCGCCGGGGACCTCGCCGCCGCGTTGACCGGATTTCCGTCCGTTTCCCGTTCCAGCAGGCAGGGGCCCTACGGCCCGGCGGGAGTCGGACATGGTGCGCAACTGGGCGAAGTCGCTGGCGGTGCTGTTTTTCGCAGGGTCTACCGCGTACGCGGGCACCATCACCACGATCGCGGGTGACGGCAACAACTTCTTCGGTGGCGATGGCGGGCAGGCGCGGTTCGCGCAGCTGAATCTTCCTTCGGCCACGGTTGCGGACAGCGACGGCAACATCTACGTCGCCGACTCGTCCAATCACGCCATCCGCAAGATCGACCGGTTCGGGGTCATCACCACGCTCGCAGGCAACGGCTTCGCCGGCTTCTTCGGCGATGGCATGAGCGCCACGTCGTCACAGCTCGACAATCCGCAGGGCATCGCGCGGGATGCCGCGGGCAACCTGTACATCGCGGACACGAACAATCACCGCGTCCGGCGCATCGATACGAGCGGCAACATCGACACCATCGCCGGCAACGGCATTCCCGGCAGCCTCGGCGACGGCGGCTCGCCGATCTTCGCGCGGCTCAACGGACCCCGGGCCCTGGCCTGGCACACGGATGGAAGCCTCTACGTCGTCGAAGGCCTCGGGCATCGCGTGCGCCGAATCTTCAACGGCGTCATCACGACGCTCGCGGGCACGGGCGTCCCCGGCTACGGCTACGACGTCGGACCCGCGAACACCGCACCGCTCAACGACCCGATGGACGTCGCGGTCGACAGCCTCGGGCGCGTCTTCATCGCCGATCACGGCAACAGCGCCATTCGCAGGGTCGACCCGTCGGGCACGATCTGGTGGGTCGCCGGCAATACCGGATCCTCGTACTTCGGCGATGGCAGCTCGTCCCTGCAGACGCGAATCGACAACCCGCGCGGGGTGGCGGTGGCTCCCTCGGGCGGCTTCTACATCGCCCACGAGAACAAGGTTCGCTACGTGGCGACCAACTTCATCGTGAGCACGATCGCCGGAGGTTCCTTCGGCGGGTTCGGCGGCGATGGTGGAGCGGCTGCGAATGCGCAGCTCTTCGGTCCGGACGGCGTTGCACTCGATACCGACGGCAGCCTCCTCATCGTGGATCGCCAGAACCATCGCGTGCGCAAAGTCACGACGCCCACGCCCCCGGCCACGGCTCCACAAACGCCGATCATCGGCTCGGTCACGCCCGGCAACGGGCAGCTGAGCGTCGAGTTCTACCCCCAGAGCGACGGCGGCTGGATGGCGACTTACACCGTGACCTGCGGCGCGCAGAGCGCGTCGGGCCTGTCGTCTCCGATCCTGGTCACCGGCCTCGTCAACGGCACGCCCTACACCTGCCGCGTGGTCGCCGCGAACGGCGTCGGAACAAGTGCCCTCTCGAATGCGTCGGGCAGCGCGACGCCGAACACGATGCACACGATCACGTTCACGGGTTTCGGCAGTGCCGGCCTCATCGGCATGTCGCCTCTCGATTCGTGCAGCAGCGGCAGCGCCTGCACGGCCACCGCGATCAAGGGGTCGCAGGTGTTTCTCGGCGGCACGGCCCAGTCCGGCGCGGCGGTCGTGGGGTTCAGCGGTGTCACCTGCGAGGGCGGCACGGGCAACCTCTTCAACGGGCAATGCGCATTCACGGTCACCGGCAATGCGGCCGCGACCGTGGAGTTCGGACACCGGCTGGCCGTCACCAAGACGGGAACGGGCACGGTGACGAGCTCGCCGGCGGGCATTTCGTGCGGGCCTGCGTGCACCTCGGCGGAAAAGGCGTACTCGGTGGGAACGAACGTGACGCTGACGGCGGTGGCTGCGCCGGGTTGGCGGTTCTCCGGTTGGTCGAACGTTTGTTCGGGCACGGGCACCTGCAACGTGACGATGACCTACGCGGGCATCGGACCGTGGTTTCCGGCCGAAGGCGCGGAACCGCAGGCGAACTTCGTGCTGCTCGACCTCGCGCCCGATGCCTTCTCGTTCACGCCGAAGAGCTTCATCGAGCTCAACACGGTCGTCACGTCGAACGCCGTCACGATCACCGGCATCGAGGCCGCATCGCCCATCAGCGTCACGGGCGGCAGCTATTCGATCGGCTGCACCGGCACGTTCGTCACGACCGCGGGCACGATCTCCAACGGCCAGACGGTGTGCGTGCGCCACACCTCGGCAGGCGCGATCGGCACGGTGACGACGACGACACTCACGATCGGTGGCGTCGCGGCGAACTTCACCAGCACGACGGTGCTGAATAACTACGTGCCCAACGCGTTCTCGTTCACGCCGGCGGTCAATGTCGCGCCCGGCACCGTGGTGACCTCCAGCCCGGTGACGATCACGGGGAACAACGCGCCCACGTGGGTCAATGTCACGGGCGGGAGCTACTCGATCGGTTGCACCGGCACCTTCGTCACGACGGCCATGCAGATCACGGGTGGCCAGACCCTCTGCGTCCGGCATACGTCGTCGGCTTCACCCGCGACGGTGACGACCACGACGATCACCATCGAGGGCGTTTCCGCGAACTTCACGAGCACCACGGCATCGGCGGGCACGCACGTGCTCACGGTCGCGAAGGCGGGAACGGGTGGGGGCATCGTGACCGGCAGCATCAATGGCGGTCCGACGATCATCAACTGCGGATCGGATTGCACCGAGTCCGTGGCCGCCGGCTCCACCGTGACGCTCACCGCGACACCGGCCAACGGATCGACGGTGGCCGGCTGGAGCTATTGCAGCGGCACTGCCGCCGTGTGCGAAGTGCCGCTGAGCGCGGCGACCACGGTGACGGTCACCTTCCTCAACAACAATCCGCCGCGCCTTGCCAACCTCTCCACGCGCGGCCAGGTACTCACCGGTGGCGACGTGATGATCGCGGGCTTCATCATCGGCGGACCCAGCGCGAAGACGGTGGTGGTGACCGTCGCGGGGCCGTCGCTCGTCAACGCGGGGATCCCCAATGCGCTCGCCAATCCGACCTTGACGTTGATTCGCTCGTCGGATGGTGCGGTGATCGCGAGCAACGACAACTGGCAAGCGCAAGCGAATCCGACCGACAGTGCGGCGCTGCATGCGAGCGGCTTCGAGCCCGCGCACGCGCTCGAGCCCGCGATCATCGCGACGCTCGCGCCCGGCGCCTACACCGCCATCGTGCAGGGGGCCGGCGGGACGGGCGTGGGGCTGGTCGGTGTTTACGAAGTCGACCACCCCGAGGTGCCGCTCATCAACATCTCGACGCGCGGCCAGGTCCTCACCGGCAACGACGTGATGATCGCGGGACTCATCGTCTACGGCGACAACACGCAGCAAGTGGTGATCACGGTCGCCGGCCCCTCGCTCGTGAACGCAGGCATCCCCAACGCGCTCGCCAATCCGGTGCTCACGATCGTGCGCTCGTCGGATGGTGCGGTGATCGCGAGCAACGACAACTGGCAGTCGCAGGCGAACCCCGCGCACGTGGCGGCGATCCAGGCCGCAGGCTTCGCGCCCGCGCACGTGCTCGAGCCCGCGGTGATCCTCACGCTACCGCCGGGTGCCTACACGGCGATCGTCCAGGGCAGCGGCGGCACCGGCGTGGGACTCGTGGGCGTCTACAAGGTGCAGTGACAAACAACCGGAGCTGACAATGACTATTTCCAGGACCCTGCTCGCGCTGGCCGCCACGGCGGCCTTTTTCAGCGCCTCTTCCACGACCACGGCCGCACCGTACCTCTGGGCCGGCGGCACCAACACCTGCGCCGCGGTGAACGGAGCCGCCTATTGCTGGGGTGCCAACATCGAAGGGCAGGTGGGCAACGGCACCTTCTCGATGGCGACCACGCCCTCGCAGGTGCAGGGCCTCACCACGGGCGTGCAGGCGATCGTCACGAGCGGCGCGCACACCTGCGCGATCGTGAACGGCGGCGCGTATTGCTGGGGCAACAACGCCTACGGCCAGCTCGGCAACAACGGCAGCGCCACCAGCCCCGTGCCGGTGGCGGTGAGCGGCCTCAGCTCGGGCGTGACTGCGATCGCCGTGGGCGACCTGCATTCGTGCGCGGTGCATAACGGTGCCGCCAAGTGCTGGGGCAGTGGCGGATACGGCCAGCTCGGCACGGGCGCCTCGATCTTCTCGAGCGCGGTGCCGACGGCGGTCGCGGGACTCGGCACGGGTGTCCTGGACGTCAACGCGGGCAGGCACCACACGTGCGCGCTGCTCTCGAGCGGCGCGGCGCGCTGCTGGGGGCGCGGGGATTCGGGCGAGATGGGCGACGGCACCAACACGTACATCAACCTGGGACCCGTGCAGGTCTCGGGTGCGACATCCGATGTCCAGCTGGTGAGCACCGGGGCCTTCTTCAACTGCGGCATCAGCAACGGCGCGGCGTACTGCTGGGGGTACGGCGGGCAGGGGCGGCTCGGCAACGGCAGCGGGTCCAACATCAACACACCATCGCCGGTGACGGGGATGGGTAGTGGTGTGTCCTGGCTTTCGGCGGGCAACGGCATGCACGCATGCGGCCTCGGCAACGCCGGCCCCGTGTGCTGGGGCGCGAACAACGCCGGGCAGCTCGGCAACGCGAGCGTTCCCGGCGGCACCAACGTGCCCGTGGCCGTGCAGGGCCTGCCGGGCGGCGTCGAGGACATTGCCGCGGGAGGGCTGCATTCGTGCGCCTCCACCGACACCGCGATCTATTGCTGGGGGAACAACAGCGACGGCCAGCTCGGCACCGGCAACCAGGTCTCGAGCGGCACGCCGGTGCTGGTGATGAACGTGCCCGCGCCGCCGGTGAACAATGCGAGGCTCGTGAACCTCTCCACGCGCGGACAGGTGATGACCGGCAATGACGTGATGATCGCGGGCTTCATCATCGGCGGACCCACGGCCAAGACCGTCGCGGTGACGGTCGCCGGACCTTCGCTCGTGGCGGCTGGCATCCCGAACGCGCTCTCCAATCCGACGCTCACGCTCATTCGCTCTTCCGACGGTGCTGTGATGGGTGCCAGCGACAACTGGGGCGATGCGCCGAACGCGGCCGCGATCCAGGCGGCGGGATTTGCGCCCGCGCATCCGGCGGAGCCCGCGGTCATGATGACGCTCGCTCCCGGCGCCTACACGGCGATCGTGCAGGCTTCCGGCGGCGTAGGCACGGGTGTGGGTCTGGTCGGTGTCTACGAAGTCGATCACCCCGAAGTGCCGCTTACCAATATTTCGACGCGCGGCCAGGTGCTCACCGGCAACGACGTGATGATCGCGGGCTTCATCGTCCAGGGCACCGGCACGCAGACGGTGGTCGTGACCGTGGCCGGGCCGTCGCTCATTCCCGCGGGGATTCCGAACGCGCTCGCCAACCCGACGCTGTACATCGTGCGAGCGACCGACGGAGCGGTGATCGCATCCAACGACAACTGGCAGACGCAGACCAATCCGGCTGACGCCGCGGCGATTCAGGCCGCGGGGTTTGCGCCCGCGCACGTGCTCGAGCCCGCGGTGAAGCTCACCTTGCCGCCCGGCGCATACACCGCGGTCGTGCAGGGAACCGGCGGGACCGGCGTGGGACTCGTCGGGGTCTACCGGGTGCCGTGACGCTTACTTCGCGAGCATTTCCGCGAGCGAGGCGAGGTCGGGTACCACCGCATCGGGCCGCACGCCCAGGCGCTCGACCGGCTGGCCCGTGCGATTCACCCAGAAGGCTTTGAAGCCGAAGGCCTTCGCGCCCGCGGCGTCCCAGCCGTTGGAAGAGACGAACCCGACGAGCGCGCGCGGCACGCCGAGGCGTTCCTCGACGAGGTGATAGGTCGCGGGGTTGGGCTTGAACACCTTGGCGGCGTGCACGCTGAGCACGCCGCCGCGAAACAGGTTGCGAAGCCGGTTGTGCTCGACGACGGCTTCGAGCATGTCGGGATGCCCGTTGGAAAGGATCGCGAGCGGTCGTGCGCGCGCGAACGAATCGAGCGCGGCGGGCACTTCGGGAAACATCGCGAGCTTGCGGTATTCATCGAAGAGCGCGCTCTTGTCGGCATCGCCGGGCACGATCTTCAGCGACTCGAGCGCCCATTCGAGGCTCGCGAGCGTCACGCGGCTGAAATCCTCGTAGTTGCCCATGAGGCTGCGCAGCCACGTGTACTCAAGCTGCTTCGTGCGCCATGCGCGCGAGAGCGCGTCACCCTTGCCCGGATAGAGCGCCTCGGCCTTGCGCGCGACGCTGTGCACGTCGAACAAGGTGCCGTAGGCGTCGAAGACGAGCGCGGAGATTTCAAGGGCCATTATTGTTATCCGATGATATTCGAGCCGACCTTCCAGCTTGCCGCCGCCTAGGTTACGCTAGGACGCAATCTTCCGGAGACACTCCCCCATGCTGCGATCGCTGCTGCCGGCCCTGGCCCTGGCGCTTTTCTCCTCCTCCGCTGCGGCGCAGGGGTGGCCCAGCAAGCCCATCAAGATGATCGTGCCGTTTCCCGCGGGCGGCCCCACCGACGTGCTCACGCGCTCGCTCGCCGACAAACTCGGCACCGCGCTGGGGCAGCCGGTCGTCGTGGACAACAAACCGGGTGCGGGCGGGGCGATCGGCACCGACCTCGCGGCGAAGAGCCCGAACGATGGCTACAACCTGCTCATGGCCACGGGCAGCACGCATTCGGTGGGCCCGTACCTGCAGAAGCTTCCGTACGACCCGGTGAAGGACTTCGTGCCGGTGATCTACGTGGGCTACGCGACCAACATCATGCTCATCTCGCCGAAGGTTCCGGCGAAGACCGTCGAGGAATTCATCGCGCTCGCGAAGAAGGAGCCGGGCAAGTACAACTACTCGACCTCCGGCATCGGCAGCGTGGCGCACCTCACCTCCGAGATGTTCGCCGCGCAGGCGGGCATCAAGCTCACGCACGTTCCGTACAAGGGCACGCAGCTCTCGATCCCCGATCTCGTGCAGGGCAACGTCGCGATCCTGTTCGACAACGTGATGACCTCGAAGCCGCACCTCGACTCGGGGCGCCTCAACGCGCTGGGCATCTCGTCGCTTACGCGCTCCACGGTGGTACCCGCCATCCCGACGATCAGCGAGTCGGGCCTCAAGGGCTTCGACAGCTGGAACTACTTCGGCATCTACGCGCCGGCCGGCACGCCCAAGGCGATCACCGACCGCATCAACACCGAGATGAACAAGATCCTGTCCGATCCCGCGATCAAGGAACGCTTCCACCAGCTGGGCTTCGAGATCACCGGCGGCACCTCCGAAGAATTCGCGAAGGTGATGGCGAGCGAGTCGGCGAAGTGGTCGAAGGTGATTCGCGACGCCAACGTCAAGGCTGAATAGCCTTGATCCTGAGCCTACGAAGGATCTGATGTCATGAGCAGCTTCACCTGGGACTTTCCGTATCCGTCGCAGCGAATGCCCGTTCTGGCGAAGAACGTGGTGGCGACTTCGCAGCCGCTCGCCGCGCAGGCAGGATTGCAGGCGCTTTATCGCGGTGGCAACGCGGTTGATGCCGCGATCGCCGCGGCCATCACGTTGACCGTCGTCGAACCCACGTCGAACGGCATCGGTTCGGATGCGTTCATCATTCTCTGGGACGGCGAGAAGCTCGTCGGCCTCAACGCATCGGGCCGCTCGCCCGCCGGATGGACGCCCGAGCGTTTCCAGGCTCACGCCGCCATGCCCACGCTCGGCTGGGATGCGGTGACGGTTCCCGGCTGCGTGTCCGCGTGGGTCTCGCTTTCGCAGCGCTACGGCAAGCTTCCGTTCGAGCAACTCTTCGAAGCCGCGATTCGCTACGCGCGCGAGAGCTACATGGTCTCGCCGATCACGGCGGTGTCGTGGGCGCGCCAGGCGGAGAACCTCAAGGGCTTCTCGGAATTTTCCTGGACGTTCCTGCCCAAGGACCGCGCGCCGTATCCGGGTGAACGGTTCTACTGTCCGCAAATGGCCGAGACGCTCGAGGAGATCGCCACCACCAAGGGCGAAAGCTTCTACCGCGGCGCGCTCGCCGAACGCATCGCGCTCGCGAGCGCGTCCGAAGGCGGCGCCATGTCGGCCGAAGACCTCGCGGCGCATGAATGCACGTGGGACGAGCCGATCCACGTCGACTATCGCGGCTACCGGCTGCACGAGATGCCGCCCAACGGGCAGGGCATCGCCGCGTTGATCGCGTTGGGCATCCTCGAGAACTTCGACATGGCCGCGCTCGAATGCGACAGCGCCGACAGCCTGCACGTGCAGATCGAGGCGATGAAACTCGCGTTCGCCGACATCTGGCGGCATCTCGCCGATCCCGCGACCATGCAGGTGAAGGCCGCGGAGCTGCTCGACCGCGGTTACCTCGCGCAGCGCGCGAAGCTGATCGACATGAAGCGCGCGCACGATCCCGTGTCGGGAATTCCCAAGGCGGGCGGCACCGTGTATCTCACGACGGCCGACGAGCGCGGGATGATGGTGTCGTTCATCCAGTCGAACTACATGGGCTTCGGCTCGGGCGTCGTGGTGCCCGGAACCGGCATCAGCATGCAGAATCGCGGCGCGGGCTTCAACCTCAAGCCCGGGCATCCGAATCTCGTGGGTCCGCGCAAGCGCCCGTACCAGACGATCATCCCGGGTTTCCTCACGCGTGACGGCCAGCCGGTGATGGCCTTCGGCGTCATGGGCGGCGCAATGCAGCCGCAGGGCCACCTGCAGATGATCCTGCGCCTCGTCGACTACAAGCAGAATCCGCAAGCGTGCTCGGATGGCGCGCGCTGGATCGTGAACCCCGATTGCACGGTGAGCATCGAGGATGGCGTGAAGCCGCTGGTGCGCGAAGAGCTCGCACGGCGCGGCCATCGCATCGTTTCGGCGGATGCGCCGATGTTCGGCTTCGGCGGTGCGCAGCTCATTCACCGCCACGAGGACGGCTATGTCGCCGCCTCCGACCACCGCAAGGATGGTTGCGCGATCGGCTACTAGCCGCGCCGCGTGAGCCTGAGGATCCCGATCGTCGAGTCGGGATCGGCGTTGTAGGTCCAGGCCGCGGTCGAATCTTCGGCCAGCGGCTTCACGAGGTCGAAGAGCTCGCCTTCCGTGCGCACGACCATGCGCCAGTCCATGAAGGTCTCGAGCAGGCCGAGGTCGGGCAGGGTCCTGAGGAAGTTCGCGAGCAGCAGCGTGCCGCCCGGACGCAGCGTGCGGAACAGCGCGCGCACGAGCCCGGCAGCCTGCGCCTGTCCGAGCGTTTCGAGCAGTCCCGCGCAATACGCGATATCCATGTCCTCGAACAGCGGCTGTTCGACGAGCTGCTGCACCGTGCCCTGGCGCGCGAGCACCGGCAGGTGCGCGTAGTCGCGGCGAATCGTATCGAGGCACGCGTCATCGGACTCGTAGGCGACGAGCCGCGCGATGCGGCCCTCGACGACCGAGCGCATGCGCTCGATCTCGCGCAGGTGGCCCGCACCCGCGGCGAGCACCTGCAGGGGGCGTGCGGAATTCTTCGCGATGTCATCGACGGTGCGCGCGAGGCAATCGCGCCGGAAGCGCAGCGCGTTCGCGAGCGGGCCGGTGGTCATCAACACGTGGATCTGGCCGACGCGGTCGCGCGGCAACGATGAAACGGTCCGCGCGCGCAGCACGAAGTCGAGCGCGCTGGGATCTCCCGGATAGCCGCGCGGCCTGGCGTAGCAGCGCTGCATGAACGGATCCTGGTGCAGCACTTCACGCAGCGGGTGTGCCCGCGCGCCTTGGATCAGTGCGCTCCATTCCTCGGGGGATGCGCGCCGGCGGGCGTCGGCGAGGGTCGCGCGCAGGCGATCGAGGCCGAGCTCGACCGAACCCGAACGCATCTCGTTGTAGATGCCATCCAATAGGGCGACGTGACTCATCACGCCTTGCAGCGTTGCGTCCCTGGGATTCATCGGAAAGCCTTTTTTTGTGGTTGCTTCTTAGGCTAGGCGGACCCGAGAACGACCATCGGCGCCATGGCGAAGGGGATCGTAGCACCAAGGAAGCCGCGGCCGGAATGGCCGCGAGCAAGAATTGATCGACTGTTACAAACTTTGCCGATGGAGGCCGGCCCCACCGGCAAAGTGGTATTAGTCGTCACCTTCCTGGGGCACCGCCGCGTGTGTAGGACGCGAGCGCGTGAGGCGTGCGCTGACCCAGCGCCCGAACGAGTCGAGGTAGGTGAAGATCACCGGCACCACGACAAGTGTCAGCAGCGTCGAGGTGATGATGCCGCCGATCACCGCGCGGCCCATCGGCGCGTTCTGCTCGCCGCCGTCCGACGAGCCGATCGCCATCGGCAACATGCCGAAGACCATCGCCGCCGTCGTCATCAGGATCGGCCGCAGGCGCACCTGGCCCGCTTCGAGGATCGCGTCGTGGCGCGACTTGCCCGCCTTCATGCCCTGGTTCGTGAAGTCCACGAGCAGGATCGCGTTCTTCGTGACGAGGCCCATCAGCATGATGATGCCGATCACCGAGAACACATTGAGCGTGGTTCCCGTCAGCAGCAGCGCGAGGAACACGCCGATCAGCGTGAACGGGAGCGAGGCCATGATCGCCACCGGCTGCAGGAAGCTGCCGAATTGCGAGGCGAGGATGATGTAGATGAAGATCACCGCCATGCCCAGTGCCGCCACCGCGGCCTGGAACGACTCCTGCATCTCCTGCTGCTGGCCCGCGACGTCGAAGCGGGTGCCGGGCGGAAGCTCGATCGTCTTCAGGAGCGCCTTCACCTCATCGCCCACGGTGCCCGAGGGGCGACCTTCCACGTTCGCGTAGATGCCCACGCGCCGCTGCAGCTCCTGGCGCTTGATGATCTGCGGGCTCGTGGAATTCTGGAAGTCGACAACCTGGCGAAGCGGGATCAGCACCGGCGAGCCGTCGGCGGCGGGCTTGCTGGAGACGACGCGCAGGTCGCCGAGGTCGGACGCGATGCGCCGGCCATCACGCGGCAGCTGCACGTTGACTTCGTAGTTCTGCCCGTCGGGTGCCAGCCAGTAGCTGACGACATCGCCGGCGACGAACGGACGCACCGCATTGCCGATCTGTTGCACGGTGAGGCCGAGGTCGCTCGCGAGCTCGTTGTTCACCTTCATCGTGATCGCCGGGTTGCTCGCCTTGAGGCTCGACTCGAGATCGACGATGCCCGGAATCTTCGCGATCTTCTCGAGCAGCTCGTCCGAGAGGTTCTGCAGGGCTTCGTTGTTGTTGCCGAGGATGTTGATCCAGATCGGGCGGTTCCAGCCGACCGAGAGCTCGATGCCCGGGATCGTCTGGATCTTCTTGCGCGCCTTGGTCTCGAAATCCTTCTGGCTCGGCCGCTTCACCTTGTGGCGATCGACGAGCTGCACATTGACGCGCGCGGAGTTGCGGCCTTCCCACGCGCCGACGCGCGCGGTCATGAATTCGACCTCGGGGAAGGTGCGGACGATCTCCTCGACCTGGCGCGTCTTCGCGTCGGTGTACTCGAGGCTCGAGCCCACGGGTGTCGTGAGGCGGAAGGAGACGAAGCCCTCGTCGGTCTCCGGCACGAACTCCGTGCCGATCAGGGGCAGGACGAAGAAGCTGGAGATGAAGATCACGAGCGCGGTCGCGAGGACCTTCAGGCGGTTGAGGAGCGACCACTCGAGCAGCACGCCATAGCGGTGGTGCGCCCACTCGATGCCCGCCTCGACCTTGTCCATGACCTTCGCGAGCCACGGGAGCCGCTTGAAGCGGTTGCCCGGCGGGTCGTGCCAGATCGCCGAGAGCATCGGGTCGAGCGTGAAGCTCACGAAGAGCGACACGAGGACCGCCACGGCGACGGTGATGCCGAACTGGAAGAAGATCTTGCCGATGAAGCCCGACATGAACGCCACCGGGATGAACACCGCGACGATCGCGAACGTGGTCGCCATGACGGCGAGCCCGATTTCCTCGGTGCCTTCCTTCGCGGCACGGTAGTGATCCTTGCCCATGGCGAGGTGGCGCACGATGTTCTCTCGCACCACGATCGCATCATCGATCAGCAGGCCGATGCACAGCGACAGCGCCATCAGCGTGAGGAAGTTCAGCGTGAAGCCGAACACGTACACGGCCACGAACGTCGCGATCACGGCGATGGGCAGCGTGAGGCCGGTGATGATCGTGCTGCGCCAGGAGTGCAGGAACAGGAACACGATGAAGATCGTGAGGAGCGCGCCCTCGAGGATCGTCGTCTTCATGCCGCTCAACGCCTTCTCGATCCAGTCGACGCTGGCACCCGTGATCTGGATCTTCACGTCGGGCGGCAGCACCTTCTTGAGATCCTCGAGGGCCTTCTTGACGCCGTTGCCCACCTCGACGATGTTCGCGTCCTGGACCTTCAGCACGTCGATCGTGATCGCGGGCGTGCCGTTGAGCCGCGAAAGCGAGCTCGCTTCGCGCTCGCCATCGACGATGTCGGCGACCTGCTCGAGGTAGACCGGGCCATTGGCGCGGCGCGCGACGATGATCCGTCCGAATCCCGCGGGATTCTTGATCTTGCCTTCGACGCGCACGAGCTGCTCGGTCGGGCCGTTCTCGACGCGTCCGGCGGGAACATCCATGTTGGCGGCGCGGATCGCACCCATGATCTCGTCCACGCCCACGCCTTGCGAATGCATCTGCGAGGGTTTGAGCTGGATCTGCACCTGGCGCGTGACGCCGCCACCGGAATCGATCTGGCCCACGCCCGCCACGTTCTGCAGGCGCTTCACGATGACCTGGTCGGTGAGCGTGGAGAGCTCCCGCAGGCTGCGCGTGGGCGAGGTGACCGCGAGCCACATCACGGGCGACGAATTCTCGGAGTCGCTGCGAACGACGAGCGGCTCCTTCGCGTCGCGCGGGAAGCCCGGGCGGATCGCCGCGATCTTGTCGCGCACGTCCTGGATCGAGCGCGCCATGTCGGCGTCGAGCCGGAACTCGACGTAGGTCTCGGCGCGGCCTTCGAGCGTGTTCGAGCGGATCATCTTCACGCCGTTGACGGAGTTGATCGCTTCCTCGATCGGCTTGGTGATGTCGTTCTCGATCGCTTCGGGCGCGGCGCCGGGATAGGCGACCGAGATGTAGACGTTCGGGTTGTTGAAGTCGGGCATGCGCTCCACGCGCAGCCGGTTGTACGAGAAGATCCCGAGGACGCACAACGCCACCATCATCATGGTGGCGAAGACCGGGTTGTTGATCGAAACGCGCGTGATGAACATGGGGCGCTCCCTTAGCCGGCTTTCGGCGTCTTGGCGTTCTCGGACGGCTTGGCCATCGCGGGCTTCATGATCGCCGGCTGCCCATCCTTCAGGCCGCTCACCCGCGCGCTCACCACGTTCTGGCCGCGCTCGAGGCCGCTCTTCACTTCGATGAGGCCCTGCTGCGTCTCCGTGGCGCCGACCTTCACGGCGCGCTTCACGATCTTGCCGTCCTCGATCGTGAACACGTACGACTGGCCTGCTTCATCACGGACCGCGGTGGCGGGAATCAGCGCCGCGGGTTGTGTCTTGTCGAGGACGATCTGCCCCTTGGCGAACATGCCGCCCTTCAGGGCGCCGTCGCGGTTGGCGACCGAGATGTAGAGCATGATCGCGCGCGAATTCGCTTCCGTCGTCGGGTTGATGCGCTCGACGCGGCCTTCGAAGGTGCGATCGAAGCCGTCGACGCGGAACGTCACGGCCTGCCCGGGCTTCACCGAGGGGATTTCGGAGGCGGGTGCGGGCGCTTCGATTTCCATGCGGCCCAGGTCGACGAGGCCGAACAGCGGGCTGTCGATGGCGACCTTTTCACCCGGGTTCACGATCTTCTTGGAGACGATCCCGGCGAAGGGCGCGCGCACTGCCGCGTCATCCATCGCCCGCTGGGCGATTCGAAGCTGCGCCTCGGCCGAGCGCACGGACGCGGCCGCGCCTTCGTACGTGCTGTTCGTCGTGTCGTAGGCGTTCTGCGAAATGAACTTCTGCTTGAGCAGGGCCTGGTTGTTCTCGCGGTTCTTCTCGGCGATCGAGAGCTTCGCCTTCGATTCGGCATGCAGGGCGGCAGCGGAGTCGAGACGGGCCTGGTGATCGGCCGTGTCGATCTGCGCGAGGGGCTGGCCCTGCGCGACCGTCTCGCCTTCGCGGACGAACACCTTATTGATGTCGCCCGCGACCTTGGCCTTCACCGTGGTCTGCACGACGGGCGAAAGCGAGCCGGAGAAGGCGATCGAGCGAGTGAGCTCGCGCACCTCGACGACGGCCACGTCGGCCGGGGTGAATTCGAGGGTGACCTTCTGGTCCTTCTTGGCGTCCTTCTTGTCCTTGCCGCCTCCGCCTTGCATGGCGGTGATGCCAAAGGCGGTGCCGGCGATCGCGAGGATGGCGACGGTAGCGATGACGATCTTTTTCTTCATGGTCATAGGGCTCTCGGGCATCGTTTGCGCGGCTCCCGGGCCGGGAGGCGCTCATGTCCAACTTGGATGCCGGGACATGCTCGAACGGATTGGCTCGAGGCACGAAAAAAGTGCCGAATTATACGCTGCGGTATGTATCGATCTCGTTGCCGGATGTGACGAGTGTGACTTCGGGCGGACGGCGCCCAGGCTGCAGCAAGCGCCCGCCTAGCGGGTCTTTCGGGTGCAGGCGACCAGTTCCTTGGCCGTGATCCCACGGATTTCCATCATTTCGGTTCGAAAGCAGGCCAGGACCACCCTGCGCACTTCGTTTGCCTTGGCTTCCGGAAACGACGGTCCGTACTCCTCCAGCGCGCCGGCCCTGCAACCGTCTCGGGCGGCCGCGAAATCCTTGTCGATGTCCTTGGCCTCGACCCGGTAGCAGGCCGCGAGGCCCTCGATCGAACCCATCGAGTACTTCATCTGCCCCCAGGTCGCGTCGACCATCCGGGCCGTGGGGATCTGGCCGGCGACCGCTTCGGGCCCGAGGTCGAGGGACGAAGGCTTGTCCCAGTGATCGAGCACGTACCGGGCGCGCTTGCTGCCATTGGCCGCGGATTTCTCGAGCCACCGGCGTCCCTCCGCGTCACGGCTCATCGAGAACGCGTAGAGGGCGCCCAGGTGGAATTGGGCCGAGGCGTCCCCTTTTTTGGCCAGCGGCAGGAGCCATTGCTCCGCCTCCGCGAAATTCCCCCGGTCGCGAGCGATCTTGGCCATCGCCATTTGCGAGACCGGGTCGCCTTTCCTTGCGAGCGCGTGGATGGCTTTCTCGTAGGGCTTGAACTTCCCTTCCTGGCCAAGCTTGAGGGCCTTGTCGCGTTCCACCTGGAAGGGGTCGGCATGGACGGGAAACGCAAGCAGTGCGACGACGAACATCGCCCCGAAGTGCTTCATAAGGTAGGCGCTTCCAGTTGCCGGGAGACGGGAATGAGAAGAGGGTCCCACGCGGCCCGGGCGTGCGCCAGCACTTCGGCGGCGGTCGCGCCGGGCACCGCGGGTTGGCCGAGAAATGCCAGCACCGCCTTCAGCGCCGGAACCGCTTCCCGCGCGTCGAGGGCCGGCGCTTGCGTTTGCTTGGAAAGCTTAATGCCCCCGCGCGTGGCGACAGGGGTGTGCAGGTATCGTGGCGTCGGCAGGTCGAGCAGGCGCTGGAGGAGAATCTGTCGCGGCGTCGACAGCAGAAGGTCCGCGCCCCGCACGACGTCTGTGATTCCCTGCTCGGCATCGTCGACGACGACGGCCAGCTGGTAAGCGTGGAGGCCATCCCTGCGCTTTAGGACGAAATCGCCGATGTTCGCAGCAAGATCCTGCACGATCGGCCCCTGAAGGCGGTCCTCGAAGTCGATATTCCCGGGGTTGGTGCGAATCCGGTCGGCACCCGCGACCGCAGGCGGAAGCCCGAGATTCCGGCACGTCCCCGGGTACACGACGCCCTCCAGGCCTTGCGCTCCGGAGTCCGCAATCTCCTTGCGCGAGCAGCGGCAGCGGTAGAGGTAGCCGCTTGATCGCAGGCGTTCGAGGAAGTTGTCGTAAATTGCCTTGCGATTTCCCTGCCATTCCACCGCGCCATCCCACGTCAGGCCCAACGCTTCGAGCGTCCGGAGGATGTCCTCGGCCGCGCCCGGCACGGTCCGGGTGGCATCCACGTCTTCGATTCGCACGAGCCACTCGCCACCCACGGCACGCGCATCAAGCCAGCTCGCGACGGCCGCGACCAGCGAGCCGAAGTGCAGCGGCCCGGTGGGCGAGGGCGCGAAGCGTCCCCGATAAAGGGGACTGTCCCCTTTTCGGAAATGGGGACTGTCCCCTTTTTCGGTCATGTCAGGAGGGAGGCCGCGACGAGCGGATCGTCGAGGCGCTTCACGAACCACTTGAGCGCCTTGCCCGTATGGTCCGGGCGCCAGGCGATGACGATCTCCGCAGGGCGCCGGGGCTCTTGCACCTTGAGGATGCGAAGGCGCCCCGCGTACTGCTCGCGCTCGGCGACCCACTTCGGCAGGAAACCCACGCCCAGGCCCGCCACATGCGCGGTGACCTTCGCCTCGAGGTGCGGGACGGTGAGCACTTCCTGACCGGAGAGGAGCCCGACGGTGCGCGGAGGCAGAAGGCGCGAGCTGTCGGCGATGCTCACGGCGCGATGTTGCTGGATCGTCGCTTCGGAGAGCGGCTCGGGCTCGCGGCAGATCGGATGGAAGGGGGCCGCGACGAACACCATCTCGACATGGCCGAACGGTCGCGCGGTATAGCCGCCACCGGACGGCGCATCGCCCGAGGCGCCGATCGCGAGGTCGGCCCGCCCGGACGCCAGCGCGTCCCAGGTTCCGCCGAGAACCTCTTGAAGAAACTTGAGGCGCGTGCCGGCGTTCTGGCCGTAGAACTCGGTGGCGAGACCGAACAGCTTCTCGAACCCGACGATCGTGTCGACCGCGATCCGAAGCTCGCTTTCCCATCCCTTGAAGACCTGCTGCACCCGGCATTCCAGGTCGGCCGCGGCACGCAGCAGGTGCCGGCCTTCCTTCAGGAGCTCGCGCCCCGCTTCCGTGAGCTTCGCCCGGTGCCCCGTTCGATCGAAAAGAAGGACGTCCAAGCCCTCCTCGAGCTGCTGGACAGAGTAAGTGATCGCTGACGGAACCCGGTGCAATTCATCGGCGGCACCGGCAAAAGAGCCTTTCCGATCAATGGCATCGATAACCTGCAGCGCTTCCAGGGAGAGTTTCATTCAGGCGATCTGAACAAGATGGTCAAAAGTATTCGCTAGAAATACAAAAACTTCAATCGCATCATGGACTCACAGATTCAGCACAGCACACAGACAAGGAGCAAACATGGATATCCGCCGCGCCAACGAAAGAGGACACGCCGACCACGGCTGGTTGAACTCCTTCCACAGCTTTTCCTTCGCCGACTACTACGACCCCGCCCACATGGGGTTCGGGAGCCTGCGGGTCATCAACGAAGACCGCGTCCAGCCGGGCAAGGGATTCGGAACTCACGGCCACCGCGACATGGAGATCGTGAGCTACGTCCTGGAAGGCGCGCTCGCGCACAAGGACTCGATGGGCAACGGCTCCGTGATCCGCCCGGGCGACGTGCAGCGCATGACCGCGGGCACGGGCGTGCAGCACAGCGAGTTCAACGCCTCGGACAAGGAGCCCGTGCATTTCCTGCAGATCTGGATCGAGCCGAGCGCGCGTGGGGTGAAGCCCGGCTACGAAGAGAAGCATTTCGATGCCGCTTCCAAGCGCGGAGCGCTGCGCCTCATCGCCTCCAACGATGGCCGCGAGGGCTCGGTGCTGATTCACCAGGACGCGAGCCTCTACGCGACGATCCTCGATGGCGCCGACACCGTTGAACACAAGGTCGCCGCCGGCCGCCGCGCCTACGTTCATGTCATTCGCGGCGACGTGACCGTGAACGGTCAGCCCCTTTCCGCGGGAGATGCCGCGAAGCTCGGCGGCAACGACACCACGGTGCGACTCGACAACGCGCGCCAGGCCGAAGTGCTCGTCTTCGACCTCGCCTGAATCCAACACGACCCAAAGGAGAAAAAAATGAACAACCCCACCCTCACCAACTTCGCGGCCCTCGTCGGCCGTTCGCTGCTGGCACTCCTGTTCATCGTCTCGGGCTTCGGCAAGATCACCGGCTTTGCCGCGACGGCGGGCTACATGACCTCGAAGGGCATGCCGTTTGCGGAAGTGCTCCTCGTCGGCGCGATCGTGGTCGAGCTTCTCGGTGGCCTGCTGCTCGTGGCCGGATTCAAGGCGCGCTGGGCCGCCCTCGCGATCTTCCTGTTCCTGATCCCGACGACGCTGATCTTCCACAACCCGGCGGGGCTCGCGGCCCAGGCGGCCCAGGACCAGACGATTCATTTCATGAAGAACCTTTCAATCATGGGCGGCATGCTCATGGTGGTGATCTTCGGGCCGGGCGCATGGAGCCTCGACCGGAAGTAACTGGAGAAAACACATGACGACCTTCAGACCCGTTGAACGCAGCGTGGCTTCGCAGATCGCGCCGGTCGGCACGTTCACCGTGCGCCGCGCGCTTCCGGACCGTCATCGCCACTCGGTCGGGCCCTGGGTTTTTCTCGACCACTTCGGGCCTTTCCCGATCAAGCCGGGTGACGACGGGGTCGGCGCGCATCCGCACGCTGGTATCGAGACGGTCACGTATCTGCTCACTGGCCGCAACGAGCATCGCGATTCCGCCGGCCACACCGGCATCGTCGCGGCGGGCGGTGCGCAGTGGATGACCGCGGGCCGCGGCGTCGTGCATGCGGAGAAGCCGCTGGCCGAAGGCAAGGAAGAGCTCACGCAGCACGGTATCCAGCTTTGGACGTCGTTGCCGCGCGCGTTGAAGATGATGCCGCCGCGCTACCAGCGCATCGAAGCGGGCGCCATCCCCGAAGTGAAGCGCGACGGCGTGACCGTGCGGGTGATCGGCGGCAACTTCGAGGATACGAAGGGTCCGGCGGACGTGTTGATGCCGCTCTTCCTCTGGCACGTGACGCTCGCGCCCGGCGCCGAGCTCGCGACGAACGTGTCGGGTGCCTTCGAAGTCGCGGCGTACGTGATCAATGGTCAGGGCGCCTTCGGCGCGCCCGATGACGTGACGCATGCCGGCCTGGGCGAGATGGTCGTCTGGGAAAACGTCGAGGGCACGATCCGCGTCGCCAACCCGGGGGCTGATACCCTCGACGTGATGGTGCTCGGAGGCGCGCCGGCCGAAGGGCCGCTCGTGTTCCATGGACCCTTCGTGATGAACAGCGTCGAACAGGTGCGGGCCGCGGAAGTCGCGTATCGCTCCGGGCGCATGGGAGAGCTGCATTGAGCAAGGTCCTCGTTTTCGCCGGCAGCGCGCGGCGCGATTCACTCAACAAGAAGCTCGCGCGTGTCGCCGCACAGAACGCGCGCGACGCCGGCGGCGAGGTCACGTACGTCGACCTCGACGAGTATCCGATCCCGCTCTATCACGGCGACCTCGAGGCGAAGGAGGGCATGCCGGAGAACGCGGTGAAGCTGCGCGACCTCTTCATTGCCCAGGACGGTTTCATCATCGCCTCGCCCGAGAACAACTCGTCGGTGAGCTCGCTGCTGAAGAACACGATCGACTGGCTTTCGCGCGATATCGGCGACGGCAAGGGAAACAACAGCGGTTATGCGCCGTTCACCGGCAAGACCGTGGCCATGATGGGCGCCTCGCCGGGGGCCTTCGGCACCGTGCGCGCGATGCCGCACCTGCGGCAGATCCTCTCGGCGCTGGGCGCGAACGTGCTCGGCCGCCAGGTTCCCGTGGGCGGAGCGCACAAGGTGTTCGATGCCGAGGGCGCGATCAGCGATCCGAAGATTGCCGCCGCGGTGAAATCGCTCGCGGAGGCCCTGGTGAAGGCGGCCGGCCGTTAGAAGCTGTCATCCTGAGGGCCGCAGGCCCGAAGAACCTGCTTGAGTGGTTTAACAGTTAAAACCCTAAAGCGGGTCCTTCGTCGCTTCGCTCCTCAGGATGACAATGAGGCGCATTGAAAAAACTCATTGGCGCCCGCCGCCGGGCGCGCGGAAAATACGAAGCAACCCACCCAGGAGAACGCGCATGGCCCGCAAGAGCGCCGCACAGCCGATCGACATCGGGATCACCGCGAAGGACCGCGAGAAGATCGCGAAGGGGCTTTCCCACCTCCTCGCCGACACCTACACCCTGTACCTGAAGACCCACAACTTCCACTGGAACGTGACCGGCCCGATGTTCCAGACGCTGCACCTGATGTTCGAGACGCAGTACAACGAGCTCGCGCTGGCCGTCGACATGATCGCCGAGCGCATTCGCGCCCTGGGCTTCCCGGCGCCGGCCACTTACGCGGCCTTCGTGAAACTTTCCTCGATTTCCGAAACCGAAGGAGTACCGGACGCGCGAAAGATGATCCAGCTGCTGGTCGAGGGACAGGAAGCCGTGGCGCGCACCGCGCGCAAGGTCTTCCCCGCCGCGGAGAAAGCGAGCGACGAGCCCACGGCCGATCTCCTGACGCAGCGCCTGCAGGTCCACGAGAAGACGGCGTGGATGCTCCGTTCACTCCTGGATTAAATGACATGGCGCATGTAGAGCTGACCAAAGAGAACTTCGAGTCCGTCGTCACAGGCAACCCCACGGTGGTCGTGGACTTCTGGGCGCCATGGTGCGGGCCCTGCCGGTCCTTCGCGCCGGTCTTCGAGAGCGTCGCCGAGAAGAACACGGATATCGTGTTCGCCAAGGTGAACACCGAGGCCGAGCCCGAGATCGCGGCGCACTTCCAGATTCGCTCGATCCCGACGCTGATGGTCTTCCGCGATTCGATCATCGTCTTCGCACAGCCCGGGGCGCTTCCCAAGAGCGCGCTCGAGCAGGTCGTGGAGCGCGCCAAGGCCCTCGACATGGACGACGTCCGCAAGCAGATGGCCGACAAGGAGTCGTCGGCGGCGTAAGGGGGCTGGCGCGGCGTAGAATTGCGCGCCATGAATCAAACCCCCAGCGACCCGCGCGAGAGCATTCGCGCGAACTACCTGCGTGACGAGGGCGAGGCCGTTGCCGAGCTCCTCGCGATCGCCCGCCTCGATCCCGCCGCCGAAGCCCGCGTCGCATCACGCGCCCGCGAGCTCGTCGAAACGGTCCGCGCGAAGCAGAAGGCTTCGGCGGGCATGCAGTCCTTCCTCCAGGAATACGACCTCTCCTCGCGCGAGGGCGTGCTCCTCATGTGCGTGGCCGAAGCGCTGCTGCGCATTCCCGACGCCGCGACGGCCGATGCGCTGATCCGCGACAAGTTCTCCCAGGGCGAATGGGACAGCCATTTCGGCAAGAGCACGTCGCTGCTCGTGAACGCGGGCACGTGGGGAATGATGCTCACCGGCCGCATCGTGAGCGTCGACGATGCGCCGGCCGGGATCGGCAACTGGGTCGCGTCGCTGGCTGCCCGGGCCGGCGAGCCCGTGGTGCGCCTTGCGCTGCGCCAGGCGATGAAGCTCATGGCCGAGCAGTTCGTGATGGGCCGCACGATCGAGGATGCGCTCGCGCGGGCGGCGACCGCGGACCACGCGGCCTACCGCCACTCCTACGACATGCTGGGTGAAGCCGCCTTCACGGCGGAAGATGCCGAGCGCTACTTCGTGGCCTATGAACGCGCGATCGATGCGATCGCTGCTTCTGCTGCGCAACGTAATGCCGGCGCGCACGTCTTCGCGAAGCCCGGGATCTCGATCAAGCTTTCCGCGCTGCACCCGCGCTACGAGCATGCGCAGCGCGAGCGCGTGATGGCGGAGCTCACGCCGCGCATTGCGGCGCTTGCCGAGCGCGCGCGCAAGGGCGACATCGGCGTCACGCTCGATGCCGAGGAAGCCGACCGCCTCGATCTCTCGCTCGACATCTTCGAGCGCGTATTTGCATCCGAAGCCCTCGCCGGCTGGGAGGGGTTCGGCCTCGCGGTGCAGGCGTACCAGAAGCGCGCGCCGTTCGTGATCGACGCGCTCGCGGCTGTCGCGCGCAAGGGCGGGCGCCGCATCATGGTCCGCCTCGTGAAGGGCGCGTACTGGGACAGCGAAGTGAAGCGTGGGCAGGCCGCGGGCCTCTCCGAGTACCCGGTGTACACGCGCAAGTGCAACACCGACGTGTCCTACCTCGCGTGTGCGGCTCGCATGCTTGCAGCGCCCGACGCGTTCTACGGACAGTTCGCGACGCACAACGCACACACGGTCGCGACCATTCTCGAGCGCGCGAAGGAAGGCCAGGCCTTCGAGTTCCAGCGCCTGCACGGCATGGGCGACGAGCTCTACTCCGAAGTCACCGGTGCGCTGGGCCACGCATGCCGCGTCTACGCCCCCGTGGGAAGCCACGAGGACCTGCTGCCGTATCTCGTGCGACGCCTGCTCGAGAACGGCGCCAACACCTCATTCGTGAACCGCATCGCCGACTCCGCGGTGCCCGTGGAGAGCGTGATCGCCGATCCGGTCGTGGTGGCCTCGGCGAACGCGGACAAGCGCAACCCGCGCATCCCGCTGCCCGCGAACCTCTACGGCGACCGGCGCAATTCCGGCGGATTTGTTTTCGCCGACGAGGCGACCAGCGCGCCGTTCCTCGCCGCGCTCGAGCCGCTGCTCGCGCGCACCGACTGGACGGCCGCTCCGCTGGTGAAGGGCCGCGCATGGCCCGGCACGAAGGTCGAGATTCGCGATCCATCGAATGGCCGTGCCGTCGGTTCGGTGATGGAAGCCGAGACCAAGCTCGTCGACCAGGCGTTCTCCGCGGCTGTTGCGGCGACGATGCCCGACGCGCAGGCGCGCGCGACGATCCTCGAGGCCGCCGCCGACAAGCTGGAAGCCAAGCGCGTCGAGTTGATCGCGTTGCTCGCGCGCGAAGCCGGCAAGACGCTGCCCGATGCGTTGGGCGAAGTACGCGAGGCAGCCGACTTCTGCCGCTACTACGCGTTGCTCGCGCGGCGCCACTTCGCTGCGCCCGAAACCCTGGCCGGGCCGACCGGCGAATCCAACGACCTGCGACTCGCGGGCCGCGGGCCTTTCGTATGCATCAGCCCCTGGAACTTCCCGCTGGCGATCTTCGTGGGGCAGGTCGCCGCTGCGTTCGCCGCCGGCAATCCCGTGATCGCGAAGCCCGCGGAGCAAACACCACTCATCGCGTTCCAGGCGATTCGCATCCTGCTCGAAGCCGGCGTGCCGCCTGATGCACTCGCACTACTGCCTGGGCGCGGAGAAACGTTGGGAGCGATGCTGGTGGCCGATCCGCGCACGGCGGGCGTGGCCTTCACGGGTTCCACCGGAACCGCACGGGCCATCAATCGCGCGCTCGCCGCACGCGAGGGTCCCATCGTTCCTTTCATCGCTGAAACGGGCGGCCTCAACGCGATGCTCGTCGATTCGAGTGCGCTGCCCGAGCAAGTCGTCGCCGACGTGATCGCCTCTTCGTTCAACAGCGCGGGGCAGCGCTGTTCGGCATTGCGCGTGCTCTGCCTGCAGAAGGAGATCGCGCCGCGCGTGCTGTCGCTGCTCGAGGGCGCGACAAAGGAACTCGTGCTCGGGGATCCCGCGCGCCTCGCCACCGACGTCGGACCGGTGATCGATGCCGAGTCGCTCTCGATGCTGCTCAGCCATTCGACGCAGCTCGACCGCACGGCGAAGCTCGTGTGCCGCGCGAAGATGCCTGCGGGCGAGGGCGGCAATTTCTTCGCGCCGTGCGCCTACGAGTTGCCGAGCCTCGATGCGATCGACAAGGAAGTCTTCGGGCCGATCCTGCACGTGGTCACGTTTGCCTCGGGTGAGCTCGAGCCGATGCTCGCGGCGATCAACGCCAAGGGCTACGGCCTCACGCTCGGCGTGCACAGCCGCATCGAGGAGACGGTGGAGTTCATCCGCCGGCGCGCCTGCGTTGGGAACCTCTACGTGAATCGCAACATGATCGGCGCGACGGTGGGCGTGCAGCCCTTCGGCGGCGAAGGCCTCTCGGGCACTGGCCCCAAGGCCGGCGGACCGCACTATCTCTTCCGGTTCGCGGTGGAGCGCACGTTCACGGTGAACACCGCCGCGGCGGGCGGCAACGCGACGCTCATCGCGAACGCGGAGTGACGGCAAAATCATTCATCCGCAGATAAACGCGGATAAACGCAGATAAGGGCGTTAGGGAGTGTGGATCCCGGGCGCTGACGTTGGAGTTGATGGTTCGTACCGCAGACTTCCGGCCCACTCATTTCCATCTGCGTTTATCCGCGTTTATCTGCGGATGAAAGCCCTAGTCCTCAGCCTTTTCCTTCAGCTTCGAGACGCCCTTGGGCGCCTTCGAGCCGGAGAAGAGGACGACCATCGCGGTGCCTTCTTCCTTCCAGGACGCGACCGCATCGCGGCAGATCTCGACGAGGGTCTCGAACTGGTCGGGGTGCGCCGTCATCAGGCCGTCGATGTGATCGTAGTAGATGACGTAGCCGTCACCCTCGATGCCATCCATGTCCGTGAGGCATTCCTCGAGCGCGTCCCAGTTGTGGCCGAAGTGGCCGGGAAAGCGCATGGCCGTGGCGGCCGCGTTGAGGAACTGCTCCTTGCGCCCGATGTTCTTGCCTTCGATGTGGAAGTAGGCGAAGCCGGCACCCTTGGCCACGGTCTTCACCGCGGCAGGCGACGCGGCCGGCACGAACCAGACGCCGCCGCGGCCGTCTTCGAGAATGGCTTCCAGTGCGCCGAGCGCCATTGCGTTCCTTACTCCCGGATTCGCCGGAAGGTGTTGTAGTGGTCGGCGGTGTAGTAGGCCTCTCCGCCCTTTCCCATGACGATCCGACGCGCACCGCGCGTGCGCTCGCCCGGGGTCTTCACAGTGTACTCGTGGTAATAACCCCGCTTCTGCGCCGGCAGCCGCGCTTCGCGATTGCCGAACACGGCGCCATCCTTCGCGTAGTCGTAGGGTCCGCCCTTGCGGATGCGTTGAAGAACGTCACGCGCCTCGGCCGGGAGCTGCGCGAGCGCAATGTCGGTGACGGCAGGCGGCGGCGCCTTCTGCGCGGTCGCGGGAACAGGGGCGAGCGCGAAGGCCGCGGCAATCGCGAACAGCAGCGCGTGGAACATGCGCGCCACGGCGAACCTCAGCCCTTCGGGCGGTGCGGGCACGCGGACTTGGTGCAGTCCACGTAGATGTGGAGCTGGTGGTCGCGGATCGCGAACCCGCGCTCCTTGGCGATCTTCGCCTGGCGCTTCTCGATC
Source organism: Usitatibacter palustris (assembly GCF_013003985.1). Taxonomy (GTDB): domain Bacteria; phylum Pseudomonadota; class Gammaproteobacteria; order Burkholderiales; family Usitatibacteraceae; genus Usitatibacter; species Usitatibacter palustris. Next base: position 3,036,345 of record NZ_CP053073.1, on the reverse strand, counting down.
TCGGCGTCGTAGAACTCCTCGACGCGGCCGCATTGCATGCACACGAGGTGGTCGTGGTGGCCGCCTTCGTTGAGCTCGTAGACCGCCTTGCCGCCCTCGAAGTGATGGCGCACGAGCAGGCCCGCCTGCTCGAACTGCGTGAGCACCCGGTAGACCGTGGCCAGGCCGATGTCCGCGTGCTCGTCGAGGAGCTTGCGGTAGATGTCCTCGGCCGTGAGGTGGCGCTCGGCACTCGTGTGGAAGAGGTCGAGGACCTTCATCCGCGGCGCCGTTACCTTCAGGCCCTGGTTGCGCAGTTCGCGGGGATCGCTCATCGGGTTCGGGGGGGTGCGTGTCGAGCCAAAATGATACCGGGAATCGCGTGACTTATAATGAGCCCTCGATTCACGCCCGCACCAATTCCATGCGCTTCGTCCCCCTGATTACCTGCGCCGCGCTTTTCGCCGCGACGGCCTGCGTCCACAAGATCGACATCCAGCAAGGCAACGTCGTCGTCGCCGAGCAGCTGGCCAAGGTGAAGCCCGGGATGTCGCGCGCCGACGTGCGCCTGGCCCTCGGCACGCCGCTGCTCACCGATGCCTTCCACGCGAATCGCTGGGACTACTACTTCTACAATTCGCGCCGGGGCAACGAAGTCGAGCGCAACCGGATCACGATCGTCTTCAAGGACGAGAAGGTCGAGCGCATCGAAGGCACCGCGCCGGCCTCGATCAAGGGCGAGGAGAAGATGACGCTGCCGGAGGATCTCCCGCGCTCCGCGGACAAGAAGGCGGCCGGAGAGAAGAAGTGACCCTGAAGGTCGGCATCGCCGGCGCCAACGGCCGGATGGGCCAGGCGCTCCGCGCGGCCGTCGGGGCGGCCGAGGGCATGGCCCTGGCCGCAACCTTCGATGTCGGCGACGACTACGAGTCCGCGATCGCGCGCTGCAACGTCATCATCGACTTCACGCGTCCCGAAGGCACGATGGCGCACCTGGCCGCCTGCCGCGCCGCGAAGAAGAAGATCGTCATCGGCACGACGGGCTTCGCGCCCGAAGACCTCGCGAAGATCCAGGCGGCCGCCACCGAGATCGCGATCGTGAAGGCGCCCAACATGAGTGTCGGAGTGGTGGTCACGGCGAAGCTCGTGGAGATGGCGTCGCGTTCGTTGGGTCCGGACTACGACGTGGAAGTGTTCGAGATGCACCACAAGCTGAAGGTCGATGCGCCTTCGGGCACGGCGCTCATGCTGGGTGAGGTCGCGGCGAAAGCTCGCGGCACCACGCTCGAGAAGGATGCAGTCCACGCGCGCCACGGCACGACGGGCGAGCGCAAGGCGGGAACGATCGGGTTTTCCACGGCGCGCGGCGGCGATGTCGTGGGCGACCACACTGTCTTCTTCGCTGGCGTCGGCGAGCGGATCGAGATCACGCATCGTTCCAACAGCCGCGCGACCTACGCGCAGGGCGCGCTTCGCGCCGCCCGTTTCCTCGCGGGCAGGACGCACGGCCTGTACAGCATGGAAGACGTGCTCGGCCTCGTCTAGGCTCCCTAAACGAACATCCCGACCACCGCCGCCGCCATGCAGGTGGCGAGCGTTCCCGCGACGATGGCCTTCAGTCCCAGCCCCACGATCTCCGCGCGTCGTTCCGGAACCATCGCGCCCATCCCGCCGATCATGATGCCGAGGCTCCCGAAGTTGGCGAAGCCGCACAGCGCGTAGGTCATGAGCAGGCGCGAGCGCGCACTCATCGCTTCGGGCGGGAGGTTCGCGAGCTCGATGTAGGCCACGAACTCGTTGAGGATCGTCTTCGTGCCCAGCAGTTGGCCAGCGGCATGCGCGTCCTGCCAGGACACACCCGTCGTCCAGGCGAGCGGCGCGAAGAACCATCCCGCGACGCGCTGCAGCGTGAGCGGGGCGCCGTCGAACGCGGGCAGCAAGCCCATCAGGAGGTTGGCGAGCGCGATCAGCGCGACCATCACGATCAGCATCGCGACGACATGGATGAGAAGCGCGATGCCTTCGACCGTGCCGCGGGTCACCGCATCCATCGAGGTCGCATCCATGCGCTCGATCTTCGCTTCGCCCGACGTCGTGTCGCCCGGAACCATCACCGCGGCGATGAGGATCGCCGCTGGCGTGGCCACGAGCGAGGCGATCAGCAGGTGGCCGATCGCGCCCGGCACCGCCTTCGCGATCATGGCGGCATAGAGCGCCATGACCGTCCCGGCGATCGTGGCCATCCCGCAGGCCATCACCATGAAGAGCTCGCTGCGCGTGAGCTTCAGGAGGTAGGGCTTCACGATCAGCGGCGCCTCGACCATGCCCACGAACACGTTGGCCGCCGAGGAGAGCCCGACCGCGCCTCCCAGCCCCATCGACTTCTCGAGGACGAAAGCGAAGGCCTTCACCAGCATCGGTATTACGCGCCAGTGAAAGAGCAGGGCCGACAGCGCGCTCACCACGAGGATCAGCGGCAGCGCGCGGAACGCGAGGACGAAGGAATACTGCGGTTGGACCTCGGCGAAGGGCGCCGGGCCCCCGCCCAGGTAGCCGAAGAGGAAGCTCGTCCCGACGGTGGTCGCCCGTTCGAGGGCTCCAAGGGCATCGTTGAGGACGAAGACCGCGTCGCGCAGGAACGGCACCCCCAGGAGGAGCGCCGCGAGCACGACCTGCAGCGCGAGGCCGGCACCCACGAGGCGCCACCGGACCTTCCAGCGGTCTTCGGAAAGGGCCCAGGCGAGTCCCAGGAGGATGAGGATTCCGGCAACGGCGTGGGCAAGGTCCAAGGCGGGTTCCGAGTTTGAAGGGCGTGCTCGAATTTGCTACAATTTCGCTCGAAATGTCAGCGGGAAAGCCATTGGCCTCCCGTTTTTTTGCGCCCTCGGTTTTATCGCACTGGAGCAATCGTGTCGAGAAATGCCCCCGCCGTTCTGGTTCTTGCCGACGGGAGCACTTTTCGTGGATTTTCGATCGGCGCGGAGGGGCAAACCGTCGGCGAGGTGGTGTTCAACACCGCGATGACGGGCTACCAGGAGATCCTCTCGGATCCCTCGTACGCCGGACAGATCGTCACCCTCACGTACCCCCATATCGGCAACGTCGGCGCGAACCGCGAGGACCTCGAGTCGCGCGGGCTCTTCGCCGCCGGCCTCGTCATCCGCGATTTGCCGCTCGCCGCTTCCAACTGGCGCAAGGAAGAAGACCTTCCCGCGTACCTGGAGCGCCACAAGATCGTCGCGATCGCGGGCATCGACACGCGCCGGCTCACGCGGATCCTGCGGTCCAAGGGCGCGCAGAACGGCGTGATCCAGGCGGGCACCATCGACGAGAAGGTGGCGCTCGCCGCCGCGAAGGCCGCGCCCTCGATGGCGGGCCTCGACCTCGCGAAGGTCGTGAGCTGCACGAAGGGCTACGACTGGAATGGCAGCCTCTGGGCGCTGGGCACGGGCTACAAGCCGAGCGCCGAGGTGAAATTCCACGTGGTCGCCTACGACTACGGCGTGAAGCACAACATCCTGCGCAACCTGGCCGAGCGCGGCTGCAAGGTGACCGTGCTTCCCGCGCAGGCCACCGCGAAGGATGCCCTCGCGCTCAAGCCCGACGGCGTCTTCCTCTCGAACGGCCCCGGCGATCCGGAGCCGTGCGACTACGCGATCAAGGCGATTCGCGAAGTGGTCGATTCGGGCACGCCGGTCTTCGGCATCTGCCTGGGACACCAGCTTCTCGGCCTCGCGAGTGGTGCCAAGACGATGAAGATGAAGTTCGGCCACCACGGTGCGAACCATCCGGTGCAGGACCTCGATTCGATGCGCGTGCACATCACCAGCCAGAACCACGGCTTCGCGGTGGATGAGTCGACGCTGCCCAAGAACGTGCGCGCCACGCACAAGTCGCTGTTCGACGGTTCGCTCCAGGGCATCGAGCGCACGGACCAGCCCGCATTCAGTTTCCAGGGCCACCCCGAGGCCTCGCCCGGCCCCCACGAGATGGCGTACCTCTTCGACAAGTTCGTCGCCCTCATGGAAAAGAGCAAGGTCAAAAGCAAATGAATCCGCAGATAAACGCAGATAAACGCGGATACGGCAAAGGCGAGGGCAAGGGGCTTGTCCTGAGGCCCGGGTCGCGATTTGCCACTGTGAACCCGATTTCATCTGCGTTTATCTGCGTTTATCTGCGGACGCCTTTGCTCTAGCGCGCATGCCCAAGCGAACCGACATCAAGAGCGTCCTCATCATCGGTGCCGGCCCGATCGTGATCGGCCAGGCGTGCGAGTTCGATTACTCCGGCGCGCAGGCCTGCAAGGCGCTGCGCGACGAGGGCTACCGTGTGATCCTGGTGAATTCCAACCCGGCCACGATCATGACCGACCCGGAGATGGCCGACGTCACCTACATCGAGCCCATCACCTGGCAGATGGTCGCGAAGATCATCGAGAAGGAGCGGCCCGACGCGCTGCTGCCGACGATGGGCGGGCAGACCGCGCTCAACTGCGCGCTCGACCTCGCGAAGAACGGCGTGCTCGACAAGTTCAACGTCGAGATGATCGGCGCGAAGAAGGAAGCGATCGACAAGGCCGAGGACCGGGAGAAGTTCAAGAAGGCGATGACCAAGATCGGCCTGGAGAGCGCGCGCTCGGCGGCGGCGCACTCGCTCGAGGAAGCGCTCCAGGTGCAATCGATGGTGGGCTTCCCCACCGTGATCCGTCCTTCGTTCACGCTCGGCGGCACGGGCGGGGGCATCGCTTACAACATGGAGGAGTTCGTCGCCATCTGCGAGCGCGGGCTCGATGCGTCCCCCACCAAGGAGCTCCTCATCGAGGAGTCGGTGCTCGGGTGGAAAGAGTTCGAGATGGAAGTCGTCCGCGACGTGAAGGACAACTGCATCATCATCTGCTCGATCGAGAACCTGGACCCGATGGGAGTGCACACGGGCGACTCGATCACGGTGGCGCCGGCGCAGACGCTCACCGACAAGGAATACCAGATCATGCGCAACGCCTCGATCGCGTGCCTGCGCGAGATCGGGGTGGAAACCGGCGGCTCGAACGTGCAGTTCGCGATCAACCCGGACGACGGGCGCATGGTCATCATCGAGATGAACCCGCGCGTGTCGCGCTCCTCGGCGCTCGCGTCGAAGGCCACGGGATTCCCGATCGCGAAGATCGCGGCGAAGCTCGCCGTGGGCTACACGCTCGACGAGCTGAAGAACGACATCACCGGCGGCGCGACCCCGGCCTCCTTCGAGCCCACCATCGACTACGTGGTGACGAAGGTGCCGCGCTTCGCGTTCGAGAAATTCCCGCAGGCCGATGACCGTCTCACCACGCAGATGAAGAGCGTGGGCGAGGTGATGGCGATCGGTCGCAACTTCCAGGAATCGCTGCAGAAGGCGCTGCGCGGCCTCGAAGTCGGCGTCGATGGCTTCAACCTGAAGACCGTCGACATGGAAAAGATCGAGGACGAGCTCGCCTACCCGCGCGCGGAACGGTTGTGGTACGTGGCGGACGCCTTCGGCGTGGGCATGAGCATCGAGGACATCCACAGGTTCACGAAGATCGACCGCTGGTTCCTCGCCGAGATCGAGGACCTGGTGAAGACCGAGCTCGAGATCGAGAAGAAGACCCTCGCGGACTTCGGCGAGAAGGAGCTGTACGCGCTCAAGCGCAAGGGCTTCTCCGACCGCCGCCTCGCGCACCTGTGGAAGACCAACGAGCACGAAGTGCGCAAGAAGCGCCACGCGCTCGGTGTGCGCCCCGTCTACAAGCGCGTGGATACGTGCGCCGCGGAGTTCGCGACCGGCACGGCCTACATGTACTCGACGTACGACGAGGAAGACGAGTCGGAACCGACGAACAATCGCAAGATCATGGTGCTCGGCGGCGGTCCCAACCGCATCGGCCAGGGCATCGAGTTCGACTATTGCTGCGTCCATGCCGCGCTGGCACTTCGCGAAGACGGCTACGAGACCATTATGGTCAACTGCAATCCCGAGACCGTCTCGACCGACTACGACACCTCGGACCGCCTCTATTTCGAACCGCTCACGCTCGAAGACGTGCTCGAGATCGTCGCGAAGGAAAAACCCGTGGGCGTGATCGTGCAGTTCGGCGGCCAGACGCCGCTCAAGCTCGCGCGCGACCTCGAAGCGGCGGGCGTGCCGATCATCGGCACCACGCCCGATTCGATCGACAAGGCCGAGGACCGCGAACGCTTCCAGCAGATGCTCCACGAGCTGAAGCTCCTGCAGCCGCCCAACCGCACCGCGCGCACGCCCGAGGCGGCGCTCGAGGCGGCCAAGGAAATCGGCTATCCGGTGGTGGTGCGCCCCTCGTACGTGCTGGGCGGCCGCGCGATGGAGATCGTCCACGCCGAGAGCGAGCTGGTGCGCTACATGAAGGCCGCGGTGAAGGTCTCGAACGATTCGCCGGTGCTCATCGACCGCTTCCTCAACGATGCGATCGAGGTCGATGTCGATGCCGTCTCCGACGGCAAGGACGTCGTGATCGGCGGGATCATGGAGCACATCGAGCAGGCGGGCGTGCACTCGGGCGATTCGGCGTGTTCGCTTCCGCCCTTCAGCCTCTCGGAGAAGCTCAAGGACGAGCTGCGCCGCCAGACGGTCGCGATGGCCCGGGGCCTCAACGTCGTGGGCCTCATGAACGTGCAGTTCGCGATCCAGGACGACAAGGTCTACGTGCTGGAAGTGAATCCGCGCGCCTCGCGCACGGTTCCCTTTGTATCGAAGGCGATCGGCCAGCCGCTCGCGAAGATCGCCGCGCGCTGCATGGTCGGCCAGTCACTCCGGTCGCAGAAGTTCACGAAGGAAATCGTGCCGCCTTACTACTGCGTGAAGGAAGCGGTATTCCCCTTCATCAAGTTCCCGGGGGTGGACACGATCCTCGGTCCCGAGATGAAGTCGACCGGCGAAGTGATGGGCGTGGGCGCAACCTTCGCGGAAGCCTTCGTGAAGAGCCAGCTCGGCGCCGGCGTGAAGCTGCCCACGGGCGGCCGCGCTTTCCTCTCCGTGCGTGACGGGGACAAGCCGAAGCTGATCGAGATCGCGCGCACACTGCAGGCCCTGGGCTTCTCGATCGTCGCTACCAAGGGCACGGCCGCCGCGCTGGAGAAGGCAGGCCTCAAGGTCCAGCCGGTCAACAAGGTGATGGAGGGGCGTCCCCACATCGTCGACATGGTGAAGAACCGCGAGATCAGCCTGATCGTGAACACCGTCGAGGAGGATCGCCGCTCGATCCAGGACTCCTGGTCGATCCGCAACTCCGCGCTCCAGAACCGCGTCACCTATTACACGACCATCGCCGGCGCTCGCGCTGCCTGCGTGGGCATGCAGCACCTCGAGGAAATGCGCGCCTACGATATCCAATCACTGCATGCGACCCTCTAAATGGCCAAGATCCCGATCACGCTCGCCGGCGCGGAACTTCTCCGCGTCGAACTGCAAAAGCTCAAGTCGGTGGAGCGCCCCGCGGTGATCACCGCGATCGCGGAGGCGAGAGCCCATGGCGATCTCTCTGAGAACGCGGAGTACGACGCCGCGCGCGAGCGCCAGGGCTTCATCGAGGGCCGCATCCTCGAGCTCGAAGGCAAGCTTTCGAACGCGCAGATCATCGATCCGGCGCTGCTCGATGACGACGGGCGCGTGGTCTTCGGCTCGACGGTGGACCTGATGGACACCGAGGCGAAGGAAGAATCGACCTACCAGATCGTCGGCGAGGACGAAGCCGACATCAAGCTCGGGAAGATCTCCTACTCCTCGCCGATCGCGAAGGCCCTTATCGGGAAGTACGCGGGCGACGTCGCAGAGGTCCGGACGCCGGGCGGGGTGAAGCAGCTCGAGATCGTGGACGTAAAATACCTTTAGGCGGGGCGTTCGGATCCCTCGGCTTCTTGGTCCATAGCGAGGTCCGCTTTCCCATCTTCTTCTTGGTGGCGACGGGTTCCTTGCGCGGCTCGCGCGGGGGCTTGCGGGCGGGCCTTGCGGCGGGTGTCTTCGCCGGCTTGGGCAGCGCCTTCTCCGGGTTCTCGCGGTAGAGCACGAGCACCTTGCCGATTTCCTGCACGGCGTGCGCCGAGAGCTTTTCGCAGAGCTCGGCCATCCACGCGGAGCGCGCTTCGCGGTCGTTCGTGGATGCGCGCACCTTGATCAGCTCATGGGCGGAGAGCGCGCGGTCGGTTTCCCGGACCACGGATTCGGTGAGGCCCTTGTCGCCGATCAGCACGACGGGCGAGAGCTTGTGGGCTTCGGCGCGCAGCTCGCTGCGGCGCTTGGACGTGAGGGGATTCATCGCGGCAGTATATTCAATAAACCCCCTAACCCCGGAACACAGATGAACACAGATAAAGGCGGATGAACACAGACAGAGCAGGAAGGGTCAGGGCAGCGCAATCGTCGTACACCGCGCCGGCAAATAGGGACGCTGCTTTTCCCTCTCATAGCCCTATCTGTGTTCATCCGCCTTTATCTGTGTTCATCTGTGTTCCCGCCTTTGCATTAGTCCTTTGAAGAAATCACCTTCCTCCAAGCTCTGGCTGCGGCGCCACATCGACGACCCCTACGTGAAGCGGTCCAAGCGCGAGGGTTTTCGCTCGCGCGCGGCCTACAAGCTCACCGAGATCGACGAGAAGGACAAGATCCTCAAGCCCAACATCGTCGCGGTCGACCTGGGCTCCGCGCCCGGCGGCTGGTCGCAGGTCCTGGGCAAGAAGGCGGGCGACCAGGGCAAGGTGGTCGCCATCGACCTGCTCGAAATGGGTGAGATTCGGGGGGTCACCTTCATCCGCGGCGATTTCACCCGTAACGATGGGCTGGCCGCGCTCGCGACCGCGCTGGGCGGCCGCAAGGCCGACCTCGTGTTGTCCGACATGTCGCCCAACATGTCGGGAATTCCCCACTCCGACCAGGTCCGCTCCATGGCGCTCGCGGAGCTCGCGCGGGATTTCGCTCTGGAACACCTGAAACGCGACGGCGCCTTCCTGGTCAAAGTATTTCAAGGCGAGGGTTACCAGGAGTTCTTCAAGTCGCTGAAGGACCGTTTCGAGAAGGTCGCGGTCCGAAAACCGGACGCATCGCGCGACGAAAGTGCCGAGCTTTACCTCCTGGCGAGAAACCTTCGCGCCACCCCCTTGAATTAGCGGTCCGTCACCCGAACTTTGCTATAGTGGTCGGCCCCGTATCTCCCTGATTCGCAGCAGCTTTCCCCGCCAAAGGACACGCACTTGAACAACACCCTCCGTACCGTGATGGTCTGGCTTGTGATCGGCGTGATCCTCACGATGGTCTTCATGCAGGTCGGCAGCCGCCAGGCGGGTGCGGGTGTCGTGGACTACACGACGTTCATGGACGAAGCGCGCCAGGGCCGTGTCGAGAAGGTGAAGCTCGACGGCAACCGCACGCTCAAGGTGACCGGCCGCGACGCCAAGACCTACACGGTCTACTCGCCCGGATTCATGGACCCCTGGATGGTCGGCGATCTCATGAAGGCCGGCGTCAAGGTCGAGGTCAAGGCCGAAGAGGAGCCCTCGCTCCTCATGAACATCTTCGTTTCGTGGTTCCCGATGCTGCTGCTCATCGGCGTGTGGATCTTCTTCATGCGCCAGATGCAGGGCGGCGGCCGCGGCGGCGCGTTCTCGTTCGGCAAGAGCCGCGCGCGCATGCTCGACGAAAACCAGAACCAGGTCACGTTCGCCGACGTGGCGGGCGTGGATGAAGCCAAGGAAGAAGTCGGCGAGCTCGTCGACTTCCTGCGCGATCCCACCAAGTTCCAGAAACTCGGCGGCCGCATTCCGCGCGGCGTGCTGATGGTGGGCAACCCCGGCACGGGCAAGACGCTCCTCGCGCGCGCGATCGCGGGCGAGGCGAAGGTGCCGTTCTTCTCGATCTCGGGCTCGGACTTCGTCGAGATGTTCGTCGGCGTCGGTGCCGCGCGCGTGCGCGACATGTTCGAGCAGGCGAAGAAGAACGCGCCGTGCATCGTGTTCATCGACGAAATCGACGCGGTCGGCCGCCAGCGCGGCGCGGGCCTCGGCGGTGGCAACGACGAGCGCGAGCAGACGCTCAACCAACTCCTCGTCGAGATGGATGGCTTCGAGGGCAACTCGGGCGTGATCGTCGTCGCCGCCACGAACCGCCCCGACGTGCTCGATCCCGCGCTGATGCGCCCGGGCCGCTTCGACCGCCAGGTCGTGGTGCCGCTCCCGGACATCCGCGGCCGCGAGCAGATCCTCCTCGTCCACATGCGCAAGGTTCCGATCGCGCCCGACGTGGATGCGAACATCATCGCGCGCGGCACGCCCGGCATGTCCGGCGCGGACCTCGCCAACATCGTGAACGAAGCGGCGCTGTTCGCCGCGCGCGGGCAGAAGCGCCTCGTCGACATGGACGACTTCGAAGAGGCCAAGGACAAGATCTACATGGGTGCGGCGCGCAAGTCCATGGTGATCACGCCCGAAGACAAGAAGAAGACCGCGTACCACGAGTCGGGGCACGCGATCATCGGCAGCAGCCTTCCGGGATGCGATCCCGTGCACAAGGTCACCGTGATCCCGCGCGGCCGCGCGCTGGGCGTGACGTGGGCGATGCCCGAGGTGGACCGCTTCAGCCTGTACAAGGACCAGATGCTCGCGCAGATCGCGATGCTCTTCGGCGGCCGCGTGGCCGAGGAGATCTTCGTGGGCAACGTGTCGACGGGTGCGTCCAATGACTTCGAACGGGCCACGAACATCGCCCGCGAGATGGTCACGCGCTACGGCATGTCGGATGCGCTCGGCCCGATGGTCTACGGCGAGAACGAAGGCGAGGTCTTCCTCGGCCGTTCGATCACGACGCACAAGAACATGTCGGACGCGACCATGCAGAAGGTCGATCAGGAGATCCGCCGGATCATCGACGAGCAGTACGCGCTCGCGAAGAAGATCCTCACCGAGAACCGCGACAAGGTCGAGGCCATGACCGCGGCGCTGCTCGAGTGGGAGACGATCGACTCGAACCAGATCGCCGACATCATGGCCGGCAAGTCGCCGCGTCCGCCCAAGCCGGTCCAGAAGCCCACCCCGCCCGACAGCGGCCCGCGCGGTGGCACCGCGGCCCCTCCGGCTCCCACGCCGGCGGAGAGCGCCTGACGGTCCTGCGCTGCGGCGAGCATTCGCTCGCCCTCGACCGCCCCCTCGTCATGGGGGTGGTCAACGTCACCGCGGATTCCTTTTCCGACGGCGGCCTGTTCCTCGAAACCACTCGCGCGATCGACCACGGGCTGCGTCTTCGTGAAGAAGGCGCGGACCTCGTCGATGTCGGCGGCGAGTCCACGCGTCCCGGCGCGCTACCGGTTCCTCTCGATGAAGAGCTGCGACGGGTAATCCCTGTCGTGGAGGCTTTGGTTCGCGAGAACGTGCCGGTGTCGGTCGATACGCTCAAGCCTGAAGTCATGCGCGCCGCGCTCGATGCGGGCTGTGCGATGGTGAACGACGTGAACGGCTTTCGCGCGCCCGGCGCGATCGAGGCGGTCGCCGCTTCGAAAGCCGCCGTCTGCGCGATGCACATGCAGGGAAAGCCCGCGACGATGCAGGCCGATCCGCGCTACGGCGACGTGCTCGCGGAAGTGGCCGCATTCCTGTCGGAACGTGCGCTCGCGCTGGAAGCAGCCGGCGTCGCACGCGAATCCATCGTGCTCGATCCCGGTTTCGGTTTCGGCAAGACACTCGAGCACAACCTGGCGCTGTTTCGCGGGTTGCCGCGACTCGCGGCGCTCGGTTACCCGGTTCTCGTCGGTGTATCGCGCAAGCGCCTGATCGGCGATCTCACGGGGCGCCCCGTCGCCGAGCGCGTCGCGGGCAGCGTTGCGGCGGCCCTGCTCGCCGTGCAGAATGGCGCGAGCCTCGTGCGCGTGCACGACGTCAAGGAAACGGTCGATGCGCTCAGGGTTTGGCTCGGCCTGAACTGTCCCATCGCTCCCCCGAAAAAATGACTCGCAAATACTTCGGCACGGATGGCATTCGCGGCAGGGTCGGCATCGCGCCGATCACGCCGGACTTCGTCCTCCGGCTCGGTTACGCCGCGGGCAAGGTGCTCTCGCGCGCCGACGTGGCACCCCCGCATCGCGACCGTCCCGCGGTGCTCATCGGCAAGGACACAAGGCTTTCGGGCTACATGCTCGAGTCCGCGCTCGAAGCGGGGCTCTCGACGGCCGGCGTGGACACGCTGCTGCTCGGCCCCATGCCCACGCCCGCGGTCGCGTTCCTCACGCGCGCGTTGCGCCTGTCCGCGGGCATCATGATTTCCGCCTCGCATAACCCGTTCGAAGACAACGGCATCAAGTTCTTCTCGGCCGAGGGCGTGAAGTTGCCCGACGCCGTGGAAAGCGAGATCGAGGCCGCGCTCACCGAGCCGATGACGCCGCCTGCGCCCGCGAGCCTCGGCAAGGCCGAGCGCGTGCACGACGCCGAGGGCCGCTACCTCGAGTTCTGCAAGCAGACGTTCCCGAAGGAGCGCTCGCTGCGCGGGGTGAAGCTGGTCGTCGATTGCGCGCACGGCTCCAACTATCGCGTCGGTCCGCGCGTCTTCCAGGAGCTCGGCGCCGAAGTGGTCGCGATCGGCGACCGGCCCAACGGCACGAACATCAACGCCGGTTTCGGCGCGACCTCGCCGCAGACGCTCGCGAAGGCCGTGGTCGAGCACCAGGCCGATTTCGGCATCGCGTTCGATGGCGACGGCGATCGCCTGGCCATGGCCGATCACGATGGCCGTCTCTTCGACGGCGACCAGCTCCTCTATGCGATCGTGAAGCATCGCCATGCGACCGGCGTGTTGCGCGGGGGCGTGGTGGGCACGCTGATGACCAACTTCGCGCTCGAGCAGCGCCTGCGCGAGATGAAGATCGGCTTCGAGCGCGCCAAGGTCGGCGATCGCTACGTGCTCGAGCTGCTGGTGGAAAAAGGCTGGGAGTGCGGCGGCGAGAACTCCGGCCATCTCCTTTGCCTCGACCGCCATTCGACCGGCGACGCGATCATCTCCGCGCTGCAGGTCCTCGCCGCGCTGGTCGCGACCGGCCAGACCCTCGGCGACCTCACGCGCGATCTCACGCTGTTCCCGCAGAAGCTCGTGAACGTGAAGCTCGCGCGGGCCTTCGATGTCCAGGCGCCGCTCGTGCGCGAGGCGATCGCCGCGGCGGAAGCCTCGCTCGCCGGGCGTGGCCGCGTGCTGCTGCGTCCCTCGGGCACCGAGCCGGTCCTGCGCGTGATGGTGGAAGGCGAGGACGGCGCGCGTGTTTCCCGCCTCGCCGATGACATTGCCGCGGCCGTTCGCGCCGCCGACCAAGCCGCCGCCGCCTGATCGCCTGTCACGGGCCTGTCACAGTGCCTGCCTAAACTCCCGGCATCGCAAGGTTTTTCCTTTTGCCAATCCGGGAGTTCCAGATGATTACCATCCTCCGCAAGCAGGCCGCGGTTGCCCTCGTGGCGACCCTCGCCGCAGTTCCCGCGCTCGCCGCCGAGATCACCGGCGCCGGCGCATCCTTCCCGGCCCCGATCTACTCCAAGTGGGCCGATGCCTACTCCAAGGCCACGGGCAACAAGCTCAACTACCAGTCCATCGGTTCGGGCGGCGGCATCAAGCAGATCATCGCCAAGACGGTCGACTTCGGCGCCTCCGACGGCGTGATGTCCGCCGATGACCTGCAGAAGAACGGCCTCATGCAATTCCCGACGGTGATCGGTGGCGTGGTGCCGGTCGTGAACGTCCCCGGCATCCAGCCGGGCCAGCTGAAGATGACGGGCGATGTGCTCGCCAACATCTACCTGGGCAAGGTCGTGAAGTGGAACGACAAGGCGATCACCGACCTGAATCCCGGCGTGACGCTGCCCGATTCGGCGATCGCGGTCGTGCGCCGCGCCGACGGCTCGGGCACCACGTTCATCTTCACGAATTACCTCGCGAAGGTGAACGGCGAGTGGAAGGAAAAAGTGGGCGCGGGCACCGCGGTGCAGTGGCCCATCGGCCTGGGCGGCAAGGGCAACGAGGGCGTGTCGGCCTTCGTGCAGCGCATCCCCGGCGCCATCGGTTACGTCGAGTACGCGTATGCCAAGCAGAACAAGCTCGCGCACGCGCAGCTCAAGAACGCCGACGGCCACTTCGTGCAGCCCGACGACCTCACGTTCAAGGCGGCCGCCGCGAATGCGGACTGGGCCGGCGAGAAGTTCGGCGTGGTCCTCACGGAACAGAAGGGCAAGGATGCCTGGCCGATCACGGGTGCCACGTTCATCCTGATGCACGTGAAGCAGGAGAAGTCGCAGCAGGGCGCCGAGGCGCTCAAGTTCTTCGAGTGGGCCTACAAGAACGGCGCAAAGATGGCCCAGGACCTCGACTATGTGCCGCTGCCCGAGGCGGTGACGAAACAGATCATGGCCTCCTGGGCTAACATCAAGGATGCCTCCGGCAAGACCGTCCACGCCGCCCGCTGAGTCCGCGCCGACCTCCGAAGGCCGGGCGGGCGACCGTCCGGCCTTCCCGCACGAAGGCACTGCCATGAGCACCGACGCATCGGCCCTCTCCGGGGGCGCCCTGGGAGAAGAAGGCCGCGCCACCACTCGGCCGCCGGCGGGTCCGTCACGCGTGAAGCACACCACGCTCGGCGACACGATCTTCCAGAACCTGACGCGGGGCTTTGCGGCCCTCGTGCTGCTGATGCTGGCAGGCATCATCATCTCGCTGGTCTACGGAAGCTGGCCCTCGATCCAGAAGTTCGGGCTGTCCTTCATCACGTCGAGCGAGTGGAATCCGCCGGCCGAACGCTTCGGCGCGCTGATCCCGATCTACGGCACGCTCGTCACCTCCGCGATCGCGCTGATCATCGCCGTGCCCGTGAGTTTCGGCATCGCGGTCTTTCTCACGGAGCTTTCGCCTGCGTGGCTGCGCCGTCCGCTCGGAACGGCGATCGAGCTCCTCGCCGCGATCCCGTCGATCGTCTACGGCATGTGGGGCCTGCTCATCTTCGCGCCGATGTTCTCGAAGTACATCCAGCCCGCGCTCAATTCGACGCTCGGGCAGGTGCCGGTCCTCGGCAAGCTGTTCAGCGGGCCGCCGCTGGGCATCGGCCTGCTCTGCGCCGGCGTGATCCTCGCGATCATGATCATCCCGTTCATCGCGGCCGTGATGCGCGACGTGTTCGAAGTCACGCCGGCGATGTTGAAGGAGTCGGCGTATGGCGTCGGCGGAACGACCTGGGAAGTGGTCTGGAACGTGGTGCTGCCCTATACGAAGATCGGCGTGGTTGGCGGCGTGATGCTCGGCCTGGGCCGCGCGCTGGGCGAGACGATGGCCGTGACGTTCGTGATCGGCAACACCAACTTCCTCAACAGCGTGTCGCTCAACGAGCCGGGCAACAGCATCACCTCCGCGCTCGCCAACGAATTCGGCGAAGCCGGCCCCGGCCTGCACACCGCCGCGCTGATCGAGCTGGGCCTGATCCTCTTCCTCATCACCTTCGTGGTGCTCGCGGCCTCGAAGCTGCTGCTCATGCGGCTGGCCAAGGGCGAGGGCAAGAAGACATGAACCTGCACCAGCGACGCTACTTCACCAACAAGGTCGTGCTCGCGCTCTCGCTGGCCGCGATGGCCTTCGGCGTCTTCTGGCTCGCGTGGATCCTCTGGACGACGATCTCGCTGGGCGTCTCAGGACTTTCGCTCACGCTCTTCACCGAGATGACGCCGCCGCCGGGCTCCGCCGGTGGCCTTGCGAACGCGATCGTGGGGAGCCTCATCATGGTGGGTCTCGCGACACTCATCGGCACGCCCATCGGCATCCTCGCGGGCGTGTACCTCGCCGAGTACGGGATGAACGACTGGCTGGGCAACGCGACACGATTCATCAACGACATCCTGCTGTCGGCCCCGTCGATCGTGATCGGTCTCTTCGTCTACGCGTTCTTCGTGGCACAGGTGGGCAAGTTCTCCGGGCTCGCGGGCGTGATCGCGCTGGCCCTCATCGTGATCCCCGTGGTCGTGCGCACTACCGAGAACATGCTGCTGCTCGTGCCCAACAGCCTGCGCGAGGCCGTCTACGCGCTCGGCGCGCACAAATGGCAGGTGATCATGAAGGTGACGATCCGCGCTTCGCAGGCGGGTATCGTCACCGGCATCCTGCTCGCGGTCGCGCGCATCGCGGGCGAAACCGCACCGCTCCTCTTCACGTCGCTCTCGAACCAGTTCTGGAGCGTCGACCTCACCGAGCCGATGGCGAACCTGCCGGTGACGATCTTCAAGTTCGCGATGAGCCCGTTCACCGATTGGCAACAGCTCGCGTGGGCCGGCGTCTTCCTGATCACGCTGGGCGTGCTGGGCATCAACATCCTGGCGCGCGCGCTGTTCCGCAACAAACTCTGAGTTCGCGAGAAAACCATGAATGACGCCTCCGTCCCGCCCCAGGCCGCGCTCAAGACCGAAGTCCAGTTCAAGGACTTCAACTTCTACTACGGGAAGTTCCACGCGCTGAAGAACATCAACCTCGACATCTACAAGGGCGAGGTCACGGCTTTCATCGGCCCGTCGGGCTGCGGCAAGTCGACGCTGCTGCGCACGATCAACCGCATGTACGACCTCTATCCCGAGCAGCGTGCGGCGGGAGAGCTGCGCCTGGACGGCCGCAACATCCTCGACAAGGACGTCGACATCTACGACCTGCGCGCGCGCGTCGGGATGGTCTTCCAGAAGCCCACGCCGTTCCCGATGTCGATCTACGAGAACATCGCCTTCGGCGTGCGCCTGCACGAGCGCCTCTCGCGGCCGCAGATGGACGAACGCGTCGAGTGGGCATTGAAGAAGGCGGCGCTCTGGGAAGAAGTGAAGGACAAGCTGCAGCAATCGGGCATGAGCCTGTCGGGCGGCCAGCAGCAGCGCCTGTGCATTGCCCGAGGCATCGCGGTGAAGCCGCAGGTGCTGCTCCTCGACGAGCCCACCTCCGCGCTCGATCCGATCTCGACCCTCAAGATCGAAGAGCTCATCTCGGATCTCTCGGGCGAGTTCACGATCGTGATCGTCACGCACAACATGCAGCAGGCGGCGCGGGTCTCGGCGTACACCGCCTACATGTACCTCGGCGACCTGGTGGAGTACGGGCAGACCGACAAGATCTTCCTCAAGCCCGACAAGAAGGAAACCGAGGACTACATCACGGGCCGCTTCGGCTAGCGCGCCGGCGTCATCGCGCGCCGATTTCGCGGAGCCGCTGCTGCAGGGCGAGTCGGTCGAGGCTGCGAAGCGGGAGGTTCGTGAACAGCGAAATTCGCCGCTGCATCACGGCGTAGGCTTCGAGGAATGCCTTTCGCTTCTCGTCATCGGTGCCATCCACGGCCGCTGGGTCGGGAATCCCCCAATGCGCAGTGACGGGTTGTCCGGGCCATACGGGACAAACTTCGGCACCCGCCGAATCGCAGACGGTGAAGACGAAATTCATCGCAGGCGCATCCGGGCGCGCGAACTCGTCCCAGCTCTTGCTGCGCAGGCCTTCAACCGGGATTCCGTTCTTCGCGAGCAACTCGAGAGCAAGGGGATTGACGGTGCCGTTGGGATAGCTTCCGGCGCTGAAGGCCCTGAAGCGATCTGCGCCCGCCGCGTTGAGGATGGCTTCACCCAGGATCGAGCGCGCGGAGTTGCCGGTGCACAGGAAGAGGACGTTCCAGGTTCTTTCGGTCATGACTGCGGCGATCCGTTGGCGAAAGTGGAAATTCTATGAACGCAGGATGACGGCTTCGTGACGGTAACGTCGTGAGCCGGCACTCGCGGCCCTCATGGCAACCTGGATCGGCCAGGGAGTCCGCGCTCGTACCAGTCCTTCGTCCTGCCGACGACGCGAACGACGGCGAGCATCACCGGCACTTCGACGAGGACGCCCACCACGGTGGCCAGCGCGGCTCCCGAGTTGAGCCCGAACAGGGTGATCGCCGCGGCTACCGCCAGTTCAAAGAAGTTGCTCGCGCCGATCAGGCTCGACGGGCCGGCCACGCAGTGCGCAACACCCAGGCGCCGGTTGAGCAGGTAGGCCAGCCCTGAATTGAAGAACACCTGGAAGAGGATCGGCACCGCGAGCAGCGCGATCACCACGGGCTGGCGCAGGATCGCCTCGCCCTGGAAGCCGAATAACAGGACGAGCGTGGCAAGCAAGGCGCCGATCGACAAGGGGCCGAGCGTCGCGAGGGTGGCGCGGTAAACGGTCTCGCCTCGCGCAAGAAGCCACTTGCGCCAGGCCTGCGCCAGCAGGACCGGGATCACGACGTAGAGCACCACCGAGGCGAACAGCGTGTCCCACGGAATCGTGATGCTCGACAGGCCCAGCAGCAGGGCCACGATCGGTGCGAACGCCACGATCATGATCGCGTCATTGAGCGCGACCTGCGAGAGCGTGAACTGCGCGTCTCCGCGACACAGTTCGCTCCAGACGAAGACCATCGCGGTGCAGGGAGCGGCGGCGAGCAGGATCAGCCCGGCGATGTAGCTGTCGATCTGGTCGGCCGCGAGCCATGGGGAGAAGAGGTGGCGGATGAACACCCATCCGAGCAGCGCCATCGAGAACGGCTTGACGGCCCAGTTGATGAACAACGTCACGCCGATTCCGCGCCAATGCGCGCCCACCTCGTGCAACTTGCCGAAGTCCACCTTCAGCAGCATCGGCACGATCATCACCCAGATCAGCGCGCCCACCGGCAGGTTCACCTTCGCGTACTCGAGCCGGCCGATCGCGGCAAACGCTGCAGGGAAGACCTGCCCGAGGCCGATGCCGGCGACGATGCAGATCGCGACCCAGAGCGTGAGGTAGCGCTCGAATAGGCTCATGGATGGCGGCCTGCTCGCGGGCGCAACGCCATCACGTAGCTGGCCATCGCGCCCATGGCCACCATCGAGACCGCGGAGAGTGCCGCGTTGCGGGTGAGCCCGAGGGCAAGCAGGCCCGAGAAGGCCGCCGGGGCGAGGGCCTTGGCGTAGAAACCCGCGCTCGAAAGGTGGCCGAGCAGGCGTCCGAGGCCCTCGCGCCCGAAGATCTCCGCAGGAGCGGTGCCCTTCACGATGGTGAGCACGCCGTTGCCGCAGCCGTAGGCAACCACGAACACGATCGCGGCGATGCCGAATCCTTCTACCGAAACGAGCGCGACGAGGGCCAGCAGCATCAAGGCGAACGCGGTGATTCCCACCGTGACGGCGCGTACGCGTCCGGAGAGGCTCAGTTCGATCACGCGGCCGGCAACCTGCATCGGACCCACCAGCATCGAAACCGTGACGGCCTGCGCCGGAGTCAGGCCCGCGGACGTGAGCAGTGGGATGAGGTGTACTGCGATCACGCCGAAGACAAAAGTCGCGAAGGCAAAACTGATCGTCAGCCAGGCCAACCGGCTGTCACGCTCCGCGCCGGTCCTTGGCGAGGCTTCTTCGGCGGATGTCTTGTCTGCAGGCCCCGGGACCCGCTTGCTCAGGTAATTCGGGACGAACATTCGGTGAATGGGTAGACACATGAAGGCGTGCATGCCGGCGTAGATGCCGAGCGTTGCACGCCAGCCCCAGGCTTCCAGCAGCAAGTGCGACAGCGGCCAGAACACCGTGCTCGCGAAACCTCCGAAGAGCGTCAGCGCAGTCACGGCCTTGCGATATCGGTCGCCGGTGTGCTGGCTCAGCGTCGCGAATGCAGGATCGTAGAGGCAACAAGCCATCGCGGCCCCGGCGACCAGCCAGCCGGTCACGAGAACGGCCGGATGATTCGCGACGGCGAGGATCGCGAAGGCAATGACCGCAAGGATGGAGCCCACCGAGAGCACGAAGCGCCCGCCGCGCTTGTCGATCATGCGTCCAGCCCAGGGAGCCAGTGTTCCCGACACGAGCAGGCTGCCCGTGAACGTCGTGAACAGGAACAGCTCGCTCACATCCAGGTCCTTGCGCATCGCGGGCCCGAGGACGCCGATCGAGTAGAAGAGGCTTCCCCATGAAACGATCTGGGCGATGCCCAGCATCGAGATCATCGGGCCGAGACGCGGCACTGCGTTCAAAGAGTGGACGCCTTCTCTCCCGTCTCACGTGTCTTCGCCGGCCCGCAGCCGCATCCCGATGCGCCACTGTCCTTCGCGACTTCATCCTTCACGCAGCAGGCATCGGCGCGCTTCACCGGGGGTCCGCCGCAGCACGACGACTTGGGCGCGGGTTCGACCTTGGCTGCTTTCGTGCAGCACGCGCTCGAATCCTCCGACCATTGCGTGGAACACACGCCGGTCTCGGGAAGCTCGAGCTGCACGTCGTCCGCCGCGGCCATGTCGCCCGCGATCGCTGCCACGACCGACCGCGCCTGTTCGAAGCCGGTCGCCATCAGGAAGTTGGTCGCGCGCCCGTAGCTCTTCGCGCCGAGCGCGTAGTAGCCCTTTTCCGGATGGGCGAGCTCGCGATGGCCGTGCGGCCGCACCGTACCGCAGCTGTGGACGTTGGGGTCGATCAGCGGCGCGAGCGCTTCGGTGCTTTCGATCCACGGGTCGAGCTTCACGCGAAGCTCGGAGGCGAGCGAGAAATCGGGCCGCGCGCCCGTGGCGACGATGACTTCCTCGATGTCGTGAACCGCATACCGCGCGGATTCGTTCTTCATGCCCTCGATCGTGAAGCCGTGCGCGCCGGAGCGGACGGCGGAGATCTTGAAGTCCGCGTGGACGTGGAGGCGTCCCGTGTCGCGCAGGTTCTTCACCCGCGCTCCGAGCGCGCCGCGAGCCGGCAGGCCATCGTTGGAACCACCGCCCAGGATCCGTTCGAAGTTGTGGCCCCGCAGCGCCCAATGCACTTCCGTACCTTGCGCCTCTTCAGCGAGCTTCGTCAGCGCGATGAGGGTTCCGATCGCGGAATGCCCGGCGCCTGCGACGAGCACGCGCTTGCCCGCATAGCGCGCACGTTGCGTGCCGAGGACATCGGGCATTCCGTAGGCGAAATGAGCGGCGTGTTCGCGCTCTCCTTCCGCGGGAAGGCCGTTCGCGCCCAAAGGGTTCGGCGTCGACCAGGTGCCGGTCGCATCGATGACGGCGGAGGCGAGGACATCGCGCGTTCCGTCCGCGGTGGTGACGCGGATAAGGAAGGGTGCGTGCTCGCGACCCGCGGTCTTGAGTTTGTCGAAGCCCGCGCGCGCAACGTGAACCACGCGATGCTCGAGGCGCACGAAGGGCGCGATCGCGGGAAGCTGCGACAGCGGGCGAAGGTACTCATCGATCACTTCGCCACAGGTGGGAAGCTTGTCGAGCTCCGGCTCCAGCCAGCCTTCCGCGGTGAGCAGGGCACGGGCGGCCTTGTCGATGTTGTAGCGCCAGGGGGAAAAGAGCGCGACGTGGCGAGTCGATTCAAAGTGTTCGGCGATGCGCGCGCCCGACTCGAACACGAGGAACGGCAGCCCTCTCGCGGCGAGGTGAGCGGCGGCGGCGAGTCCCACAGGGCCGGCGCCCAGGATCGCGGTCGGATGGGCGGACAGGTCTCTCTTCATGACGGGGTTCCTTCGCAAGCGCCGACAGGTTCGCAACACGCGTCGGTCGCGGGGTCGGCGGCGGCGATCCCTCGACAGCAGTTCTCGGTGAGAAACCCGAGCAGCGCGCTCATCTGGTCGTAGTCGGCCGTGTAGATCACGAACCGCGACTGGGCGCGGCTCGTCACGAGACCCGCCTGCGCAAGTTCCTTCAGGTGGAAAGACAGGGTGGGGAGTGCGACGCCCAGCGCCTCGGCGATTCGACCGGCCGCAAGCCCCTCCGAGCCGGCACGGACCAGCAATCGAAAGACGGCGAGTCGCGTTTCCTGGGAAAGCGCGCTGAGGGCGCGAACGGCGTGGCTTGAGTCCATAGTTTGATAGTTATGGAAATGTCGAAACGTGTCAACCCCCGGTGTGGCCCCAATAGCGGGCGCTCACCCAAATTGACCCCCCATGCTGCGTCGCGGTAAAATCGTTTGGTTTCAGGGAACACCAAGCGATGCGGGCCAAATTCGTCGTCGGAAACTGGAAGCTCAACGGCAGCCTTTCCGCCAATGAGGCCCTCCTCGAAGCGGTGCTCCCCGGAGTGCAGAAGGCGGGGAATCGGCAGTGCGCGGTCTGCGTGCCGGCTCCTTACCTGTCGCAGGTGAAGTCCCTCCTGGAAGGAACGGCGCTGGCCTGGGGTTCCCAGGACGTCAGCGCGCATGACAAGGGGGCCTACACCGGCGAAGTGTCGGGGCCGATGCTGAAGGAATTCGGCTGCAGCCTTGCGATCGTGGGGCATTCGGAGCGCCGGACGCTTTTCGGTGACACGGATGCGGTCGTGGTGGAGAAATTCATCGCGGCGCGCCGGGCGGGGCTCACGCCGATCTTCTGCGTGGGTGAAACCCTCGCGGAACGCGAGCAGGGCGTGACCGAGAAGGTCCTCGCCCGACAGGTGGACGCGCTGCTGGACAAGGTGGGCGCGGCAGGAGTCGATGGCGCGATCGTGGCTTACGAGCCCGTCTGGGCGATCGGAACCGGAAAGACGGCCACGTCAGCACAGGCCGATGAAGCACAAGCATTCATTCGCGCGCGGGTAGCGGCGCGCGATGCGGCGGTAGCGGGCAGGCTTCCGATCCTCTACGGGGGAAGCGTGAAGGGCTCGAATGCCGCGGAGTTGTTCGCGATGCCCAATGTCGACGGAGGACTGGTCGGCGGCGCGTCGCTGGTGGCGGAAGATTTCGTGGCGATCTGGCGCGCAGCCGTCGCTGCAAACTGAAAGGCAAGAAGATGCATACCGTCGTACTCGTTTTGCATGTGCTGGCCGCGATCTCGATCACGGCCCTGGTGCTCATGCAGCACGGCAAGGGCGCCGACATGGGCGCCGCGTTCGGCAGCGGTTCCGCGGGAAGCCTGTTCGGCTCCGCGGGCGCGGCCAATTTCCTTTCGCGCTCGACCGCGGTGCTGGCTGCCGTGTTCTTCGCGACGAGCCTCGGCCTGACCTATTTCTCGGGCGTGCCCGGGAAGTCGGGCGGGGTGACGCAGTCGATCGGCGGTGAAGTGCCGAAGGCGCCCGAAGCTCTGAAGACCGATGTCAAACCGGCGGCGCCTGCTTCCTCGGCTCCCGCGTCACCGGCCCCCGCCGACTCCAAGTCGACGGACATCCCGAAGTAAAGGTAAAGCATTCCTCGCAACATCCAAGCAGTCGCCGTCGTGGTGGAATTGGTAGACACGCCGTCTTGAGGGGGCGGTGCCGAAAGGCGTAAGAGTTCGAGTCTCTTCGACGGCACCAATCACAACAGCATGCTCGAGAACTACTTCCCTGTCCTGCTGTTCCTGGCCATCGGCGCCGCTGTCGGCGTTGGTGGAATCGTTGCCAGCGGGGCGCTGTCGCGCCTCTCGGGCGACTATCACCCCGACTCGGCGAAGCTCTCGCCCTTCGAGTGCGGGTTCGAGGCGTTCGAGGACGCGCGCATGAAGTTCGACGTGCGCTACTACCTCGTCGCCATCCTCTTCATTCTGTTCGACCTGGAAATCGCCTTCCTCTTCCCCTGGGCCATCGTGCTCCAGGAGATCGGCTGGTTCGGCTTCTGGGCGATGATGATCTTCCTCGCGATCCTCGTGGTCGGCTTCATCTACGAGTGGAAGAAAGGAGCGCTCGAATGGGAGTGATGCGCGAAGGCGCGCTTGGCGACCAGGGCTTCCTGGTCACGCAAGTCGACACCGTCCTCAACTGGGCGCGGACCAATTCGCTGTGGCCGATGACCTTCGGCCTCGCCTGCTGCGCCGTGGAAATGATGCACGCCGGCGCGGCGCGCTATGACCTCGACCGCTTCGGCATCGTCTTCCGCCCGAGCCCGCGCCAGTCCGACCTGATGATCGTGGCCGGCACGCTGTGCAACAAGATGGCGCCGGCGCTGCGCCGCGTCTACGACCAGATGGCCGAGCCGCGCTGGGTGCTCTCGATGGGCTCGTGCGCCAACGGCGGCGGCTACTACCACTACTCCTACTCCGTCGTGCGCGGCTGCGATCGCATCGTGCCCGTCGACGTCTACGTGCCCGGCTGCCCGCCCACGGCGGAAGCGCTGGTCTACGGCTTGATCCAGCTGCAGAACAAGATCAAGCGCGTGCACACGATCTCGCGCCGCAAGTGACCATGGCCGAAGACCTCGCGACCCTGCAGGCATCCCTCGGCACCGCGCTCGGCGCGCGGCTGAAGGGCCAGGTCGTCTATCGTGGCCAGCTCACGATCGAGGTGGCGCCCGCGGATCTCGTCGCCGCGGCGACGATCCTCCGCGACGATCCCGCGCTGGCGTTCACGATCCTCATCGACCTCATCGGCATGGATTACGAGGGTTTCGGCGAGGGGTCGTACGAGGGCAGCCGCTTCGCGATCGTCTACAACCTGCTGTCGATATCGCAGAACCAGCGCGTTCGCGTGAAGGTGTTCGCCGATTCCGCTGATTTTCCCGGCGTCGATACGCTCGTGGGCGTGTGGCCCTCGGCCAACTGGTTCGAGCGCGAGGCCTTCGACCTCTACGGCATCGTCTTCAAGGGCCACCCGGATCTCCGCCGCATCCTCACCGACTACGGCTTCGTGGGGCATCCGTTCCGCAAGGACTTCCCCATCTCCGGGTACGTCGAGATGCGCTACGACGACAAGCAGAAGCGCGTGATTTACCAGCCCGTGTCCATCGAGCCGCGCGAGATCGTGCCGCGCGTCATCCGTGAAGACGCCTACGGCGACTCGGGGAAGAAATAATGGCCGAGATCCGCAACTACACGATGAACTTCGGGCCGCAGCATCCGGCGGCCCACGGCGTGCTGCGCCTGGTGCTCGAGCTCGACGGCGAAGTGATCCAGCGCGCCGATCCGCACATCGGCCTGCTCCACCGCGCCACGGAGAAGCTCGCCGAGACGCGCACCTACATCCAGACCGTGCCGTACATGGATCGCCTCGACTACGTGTCGATGATGTCCAACGAGCACGCGTACGTGATGGCGATCGAGAAGCTGCTCGAGCTCGATGTGCCGCTGCGCGCGCAATACATCCGCGTGATGTTCGACGAGATCACGCGCATCCTCAATCACCTGCTCTGGCTCGGCGCGCATGCGCTCGACGTCGGCGCGATGACGGTCTTCCTCTACGCCTTCCGCGAGCGCGAAGACCTCATGGATTGCTACGAAGCGGTCTCGGGCGCGCGCATGCACGCGGCGTACTACCGCCCGGGCGGGGTGTATCGCGATCTTCCCGAGAAGATGCCGCAGTACCTGCCCTCGCACGTGAGGAACGCGGCCGAGATCAAGCGCCTCAACGAGAACCGCGGGGGTTCGCTGCTCGACTTCATCGAGGATTTCACCAAGCGCTTCCCCGGCTACGTGGACGACTACGAGACGCTGCTCACCGACAACCGCATCTGGAAGCAGCGCACGGTGGGCATTGGTGTGGTCACGCCGGAGCGCGCGCAGGCGCTGGGCTTCACGGGCCCGATGCTCCGCGGCTCGGGCATTGCGTGGGACCTGCGCAAGAAGCAGCCCTACGAGGTCTACGACAAGATGGACTTCGACATCCCCGTGGGCAAGACCGGGGATTGCTACGACCGCTACCTGGTTCGCGTGCAGGAAATGCGCGAGTCCAACCGCATCATCCAGCAGTGCATCGACTGGCTCCGGAAGAACCCCGGCCCGGTCATCACCTCGAACCACAAGGTCGCCCCGCCTTCGCGCGAGGAGATGAAGACCTCGATGGAAGAGCTGATCCACCACTTCAAGCTCTTCACCGAAGGCTTCCACGTGCCGCCGGGCGAAGCGTATGCGGCGGTCGAGCATCCGAAGGGCGAGTTCGGGATCTTCCTGGTCTCCGACGGCGCGAACAAGCCGTGGCGCGTGAAGATTCGCGCTCCGGGCTTTCCGCACCTCGCGGCCCTCGACGAGATCGCCAAGGGCCACATGATCGCCGACGTCGTGGCCATCATCGGGACGATGGACATCGTGTTCGGGGAGATCGATCGATGATCAAGCGGGTCATCGATACGAAGGTCGTCAACCTCGATGAGCTGAAGCTCGAGAAGTTCTCGGCTGTCGGCGGCAAGTTCGAGGGCGAGTCCGCGCGCATCGGCCAGCTCCTCGGCGCGAAGGAACTCGGCTATTCGTACGACGTGGTCCAGCCCGGCAAGGTCTCCTGCCCGTTCCACAGCCACGCCGCCGAGGAAGAAATGTTCTTCATCGTGAAGGGCACCGGCACGCTGCGCTACGGAACCGAGACGCGGAAGGTTCGCGCCGGCGATGTCATCTGCTGTCCCGTGGGCGGCCCCGATACGGCGCACCAGCTGGTCAACGATTCCAATGCGGAGCTCGCGTACATCTCGGTGTCGACGATGATGCCCGCCGAAGTCTGCGAGTACCCCGATTCGAAGAAGATCGGCGCGTACGGCGGCAATTCACCGAGCCGCCTCAAGCACATGACGATGGCCAACGCGGCCGTCGATTACTGGAAGGACGAATAAGCATGGGCCTGCTCTCCTCCGGCTCCCTGCAGCGCATCGAGCGCGAAGCGGCGAAGTATCCGCCCGAGCAGCGCCAGTCGGCCGTGATGAGCGCGCTCGCCATCGCGCAGGACGAGCACCAGTGGCTCTCCAACGAATTGATGGAGGAAGTCGCGAAGGTCCTCGGCATGGCGCCGGTGGCCGTGTATGAAGTCGCGACCTTCTACAACATGTACAACCGCGCCCCCGCGGGCCGGCACAAGATCACCGTCTGCACGAACCTCCCGTGCGCGCTCTCCGGTGGCGTCGATGCCGCCGAGCATTTGAAGCACAAGCTGGGCGTGGGATTCAACGAGACCACCGCCGACGGCCGCTTCACGCTGAAGGAAGGCGAGTGCATGGGGGCGTGCGGCGATGCGCCGGTGCTCATCGTGAACAACAAGCGCATGTGCAGCTTCATGAGCCACGAGAAGCTGGACAAGCTGATCGAGGAACTCAAATGACGATGCTCGACTACGGTCCGGACGCCGTCATCATGAAGGGCCTGGACGGCGCCAACTGGCACCTCAAGGACTACGAGGCGCGCGGCGGCTACCAGGCGCTTCGCAAGATCGTGAACGAGAAGCTCACGCCCGACGCCGTCATCGCCGAGGTGAAGAAGTCGGCGCTGCGCGGGCGCGGCGGCGCAGGCTTCCCGACGGGCCTCAAGTGGTCCTTCATGCCCAAGAACTTCACCGGCCAGAAGTACATCGTCTGCAATTCGGACGAGGGCGAGCCGGGCACGTTCAAGGACCGCGACATCATCCGCTACAACCCGCACATCCTCATCGAAGGGATGATCATCGCGGGCTACTCGATTGGTGCCACCGTGGGCTACAACTACATCCACGGCGAGATCTGGAGCGAGTACGAGATCTTCGAGAAGGCGCTCGAGGAAGCGCGTGCGGCCGGCTATCTCGGCCGCAACGTCCTCGGCGGCGGATTCGATTTCGACCTCCACGCCCACCACGGCTACGGCGCGTACATCTGCGGCGAGGAAACGGCCCTGCTCGAGTCCCTCGAAGGCAAGAAGGGCCAGCCGCGCTTCAAGCCGCCGTTCCCCGCTAGCTATGGTTTGTATGGCAAGCCCACGACGATCAACAACACCGAGACGTTCGCCGCGGTGCCCTCGATCCTCGTGAATGGCGCCGACTGGTTCCTCGCGCAGGGCAAGCCCAACAACGGCGGCACGAAGATCTTCTCGATCTCGGGCCACGTGAACAAGCCGGGCAACTACGAGATCAAGCTGGGCACGCCGTTCGCGAAGCTGCTCGAGATGGCCGGCGGCATGCGCGGCGGCAAGAAACTGAAGGGCGTGATCCCGGGCGGCTCATCGATGCCGGTCCTCCCCGCCGACGTGATGATGGCGATGGACATGGATTACGACTCGATCGCCAAGGCCGGCTCGTTCCTGGGCTCCGGTGCGGTGATCGTGATGGACGAAGACACCTGCATGGTGAAGGCCGCCGAACGCCTGGCGTACTTCTACTTCGAAGAGTCCTGCGGGCAGTGCACGCCGTGCCGCGAAGGTACCGGCTGGCTCTACAGAATCATCAAGCGCATCGAGACGGGCGAGGGTCGTCCCGAGGATCTCGACCTGCTGCTCAACCTCGCCGACAACATCCAGGGCCGCACGATCTGCGCGCTGGGCGACGCCGCGGCCATGCCGGTGCGCGCGTTCGTGAAGGTATATCGCGAGGAATTCGAGCACCACATCCACAACAAGTGCTGCACGGTGAAGGCGGGCGGTTACAGCTCCGCGTCGCACGATGCGTCTCGAATGGCGGCGGACTGAACATGGCCATCAATCTGGAAATCGACGGCAAGGCGGTCCAGGTCGAAGGCGGCCAGACGGTGATGGATGCCGCCAACAAGCTCGGCATCTTCGTGCCGCACTTCTGCTATCACAAGAAGCTCACGATCGCGGCCAACTGCCGCATGTGCCTGGTTCAAGTGGAGAAGGCGCCCAAGCCGCTGCCGGCCTGCGCGACACCCGCCACCGAGGGCATGAAGGTCCAGACGCACTCCACGCAGGCCGTCGACGCGCAGAAGGGCGTGATGGAGTTCCTGCTGATCAACCATCCGCTCGATTGCCCGATCTGCGACCAGGGCGGCGAGTGCCAGCTGCAGGATCTCGCCGTGGGCTACGGCGGGTCGGCTTCGCGCTACCAGGAAGAAAAGCGCGTCGTCGTGAACAAGAACCTCGGCCCGCTCATCTCCACGGACATGACGCGGTGCATTCACTGCACGCGCTGCGTTCGCTTCGGCCAGGAAGTCGCCGGCATCATGGAGCTCGGCATGGCCGGGCGCGGCGAGCACGCCGAGATCCTCGCGTTCGTCGGCAAGACCGTGGACTCCGAAGTCTCGGGCAACATGATTGATCTCTGCCCCGTCGGCGCGCTGACCTCGAAGCCCTTCCGCTACACCGCGCGCTCGTGGGAGCTCTCGCGCCGCAAGTCGGTGGGCGCGCACGATTCGCTCGGCTCGAACCTCGTCGTGCAGGTGAAGCAGGACCGCGTGATGCGCGTGCTGCCGCTCGAGAACGAGTCGCTCAACGAATGCTGGATCTCCGACCGCGACCGCTTCGCCTATGAAGGCCTGAACGCCGAAGACCGCCTGCAGCGCCCGATGGTGCGGCGCGCGAGCGGCTGGGCCGAATGCGATTGGGCGGAAGCGCTCGACATCGCCGCGCGCGGCCTGAAGGATGCCGTCGCCAAGCACGGCCCCGAGGCGCTCGGCACGCTGCTCGCGCCCAACCTCAGCGTCGAAGAGTTCCACCTCGCCGCGAAGCTCGCGCGCGGCCTGGGCTCCGACAACGTGGACCACCGCGTGCGCCAGAGCGATTTCCGTGCGAAGCCTGCCGGTGCTCCGTGGCTCGGCATGCCGGTCTCCGACATCGCCTCGCTCAAGGGCGTGATGCTCGTGGGCTGCACGCTGCGCAAGGAACAACCGCTGCTCTCGACGCGCCTGCGCGCCGCGGCCAAGAAGGGCCTCGAAGTCCACGTGGTGCACGTGGTCGACGACGACCTCCTGATGCCGGTGGCGAGCCGGCGCATCGTGAAGCCCTCGACGCTCGTCGATGCGCTGCGCGACAGCGCCTCGCGCCTCGAAGGCGAAGGCCGCAAGGCGATCATCCTCGGCCACTACGCGCAGCAGCATCCCGATTTCGCGGCACTCCTCGCGACCGCGCACGAAATCGCGGGCAACACGGGCGCGACGGTTGGCATCCTTCCCGAAGGCGCGAACAGCGTGGGCGCGCATCTCGCCGGCGCCGTGCCCACGAAGGGCCTCGACGCGCACGCGATGATCAGTACGCCGCGCAAGGCCTACATCCTCGCCGGCCTTGAAGCCGACCTCGATTGCGCGCCCGGCGCAGGCAAGGCACTCGCGGGCGCGGAGTTCGTCGTCGCGCTCGCGGCTTATCGCAACCAGGCTTTCGATCACGCGCACGTCGTGCTGCCGATCGCGCCGTTCACCGAAACCGGCGGCACGTTCGTGAACATGGAAGGCCGCGCGCAGTCGTTCAACGCGGTGGTGAAGCCGCTGGGCGAATCGCGTCCCGCCTGGAAGGTCCTGCGCGTGCTCGGCCACATGCTGGGCCTCCCCGGCTTCGAAGCCGAGACGCTCGAAGCCGTTCGCGCGGGTATCGCACCTGACTTGCAGGCGTGGGCCACGAAGGGCCTCGGCAATACGGCACCCGGTTCGATCTCGCCCAAGGGCGGGGCCGGTGGGCTCGAACGCATCGTCGAAGTCCCGATCTACGCGACCGACGCGATCGTTCGCCGCTCGCAGCCGCTGCAGAAGACCACCGACGCGAAGAACGCCAGCGTGGCGCGCATGAGTGCCGCGACCTATGCGTCCCTGGGCCTCGGCGCGGGTGATCACGTGAAGCTGCGGCAGGGCGGCGGTGAAGCCATCCTCGCCGCCGCCATCGATGCCGCGGTGCCTGAGGGCTGCATCCGGGCCGCGCGTTCGATCGCCGAGACGGCGAGCCTGGGCGAAGGCCCGCTCTCCGCCGAGCGCATCGCCATGGAGCGCGCCGCGGAATGATCGAGATCTTCAACAACGTCATGACGACCGCCGAAGGCGGCTTCATGAGCACCTTCGGTCCGCAGTACGGCCCGACGGCGTGGACGTTCGCGAAGGCGCTGGCCGGCATCGTGATGGTGCTGGTACCCCTGCTGCTCACGGTCCTCTACTACCAGCTCGTCGAGCGCTGGGTCATCGGCTGGATCCAGGTGCGCAAGGGCCCGAACCGCGTGGGCTTCAAGGGCATCCTCCAGCCCATCGCCGATGCGATCAAGCTCCTCATGAAGGAGCAGATCATTCCGACGGGCGCCTCGAAGGGCCTGTTCCTGCTCGCGCCGATCATCGCCGTCGCTCCTGCGCTGGGCGTGTGGGCCGTGGTGCCCTTCGCGCCGGGCTGGGTGATCGCGAACGTCGACGCAGGATTGCTCGTCGTGCTGGCGCTCACCTCGATGGGCGTCTACGGAATCATCATCGCCGGCTGGGCCTCGAATTCGAAGTACGCCTTCATCGGCGCGCTGCGCTCGGCCGCGCAAGTCGTCTCGTACGAAATCGCGATGGGCTTCGCCCTCGTGGGCGCGCTCATGGCCGGCCAGAGCATGAACCTCACGCAGATCGTGATGCGCCAGGGCGGCGACTACGGGATGCTCGAGTGGTTCTTCATTCCGCTCTTCCCGCTGTTCATCGTGTACTTCATCGCGGGCCTCGCGGAAACGAACCGCCACCCGTTCGACGTCGCCGAGGGCGAGAGCGAAATCGTCGCGGGCTTCCACGTCGAGTACTCGGGCATGGCCTTCGCGGTGTTCTTCCTCGCGGAGTACGCCAACATGATCCTCGTGGGCGTGCTCGCGAGCGTGCTCTTCCTGGGCGGCTGGCTCTCGCCGTTCCCGGTGTCGTGGGGCTTCCTCGGCGCGCCCGGCATCTGGTGGTTCCTCGGGAAGATCGCGTTCTTCATGTTCGTGTTCCTGTGGATCCGCGCTTCCTTCCCGCGCTATCGCTACGACCAGATCATGCGGTTGGGCTGGAAGGTGTTCATCCCGATCACGCTGGTGTGGATCACGGTCGTGGGCGTGATGATGCTCGAGCCGCTCGCGAGCACGCCGCCGTTCTCGATCTGGTTCGGAAAGTGACCATGTTCAACCGCGCCCGCGAAATCGCGCAAAGCCTCATGCTCGGGGAGCTCGTGAAGGGCCTGCAGCTCACCGGTCGCCACCTGTTCGCCCGCAAGGTCACGGTGATGTTCCCCGAGGAGAAGACGCCCCAGGGGCCGCGCTTCCGCGGGCTGCACGCCTTGCGCCGCTATCCCAACGGGGAAGAGCGCTGCATCGCGTGCAAGCTGTGCGAGGCGGTGTGCCCGGCGCTGGCGATCACCATCGAATCCGAAGCCCGCGACGACGGCACGCGCCGCACGACGCGCTACGACATCGACCTCACGAAGTGCATCTTCTGCGGCTTCTGCGAGGAATCCTGCCCGGTCGATTCCATCGTCGAGACACGCATCCTCGAGTACCACGGGGAAGCGCGCGGCGACCTCTACTACACCAAGCCGATGCTGCTCGCGATCGGCGACCAGTACGAAGCGCAGATCGCGGCCGACCGTGCCGACGACGCGGCCTACCGCTAAATGACCCTCCAGCTCGCGATCTTCTATTTCTTCAGCGTGGTGCTCGTGCTGAGCGCGCTGCGCGTGATCACCGCACGCAACCCCGTGCACGCGGTGCTGTTCCTGGTCCTGTGCTTCTTCACGGCTTCGGCGATCTGGCTGCTGCTCTACGCGGAGTTCCTCGCCGTCACGCTGATCCTCGTCTACGTGGGCGCGGTGATGGTGCTGTTCCTGTTCGTCGTGATGATGCTCGACATCAATTTCGACAAGCTGCGCGAGGGCTTCTGGAAGCACCTGCCGCTCGCGGGTGGCCTGGGCCTGCTCATGGCGCTGGAGCTCGTACTCGTCCTTGGGTCGCGCGAGTTCTCGCGCGCGATCGGGCCGGGCGCGCCGCCGCCGGGCTACTCGAATACGCGTGAGCTCGGCCGCGTGATCTACACCGACTACGTCTTCCCCTTCGAGCTGGCCGCGGTGGTGCTGCTCGTGGCGATCGTGGCGGCCATCGCGCTGACCTACCGCCGCCGCAAGGAAACGAAGTACCAGGATCCGCGCATGCAGCTCGCGGCGACCAAGGCCGACCGCCTGACCATCGTGAAGGACGACCGATGATCCCGCTCAGCCACTTCCTGGTCCTCGGCGCGCTGCTGTTCGCGATCGGCGTCGTGGGCATCTTCCTCAACCGGAAGAACCTGATCGTGCTGCTCATGGCCATCGAGTTGATGCTGCTCGCCGTGAACATGAACTTCGTGGCGTTCTCGTACTTCCTGAACGACCTCTCCGGCCAGGTGTTCGTGTTCTTCATCCTCACGGTGGCCGCGGCTGAATCGGCCATCGGCCTCGCGATCCTCGTGGTGCTGTTCCGCAACCTGCGCTCGATCAACGTCGACGACCTCGGAAGTCTCAAGGGCTAGCCATGGACTTGATGACCCTTTCCCAGATCGCCGCATTCGCGCCCCTCGTCGGCGCCATCCTCGCGGGCTTCCTCGGCTGGAAGCTCGGCCGGTCGTTCTCGCACTGGGTGACGATCGTCTCCGTGCTGGTGTCGCTCATCGCATCGCTCGTCGCGTTCCAGCAGGTCATGGACGGTGGCCGCCTGAACGCCACGCTCTACACCTGGGCCGCGGGCGAAGGCTGGAGCCTGCAGGTGGGCTTCCTCATCGATCCGCTCACCGTGACCATGATGACGGTGGTCACGTTCGTGTCGCTGATGGTCCACGTCTACACCATCGGCTACATGGCCGAGGACCCGGGCTACCAGCGCTTCTTCTGCTACATCTCGCTGTTCACCTTCTCGATGATGATGCTGGTGATGGCGAACAACTTCCTGCAGCTGTTCTTCGGCTGGGAAGCGGTGGGCCTCGTCTCCTACCTCCTCATCGGCTTCTGGTTCACGCGCCCCACGGCGATCTACGCGAACCTCAAGGCCTTCCTGGTGAACCGGGTCGGGGACTTCGGTTTCCTGATGGGCATCGCCATCATCTTCATGATCTTCGGCACGCTCGACTACCAGCCGGTGTTCGAAGGCGCCAGGAAGTTCGCCGGCGCGCAGCTCTCGATCATCCCGGGCGTGCAGTGGTCGGCGCTCACGATCATCTGCATCGGTCTCTTCATCGGCGCGATGGGCAAGAGCGCGCAGTTCCCGCTGCACGTGTGGCTGCCGGATTCGATGGAAGGCCCGACGCCGATCTCCGCGCTGATCCACGCGGCGACGATGGTGACGGCGGGCATCTTCATGGTGGCGCGCATGTCGCCGCTGTTCGAGCTTTCGCAGACGGCGCTCACCTTCGTGGTGATCATCGGCTCGATCACGGCGTTCTTCATGGCGCTGATCGCGATCGTCCAGACGGACATCAAGCGCGTGGTCGCGTACTCGACGCTCTCGCAGCTGGGCTACATGACGATGGCGCTCGGCGCGGGCGCCTACTCGGTAGGCATCTTCCACCTGATGACGCACGCGTTCTTCAAGGCCGTGCTCTTCCTCGGCGCGGGCTCGGTGATCATCGCGATGCACCACGAGCAGGACATGCGCCGCATGGGCGGGCTCCGGAAGTACATGCCGATCACCTACTTCACGGTGCTGATCGGCGCGCTCGCTAACGCCGGCCTGCCGCCGTTCGCGGGCTTCTTCTCCAAGGATTCGATCATCGAGGCGCTGCACCTTTCGACCACGCCCGGCGCGCACTTCGCGTACTGGCTGGCGATGGCGGGTGTGTTCGTCGGTGGGTTGTATTCGTTCCGGTTGGTGTTCTTTGCATTCCATGGGAAGGAGCGCTTCCGCGAGGTACAGCATGAACACGGAGGGCACGGAGGACACGGAGAACATCATGAGGTGCATGAGCCGCACGAGTCGCCCTGGGTGGTGACGGTGCCGCTGGTGCTGCTCGCGATTCCTTCGGTGGTGATCGGCTGGCTCGCGATCGGCCCGATGCTCTACGGCGGCTACTTCGCCGAGTCGATCATGAAGACCGCCACGATGGCGGAGATGGCCAAGCACTTCCACGGCGCCGGCGCGATGGTCGTGCACGCGCTGACCACACTGCCGTTCTGGCTCGCGGTCGCGGGCGCCGGCACCGCTTACTACCTCTATATCCTGCGCCCGGACCTGCCGGCGGTGATCAAGGCGAAGTCGGGCGTGCTCGCCACCATCCTCGAGCGCAAGTACGGCTTCGACGATTTCAACGACTGGTTCTTCGCCGGCGGCGCACGCAAGCTCGGCGGGGCCTTCTGGCAGTGGGGCGACAGGACCGTCATCGACGGGATCATGGTGAACGGGACGGCCCGGCTGATCGGCTGGACCGCGGGGATCGTGCGGCAAGTGCAGACCGGTTACGTCTACCACTACGCCTTCACGATGATCATCGGCGTGTTCGTGTTGCTCACGCTGTGGTACTGGAAAGACAAACTCCTCTAACAAGAACGAACGATGCAAGGCCTTCCGGTTCTCTCCCTCGCCATCTGGGTGCCGATCCTCTTCGGCGTCCTGGTGCTCATCGTCGGCCGCGACGACCGCGCGCTCGGGCGCTGGATCGCGCTCGCCGGATCCGTGCTGGGCTTCCTCGTCACGATCCCGCTGTGGACGCAGTTCGCTCCGACGCCGTCCATGCAGTTCTCCGAGATGGCGCCGTGGATCACGCGCTTCAACGTGAACTACCACCTGGGCGTGGATGGCATCTCGATGCCGTTCATCCTGCTCAACAGCTTCATGACCATCCTCGTGGTCATCGCGCACTGGGAAGTGATCACCGAGAAGGTCTCGCAGTACCTCGCGGCCTTCCTGATCATGTCGGGCCTGATCAACGGGGTGTTCTGCGCGCTCGACGCGATCCTCTTCTATGTCTTCTTCGAGGCGATGCTGATCCCGATGTTCCTGATCATCGGGGTGTGGGGCGGGCCTAACCGCGTGTACGCCGCGGTGAAGTTCTTCCTCTACACGCTGCTGGGCAGCCTGCTCATGCTCGCGGCCTTCATCTACCTCTACCAGCAGACCAACGGCAGCTTCGAGATCCTCGACTTCCACCAGCTCCCGCTGGGCCGGTGGCCGCAGATCCTGATCTTCCTCGCGATGTTCGCGTCGTTCTCGGTGAAGGTGCCGATGTGGCCGGTGCATACGTGGCTCCCGGATGCGCACACGGAAGCGCCCACGGGCGGCTCGGTGGTGCTCGCCGCGATCACGCTGAAGATCGGCGCGTACGGCTTCCTCCGCTTCAACCTGCCCATCGCGCCCGATGCCTCCCATGAGCTCGCGGGCTTCATGATCACGCTGTCGCTGATCGCGATCGTCTACATCGGCCTGGTCGCCCTCGTGCAGGACGACATGAAGCGCCTGATCGCGTACTCGTCGATCTCGCACATGGGCTTCGTGACGCTGGGCTTCTTCATCTTCAACGCCGACGGCATGGCCGGCGGCCTCGTGCAGATGATCTCGCACGGCTTCATCTCGGGGGCGATGTTCCTTTGCGTGGGCGTGCTCTATGACCGCGTGCATTCGCGCTCGATCGCCGACTACGGCGGGGTCGCGAACAGGATGCCGGTGTTCGCGGCGTTCTTCGTCCTCTTCGCGATGGCCAACTCGGGCCTGCCCGCCACCAGCGGCTTCGTGGGCGAGTTCCTCGTGATCCTGGGCACGATGAAGGTGAGCTTCTGGTACTCCTTCCTCGCGGCCACCACGCTCATCTTCGGCGCGGCCTACACGCTGTGGATGGTCAAGCGCGTCATCTACGGCGAAATCGCCAATCCGAACGTCGCTGCGCTCCAGGACGTGAACAAGCGCGAGATCGTGTTCCTGGCCCTGCTCGCGGTGTGCGTGCTCGGCATGGGCCTGTATCCGAAGCCCTTCACCGACGTCATGAACCCCGCCATCCAGGAGCTCCTGCGCCACGTCGCGGAGTCCAAGCTCAAATGAACGCCGTCTCGCTCTCCGCCTTTGCACCGGCGATTCCCGAGATCGCGCTGCTGATCCTCGCCTCGGTCCTGCTGGTGTTCGACCTCTTCGTGAAGGACAACGAGCGCCACGTGAGCTACTGGTTCGCGGTCGCCGCCCTGGTGGGCTGCGCGGGCCTCGCACTCGCCGGCGTGGGCCATCCGGCCGTGCTCGCGTTCAACGGCGTGTTCGTCGCCGACATGATGTCGCAGGTGCTGAAGGTCGCCGCGCTGCTCGCCGTGGCCGCGACACTCCTCTACAGCCGTCCGTACCTCGAGGCGAGGGGCCTGCTCACGGGCGAAATCCTGTCGCTGGCACTCTTCGCCACGCTCGGGATGATGGTGATGATCTCGGCGCACCACTTCCTCACGCTCTACCTCGGCCTGGAGCTGCTGGCACTCTCGTCCTACGCGATGGTGGCCCTGCAGCGCGATTCGGTGCGCGCGACCGAAGCGGCGATGAAGTACTTCGTGCTGGGCGCACTGGCTTCGGGGCTGCTGCTCTACGGTCTCTCGATGATCTACGGCGCCACGGGCTCGCTCCAGATCGCCGAGGTGGCGCAGATGATCGAGCGCTCGCAGGCCAACCACACGCTGCTGGTGCTGGGCGTGGTGTTCTCCGTGGCGGGTGTCGCCTTCAAGCTGGGCGCCGTGCCGTTCCACATGTGGATTCCGGACGTGTATCACGGCGCCTCCACACCGGTGACCCTCTTCATCGGCGGCGCGCCCAAGATCGCCGCATTCGCCTTCGTGCTGCGCCTCTTCGCCAACGGCCTGCAGGGCATGACCGCCGACTGGGCGCAGATGTTCGCGATCCTCGCGGTGGCTTCGCTGGCACTGGGCAACGTCGTCGCCATCGCGCAGGGCAACCTGAAGCGCATGCTCGCCTACTCGACCATTTCGCACATGGGCTTCCTGCTGCTCGGGATCCTCGCGGGCAACGACAACGGCTACAGCTCGGCGATGTTCTACGTGATCGCCTACGTGCTCATGACGCTCGCCGCCTTCGGCATGATCCTGCTGCTCACGCGCGCGGGCTTCGAGGCCGAGTCGCTCGACGACTGGAAGGGCCTCAACAAGAAATCGAAGTGGTACGCCTTCCTGATGCTGCTCGTGATGTTCTCGCTCGCCGGCATCCCGCCCACGGTCGGGTTCTTCGCGAAGTTCGCCGTCCTGCAGGCGGTGCTCGTCGCGGGCTGGACGTGGCTCGTGGTCTTCGCGGTGCTGATGAGCGTGATCGGCGCGTTCTACTACCTGCGCATCGTCCGGCTCATGTACATGGACGAGCCCGCGGGCGAGATCACGATCTCGCCGCGCGCGGACCTGCGCTGGGCGCTTTCGATCAACGCGCTCGCCATCCTCGCCCTCGGCATCTTCCCCGCGCCGCTGTTCGACCTCTGCGCGCGCGCCATCGCCGCCTCGATGTGACGGCGAAGAAGCCGCCCGAGGGCAGCGACTTCACCGAAACGACGGTTTCCTCGACGCTCGCCTACGACGGCGGCTTCCTGCGCCTGCGCCGCGATTCCGTCCGCCTGTGCGACGGCAATATCGCGTGGCGCGAGTACGTGGAACATCCGGGCGCGGTGATGATGCTCGCGTTCCTCGACCCGGAGACCATTCTCCTCGAGCGCCAGTATCGCTATCCGATGCACCGGCACTACCTGGAGCTGCCCGCCGGCAAGATCGAAGCCAACGAGCCGCACCTGGCGACCGCCAAGCGCGAGCTCGTCGAGGAATGCGGGTATGAAGCCGCCGAGTGGAAGCACCTCGCTTCGCTGCACACGTGCATCGGCTATGCGAACGAGGTGATCGAGCTCTATCTGGCCCGGGATCTCACGCACGTGGGCACGCAGCTCGACGAGGGCGAGCATCTCGAGACCTTCCCGGTGCGAATCGAGGATGCCCTGTCGTGGGTGCGGGACGGTATCATCACCGACACGAAAACAACCTTCAGCCTGCTCTGGTGGGACAAATGGGGGAACCGCTAGACCTCCTGGTCATTGGCGGCGGCATCAACGGCGCCGGAATCGCCCGCGACGCGGCGGGAAGGGGCTTGCGCGTCCTCCTCGTCGAGCAGGACGACCTCGCCTCGGCCACCAGCGGGTACAGCTCCAAGCTGATCCACGGCGGCCTGCGCTACCTCGAACAGTACGAATTCGGCCTGGTGCGCGAGGCGCTCCAGGAGCGCGAGGTGCTGCTGCGCCTGGCACCCCACATCATCCGGCCGCTGCTCTTCGTGTTGCCCCACGACGTTTCCATGCGTCCCGCGTGGATGATCCGCATCGGACTGTGGATGTACGACCATCTGGGCGGGCGGATCACGCTGCCGGGCTCCACGGGTGTGAAGTTCCCGCACGTCGAGTACAGCGCCGGCCTCAAGGGCGATTTCCGTTCGGGCTTCCTCTATTCCGATTGCCGCGTGGACGATGCGCGCCTCACGCTGGTCAACGCACTGTCGGCGAAGTGGAAGGGCGCGACCATCCGCACTCGAACACGCCTGGTTACGGCGAAGCGAGTGGGCGGCGTGTGGGAGGCCGAGATCGAGGACGCGGTCACGGGCGCGAAGGAGTCGATCCGCGCGCGCGGCCTGGTGAACGCCGCCGGTCCGTGGGTCGCGCAGGTCCTGGACCGCATTCTGGACGATCGCATCACGGCGAAGGTGCGGCTCGTGAAGGGCAGCCACATCGTCGTGCCGAAGGTGCATTCGCAGGGGCACGCCTACATCCTGCAGAACGCCGACGACCGCGTTGTCTTCGTGATTCCCTACGAGAACAAGTTCAGCCTGATCGGCACGACCGACGTCGCGGTCGATGACGTGTCCGAAGCGCGCGAGATCTCCACGAAGGAAACGCGCTACCTCCTGGATGCGGTGAACCGCTTCCTCGCCAAGCCCCTGGTCGAGTCCGACATCGTCTGGAGCTACGCGGGCGTCCGGCCGCTCTACGACGACGGCTCCGCGAATCCCTCGGAAGTGACGCGCGACTACGTGCTGAAGGTGGACGAGGAGGGCGGGACTGCGCCGCTGCTGTCGATCTTCGGCGGGAAGATCACGACGTACCGGTGCCTCGCCGAGGAAGCGGTCGACAAGCTCGCGCGCTTCTATCCCGGGATCAAGGGCCGGTGGACCGCGACCGAGCCGCTGCCCGGAGGCAACGTCTCGCACTTCAATTCGTTCCGCGACGAGATGCGCGCGAAGTACGCGGAGCTCCCGCGCGAGTGGGTCGAGGCGATCGTGCGGCGCCATGGCGCGAACACGCCCGTCTTGCTCGGCAGCGCGCGCAAGGCCGAGGATCTCGGCAAGCATTTCGGCGCCGGGCTCACGCAGCGCGAGGTCGAATACCTGCGCGCCGAGGAATGGGCACGCACCGCCGAGGACGTCCTCTGGCGCCGCACCAAGTGCGGCCTGCACATGGATAGCGCCCAGAGGGCCTCCGTGGAAGCCTTCCTGCGTTGAGGCCGCTTGCCGAGTTTCCGCGCGCGGCGCTCGCTGCGATTCGCGGAGTCCTCGCCGATATCGACGACACGCTGACCACCGACGGTTACCTGCCGCCCGAGTCGTACGCCGCGCTCGCGGACCTGCGCGCGGCGGGCCTCCTCGTGATTCCGGTGACGGGCCGCCCCGCGGGCTGGTGCGATCTCATCGCGCGCTTCTGGCCGGTGGATGCCGTCGTTGGGGAGAACGGCGCGTTCTGGTTTCGCCACGACGCGAAGAAGGGCCGGCTCGTGAAGCGCTACGTGGTGGAGACGGCGGAGCGCGAGGCGCGCGGCATGAAGCTCGCGGCGATCGCCAGGCGCGTCCTCGCCGAGGTTCCCGGCTGCGCCATCTCCGCGGACCAGCCCTACCGCGAAGCCGACCTCGCGATCGATTTCTGCGAAGACGTTCCGCCGCTGCCGCGCGAAGCGGTCGCGAAGATCGTTTCGGTCATGGAAGCCGAGGGCCTCACCGCGAAAGTGAGCTCGATCCACGTGAACGGCTGGTTCGGTGGCTACGACAAGCTCTCCACGTCGCGGCTCATGTTGCGCGAGGAGTTCGCGATCGATGCGGCCCGCGAGCGTGAGCGACTCGTCTTCGCCGGCGATTCGCCCAACGACCAACCGATGTTCGCTTTCTTCCCCAATGCGGTCGGCGTTGCGAACGTCCGCGACATGGCCGACCTGATGACGGATCTGCCGGCGTGGGTAACGCCTTCGCGCGGCGGTGCGGGCTTCCGCGAACTGGCGCGGGCGATCCTCTCGGCGCGCGGTTGACCCGGGTTGGGCCGGCGACCAGAATTAGCGCCATGTTGCGCGAAATGTCACCGATTCGGCAGATCACGAACGAGGGGCGCCGCCGCTGGTTCGTGTCGGTGAACTGCGACCTGATCGTCTGGCTCGGCGACGACGAGGCGGTCGCCGGTTTCCAGTTCTGCTACGACAAGCGCGAAAGCGAACATGCGCTGTCGTGGATACCCCCGGCCGGTTTCACCCACGCGAAAGTCGACTGCGGCGGCCCCGGCAGCTTCGGAAGCGGGACTCCGTTCCTCGTTCCCGGCACGCGCTTCGACCCGTCCCGCATCCTCGCGGCGTTCAATGCCGAGAGTGCCGCGCTACCCCCGGAATACGTCACCGTGATCACGGGAAAATTGAACGAGCTCGTCGAGACGCAAGGCCAGGTGCGGACGTGAT
The DNA here is from genome assembly GCF_013003985.1 of Usitatibacter palustris. Classification (GTDB taxonomy): domain Bacteria; phylum Pseudomonadota; class Gammaproteobacteria; order Burkholderiales; family Usitatibacteraceae; genus Usitatibacter; species Usitatibacter palustris. The sequence goes on along the minus strand of NZ_CP053073.1, from coordinate 2,995,170 downwards.
CTACAACATCGGCTGGATGAAGGAAACGCTGCACATCCGGACCCTCTTCAAGTCCTACTGCTATCACTGCTCCAACTCGACGACGTGGCACCTGTGGCGCGAGAAGGAGTGGTTCATGTTCTTCGGGCAGAAGAGTTTTCCCTTCATGGCGAAGAACCTTGCCGTGTGCAAGGGATGCGAGTTCGTGCAGCACGTGCCCTGGCTCCGGTATCTCAAGGTCGATGAAGCGGAAACGCGGCTCTCGATCACCACCGAAATCCAGCAGCTGCAACTGAGCACGAAGAACGACATCCAGAAGCGGTTCCTGCTGGCTCAACGCGCCGAGCACGACGCGAAAAACGTGCCGGTGAATTGAGTCCGCGCATGAATACCCAGGAACGCAACGAGCTTCTCGAGGCACTCGGGGCTCGCTTCGAAAAGAACACGGCGCGGCACAAGGGGATCGCATGGGCCGACGTTCTGGCCAGGCTCGAAGGAAATGCCGTTGCGCAGAAGGCGCTTGGCGAAATGGAAGCGAGCGGCGGCGAACCTGATGTCGTGAGTCACGACAAGAAGACGGGCAAGTACACATTCTGCGATTGCTCGCCCGAGACGCCGTCGGGCCGCAGGAGTCTCTGCTATGACCGCAAGGCGCTCGACGGTCGAAAGGAGAACAAGCCCAAGGGCAACGCCATGGAGGCGGCCGCTGCGATGGGCATCGAGCTCCTCACGGAAGAGCAATACCGGGCGCTGCAGAAGCTTGGCGAATTCGATACGAAGACGTCGAGCTGGATTGCGACGCCGGCCGACGTCAGGGCACTGGGCGGCGCGCTCTTCTGCGACCGGCGCTACGGCAAGGTGTTCGTGTACCACAATGGCGCGGACTCGTACTACGCCGCGCGGGGTTTCCGCGGTTCGCTTCAGGTGTGAGCGCGGCACGGGGAGGGACGATCGCGATGGTTCGGAGCGTTCTGTTGCTGCGGTGCCTTGCAGCGCTCGCGATGGCGACGAATGCACTGGCCGCACCGCCGGCCAAGCTCGACGGAACCTGGATGCTCGATCCCGTGGCCACGGAGAAGCTCATCCTGAAGGCGCCCCCGCCCCCGCAAGCTCGCGAGCTCGCCAAGGCGCTGAACGTCATCGGCGGCTACCTGTGCCTGATGACGTACGAATTCGAAGGGGACCGCCTGGTTGCCAGCGCGTACCAGGCCCATGGCCGCAACGAAGGAAAGGAGTACGGCCTCGCCTCGGAGCAGGGCGGCGCAAGGAAGTACCTTCGCAAGGGGGCGGACGCTTCGGCCGGCGATGGCTATTCGGTTTCGAGCGTGAGCGACAAGCACCTGCGAATCGCGCGCACGGACAGCATGGCTCCCCTGTGGAACCTGGTGGTGTGGCAGCGTAGTCCGACAAGCACTGAGAAAACGCCCATGGCCGATGTCATGGCGTCGTGCGAGCGCTGGGCGAATCTGTTCCAGAACATCGTCAAGCACTTCGAGGCCGCGCCGCCGGAAGTGGATTTGGAGCACCCGATCGAGCTGGAGACCCCGACCGGCACGATCAAGGGCACGCTGACCATGCCGCCGGGCGCCCCGTGGGTTCCGGTCGTCCTGGTCATCGCCGGCTCCGGCCCCACCGATCGCGACGGCAACACCCCGCTCGCGTCCGGCAGGAACGACAGCCTGAAGATGCTCACGGCTGCGCTCAACGAGCACGGCGTGGCGTCGGTGCGCTACGACAAGCGCGGCGTCGCGGCCAGCCGCGAGGCCGCCCGTGAGGAGGCCGACCTGCGCCTCGAGACCTACGTCGAGGACGCCGCGTCCTGGATCGCGCAGCTCTCGAAGGACTCGCGCTTCTCCCGCGTCGTGGTCCTGGGGCACAGCGAAGGATCGCTGATCGGATTGCTTGCCGCCCAGCGCAACCCGGCTTCGGCCTTCATCTCGATCGCGGGTCCCGCGGAACGGGCTGCCACGGCGCTGCGGCGCCAGCTCAAGGGCCGCCTGCCTCCTGAGCTGGGCGCGAGGAGCGAAGCGATCCTTGTCTCACTCGAGGCCGGGAAGACGGTGGGCGACGTGCCTTCGCAGCTGTCGGCTCTGTATCGCCCGAGCGTCCAGCCGTATCTCATCTCGTGGTTCAAGTACTCGCCGGCGGACGAGTTCGCGAAACTTCGCGTGCCGTGCCTGATCGTGCAAGGCGGAACGGACATCCAGGTCGAGGTCGCGGACGCGCGGAAGCTTCACGCGGCCAACCCGAAGTGCGCGCTGAAGGTCATCGCGGGAATGAACCACATCCTGAAGATCGTTCCCGCCGAAAGGGACAAGCAGATGGCTTCGTACGGCGATCCTGCGATTCCTCTTTCCACGGAGCTCGCGCAAGCGCTCGAGCAATTCTTCGCGGCCCGCCCGTGACCCAATCGATCGAGACGCTGAACGAGGAAGATATCCAGCGCATCGAGGCGCATCGCGAATGGGTGGTCGGCCACTTCGAGGATGCGAAAGGCTACGAGCCTCTTTCGGCGAAGCTGCGCGTGATCCAGGCCGTGCTCGACAACGGCTGGGCGGAGAAGACCGAGACCTGGAAGCTCCAGTCGCTCGGGATCGCCCTGGGCGATGCCCTCGTGCAGGAGATGCCGCAACTGTCCTGGGTGGCCGTGGAGGACGAATTCGGACGCGATCCCGCCCTGCGCTGGCTGGAAACGACGGTGCTCATCTTTCCCCTCACCGCGATTTCCAAGCGTGTCGAGGACGACGTGGCCGTCGACGCCTTCGAGATGTTCGGCGGCTTCCTGAAGACGATCAATGACGTCATACAATCCGCAGACCCCTGACGAACCGAGGAACCGATGAGCGCTTCAGCTTTACTTCAGTCGCTTTTCAAGTACAAGGCGTGGGCCAACGAGGCGCTCTTCACCGAACTCGAGTCGCTCGACCCGGCCGGGCACGAAGCCGAACGGCACCTGGCCATCCGCCTGCTCAACCACGTCTATGTCGTGGACCAGATCTTCGCGGCCCACCTGGCGGGCAAGCCCCATCCGTACACGCGGGTCAACACGGACGCGACGCCAACCCAGCAGGAACTGCATCGCGCACAGGCTGCCTCGGATCGCTGGTACCTCGAGTACATCGCCACGCTTCCGCCGGAGCGCCTGTCGGAGCGCGTGCCGTTCACCTTCACGGACGGGATGAAGGGCTGCATGTCCCGCGAGGAAATCCTCGCCCACGTCGCGACACATGGTGGATACCACCGCGGCGGCATCGGCCGGATTGCAACGCAGCTCTCCACCGCGCCGCCCACCGATACCTTGACGACCTACCTGCACAGCGTGGAGCCCGAGCGCCGCACCGCGGCAACGTAGGAACGACGAGGAGGCAGCATGACGACATCCCGGCCGCTCCGCAGGATCGTATTCACTCTCGCCGCATTCGCAGCGGGCGCGGGGATTCACTCGCCGGCCGCTGCACAGGCCGCTGCGGAACCGCTGGCTCCGGTCGTTCACACCTACCGCGAAGTCGATGGCGTGGCCCTCAAGGCTTACGTGTTCGCGAAGGCGCAGCCCGAGGGAACTGCCCCGCGGCCGGTGATGCTGCTCTTTCACGGAGGCGGCTGGAGCGCGGGGGAGCCGAGTTGGGTGTTCGCGACCGCGCGCCGCTACGCTGAACTGGGGTGGGTCGCGGTGCCCGTGCAGTATCGACTGTCGGGCGCCCAGGTCACGCCGATCGACGCACTCTCCGACGTGTGCCACGCGTTCCAGTGGATGCGATCGAAGGCCGCCACGTTGGGCGCGCGCGCCGATCGGATTGTTGCGTACGGCGTCTCGGCGGGCGGTCACCTGGCCGCGGCATCGGCGACGATCGGGTGCGGCAACACGAACGGAACGTACGGCGTCGGCGGGCCGGATGCCCTGGTGCTCTGGTCGCCGGCGCTCGACCTGAGTGCCGACGGACATTTTCGCCGCCTGCTTCGCGATCGCGAGCCAGCGGCTGCGTACTCTCCCGTCGAACACATCCGGCCCCGCATGCCACCGGTGCACATCGTCCACGGGGAAAAGGACACGCTCACGCCACTCGCCGGAGCGCGGCGATTCTGTGATCGGGTGGCCTCGGGTGGAGGCCGTTGCGAGCTGGTGGCTTATCCGAACCTGGGGCACTTGCTCACGCGCAACCTCGCCGACCAGGAGAACGACTACGACCCGGATCCCGTGGCGCGCGCGGATGGCGTTGCGAAGCAGCGAGACTTCGTGCTCGCGCTCTGGCCGCGCTGAAGGGGACTACGCTTCCTTCGGAGTGAGCAGGGCCACCAGCGCATCCTTCTGGATGGGCTTGGCGAGCGCGGCGTTGTAGCCTTCGGCGACGCGCGCCTTGGCCCAGTCGGCGCTGTGTTCGACGCTGAGGGCCACCACGCGAACGCCTTCGCCGCCGCGCTGCATGGCCTTGCGCAGGCGCGCCGGCGTGTCGGGCGTGTTCAGCCCTTCGAGCGCGGTTTCGATCAACACGAGGTCGTAGAGGTCCTGCTCGAGCGCGGCGAGGATTTCCTTCGCGTCGTGCGCGACGACCACGCTGCAATCGTGCTTCGAAAGGATGTGCGAGGCAAGGATCTGGCTGTCGCGATCGGGATCGGCGAGGAGGATCGTCGCGCCCTTGCGCTGCTCGCGCAGCGAGTGGCGCGTCACCAGCGTCGGTGTTTCGTCCGCATCGACCGAGGCGCCGGTGACCGCGACGATCGCTTCGTTCAACTGGTGCTCGGCGATCGGGTAGCGCATGTACGCGCTGATCCCGTTCTCGCGGCAGGCCATCGCGTCACCGGGCTTGCCCTTCGAGGCGAGCATCATGACGAGCGTGCCGGCGAGCGTGTGGTGGTTCTTCACGCGGAAGGCGAGCAGGAAACCGTCCTGCTCGGGCAACTGGTCGGAGACGATGAGCAGCGGCACGGGATTGCCTTCCTCGTGCAGGCGCTCGAGCAGGGCGATCGCCATCTGCGCGTTGTCGGCTTCGAGCGGATCCATGCGCCAACCGCGCAGCTGGTTCGAGAGCGCGAGGCGTTGCGCGGGATCGGCCGATACGAGCAGCGCGGAGAGGCCCACGAGCGAGGCGAAGCTCTTGCGACGCGGCGCGGGCGCGGCGGGGCGCACGGGAAATTCGATCGTGAAAGCGTAGATCGCCTCGGCGGCGGGCCGCGAGGAGATCTCGAGCCGCCCGCCCATCGCGGTCACCATGAACTTCGCGACCGCGACCCCCATGCCCGCTTCGGGCGAGAAGCTCAGCACGGGCTTCTCGCCGCCATCCATCCCCGCGGAGATGCTGAACGAAAGCTGGATGCCCGACTCCGTCACGTACTCGGGAACGATGTGCAGCGTGATCTCGCTGCCCGGGACGAGCTGGAAGGCGGTGTCGAGGAGGTTCTTCAGGACGAGCTGCAGGCGCTCGACGTCGCCTTCGATCTGGTCGGAGACGTCCTGCTCCACGCGCATGCGCAGGCGGCAGCGGCGTTCCTCGGCGGCGGCGAAGACGCGCTTGATGAGATCGGCGAGTGCCGTGCGCAGGCCGAACGTGGCCTTGCGCAGCACGACGCCGCCCGAGACATTGGAGAAATCCACGAGGTCGCCGATCGCCGCCATCGCGGTTTCGGTCGACAGGCGGATCTGCTGGAAGTGCTCGACCATGCCCGGATCGAACTCCATCTGCTGGGCGCGGATCGCGATCGCGGAGATGCCTTCGAGCGCGACCGAGAGCTCCTCGCCGATCTTCTCGATGAGCGCGATCTCGGAAGCGGCCTTCTCGACCACCACCGTCGCTTCCAGCGAGTAGTACAGCGCGCCCGCGGGCGCGTCATCGACGAGGATGGGGATGCGCTTCAACTTGAGGAGGTCGGGCGCCTTCATGAGCACATCCTTCGCCGGAAGGCCCGTGAGCGATTGCGGCGCGGATTCGAGCTCGAGCAGGCGGCAGAAGCCCTCGTTGACGATCTCGATGTCGCCGTCGACGTCCTCGATCATCGCCGCGTGCGGCGTGGCTTCAGCGAGCGCGAGAAGCCGTGAAACGGAGGCCATGAGCGCGTTCTCGGTATCGCGTTGCGTCTCGATGTCCTGGACGAGCGCCACGACGCCCACGGCCTTGTCGCGCGGGTCGAGCGCGGGTTGCATCGTGACCTGCACCCAGCGGAAGTTGTCGTTGCCCGTGTTGAAGCGCACGTCGAGCGTGGAGCTCGCGGCCTTGCCCTCGGCGATGCGCGCGACGTTCTGCTGGATGCGTTTGCGGTCGGCGGGGGCGAACAGCTTCTCGAGCGCGAAACCGGGCAGCGAGTGCGCGTCCCGGCCGGCGAGCTGCTCGAGGGCGGCATTGGCGAACGTGATGAGTCCACGCGCGTCGCTGATGGCGACGGACATGTGTAGCGACTCGATGATGCGCCGGAAGTCCTCGGTAGCCATGGGTGGGGAGAGCCTAGTCGCTTTGCGCGAGCTTGTGAATGATACCCAGCAGGTGATGGGTTGCCGGGGTGAGTGCGGCATTCTCGCCGCGCACGGCCGGCAGGATGCGTCCGGCGAGCGTCTTGCCGAGCTCGACGCCGAACTGGTCGAAGGCGTTGATCCCCCAGAGACAGGCCTGCGCGTAGACCTTGTGCTCGTAGAGCGCGATGAGCGCGCCCAGGTGCATGGCGTCGAGCGAGGGCAGCACGATCGTGGTGGTCGCGCGCCCGCCGGGGCAGGCCTTGTGCGCGTCGGGCACGTCCAGGCCATCCATGAACGCTTCCGATTGCGCGAGCGCGTGGGCGAGCAGGCGCGCATGGCGATCCGGGTCGCTGCCCATGGCCTTCGCGACCACGATGAAGTCGCAGGCAAAGGCCTCCGTGCCCTGGTGCAGCCATTGGTGGAAGGAGTGCTGGCCGGTCGTTCCGGGCGCGCCCCAGATGGCGGGCACGGTGGGCCGGTCGAGGGGCTCGCCCGTGGTGGTCACGCGCTTGCCGTTGGATTCCATCTCGAGCTGCTGCAGGTAGAGCACGAGGCCTTCGAGGCGGGCCGCGTAGGGCAGCATCACGTGGTGCGGCGCGCCGAGCGCGTCGCGGTTCCACAGGCCGATGAGCGCCATCAGCGCGGGGACGTTGCGCTCGAGCGGCGTGGAGCGAAATTCGAGGTCCGCGGCGTGCGCGCCCGCGAGCAGATGATCGAACGCCGCCATGCCCAGGCCCAGCGCGATCGGCATTCCCGCCGACGACCAGAGCGAGAAGCGTCCGCCGATCCACTCGGCGAATCCGAAGACGTTGCATTCGGGCAGCCCCCACGCGATCGCGCGATCGGGCCTCGAGGTGGCCGCGACGACGTGGTGCGCGAGCGCGGCCGGGCCGAGCGCGGCTTCGAGCCAGGCGCGGGCAGCCAGCGCGTTGGCCATTGTCTCTTCGGTCGTGAAGGTCTTCGACACGACCACGAGCAGCGTCGTCGCCGGATCGAGCCCCGCGAGTGCCTGGTCGAGCTCGGCCGGATCGATGTTCGCGGCGAAGCGGACTTGCGGCCCTTCGTGGTCGGGCGCGAGCGCGCGCAGCACGAGTTGCGGACCGGATGCGGAACCGCCGATGCCGATCGCGACGACGGCACTGATCGCCTTGCCCGTCGCGCCCTTCCACCGGCCATCGCGCACGGCTTCGACGAAGGCGCGGAAATGCTCGCGCTCGCGCTGGATCTCCACGCGAATGTCCACACCGTCGACCTTCGCATGCTCGTCGCCACGCAGGGCCATGTGCAGGGCCGGGCGGCCTTCGGTGACATTCACCGGCTCGCCCGTGAAGAGCTTCTCGATGCTCTCGGGCACCTGGCGCTCGCGTGCAAGGGCGCACAGGAGTGCCAGCGTTTCGGGTGCGACCGGCTGCTTGGAGAAATCGACGACGAGGCCCGCGCACGGGAACGTGAAGGCCGCGCCGCGTTCGGGACTGGCTTGCCAGTGGTCGGCCGCGGTCGCGCCCGCAAGCGCGTCACGGTGGGCGAGCAGGGCCTTCCAGGCGGGAGAACTTGAGAGAGGGCTCGTCACCCGTGAATTATAAGGGTCAGCCGAAGGCGAGGCCCGCGATTCCCAGCGCCATGCCCGCGGCGGCGACCAGGCGCCGCATGAGGTTGCCCTCGCGCAGGAAGTGCGCGCCCATGAGGGCGGCGAAGAGGATCGAGACTTCGCGCGCGGGTGCCACCAGGCTCACGGGCGTATAGACCATCGCGGTGAGCACGAGGATGTAGCTGAGCGGCGAGAGGAATGCGATCGCGAGCGCGGTGCGCCGCCGCTCGCGCCACGCTGCCGCCATGGCACCGGGTGCGCGATGCTGGGCCCAGGGCACGAGCACCGCGCAGCGCGAGGCGTTGCAGCCCCAGTCGTAGACCAGCGGCGGAATCAGCCAGGCCGCGACACTCTGCTTGTCGAAGACCGTGTAGACCGTGATGCAAAAGCCCGTGAGCAGCGCGAAGCCGATCGCCTTGCGCGCTTCGGCGCGGTGCCAGGCGAAGGGGTTGCCGGTGAGGAGCAGGGCGCTCGCGCCGATCAGCACGGCGCCGGCGATGGCGGTGGCCCCGGGCCGCTCGCCGAGCAACGCGATCGCGACCACGACCGTGAGCAGCGGACCGGTCGCACGGGCGAGCGGGTAAACGATCGAGAGGTCCCCACCGCTTCGATACGCGCGATCGAGGAGCAGGAAGTAGACCGTGTGGATCATCCCGCTGCCGAACATGAGCGCGAGGTGGATCCACTGGAAGGTGTAGCCCTGCAGGAGGATCACGCCCACGACGACGGGCAGGTAGATCCCGAGCGAGAGAAGGGAAGCGAGCGCCACGAGGCCGGTGCCGCCCCCGCTCTTCTTCAGGAGGAAGTTCCAGCTCGCGTGGACGAAGGCGGAAACGAGGACGAGGACGATCGCGACGACCGTCATCAGGGCTTGAGCAGGCGCACGAGGTCCAGGTATTGCGTGTCCTCGGGCAGCGGGATTCCCTGGCGGATCATGCCGTCGATCATGACAGCCCCGGCGTCGAGCGAGAAGTCCCCGCAGAGGACCGCGTCCAGCACCTCCTCGAACTTGAAGCACTGGATCTCGCCCACTTCGCCGTCCTGGTTGCGCGGCGTGAAGTCCTCGGGCAGCCACAGGTCGTGCACGAAGAGGACTTCGCGATGCAGGCCCTCGGGCACGGTGTACTCGACGCGAATGGCGCCGATGCAATTGAGATCTTCGAGAAGCGCGGGCGCGATGCCGGCTTCCTCCCACGCTTCCTTGCGGATCGTTTCGTCCACGGTGCTGCCCGCGGCGATGCGCCCGCCCACGAGGTTGTCGAGCTTGCCCGGGTCGATCGCCTTGCTCGTTGCGCGCCGCGAGATCCACGCGTGCGCCATGCCCTTGCGCCGGACATACCCGTTGAGGTGCGCGCCATACGCGACCATGCCGAAGTGGCGCGTGGCGGCGCGCTCGATGCGCAGCAGCTCGGGCGCGGCGTAGTGATGCGAGATGCTCACCAGCTCGTCGCGCCAACCGCGGATCTGGCCCTCGTTGGCGAGGATGCGCGTGACTTCCCCGAGCACCTGCGTGCGGCCGGTGACGGTATCGGGATTGGCCTGCAACGCGACCCACGAGGCGCTGATCTCGAAGACGTGCGGCCAGCGGCGCAATTCCTCGACGAAGGAAGGGCGCAGCCACCCCACGGCATGCTCGCGAACGTAGAAAGGCACCAGCGGGAGCTCGCGGCCGAGGTGCGACGCATGGGTGCATGCGGCGCGGAGGAAAGCGAGGAGATTCGCGTAGGCGCGCGCTCTCATATTTGACAATGTTAGGGCGTTTCCCCAGACTCCGCGTGGAATTTGGGGGGGGAGGAAAAGTGCGCGAGGGGAGGGCCGGAGCGGTCCTCCCCTCGTGTATTTTCGGAACATGAAAGTCCTGGTTCTCGGCGCGGGCGTGGTGGGCACTGCCACGGCGTGGTACCTCGCCAAGGAGGGCCATGAGGTCACGGTCCTCGAGCGCCAGCCCGGGGCCGGGCTGGAAACCTCCTTCGCCAACGGCGGCCAGGTCTCGGCCTGCCACGCCGAGCCCTGGGCGAGCCCCGGCGCCCCCGGCAAGATCCTCCGCTGGCTCCTGCAGGACGATGCCCCGCTGCTCTTCAGGCCGCGCCTGGACGCCGCGCAATGGCGCTGGGGGTGGGAGTTCCTGCGCGAATGCGCCCCGGCCCGCTACGAGGCCAACGTGAGGCGCATCGCGGCCCTGAGCCTCTACAGCCGCGGCCGCCTGCAGGCCCTGCGCGCCGAGACCGGCATCGCCTACGACCACCTGGCCCGGGGGATCCTCCACTACTACACGGATACGGCGGAATTCGAGGCCGCCGCCCGGGCGGTGGAGCTCATGCGCGGCCATGGCCTCGATCGCGAGGTGAAATCCCGCGCCGAGGCCATGGGCATCGAGCCCGCGCTCGCCCATGCCGGCAAACTCGTGGTCGGCGCGACCTATACGCCTTCGGACGAATCGGGCGATGCGCACGTCTTCACGCGAAACCTCGCCGCGCTCGCCGGTGCGAAAGGGGCGGATTTCCGCTATGGGCACACGGTCATCGCAACGGGCCATGGCGGTGGCGAGCTCACCGAGGTCGTGACGCGCGATACCGAAGGGCAGAAGCGGTCGTGGCACGCCGACGCCTACGTCGTCGCTTTGGGAAGCTATTCGCCGCTCATCGCCGCACCCCTGGGCTTTCGCGTGCCCGTCTATCCCGCGAAGGGCTACTCGGTGACCGTCGACGTCACCGATGCCACGCGGGCGCCGACGGTGGCGCTGACCGACGACGGCGCGAAGCTGGTGTTCTCGCGCCTGGGCAATCGCCTGCGGATTGCCGGCACCGCGGAGCTCTCTGGCTATTCCACGACTCTCAACGAAGTGCGTTGTGCCTCGATCGTGCGCCGCGCACGCCAGATGTTTCCCGGGGCCGCGGACTTCGACCGGCCCGCGCTCTGGACGGGGCTCCGGCCCGCCACACCCTCGAATGTCCCGGTGATCGGCCGCACGCCGATTCGCAAGCTGTACATGAATACGGGGCACGGCACGCTGGGCTGGACCATGGCCTGCGGTTCCGGGGCTGCTCTGGCGGATATCATCTCGGGACGCCAACCCGAAGTGGACTTCCCCTTCTCGTGATCACGCTCGACGACATCCGCGCCGCCGCCCGCGCCATCGAAGGCCAGGTGGTGCGCACGCCTTTCCTCAAGTCCCAGACGCTCTCGGAGATCACGGGCGCCCAGGTCTACCTCAAGTTCGAGAACCACCAGTTCACCGCGTCGTTCAAGGAACGCGGTGCGATCAACAAGCTGCTGTCGCTGACACCCGAGCAGCGCAAGAAGGGTGTGATCGCCTGTTCCGCGGGCAACCACGCGCAGGGTGTGGCGTATCACGCGACGCGATTGGGAATTCCCTCCACGATCGTGATGCCCCAGCACACGCCGTTCGTGAAGGTCGAGCACACGCGCAAGCACGGCGCGCAAGTCGTGCTGCACGGCGAGGGCTTCGACGACGCGATGCGCGAAGCGCAGCGCCTGTGCAAGGAACGCGACCTCAACTTCGTGCACCCGTACGACGACGAACGGATCATCGCCGGGCAGGGGACGATCGGCCTGGAGATGCTCGAGATGCATCCCGAGCTCGACATGCTCGTCATCGCGATCGGCGGCGGCGGGCTCATCTCCGGCATCACGCTCGCGGCCAAGGCGCTGAAGCCCGACATCGAAGTGATAGGCGTCGAAGTGGCGCGCTTTCCGGGCATGTACCACGCGGTGCGCGGCACGCCGCCCCACTTCGGGCCTTCGACGATCGCCGAAGGCATCGCAGTGAAGGAGCCGGGCAAGCTCACGAAGGAAATCGTCGCGAAACACGTGGCCGATATCGTGCTCGTCGATGAGGGCGACATCGAGGAGGCGATCGTGTTGCTGCTGGAAATCGAGAAGACCGTCGTCGAGGGTGCGGGTGCGGCGTCACTTGCGGCGCTGCTCAAGGATCCGGCGCGCTTCAAGGGCCGCAAGGTGGGGCTGGTGCTCTGCGGCGGCAACATCGATCCGCTGATGCTCGCCGACATCGTCCAGCGCGGCATGGTGCGCTCGGGGCGCCTCGCGCGCATCGAGGTGGAGGCGCGCGACCTTCCGGGCTCGCTCGCGAAGATCACGGCGTGCCTCGCGCTGCACAATGCCAGCGTCGAGGAAGTGCATCACCAGCGCAAGTTCACGCAGCTCGCGGTTCAGCAAGTCGAGATCGACCTCGTGGTGAAGACCCGCAACCACGCGCACGTCAAGCAGATCGTCGAGGCGTTGCAGGCCGAGGGTTTCTCGGCTCGCGCGTACGGCGCCGACGAAAAGGAGTCCGCATGAGAAACGCCGCCCGCATCGCAGTCCTCGTTCTTGGCCTGGTCATGGTCCCGGCGTTCGCCTCGACCGCGAAGAAATCCGAAGGCCCCGCCAACGTGGTGGGTGCGGCGATGTCGAAGAACATGGATGGAACCTGGGATATCCGCGCGACCGTGCGGAGCAAGGACACGGGACCGTCGTCCTATGCCGATCGCGTGGAGATCCTCGATCCCGAGGGAAAAGTGCTCCACACGATCCCGGTGAAGAACCATCACCTCAACGAGCAGCCTTTCAGCGTGACCGCCACGAACGTGAAGCTGCCCACCGACATTGCCCACGTGGTGATTCGCGCGCGCATAAAGCCCGGCGGCGCGAGTGGCAAGGAACGCACCCTCAAGATCCCGAAGAAAAAATAAGGGGACAGTCCCCATTTCAGAAAAGGGGACTGTCCCCTTTTTTCGACCAGGAGAAACGTGATGAGCATCCAGCGCCACAACGTCGGCAAGCGCCTCTCGGAAATCGTCGTGCACGGCAACACCGTCTACCTCGCGGGTGAAGTGCCCGACGACGGCAACAAGGACATCACCGGACAGACCGAGGAAGTCCTTGCCAAGATCGACGCGCTCCTCGCGAAGGTCGGCAGCGACAAGACGAAGATCCTCTCCGCGCAGATCTTCCTCACCTGCATGGGCGATTTCGCGGGCATGAACGTCGCATGGGAGAAGTGGGTCGTCGCCGGACACACCCCGGCGCGCGCGACCATCGAAGCCCGCCTCGCCAATCCGTCCTTCAAGGTCGAGATCATGTGCGTGGCCGCCCTCTAGCGCTGTCATCCTTTGGCACTGTCATCCTGAGGAGCGAAGTGACGAAGGACCTGCTTTTCACGTCCGGCGATGTGCGAGCCTTCGAGATGGACGAAGGCGACATTCCCGTCCTGCAGGCGTTCTTCGAGCGAAATCCCGAGTACTGCATCGCCGTGGGCGCACAGCCGCCCACGCCCGACGAGGCGCGCGACGAGATCACGATCCTGCCGCCCGCGGGCTATCCGTACGACAAGCGCTGGCTGATCGGCTTCGTCGACGCGAACGGCGAATTCGTCGGCATGGCCAACGTCCTCGTGAATCTCTTCGCCGCGGGCGTCTGGCACATCGGGCTCTTCATCGTGGCCACGTCAATGCACGGCCGCGGCAATGCGCGCGCGATCTACGAGGACCTCGAAGCCTGGATGCGTGCCGGTGGAGCCCGCTGGTCGCGCCTGGGCGTGGTCATGGGCAACGCGCGCGCCGAGCGGTTCTGGGAACGAAACGGTTACCTGGATGTTCGCAAGCGCCACGGCGTGACGATCGGCAAGCAGGACAACACGTTGCGCGTGATGGCCAAGCCGCTCGCGGGCGGCGAGATCGCGCACTACCTCACGCTCGTCGCGCGCGATCATCCGGACGCGGCCTGAACCGCGCGTATCATTCGGCAACGAGAGATCCGGCCGCCCGGCTGGTGGGAGAAGAAGCCATGAAGATCTGCCCCGTCGCAATCGCCGTCGGCTGTCGCAAGTGTCCCGTGTTCAACGTTTGCCCCGCGAAGGGAATCATCGGCGACTACACGCCGGAAGAGAAAGCCAAGGACGACAAGGCGGGTGCCGCCAAGGCCGCGAACGCCAAGAAAGGCAAGTGATGGCGCGCTCGGTACTCATTACCGGTGGCGGTGGCTTCCTCGGCTCGCGGCTCGCCGCGCTGATCGCGGCGGAACCCGGCGCGAAAGTGCGCGTCGTCGATGTCGCGTTTCCCGGTGTGGCCGATCCGCGCATCGAACGCATCACCGGCGACCTCACCGATCCCGCGGTCCTTGCGCGCGCGCTGACACCCGACACCACCGAGGTGTTCCATCTCGCCGCAGTGGTGAGCGGTGGCGCGGAGGCCGACTTCGACCTCGGCTATCGCGTCAATCTGGACGGCACGCGGGCGCTGCTTGAAGCCTGCCGCAAGCTCCCTTCGCCGCCCAAGGTCGTCTTCGCGAGCTCGGTCGCGGTGTTCGGCGGCGCGCTGCCCGACGTGCTCGACGATTCCACGACGCCCACGCCGCAGACTTCCTACGGCATCCAGAAGTTGATGAGCGAGCACCTGGTCGCCGACTACACGCGCAAGGGTTTCATCGACGGGCGCTCGCTGCGGCTGCCGACGATCGTCGTGCGTCCCGGCAAGCCCAACCTCGCGGCCTCGTCGTTCGCGAGCTCGATCATTCGCGAGCCGCTCGCGGGCGTGAACGTCGATTGTCCCGTGCCCGATTCCACGAGCGTGTGGATCCTGTCGCCGACGCGCGTGGTGGAAGCCTTCGTGCATGCGCGCGATCTCCCCGCTTCCGCGTGGCCCTCGCAGCGCTCGGTGAACCTGCCGGGCATCACGCTCAGCGTGCGCGAGATGCTCGCCGCCCTCGGGCGCGTTGCCGGCAAGGACGCCGAGTCCCGCGTTCGTTTCGTCGACGACGCGCGCATCCAGGGCATCGTGAAGACCTGGCCCACGCGCTTTCGCACCGAGCGCGCGCTGGCGATGGGCTTCAAGGCGGACGGCAACTTCGACGACGTGGTCCGGGCCCATTCGACTGCGGCCTAGAGGTCGCCATGCCCATGCGGGAGATTCTCCACGCCCTGCCAATGCTCCTGCTCGTGCTGGGCGCGTGCAGCACCCCCGAACCCGAATCGTGCGCGTCCGGGGACAGGGCCGGGAGCGAGGGGCGCTACCGCGACGCGATCGACCTGGAAACGAGGTGCCTGGCGTCGGCGGACCTTGCCGCGGCAACGAAGATGCGCGCCTTCGAAGTGCGGGCCTGGGCGTTCTACAAGTCCGGCGACTTCAGGAATGCCGCGGATGACCAGATGGCGTTCGTCCGCCTCGACCCCGCTCCCAGCCATCGGACCCTGATCAATCTCTCGCTCTACATGCGCAAGGCCGGAAGGCTCGACGAAAGCCTCGAGGCCGCGAGGAGCGCGGAGAAGCAGGACAAGCAGCCGAACATCATGACGCAGTACCACCTGGGCTGGACGTTCGCGGAGATGGGCCGCCATGAAGAGGCCGTCACGGCGTTCACGCGCGGGATTACCGTGCAACCGGACTACGCCTGGATCTACTGGCGGCGAGGACTCTCCTACGAGCACCTGGGGCGCAGGGACGAGGCGAGGGAGGACTTCCGCAAGGCCGACGCGCTGGTGAAGCGCAAGCCCGCGGACGAGGACTCGATCCTCATGGTTCCGCACCTCAAGGCCAAGGTCAGCGAGTACGGAATTTCCTGAGCCTCACTCGAGGAACTCGCACAGCAACCGATGGAAGTGATGCACGCCGCGCTCGCGCGTGGGTGAGTAGCGGCCGCGCTTGTAGAAGCGCGAGCGCACGCCGCGGCTGACCGCGTGCACGATGGCCTCGTCCTCCAACTCGACGCGATCGAGCGAGCTTCCCGCACCGGTGTCGAGCTTCGAGGCATCGCCCACGTAGCTGCGGAACTTCACCCGCGTGCGGTTCATTCCGAGCGGCTCGACGAGGTTCAGCGACAGTCCCCACGGATAGAAGTTGAGCATCAGGTTGGGGAACACCCAGAAGTAATGCGCGGCGACGTCACCGGCCTTCGTGAGCGCGAGCTGCAGGTTCGAGTAGCGGAAGAGCTCGCTCGAGTAGTTGCCGTAGTCGACGACCTCGTTCAGGCCCGCGTGCACGAACGGGATGTGGAAACCCTCGAGGTAGTTCTCCACGTAGAGCGCCCAATGGGCGTCGATCTCGTAGTCGCGGCTGCGGGATGGGTCGTAGTGATAACCCGCGACCGAAGCCTCGTCGATGCGGCTGCGCACGTCGCTGAGGAAATCGGTGAGCGGTGCGGCCGGCGCGATGGACGCGAATGCGTGTCCCGCCCACGTCGCAAACGGCACGCGCGGAAGGTCGTCGGTGGCCGAGGGGAAATCCCGCGCCTCCTTGAACTCCGGCATGAAGGTCATCTTCCCGGCGAGGTCGAAGCGCCGCGAGTGATAGCCGCAGCGAATCTCCTTCGCGTGGCAGGGCGCCTTCACCAGGATGTTGCCGCGATGGGTGCACACGTTGGAGAGGCAGCGCAATTCGCCGGCGGCATCGCGGGCGAGCAGCAGCGGCTCGTCGAGGCACCCCGGGAGCACGTCGCGCGGCGAGAGCGATCCGGAGTCGACCACGTCCGCGAGGTCGCCCAGCCATTGCCAGCTGCGGGCGAAGATCCGATCCCGGGCGAGGGCGAATGCGGCGGCGTCGGAATAGAAGCTCGCCTCGATCGTCGAGGCTTGCGTGATGTCGGGATCGACGCGGTAGAGGGAGGTCACGGAAGGGTAAAATGGAGGACTCAGGCCACTCTATTACCGAAAGACGCAGCATGAAAGCCCTTGCAGCCGCCCTAGTCGCCGCCTTCGTCGCCGCCCCGGCCTTCGCCGCCACCGACCGCGAGAACCTCGTGGTGCTGGTGAGTGCGTCGGTCGTGCCCCGCGCGATCGTCTTCACCACCATCGAGGAATGCACGACGCGCTATCCGGATATCGAGAGCATGTCGCTCGACGCCGTGATGGAATGGGAATCGCGCAACCTCACCTACGAACAGAAGGCGAAGCTCCTCGCCGGCAAGTACGCCCTGCGCATGGAAAAGGCCGAGGGCAAGGAGGTCGTCGACAAGCTGGTGGTCGATACGCTCAACAGCCGGCGCGAGCAGGCGGTCCGCGAAACCCGCGCCGCCTTCAAGCGCACGTTCGAGAAGACGCCGTTCGGCCGCCACAAGGAGTCGTGCCTCACGTTCCTGATGGGGATGAACGGCGGCAAGATGGACTACCGCGCCATCGACAAGGCCGCGTACGAGCTCATCCAGTCCGACAAGTAACTACGCGCGCGCCATGGCCTCGAGCAGGTGCAGGCCGGAGCGCACGCCGGCGAGGTAGAGCGAAACCTTGGTCGATTCGTTGGGCGCGTGGTTGTTCTCGTCGTAGGGTGCCAGCGGAATCACGATCGAGGGAAGCCCGAGCAGCTTCGTGAAGACGAAGTCGGGCGTCGTCCCGCCCAGGCTCGGCACCACGAACGGATCGCGCCCGAAACCCTTCGCCACCGCATCGCGCACCATCGGCACGAAGGCGTGATCGAGCGGCGTGCGCGAGGCGGGCGTGCCCTTGAGCGACTTGATCTCGATGCCCTTGTAGCCGAGCTTCGCCGCGTGCGCGCGGATCGCATCCGCGACTGCAACCGGATCCTGCCCGGCCACGAGCCGCACGTCGGCCTTCGCGATCGCCTCCTTGAAGATGATCGACTTCGACCCCGCGCCGCTGTAGCCCGCTGCAAAGCCCGAGACATTGAATGCCGGTCGCAGCATCAGGCGCTCGTGGAAGAGCGCGTCGTCGCTGCCCGTGGTGGGATCGGCGCCCACGCTTTCGCGAAAGCCCTCGTGGTCCACCGGCAGCGTGCGTACCGCCTCGAGATCCGCGGGCGCCACCTTCACGTCGGCGTAACCCGCGCCGGGCACCGTGAGCTTGCCGTCGCGATCGACGATCTCCGCGAGGAAATGAATGAGGTCGAGCGTCGGGTTGGGCGCCACGCCGCCGAAGTTTCCGGAGTGGAGGTTCCTCTTCGCGCCCTTCGAGATGAATTCGAGGCCGAGGTTGCCGCGCACGCCCATCAGCAGCACCGGCTGGTCGTTCGGGAACATCGGGCCGTCGGAGTAGACGCACAGATCCGCCTTCAGGCGCGCGCGATTGGCTTCGACGAACTTCGGCAGCGGCACCGAGCCCGTCTCCTCGTCGCCTTCGAGGATCAGCTTGATGCGCACGGGAAGCTCGCCGCGCGTTTCGCGCCACGTCGCGATGGCGCCCAGCATCGCGAGGTGCTGGCCCTTGTTGTCGCCCGCGCCGCGGCCCCAGATCCGGTCGCCCTCGATCACGGGCTCGAACGGCTTCGTCCGCCAGCCTTCCTGCTTCTCGTCGGCCGGATAGACGTCGTAGTGCCCGTAGAGCAGCCACGTGAACTTCGCGTCGGCAGGCCCGGCCTCCGCGTAGATGATCGGATGGCTCGTGGTGTCGTGCACCTCGACCGCGAAGCCCCAGCCCTCGAGGCGCTTCCGGAGGAACGCGACCTGGTCGCCGATGCCTTCGCCCGTGAGGCTTACCGAGGCGATGCGGATGGAATCGAGGAGGGTCTGGACGAGCGCCCCGGAGCGCTCGCGGACTGCGTCGTCGATCATTACTGCAGCTCGAACTCGAACGTGCTGACGACGCGAATCTTCTTGGTGACGGCGCTGGTGGGGCTGAAGGCGGCCGACTCGTCGTTGCCGTCGGTGCCGAAGATCTGGATGTTGCCCTGGTTGGCCGAGCGGATGCTGCCGACCGTCGCGCCCGAATCGGCCGCGAACTGTTGCGCGATGGAGCGCGCGTTCTTGGTGGCTTCCGCGAGGAGTTGCGGGCGCAGGTCGTTGAACTTCGCGAGCACGAAGCGCGGGTTCGCCGCGCCACTCGCGTTCTCCGCATCGAGGATGACGCCCGCCTTGAGGAGCTCCTCGGTCGCGCCGCTCGCGGCACGGACGAGATCCACGTTCGCGGTCTTCACGACGACCGCCGTGGTAACGACGTAGCGGAAGCGCTCGGCCTGCTGGCCGCTGAAGTCGCGCGCGAGCTTGTCGAGTGTCTTCGTCGGTTGCCGTTCGATATCGGCATCCGTGAAGCCCTGCTTCTTGAGGAAGGCGAGGACCGCGTCGCGGTCGGCGGTGACCTTCGTGTGCGCGTCCGGAAGGAGATCGCTCGCGCGGCGCAGGCCCAGCGTCCACACCGCCTGGTCCGCCTTCACTTCCTTCTCGACGAGGCCCTTCACCGTGACGGTGCGCATGTCGGACTTGAAGCGCGCCATGCCCTTGCCGATGAGCCAGCCGCCCGCGGCGAGGCCCACGGCCACGCACAGGCCGACGATGATCGACGCGGGGATGGTGCTGCGGTCTTCGTAGAGCGACATGGCGTGCAGTCTACCTTGGCGCGAATGTTACGGAAAACCAATGGGGTCTGACCCCATTGGTCTCCTAGGCGCGGCGCCGCGGGAGGGCAAACCCGAGCATCAGGGTCGCGAGGACGATCAGCATCCACTCCGAGAGCGTCGGGACGGCGGTGGCGGTGCCCGCCGCACCCGGTACCCCCGGGCCACCCTGGTCGACGATCGCGCCGTTCGCGGTGAGATCGTCGTCACCCAATCCGCCATCCGTGATCGTGAACGTGGCCGTCGCGCCGGCAATGGTCACAGGCAGCGTGTACCAATGCGGCGTCGCGTTGCCGGGCGTCGGGCCGTACTTCCAATACTGGGTTCCCGCGGGCAGCGCGGCCGGATACGTTATTGCGAACGTGAGCGTGGAACCGGGCGTGCACAGCGTCGTGCGGAAATCGAAGAGTCCGTGCGGGAAGTTGTAGCCGTTGGGAGCGGAACCCGCGGGCGGGCTGGCGGCGTGGCCCGCGAGCGGGATGAACTGCGGCGTGGTGAAGCCGCACGTCACGCTGCCACCCGTGATCGCAGCCGTGATGGTTCCGGTGCCGGTGGCCGACGGTCCGGAGAAGTTGGTGTTCGCCGTCGATACGAATGACGCCACGACCGTGCAGTTCGCCGTGATCGGCCCCGCCGTGAACGAGTTGCCCGACGGCGTGCCCGGGCAAGTCGTGAAGGGCCACGACGGGATGTAGCCCAGGCTCGGCGTCACCGTGAAGGTGGTGGTGCCGCCGTGGGCCACCGTTTGCGGGGTGGTCGGCGAGATCGTGCCGTTCCCTCCAAACAGGCTCGGCGTGACCGTGTAGCTGTTCAGGGTGAAGCTCGCAGCGACCGAGCAGTTCGCCGTGATCGCGCCCGTCGTGAAGGTGTTGCCCGCCGGCGTGCCCGGGCAGGTCGAGCCGGCCCACGACGTCGTGTAGCCCACGCCCGGCGTCGCCGTGAAGCTCGTCGTGCCGCCGTGGCCAACCACCTGTGCGGTGTTGGGAGCAATCGTCCCGTTCGCGCCCGCGCTCGGCGTCACGGTATAGCTGTTCAGCGTGAAGCTCGCGGTGACGGAGCAATTGCCCGTGATCGCGCCCGTCGTGAACGTGTTGCCGGACGGCGTGCCCGGACACGTCGCGGTCCAGGCCGTGGTGTAGCCCACGCTCGGCGTCGCGGTGAAAGCGATCGTCCCGTTCACGGGAACTGTCTGCGCGGTGTTCGGCGCGATCGTGCCGTTGGCACCCGCATTCGGCGTGACGGTGAAGCTCTGGTTCACCAGCACCGCCGCGGTCGAGCCGACGCTGTTCAGCGTGAGCGTCGCGTTGTTGGTCGCGGCATCGCGGATCGTGCCGCCGTTGAGCGAGAGGGCACCCACCGCGATGCCGTCCTGGTCGTTGTCGGCACCGACCACGGTGTAGCGGAAGACGAGCGCCGAACCGCCGCTGCCCGAGAGATAGTTGGCGGTGCGCGTGGCGGCGCCGATCGTGAGCGCGAGTTGCGGCGTGCCCGTGACGAGGGTGGCCTGGTCCCAGTTGATCGTGAAGTCGAGATTCTGGCCGGTCACGTAGTTCGCATTCGCGGGAACGGTCACCGACGTGACAGCCGGGGCGGTTGTTTCGACCAGGACCGCAGCGGTGGAGGCCACCGAGTTGAGCGTGAGGGTGGCGTCGAACGCGAAGCTGTCCTTGATCGTGCCGCCGTTGAGCGAGAGGGCGCCGACCGTGATGCCGTCGGCGTCGGTGTCGGGGGCGGCGACGGTGTAGCGGAACACAAGTGCGCTCGATCCGCTGCCCGAAAAATACGTCGCCTGGCGCGGCGTGGCGCCGATCAAGAGCGTGATCCGGGGCGTGCCGGTGACGGTCACCGCTTCGCTCCAGTTCACCGTGAAGTTGAGGTTCTGGCCAGCGCCGTAGGTGGCGTTCGCCGGGACGGCGACGGAGTTCACGACGGCGGGGGTGAAGCGCGCCATCCTCAGGTCACCCGTGGTCTGCGCGTAGTAGCTCATGATCGGGCGCCCGGTCGCATCGAGCTGCATCGAGACCCCACGACCGACGTCGCTGGCGGCCGTGGCCGTACTTTCGACGAGCGAGAGCAGCGGCGAGCTGCAGGTGGCGTCGCCGCATTGGCCGAGCTTCACCCCCAAGTTTGACCAGTAGGCGAAGATCGGAAAGCCGCTGGCGGCCATCCGCACCGAGCTGGAGAGCCCGAAGTTCCCCGGGCCCTCGATCGTCCTGATCGTCGCGGTGGTGCACGTGGCGTCTCCGCAGGCCGCGAACTTCTGGTCGAAGTTGGTCGTATCGAAGTAGGTGATGACGGGGAAGCCGCTGGCATTGAGCGCCAGCGACAAGGACTGCCCGACCACGCCGGTGCTGTCGACCGTGGTGATCGTCGACGTGCTGCAGGTCGCGTCCCCGCAGACGGCGATCTTCAGGTCGCCGGCGGTGCCCTCGTGGTAGGCGATGACCGGAAAGCCGCTGCTGTTCAACTGCATCGAAGTCACCGTCGCGACCGTGATGCCGGCCTCGATCGTGGTGATCGTCCTGGTGGTGCACGTGGGGTCGCCGCAGACCGCGACCTTCAGCCCCCTGCCGTAGCTGATGACGGGAAAGCCGAGCGCATTGATCTGGAGGGAAGGCTCGCCCCCGTTGGCGACGACGGTGTCAATCGTGGTGATCGTCGGCGCGGTGCACAAGGCGTCGTTGCAGACGGCGAGCTTCATGTCCTGGTTGGTGTTGTCGTAGTAGGCAATGACGGGGGCGCCGCTGGCATCGAGTCGAAGCGACGTCCAGAAGCCGACGTTGCCCACGCTGTCGATGACCTGGATCGTCGGGCTCGCGCACGCCACGCTCTCGCAGATCGCGAGCTTCAGGTCCTGGTTGGTGAAGTCGAAGTAGCTGATGACGGGGAAGCCGCTCGCGTTGAGCTGCATCGACGTGTACTGCCCCACGTCGCCGGTCGTGTCGATCGCCGTGCCGACCGGAGCGGCCTGGGGCGCGGACGTGAAGAGGGCCGCCAGGGCCGCGAGGGTCGAAGCGATGCGAAGGGCTGTGCGCATTTTGATGGCTCGCGGCCGTCGAGCCCGGCTGGGTGCCGGTGTTCTAAGTGGAGCTCGCGGTCAGCAGCCGCGATTCTTGCCCAAGTCCTACACCCTGTCGAGGGTCAGAAGGGATAAGCGGCTCTCAGCGCCTGGTACCGGGCGAAAAGCTCCGGCGGCACGTTGTCCTGCGCGAGCTTGCCTTCCACCATCTCCATGTGGAGCTTCATCTCGTCGGACCACTGCGCGTTGTCGATCGCGGTGGCGTCGGCGAACTTCGCCTCGCCGAACGACTCGAGGCCGCTCCAGTCGAGATCCTTGTGCGCAGGCACGTTACCGAGCGTGGTCGGCTGCGCGCCGGATTTGCCCTCGACGCGCTCCACGATCCACTTCAGCACGCGCATGTTCTCGCCGTAGCCCGGCCACAGGAACTTGCCGTCCGCGCCCTTGCGGAACCAGTTCACCAGGTAGATCTTCGGGAGCTTGAGGTCCTTCTTGCCGAACGAGAGCCAGTGCTTGAAGTACTGCGTGATGTTGTAGCCGCAGAAGGCGAGCATCGCGAACGGGTCGCGACGCACGACGCCGACCTGGCCGACGATGGCCGCGGTGGTCTCGGAGCCCAGGGTGGACGCCATGTACACGCCTTCGACCCAGTCCTTCGCTTCCGTGACGAGCGGCACGGTGGAGGAGCGCCGGCCGCCGAAGATGAATGCGTCGATGGGAACGCCCGCGGGATCGTCCCATTTCGGATCGATCGACGGGCACTGCGAGGCCGCCACCGTGAAGCGCGCGTTCGCGTGTGCGGCGAGGCGCCCGCAACCCGGCGTCCATTCCTGGCCGGTCCAGTCGGTGAGCTTCGCGGGCGCTTCCTTCGTCATTCCTTCCCACCACACGTCGCCTTCGGGTGTGAGCGCGACGTTCGTGAAGATCGTGTTCGCGCGGATCGTCTCCATGCAGTTCGGATTGGTCGCCATCGAGGTGCCCGGGGCCACGCCGAAGAAGCCGGCCTCCGGATTGATCGCGCGCAGCGTCCCATCGGGGCCGGGCTTGATCCACGCGATGTCGTCGCCGACGGTCGTGATCTTCCATCCCTTGAATGCGGGCGGCGGGATCAGCATCGCGAAGTTCGTCTTGCCGCACGCACTCGGGAATGCGGCCGTGACGTAGTGCTTGTTTCCCTCGGGCGATTCGACGCCGAGGATCAGCATGTGCTCGGCAAGCCACCCCTGGTCGCGGCCCATCACGCTCGCGATGCGCAACGCGAAGCACTTCTTGCCCAGCAACGCGTTGCCGCCGTAGCCCGAGCCAAACGACCAGATCTCTTTCGTCTCCGGGAAGTGGACGATGTACTTGTGGTCCTTGTTGCACGGCCACGTGACGTCCTTCTGCCCCGCGGCGAGCGGGGCGCCGACCGAATGCAGGCAGGGCACGAACTCGCCCTTGTCGCCCAGCACGTCGAGGACCTTGCGGCCCATGCGCGTCATGAGCTTCATGTTCACCGCGACGTACGGCGAATCGGAAATCTCCACGCCGATGTGCGCGATGGGCGAACCGAGCGGCCCCATGCTGAAGGGCACGACGTACATCGTGCGCCCGCGCATCGAGCCCGCGAACAGGCCCTTCAGCGTCGCGCGCATTTGCGCGGGGTCCATCCAGTTGTTGGTCGGGCCCGCGGCTTCCTTCGTCTTCGAGCAGATGAAGGTGCGGTCCTCGACGCGCGCGACGTCGGAGGGGTCGGACCACGCGAGATACGAATTCGGGCGGAGCTTCTCGTTCAGCTTGCGGAACGTGCCGGCCGCGACGAGCTCGCCGCAGAGGCGGTCGTACTCGGCGTCGGTGCCATCGCACCAATAAATACGGTCGGGCTGGGTGAGGGCGGCGACTTCTTCCACCCACTTGAGGAGCTTCGCGTGACGGGTCGGGGCTTCCTGCTGGACGGGCGCGGCTTGGGCGTGCATCGAGGGCATCTCCGGAGGGCGTGTGCCCGGGACGCCGTAGCGCCCCGGGTCGTGATGCCCGGGATTATCCCAGAATGGGCCAGAGATTTGGTTGATAACCAATCAAGGGATTTCATATACCGCAAAGGCATCCGTGATGCCGCGGAGGGTGGCACTTTGCAGTGCCGGCACGAGGCCCGCGGCCGCCAGGATCCGCGCGGCGGCCGGGTGCTCCACGACGGGGCGCGTCGCGAAGATCGAGCGCGACTGCGCGAGTCCCTGCACGCGCGCGGCGATGTTGACGGTCTGCCCGAAGTAGTCGAGGCGCTCGTTCAACATGACCGCGAGGCACGGCCCCTCGTGCAGGCCGATCTTCACCGTGAGGTCACCGCCGGCAAGCGCCTCGCGCATGCGCAGTGCGGCGGCGAGCCCGCGCTCGGGCGTCGGGAAGGTCGCCATCACCGCGTCCCCGATGGTCTTCACGACCGCGCCCGATTCCAGCGCGACCGCTTCATTGAGCGCCTTGAAGTGCGCGCGCACGAGGTCGTAGGCAACGAGATCGCCGACGCGCTCGTAGAGCTCGGTCGAGCCCTTGAGGTCGGAGAACAGGAACGTGAGGCTGGTGATCTTCAGGCGCTGGTCCACGGAGAGCGCGTCGGTGCGGTAGATGTCCTGGAAGGCCTGGTTGGTGAGCAGGCGCTTGGCGGTGAGGAAGTGCCGCTTCTGGCCGAGGAAGTGGTGCAGCGCGTCGCCCGCGACGAACACACCGGTGAGCACGCGCGTATCGGTGCGGTTCTCGAGCGTGAGGCGAAGTGGACCCGGGCGCATCTCGACCGTGCCCGTGTGCGCGTGGACCTTGTTGTACACGACGGACAGTTCCTGCCGGTCGCGCGTGGGCTCGCCCTTCACGTCGATGAACTGCGAGGAGTGCGTGACCGGATCGAACACGATCACGAACGCGGATGGGAGCTGCAGCGACAGGATGCATTTCTCGCCCGGCGTGAGCTCCACCGAATCGATCACCACTTCGCGCACCACGTCGTCGAAGCTCTGCTCGTCGAACACGACGCCGGAGCTCCAGAAGACCTGGCGCATGTAGTCCCACATCGAGAGCTTGTCGGGATCGTGAGCGGTGATGCGGCGCACGCGCGGATTCACCGTGAAGCTCACCTCGACCATCTCGTCGAGCGTGGGCTCGTAATCCGCGACGCACAGCGCGCAGTTGTATTCGGTGCGCTTCACGGATTTCAGCGTCGCGTTGGCGTCGAGCACGCCGCCACAGCCCGGGCACAGCAGGTTCCACGACATGTCGAACAGGCCCAGGCGGGACGCGTGCACGAAGGCGCCCAGCACCTTGTCCTCGTTGAGATCGTGGCGTGCGGCGAATTCCAGTGCGTTCACGCGATTGAGCGCGGGGTCCTCGCCTTCGGCGGCGAGGCGCTCGATCGCGGCGACGACCGCGGCGTCGGCCGACTGCCGCAGCACGGAGAACCGGGCCCGGGCTTCGTCGGCGATGGGGTGCGGGGTATCGGCCATGACGCGCACAGGATACGCCCGCGTGACGCTAGGGGCCGAAACGCTCGGGACGGTAGGGCAGGGGATCCACGAAGGGCTTGGCGCCCGTCACCATCTCGGCCAGGAGCCGCCCGGTGACCGGACCGAGCGTAAGGCCGTGATGCGCATGGCCGAATGCAAACCACAGGCGGTCGTGCCGCGGCGCCTTGCCGATGATGGGCAGCATGTCGGGCGTGCACGGACGCGCGCCCATCCACGGCTCGTTGTCGAGGCGTTCGGCGAGCGGGAACAGGTCGCGCGCGATCGGCTCGGCGCGGCCCAGCTGCACCGGACTCCTGATCGCATCGCGATGCGCGAACTCCGCCCCGGTCGTGAGGCGAATGCCCTGGCGCATGGGTGCCAGGAAGTAGCCGCGCTCATGATCGAGCACCGGGTGGTTGAGGCGCGCCTCGCCCGCGGGCCGGTAGTGCATGTGATAGCCGCGCTTGACCGCGAGCGGCAGGTCGTAGCCCAGTGCGCGCGTCACGGTGTCCGCCCACGGGCCGAGGGCGACCACGGCGTCGCGTGCTTCGATGGGTCCGCGCGCGGTCTTCACGCGCCAGCCGGTCTTCACGTCCTCGAGGCTCGCCGCGTTGCCTTGCGCGAAGACGCCGCCGTGCCGTTCGAAGAGGCCCGCGTATGCAAGGGCGAGGCCCTGGGGATCGTCGACGCACACCGGATCGATCCAGTGCAGCGCGCCCACCAGCACCGGCGCGAGATGCGGCTCGGCTTCCTGGAGCTGGGCGCGATCGAGGGTTGCGAAGTTGAGGCCGTACTCGCTCTTCCAGCGCGCGGCTTCGGCGTATCGCTTGTCGCGCTCGCGCTCCGTGCGGAAGACCTTCATCCAGCCGGTGCGCTTCATGAAGTCCTGCGCGCCCGCTTCGGCGGCGAGGTCATCGTGCTCGGTGACGCAGTGCTCGATGAGGTGCGAATAGATGTGCGCGATCTTCTCGTGGCGCGCGGGCCGCGAGTGATGCCAGTACTTCCAGAGGAAGGGTGCGAGCGCGAGGACGGCCGACGGATGGTAGTGCGCGTCGATCGTGCGGTTCATGCCATAGCGCACGAGCGCGCCGTAGTCGTGCGGGAAGCCGTAGGGATAGACGCCTTCGCGCTGGATCAGGCCCGCGTTGCCGTACGAGGTTTCTTCGGCGGCACCACGGCGGTCGACGAGCACGACCGAGCGGCCGAGACGCTGGAGATGCAAGGCAACGCAGATGCCGACGATGCCCGCGCCGAGGACGACGACGTCATGGCGGGCCGGGGTGCCCGTCATGGCGCGACTCCTTCGGAAAGATTCAGGCGGGTTGCGGGAAGACGCGCGTGTGCGCTTCGCAGATCTCGCGCATGGACTCCGACGCGTCTCCGGTGAAGCCGATGCGGGGATACGCGCAGTAAAGACAGAGCATCTCGCGGTCGCAGATCCGGCGCCAGAGCAACTCGAGACGAATCGTGGCCGCGACGTGGCCCTGGGCCCAGAGGAGGGCCACCATCTCGCCGAAGGCGCGCACCCGGTGCGCGCCGTTGGCATGCGCCCGCCCGAGGATGTCGCGAATCATCGCCTCGAAGCGTTGCTCGTCGGGCCAGTTGTCCTTCATGAAGACCTTGAGCGCCTCTTCCGCGTCGAGCACGATGAACTGGTCGCGATCCTTGAAGTCCTGGAGCGGCAGGCCGTGGCGCATGAGGCGCTTCTCGAGCGCAGCGAGGTGCGACTGCGTGACGATCACGATCACCGCCTCGCCCCGCTGGAAGCCGTCGACCACGAAGCTCTCCAGCCCGTCGATGAGCTCCGCGTAGTCCTTGTAGATCTGGACGACGTGGTCGCAGGGTGACATCTCGCCCCAGAAGACCGGGAGAGAGGACGAAGGCTTTGCAGGTTGGCGGGTACCCATGGCGCAAAGATAAATGCGTTTTCGGGCCGAGAATGTCGGCGGTTTCTGACATCAGTGTCTTCCGTAATCCTTGAATTTCTCGAGCACGCGGGCCATCTCGGCGGCATCGAGAATCGTGGGCTCGCCGATCTGCAGCGCCTGCCAGTACATGCGCGCGAGCGCCTCGACCTTCTCCGCGAGCACGAAGGCCGCCTCGAGGTTCGCGCCGATCGCGATCTGGCCGTGGTTGGCGAGCAGGCACGCGCGGCGGCCGGCTAGTGCGGCGAGCGCGGCATCGGAGAGCGCTTGCGTGCCGAAGGTCGCGTAATCGGCGCAGGCGATGTCCGCGGCGCCGGCGAAGGCGACTTCGTAGTGGAACGCGGGAATGCCGCGGCGCAGGCAGGCGAGGGTGGTCGCGTACGGCGAATGGCAATGCACCACGGCGTTCGCTTCGGGGCGCGTGACGTAGATGTCGCGATGGAAGCGCCACTCCGAGCTCGGCGCGCGTGGCCCCTCGTGGGCGCCATCGGGATGCACGAGCGCGAGGTCCTCGGGAACGAGGCGCTCGTAGGGCACGCCGGTGGGCGTGACGAGGAAGCCGCCCTCGGTCCGCACGCTGAGGTTGCCCGACTTGCCCTGGTTGATCCCCGAGGCGTTCATGCGCCGCGCGGCTTCCACGACCTGCAGTCGCAGTTCCTTCTTCAAGGTCAGGTCACGTACGCCTTGCTCTCCTGGCTTCGCGGCCAGATCTCGAGCAGGTCGCGTTCGTTCGCGCGGACGATGCCTTTCTCGGTGATGAGCCCGGTCACGAGCTTCGCGGGCGTGACGTCGAAGCCGGGGTTCGACACCGCCGTCTCGTCGCCCACGATCGCGACCTCCACGGGCATCCCGTGCGCGTCGAGGCCGCGCACGGCGCGTACTTCGCCCGCGGCGCGCTCCTCGATGGGAATGTCGCGATGCGCGTCCTCGATCTTCCAGTCGATGGTGGGCGTCGGAACCGCGGCATAGAAAGGAACGTCGTTGTCGCGCGCGGCCAGCGCCTTGAGGTACGTGCCGATCTTGTTGCACACGTCGCCGCGGCGCGTCACGCGGTCGGCGCCGACGAACACCATGTCGACCTTGCCGTGCTGCATGAGGTGGCCGCCTGCGTTGTCGGTGACCAACGTGTGGGGCACGCCATGCTGCCGAAGCTCCCACGCGGTGAGCAGGCCCTGGTTGCGCGGGCGCGTCTCGTCGACCCACACGTGGACCGGAATGCCCTTGTCGTGCGCCATGTAGATGGGGGCGAGCGCCGTGCCCCAATCGACGGTCGCGATCCAGCCCGCATTGCAATGCGTGAGGATCTCGATGCGCCGGCGGCGTGCGGCGTGCTCACGCTCGATGAGCGCGAGCCCGTGGCGGCCGATGGCTTCGTTGAGCTCGACGTCCTCGTCCGCGATCGCCTGCGCTTCGGCCCACGCGGCCTGCGCGCGCTTGAGCGGCTTCACGTTCGCGAGCTTGTCCTGCATGCGGTCGAGCGCCCAGCCGAGGTTCACCGCGGTGGGCCGCGTGGCGCGCAAGGCGGCCACGGCGCGATCCAGGCTCGCGTTGGAGGCGTCGCGATCGACGGCGAGCGCAACGCCGTGCGCCGCGGCCACGCCGATCAACGGCGCTCCGCGCACGCGCATCGCGCGGATGGCCTCCACGGCCTCCTCGACGGTGGTGAGCGTCTTCACTTCGAACTCGTGCGGCAGGCGCGTCTGGTCGATCACGTGCACGCGCCCGCGATCGGGCTCGGCCCACAGGCTTCGGTAATGCCGGTCGCCAACTTTCATGGCTCAATTTTACTCGTTGCGGCGTCGAAGGCCTGCCGGATGGTCTTCGCCTGGGGATAGTGCGCGGCGCAGTAGCCCGCGAGGATCATCGCGACGAGCAGCACGAGCGCGAAGGGCCACCAGGTTTTCTTCACGACGCCCGAGACCCAGCCGCCGGCATCCTCGCGGCGCGAGCGTTTCGCCAGCGTTCCGGCGAGCAGCGCGCCGAAGGCGGCTTCGGTGAGGATGTCGGGCGCCATGAAGATGAGGTAGCCGCTCGCGGCGAGGATCGCGAGGATGAGCGCGATCGCGAGCAGCAGCAGCGCGAAGTCGCCATCGCCGCCGCCGGCGATGTCGCCGAGGCCCTTGCCCAGGTCGCTGCCGCCTTTGCCGTCGGCCACCGCCACCATCGGCATCCGCGCGTTGGCCGAGCCTTCCGTCCACGCCGTACTCGCGCCGCCGCCATCGAACGAACCGCCGCGGCCGCCGAGTCCCCCGCCGCCACCTCCACCGCCGGACGAGCCGCCGATCCGGATGTTCGGGACGTCGGCGCCATCGAGGAGGTGCGATCCATCTTCCTGGCGGTCCTTGCCGCCCAATCCCACGTAGCGCAGCCACAAGCCCACGCAGCCGAGGAAGGTGACATAGGCCATGGCAATCGCGACCGGGTAGCGCGCGAGCATCGAGCCCACGCCGATCTGCAGGAGCGCCCAGTTGGTGACCATCGCCGCCATCGCGCTGCTGGCGAGGATGAGCGACATGTGGAATCGCGTGTAGAAGCGCGCCAGCAGGCGGCGCTTCACGCCGTCGCGGGTCCAGGTTTCTTTTGCCGCCATTCTTTGGACTCCCTGTTTTGTCCCTAAAATACACATTTCCGGCATCGGAATCGCGATGAAGACCGTAGCGGCATGGCTCCTGGGTTCGGCGGCGTTGGCGTTCGCGCCTCACGCTGTATCTGCGGAGTTCGCCACGCCCGACGGACCGGAGCCCGCCAACGTCGCCGAGATCGCCGCGTTCCTCAAGCAGGACCGCTACGACCTGGAGCTGCTCATCAGCTTCGGCACCTCGAAGGGCGGCTCCGCGGGCCACCTCGCGCTCGCGATCCGCGATGCCGCGCCCAACGGCGACGATCTCGTCTACTCCGCGAACTTCTACGCCGACCGGTCCCCCGAGCACGCGAAGGACTACTACACCGACGAGCTGATGGTCGCCATCCCGAAGATGGAATACCTGTACGGGACCCGATCGACGCTCAACCCCAAGGCTGCCTTCGGCCTGGATTTCGGCGAGGTCTACAAGCGCTCGGTCGTGGGTGTGCGCGTCTACGGCGTGCCCGCGAAGGAAAAGGACGGGCTCGTGGCGTTCTTCAAGCGCATGAACGCGGATTTCAAGCGCAAGGCGAAGGACGTGGAGTACCACGACCGCGAAGTGAAGTACGACTACATGCACCTCAACTGCGCCAAGACGATCGCCTCGGGGTTCAAGTACGGCGCCGGCTACCACGATATCGAGATCAAGGGCCCGAAGCTGTTGCCGGGCCACACGATCGTGGTGGCGGCCCTGCAC
Organism: Usitatibacter palustris; assembly: GCF_013003985.1. Taxonomy (GTDB): domain Bacteria; phylum Pseudomonadota; class Gammaproteobacteria; order Burkholderiales; family Usitatibacteraceae; genus Usitatibacter; species Usitatibacter palustris. The sequence goes on along the minus strand of NZ_CP053073.1, from coordinate 2,964,133 downwards.
GCGAACATCCCTGCCGACATGGCGTTGAAGCTCGTGAAGGCGTGGGACAAGCGCGGTTACCGCGTGGAGACCGTGCTCTATCGCAAGTACGAAGGATCGCCCTACGTGGACCCGCACGAGGAGGCCAAGGTCGCCTTCAAGGACCTGCCCAATCGCTTCCCCTCGGTCCTCTCGCTCGACTTCCGCAACGACCAGGGCGACTACGAGGACTTCGATAACCTCTATGCGATGTACCTCTTCTATAACCTCGGTCGCTACGGCGTGAAGCTCAACGGCGAGACGAAGCTGATCGAGGTCGGCATGACCAACGTGCCCATGACCTACGTGATCGCCGAAAAGCTCGCGCGCCAGAGCGCGGAAGACGACAGCAAGGGCTTCCTGCGCCGGCTGCCCTACTCGCCGAAGGGGAAGCCCGTCGGCAGCGAGGAGAAAAACGCGCCACCTTCCCAATAGGCCGCGGCCTTCCTGTAAAATGCAAATTTCCTGAAGGGATCGCCGCAATGACCAAGTATGTGTTCGTGACCGGTGGCGTGGTCTCCTCCCTCGGGAAGGGCATTGCCGCCGCCTCCCTCGCCGCGATCCTCGAATCGCGCAAGATCAAAGTCACCCTCGTCAAGCTCGATCCCTACATCAACGTCGATCCCGGGACGATGTCGCCGTTCCAGCACGGCGAGGTGTTCGTCACGGAAGACGGGGCCGAGACCGACCTGGACCTCGGCCACTACGAGCGCTTCGTCTCCTCGAAGATGAAGAAGGCCAACAACTTCACCACCGGCCAGATCTACGAGCGCGTGATCAACAAGGAGCGCCGCGGGGATTACCTCGGCGGCACCGTGCAGGTGATCCCGCACATCACCGACGAGATCAAGGCCTCGATCAAGAACGCGTGCAAGGACGTCGAGGTCGGCATCGTCGAGATCGGCGGCACCGTGGGCGACATCGAGTCGCTGCCCTTCCTGGAAGCCATCCGCCAGATCGGCATCGAGGAAGGCCGCAACAACACCTGCTACATCCACCTCACGCTCGTGCCCAAGCTCGCCAGCGTGGGCGAGATCAAGACCAAGCCGACGCAGCACTCCGTGAAGGAGCTGCGCGGCATCGGTATCCAGCCCGACATCGTGATGTGCCGCTCGGAAGAAGTGCTGCCCGAGGACGAGCGCCGCAAGATCGCGCTGTTCACCAACGTCGACGTGCGCTCGGTCATCTCCGCGTACGACATGGACTCGATCTACAAGATTCCGTCGGCGCTGCACCGCCAGGGCCTCGACGAAATCGTCTGCCGCAAGCTCGACCTCGCGGCCTACCCGGCCGATCTCTCGGCGTGGGACCGCGTCGTGGACGCGCTCGAGCACCCCGAGCATCAGGTCGACATCGCGATGGTTGGCAAGTACGTCGACCTGCAGGATTCCTACAAGTCGCTCTCGGAAGCCCTGATCCACGCCGGCATCCACACCCGCACCAAGGTGAAGATCCACTACGTCGATTCCGAGCAGATCGAAGCCAAGGGCACCGAAACGCTGAAGGACATGGACGCGATCCTCGTTCCCGGCGGCTTCGGCAAGCGCGGCATCGAAGGCAAGATCGCGGCGGTGACGTACGCGCGCGAGAACAAGGTTCCGTACCTGGGCATTTGCCTGGGCATGCAGATCGCCGCCATTGAAGTCGCGCGCAACAAGGCAGGTCTCGAAGGTGCGAACTCCACGGAGTTCGATCCCGACACGCCGCATCCGGTCATCGCGCTCATCACCGAGTGGCAGGACAAGGACGGCAAGGTCGAGAAGCGCGATGCCAGCTCCAACCTGGGCGGCACGATGCGCCTGGGCGCGCAGCCCGCGGCGGTCAAGCGCGGCACGCTCGCGCATCGCATCTATGGGAAGGACGTCGTCGCCGAGCGCCATCGCCACCGCTACGAGGTCAACAACCACTATGTGGCTCGCCTCGAAGCCGCGGGCCTCAAGATCACCGCGAAGACCAAGGCCGAGGATCTGCCCGAGATGGCCGAGCTCGCCGATCATCCGTGGTTCTTCGGCTGCCAGTATCACCCGGAGTTCACGTCGACGCCGCGCGAGGGCCATCCGCTGTTCACGTCGTACATCAAGGCCGCGCTCGAACAGCACAAGCTGCGCGTTCCCGAGCCCGCGTTGAAGGTCATCGGCGGAAGCGAAGCGTAATGAAACTCTGCGGGTTCGAAGTCGGCCTCGACAAGCCGTTCTTCCTCATCGCCGGACCCTGCGTGGTCGAGAGCGAGCAGCTGCAGATGGACGTCGCCGGGAAGCTGAAGGAGATGACGGCCGAGCTCGGCATCCCGTTCATCTTCAAGAGCAGCTACGACAAGGCCAACCGCAGCTCCGGGAAGTCGTTCCGCGGGCCCGGCATGGAGAAGGGCCTCGCGATCCTCGCCAAGGTGAAGAAGGAGCTCGGCGTTCCCATCCTCACCGACGTGCACACGGAGGAAGAAGTGCCGACCGTGGCGGCGATCGTGGACGTGCTGCAGACGCCCGCGTTCCTTTGCCGGCAGACGGACTTCATCCACGCGGTCGCGCGTTCGGGCAAGCCCGTGAACATCAAGAAGGGCCAGTTCCTCGCGCCCAGCGACATGAAGAACGTCGTCGACAAGGCGCGCGAAGCAAGCGGTTCGGACACGATCATGGTCTGCGAGCGCGGCGCTTCGTTCGGCTACAACAACCTCGTCTCCGACATGCGCTCGCTCGCGATCATGCGCGACACCGGTTGCCCGGTTGTGTTCGATGCGACGCACTCGGTGCAGTTGCCCGGTGGACAGGGCACGACTTCGGGTGGCCAGCGCGAGTTCGTCCCGGTCCTCGCGCGCGCGGCCGTTGCCACTGGTGTTTCGGGCGTGTTCATGGAAACGCACCCGGATCCGTCGAAGGCGCTTTCGGACGGCCCCAATGCCTGGCCGCTGCCGAAGATGCGCGAGCTCCTCGCCGTTCTCAAGGACCTCGACACCCTCGTGAAGAAGCGCGGCTTCGCCGAGCAGTCGCTCTAGTTCCGTGAAGATCCTCATTCTCGGTGCCGGCGGCATCGGCGGCTACTTCGGCGCGCGGCTGGTCAAGTCCGGCGCTGAGGTCACGTTCCTCGTCCGGCCCAAGCGCCACGAGCAGCTCGGCCGCTACGGGCTTGCCGTGAAGAGCCCCAACGGCGACATGAAGCTCAAGGTGAAGACGGTGCTCGCCGAGGACCTGCAGCCCGGCTACGACATCGTCCTCTTCACCTGCAAGTCCTACGACCTCGATTCGGCGATGGACGCGATCGCTCCGGCGATGGATGGCCATTGCGCGCTCGTTCCGCTTCTCAACGGCATCTCGCACATGGAGCGCCTCGATGCGCGCTTCGGCGCGAAGCAGGTGCTGGGCGGCACGGCGCAGATCATCGTGACGCTCGCGAGCGACGGCACGGTCCTGCACCTCGAGCCGCTCAACCGCATCCTCTTCGGCGAGCGCGACGGCTCGATGTCGCCGCGCAGCACCGCACTCGCCGCCGCGCTCGAGAAGTCCGGCATCACCACGGTCCACTCGGACAACGTGATGCTCGACATGTGGGAGAAGGTGGTCTTCCTGTCGGCGCTCGCGGCGCTCACCTGCGTCTTCCGCGCCAACAACGGCGAGATCATGGCAACCCCGGATGGCCGCGTGCTCGTCGAGCGTTGCCTCGATGCGAACATCGCCATCGCCGTCGCGGAGGGCTTCAGCCCGCGCGAAGGCGCCCTCAAGGCCTACCGCGCGCGCCTCACCGACGCGAGCGGCAAGGTCGAGGCCTCGATGCTGCGCGACCTCGAAGGCGGCAAGCCCGTCGAAGCCGACCACATCGTGGGGTTCATGCTCGACCTCGCGCGCAAGCACAAGATCGACGACGCAGTGCTCGCCGTGGCGTACACGCACCTGAAGGCCTACGAAGCCAGGCGCGCCGCCGGTCGATTGAAGTAGGCGGGTCAGACTCCAATGAATTTGGGGTCAAAAATCCTTGTGAAAAAAGCGGTCCATTGGGCCACCCCTTTGAGGCCGGTCGTTGGGGTGATCCAATGGACCGCTTTTTTCACAAGGATTTTTGACCCCAAATTCATTGGAGTCTGACCCGCCTACTTAAAGCAGCGCCGTCGGCGGGAACGTCCGTCCTTCGGGGCTTGCCTGCACGATCGACACGGCTTCGCTGAACAGGCGGTCGGCCGGCACCGGCCCGAGCATCTCCGCGGCCCACACGTAGAGCAGGTGCACGATCCCCGAGGCCTGCCCCTCGGTGACCATGCCGCGAAAGAGCGAGCGCTTGTCGCTGCGCAGCCACATCGTGAGCTCGCGCTCCGTGGATGCGGCCAGCCGCAGCGGAGCGAGGTTCTCCGCGAGGTACGAGGCGGCATCCATCCAGATGCGCGGTTCGTGCAGGCGCAACTGCTCTTCGAGCGCGACGATCAGCTTCGAGAACGTCGCGTGCAGCGGCGACACCGGTCCTTCGTCGGTCGGCGTCGGTGCGATCAGGAAGGCCTCGAGCACGTCGGGCGAGCCGCTCGCGCGTTCGGCCTTGCGCAACATGAGGCGCATGTCGCCGGAAGGATCGAGCGGCAGGCTCGTGTCGGGTGCGCGCAACGACTCGAGAAGGCGCCGGTGCAGCTCCACGCGCCTGCCCACCTTGCCGAAGTGATCGCAGACGCGGCGCGCGAACTGGTGCAGCCCTTCGAACGTGGTCGAGCCCGCGCCGTGCTCGCGTTCCCACGCGAGGAGCGCGATCACCGCCTGCTCGCGCGAGAGCAGCGCCTGCAGGCCCAGCATCATCGCCTTGCGCCGCCGGACGACGTCGGGCGTGTTCGCGAGCATCTCCACGCTACAACCTGCCCTGGTGCAGCGAGTCGCGCTGGAACTCCGGGTAGCCGACCTCGTAGTGCTCGGTGTAGTCGAGGCCGCGCTGCTCGTCGAGCGAAGGCGCGCGCATGCCGACGGTCTTGTCGATGAGCCAGTACATCACCAGCGCGACCGGGAAGGCCCAGGCGAACGCCGCGCCGATGCCGATGAGCTGGATCTTCACCACCGCCCAGCTGAACATCGCATCGGTCTTGAAGAGCCCGGCGGCGAGCGTGCCCCAGGCTCCGCAAACGCCGTGCACGGTGACGGCACCGACGACGTCGTCGAGCCGCATCGCTTCAAGGAGCTTGGGGAACACGACCGTGAGGAATCCCGCGGTGAGGCCGGTGGCGAGCGCCCAGTTCGGTTCCATCGTCGCGCAGCCCGCGGTGATCGCGACGAGCCCGGCGATCGAGGCGTTCACCGTGGTGCTCATCATCGTGGGCATGCGCAGCAGCCCCATCGTGAGCATCGCGCCCACGGCGCCGGCCGCACCGGAGATGTGGGTGTTGAGCACGATCTTGCCGATGTCCACGCTCGCCGTGACGGTGGAGCCCCCGTTGAAGCCGAACCAGCCCAGCCAGAGGATGAACGCGCCGAGCGCCACCGAGCTGAGGTTATGCCCCGGGATCCTGCGCACCTCGCCATTGGCGCCGAAGCGCCCGAGCCGCGCCTTCACGATGATCACGCCGGCGAGCGCGCACCAGCCGCCGATCGAGTGCACGACCGTCGATCCGGCGAAGTCGATGAAGCCCAGCTGCTTCAACCAGCCGTTCGTGCCGTAGAGGCTGCCCCAGGCCCACGAGCCGTAGACCGCGTAGATGAACCCGGTGATCACGACCGAGCCGATGATGTAGGCCCAGAACTGCGTGCGCTCGGCGATGGCGCCCGAGACGATGGTGGCGGCGGTGGCCGCGAACATTGCCTGGAAGAACATCCACGTGTAGTCGATCGCGTCGTGCTTCACCATGAAGAAATGGCTGGTGCCGTACCAGCCGGTCGGGTTGGCGCCGAACATCAGGCCGTAGCCGACCATCCAGAAGATGAGCGCGCCGAAGCACATGTCGCAGTAGTTCTTCATGATCACGTTGATCGCGTTCTTCGAGCGCGACATGCCGCTCTCGAGCAACGCGAAGCCCGCCTGCATGAAGAAGACGAGCGCACCGGCGGCGACGATCCAGACCGTGTCCGTCGCGAGCTGCAGTGCCTTGATGGATTCCGCGGGATTCAATGCGCGCCTCACTCATGTTGTTGGAGTTCTGAGGAGGCATAAGCAATCCGTGTGCCGCTCGTTTCCGGGGCTGCGGCATGCAATCCCGCACGGTGGGAGTGCGGGGTTTGTGCAATGCGTCACCGCGCCTGCACCGCGTTGGCGCGGCGACGCACTAATACAGCATTGGCCTACTTCACGATGATCAGGTACATGCTCGAGCCGCTTCCCCACGGCCCGAGCGACACCGTTCCCGCGTTGAAGCGCTTGCGGTAGAGGCTGTAGGTGCGGCTGGTACCGTCGGCTTCGAGCGTCACGATGTTCTGGCCGCTATCGACCCACGTCGCATCGATCCACGCCGGCTTGGGGCCGATGTCGTTGGCGCCGACGTACACGTCCTGCGCGGCGCCGATCGTGAACGTCACGGCGGGGTTGCCCGTGTACGTCTTCGAGTCGTTGGCCGTGCGGATCCACGCCGAGCCCGCGACGAGCGAGGGCACGGTGGTGAACGTGAACGTGCGGTCGCCGTAGACCTGGTTGCCCGCCTGCAGGTTGGTGCGGATCGACCAGTCGGCCGCGTTGGCCGTGTCCTTCACCGACAGGTTGGTGATCGACACGACGGGCGGAGCCGAACCGCAGCCCGTGATGCGACCCGCACCCCAATCGGCGTGGTCGTACCCGTTGCCGTCGCCGCCATCCGTGACCACCAGGCGGAGTTCGGTCTTGCCGGCCACGCTCACGCTCAACGACTTGCGCCCCTCGCTGCCGCGCATCAGCCCGCTGTCGTAGGCGATGACGTTGTCGAGGTAGACCTGGAACACGACGCTGCCGTTGTCGCCCACTTCGTCATCCAGGCCGACGTCGGACACGAAGACGCCCGAGCAGGTGCCGCCGAGATTGAAGCGGATGTCCGAAGGCGCATGCACGCCCAGCCCCTTGTTGAACGGGATGCCGCCGATGACCATCGGCCGGCCGTCGGCCGCGCCCTGCTCGCCATTGCTGCGGTCCTTCTCGAACGGACCCCAGCCGTTGACGGGTGTGCCGGTCGGCGTGAGCGAGGAGAGTTGCGTCGCGGGATAGATGTTGCGGGAGGCCGAGTGCGTCTGGCCGCCGGCATCACGCACCGTGAGGAAGATGCGCAGCCACACGTTCGCCTCTGTCTCGAAATCGGGAACGGTGAACGAGCCACTGGTCGAGCCCGTGGTCGCGGGGACGAACGGGTGTTGGTGGCTGTCGTGCTGGAAATCGACCTGCCACGTGAACGCACTCGCCGGCAGGTTGCCGTCCTCCTGGTCCGTGCCCGTGCCCGCGTAGTTGATGACGGTGCCGGAAGCGAACTCCGTGGCCGCCGTCGGCAGCGTGATCGTCGCGACCGGGAAGTGGTTGGTCGTGACGGTGAGCGTGGCCTCACTCGAGAACGCCGAGCCGAACGAGTTGGTCGCCATCGCGCGGAAGCGCGCGGCGTTGTCACCCGTCGCGGTGGCCGCGATCGTGTACGAGGTCGCGGTGGCGCCGGAGATATTGGCGGCGTTGCGTTGCCACTGGTAGCTCGTCGCGCCATCGGCCGCCACCGTGAAGGTGACGGGGCTGCCCAGCACGATCGTCTGGCTCTGCGGGTTGAGCGTGATGCGCGGCGCCTGGCTCCCCGTGTACGTGATCTTCGAGAGCGTGCCGCCACCCGGGTTCGGGTTGCCGGTCTGCTGGTTCCTCGCCATGTAGTACACGCCGCCGTCGGGGGCGACCGCGATGTTCGTCGGGAAGCTGATGCCGGTCACGAAGGCCGTCACCGCCGCGTTGGAAGGATCGAGCACGCGGATGTTGCCCTGGCAGAAGTCCTCGAACAGCACCTTGCCCACGTACGAAGCGGGGAACTGCGCGGTGGTCGGGTTGTAGAACGCGACACCGGTGACCGAGCAGCCGCCGGTGTTGTGGTTGTACGAATAGAACGGCGGAATGAAGTTCGCGTCGTTCTCCGGCCCTTCGTAGTTGGGCCAGCCGTAGTTGCCGCCGCGAATGCCGTCGTTGATCTCCTCCCACGTGCCCTGGCCCACGTCGCCGATCATCATGCGGCCCGTGACGGGCTGGATGTCGAACGCGAAGGGGTTGCGGTGGCCCATGTTCCAGATCGCCGTGTACGCACCCGTGACGGATACGTACGGGTTGTCGCTCGGGATCGTGCCGTCCTTGTTGATGCGCAGGATCTTGCCGAACGCGCTCGAGAGGTTCTGGGAGTTCGCGGTGGCGGGCGGCTGCGGGTTGTCCTCGTGGTTGCCCACGGCGACGTAGAGCTTGCCGTCGGGCGCGAATTTCAGCGCGCCGCCCATGTGCCAGCGCGTGGCCGAGGGCACGTTGGGCAACTGGAAGATCGTGGTCGCGCTGTTGGCGACGATCGTGTCGTTGGCCTCGGTCACGCGGATGATGCGATTGTTGCTCGCGGTCCCGTTGGTGATCGTGCAGTAGACGTAGACGTAGTGGTTCGTGGCGAACTGCGGATCGGGAACGATCCCGAGGCACCCGCGCTCATTGGTGGAGTCGACGTTGGGCACGCCCCAGAAGTTGGTGCCGAGCAGCACGTCGCCCTTGATGATGCGGATGATGCCGTTCTGCTGCATGGCGAGCACGCGCCCGTCGGGAAGCACGGTGAGCGCGGTGGGGCTGGTGAAGCCGGTGGCAATCTGCCGGTCGATGAAGCCCACCGGCACGGTGGCCGCACTTGCCGCCAATGCACAGGCGGACAGGCACAGCGCGATCAGTCTCGCGAACATGGGAACCTCCGTTGAAGTTGCGTGCGCTGCGTCTTAGGGCTTGGCGATCACGAGGTACATGCTGGCCGAGTTGTTCCACGGTCCGAGCGCGACCTGGCCTGCGTTGAAGCGCTTGCGATAGAGGCTGTAGGTGCGGCTGGTGCCGTCGGCTTCGCGCGTGACGATCGACTGGCCGCTGTTCGTCCACGTCGCATCGACCCACGAAGGCACCGGGCCTGCCGTGTTCAATCCCACGTACACGTCGGCTGCCGCCGTCACCGAGAACGTCACCGTCGGATTGCCGGTGTAGGTCTTCGAGTCGTTGGCCGTGCGGATCCATGCACTGCCGGCCACGAGCGTTGGCACCGTGGTGAACGTGAACGTGCGGTCGCCGTACACCGTGCCGCCGTTCTGCAGGTTCGCCTGGATCGACCAATCGGCGGCGTTGGCCGTGTCCTTCACCGACAGCGTGGTGAGGAGCGCGCCGGCGCCGTCGTTGGTGTTATCGATCTGCTGCAGGTACGCCACGATCTGGTCGAGCTGCGTGCTGGTGAGCGACGTGGTGTTGCCGTGGCGATTGGACGTGTTCTGCGTCGTGAGCACGTCGCGCAGCGTGGCTGCCGAACCGTCGTGCAGGTACGGCGCCGTCTCCCACACGCCCTTCAATGTTGGCGTGTCGAAGCCGGTAAGGGCCTGGTTGAGTCTTCGGCCCGACGAGGCCTTGATCGTGCCGACATCGTGCAGGGTGCCGATCGCGCTGTCGGTGAAGTCCGCTCCCGAGTGGCAACTGTTGCACCCCTGCGAGGCGAACAGCGCCTGGCCCGCGACGGCGGCGGCGGTGAGCGAGCCGTCGGCGTTGCGGAACGGGCTCGTGCCCACGGAGCTCAACGAGCTGACGTACGCCGCCAGCGCATCGAGGTCCGCGCTGACGCCCGTCTTCGGGTCGCCCAGCGGCGTGTTGCGCGTGCCGGTGTTGAACTGCGCATTGGTCATGAAGCCCGTGCCGAGGAAGGCGTTGCGGATGTCGTGCTCGAAGTCCTGGATCTCGTCGAAGTTCGCGGTCCAGTGCACGCGGCCCTGGCCGGTGCCGCGCCGTCCGGTGAGTGCGACGGTGTTGCGGAAGCCCTCGCCGCGGTCGGTGAAGTCCATCACGCGCCCGTCCTGCCCGCCGTCCTGGTGGCAGCTTGCGCACGAGATGTACTTGTCGCGGTTCATGCGCGCGTCGTCGGCGTTGTAGAAGATCCGCTTGCCGTTGAGCACGTTCGCCGCGAGCGTTTCGGCGGCGATCGTCGTGATGCTGGCGACTTGCGTGTAGTTGTTCGACGTGGAGGCGAGGATGCCGCTCACGTCGTAGATTGCGACACTTCGCGACATGAAGTTCTGCACGTAGAGCCGGCCGTTGGCGAGCAGCAGCCCGCGCGGCGCGCGGCCCACGTTCACGAGGCCCGTGACGATCTGACGGTTGTAGACGTCGACGACCTCCACGAGGTTGGTGCCCTGCGTGGAGACGAACGCGTAATCGCCGATCGGGCTGAAGACCACGGCGTTGGCCATGTCGCGGTCGTTCAGGTCGATGCGCGCCGACAGCACCTCGGCGTTCGTGCCGAGGTCGAGCTGCGAGACGATGGTGCGCACCGTGGATTCGAACGTGAGCGGCTGGCCGTCGCGGAAGGCGCCGCGGAAGGTGTTGTCCTTCTTGGACGGGACCCACGCGCGCGCGCCATCGGGCTGGATCGCGAGCGCGCCGAGGTAGTTCGGGATGCCGCGGCCGCTCGACTCCGTGTCGGGGCCCGGGTCGGCTGCGAGCGCGAAGGTGCGCGTGACGGCGAACGTGACGAGACTCACGTCGACCAGCTCGCCGCGCGAGGCCGGCGAAATGAAGCGGCTGACGAGGAGGCGCGTCGAATCTCCGGTGATCGCGAGCGAACGCGGCCACGGACCCACGGACAACGTCCCGATCACGGCGCCGTTCGCGGGGTTGAGCTCGAGGAGCTGCCCGGTTCCCTGCAGCGTCACGTACGCCGCGCCGTTGTCGGGACTGAAGAGGACGGCGAAGGGGCGCGAGCCGCGCGCAAGCGTGAGCGTCTGCGCGATCGCACCCGTGTCGGGGTTGAGGATGCTGATCGTGCCCGAGCCCAGGTTGGTCACCCAGATGCGGCCATCCGGAGCCTGCGCGATCGTCTGCGGGCTCTCGCCCACCGCCGTCTCCAGCACCTTCGTGAGGTTCGCGGTGTTGATCGCCGTGACGGTGTTGGTGTCGGAGTTCACGGCCCACACGCGGCTGCGGGCGTTGTCGAAGGCCATCGTGCTCGAGGAGCGCGGGGCGACGGTCGTGGGCGGCGTGTGGATCGTCTGGTTCGCGGAGCACGTGCCGGTGGTCGACCCGTTGGTGACGGTGAGCTTCGCGGCGTAGTGCGCGGTCGTCGAATACGTGTGGCTTGCGTTGGCCGTGGTGGAGAAGGGCGTGGTCGCGCCGTCGCCGAAGTCCCACGCGTACTGGATCGTGCCCGATCCGGAAACCGATCCGGGCGCGAACGCGACGTTCGTATTCACGCGCGCGGGCGTGCGCGCGGCGAGCGTGCACGACACGTTCACGCTGCCTGCCGTGGTGAAGCGCGAGGTGAATGCGGTGGGCACGCCGTTACCTGCCCAATCCTTCATGCCGCCGGCGGTCACCACCACTTCATAAGTTGTCCCGGCCGCGAACTGCGTGTCGGGCCAGAAATTCACGATGCCCGTCTGCGAGCTGTACTTCCCGGGCAGCGCGCTGCCTCCCACGGGCCGCACGATGAAGGTCGAGGTGCTCACGGTGCGCAGGTCCACCGCATCGGTGAGCGTGATGCCCACGCGGCTCGTGCGCGCCTGGTTGGTGGCGTTGTTCTTCGGCGAGACCATGTTGACCGAAGGCCCGGTCGTGTCGCGCGCGGTCTGGTGCGGCATGAGCACGCTGCCGTTGCCGTGATCGTTGCCGACGAACACGAGGTTGCCGAGCACCGTCGCGAAGTCCTCGTCGCGGCTGGCGATGCCCGAGGTGCCGGTGCCGGCGATCGCGGCGGTGGAGAGATTCACCTTCGCGTAGTTGTTCGACGCACCGACGTGGGCGAAGCCATCCTGGATCGAGACGTAGCCGCCCTTGCCGCCCATGTCGCCCGAGTGGCGGATCTCGGTGATCGCGGTTGGGTTGCTGATGTCGTAGATATAGAGGAAGCCTTCACCGCCCGCGGCGATGATGCGGTCGCCGTTGACGGTCGCGCTGTAGATCGCGGGGCCGGTCGCCACCGAGCGCAGCAGCGTCGGGTTGCCCGGATCGCTGATGTCCATCGTCACGAGGCCGCTGCGATCCATGCTGCTCATCACGAGCAGGTTGCCGACCGCGAAGGTGGGACCGACGCGGAAGCTGCCCCACGTGCTGGTGGGCACGGTGCGCACGAGCGTGGGGTTGCGCGGATCGCTCGCATTCACGACGTACAGGCCGTTGCCCGATCCACCGACGTACACATAGGGTGCCTGCCAGAACGCCCACCACGCGCCCAGGTCGTAGTCCGACTCCTGGACGCCAGGCAGCGTCATGTCCTTCAGCAGGACCGGAGAGGAAACGTTGGTCCAGTCCCAGAACTGGATACCGCGGATCGACTGCACCACCGCGTAGTGGCCACCCAGGCTGTTGGTGAAGCCGAAGCCGTGCGGCTCGCGGATCGCCGACTCGTCGCGCTTCGATACCAGCACGGGAGATCGCGGGTTGGAAATGTCATAGAAGGCAAATCCGCCGCCCGCGCGCCCCGAATCCGGCGCGTAGAGGACGAGCATGTAGCCGTCGTGCATCACGACCGCGCCCTGGCCGCGCTCGGAGGTTCCGGCGAAGCTGTGGATCGTCGAGAGTGGCTTGAAGACCTCGGCCGCGGTGTAGGTGAGGTTCGGTAGCCCGGGTCCCTGGGCCCGCGACGCGAGCGGCGCGCCGAGGAAGGGCAGCAGGCAGGCGAACACGGATACGCGAAGCAACGCGCGGAGCGATGGCATGGCGATTTCCTCCCGAACGGATACGACTTAGAATATTTGTTCTAATTTCACGACAGTTAAGACTGTCTGTTCTATCAGAATCCTATTTGCGGGTGGGTGTCAAGCGCGGATAGCATCCCTGCTCTTTCACGGAGGCTCGATGGCCGAGTACGACTACGTCGTCGTGGGTGCTGGCAGCGCGGGCTGCGTGCTCGCCAATCGCCTCACGGCCGACGGAAAGTCCACGGTGCTGCTCCTCGAAGCCGGCGGCAAGGACGACTGGTACTGGATCGACATTCCGGTCGGCTACCTTTATACGATCGGCCATCCGCGCACCGACTGGTGCTTCAAGACCGAAGCGGACACCGGCCTCAACGGTCGGCAGCTCGGCTACGCGCGCGGCAAGGTGCTCGGCGGTTGCTCGTCGATCAACGCGATGGTCTACATGCGCGGCCAGCGCGAGGACTACGACTACTGGGAATCGCTCGGCCTGCCGGGCTGGGGATGGCGCGACGTGCTGCCGCTCTTCAAGGGCATGGAGGATTACTTCGGCGGCGCCGATGAGTGGCATGGCGCGGGCGGCGAGCTCCGAGTGGAACGCCCGCGCGTGCGCTGGGACATCCTCGATGCCTGGCGCGTAGCGGCCGAGCAATGCGGAATCCCGAAGATTCCCGAATTCAACCGCGGCGACAATTTCGGCAACGCGTACTTCCACGTGAACCAGCGCAGCGGCCGGCGCTGGAGTGCCACCAAGGCGTGGCTGCGGCCGGCACTTGCGCGATCGAACCTCACGCTGCAGATGAACGCGCACGTCACGCGCATCCGGATCGCGACCAGCGACGGCGTGCGGCGCGCGACGGGAATCGAATACCGCGTCGGCGGCGAGGCGCGTTTCGCGGCGGCGCGCCAATCCGTGATCCTCGCCGCGGGCGCGATCGGCTCGCCGCAGCTCCTGCAGCTTTCCGGCGTGGGCGATCCGGAGCTGCTCAAGAAGCACGGCATCGCGGTGACGCTCGCGCGGCCCGGGGTCGGCGAGAACCTCCACGATCACCTGCAGATCCGCATGGTCTACAAGGTGAGCGGCGTCGTGACGCTCAACGACCGCGCGCGCAACTGGTGGGGGCGTGCGGCGATGGGCGCCGAATACCTGCTGCGCAAGACGGGCCCCCTCACGATGCCGCCGTCGCAGCTGGGTGCCTTCGCGAAGAGCGATCCGGCGCAGCCCACCGCGAACATCGAATGGCACGTGCAGCCGCTTTCGCTCGACCGCTTCGGCGAACCGTTGCATGCGTTTGCCGCGATCACGCCTTCCGTTTGTAACCTGCGGCCGACCTCGCGCGGATTCGTGCGCATCGCCTCGCCCGATCCGCACGCGGCGCCGCAGATCCGGTTGAACTATCTGTCCACGCCCGAGGACCAACGCGTGGCTGCCGATGCGATGCGTTTCACGCGCCGGATCATGGCTGCCGAGGCGCTGGCCCGCTACGCCCCGCAGGAATGGCGGCCCGGCACGCCGGTCGAGTCCGACCGCGAGCTGGTGAAGGCGGCGGGCGACCTGGGCACGACGATCTTCCATCCGATCGGAACCTGCCGCATGGGAACGGACCCCGGGGCGGTCGTGGATGCCCGGCTTCGCGTGCACGGAATCGAGGGTTTGCGCGTTATCGATGCATCGGTGATGCCGCGCATCACCTCGGGCAACACCAATGCCCCTACCTATATGATTGCGGAGAAGGGTGCGGCCCTGATCCAGGAGGATCGTGAGTGAAGGCGAAATGGCTGTTCGGAGTCGCTGCCGTCGCGAGTCTCGTCGCGGCGTATGCCCTGTGGCCCTGGAAGGCGACGGACGCGGGAGCGACCGCGCGCACGACGTCCACCGCGGAGCGTGGCGTGAACGGCTCGCAGCGCAGCAGCGTGGAGGGCGTTTCGGCCGGATCCGGGCTCGTTCGCCCGTCGGCGGCCGGTGTTTCCGTGTCCGCGCCGGCCCGCGCAACAATTTCTAACGATTTCGCCACCGCCCGCACCTACAAGGCGCTCTACGACCGCCTGCACAACACCACGGAAGGCCAGACGGCGGAGGGCCAGTACATCCTCCAGAAAATCCTGCGCGCCTGCGCCACCATCACCGGCCGCAATGCCCGCCAGCCGCGCGCGCCCAGCGATGAACAGCGCCGCGATTACCTCGCGAGCCTCTCCGACAAGGATCCGTCGAAGGCCAAGCGCGTCGCCGCCTTCGAGCAGCTCGCCGAGGACAAGTGCGTGGGCCTCAGTGGCCTGGTGACTACCGAGGCCGAGCTCGGCCAGAAGTTGAAGGACGCGGCCGCGGCCGGCAGCCCGGCGGCGCGCGCGTCGATCGTCGAGCAGGAAATGTGGGTCGAGCGCCGCAGCTCCGACTCGCGCCGCCCGACGCTCAGCGAGGGGCAGATCGATTCGCTCAAGGGCGCCTTCAGTTCGAAGGATCCGGAAGCGATCCTCGCCGCGGGCCGCGTGCTCTCGAACACGTTCCGTGATGTTTCGTTGCGAATCGGTCCGGACCAGGCCAACGCGGAAGGCCGCGCGTTGATGAACGCGTTCGCCATCGCCGCGTGTGATTACGGTTATGCATGCGGCGACAACAATGCCCGCATCCTGAATGGTTGCGCGTACCAGGGGCATTGCGAGGCCGGCAACCTGCCCGATTACATCCAGTACTACGCGGCGTCGCCGCACGACGCCATGTTGCAGCAGCAGTACCGTACCGCATTGCGTAACGCGATCGACACCGGCGACTGGTCGGCGATCACCTTCCATCGCGGCCCCACCAGCCCGACCCCGGGATTTGCTACTTCTGGTCCGGGACCGATGCAAGGATTCGGTCGCCGCTGACCTGCGTTTTCGACCCCGCCCCGGATGCATAATCGGGCGTCGGCTCGGTCCCGAGCCTTTTGCCAGGGGTCGTCACATGGTTCAGCTGAACGTCAACGGCAAGTCCTACAAGCTCGACATCGAAGACGACATGCCGCTGCTCTGGGCATTGCGCGATGAGCTGAAGTTCGCAGGTACAAAATTCGGATGCGGCGTCGCCCAGTGCGGCGCATGCACGGTGCACGTGGACGGTGAAGCGGTGCGTTCCTGCGTCATGCCGGTGAGTGCGGTCGCCGGCAAGAAGATCGTCACGATCGAAGGGCTCTCGAAGCCCGGCATCCACAAGGTCCAGAAAGCGTGGATCGAACACGATGTCCCCCAGTGCGGCTACTGCCAGACCGGCATGATCATGGCCGCCGCCGCGCTCCTCGCGAAGAAGCCCAAGCCCACGGACGCGGATATCGACGACGCGATGTCGAACCTCTGCCGCTGCGGCACGTACGCGCGCGTTCGCGAAGCGATCCATGCCGTCGCCGAGAACAAGCCCGCACCGGTGAAGGCATAAGGAGGCCGCCATGACACTCGCCATCAATCGTCGCGCCTTCCTGCAGGCTTCCGCCGCAACCGGCGGCGTCTTCGCCCTCGAGTTCACGTTCCCCGCCACTGCGCTCGCGCAGGCCAAGGCCGCCGCGGCGCCCGCGGAAGTGACCGCGTGGGTGCTCATCCACCCCAACGACAGCGTCGTGATTCGCATCGCCCGCTCCGAAATGGGACAGGGCAGCCTCACGGGCCTCGCGCAGCTCGTCGCCGAGGAGCTCGAGTGCGACTGGAGCAAGGTCTCCACCGAATTCGTCTCGCCCAACGAGCACGTGAAGCGCAAACGCATCTGGGGCTCGATGTCCACGGGCGGGAGTGCCGGCATTCGCACGTCGCAGGAATACGTGCGCAAGGCAGGCGCATCGGCACGCGAGATGCTCGTCAGCGCGGCCGCCACGCAATGGAAGGTTCCCGCGTCCGAGTGCACGGTCGACAAAGGCGTCATCACGCACACCGCGTCGAAGCGCCGCGTGAGCTACGGCAAGGTCGCGGCCGATGCGGCGAAGCTCGAACCGCCCGATCAGAAGACTGTGAAGCTGAAGGATCCGAAGGACTGGAAGATCGCCGGCAAGTCGATGCGCCGTCTCGAGCTTCCCGACAAGGTGCTCGGCAAACCCATTTTCGGCGTGGATGTGCAGCTGCCCGGCATGCTGCATGCGTCGATCGTGCAAAGCCCCGTGTTCCTCGGCAAGGTGAAATCGATCGACAGCGCGGCCGCGGAGAAGATGCGCGGCGTGAAGGGTGTCGTGAAGGGTGATGGCTGGGTCGCCGTGGTCGCCGACAACTGGTGGCGCGCGAACAATGCGGCCAAGGCGTTGAAGATCGAATGGGACGAAGGCGCCAACGGCAAGGTTTCCGACGAGACCATCAAGGCGCTCTTCAAGGCAGGCCTCGACGAGAAGAACCTCCCCGAAGCGAAGAAGGTCGGCGACGTCGGCCCGGCACTCGCGGCGGCCGCGAAGGTTGTCGAGGCCGAGTACTACTCGCCTTACCTCAGCCACGCGACGATGGAGCCGATGACGTCCACCGCGTGGTTCAAGGACGACGGCATGCTGCACGTGTGGACGTCCACGCAGAACGGCGAGGCGTCGATGGCCGCGGCTTCCGAGGCGGGCGGCCTGCCGCTGGAGAAGGTGGAGGTCTACAAGACGATGCTGGGCGGCGGCTTCGGCCGGCGCGGCGCACCGCAGGACTACGTGCGACAGAGCGTGGTCATCGCCAAGCAGTTCATGGGCAAGCCCGTGAAGCTCATCTGGTCGCGCGAGGAAGACATGCAGCACGGCTTCTACCGGCCGGCGTCGCTCGTGCGCATGAAGGCGGGCCTCGATGCGCAGGGCAACGTGACCGCGTTCCAGTCGACCATTGCGTGCCCGTCGATCCTGGCGCTGCTGCGACCGGAAGGCATCCAGAAGGGCATCGACTTCACCGCGGTGCGCACGCTCTCCGACATGTCGTACACGATCCCCAACCAGCTCTGCGAGTACGCGCAGAAGAACCCGCACGTGCCCGTCGGCTTCTGGCGCGCGCCCGGATTGCAGAACGCGTACTACCGCGAGTGCTTCGTGGACGAGCTCGCGCATGCGGCCGGCAAGGATCCGCTCGCGTTCCGCCTCGCGATGATGAAACCCGACGACAAGAATCGCCTCGTGCTGGAGGCCGTCGCGAAGGCCGCGAACTACGGCGCGCCGCTGCCGCCGGGTGTCTTCCGCGGCATCGCGCAGTCCGACGGGTTCGGCAGCTTCACCGCGATGGTGGCCGAGGTCTCGGTGAATCCGAAGGGCGAGATCAAGGTCCATCGCGTGGTGCTCGCCATCGATTCGGGCTACGTCGTGAATCCCGATGCGTGCCACGCGCAGGCGCAAGGCAACGTCATCTTCTGCATCGGGCAGTTCTACCAGGGGCACACCATCAAGGACGGCCGCGTCATGGAATCCAACTTCCACGACTTCCAGCTGCCGCGCCTGCCGGAGATGCCCAAGGTCGAGACGGTGTTCGCATCGACGGGCGGCTTCTGGGGTGGGCATGGGGAGCCGGGGGCGTTGTGTGTCGCTCCCGCGATTCTCAATGCCGCGTTTGCGGCGACGGGGAAGCGGATTCGCTCGCTGCCGTTCAAGCCCGAGGAGTTGGTCAAGGCGTAAAGGCAAAGGCATCCGCAGATAAACGCGGATAAACGCAGATGAAAGATAAGTGGGCGGGGGTGGTGGGGGCATTGGTGATTGCGGGTAGTGCCTCCGCCGCCGGCGATCCGGAGAAGGGCCGCGCGGTGTTCGTGGAGCGCGAGCAGGGCCACTGCGTGCTCTGCCATTCGGCGCCGGGCGTAGCGGCGGCGGGCAATGTGGGGCCGTCGCTCGCGGGTGTGGGAGCGCGATACAAGCCCGAAGAGATTCGCGCTCGCGTCGCGGACATCACCAAGATCAATCCGGCGGCTGCGATGCCGGCGTTCCATCGCACCACGGAACTCCAGCGCGTCGCACCGGCCTATTCAGGCAAGCCCATCCTCACCGAGAAGCAGCTGGACGACGTGGTCGCCTGGCTCACGACGCTGAAATGAAACGCCGCTCCTTCCTCGCCGCAACCGGCGCCGCGCTCGCGGGCGCATCGCTCCCCGCGTCGGCGCAGCGCTTCCAGCCCGCGCAGGACATCACGCCGCTCATCGAGAAGATCACGGGCGGGAAGAAGCCCGAGGACGGTGGCATCAAGATCGACCTTCCGGCGATCGCGGAGAACGGCAATTCGGTGCCGATGGGCATCCAGGTCGAAAGCCCGATGACCGAAGCCGATCACGTGGCCGCGATCCACATCCTCGCCGAGCGCAATCCGCGCCCGCAGATCGCCGTGTTCCACTTCAGTCCCGCGTCGGGCCGCGCGCAGGTCGATACGCGCGTGCGCCTCGCCGGCACTCAGAAGGTCACCGTGATCGCATCGCTCTCCGGCGGGCGCTTTCGCATGGCACGGGTCGACGTGCTCGTGACCTCGGCCGCCTGCCTCGACGAAGCGACACTCGCCACATGATCCTCGGACGAATCCAGCTCCCGCCCTCGGTGAAGAAGGGCGAAATCTTCCAGGTGCGCGTGCTCGTGCAACACCCGATGGAGACGGGCTTTCGCCGCGACGAGCAGGGGCGCGCCGTTCCCGTGAACGTGGTCGACCAACTCGTGTGCCGCTACGCCGGCCGCGAGATCTTCCGCGCGGAGCTCGGCACCGGCATGTCGGCCAATCCTTATCTCGCGTTCCACGCGGTCGCGCAGGCGAGCGGCGAGATCGAAGTGGAGTATCGCGACGATCGCGGCGAGCGCGGCAGCGCGAAGGCCATGCTCACCGTCGCGTGATGCGCCTCGTCCTGCTGGCCGCGACGCTCGGCATCACCTGCGTCTACTCGCAGGACATTTCCCGTCCGCAGCCGCTGCGCGCCGGCATCGAATTCGAGAGCGAGGATCTCAAGCGTCTCCAGTCCGACACCTTCGCCAATCCGGGGATGCTCTGGGTCACGAAGGGCGAGAAGCTCTGGAGCGAGAAGCTCGGGCCCGGTCCCGCGTGCGCCGGGTGCCACCAGGATGCGCGTGCAACGATGAAGGGCGTTGCGGCGAGGCATCCGCGGTTTGACGCGTCGCTCGGGCGCGTGGCGAACCTCGAGGATCGCATCGACCAGTGCAATCGGCGCAACCAGAAGGGGAAAGGACTCGCGCGCGAGTCCGACGACCTCCTCGCGCTCACCGCGTATGTCGCGCACCAGTCGAACGGCATGCCGATCGTCGCGGACAAGGTCCCGCAGACGAAGCGCGTGCTCGAGGAGGGCCGCAAGCTCTACATGACGCGCATGGGCCAGATGAACCTCGCGTGCACGCACTGCCACGACGCGAGCTGGGGCAAGACGCTGCTCAACCAGTCGATCAGCCAGGGCCATCCCTCGGGCTGGCCCGCGTATCGCGTCGAGTGGCAAACGCTGGGCTCGCTGCAGCGGCGCCTGCGCGCGTGCTTCTTTGGCGTGCGCGCGGAGCAGCCGGCGTTCGGTTCGGAGGAGTTGCTCGCGCTGGAGGTCTACCTCGCTGCGCGAGCGGAGGGGATGGCCGCGCAGGCGCCGGGCGTGCGGCGGTAAGAGCACGCGGTGCCGTCGATACCCGAGCTCCTGGCCAACGCCTTCGTGACTGCGAGCATCGTCCTCGCGGCGCGCAACAGCATCCACGTCTGGTGGACCGGCATCGTCGGATGCATCGTGTTCGGGTGGGTGTTCTTCGAGGCCCGGCTCTATTCGGATACCTTGCTGCAGGGGTTCTTCGTGATCGCGAGCGCGGCAGGCTGGTGGAACTGGCGCCGCGGAGACCAGGGGAATCCGGTTCGCGTGCGCTGGACGCCGCCGTCGAGGCTCGCAGCGCTGCTGGGCGCCGCGGTCGCGTTTGCACTGGCATGGGCCTTCGCGATGAAGGCGTACACGGACGCCGCCGCGCCCTTCATCGATTCGATGATCCTGGGCCTCAGCGTCGCCGCACAGCTCCTGATGATGGGTCGCCGGGTCGAGAACTGGATCGTGTGGATCGTCGTGAACACGCTGGCCGTGCCGCTGTTCTGGTCCCGGGAGCTCTATCTCACCGCGGGGCTCTACGCGTTCTACTGGGTCAACGCATGGATTGCGCTCTACCACTGGCGGCGCCTCGCGCGGCCCGAGACGTTGCTCGCGATCGAAGAAGCGTAGAGTGACGCCCTGACATGGCCCGATCCCGCCCGTATCTCTTTGCATGGCTCCTCGCTTTCCTGCTCGCGTTCGCGCAGCAGGCGGCGTTCCTGCACGGGCTGGGCCACGCGTCCGAGCAGATCCAGGGGCACGAGCAACCCGGCAAGCCGCTCGACAAGAAGTGCGACACGCACTTCCTGTGCGCCGAGCTCGGCAGCGCCGCGCCCGCAGCGCTTGCGCCGGTGCCGCCGGCGGAGCGCTCCAACCTTCCCCCGTCCTTCCATCACACCACCGAGGCGCTGCCTTCCGCTCGCCTCGCATTCCACTCCCGCGCGCCTCCGGCCTGACGTCGTTCCCGACGTTCGTCCCCCTTCAATTGCACGGGAGTACCCATGTACAGGATTCCAATCCTGGCGAGCGCCTTGGCGCTTGCCGGTGTTTGCGCCCAGGCGCAGACCCCCCCTTCTGAATCGAAGTCCCCACGCAAAGTCGAAAGCGTGGTCGTCACCGCCTCGCCCCTGGGCGCGGGCGAAACCGAAATGACGCAGCCCGCGACCGTGCTCTCCGACGAGGACCTGCGCCGCCGCCAGGCCGCCTCGATCGGCGACACGGTCGGGCGCGAGCTCGGCGTGCAATCGAGCTCGTTCGGCCCCGCCGCGGGTCGTCCGATCATCCGCGGCCTCGACGGCGCGCGCGTGCGCGTGCTGCAAGGCGGCGTCGATTCGATGGACGTCTCGTCGCTCAGTCCCGACCACATGGTGGCCACCGACTCGCTCAACGCGCGCCAGATCGAGATCCTGCGCGGACCCGCGAGCCTGCTCTACGGGAGCGGTGCGATCGGCGGCGTGGTGAATGTCGTCAACGGCCTCATTCCTTCGGAAGTGCCGCCGTCGCCGATGGGCTCCTTCGACTTGCGCGGCACGGATGCGAACGACGCGCGCACGGCGGGCTTCGATGCCACGCTGGGTTCGGGAGCGTTCGCGATGAACGCGAACGGGTTCTCGCGCCGCGCGCGCGACTACGACACGCCCGTGGGCCGCGTCGCCAACAGCGACCTCGATTCGCGCGGCGGCGGAGTGGGTGCCTCGTGGATCTCGGGGGCGAGCTACGCGGGCCTGGGCATCTCGTCTCTCAAGAACGACTACGGCATTCCATCGCCGGACGCGCCGCGCGTTCTCCTCGAGCAGACGCGGTGGGATGCGGCTGCGGAAATCGCCAATCCCTTCGCCGGCATCACGCGCCTCAAGTTCCGCGCGGGCCACAACGACTACGAGCATCGCGAGATCGAGAGCACGGGGGAGGTGGCGACCACGTTCACCAACAAGGCGTGGGATTCCCGCCTCGAGCTCGCGCACGTCCCGTGGACCGACGGCAAGGGTGCGCTGGGCTTCCAGGTGCAGGATCGCGACTTCGCCGCGCTGGGCGAGGAGGCGATCGTGCCTCCGACGAAGGCGCGGGCGTACGCGCTCTTCCTCGTGGAGCAGAAGCAGTGGACCGAGTGGACGCTCGACGGCGGCCTGCGCCTCGAACGCGAGACGCGCAAGCCCGATGCCGAGCTGCCGTCGCGCTCGTTCTCGCTCGCGACCTTTTCCGGTGGCGCCATCTGGAAGTTCTCGCCGGGCCTCGAGCTCGCGCTCAACGTGACGAGCGCGCAGCGCGCCCCGTCGATCGAGGAGCTCTATTCGAACGGCCCGCACCATGCGACCGAGAGCTTCGAGATCGGCAACCCGAACCTCGTTAAAGAACGTTCAGCCGCGATCGACCTCACGTTGCGCGGCAGGCAAGGGCAGGCGCGATGGAAGGTGAGTGCCTTCGCGAGCCGGGTGCGCGATCACGTGCATGCGCTCTCCGTCGATACGAACAGCGACGGGATCGCCGACCGCGTGGACGAGGACGGTACATTCAATCCGGATGGCGAGTTCCTCGTGCAGTCGACCACGCAGGCCGAGGCCCGCTTTCACGGGCTCGAAGCCGAGTGGCGTTACCGGCCCGAAGGCGACGGCCTGGGCTACCGCATCTTCGGCGATTACGTGCACGGCAAGCTCGCGAGCGGCGACAACCTGCCACGCATGTCACCCGCACGCGCCGGCGTGGAAGTCGATGCGCGCTTCGGTGCCTGGAGCGGGTATGTGTCCTTGATGCGCGTGGCGTCGCAGTCGCACACCGCGCCGCTCGAGACGCCGACACCGGGGTCGACCCGCGTCGATGCCGAGGTGAGCTACGCGATCGAGAAGACGCCGATCGGGTCGCTCACGTTGTTTTTGCAGGGCGCGAACCTCCTCGACGAGGAGATTCGCGTGCACACGTCGTATCTCAAGGACTTCGCGCCGTTGATGGGACGCTCGTTCACGCTGGGCCTGCGCGGGGAATTCTGAGGCGCAGCACGCCGCGAGCGGCGAGCCACCGCAGGAAGCGGACATACGGCGACCAGGCTTGCCGGCGTGGTGCCAGGCCGAGGGCGGCCTCGGCCTTCGTGAGCGCGTCCTCGACCAACGCGTCGTGCAGCCAGCGGTACGCGAGCGGCCACGAGAAGCGCGCCAACCCGCGCGGCGTGATCTCGAGCGAATGCCTGAGGCGGATCGTGCCCTGCGGGCCAGGGAGCACGTACAGCCCGTGCGTGCCCTCGAGCCCGCGTGGCCCGGTGAAGCGGAAGCGGATGAAGCTGCCGGGCGCGTACGCCTCGACGAAGTAGCGGATTGGCCCATGGCCGCCGCGCGCGCCCACGGCGAGCGGGCGATCGAACTTCATGCGCGGCCAGTCCTCGTGCGGCCAGAGGCGGTCGTTCGCCGATGCGAGCGTGTCGATGAGGGCGCCGACATCGTGCGGATCGGCGCGCAGGTCGCGTTCATGTACGTTGATCACATTCACGATGCCTCCAGTGGTTTGCGAGCGGTGACGACGTAGTAACCGAATGCATGGCGCGCAAGACCGAGCGCGACCGAGAGCCACGAGGCGGCGATGTGGCCCCAACGCCATGACGAGAGATTCCCGCCGTGGCGGCGCCATTCGGTGATCGTGTGCTTGGTCGCGACCCACGGAATGTGGGCGGCCGAGATCGCCACGCGCCAGAAGATATCGCGGGCCTTCACTTCCTCGAAGCCGACGCGCTCGAGTGCGGTCGTGAACGCGTCGATGCGCGCGAGCCCCGGGATCGACCAGCCGCGGCACCAGGGCCGGTAGATCGCGCCGAAGAGACCCGAGGGTTCTTCGTTGCGGCGAAGAAAGCCGTCGATCACCACGAGCTTTCCGCCGGGCTTCAAAACGCGCCAGGCCTCGCGCAGCGCAGTGACCTTGTCGTCGCCCGCGCCGTAGCAAAGGCTTTCGATCGCGACGGCTGCATCGTGGCTGCGCGACGCGAGGCCCGTGTCGGCGAAATCGCCGAGCAGGTAGCCGATGCGCCGATGCAACCCGGCTTCACGATTGAGGCGGCACCCGAGGTCGATCTGCTCGTGCACGAGCGTGATGCCGATCACGCCCGCATGCGGGTGGCGGCGAACGAGCGCGCGCGCGGTCGCACCGGAGCCGCAACCGAGGTCCGCCACGCGTGGCTCGGTGGCGTCGTCGAGTGACAGTGCGTCGATCGCGACCGTGTTCATCTTCTCGACCATCGCTTCGCGGTCGAAGGGATTCATCCCCCACTCGTAGTAGCCGAAGTGCATGTTGTGGCCGCGGCTCCAGACGAAGTAGTCGTCGACGGTCTCGGCGAAGTAGCTGCGGATCGCGTTCGCGTCGGGCTCGATGCCGGCGCGGGCGCGGGGATCGGCGTGGGCAAAGGGAAGGCTGCGGGTGTTCATGTGGTTTGCTCCTTGCGCATGGGGGCCGGTGCGATCGGCGCGTTGGGCACGTACACGCGCGGGGTGGGCGCTTTCGGGAACGCGGCATTCCACACGGCGCGTCCCACGAGGGCGAGGCCGATGAACTGCGCGATGAGCAGCAGGAAGAGCGAGTGCTGCATTTGCGGCACCAGCGCCGAGAAGTGCCCGGCCTTGCTGAAGTACGTGACGATCGTGAGCGGCGCGATGATCACCATCAGCTGGAAGTAGGCGATCCAGAAGTCGGTGCCGATGCCGCCTTTCTCGCAGAGCGCGGCGCCGACTTCGCGCAGCAGCTTCTGCAGGCGCACGAGGATGGCGATGCTCAACACGAGGGACAGCGCGACTTCGGTGGCGAAGATCAGGGTGTTGTCCATGGCAGGCTCCTTTCGTTGTTGGCGATAATTTCTGTACAAACAGAAACGAACAGGCAAAATTTTTTAGCCGATTTCCTTCGTGAGGAACCGCTGGATGCGCGCACCGGTCTTCAGCAGCGCGAGGAAGATCGGGTGCGGCAGGCCTTTCATGTCCTCGTACCAGCGCGTGAGCAGCTCCAGGAACGAGAGCGTGGACTTCAGCTTCTGGCGAACGTGCGCCGGCGTGGCGCCATCATCCTGCGAGGTCCACTCGCGCAGCATGGCGATCGTCGGATCGAGCTCGCGGCGCTTGCGCTCATCCACGATCACCCGGAAAAGCTGCGTGATGTCCTGCAGCGATTCGAAGTGGTCGCGCCGGTCGCCCATGACGTGCGTGATCTTGATGAGCCCCCAGCCCTGCAGCTCCTTGAGGCTGGTGCTCACGTTGGAGCGGGCTACCGACAGGGTGTCAGCGATCTCGTCGGCGGGCAGCGGCCGATCGGAGAGGTAGAGGAGGGCGTGGATCTGCGCGACCGTGCGGCTCACCCCCCAGCGGGTCGCCATCTCGCCCCAGTGCAGGACGACGCGTTCGACGACGGGGGGCAGGGTGGGCATGGTCGGTTGTCGGTCTTTTATTTCTGTTATTTCAGAAATTACTCGCGTCACCGGGGCGTGTCAAGCCACCCGTTAGAATCCCGCCATGCCCTCCCTTTCCCGCCGCGCGGCTGCCGGGCTCGCCGCGCTGGTTGCAGGTTTGCCCCTCGCCGCCGCGGCCAGTTGCGGTTCCGCCTTCTGCCTCGTGAACACCGACTGGTCGATGCAGGGTGTCTACACCGACCCGGGTACGCGGCTCGACCTGCGCTACGAATACGTGAACCTCGATCAGCCGCGCCATGGGCGCGACAAGGTCTCGGTCGGACAGATTCCGCGCCATCACGACGAGATCGAGACGCGCAATCGCAACTGGATCGCGACGCTGGACGGGAACGTGAACGAGCAGTGGGGATGGTCGGTCGCGGTGCCGCTCGTCGATCGCGAGCACCAGCACGTCCACAACCACCAGGGCGCGAAGATCCTCGATGCCTGGGACTTCAGCGAGCTCGGCGACGTGCGCGCGCAGGGCCGGTACCAATTCTTCACGTCGCGCGTCGATCCCGCGCAACCGCGCAGCGCGGGGCTCACCTTCGGATTGAAGCTGCCCACCGGCAAGCACGACGTGACCAACGGCCAGGGCGCCGTGGCCGAGCGCCCGCTGCAACCGGGCACGGGAACGACGGACCTGTTGCTCGGCCTCTACGTGAACGGCGCGATGCCGCTCGACGGCTTCTCGTGGTTCGCGCAGGCCTCGGGGGTTGCGCCGCTCAACGAACGCGACGGCTTCAAGCCGGGCGCGCAGCTGGTCCTCGATGGCGGCGTGCGCTATGCGATGACGGGCGACTTCGCGGCGATGCTGCAGCTCAACTACCAGGCGAAGGCGCGCGACAAGGGCGTCGAGGCCGAGCCCGAGGATTCCGGCCAGCGCCAGGTGTTCCTCACGCCGGGCGTGTCGTGGGCGATCGGCCGCGCGGTGCAGCTCTACGCGTACGTGCAGGTTCCGCTCTACCAGTCGGTCAATGGCGTGCAGCTCACCGCGGACTGGTCGGCCATGGCGGGCGTGAGCTGGCGATTCTGATCGTCACGAAAGGTAACAGCGCTTCGCGCTGAGTTTGCCTAGGGTACGGGCATGAGATCCCTGTGCCTGGTAGCCGTGATTGCCGCCGCCCTCGTGGCGGCGTCTTTTTCTGCGCGGGCGCAAACGCCGCCGCAGCCGAAGTACGGTTGCGATTCGCCCGAATCGAAGCAGCTCGATTTCTGGGTTGGCGAGTGGGAGCTCACGTACGGCGGCATGAAGAGCCGCAACCGCATCACGAAAGTGCTCGACGGTTGCGCGATCCTCGAGGAATTCAGCGGCGCGCCGGGCTCGAAGCTCGATGGCCGCAGTTTTTCGCAGTTCGATACCGCGACCAAGCAGTGGAAGCAGACCTGGGTGGACAACACGGGGGGCTACCTCGACTTCAACGGCGGCATCGTTGAAGGCCAGATGCAGTTCTGGCGCGACGTGCAGAAGGACGGCAAGAAGATCCGTTCACGCATGGTCTGGCGCGACGTGAAGACCGACACTCTCACTTGGCTCTGGCAAAGCTCGGCCGACGAGGGCAAGACCTGGAAGACCCTTTGGGAGATTGCCTACAAGCGGCTCCCGTAGGACGCTCAGCTAGAATGACGCCTTCCCACCGGAAGCGTCTGCAATGACCGTCATCACCGAGAAGAAGGCCTTTGCAAAGGCCGCCGTGCCGATTCTCGCCACGGACAAGAAGCGTCTCCCGAAATTCCTCGAGAAGCTCACGCCCGAAGAGCGGCGCTGGGTCGACTCGTCGGGATTCACGGGCGCACCCCACACGCATTGCCTGTTCCCCGGTACCGAAGGCGAAATCGCCGCGGTGTTGGTTGGCGTTCGCGACGGCACCGATCCCTGGGCGCTCTCGAGCCTGCCGCTCAAGTTGCCGCGCGGCCGCTACGCGCTCGGCAAGGGTCCGGTGGCGATCGCGCCCGACGTCGCTGCGTTCTCGTGGGATCTCGGCGGTTATCAATTCACGCGCTACAAGGCGGCGCGCCGCAGTCCCGCGGAACTGCAGGTCGATCCTTCACCGAAGGTCACGCAATCGCTGCAGCTCGCGGAAGCCACGCGCCTCGTGCGCGATCTCGTGAACACCCCGGCCGAGGACATGGGCCCGGCGGAGCTCGCCGCGGAAGCGCGCGAGCAGGCGAAGCTCTTCGGCGGCAAGTTCCGCGAATGGGTCGGCGACGATTTGCTCGCGAAGAATTTTCCCGCGATCCACGCGGTGGGACGCGCCGCCGCGCGCGCTCCGCGCCTCATCGAGATCACGTGGGGCAATCCGAAGCATCCGCGCCTCGCGGTCGTGGGCAAGGGCGTTTGCTTCGACACGGGCGGCCTCGACATGAAGACCGCCGAGGGCATGCGCCTCATGAAGAAGGACATGGGCGGTGCGGCGCATGCGATTGCGCTCGCGCGCCTCGTCATGCAGCGCAAGCTTCCGGTGTACCTGCACATGCTCGTGCCCGCGGTCGAGAACAACATCTCGGGCAACGCGTATCGCCCCGGTGACGTCGTGCGCACGCGGCAGGGCCACACGGTGGAGATCGGCAACACCGATGCCGAAGGCCGCGTCGTGCTGTGCGATGCGCTCGCTTTCGCGGTCGAGCACGTGCCCAAGCGCATCATCGATTTCGCGACACTCACCGGTGCGGCGCGCGTGGCGCTCGGCCCCGAGCTGCCGGTGATGTTCACGCACGACGAGAAATTCGCCGCGCGCCTCGCAAAGCTCGCGGGCGACCTCGACGACCCGATGTGGCGCCTGCCGCTGTGGCGCAACTATCGCCGCCTCTTCGACAGCGACATCGCCGACTTCAACAACAGTGGCAAGGGCGGATTCGCCGGCGCCATCGTCGGCGCGCTCTTCCTCGATTACTTCGTGCCCGAGGAAGTCTCGTGGGTCCACTTCGACGTGTACTCCTGGAACGACATTTCGCGTCCGGGACGTCCGCTCGGAGGGGAAGCGCAGGGGCTTCGGGCGGTCCTCGCCAGCATCGCGTAGAACGATGCGGCGGTCATGGCGCCGTTAGGGGAGTGACACGATGAAGCACGCGTTGTTCGTGGTGGCGATCCTGATCGCCGGCTGCACGCAGGGCATCGACCAGAAGTTCGACGGCTCGAGCGAGGCGGCCTACCGCATCAGCCTGGGCAAGATGCGCGGGGCGTCGAAGCCCGAAGAGGTCAAGGCCATCGACGATGCCATCCGCGTCCTCGCGATCACGGATGTTTCCATCGGCTTCGAAGGCGGCATCCTCGGGGCGATGGCCAAGATGCGCGACAAGACGGCCGAAAGCCTCGCCGAGCTGGTCCTTCCCCAGGTGAACGGCAAGACCGGGCGTGAAGTGATCGCCGCGGCGAACGCGCGCAAGCAGGAGCAGGCGAAGCGCCAGCTCACGACGGAAGCCGCGGAGATCGCGGCGCTGCGCAAGGCGCGCACGGAGAAGGAAGGCGCGCGTGAATTCCTCGCGAAGATCCAGGTCCTCGAGCCGCGCCTGGGATTCGCGGGCGGCATGGCCATCCTCGACTTCAAGGTGCAGAACGGCAGCGACGAGGCGCTCTCGAGCCTGCTCCTGCGCGCGACGGTGACGGGTGCGGGCGGCGGTGTCGTGATGACCGACGAATTCACTTACCGCGCTTCGCCGCCGATCGCACCCGCACAGACCCGCGATGTCCGCCTGCCGAGTTCCACGCCCGGCAAGTGGAGCTCGCCGCAACTCGCGAACCAGACGGAGATCTCGCTGAAGCTCGCGGTCGAGAACGCCTCGACCGCGACCGGCGCGAAGCTCGCAGCGAGCTTCACGCAGAAGGACGAGGAGCGCCTCGCATTGCTCGAGAAACAGAAGCCCGAGCTGGAGGCGCTCGCGGCGGCGAAGTAGCCGCCGCCGTCAGGTCAGAAGCGCCAGACGACGCCGATCGACCAGGTGTCGATGTCGGCTTCGCCGGTGGTGTTGCTCTCGCCCGCGGCGAACTTCTTGCCGACGTTCGGCAGCCGCTCCCACTCGAGGCGCGCGC
Source organism: Usitatibacter palustris (assembly GCF_013003985.1). Classification (GTDB taxonomy): domain Bacteria; phylum Pseudomonadota; class Gammaproteobacteria; order Burkholderiales; family Usitatibacteraceae; genus Usitatibacter; species Usitatibacter palustris. Next base: position 2,934,389 of record NZ_CP053073.1, on the reverse strand, counting down.
CCACGTTCGGCGAGAACATCCACTCCGCGCCCACGCCGTACTTGCCCAGGTTTTCCTTGTGCGTGTTGTCGCGCGTCGTGCCGCCCAGGCCATCGGTGAAGAAGACATCGCCCGAGATCTGTCCGGCGGCTTCCGTTTCGGCGCGGAAGTAGCCCGCGCGGCCGAAGATCGAGAACTGCTCCCAGATAGGAAGCGTCAGTACGAGGTCGCCGCCGAATCCCTTCACCTCGCGGTCCACGACGATGCGGCCGAAGTTCGTCGGGCCGCCGGGCACGTTGAACTGCGTGTCGGTGCGCGTCTTGCCGTAGTCCGCGTAGTTGGCTTCGATGGAGATGTACGGGTTCAGGCGCCAGCCCACGAAGAAGCGCCAGGCGGTGTCCTTGTCATCGAAGTAGGACGCGAAGTTGGTGGCGTTCGAAATGGTGCCTTCGCGGTTGGAGACGAGCTCCGAGCCCGTCTTGGACTGGCCGAGGTTGAGGCCCGTGTACCACGGGGAGGTCTGGGCTGCCGCCGGCAATGCGATGGTGGCCAGCGCGATTGCCAGGCCGAGGGTTTTCTTGTTGGTCATGGTCACTCCTGAGGTGTCTGGAAACTGGTTATTCTTGCCCGGTAAAAACTGCATCCTTACTGACAAGGACGCCCGAGCTTGCGACCCGCAAATTTCATATTGGTTCTCGCCTGCCTGTCTACGGCATTTTCGGCATTGGCCGCGCCGCCCTACACGGGCCCCCTTTTCGACGCCCACCTGCACTACAACGACGACGCGGTCGGGCGCTATTCGATCGGCACGCTCCACGAGCTCTTCAGCAAGAACGGCGTGCGGGCGATCCTCGCCAACAGCCGCCCGAATGACGGGACGCGCGCGCTCGTGGAGGCGGCCAAGGCAGGCGCTCGCAAGGACCTCGCCGTCGTGCCGTTCATTCGCGTCTACCGCGACCGCGCCGACTACGGAACCTGGCAGCGCAACCCCGAGATCCTCGCGATGATCGTTGCCGAGGAGAAGCGCGGGTACTACCGCGGCGTGGGCGAATTCCACGTGCACGGCAAGGACGCGGACACGAAGGTGCTGAAAGACATCGTCGACTTCGCGGTGGCCAAGGGTCTCGTCCTGCATGCGCACTCCGACGACGAAGCGATCGAGATCATTTTCCGCCACAACCCGAAAGCGAGCGTGATCTGGGCGCACACGGGATTCACCACGCCGCTCGCGCGCGTCGAGGAAATGCTGGCGAAGTATCCACGGCTCTGGGGCGAGCTCTCCTATCGCTCCGACGTGGCCGAGGGCGGCGCGCTCTCCGAAGGCTGGCGCGCGCTCTTCCTGCGCCATCCGGATCGCTTCGTCGTGGGCTCGGACACGTGGGTGAACGAGCGCTGGGATTCGTATCCGTCGATCATGGGCGGCTATCGGCGCTGGCTGGGCGAGCTGCCACGCGAGGTCGCGGAAAGTATCGCGTGGAAAAACGGTGCGCGCATTTTCGGCTTGCCGTAAATGAGGCGGCAGTCGTGCGAAAATGGCGGCGTATTCACTGCCATGGCCTTACGATGACTCTTCGCTTTGTGCGCCGCCTCGCCGCCGTCTTCGCCCTCAGCTTCGCTGCCTCCGCTTCCACCATCCATTCGCCCGACTTCACCGACATGTGGTGGAACGCGGCCGAGTCCGGCTGGGGCATCAACATCGTCCAGCAGAACAACACGATCTTCGCGACGTGGTTCGTCTACGGCCCGGACGGCAAGCCCAAGTGGTACGTCGCATCGGGAATGCTGCCGGAGTCGTCGCCCACGGGCTTCGTGTTCCAGGGAGATCTCTACGAGACCAACGGTCCCTGGTTCGGTGGCCCCTTCACGCCCGCCCCCACCAACCAGTCCGTGGGCACCGCGAGGCTCTCGTTCTCGTCGGCGTCGACCGCGACCCTGACCTACAACGCGGGCACCACCAGCGTGAGCAAGTCGATCACGCGCTACACGTTCCAGAACACCACGCCCGTAGGCCTCTACTACCCGGCCGGCATCTCGATCATCGCGTCGGGCTGCAGCAACAGCAGCTCGAACGGCGCGCGCTATGCGCTGGGGTTGATGACGGCCACGGTGAACGGCAGCCTGGTCACGTTCCGCGTGACGATCAATGACTCCACGTCCTGCACGTTCGCGGGAACCCTCGTGCAGGACGGGCGCTTCGCCTCGGTGAGCGCGGGCACATGGTCGTGCACGGCCGGAAGCACGGTCACCAACGGCGGCAACTTCACGCTGGGGATGCTCGACATCCAGATCCAGCACCTCACCGCGACCATCACCGGCAACGACCAGAGCTGCGCGATCACGGGGCGCTTCGGAGGCCTCCGGGACGTCGTGAACTAGGCGTGAGAGGGGGGCCGAGCGTCGCTCCGGTATTATTGGCTCCAACAAGAACAAGGGCCGCAAGAAAACCGAACCCGTGGCGCGCGAAGGAGCTGAACCGATGCGAATGACCATTCCGTTGTTCATCGCGGCAGTGTTCGCCGCACCGAGCCTGTGGGCGCAGGACGCCTTCGATGCCTGCGAAGTCTTCACCCAGGCCGATGCCGAAGCCGCGTTGGGCACCACAGCCGCACCCGAGCCGGTGAATCCGAAGGTGAAGCGCAACCCGAAGGCACCGATCCCGACGTGCAAGTACGACGGGTTCAAGGACGGCAAGACCGTGGCGGCCATCGTCACGTTCAAGTCCGGCAAGGCCGAATCGGAGGTGCAGAAGGCCTTCGACGAGCATCGCCTCGCGGTCCAGACGAAGCCCATGCTGATCTCGGGCGCGGAAGCGTTCTGGAGCGGGAAGACCGGCCAGATGAACCTGCGCAAGGGCAAGACGTGGATCCAGCTGTCGGTCGGCGTGGAGAAGGTGACCGATCGCGACCCGGATCAGGCGAAGAAGCTCGCCATGATCCTCGAACGCAAAATCCAGTAAGTCCCTAGAGCGCCTCAAGCTTGAAGCGGCGCAGGCCTTCCTTCTTCTCGGGTTCGGCGGCGGCGGTGGTGGGCGCCTTGGGGGCGGCCGCCTTGGTCGGCTGAGGTGGGTTCGCGCGTGGGCAGTCGGACCCTTCACCGGCTTGCGCAGGCACGAACGCCGCGGCGGCCATGAGGGCCAGGGCAAGCGTGATCGGGCGGTAGACGCTACGCATGGTCGAACCTCCATTCCTTCGCAGGGACGATTATCGACGCGCCGGAACGCCCTTGTGTCACGGTTTGTTGCCGTAGAATTAGGCCCTGACAAATCGCCCACCACTGCCCGGAAGCCTGAATGACCGCCATCGTTGAAGTCGTCGCCCGCGAGATCCTCGATTCACGCGGCAACCCCACCGTCGAAGCCGACGTCCTCCTCGAGTCGGGCGTGCTCGGCCGCGCCGCGGTTCCGTCCGGCGCCTCGACGGGTTCCCGCGAAGCCATCGAGCTGCGCGACGGCGATCCCCAGCGCTACTTCGGCAAGGGCGTGATGAAGGCGGTCGAGCACGTGAACACCGAGATCTGCGAAGCGATCCTCGGGCTCGACGCGTCCGAGCAGGCGCACATCGACCGCGTGCTGATCGACCTCGACGGCACGGAGAACAAGGCGCGCCTGGGTGCCAACGCGATCCTCGCGGTGTCGGTCGCCTGCGCGAAGGCCGCGGCGGAAGAGACCGGCCTGTCGCTCTATCGCTACCTCGGCGGCGCCGCACCGAAGAAGATGCCGGTGCCGATGATGAACGTGATCAACGGCGGCGCGCACGCGAACAACTCGCTCGACCTGCAGGAATTCATGGTCCTGCCGGTGGGCTTCACTTCGTTTCGCGATGCCCTGCGTTGCGGCGCGGAGATCTTCCACACGCTCAAGAAGATGATCGACAAGGCGGGCATGTCGACCGCCGTCGGTGACGAAGGCGGCTTCGCGCCCAACCTGCCGTCCAACGAGGCGGCCATCCAGTGGATCATCAAGGCGATCGAGGAAGCGGGCTATCTCGCCGGCTCCGATGTGCTGATCGGCCTGGATTGCGCCGCGAGCGAGTTCTACAAGGACGGCAAGTACCGCTTCGAGGCCGAGAAGCTCTCGTACAACCCGCAGCAGTTCACCGACATGCTCTCCACGTGGTGCGACAAGTACCCGATCGTCTCGATCGAGGACGGCATGGCCGAGGGCGACTGGGACGGCTGGGAGATCCTCACGCAGCGCCTCGGCAAGGGCGTGCAGCTCGTGGGCGATGACGTGTTCGTCACCAATACGAAGATCCTTGCCGAGGGCATCAAGCGCGGCGTGGCCAATTCCATCCTCATCAAGATCAACCAGATCGGCACGCTCTCGGAAACCTTCGAGGCGATCGAGATGGCGCGGCGCGCGGGCTACACGTCCGTGATCTCGCATCGTTCCGGCGAGACCGAGGATTCCACCATCGCCGACATCGCGGTCGGGACCAACGCGATGCAGATCAAGACGGGCTCGCTGTCGCGCTCGGATCGCACGGCCAAGTACAACCAGCTCCTGCGCATCGAGGAAGAGCTCGGCGAAATGGCGACCTACGCCGGACGCGAGGCCTTCCACCAGCTCAGATGAAACCGCTGCCGCTCGCTCTCGCTGCATTGATCGTGCTGCTGCAGTATCCGCTGTGGCTCGGCAAGGGGAGCTGGCATCGCGTCGCGGAAGTCGACCGCCAGGTCGCGCAGCAACGCGAAACGAATGCGCGCCTGAAGGCGCGCAACGATGCGCTGGATGCCGAGGTGCGCGACCTGAAGCAGGGTTTCGACGCGATCGAAGAGCGCGCGCGCATCGACCTCGGGATGATCAAGCGCGACGAGGTCTTCTACCAGGTGGTGAAGCAGTGACGCCGGCGGCCGCGCGCAAGTACTGCGCTTCGCTCAAGGGCGCGACCTACGACCTCAAGTGGGGCGCGGACCACGTCTACTCGGTCGGCGGGAGGATGTTCGCCGTCGTCGGCGATCCGAGCCACAAGGAAGCGGGCCTGGGCTTCAAGGTCGATGACCATCGCTTCCTCGAGCTCACCGATCGCAAGGGCATCATTCCGGCGCCGTACCTCGCGCGCGCGAAATGGGTGCTGGTGCAGGACTACAAGAGCCTGGCCGATGCCGACCTGAAGACCCTCATCGCGCGCTCGCGCGAGCTGATCGTCGCGAAGCTCCCGAAGAAGCTCCAGCTTGAATTAAAGGGGTCAGGTTAGTTTTTCTACCTGTCCCCTTTTTCCCCTGAAAAAAGGGGACAGGTAGAAAAACTAACCTGACCCCTTTAATTCAATCGACCTTCGCGCCGGAGTCCTTCACGGCCTTGGCCCACTTGGCCGTTTCCGAACGCACGAACTCGTCGAGCTGCGCGGGCGTGCCGCCGCCCGATTCCGCGCCCTGGTCGGCGAAGAACTTCCGCGTTTCTTCCGACGTGAGGATGGCGTCGAGCTCCTTCGCCAGTCGATCGATCACCGCCTTGGGCGTACCCGCGGGAACGAAGATCGCGTTCCACGACGACGAGTCGTAGCCGGGAACGCCGGCTTCGGCGACCGTGGGCAGATCCGGCAGCGCGGGCGAACGCGTCGCGGTGGTGATCGCGAGCGCGCGCAGCTTCCCGCTGCGGATGTGCTGGATCGCCGCCGAGAGGTTGTCGAACGTGAGGTTCACCTGGCCGCCCATCACGTCGATGAGCATCGGGCCGCTGCCCTTGTAGGGGATGTGCGTCATCTTCACGCCGGCCATCGACTTGAAGAGCTCGCCCGAAAGGTGGATCGACGTGCCGTTGCCGCTCGAGGCGAACGTCACCGTGTCGGGCTTCGCCTTCGCCAGATCGATGAGCTCCCTCACCGTCTTCGGCGGGAACGCGGGATGGACCACGAGGACGTTGGGCGTCTTCGACAGCAGGATCACCGAGGCGAAATCCTTGAGGTGATCAAAGGGCATCTTCGAGTAGAGGCTCGCGTTGATCGCGTTCGTCCCGACCGTGCCCACGAAGAGCGTGTAGCCGTCGGCCGGCGACTTGGCCGCCTGCTCGCCGCCGATGTTGCCGCCGGCGCCGGGCTTGTTCTCGATGACGACCGGTTGCCCGAGGCGCTCGCCGAGCTTGGAGGCGACGGCGCGCGCGGAGATGTCGGTCGAACCCGCCGGCGGGAACGGCACGATCATCTTGATGGGCTTGTTGGGAAAGGCCTGCGACCAGGCAAAGGTGGCGGCGAAACAGGCGAGGGCTGCGGCGAGGCGTGCGAACGGACGTTGCATGATCTCCTCCGGCATTTTGGATGTGTTTGCGGCGAGTTTACCGTGAAGGTCCGGCATCCGCGCTTCGCGAGCCATATCCCGTTATCATTCGCGACTGCCTCAAATTCCACTGCGGGTGCCTGGTGAACGAGTTCCTTTCCGCGGTAGTCCTGCTACTGCTGGTCACCGACCCCTTCGGCAACGTCCCGCTGGTCAACGCCGTGCTCGCGGGGACGCCGCCCGAGCGTCGGCGCCGCGTCGTGCTGCGCGAGTGCTTCATCGCGTTCGTGCTGCTGCTCGTCTTCATGTTCTTCGGCAAGACGTTCCTCGCGCTCATGAGCCTGTCGGAGACGTCGCTCACGATCGCCGGCGGCATCATCCTCTTCATGATCGCGATCCGCATGGTCTTCGGTCATCCGGATGGCGCCTTCGGCGCCGGCCCCGTCGGCGAGCCCTTCATCGTGCCCGTGGCCGTGCCCTTCATCGCGGGCCCCTCCGCGCTCGCGACCGTGATGCTCATGGCGACCCGTGAGCCGAGCAAGGTCGGCATGTGGGCCGCGGCGATCACGGTGGCGATGGCGATCTCGACGGTGGTGCTCGCGATGGGCGATCGCCTGCAGCGCTGGATGGGCGAACGCGCGATGACGGCGGTCGAGCGGCTGATGGGCCTGCTGCTCACGGCGATCGCGATCGAGATGCTGCTCACCGGCATCCGCGCCTTCGTGAAGGGGCTCGCCGCATGAGCAAGGCCTTCACGCGCGAAGATGCGGAACCGCCCGAGGATCTCGATGCCGAAGAAGAGAACCCGATCCCGCCGGGCTCCCGGAACTACATGACGCCCGACGGCGCGCGCAGGCTTCGCGATGAATTGAGATGGCTGGTCAACGCCGAGCGCCCGGAGATCACCGGCATCGTTTCGTGGGCCGCGAAGAACGGCGACCGCTCGGAGAACGGCGACTACCTCTACGGCAAGAAGCGCCTTCGCGAAATCGACAAGCGCATCCGCTACCTCACGCGCCGCCTCGAGAACACCGAGGTCGTCGATCCGGCCACGCGCGAGGACACCGACCAGGTGTTCTTCGGCGCCACGGTCGAGTACACGGTCAATGGCGGCCCCTCGCAGGTCGTGACCATCGTGGGCATCGATGAAACCGATCTCACGCGCGGGCGCATCAGCTGGGTCTCGCCGGTGGCGCGCTCCGTCATCAAGGCGCGCGAGGGCGATACCGTGACGCTGCATACGCCCGAGGGAAACAAGGAGCTCGAGATTCTCGAAGTGCGCTACGAAGCCGTTCCGATCGACGCTTTCCAACCCGTGAGAAGCACATGGTCCCCCAACGTGAAGTGATGTCCCGAATCGCCGGCGCATTCGCCGCGCTCCTCGTGTCGCTCGCCGGTTCCTCGGCGCAGGCGCAGGCCCCGACCTCGGCGCCGGCCGCAAGCGGCGAGAGGAAGAATTTCCTGTGGGAGGTGTCGTCGCTCACGAACAAGGTCTACCTGTTCGGCACCATCCACGCGGGCAAGAAGGACTGGTTCCCGTTGCCCGAGGTCGTCGAGAAGGCCTTCACGGAATCGAAGGTGCTCGTCGTCGAAGCCGACATCACCGACCAGGAAGCGATGATGAAGTCCGCGCCCCTGCTCATGTACGCGCCGCCGTCCAACCTCGAGACGGCCGTGGGTCCGGAGGAGTACGCGCGCTTCAAGAAGCACCTCGCGAGGTATTCGCTTCCCGAGGCGCCGCTGCGCCAGTTGAAGCCCTTCAGCGCGGTTTCGATGCTCGTGTTCAGCGAATGGGGGCGGCTGGGCTACCTTCCGAATTTCGGGGTCGATGCCTATCTCATCCAGAAGGCGAGGGCCGAATTGAAGCCGCTCATCGAGATCGAGGGCGTGGAGACGCAGAGCGCGCTCATCGGTTCGCTCACGCCCGAGCAGAACCGGCAGATCTTCACCGGGACGATGAAGGCGATCGAGAGCGGGCTCACGAGCGAACAGATCACCGGCATGGTGAACGCCTGGCAGTCGGGCGATGCCAATCTCCTGCTCGAGATCGCGCGCAAGTACAACGACGACGTGCCGGGCGCCAAGGAATTCGAGGAGATGTTCATCTGGGCGCGGCACGACGCGATGGTGAAGAAGATCGAGGGCTACCTGGGTGAAGCGCGCAAGCCGCACTTCATCGCGGTGGGCGCGCTGCACATGGCGGGCCCGCGTGGCCTGGTCGAGCTGCTGCGCAAGCGCGGATTCGTGGTGAAGCAACTGTGATTGCGCCTCGGGAGGGCGGCCGCATCCTCGTCGAGCAGTTGATGTTGCACGGCGCGGATCTCGCGTTCAGCGTTCCGGGCGAGAGCTTCCTCTCGGTGCTGGACGCGTTCTACGAGCATCGCGAGAAGTTCAAGCTGGTGACGTGCCGCCACGAAGCGGGTGCCTCCAACATGGCCGAGGCGTACGGCAAGCTCACCGGCAAGCCCGGCATCTGCCTCGTCACGCGCATGCCCGGTGCCGCGCAGGCGGCGATCGGCGTCCACACGGCATTCCAGGATTCCACGCCGATGATCCTCTTCATCGGCGACGTGGGCAGCGACTTCCGCCACCGCGAGGCCTTCCAGGAGGTGGACTTCGCGGCGATGTTCGCGCCCGCCGCCAAGTGGGCCGCGCGCATCGATTCGGTCGAGCGCATTCCCGAGTACATCGCGCGCGCGTGGAACGTCGCGACGTCCGGCCGGCGTGGCCCCGTCGTCCTGGCGCTTCCCGAGGACATGCTCTCGCAGTCGGCGACGGTCGCCGACGCGAGGCCGGTGAAGGCGCCCGAGGCGCACCCAGGCACGGGCGACATGAACCGGCTGCGCGAGATGCTCGCCGCCGCGCGCCGTCCGCTCGCCATCGTTGGCGGATCCGGCTGGTCGAGGCAAGCGTGCGAGGACTTCGCGAAGTTCGCGCACGCCAACAAGCTTCCCGTCGGTGCGGACTTCCGCTACCAGGATCTCTTCGACAACCGCGACCCGAACTACGTGGGCGACGTGGGCATCGGCATCAACCCCGTGCTCGCGAACCGCGTGCGCATGGCGGATCTCCTGCTGGTCGTGGGCGCGCGCCTGGGCGAGATGACGACGAGCGGCTACACGCTGCTTTCCTCTCCGGTGCCCAAGCAGAAGCTCGTGCACGTGTACCCCGACGCCGCGGAGCTCGGGCGCGTGTACCAGCCCGAGCTCGCGATCGTCTCCGACGCGGGCCCATTCGCCCTCGCGGCTTCGGCCATGGCGCCGCTCGACTCGTCCGCGTGGGCTTCGGAGACCTCGGGCGCGCGCGCCGATTACGAAGCCTGGATCGCGAAGAAGGAGATGCCCGGGCGCCTGCAGATGTGGTCCGTCGTCGAGCATCTCGACAAGGTGATGCCCGAGGACACGATCTACACCAACGGTGCGGGCAACTTCTCCGTGTGGCTGCATCGCTTCCATCGCTATACCGGCTTTCGCACGCAGCTCGCACCGACCTCGGGCGCGATGGGTTACGGCGTGCCTGCCGCGATCGGCGCGAAGATCGCGGAGCCAAAACGCGCGGTGGTTTGTTTCTCCGGTGACGGCGACTTCCTCATGACCGGCCAGGAGCTCGCCACCGCGGTGCAGTACGACGCGGCGGTGATCATCCTCGTGATCAACAACGGCATGTACGGCACGATCCGCATGCACCAGGAGAAGCACTACCCGGGTCGCGTCGTGGGCACGGACCTGGTGAATCCGCATTTCGCCGCATTCGCGCGCGCGTTCGGCGCCGTCGGTGAAATCGTCGAGGAGACCGCGCAGTTCGCGCCGGCCCTCGAGCGCGCCATCGCCTCGGGCAAGCCCGCGGTGATCGAGCTGCGCATCGACCCGCAGGCGATCACGCCCAATGCCACGCTCGACGGCCTGCGTGCCGCCGCCGCGAAGAAGACGTGATCCACAAGCTCGCCGAGCACGAGCGCGCGGTGATCTTCACGCTGGGACGTTTCTCGGGCGTGAAGGGTCCGGGATGGGTGGTGCTCATTCCGGCCGTGCAGACGATGAACCGCATGGACATCCGCCCGGTGACGCTCGATCTCCCGAACGTGACCGTGATCTACCGCGTCGTGGATCCGGGCAAGGCGCTGCTCGCCGTGGCTGATTTTCGCGCCGCGATGCAGACGCTTACCGAAACGTCCGTCAAGGGAGAGCTCGCGGGGCGCGGTGCGGACGCGCTGGTCTTCGAACGCAAGGGCATCGAGGATGCGCTGAAGAAGCGCTTGAACGACGCGATCGGCGCCTGGGGCCTCCACGTCGAGAGCGTGGCGCTCAAGCGTTAGCGCGGCAGGTATTTCTCCAACAACCGGTTGGTGAATCGCCCCTGGGGATCGACGCGCGCCTTCAGTGCGGCGTAGGTACGGGCAGCCGGATACGCGCGCTCGAATTGCTCGCGCGTCGCCTCGAGGCGATAGGGAAGGTAATGGCGTCCCCCCAGCGATAGCGCGAGCTCGATGAGCTCCCGGGTCCATTGGCCGGACTCGGCAATCGCGGCAGCGCTGGTGCGCTGCTTGTAATAGATCACGAACGAGTACGCCTCCTCGGGGGCCCAGCTCAGTAGCGCGGTGGTGTCGGCCGGTGAGTGGCGGATCGAGACATTCAACGCGCCCGTGCCGCGCTCCTTCAGGATGCGGGCCAGTCCGCGCGCAAAGGGCGCAAAACCGCGGAGAGGCACGAAGTATTCCTGCAGCAGGTAGGTCGACAACGATCGCGTGTGGGGTTCGAGCGAGGCGACATCGAGGCTGGCTTCGAGATTGCGCCAGATCACCGGCCGATCCGCGAGGCGACTCTTCGCGAGGCTTTCGCGCAGGCGGTCGCCCCCGGGAAGCTCGCTGATCGCCCAGATGGCGTTCTTCTCGAGCGTGTAGTCGAGGCCCTTGGGTACCAGGCGCTTCGCATCGGTGGGCGGTTTTTCCGTGGCGAGCCAGGTGGTCGTGCGCGGATTGGCGAATGCTGGCGATGAGAGATCGGCGTTGTGGAGGATCGCGCGCGGATCGGACAGCACCTTGTTCTTGAAGTACGCCGGATATTCCTCGAGCGGGACATCCACGACGACGCGCTCCATGCGGACGTTGGGATCCAGGTCGAGTTCGACCTCCGTAATCACCCCCAGCCCGCCGTAGCCTCCGAACGCTGCGCCGAAGAGCTCGGGCTCGCGCGATCGGGTCAGCTCCAGGACCTGCCCGTCCGCGGCCACCACCTGCAGCGCACGCACGGAATTCACGAGCGGGCCCTTGCCGACGTAGCGCCCGTGGCAGTTCACGGACACCGATCCGCCGACCGTGAAGTTGCTGTAGCTCTGCATGATCTTCACCGACAGATCGTGCGGATCGATCGCTTCCTGGAGATCGCGCCACGTCATTCCCGCCTGCACGCGAATCACGCGGCGTTCCCGATCGAGCGACACGACGCGATTCATCGCGCGCATGTCGAGGTGCAGTGCGCCGGGCGAGGCGATCTGTCCGCCCATGCTGTAGCGCCCGCCGCCCAGGCAGATGGTTCCGGAGCGATTGCGCAGCGCGGCCCTCACGTCGTCGGCGGAGCGCGGCCGGATCTCGGCCGCGACGCGGGTGGCCTCGAGCTGGGAGACGTCTGTGACGAGCGGGCCCTGCGCCGCCTGCGCGCGCGCTGCAGGTGTCGACAGCGCCGCGAGCGCCGTGGCCTGCAGGAAGCGGCGACGGTCCATCGCGGAGATGCTAGCTAGGGCTTGCGGTAGCTGATGCGGTAGATCACGTCCGCATGGTCGTCGGAGACGAGCAGCGAACCGTCGGGCATGACTTGCACATCGACCGGCCGGCCCCAGGCCTTGTCGTCGGAGGCATCGAGCCAGCCCTCGGCGAAGACGCCGTAGTCGACCACTTTGCCGCCTTCGACCTTGGCGCGCATCACGCGATAGCCGCTCTTCTTCGAGCGGTTCCACGAGCCGTGCTCGGCGATGAAGATCTGGTTGCGGTATTCGGCCGGGAACATCGTGCCCGTGTAGAAGCGCATGCCGAGCGAGGCCACGTGCGCGCCGAAGTTCTTCGCGGGCGCCGTGAACTCGGAACACTTGCGGGTCGCGCCGAACTCCTGATCCTGCACGGTACCGCCGTGGCAGTACGGATAGCCGAAGTGCATCCCGGCCTTGGGCGCGTGGTTGAGCTCATCGGGCGGGATATCGTCGCCCATCATGTCGCGGCCGTTGTCGGTGAACCACAGCTCCTTGGTCACCGGGTGCCAGTCGAACCCCACGGAGTTGCGCACGCCGCGGGCGATGACTTCCATCGCCGAGCCGTCGGGCTTCAATCGCGTGATCGAGGAGTAGGGGTCGTCCTTTTCGCAGATGTTGCAGGGAGCGCCTACCGGCACGTAGAGCCAGCCGTCGGGCCCGAAGCGGATGAACTTCCAGCCGTGGTGTTTTTCGGTCGGGTATTTGTCGTAGATGACCTTGCCCTTGGGGCTTTGCAGGTTCGCCTCGATCCCGTCATAGCGCCACACGCGGCTCACCTCCGCCACGAAGAGCGCGCCGTCCTTCACCGCGACGCCGTTGGGCATGTTGAGTCCCGTGGCGATCGTGATCACCTCCTGCGCCTTCTTCCAGTCGTGCTTGATCGCGTACACGCGGCCGTCCGAGCGCGTCGACACGAAGAGCGTCCCGCCTTCGCCGAGCGCCATCGAGCGCGCATTCTTCACGCCTTCGGCGAACACCGTGATTTCGAAGCCCGGTGGAAGCTTGATCTTGTCGAGGGGCAGCTTCGACTGCGCCGTGGCGGTCAACGGGGCAAGCAGGGCGAGCAAGAGGGTAGCGGCCAAGCGCATGGTGTTCTTCCAGGGAGGCGTCAGCGCGAGCTGGCGATGAGGTTGTCGAGGGCCGCGGGGCTGAAGCCGCGCATGCGCTTGTCGCCGGCGATGAGCAGCGGCACGCCGCCCCCGCCGTAGCTGCGGAACTCTTCGCGATTGGCATCCGAGGCATCGATGTCCACATCGCGATACGAAACGTTCTTCTCGGCGAGGTAGGCCTTCGCGCGCTTGCAGGGGCCGCACCAGGTGGCGCTGAACATCGTGAGCCCCGATTGCGAAGGCTTGCTGGTGCCGCCGGGCGAGGGGCGGCGGATCACGGCGGCCCAGTTGTCGATCTGCGGCGGACCTTCGTACGACTTCGCCGTGATCTTGATCTCCTGCTTCTTCACGTCGTCGGGCGGCGCGTCGCCGTAGTGGGTCTTGCCGGTCGAGTCCGTCCACTTGTAGACCTGGGCAACCGTCGGCGTCGCGAACGCCAATCCAGCCGCAAGAAGCGTCGCAAGAGCGAGGGAAGGGTGGCGGCAGCGCATGGCTAATTATTGCATTAGACTCGCGGCCATGATTCGCAGGCCCTTCCTCGCGCTGCTCCTCGCGTTCCTTCCCGGCATCCTGCTGGCCGCGGCCAACCCCGATCCCGTCACCGTCACGCTCGCCGATTCGGCCGCGCCGGTCGAGCTCATCGTCGGGCAGGAGTTGCGCCTGCGCCTCGAGAGCAATCCTTCCACCGGTTACGCATGGGCCGTCGCGAAGACCTCCAAGCATGGCGGCCGCATCCGCATCGTGAAGCAGAAGGGCGAAAGCAAGTACGAAGCGCCGCCCGCGCCCGCCGATGGCAAGCCGGTGGTCGGCGCGCAGGGCGTCGAAGTGTGGACCTTCACCGCCGCGAAGCCCGGCTCGCAGCAGCTCAAGCTCGAATACCGCCGCGGATGGGAGAAGGACGTCGCCCCCGCGAAAACCGCCACTTTCAAGATCACCGTCCGCGAAGCGCCGAAGAAATGACCTCCATCCCGACGACCGAAGAAAAGAAGAACGACAAGCCTGATCCCAGCGACGACCTGTCCGTCACGCGCCATCGCGCGACGATCGGCGGCAAGGAGATCGCCTACACCGTCACGTGCGGCACGATCGTGCTGCGCGAGGAGTCGGAGAAGGAGGGCAAGAACGAAGGGGAGAAGCCGCGCGCCAGCGTGTTCTTCGTCGCCTACACGCTCGACGACGTCGCCGACAAGACGAAGCGGCCGCTCACGTTCTCGTTCAACGGCGGCCCGGGATCGAGCTCGGTGTGGCTGCACCTCGGTGTGCTCGGACCCAGGCGCGTCGCGCTCGATGATGAAGGGCAGAACGACGGCCCGCCCTACACGCTGGAGGCGAACGAGTTCTCGCTCCTGCCGCAATCGGACCTCGTGTTCATCGATCCGGTGGGCACGGGCTACAGCCGCATGGTCGAAGGCGAGAAGGTGAAGGAGTTCCACGACTATCGCCGCGACCTCGAGAGCGTCGGGGCCTTCATCCGCCTCTACACCTCGCGCTACGCGCGCTGGTCGAGCCCGAAGTACCTGATCGGCGAGTCGTACGGCACTACGCGCGCTTCCGGACTCGCGGGGCACCTGATCGAGCGCTACGGCATGTACCTCAACGGCGTGATGCTCGTGTCCGTCGCGCTCGATTTCCAGACGCTGCGGTTCGACGTGACGAACGATCTTCCGTGCGTGCTGTTCCTGCCGACGTACGCGGCGACCGCCTGGTACCACAAGAAGCTTGCGGCGGACCTGCAGGCCAAGTCGCTGCGCGAGCTGCTCGACGAGGTCGAGGCCTTCGCGTCAGGCGACTACGCGAACGCGCTCTTCCAGGGTGCGGGTCTCGCGGCGAAGGATCGTGCGGCCATCGCGAAGAAGCTCTCGCGCTACACCGGGCTTTCGGTCGCGTATGTCGAGAGCACGGACCTGCGCATCGAGATCTTCCGCTTCTGCAAGGAGCTGCTGCGCGCGGAGGGCCGCACCGTGGGCCGCCTCGACAGCCGCTTCAAGGGCTTCGACCGCGACTCGGCCGGCGCCATGTTCGAGTTCGACCCGGCAATGGCCGCGATCTACGGCGCGTATGCCGCCGCGATGAACGACTACGTGCGCTCCGACCTGCGCTTCGAGAAGGACCTGCCCTACGAGGTGACCAAGGGCCTGTACCTCACGTGGGGCTGGAACGAGTTCGCGAACCGCTTCGCTTCCGTGGGCGAGACGCTGCGCAAGGCGATGTCGATGAATCCGCACATGCGCGTGCTGGTGGCCAATGGCTACTTCGACTTCGCCACGCCGCACTTCGCCTCCGACTACACGATGGATCACCTGGGCCTCGATCCGTCGCTGCGCCAGAACCTCACGGTGAGCTACTACGACGCCGGGCACATGATGTACGTGCACAAGCCCTCGCTCGCCCGGCTTGCGGGCGAGCTGAGGAAGTTCGTCGCTCCCTAGCGGAATACGTGTCGCGAGGTGTGGGGGTAGGCGCCGCCGTAGTTGCCCTGGCAGCCACCGCCCGCGCACACGAGCGTTCCGTTGCGCAGCGTACGGACCGCGAAGCCCACGGCCGGCAGGCCTTCCATCACGAGGTTCTCGTTGAGTACCTGGCCGTCGCTCAGGCGCGTGGTCTGCGCCGGGAACGAGATCGTCGGCGGTGACGAGAAGCCGCCGGCCACGAAGCCCAGCATCACCGAGCCGTTCTCCGCCGTCGTTGGCAGCGTGACGCGCCAGCCGTTCGCGCCCAATGCGAGCGTGGTGCCCGCGGCGCCCGTGGCCGTGGCACCGCGCGTAATGCCCACCACCGTCGAGGCAAACGGCAGTTGCAGGTTCGCCTCGGAGTTGCTGGGCGGACAAGTGAAGCCGCAGGCCGGGACGATGATTCCGCCCAGCCCTTCGCGCGAGCGGTATTCAAGCGTGAAGTTGAGCGACCTCGAGCCCGCGAGCACGGTGTTCGTGAACGGGCCGGTGCCTTGCCCGGGCACGAGCACGTGGAAGCGCTTCGTGGGCAACGTGACGACGAAGTCCGCCGCCGACTGGGTCGTGTTGTCGAGGATGAACTCGTTGTCCACGGTCGAGCGCATGAGAATGGCGTTCAGCGCTTCGACGCCGCTATTCCACGTCGTTCGGTAGGCCTTGCCGTTGGCGGCGAAGTTGCCCACGCCGTTGACCTCGGCCGAGTTGAAGTCGGGATAGGCGTCCGAGTACGTGCGATAGAAGCCTTGCGTCGAGAGGTCCGCGATCGCGATCGCGTTCACGGTGAAGTCCAGGCCGCTCGCGACGTTGATCAGCGTGAGTGTTCCCGAAACGCCGCCGGTGGGCGGGCCGAGCGACAGCACGCCGCCGCCGCGCAGCGCCGCGCAATCGGGCGGCACGCCATTCGCACCGGGCGTGGCCTGCGCGGCGCTCGCGCCCGTGAGGGTGGCCATCTCGATGACTTCGACATAGCCCTCGCGCGTGCGCTCCATCGTGTCGCCCATGCCGTCGCTGTTGGTGCCGGTGTAGCTCGCGCTGCTGAAGGCGAAGCCCGTAAGCGCGCTGCCACCGGCGGGTGGCGTGAAGGCGGGATTGGTGCAGGAATTGTCGATCGTCAGCAGCCCCGCCGCCGGCGGCGCGCCTGCGACCGAGGGGGTGATCGCACCCGCCCACGCATCGCGCGGGCCGAGGTACAGGTTGTAGTTGCCAACCTCGCGGCCGTTGAGGCTCTCGCGGAAGCGCACGCGCAGCACCTTCGCGTCGCTCGTGTGGTTCACGATCGAGATGTAGGTGTTGTAAACATTACTGTCCACCGGCTTGACCGTGTAGTACGGATAGATGAGCGCCTGCCCGAGGCCATCGGGGTTGAGGTACATGGCCTGGACGGCGGGCGCTGCGAGGGCCGCGGCGAGGAGGGCCGCATTGCGAAAGCGATGCATCGTCATCTCCCTTGATGGCTTGTTGTTGGAACTTACGCGTTCGATGCAGCGTCGCGCGAATCGTTCCGTTCTTCATGGCGTGCGAGTGCCCACGCAACGTGCTCCCGCACGAGCGTCGATGGATGCTCGCGCCGCGATTGCAGCGCGGCGCGCGCAGCCGGGGAGGGCGCGGCATTGCCCAGCGCCACCGCGATGTTGCGCAGCCACCGCTCATGGCCGATACGGCGGATGGCAGTGCCCTCGAGGCGGCGATCGAATTCTTCCTGGGTCCACGCAAACAATTCGGCGAGATGCGCGTCGTCGAGCCCGTTGCGCACGGCGAAATCCGGCGTCGTGCTGACGTGTGCATATTTGTTCCAGGGGCACACGAGCTGGCAATCGTCGCAGCCGTAGATCCGGTTGCCCATGAGCGGCCGCAGCGGTTCGGGGATCGCGCCGTGGTGTTCGATGGTGAGGTAGGAAATGCAGCGGCGCGCATCGAGCTGGTAGGGCGCGACGATCGCCTGCGTGGGGCACACGTCGATGCAACGCTGGCAGGTGCCGCAGTGATTGGTCACCGGCACGTCGCGCGCGAGGTCGAGGCTCACGAAGAGCTCGCCCAGGAAAAAGAGCGAGCCCGCCTCGCGGGAAAGCAGCAGCGTGTGCTTGCCGCGCCAACCGAGGCCGCCGCCCGCGGCGAGCGAGACTTCCATCACCGGCGCGGAATCGGTGAACACGCGGTACTTGAAGGCGCCGAGCTCGGCGGTCATGCGATCGGCGAGCGACTGGAGCTTCGCGCGCAGGACCTTGTGATAGTCGCGCCCAAGCGCGTAGCGCGACACGAAAGCGCGCTCGCTGTCACCGATGACTTCCCACGAATCGCGAGCCGCGGGCGGCGTGTAGTTGAGCCGTGCCGTGATGATGCTCACGGTTCCCTCGACCAGCTCCGCGGGGCGCGCTCTTCGGACCCCATGGCGTGCCATATAATCCATCTCGCCGTGCCAGCCGCGACCGAGCCATTCGAGCAGGCGCGCTTCATCCTCCTCGAGCTGCGTCCCGGTGATGCCCACGGCATCGAAGCCGAGCTCGCGACCCCACTGCTTGATGCGCTCTTCCATGCGAGCGATGTTACCTGTGCCCACCTTCCCGCTTTCCGACGAGACCGCGACGCTCGCACTGGGCGCGGCACTCGCACGCGGGCTGCGGCCGGGCATGGTCGTTTTCCTCCAGGGGGAGCTCGGGGCGGGCAAGACCACCCTGGTGCGGGGGGCCCTCCGGGCGCTGGGTCACGAGGGGCGGGTAAAAAGCCCGACCTATGCCCTGGTTGAAGTTTATGCCGTTTCGAGGTTAGACTTGCATCACTTTGATTTTTATAGGTTCAGCGACCCGAGAGAATGGATCGACGCGGGCTTTCGGGAAAGCTTCAACGGGCAGGTCGTAAGCCTGGTCGAGTGGCCCGAGAAGGCCACCGGGCAACTGCCGCCGCCGGATCTGGAGATCGCGCTGCGCGTGCTGGATTCGGGCCGCGAAGCGACGCTGAAATCGCACACCCCCGCGGGCGAGCAGTGCCTCGCGGCAATCACGCAACACTTCCCTTCCTCCGCTTCGTAGCCGCGCTGCTGTTCGGCGCGTTCTCTTCGCTCGCGTCTGCCGCGGAAACGCTGATCGCCACGCGCATCTGGCCCGCCGAGGAATACACGCGCGTGACACTCGAAGCCGCGAATCCGGTGAAGCATCAATTCTTCTTCGTGAAGGATCCGGAGCGCCTCGTGGTGGACCTCGAGGGCATCGACCTCAGCGACGAGCTGCGCAACCTCCCGTCGAAAGTGCGCGAGGACGATCCTTACATCAAGACGATGCGCGTCGCGCGCAATCGACCCAACGTCGTGCGCATCGTGTTCGATCTCAAGACCGAGGTGAAGCCTTCGGTCTTCCCGCTCGCCCCCGCGGGCGAGTACAAGCATCGCCTCGTGCTCGACATCTACCCGGAGAAGCCGCGCGATCCGCTGCTGGCCCTCCTCGCGCCCAAGCCCGATCCGATCAAGGAGATCGCGAATTCGCCGGTGACCGTGGTGCCCGTGGCGCCGCCCTCGCAGCCCGCGCCGGCCGCGCCGGCCGCGCCGCAGCCCGTACCCGCGCCCGCGCAGCCCGCACCCGACCTGCCGGTCGTGAAGCTCGACCCGAAGCTCGACCCGAAGAAGCCCGCGAAGACCGACCGCCTCGTGATCGTCGCGATCGATGCCGGTCACGGCGGCGAGGATTCGGGCGCACGCGGACGCGGCGGCACGCACGAGAAGGACGTCACGCTCGCGATCGCCAAGCGGCTCAAGGCGCGCATCGACCAGGAGCCCGGAATGCGCGCGGTGCTCGTGCGCGACGGCGACTACTACGTTCCCCTGGCGCAGCGCGTTTCCAAGGCGCGGCGCGTGAATGCCGATCTCTTCGTATCCGTGCACGCCGATGCGTGGGTGAAGCCCGACGTGAAGGGGTCTTCCGTGTTCGTGCTCTCGGAGCGCGGCGCCACGTCGGCCGCGGCGCGCTATCTCGCGCAGAAGGAAAACGAGTCGGACCTCATCGGCGGCGTGAACCTTGGCGTGAAGGACCCGGTGCTCGCGAGGACGCTGCTCGATC
Organism: Usitatibacter palustris; assembly: GCF_013003985.1. Classification (GTDB taxonomy): domain Bacteria; phylum Pseudomonadota; class Gammaproteobacteria; order Burkholderiales; family Usitatibacteraceae; genus Usitatibacter; species Usitatibacter palustris. The sequence goes on along the minus strand of NZ_CP053073.1, from coordinate 2,914,850 downwards.
TCTCGCAGACCGCGCAGATCAACGATTCGCTCAAGCTCGGCAAGGCGGTGCTGGGCGAGCTCGGCGACGTGAACGCGCTGCACAAGCCCGCGGTGGAGCAGGCGGGCTTTGCCGTGCTCAAGGCGCCCGACATTCCCTCGATCCTCGTGGAGACCGCGTTCATCTCGAATCCCGAGGAGGAGAAGCGGCTCAAGGACGCCGGCTACCAGGACCGCATGGCGATCGCCGTGCTCGGCGGCATCAAGCGCTACCTCGCGGCCAATCCGCCGCTCGCACGCGCCAAGCTCGTCCTGAAATAACTACTCGGCGGCAGCGGTCTTCGTCGTTTCGGCGGCCATGGCGGCGGCCTGCGCCTTGAGCATCGCCGTGGCTTCGAGCGATGTCACGGGCCGCGAGAAGAGATAACCCTGGAAGGCTTCGCAGTGGTTGGCGCGCAGGAACTCGAGCTGCGCGCGCGTCTCCACGCCCTCGGCGATCACCCGCAGCTTCAGGCGCTTGGCCATCGCGATGATCGCTTCGGTGATCGAGCCGCTCGACGCATCCTCGGGCACGTTCGCGATGAAGGAGCGGTCGATCTTCATGCTCGTCGCGGGCAGGCGCTTCAACTGGCCGAGCGAGGAGTAGCCCACGCCGAAGTCGTCCACCGCGACCTGCATGCCGACCGAGCGCAGGTGCTCGAGCGTCTGCACCGACTGCTCGAGGTTGCGCATGATCATGGTCTCGGTGATCTCGAGCTCGACGCGGCGCGGGTCGGCCCCGGTCTCGCGGATGATCGACAGCAGCGTGGGCACGAGACGGCGCGACATGAATTGCCGCGGCGAGATGTTGATCGAGACGGTGATCGACGGCAGGCCCTCGTCCTCCCAGGCCTTCAGCTGGCCGCACGCCGTGCGGAACACCCATTCGCCCAGCTGCACGATGATGCCCAGCTCCTCGGCGACGAAGATGAAGTCCTTGGGGAAGATCTCGCCGCGCTGCGGATCGTTCCAGCGGATGAGCGCCTCCATCCCGATGATGCGGCCGGTCGCGAGCTCGACTTGCGGCTGGTAGCGCAGGAAGAATTCCTCGTTGTCGATCGCGCGGCGAAGCCGCCCCTCGATCTCGAGGCGCTTGGAGAGCAGGAAATTGAGGTCGCCGGTGAAGAAGCGCACGGTGTTGCGGCCCGCGTCCTTGGCCTGGTACATCGCGTTGTCCGCGTGCTTCAGCAAATGGTTCACGTCGGTCGCGTCGTTCGGGTAGTGACTGATGCCGATCGAGGTGGTGACGTGGATCTCGTGGCCGCCGATCTCCACGGGCCTCGTCAGCTCCTTGAGGATCTTCTCGGCGACCACGCGCGCGTTCTCGGGCCGCTCGAGGTCGGGGAGGATCACGACGAACTCGTCGCCGCCTTCGCGCGAGACCGTATCGACTTCGCGCACGCACGTGAGCAGGCGCTGCGAGACGTCCTTCAGGATGAAGTCGCCCGTGTCGTGCCCCAGGGTGTCGTTCACGACCTTGAAGCGGTCGAGGTCGAGGAACAGCACCGCGACGTGGCGCTGCTTGCGGCGCGCGCTCATGATCGCCTGGCTCAGGCGGTCCTGCATCAGGCGCCGGTTGGGCAGCCCCGTGAGCGCATCGTGGTGCGCCATGTAGTGGATCGTGCGCTCGGTGTTCAGCCGCTCGGTGATGTCCTGCACGAGCGAGGCGTAGCCCATGATGCGGCCACCCGGATCGAGGAGCGTCGTGTTGTACCACTCGCAATGGATCGTCCGGCCGCTGCGGGTCACGTTCGCGAGCGTGGTCTTCGCGCCCTCGCCCGACTCGGCGAGTTCCTTCCACATCGCCTCGATCGACTCGGCCTCGGAGGACGCGACCACGAACGTCGCGCTCCGGCCCAGCGCATCAGCGCTCTGGTAGCCGAAGATCGCCTCGGCCGCGGGGTTCCAGGCCGTCACCTTGAACGCGCGATCCCACTCGATCACCCCGAGCGGTGTTCGCTCGAAATGCATTCGGAGCTTCTGCGCGGCGAGCAGTTCCGCCTGCTGCGCCTTCAGGCGCTCGACCATCTCGTCGGCGAGCGCGTCGTTGGCCTCCTGGAGCCGCTCGCTTTCCTTGACGAGCTCTCCATGCAGGTGCTCGCGCTCGCGGCGCGTGGTCAGCGACTCGACCAGCGCCGAGTACACCTTGGTGTGCACCATCGGCAGCACGATCGCGAGGCACAGGATGAGGCCGCCCAGGAACATCTGCGGGCGGTCCTGGGAAAACACGAGCGACGACGACAGCGGCACGAGGCCCACGAACGCCGTGAGCTTGTAGGCGAAACGATGGGGCGCGTAGTAGGCCACCGCGCCGGTGAGCAGGAGCGTGACCAGGAGTGCCACCGAGACGCGCTGCGCGGCGCGCGCCGCATCGGGAAAGAGCGCCGTGCCGATGACCGCCCAGAGGATCGCCGTGAGCGTGCTGCCGATGAGGAACCAGCGTTCCCAGCTGGGGAGCTCATCTTCGGGGGGCGTCGTGTTGATGTAGGTCTTGTAGAGCGCATAGCGCACGACGGTGACGATCGAAATGCCGACGAACCATGCGAACAGGGCCGGGCGCGCGAGATCCTCCCAGAGGATGGCGCCAAGGATGAAGATGACGAGGAGCGTCGCGAGGTACTCGACCAGCGAGAACCGGAACAACAGCCGAACCTGCTCTGCGAAGAGTCTGGCTTCGGGTGCGGGTGCCGGTGCGATCGGCGCTGCGGGTGATTCGTAAGGGGTCATGCCCCTCCTTATGAATCGTTAGGCACCATTCCTGGAGGCCCTGCCCTCCTTATGAATAGCGCGAGGCAGTGTAACATTGTGTTGATTTCATGGGCAAAATCGCAGCGCTCCCCGAGCTCCTCGTCAACCAGATCGCCGCCGGCGAGGTGGTAGAACGCCCTGCGTCCGCGTTGAAGGAGTTGCTCGAGAACAGCCTCGATGCCGGCGCGCGCAGCTTGAGCGTCGAGCTCGCCGAAGGCGGCGTGCGCAGGATGCGTGTCGTCGACGATGGTGGCGGCATCTCGCGCGAGGACCTGCCGCTGGCACTCGCCCGCTTCGCCACGAGCAAGATCGCAACCCTCGCGGATCTCGAGCGCGCGGCGACGCTCGGTTTTCGCGGCGAGGCGCTGGCTTCCATCGGGTCGGTCGCGAGGCTTTCGCTGATCAGCCGGCAAGCCGATGAACGCAACGCCTGGCGCATCGCCTGCGAAGGCGGTGCCCTGACCAACGTGGAGCCCGCGGCGCTCGCGGCCGGAACGACGGTCGACGTCGAGGAGCTCTTCTACAACACGCCCGCGCGGCGCAAGTTCCTCAAGAGCGAAGCCACCGAGTTCGCGCGGTGCGAGGAAGCGTTCGCGCGCATCGCGCTCTCGCGCCCCGATTGCGCGTTCGGCCTCAGCCACAACGGCCGGCGCAGCGCGCACTACCCGCCCGAGAACCTGCGTGCCCGCGCCGCGCGCGTCATCGGCGACGAATTCGCCGAGGGCGCGGTGGACGTTCGCTCCGAGGGCGCGCCGGTTTCGCTCACGGGCCTGGTTGCCGCGCCCGGTTTCACCCGCGCCTCGCGCGATGCCCAGTACCTGTTCGTGAACGGACGCTTCGTGCGCGACAAGGTCGTGGCGCACGCCATCCGCGAGGCGTACGCCGATGTGCTGCACCACGATCGCCATCCGGCCTACGTGCTGTTCCTCACGATGGACCCGGCGCTCGTCGATGTGAACGTCCACCCGACCAAGAGCGAAGTGCGCTTCCGCGATTCGGGTTCGATGCACCGGTTCGTTTTCCACGCGCTCTCGCGCGCGCTCGCGGAGCCGCTGGCGGGAGGGGCACCGCCGCCCGTGGCTGCGCCCATGTTCCAGCCGTCGCCCAGCTTCCAGGGCACGCTCGGCATGGCCCAGCCGGCCGCTCGTTACGAGGCGCTCTTTGCTTCGGCCGTCGCCACCGAGCGCCGCCTTGATGCGGTGCCCGCTCGCGAGGGCCAGCCTGCGCACGCCGAAGCGCCGATGCTGGGATTCGCGCTCGCCCAGGTGCACGGCATCTTCGTGCTCGCGCAGAACGCCGCGGGCCTCGTGATGGTCGACATGCACGCCGCGCACGAGCGCATCGTCTACGAGAAGCTCAAGAACGCGCTCGATGCCGCCACGCTCGCGTCGCAGCCCCTGCTGGTGCCGATCCCGATGACCGCGACCGCCGAGGAAGTGGAGCAGGCCGGCGCCGCGCGCGAGGGGTTGGAGAAACTCGGCTTCGACGTGGCGCCGGCCGGCCCGCGCGAGCTCGTCATCCGCGCCGTGCCCGCGCTGCTGTCGGATCTCGACACCGTGGGGCTGCTGCGCTCGATCCTCGGCGACATGCACGAGTTCGGCGCGAGCCGCGCGCTCGTCGAGCAGCGCAACGAATTGCTTTCGACCATGGCCTGCCATGCGGCGGTGCGCGCCAATCGCACGCTGACGCTGCCGGAGATGAACGCGCTCCTGCGGGAGATGGAGGAAACGGAACGCGCCGGCAGCTGCAACCACGGGCGTCCGACATGGGTGCAGTTCTCGCTCGCGGACCTCGACCGGCTGTTCATGAGAGGTCGCTGATCAAGGCCGTTTTTCTTCTCGGCCCCACGGCGAGCGGCAAGACCTCGGTGGCGCTCGCGCTCGCCGAACGCTTTCCCATCGAGATCGTGAGCGTCGATTCCGCGCAGGTGTACCGCGGGATGGACGTGGGCACCGCGAAGCCGAGCGACGCCGAGCGCGCGCGCGTGCCGCACCACTTGATCGACATCGTTGATCCCACCGACGCTTATTCCGCTGGTCGCTTTCGCGAGGATGCATTGAAGCTCGCGGGCGCGATCCACGGGCGCGGCCGACTGCCCGTGTTCGCGGGCGGCACGATGCTCTACATCCGCGCACTGACGCGCGGGCTCGCGACGCTGCCGCCGGCGCATCCGGAGGTGCGGGCCCGAATCGATGCGCGGGCCGCGAAGGAAGGCTGGCCGACGCTGCATGCGGAGCTCGCCCGCATCGACCCCGCAACGGCCGCGAGGCTCAAGCCCATGGATTCCCAGCGCATCCAGCGCGCGTTGGAGATCTATGCGGTTTCAGGCAAGCCGATGTCCGTGCTGCTTCGCGACACGGAGATTCCCGCGCTGGCGTTCACGGCGCTGCGCATTGCGCTCGAACCCTCCGATCGCGCGCAGTTGCACGCACGCATCGAGGCGCGCTTTCGCACCATGCTTGCCGCGGGGCTCGTCGAAGAGCTCGAAGCCCTGCGTGGCCGTTACCTGCTCACAGACACGCTGCCCTCGATGCGCGCGGTGGGATATCGCCAGGCGTGGGACACGCTCGAAGGGCGCGAGAAAGCGGAAACGCTGGAGGCGCGCGGGGTCGCCGCCACGCGACAACTCGCGAAGCGGCAACTCACGTGGCTGCGCGCGATGGACGACCTCGAGCGTTACGACTGCCTGCGCGCGGACCTCGCCGAAGCGGTGGCCGCGCGCGTGGACGGCTTCCTCAGTCGTTCCCGTGGTACTTGAAGCTCACCTTCATCTTAGCGCGGTAGACGAGCTTGCCCGCCTCGACCTTCACGTCGAGGCGATCGACTTCCGCCACGCGCAGGTCGCGCAGGCTCTTGGACGCTTCCTTGATGCCGTTCTTTGCGGCATCGGCCCACGACGATGAACTCGTGCCGACGATTTCGATGATCTTGTAGACGGCGGGAACTTGCTTCTTGGCCATGACTCCTCCTGGGGGAATGGACAACGAAGGGGACTACGAAGCGGTTCGTTTCCTTATAACAGAAACCTCGGCGCCGCCTTCCGAGAAGGCGATGTCGAGCGGCTGGCCGGCCACGAGACCCTCGCTCGAGCGGCGAATCGCGCCGTCGGCATCGCGAACGATCGCGTAGCCGCGAGCGAGTACCCGCGTGGGGTCGAGATGCCCGAGGGCCGCGCGCCGCGCATCGAAGTGCGCGCGGTGCAGGCGAAGCTGCGCATGGGCGCACTGGCGCATTCGGCGGGCGAGGCGATCGAGCGCTTCGCGATGGCGCGCGATCCGCTCGTCGGGGGTGAGCAGGCGCCGGGCGGCGCGGTCGAGCCGTTGCGCGCTGGTCTCGAGGAGGCGTTCGAGATCGCGCGAGAGGCGACGCTGCATCTGCGCAACCATTTCGCACAGCGAGTCACGGTCGGGGCTCGCGGCGGCGGCGGCCGCCGTCGGCGTCGGCGCGCGCAGGTCGGCGGCGAAATCGGCGATGGTGAAATCGGTCTCGTGGCCCACGCCGCTCACGACCGGAATGGCCGATGCGGCGATGGCCCGCGCCACGACTTCCTCGTTGAACGCCCAGAGGTCCTCGAGGCTTCCGCCCCCGCGGCATACAACGAGCACGTCGCATTCGGCGCGGGCATTGGCCACGGCGATCGCCGCGGCGATTCGCGCGCCCGCGCCTTCGCCCTGCACCGGCGCGGGGTAGAGGATGACCGGGACCATGGGCGCGCGCCGTGCAAGCGTCGTGAGCACATCGCGCAGCGCGGCGGCGGCGGGCGAGGTGACGATCCCGATCGCGCGCGGGTACTCGGGCAGGGGGCGCTTGCGCTCGGCCGCGAAGAGTCCTTCGGCATCGAGCCTGGCCTTCAACTTCTCGAATGCTTCGTAAAGCGCGCCCAGCCCGGCCTTGCGCATTTCGTCGACGACGAGTTGGTAACTACCACGCGGCTCGTAGAGCGTGACGCGAGCGCGCACTTCCACTTGCTGTCCGTTCACCGGCTTGAAGTCCAGGAACCGCGCGCGGCTTTGGAACATCGCGCAATCGACCGAGGCCGCCGCGTCCTTGAGTCCGAAGTACCAATGGCCCGAAGGCGCGAGCTTCACGTTCGATATTTCGCCCGCGACCCACAGCATCCGGAACTCGCCTTCCAGGAGTTCACGCGCGCGCCGGTTCAGTTCGGCGACGGTAATGACGGGTGGTTTTTCGGAGGGAAAGGCGAGCGGCACGGGCGAATCCTAGAGGGGTTTTCAGAGGGAAGCGAGCGGTTTTCAGAGGGAAACGGGGCCGCTCCTATCCACCGTCATCCCGCCGTCACACCCCTGTCTCATGGGGTACCGGATGTTCGCGGCGCTTGACAGGGAAATATTTTTCCAAGTCCTTGAGTCACAAGGAAAAACGCGGATCGTTCAAAAATTGGGCGAAAAAGAAAAAAGCCTTTGTTGCACGCTACTTGGAGAGGGTGCCCGGAACCAGCCCACAGGCTTATCCACAGGCTCTGTGGATGATTTGCCACGACTGTGGCGCGGCCGCTGCGGGTGTCGCTCGCAGGCGCCACGCGATAGTGCGTAAACCTCAAGTGAATTCTCAGCGGCGTTGTGCCCGCGCCTGGGGTTGCGCACAAATTGTTGTGGAATGACGGGTGCCACGCTAAAGTGCAGCGGCCTTTCGGAAAAGGAAATCACGCAAGTGTTGTCGATCATCGAAGCGGCCGGCTGGCCAATCTGGTTCATCATCTTCACCTCCATCGTCGCGCTTGCGATCATCGGCGAGCGTTTCTGGTCCTTGCGGACTTCGCTCGTGGCTCCGCGCGACATGCTCGTCAACACGATCCACGAATACCAGGCCAAGGGCGTGACGCCCGATTTCATCTCGCGCCTGCAATCGGGTCCGCTCGTCGGCCGCATCTTCGCCGCGGCGCTGATGAACGAGAAGGGCACGCGCGAAGCGATCAAGGATTCCGTGGAAGACGCGGGCCGCGCCGTCGGGCTCGAGCTCGAGCGCTTCCTCAATACGCTGGGCACGATCGCCACGGTCTCCACGCTGCTCGGCCTCTTCGGCACGATCGTCGGCATGATCGAGATCTTCGGCTCGCAGAATCCGACGTCGGGTGCGGGCAACCCGGCGCAGCTCGCGCACGGCATCTCGGTCGCGCTCTACAACACGCTCTTCGGCATCGGTGTGGCGATCCCGGCCGTGATCTTCTACCGGCACTTCCGCAATCGCGTGGACGTGCTCGTGATCGAGATGGAAAGCCAGGCGATCAAGCTCATCGAGATCATCCGCGGAGAGCGCCGGGCATGAACTTCCGGCGAGGCCGGGAGCGCGAGGACATCGAGATCAACCTCATCCCGTTGATCGACATCCTCATCGTCATCCTCATCTTCCTGTTCCTCACCACGACCTACAGCCGCTACGCGCAGCTGCAGATCAACCTCCCCGAGGCGTCCGCGGCCAAGGCCGCTGAAGGTCCGGAGATCCTCAACGTGGCGGTCGATGCGCAGGGCCGTTACGCGATCAACGGCTCGCCCACGCCTTTCGGCAACCCGCAGAACTTCTCGCAGCGCCTGCGCGAAGCGGCGGGTGCGCGCAAGGATCCGGTGATCGCGATCAGCGCCGACGCGGCCGCGACGCACCAGGCGGTGGTGAACATCATGGAAAGCGCTCGCATCGCGGGCTACAACCACATCTCCTTCACGACGCAAACGCGGCAATAAGGAGCTTCCCCGTTGCAGGCCTGGTTCGAACGCGAGTGGCAACGCCTCGGCGGCGGGGCGCTCGTGATGCTCCCCTTCACGATCCTCTTCATGGCGGCCACGTGGCTGCGCCGCAAGCTCTATGCGGCGGGCCTGCTGCGCGCCTGGCGCGCGCGCGTGCCCGTGATCATCGTCGGGAACATCACGGCCGGTGGCAGCGGCAAGACGCCGCTCGTCATCGCCGTGGTCGAGACCCTGCGCGAGCGCGGCTGGACGCCGGGCGTGGTCGCGCGCGGCTACGGGCGGGTGCCGTCCACGGAGCACGATCCCTCGGGCGTCGTCCGCGTCTTTCCTGAAGTCGCCACGCCGGAACATTTCGGCGACGAGCCCGTGTTGATCGCGCGGCGCCTGCACGTGCCGGTGTTCATTTCACCCGATCGCCCCGCGGCGGTGCGCGCGCTGCTCGAGGCCGTTCCCGAGACCGATGTCGTCGTGAGCGACGACGGCCTGCAGCACTACGCGCTCGCCCGCGATGTGGAGCTTGCGGTGGTCGACGGCGAGCGACGCTTCGGCAACGGCTTGCTCCTGCCCTCCGGCCCGCTGCGCGAACCGGTCTCGCGACTGGCCGGCGTCGATGCGGCGATCGTGAATGGCGGGAATTCCGATGCGGTCCCCGCGCCGCGCCAGTTCGCGATGCGGCTCGGCAAGGAAGTCTTCGTCTCATTTTCCGGCGAAGAGCGCACGCCGGCGGATTTCGCGCTCGCCGCACGCGGCCTCACGGTGGCCGCCGTCGCGGGCATCGGCTATCCGCCGCGATTCTTCGATCACCTCGGGCGCCTGGGTGTTGCCGCACGGGCCTTTCCGTTTCCCGACCACTATCACTTTCACGCGTCCGATTTACGCATGCCCGGCGTGGAGCTGATCGTCATGACGGAAAAGGATGCCGTAAAATGCACCGCGTTCGCCGACGAGCGCTTCTGGTTCCTGCGCGTGTCGGCCGTCCTGCCCCCGGAGTTCGACGCATTCCTTCTTGAGCGCCTGGCTGCTGCGCGCCGTGCCACGAAAGCCCATGGACCCGAAGCTGCTTGAGATCCTCGTGTGTCCCCTGTGCAAGGGCCCGCTCCTCTGGAAGCGCGAGGCGGCCGAGCTCGTCTGCAAGGCCGATCGCCTCGCGTTCCCGGTGAAGGACGACATCCCGGTGATGCTCGAGGAGGAAGCGCGCACGCTCGGCGTCGACGAGGACGCCTGAGCGCGCGATGGAGCGCCTCGCCTTCACGGTGATCATTCCCGCGCGCATGCGCTCCACGCGCCTGCCGCGAAAGATGCTGGCCGACATCGCCGGCAAGCCCCTCGTGGCCTGGGTCGCGGAGCGCGCGCGCGCCGCCGAAGCCGACCAGGTCGTGATCGCCACCGACCACCAGGAGATCGCCGACGCGGTCGCGGCCCTCGGCTGGAAGGTGTGCACGACCTCTCCCGACCATCCGACCGGCACCGATCGCCTCGCCGAAGCGGTGGACCTCCTTTCGCTGGGCGATGACGAGATCGTCGTGAACGTGCAGGGCGACGAGCCGCTCATCGATCCGGCCCTGGTGCGCAAGGTCGCGGGTGAGCTCGCGTTGCGCCCGAACGCCGCGATCGCGACCGCGGCGCATCCGATCGATTCGGCCGCGACGTTCTTCGATCCGAACGTCGTGAAGGTGGTCGTGGACACGGCGGGCTACGCGCAGTACTTCTCGCGCGCGCCGATTCCCTACGCCCGCGACGCCTTTGCCCAGTCGCGCGACAGCTTGCCCGCGGGCTTTCCCGCCTATCGCCACATCGGCATCTACGCCTACCGCGTGCGCTTCCTGCGCGAGTACGCGTCCCTCTCGCCTACATCGGCCGAGAAATTCGAAGCGCTCGAGCAGCTGCGGGCGCTGGGCCATGGCCATCGCATTGCCGTGGCCTTCTGGACGGGCGCCATGGAACCGGGCGTGGACACCCAGGAAGACCTCGACCGCGTGCGCAAGGTGTTGTCCGCCGGGTGAGGCGGCCCCTGCGCGGCCGTGTCGCCTCCCGTGACAAGAGGGGCGGCGGCAAGCGATAATGGGGGGTTAACAAAAGCAGTTTCGTTGAGGGGGGAGTGGGCCGATGCGCCTGATATTGCTGGGGGGACCGGGTGCGGGCAAAGGCACCCAGGCGGGCTTCATCACGCAGCGTTATTCGATTCCGCAGATTTCCACCGGGGACATGCTTCGCGCCGCAGTCAAGGCGGGTACGCCCCTGGGCAAGGCTGCGAAGCAGGTGATGGACCGCGGCGACCTCGTCTCCGACGACATCATCATCGGCCTCGTGAAGGAGCGCATCCAGGCGCCGGACTGCGCGAACGGTTTCCTCTTCGACGGTTTTCCGCGGACGATCCCGCAGGCCGAGGCCATGGCCGAATCGGGCGTGGATCTCGACCACGTGGTCGAGCTCGTCGTGGCCGACTCGCTCATCATCGACCGCATGGCGGGCCGGCGCGTGCACGTCGCCTCGGGCCGCACGTACCACATCACGAACAATCCGCCGAAGGTCGCGGGCAAGGATGACGCGACCGGCGAAGAGCTCGTGCAGCGCGTCGACGACCAGGAAGAGACGGTCAAGAATCGCCTCGCGGTCTACCACAAGCAAACCGAGCCGCTCGTGAGCTACTACTCCGAATGGGCGTCCTCGGGCGATGCGCACGCGCCCACCGTGCATCGCGTCAACGGGCTGGGCACGGTCGAGGAAGTCCGCGACCGCATCTTCACGGCACTGGGATAGAGGCAATGCCCCGCAACGCCTTCTACGCGCAATCGGGCGGGGTGACCGCCGTGATCAACGCTTCGGCCGCCGGCGTGATCGAGACGGCGCGCAAGCACAGGAAGCACATCGGCAAGGTCTATGCGGGCCGCAACGGCATTCTCGGCGCGCTCACCGAAGACCTGATCGACACCGGCAAGGATTCACCGGCCGCCATCCGCGCGCTCAAGAACACGCCCGGCGGTGCCTTTGGTTCGGCTCGCTATAAATTGAAGTCGCTGGAGAAGAACCGCCGCGAATACGAACGCCTCGTGGAAGTCTTCAAGGCGCACGACATCGGCTACTTCTTCCTGAATGGTGGCAACGATTCCGCCGACACCTGCCTCAAGGTCTCGCAGATCTCGCAGTCGATGGGCTACCCGCTCACCGCGGTGCACGTTCCGAAGACCGTCGACAACGACCTCCCGATCACCGACTGCTGCCCGGGCTTCGGCTCGGTCGCGAAGTACGTCGCCACCTCGATGATGGAAGCGGGCCTCGACATCGAATCGATGGCGAAGACCTCGACCAAGGTCTTCATCATGGAAGTGATGGGCCGCCACGCGGGCTGGATCACGGCCGCGATGGGGCTTGCACAGACGCAGCCCGGTATCGCGCCGCACGTGCTGCTGTTTCCCGAGATCGCATTCGACGAGGAAGCCTTCCTCGCCGCGGTGAAGAAGAACGTCGAGAAGTTCGGCTACTGCGCGGTCGGCGTGTCAGAAGGCCTGCAGGACAAGGACGGCAAGTTCCTCGCGGAGTCCGGCCTCAAGGATGCCTTCGGCCATTCGCAGCTGGGCGGCGTTGCGCCGCGCATCGCCGAGCTCGTGCGCGGGAAGCTCGGCCTCAAGCACCACTGGGCGGTCGCGGATTACCTGCAGCGCGCCGCGCGCCACATCGCTTCGAAGACCGATCTCGAGCAGAGCTATGCCGTCGGCAAGGCCGCGGTCGAGTTCGCCGTGAAGGGCCACACGGGCGTGATGCCCACGATCGTGCGCACCGCCTCCAAGCCCTATCGCTGGAAGATCGGCATGGCGCCGCTCACCGCGATCGCGAACGTCGAGAAGAAGATGCCGCGCGACTTCATCACGGCGGACGGGTTCCACATCACGCAGAAATGCCGCAACTACCTCGCGCCGCTGATCGCGGGCGAAGCTTTCCCGCCGTTCGAAGCCGGCCTGCCGCGCTACGTCCGGCTGAAGAACGTCGCGGTGAAGAAGAAGACTCCCGGCTACACGCTTTAACGGCTCATACAAGAAAACACCTCTCGAAACGAAGGAGAAGCACATGTTGCAAAACGCAATCCTGATCGCGCTCGTCTGTGGCGCCATCGCCTTGCTGTACGGCGCGTGGACCGCGAAAGCGATCCTCTCGCAGCCCGATGGCAATGACCGCATGCGCGAAATCGCGGCGGCCATCCAGACGGGCGCCAAGGCGTACCTGAACCGCCAGTACACGACGATCAGCGTCGTGGGCGTGATCCTCTTCCTGGTCATGGGCCTCGTCCCGGGCCTGGGCTGGATGACGGCACTGGGCTTCGCGATCGGCGCCATCGCCTCGGGCGCGGCCGGCTACATCGGCATGAACGTGTCGGTGCGCGCCAACGTCCGCACGGCCGAAGCCGCTCGCCGCGGCATCGGTCCGGCGCTCGACATCGCCTTCAAGGGCGGCGCGATCACGGGCCTGCTGGTCGTGGGCCTGGGCCTGCTGTCGGTGGCCGGCTTCTTCCTGCTGCTGCACGGCTCGGGTACGCACGGCACGAAGATGAGCGACGTCGTGAAGCCGCTCATCGGCCTTGCGTTCGGCTCCTCGCTGATCTCGATCTTCGCGCGACTCGGTGGCGGCATCTTCACCAAGGGCGCGGACGTCGGCGCGGACCTCGTCGGCAAGGTGGAAGCGGGCATCCCGGAAGATGATCCCCGCAACCCCGCCGTGATCGCCGACAACGTGGGCGACAACGTGGGCGACTGCGCCGGCATGGCCGCGGACCTCTTCGAGACCTACGCCGTGACGATCATCGCCACGATGGTGCTGGGCGCGCTGCTGCTGCCCTCGCCGGGCACGGTGGGCAACGTCGTCACGTATCCGCTGGTGCTGGGCGGCGTGTCGATCATCGCCTCGATCATCGGTTGCTACTTCGTCAAGGCCGCCGACGGCGGCAAGATCATGAACGCGCTGTATCGCGGCCTCGCCGTCGCAGGCGGCATCTCGCTCGTGTTCTTCTGGTTCGTCACCGACTGGATGATGAAGGACGTCATCGCGGTGTACCCGACGCTCACCGTCGCCAAGCTCTGGGGCACCTGCCTGGTCGGCATCGTGCTCACCGCGCTGATGGTCATCATCACCGAGTACTACACGGGCACGGATTACGCGCCGGTGAAGCACGTGGCGGAAGCGTCTACCAAGGGTCACGCGACCAACATCATCGCGGGCATCGGTGTCTCGATGCGCTCGACGGCCTGGCCCGTGCTCTCGGTGTGCATCGCGATCTGGGCGGCCTATGCGCTCGCGGGCCTGTACGGCATCGCGATCGCCGCGACCTCCATGCTCTCGATGGCCGGCATCATCGTCGCACTCGACGCCTACGGCCCGATCACCGACAACGCCGGCGGCATCGCCGAGATGGCGGAGCTCCCGAAGGAAGTGCGCAACGTCACCGACCCGCTCGACGCCGTGGGCAACACGACCAAGGCCGTCACCAAGGGTTACGCGATCGGTTCGGCCGGCCTTGCCGCGCTGGTGCTCTTCGCCGACTACACGCACAAGCTCGAGGAAGCCGGACGCCACATCACGTTCGACCTGTCGAACCCGGCGGTCATCATCGGCCTGTTCGTCGGCGGCCTGATCCCGTATCTGTTCGGCGCGATGGCGATGGAAGCCGTCGGTCGTTGCGCGGGCTCGGTGGTGGAAGAAGTGCGCCGCCAGTTCCGCGAGATCAAGGGAATCATGGAAGGCACGGCCAAGCCCGATTACTCGCGCGCGGTCGACATGCTGACCAAGGGCGCGATCAAGGAAATGATGATCCCGTCGCTGCTGCCGGTGCTGTCGCCGATCGCGGTGGCGCTGATCGTCGGCATGCTGATGGGACGTGACGCGGGCGTGCAAGCGCTCGGCGGCATGCTCATGGGCACGATCGTCACGGGCCTGTTCGTCGCCATCTCGATGTGCACGGGCGGCGGCGCGTGGGACAACGCCAAGAAGTACATCGAAGACGGCCATCACGGCGGCAAGGGCAGCGATGCCCACAAGGCCGCGGTGACGGGCGACACGGTGGGCGATCCCTACAAGGACACCGCCGGTCCGGCCGTGAACCCGCTGATCAAGATCATCAACATCGTTGCGTTGCTGATCGTTCCGCTGCTGTAACAAGAAAGAAAATAGAGGGGTCAGACCACTCTGCTTGCCGGGGCATTTCGCAAGTAGAGTGGTCTGACCCCTCTCTCATTTCAGGAGATTCAATGGCACTCGTCTTCTATCACGGCCACGGCTCGCCTTATTCGTGGCGCGTGTGGCTCGCCCTCGAGCACATCGGCGTTCCCTACGAATTGAAGGTCCTGTCCTTCCAGGACAAGGACACGACCAAGCCCGAGTTCGTCGCGATCAACCCGCGCCACAAGGTGCCGACGATCACCGACGACGGCTTCGGCCTGTGGGAATCGATCCCGATCCTCGAGTACCTCGACGAGCGATTCCCGAACGCGGACGCGGCCAAGCGCCTCTATCCGGGTGACGCGAAGAACCGCGCGCGCATCCGCCGGCTGGTGCGCGAGGCCGAGGAATACCTGGGCGTCGAGGGCGTGGATCTCGTCGTCGATGAATACTTCTTCAAGAAGGACGAAGCACCCGATCTCGAGCGCGTCGAGAAGGGCCGCGCGAAGGTTGCCGAGGAACTGAAGATCTTCGAGCGCGAGTTGCGCGGTGACTTCCTGACAGGCGAATCGCCGACCGCCGCCGACTACGTCCTCCTGCCGCTGCTCGGCTACTGCAAGCGCCTCACGGTGCGCAAGCCCGAAGCAAGGCTCACGGAGCTGATTCCGGCGGGCCTCTCGGCGTGGATGAAACGGATGGAAGCGCTGCCGTTCTACGACAAGACCTTTCCGCCGCACTGGCGATGAAGTTCACGCTGCGCGCGACAGATGGTCCGGCGCGCCGCGGCACGCTCACGCTCGCCCACGGCGAAGTGCAGACGCCGGCGTTCATGCCGGTGGGCACGTACGGAACGGTGAAGGCGATGAGTCCCGCGGAGCTGGTCGAGATCGGCGCGGACATCGTCCTCGGAAACACCTTCCACCTCTGGTTGCGCCCGGGGCTCGAGGTCATCCGCGCGCACCAGGGACTGCATCGCTTCATGGGCTGGAAGGGACCGATCCTCACCGACTCCGGCGGCTTCCAGGTGTTCAGCCTGGGCGCGATGCGAAAGATCAGCGAGGAAGGCGTGGCCTTCCAGTCCCCGATCAACGGCGACAAGCTCTTCCTCACGCCCGAGGAATCGATGGCGATCCAGAAGACGCTCGATTCCGACATCGTGATGATCTTCGACGAATGCATCGGGCTTCCGGCGACGCGCGATGAAACCGCGGACTCGATGCGGCTCTCGCTTCGCTGGGCCGAGCGCTCGAAGCGCGCGCACGAAGGCAATGCGAACGCGCTCTTCGGCATCGTGCAGGGCGGCATGCACGAGGACCTGCGCGACGAATCCCTGGGCGCGCTCGCGACGATCGGCTTCGACGGCTACGCGATCGGCGGCCTTTCCGTCGGCGAGCCGAAGGAAGACATGGAGCGCGTGCTCTCGCACACCGCGCCCAGGCTGCCCGCCGATCGCCCGCGCTACCTGATGGGCGTCGGGACGCCCGAGGACCTGGTGATGGGTGTGTCGCGCGGCATCGACATGTTCGATTGCGTGATGCCCACGCGCAACGCCCGCAACGGGTGGCTCTTCACCCGTTTCGGCGACGTGAAGATCAAGAACGCCCGCCATCGCGAGGACACGCAGCCGCTCGATTCAACGTGTGCCTGCTACACGTGCCGCAATTTCACCCGTGCCTACCTCCACCATTTGCATCGGGCCAACGAGATCCTCGGCGCCCGGCTGAACACGATCCACAACCTGCACTACTACCTCGACCTGATGCGCGAGATGCGAAAAGCCATCGAAGGGGGGTTGTGGAGCGAGTTTTCGGCCCGATTTGCCCGTGAACGCAGTCGGGAGGCGGTCGAATAGGGGGTCCGCTGTGCTAAAATAGCGGGCTTCAAAAGCAGGCAAAAAGCCTGTCATATCAAGAATTTCCGTACGGAGACCCGTTCCATGATCGGTACTGCTTACGCCCAGGCGGCAGGTGCTGCGCCCTCGGGCAGCGACACCCTGATGGGGATGCTCCCCATCGTTCTGATGTTCGTGATCCTCTACTTCCTCATGATTCGTCCGCAGATGAAGAAGGCGAAGGAGCACAAGACGATGCTCGAGGCGCTGCAGAAGGGCGACGAGGTCGTGGCCCTCGGATTCCTCGGCCGCATCAACAAGGTGGGCGACACGTACATCAGCCTCGAAGTCGCCGACAACGTGGTGCTGCAAGTCGAGAAGCAGGCCGTGAACAAGCTGCTGCCCAAGGGCACGTACAAGGGCGCGCAGTAGCCTCATGAATCGCTATCCCCTCTGGAAGTACCTCGTGATCGCGCTCGCCCTCGTGGTGGGCGTGATCTACGCCGTGCCGAACCTGTTCGGCGAGGTGCCCGTGGTGCAGGTCTCGTCCTCGCGCACGACGATCAAGATCGACGAGACGCTGCAGGCGCGCCTCGAGGGCGACCTCAAGGCCGCCAACATCACGCCGCAGCGCGTCGAGCGCGAAGACGCAGCCCTGCGCTTCTTCTTCGCCGACACCGACGTGCAGCTCAAGGCGCGCGAGGTGCTCGTCGCCAAGGCCGGCACTGGCTACATCGTTGCGCTCAACCTCGTCTCGAGCTCGCCCAAGTGGCTGCATGCCCTCGGCGCGAACCCGATGTACCTGGGCCTCGACTTGCGCGGGGGCGTGCACTTCCTGCTGCAGGTGGACATGAAGTCCGCGGTGAACAAGTCCGTCGAGCGCTATCTCGCAGACTCGCGCAACGCGCTTCGCGACAAGAAGATCTATTACTCGGGCCTCGGCCGCGAGGGCGAGCGCATCGTCATCCGCTTCCGCGAAGCCGACCAGCGCGCCGCGGCGATGAAGCAGCTCGCTGACCAGATGCCTGACCTCACGCTGCGCGAAGTCGAGGGCGAGGAGTCGCAGATCGTCGCGACCATCAAGCCCGAGGTCGTGAAGCGCGAACAGGAGCTCGCGCTCCAGCAGAACATCCAGACGCTGCGCAACCGCGTGAACGAGCTCGGCGTCGCCGAGCCGATCGTGCAGCAGCAGGGTGTGGACCGCATCTCCGTGCAGCTCGCCGGCGTGCAGGATCCGGGCCGCGCGAAGGAAATCCTCGGGCGCACCGCGACCCTCGAGGTGCGCAACGTCGCGGAAGAGTACGCCGCGGGTTCGGGCCAGGACGCGTTCTTCCAGTTCAAGGACCAGCCTGCGCCGTTCAATACCGAGAAGTACCTCGACCAGGAAGGCCGTCCGGTCCTCGTGAAGAAGTCGCTGGTCATCAGCGGCGATCGCATCCGCGACGCCCAGCCGGGCTTCGACCAGAAGAATGGCGGCGCCGTCGTCTCGATGAATCTCGACGACACGGGCGGGCGCATCATGCGCCAGAACACGCGCGAGAACGTGAAGAAGCGCATGGCGATGATGCTGGTGGAAAAGAACAGCACCACCGTGCTCACCTGGCCGGTCATCCAGGAAGAATTCGGCGCGCGCTTCCAGATCTCGGGCATGCCCGACGCGACGGAAGCGAAGAACCTCGCGCTCCTGCTTCGTGCCGGAGCGCTTGCGGCCTCGATGGACATCATCGAGGAGCGCACCGTGGGCCCCAGCCTCGGCGCGGAGAACATCCAGAAGGGCTATCGCGCGGTCATGGGCGGCTTCCTCCTGATCGCCGCGTTCATGATCCTGTACTACATGCTCTTCGGCCTGGTGTCGGTGCTGGCCCTGGGCGCGAACCTGCTCTTCCTCGTGGCGATCCTCTCGATGATGCAGGTCACGCTCACGTTGCCCGGCATCGCGGCCATCGCGCTCACGCTCGGCATGGCGATCGACGCCAACGTGCTGATCAACGAGCGCGTGCGTGAAGAAGTGCGCTCCGGCATGACGCCGCAGATGGCGATCCAGGCCGGCTACGAGCGTGCCTTCGGCACCATTCTCGACTCCAACGTGACCACGCTCATCGCGGGCCTCGCACTCCTCGCGTTCGGCTCGGGCCCGATCAAGGGCTTCGCGGTCGTGCACTGCCTGGGCATCCTCACCTCGATCTTCAGCGCGGTCGTCGTCTCGCGCGGGATCGTGAACCTCATCTACGGTGGCCGGAAGAAGATCGGCAAGATCTCGATCGGCAACACCACCTGGGAAAAGAAGGCGGGGGCCTGACATGGAATTCTTCAAGATCCGCGGCACCATCCCCTTCATGCGCCATGCGCTGGTGTTCAACGTCATTTCGTTGATCACCTTCGTGCTGGCGGTGGGCTTCCTCATCGCGAAGGGCCTGCACTTCTCGATCGAATTCACCGGCGGCACGGTGATGGAAGTGAACTACGCGAAGGAGGCCAGCCCGGACCGTATTCGCGAGGCCATCCAGAAGACCGGACTCACGGATTTCACCGTGCAGACCTTCGGCACGCCGCGCGACGTCCTGATCCGGCTGCAGCTCAAGCAGGCCGAGGGCCAGAGCCAGAACGTCGAGATGCAGAAGCAATCCGACACCGTGATGAAGGCCCTCAAGGCCGAGGATCCGAGCGCCCAGTTGAAGCGCGTCGAGTTCGTCGGCGGCCAGGTGGGCAAGGAGCTCGCGGCCGACGGCGGCCTCGCATTGCTATTCGTTTGTATCGGGATCGTGATCTACCTCGCATTCCGGTTCGAGTGGCGCTTCGCCGTGGCCACCATCCTCGCGAACCTGCACGACGTCGTGATCATCCTGGGCTTCTTCGCCGCGTTCGGCTGGGAATTCTCGCTGCCCGTACTCGCCGCCGTGCTCGCGATCCTGGGTTATTCGGTGAACGAGTCGGTGGTCGTGTTCGACCGGGTGCGCGAGAACTTCAAGAAGCTGCGCAAGGCGTCGGTGCCCGAGGTGATGGATGCCTCGATCACGGGCACGATCTCGCGCACGATCATCACGCACGGCTGCACGCAGATGATGGTGCTCTCGATCCTCATCTTCGGCGGCGCGACGCTGCATTACTTCGCGCTCGCGCTGACGATCGGCATCTGCTTCGGCATCTACTCCTCGGTGCTGGTTGCTTGCCCGCTCGCGATGTACCTCGGCGCCTCGCGCGAGGACTTCGTGAAGCCGGAGAAGAAGGCCGCCACGGCCGAAATGCCCTGATGGAGTTTCTCGCCGGGTTGCTGGACATCGTGCTCCGGCTCGATGTCCACCTCGCGGCGCTGGTCTCCAGTTACGGTGCGTGGGTCTACGCGATCCT
The DNA here is from genome assembly GCF_013003985.1 of Usitatibacter palustris. Taxonomy (GTDB): domain Bacteria; phylum Pseudomonadota; class Gammaproteobacteria; order Burkholderiales; family Usitatibacteraceae; genus Usitatibacter; species Usitatibacter palustris. The sequence continues at coordinate 2,895,057 of NZ_CP053073.1, read as the reverse complement.
CTTCGCCGTGATCTTCGCGGAGACGGGGCTGGTCGTGACCCCGATCCTGCCGGGGGATTCGCTGCTGTTCGTCGCCGGCGCCGTGGCCGCCTTGGGTGGCCTCGACGTCCACCTGCTCGCCTTCCTGCTCGTCGTGGCCGCGGTGCTGGGCAACACCACCAACTATGCGATCGGCCGCTGGCTCGGAAAGCGCTTCTTCACCGACCGCGGCTCGCGCTGGCTCAATCCCGCCCACCTCGATCGCACGCACGCCTTCTACGAGCGCCACGGCGGCATGGCCGTGGTGATCTCGCGCTTCATGCCGATCGTGCGCACCTACGTGCCGTTTGTCGCCGGCCTCGGGGCGATGAACCCCACCAGCTTCACGGCGTACAACGTGGGCGGCGCGGTCCTGTGGGTCGGATCGCTCACCTACGCGGGTTACTTCTTCGGCAACGTTCCCTGGGTGAAGGCCAACCTCACCCTGATCATCCTCGCGATCATCGCGTTGAGCCTGGTGCCGATGGTGGTCGCGATGATCCGCTCGCGGGCGTAGCATTGCCTCCATGCCGCAATTCGATTCCCATGTCTTCGACATCACCCGCCTGATCCAGCTCGCGGTCGCCCCCGTGTTCCTGCTCACGGCGATCGGCACCATCATCAACGCGCTGACGGGCCGGCTTGCCCGCGCGGTGGACCGCCGCCGCCAGATCGAGGAGCTGCTTCCGGCCTACGAGGGCGACACGCGCCGCGAGATGGTCGAGGAGCTGCAGACCCTGGCGCGCCGCATCAAGCTGGTGCTCTGGTCGATCGCGCTCGCGGTCATGTCGGCGCTGCTCGTGTGCCTGTTGATCGGCCTCGCGTTCGTCGCGGCCTTCGTGACGTTCGATCTCTCGAAGACCGTGGCGGCGCTCTTCATCGCGGCGATGGTGGCGCTGACGGGCTGCCTGCTGATGTTCCTGCGCGAAGTGTTCGTGGCCGCGTTGACGGTGCGGCACCCGGTCGTTCAGGCGCCGGGCGCGGCCATCGTTCGCGCCGACGAGCGCAAGTAGACCACCGCCGCGGCGAAGTACCCGACCGCGAGCACCACCTCCAGGAAAGCGAGCTGCGCCGAAAGTCCCGCGTCGGTCATCGCGCGCGCCGCGCCTTCTCCCGCGTAAAGCCACACGAACAAGGCGCCGGCCTGCACGGCCTTGCGCGATTCGCGGAACACCGCCGGCAGCAGGAGCGCGAGCGGCACGGCCTTCAGGACGAGCCAGGAGCCGCCGGGCCTCAGGGGTGCGAGCCACAGCTCCCAGGCGATCGCGAGCGCGACGAGCGCGGTCAGCGTGGCGCAGGTTGCAGCGTGCGCGCGGGAACGGGTGGCGGGAGAAGGGGGCACGGGGGTGATCATACGGCGCGCTGCTATGATACCGATCGCCTCCGGACCCTTCGTGCTGCGTACTCTCTTCGACGTCTTCGGGTTCCTGCGATTCGTGCTGCGCCGCTGGTCGGAAGACCGGTGCCCGCAAATCGCCGGGAGCCTCACCTTCACGACGCTGCTCGCGATCGTGCCGGTGTTCGCCATCGTGGTGGTGATCCTCTCCTCGCTGCCGATCTTCGAGGAGGTGATGATCCGGCTGAAGATCTTCCTGCTGCTCAACCTCGTGCCGGAGATCGCGGGGAAGATCATCACGGTGTACATGGGGCAGTTCGCGGACGCGGCGGGCAAGCTCACGCTGCTCAGCCTCGGCGCGCTCCTCGTGACCGCGCTCGCGATGCTCTCCACGGTCGACAGCTCGCTCAATGCCATCTGGCGGGTGCGCCGCATGCGGCCGCTGTGGCTGTCGCTGATCGCGTACCTGTTCCTGCTGCTCATCGGCCCCTTGCTGATCGGCATCAGCGTGACGGCGACGACCTACCTGTACACGCTCTCGACGGGACTCGAACGGCTGCCCGACGAGGCGCAGCCCGTGCTGTTGCACGTGGTGCCCGTCCTGATGAGCGCGACGATGTTCATCCTCGTCTACCGGGTCGTCCCGTATCGCCACGTTCCCTGGCTGCACGCGATCCTCGGCGGCGCGCTCGCGGCCGTGCTGTTCGAGGCGATGAAGGCGCTCTTCGCCGCCTACATCCGCTCGGTGCCGGGAGCGAACGTCGTGTACGGCACGTTCGCCGCCATCCCGGTCTTCCTCCTGTGGATGTACCTCTCGTGGCTCGTGGTGCTGTTCGGCGCGGAGTTCACGGCGTGCGCGGGGTACTGGCGACATCGGCTCTGGAAGCGCGCGCCGACGCCGGGCCGTCGTTTCCGCGACGCACTCAAGGTCGGTCGCCTCCTCGCCGAAGCGAAAGGGGAGCCGCTGAGCTTCGAGACGCTACGGGTGGAGTGCGCGGTGCCCGCGGAGGAGCTGGAGGACACGCTGACGCACCTGGAGAAGCGCGGGATCATCCGTCGGCAGGGCGCGCGCAACTACACGTTGGACAAGGCGCCCGAGGCGGTGACGCTGGGAGACTTCTGGGCGGCCGCGGTGGCCGACGGAGAAGGGCTGGATCCGCGCGAGTGGTCCTCGATCTCGCCGGACTTCATCGACGTGGCACAAACGTTCGAGGCGCAGATGAAGCGCCCGCTGGCCGAGCTCTACCGCGAGGACGAGCCCTCAGGACGGTGAGATGTGGAAGAGCTCGAAGCGCGCGGTCTTCTCGATGAGGCTCGTCGCGCGCGCGCAGCTCACCTCGCCATCGTCGTCGATCTCGTACTCGCGCAGGTCCGAATAGGTCGAGGGCGGTGTCAGCAACGTGTCCGCCTGCGTGGACTGCTCGGACTCGTGCAACAGGAGCCCGAGCTTCACCGTTCCCGACGCCGTGATCGTGGGTGTCACGGCGACCATGCGTGCCGCGGGCGCGAGGAACTGGATGCCGAACTCCATGCCGCCGTCGTCCTGCGCGGTGAGCCAGCGCACCACGCCGATGGTCCAGCGCGCGCGGCCCATGAACTTGATGCCGAGCGCTTCGCCGACGGCGATGTTCTGGCTGCTGGCACTCGTGCGCTTCACCTTCAGCCCACCCGCACTCTGGTTCACGACTTCCCACTCGCTCACCTGCAGGCCCTGCGAGACGTCGTCGTCGGGCACGACGAGCAGCGGCAGCGTGATGCCGCTCTGGATGGCGGCGGCTTCCACCGCGGGATCGACCTTCGGTTCCTGCGAGACGAAATGACCGATCGTGCGCAACCCCGCGCAGATCGCCACGCTGGTCTCCATCGGATCGCGGCGATAGGCGCGCTTGGGCGGATCGCCCCAGAGCGTGATCAGCTTCGCGAGCAGGAGCATGCCGTCGAGGCCGGTCGCCCGGCTCATCGTCGCCGAGACGTTGCCGGTTTCCAGCGCCTGCTTGCGCTTCTTCAATTGGTCGGCGAGGGGATTCACGTCGAAGAGGCGCCAATTGGGGCCGCCCGTGTCATCGGACGCCGAGGCCGCGGGCTTGGGCGGCCGGTCCGTGTCGCAAGGCACGAGGAAGTGCGCGCTCTCGCGCGTGGCGGGCTTCACCTTGCCGAGCGTGGCGAGGCCCTTGTTCGCGCGGATCATCGAGATGGTCTTGTCGACCTCGCCCTGCACGAGGCGATAGGGATCGGTGAGCGAGAGCAGCAGCGACTCGGTGTACAACTCGCCGATCGTGATCCTGATTTCCGCGTCCGGCGATTCGTTGAGAAGGCCGTCCTTGTCCGCCAGGAGGTAGAGCTGGTGCATGTCCTTCCACAAGCCCGGCGCGAGCGGCGTGTACGACTTGTACGCCGCGCGAATGGCGCTCGCGACCGCGTCCATCGTGCGGTAGATCAGGAGCGGCAACTGCTTCTTCGCGCCGAAGGCGATGAGCTTGCCGGTCTTCTCGAGGATCACGATCTTGTAGCCGTGCGCGACGTCGCTCGTGATCGCGCGCGCGAGATCGAGCGCTTCGCGCGCCTTGGGCGTGAGCGGCAGCTGCGACTTCGAGTAGATCGCGTCGAGCTCCTCGAGCAGCATCGCGACGACCGGTTGATAGGCTTCGAGCAGCAGCACCCGGTCGTCGGCTTCGATCTTCGAGCGGCTCATGGCCGCGAGCTTGGTGCGGATTTGCCGCGCGGACTCGACGCTTTGGGCGAGCGGCAACGCATCGAGCCAGGCCTTGGCCTGTTTCGGGCGGATTTCGAGGTCTTTGGGCGGGGCCGTACGTTCGGCCGGGACAGTCAATTCGAGCGGCATGGGCGGGGAGGATCCTGCTAATCTTTGATTTAGATAGCCTTTTTTCGGCTTTCCGCCATCCGGGCCTCCCCCGCCGACGGTATTTTTTACAGAATAGAGGAATTTGCTTTTGAAAACCAACCGCTTATCGGGTGTCCTGGGCCTCTGGTCGCTGGTTTTGGGCCTGGCCTGCGCCCTTCCCGCCGCCGCCTTCGACCTGACCGACACGACCGGCCAGCACCATCGCCTGGCCGACTACAAGGGCCGCTGGGTGGTCGTGAATTTCTGGGCGACGTGGTGCACGCCGTGCATCGCGGAGATTCCGGAGATCGCACAGTTCGCCAAGGACCGCGCGAAGGACGTTGTCGTGATCGGCGTGGCGCTGGACGTCGAGGATTCCGAGGAGAAGACCAAGCAGTTCGCGAAGAAGGTCGGCCACGCGTATCCGCTGGTGCTCGGTGACGATGCGGTCGAGAAGCAGCTGGGCAAGGTTCGCGGGCTGCCGACGACGCGCGTCTACGACCCGACGGGCAAGCGCGTCTACGACCAGCTGGGTCCGGTGACGAAGAAGTCGCTGGAAGAGTCGACGACCCCGCCGACGACGAAGCGCAGCTGAACAACTCGATACAACTTCGCTTCAACGGGAAGAAGACTGGAAACGTTTGATGCCTAGAGTGGCGTCATGCCCGGTCGTGGGAGGTCCCCGTGAAGATGGTTGCAGGGATGTTGTTCGTATCGCTGGTCGCAATAGTCATCCTGCTCGCTGCGTCCGAAATTTTCGTGCTGGAGGCGTTCTACGCGGGCGCGTCGAGCGCCCAGCGTGACTTCAAGACCTTGAAGATCTTGTCCGGGTACTCGGCGCGGCCCAGCGAGCCGTTGTAGCGGCCCAGCGCGTTGAACACGTTGCCGTTCTCGCGATCGAGGTAGTGACGCAGGATCACGCAGCCGAAGCGGATGTTCACGCGCTCCTGGAAGAGGTTGGTCGTGGGCGTGCCGATCTCCTTCACCCAGAACGGCATCACCTGCATGAGGCCGCGCGCGCCGGCCTTCGAGACCGCGTACTTGCGGAACTTGCTCTCGATCTCGATCACCGCGAGCACCAGGTGCGGATCGAGTCCCGCGCGCTTGGCCTCGTAGCGCACGAGACCGAGGAAGCTGCGCGCGGCGTCCTCATCCGGATAGAACGGCTTCACGCGCCGCGTCATCGCGCGCACCCAGGCGCGCGTCTCCATGTCGTTCCAGTCGACGGTGTCGCGGGCGTTAACGGCGCTGGCGAGCGTCGCGCGCACCGAGGCCGTGAGGACCTCGTATTGCTGCGCGCCGGCAAGCGCGATGCGCGGCGCGGCGAGGGCAAGGGCGATCGCGAGGCACGCGATGCCCTTGTTCATGCGCCGAGGCGTTCCTTGAGATGCGCCGCCGCTTGCGCGAGCGGCACGCGCGTGGCCTGCGCGTCGCGGCGATGCTGGTACTCCGCCATGCCTTCCTTCAGGCCGCGTTCGCCGATCACGAAGCGATGCGGGATGCCGATGAGCTCCTGGTCGGCGAGCAACACGCCGGGGCGTTCATCGCGATCCTCGAGGTAGGCGTCGATGCCCGCGGCGACGAGCTCGTTGTAGAGCGCATCGGCGGCGGCGCGCACACCTTCGCTCTTCTTGTAGCCCAGGCCGATCACGGCCACCGCGAAGGGCGCCATCGGATCGGGCCAGATGATGCCCTTCTCGTCGTGGTTCTGCTCGATTGCCGCGGCGACGATGCGGGTCACGCCAATGCCGTAGCAACCCATCTGGATCGGCTTCGACTCGCCCTTTTCGTCGACCACGTTCGCGCCCATCTTCGCGGAGTAGGCCGTGCCGAGCTGGAAGACGTGGCCCACTTCGATGCCGCGCGCGATCTCGAGCGTGCCCTTGCCGTCGGGCGAGGGATCGCCCGCAACCACGTTGCGAATGTCCGCCACGATGTGCGGCTCGGGCAGGTCGCGCCCGAAGTTCACGCCGGTCAGGTGGAAGCCGTCTTCGTTCGCGCCGCTGCACCAGTCGCTCATCGCGGCGACAGTGCGGTCGGCGATGATCTTCACGTCGTGGCCCACGGGGCCGAGTGATCCGGGCGTGGCCTTGAGGCGCGTGCGGATCTCGCCCTCGGTGGCGAACCGGAAGGGCTTCAACGCGGCGAGCTTCGAAGCCTTCACTTCGTTGAGCATGTGGTCGCCGCGGACGAGCAGCATGTACATCTGGTCGGGCTGGCCCTCGCTCGAATGCACGACGACGATGGACTTCACCGTCTTCTCGATCGGGATGCCGAGGAAGGCCGAGACGTCCTCGCACGTGTGCTTGCCCGGCGTGGCGACCTTCGCCATCGCCGCACTTGCAGCGGCGCGCGGCGCGGCGGGCGCGACTGCTTCGGCGAGCTCCACGTTCGCCGCGTAGTCGGAGCCCGTGCTGTGGGCGATCGCGTCTTCCCCGGAGCTCGCGAGCACCTGGAATTCATGCGAGCCCGTGCCGCCGATCTCGCCCGAGTCGGCCGCGACCGCGCGGAACTTGAGGCCCAGGCGCGTGAAGACCTGGCCGTACGCGTCGTACATCTTCTTGTAGCTCTTCTGCATGCCCGCGAGATCCGCGTCGAACGAGTACGCGTCCTTCATGATGAATTCGCGCGCGCGCATCACGCCGAAGCGCGGGCGGATCTCGTCGCGGAACTTGGTCTGGATCTGGTAGAGGTTCAGCGGGAGCTGGCGATAGCTCTGGATCTCCTTGCGAGCGATGTCGCAGAGCACTTCCTCGGCGGTGGGCGCATAGCAGTACTCGCGCTCGGCGCGGTCCTGGATGCGCAGCATCATCGGGCCGTAGAGATCCCAACGGCCGGTCTCCTGCCAAAGCTCCGCGGGCTGGATGGGCGGGGCGAGGATCTCGAGTGCCCCTGCGCGGTTCATCTCTTCGCGCACCACCTTCTCGACGCGACGCAGCACGCGCATTCCCAGCGGCATCCACGTGTACAGGCCGCTCGCCAGGCGTCGGATCAGGCCCGCCCGCATCATCAACTTGTGGCTCGCGAGCTCGGCTTCCTGGGGGGCTTCCTTGAGCGTGGCGAGGTAGAACTGGGTGGCGCGCATGAACTCTCCGGCGGGTGGGGCGTCAAACTTTGGAATCTGAAATTAAATCATCGGGTTGCGGCCGTCATTTTACATGGCTGCGAGCTTTGGCCGGCAACTGGCGAGCGCTCGCGAACTGTGGAAAAATGGCCCCAACTCAACGGATTGGATGGTGACAGCCATGATCGATCGGGACGGTTATCGCCCGAACGTCGCCATCGTGCTCTGCAACACCAAGAATCAGGTTTTCTGGGGCAAGCGCATCAAGGAGCACGCTTGGCAGTTCCCCCAGGGCGGCATCAAGCCCGGGGAGTCTCCCGAGGAAGCGATGTACCGGGAGCTGAAGGAAGAGACAGGGCTCGAAGCGCATCACGTGAAGATCCTCGGTCGCACGCGCGACTGGCTGCACTATCACGTGCCCAACCACTGGGTGAAGCGCGAGTGGCGCGGGACCTACAAGGGCCAGAAGCAGATCTGGTTCCTGTTGCGACTCGTCGGCCGCGACCACGACATCAGCCTGCGCGCGAGCGGCCACCCGGAATTCGACGCGTGGCGCTGGCATGACTTCTGGGTTCCCCTCGACACCGTGATCGAGTTCAAGCGCGACGTCTATCGCCAGGCGCTCGAGCAACTCGCGGGATTCCTCGACGTGCGTCACAGCCTCTCGGGCGTGTCTCCCTACGGCCGGCGGCGCAAGCAGGGCCAGGGCCGCGATCGCCCCCGGAACCAACCCGAGGGCGAAGTGTTGCCGATCGTGCCGACGCCGACCCCGGCGACCGAATCCTAGAAGCCGCGCATCCGTCCCGGGAGCGCGAATCCGGCGACGGCCTGCACGATCACCGAGATCACGATCGCGGCGAGGATCACGACCACGGTGTAGGGCAGCGCCTTGTCCTCGGGCGTCTTCATGAGCACCGGAAGCCCGAGGTAGAGCAGGTAAAGGCTGTAGAGCCCCACGATGGCGAGGATGCCCAGCAGCGGGACGATCGCGAAGATTCCCGCGACCCATGCGGCCGTCCACGAGAACGCCGCCACTTTCATCGCTTGCATGAAGTCCTTCGTGCCGCCGAAATTGGGCGCGAGGAAGTCGATGATCAACGCGAGGATGTACACGCTTGCGAGCGACAGCAGGTACTGCACCACCATGAAGGTGACGCCGTACGCGATCGAGAGGCGAGCGCCACCGAGACCCACCAGCGAGAGTCCGATGAAGGCCGCGAGCACGGGGATCGCGGCGAGGATCATCACGTAGCCGGTGTAGAGGCCCGCGACGGTGTGCGTCTCTCCGGCAATGACCTGCCACTCAGACTTCGGCTGCAACAGGATGTTCTTGACGCGGTCGACGAGATTCATGGGCTCCCCTGGGGTGTCGTTCGATTTGTGGCGAGTATATCTTCGATGCGCTGGATCACGCGCCGGCGCTGTTCGCGCGGCGAGAATTGCGGATGGCGTTTCGCGTAGGACGCGGCGTTCGTCTTGTGTGCCGGTTCCGCGAGCAGGCGATCGAGGAGTGCGGTGATCTCGCCGGGCGCGGGCGGCGCACCGGGTGCGAGGCCGGCCCCGAGCTGCTGCATCCGCAGCGACATCAGGAATTGTTCGTAGTGCTGCGGCAGCATCAGCGTGGGCACGCCGTGCATGAGCGCGCCGGGCGCGATCTCCCCGCCGTGGCACACGAGCAGATCGCATTCGGCCAGCAGCGTATCGAGCCGCGCCATGCTCGGCGAGATCTTGCGCCGCGGTCCTTCGAGCGCACGCCGCCGTGATTCGTCGAGTCGCGGGATGAACGCGACAACCGAATGCGGGCGCATTCGCAGCGCGCCGATCAGCTCGTCGAGCCCTTCGAACTGCGCCTGCACGTAGACCAGCACTTTCTTCCCGCCGCCCGAGGGCCAATGCACGCTCGCGCCGGCGTCGGTGGACATGCGCGGGCCCCAGTAGTGCGATACGGGCCGCGTGCCGTAGTGATCGAGCTCGGCGAAGGTGCACAGGAAGTCTTCATCGGTCTCGAATTGCCCGGACAGTTGCGCCAGCGGCTTCGCACTGAAATGCGCGAGGGCCTGGTTCACGACCGCGAGGACCTGCGCTTCATTTTCCGCGAGGCGAGCGATGTCCACTTCGGGGCCGATGCGAAACGGCGGCAAGGGCGCGAGCCGCGGCGGCGTGAAGAATCCGTTGCCGTACGTGACGCGGCGCAAGCCGAGCGTGCGCGCGGCGAGCAACGCCGTGGGTGAGAAATCGGCGACGACGAGGTCGGCTTTCCAATCGGTGAGCAGCGAGCGCCATGCTCCGACCAGGCCGATGAGTGAACGCGAGTCCAGGTACCCATACCCCTGCAGGATTTCCGCATAGCCCGACGGTGACGTCGCGCGGCCTTCCTCGCGGATCCGCGGTGCCTGGAAGGCAGGGAACGCCTGGGCCTCGGGCAGGAAGCGCAGCGGCGTGAGGTCGCGAAAGATGAACGCCACCTCGTGACCGCGCGCGGCGAGCGCCGCACCCAGGCGCGCGCTGGCGACGGCGTGTCCGATCGAGCCGCCCAGCTCCCACGCAAACACGATGCGCGCCACGGTCAGGCTCCGGCGAGCGCGGCGATGCGCCCGGCCACCAGCTGCGTGGCGTGCTCGCCACGGTGCGCTTGGTACTTCGCGCCAAGCGCGCGCGCGGCGCTGCGCATCGCGTCGTCGGTTGCCAGGCGTTGCACCCATGCCGAGAAGTCAGGAGCCGGCTCCTCGGGCCGGGCCACGAGCGCGGCTCCGAGTTCCGCGAGGCGGCGCGCGACCAGGTATTGCTCGAGGTGCATGGGCAGCAGGGCGAGCGGAAGGCCCGCCGCGACCGCGCGCGCGGTGAATCCAGCGCCGGCGTGGCCCACGCACAGATCGCAGGCGGGGAGCACCGAATCGAGGTCCACGGGTTCGGCAAAGATCCGGAGCCCGGGCTGCGTGAGTTGCGCGAGGCGGGCCGTATCGAGGCCGGGAGACGCGATCACGCTCTCGCCGCCCGATTGCGCGAGCGCCGCGGCGAGCGCGGCGAAATGCGGATAGCCCGGCTTCACGTACGCGAAGACCCGCGGATGCAGCGACGCGCTCCATTCGATGCGCACGCCTCCCGCGCCGTGGTCGAGCGGCCCGAAGTACTCGCGGCCGGCGCGCACGCCGTAGGGATCGAGCTCGGCAAAGGTGCAGAAGAAATCCTGATCGGCCTCGAAGGCGTCGTGCGCGTTGGCGAGCGGCTTCGCATTTGCGCTCGCAAGCGCCGCGTTGATCGACGCGCACAACAGCGCGTCACTCGCGCGCAAGCGCTCGGCGGGCACGGGCTGCCAATCGCGGAAGGCCGGCAATGGGTCGCCTGCAAGCGGCGATGCAAATCCGCTGCCGACCGTCACGCGCGGCAGGCCGGCAGCACGAGCCGCGAGCAACGCACCGGGGGCAAAGTCGGCGACGATGACGGAAGGCTGTACGAGATCGAACAGCGAGCGCCACCCGCGCAGTGCGCCGGCCACCTGGACCGGATCGCTGAAGCCCAGGTGGAGCAACAGGTCGGAGGCATTCAACGCGGCGAGATTGGCGCGCGACTCCATCGTGAGCAGGGGCGCCTGGTACCACGTGAACCCGGCATCCCGGGGCGCGGCAGCAGGGTCCGAAAGTGCAAGCACCGGCTCGTGGCCGGTGCGTTGCAACTCGCGAGCGATCGCGCAGAGCCTTCGGATGTGTCCGAGGTCGCCGCCGAACTCCCAGGCGCAAAGGACGCGACGCACGGGCCCCGGCGGCGGGGCTAGCAGCCGCCGGTGATCGCGCCCAGGCGGCCGGCCGAGATGCCCGGCGGACGGCAGCCGGTGCCCGAGAGCAGCACGGTTTCGGTCCCGTTCTCCGCATTGCTGCGGATCGTGAGCGTGCCCACGCGCAGCCCGAAGGAGTTCGCCTGCATCGCGACACTGGCCGTGCACTCCGCGAGCGGTGCGAGCGTCGCGCAGTTGTGGCCGAGCACCACGAAGTCCGCGCTGGTGACGAGGCTGTCGATGATCGCCGTTGCGCCGCCGATGTTGCGGATGCCCACCGACTGCGCGGGGCTCAGCGAGCCGACGCCGCGGCCGCCGAATCCGACTTCCCTCGGCGTGACGACGAGCGAGGGCGCCGGGCGCGGCTGGCTGCTCGCGCGGATCGGAACGAACTGCGTGGTGCCACCGCCAGAATTGCTCACCACGGTGAACGAACCGACGAAGTTGCCGATGGTGGTCGGGCTGAATCCGATCGTCGCGAGGCACGTCGCATCCGGCGGCATGGGTGTGGTCGGGCAGTCGTGCGTCAGCGTGAAAGGCGCGGACACAGCGATGCTGGTAATCGTGAGTGGCAACTGTCCGGTGTTCTTCAGGGCGACGATGCGCGAGAGCGCCGGTTGGCCGAGCGTGTAGGCCGGGAACTCGATCGGCGGCGGCAGCTGCAGTTGCGCCGACGTCAGGCCTTGGCCGACGAGGGTGGATGCCGCGCTCGGGAATGCGCTCGGTCCGACCGTTCCCGTGACATAGCCATTGACCGTGGGCGTGAAGACCACAACGGCATTGCACGAACCCGAGGGCCCCATCGAGGGCGTGCAGGTGGTCGACAAGACGGAGAAAGGACCCGTGGTAACCACGTTGCCGATGAACAGCGCCGAAGGCGAAGGATTGCTGAGGTTGAAGGTGAACGGCGTACTGGTGCCCACGGGCACGGGACCGAAGTCATGGGCGGCCGGCGAAAGCGTGACGGCGGGCGGCACAACACCTTCCGCGTTCAGCACCAGCGTGTGCGGGCTGCCCGGCGCGTTGTCGCAGAACTCCACGGTCACCGATTGCGGGCCGAGTGCGGTCGGCGTGAAGAAGGCGTCGACCTTGCACGACTGTCCCAGGCTGTACGAGGTGCCCGGCGTGCACGTGGTCGCGCAGGTGAAGCCGCCGCCGGAGCAAATCGGTCCGCCGTAGCAAGTGGGCGAACCCTGGCTGGTGATCATCCAGGGCAGTGCGCTGGAGCTCGTGAACGTTGCGGTCTGCGTGCCGCTCGATGCCCCGAGCGGAACCGGTCCGAAATTGAGCGTCGTGGTGGTCTGCGAGACGGTCGGCGTTCCCGGAACGAAGCCGTTGCCCTTGACGAGGATCGTGCGCGGGCTGCCGGCGGCGTTGTCGCAGATCTCGACGTTAACCGACCAGAGGCCCGGAGAGACGGGCGAGAACGTGGCATCGAGCTGGCACGTCGAGCCCGGGCTGTACTGGCCCGGCGCGCACGTCGATGTGCAGGTGAACGGACCGCCGTAGCAGACCGGCCCGCCATAGCAGGTGGGCGAACCGATCGCGCTGAGCATCCAGGGCGCGGTGCCGGAGCTGGTGAGCACCGCATTCATCGGGCCGACGGTCGAACCGATGGGAACGTTGCCGAAATCGATCGTGTTGGTCGAGGTGGACACGCCGGGAACGAGCGCCGCGGTGCCCACGCCCGTGAGCGAAATCGTGCGCGGGCTGCTGGTCGTGTTGTCGCAGATCTGCAGGCTCGCGTTGAACGTGCCGAGTGATCCGGGCGAGAACGTGGCCGTCACGGAACAGCTCGAGCCCGACGAATACGACGAGCCGCTCGAGCAGCTGCTGGTGCAGGTGAACGGACCGCCGCACGCGATCGGGCCGCCGTAGTACGCGGGGCCGCCGTAGCAGGTGGGCGAGCCGGCGGAAGTGATGAGCCACGGCGCGCTGCCCTGGCTGGTGATGGTCGATGCGAGCGTGCCGCTGGTGCCGATGGGCACGTTGCCGAAATCGAGCATCGAGCTCGAGACGGTCGCCGAGGCCGTCGGCGTGACCGCGACGGCCGCCGAGAATTCCGAGGTATCGCCGATCGTGCCGTGGCGCGCCGTCGCCGAAACGAACGAAGGGCTGCCGGGGAATACGGGGGTCGTACCGGACACGTCGCCGGAGCTGTCCGTCGTGGCGGTGACTGCGCCGAGGAAGGAAAGACCTTCACGCGCGCCCACGGCGCCGCTGGCAAAGAACTCGAGGATGAACGTGCTTCCCGGCGTGCTGTTGAGGGAGTAGTTCACGGTCGCGCCCACGCCAGGCTCGACGGTGAACGAAGTCACGACCGGATTGTTCTGCAGGCCGTTGATGCCGGTATCCGTATCGAGCGCATCGTTCGCGACCGGACCGGCGTAGTGGGCGAGGTCGATGTTCTTCGGGGAATTATTGTAGATCGCGTTTTCCGAGATCTTGATGCCGTTGCCGTTGGTGACGTAGACGCCGCTGTTCGCGCCGTTGGCGATCGTGTTCTGGTAGATGAGGTTCGCGGGCGCGTTGGGCATGGGCGCAGCGAGCGGCTTGGAGGTGAGACCGCCGACCGCCTTCATGCCCGGCACCACCATCGACGGCGGACCGGAGTAACCGATCTGGATGCCCGTGCCATTCGTGAGCGAACCGCCCGACGCGCCTACGCCGATCTTGTTGTTCGAGATCGTGATGCTGTCCTGGCTCCCCACGTAGATACCGTTACTGCCGCCCGCGATCACGTTGTTGTCGATCGTGACCGGATCCGAGAAATAGACCTCGATGCCGTTCGAGATCGGCACGACCGCATTGCCGGATGCGTCGGTGCCGATGTAGTTGCCCTGGATCATCACCGTGCCCGCACCTTGGACCTTGACACCCCGGGACCCGCCGTTGATGACGTTGCGATCCGCCGCGGTGGATCCGCCGACGGTGGCATTGCCGCCCACCTCGATGCCGGTGTCCGTGCTGGTGATCGTGTTTCCGAGCGCCGTCAGTTCCTCGCCGGCCTTGATGCCGTAGGCGTTGCCGACGAACTGGTTGTCCTTGACGATCGACCGCTTGGCGCACACGCCCGCGGAATATCCGCCATAGCTGTAGCTCTGGATCTTCAGGCCGCGCAGGGTCAGTGTTCCGCCGTAACCGTAGGGATCGAATTCGATGCCGCAGGACGTGATCTGGAGGGCGCTGATCGTGGCGCCGTCGATGGTGACGCCGGGCTGCGCGGTGGCGTCGATCGTGGGACTGAACGTCGAGCTACCCATGCAGCTGAGGAAAGGCAGGGGGGAGGCCGGCGTGATCTGGAAGGGAGCGGCGGGAATGGCAAAGCCAATGCTCGGGGAGTTCAGCGTGACGCACGCGGCATTCGCATCGACGATCGCCTGGCGCAGCGTGCCGGTCCCGGCCAACGGAGCGGGGTTCACGCCGCCGTTGTCGCCCGTGTTGGTGACCATGTAGTCGCCGGCGTAAACCGGAAGCGCCGCGGCAATCGCGAGCGCGAGCGAAGACTGGCGGAAAAGCCGGGCCGATGACCCGGAGGGTGCTGTGCGCATGCTGTCCTCCACTGGGACGCTTAATCTTTGGATGAAGCGGCAAGCCATAGGCGTGCCAAAGTCAGGCTAGGGGGTCTGAACCCCCCCCGTCAATGGAATTTTCTGCACTTTCCGGGACTTGGGACCACCCCGGTATCGCTCTCCGAACCCTAGAGTACGACCAGGTTGTCCCGGTGGATGAGCTCGGGCTCGGCCAGGTATCCCAGGATCGCCTCGATCTCGGTGGTGGGCTTCCGGAGGATGCGCAACACGTCGCTGGCGCCGTAGTTGGCGAGGCCGCGAGCGATCTCCCGGCCGTCGGGTCCCAGCACGCTCACCACCTCGCCCCGGCCGAAGTCGCCGGTGACTGCAGTGGCACCCACCGCGAGGAGGCTCTTGCGGTCGGTGACGAGGGCTTTCACGGCGCCGGCATCGAGCGTGATGCGCCCGGCCGGCTGCAGGTGGTCTGCGAGCCACTGCTTGCGGGCCGCGAGCGGCGCGGTCTGCGCTTCGAGGAGCGTGCCGATCGATTCGCCCGAGAAGAGGCGCGAGAGGACGTCGGCTTCGCGCCCGGAGACGATCGCGGTATGTGCGCCGCTGCGCGCCGCGCGCTTGGCCGCGAGCACCTTGGTGATCATTCCGCCGCTGCCTACGTGCGAACCCGCGCCGCCTGCGATCGCTTCGAGCTTCGCCTCGCCCGCAATGGCATGCGACACGAGCGTGGCCTTGGGGTCCTTGCGTGGATCGGCCGAGAAGAGTCCCGCCTGGTCGGTGAGGATCACGAGCGCGTCGGCTTCGATGAGGTTCGCGACGAGGGCGGCGAGCGTGTCGTTGTCGCCGAAGCGGATCTCGTCGACGACGACCGTGTCGTTCTCGTTGATGACCGGAATCACGCCCAGTCCGAGGAGCGTGCGCAGCGTCGTGCGCGCGTTGAGGTAGCGGTTGCGGTCGGCGAGGTCGGCGTTGGTGAGGAGCACCTGCGCCGTGTGCAGGTCACGCTCGGAAAAGCACGATTCCCACACCTGCACGAGGCCCATCTGCCCGACGGCGGCCGCGGCCTGAAGTTCATTCACGGCGTGCGGACGCTTGCTCCAGCCCAGGCGCTGCATGCCTTCGGCGATCGCGCCGGAGGAGACGACGATGACTTCGATCTTCTTCGCGCGGAGCGCGGCGACCTGGCCGACCCAGTCGGAAATGGCGGCGCGATCGAGGCCGGCGCCGCCCGCGGTGAGCAGGCTAGAGCCGATCTTCACGACGACGCGCTTCGCTTTCGCGAGCGGCGTGGTCATTTCTTTTTCTCGAGGAGGAAATCCATCACCGCGAAGGTGAGTTCCTTCGTGCCCGTGCCTTTCATCGCGGAAACCAGGAACCAGGGTTCCTTCCAGCCGAATTTCTTCACGAACGCCTTGGCGCGCTTCTCCGCTTCCTTGGGTTCGAGCAGGTCGGACTTGTTGAGCACGAGGAAGCGCGGCTTCTTCCAGAGCGCGACGTCGTACTTCTTGAGCTCGTTCACGATGGCCTTCGCGTCCGCCACTGGATCGGCGTTCTCGTCGAACGGCGCGAGATCCACGAGGTGCAGCAGCAGGCGCGTACGCTGCAGGTGGCGCAGGAAGCGGTGCCCGAGGCCCGCGCCTTCGGCAGCCCCTTCGATGAGGCCGGGGATGTCGGCGACGACGAACGAACGGTTGGTGTCGACACGCACGACGCCGAGGTTGGGCGCGAGCGTGGTGAACGGATAGTCGGCAACCTTGGGGCGCGCCGCGGAAATCGCGCGGATGAATGTGGACTTGCCGGCGTTGGGCATGCCGAGCAGGCCCACGTCGGCGAGCACCTTCAGCTCGAGGTCGAGCTTGCGCATTTCACCTTCCCCGCCCGGCGTGAACTGGCGCGGCGCGCGGTTGGTGCTCGACTTGAAGTTGAGGTTTCCGAGGCCGCCCTTGCCGCCTGCGGCCAGCGTGGCGCGATCGCCGTCCTTTGCGAGGTCGGCGATCAGCTCGCCGCTCTCGGCGTCCTTGATCACGGTGCCCACGGGGAAGCGCAGGACGATGTCGTCGGCGCCGTGGCCGTTCTGGTCGCGTCCGCGTCCGTTCTCACCCTGCTTCGCGCGGAAGACGCGCGTGTAGCGGTAGTCGACCAGCGTGTTGATGTTGATGTCGGCAACCGCAATGATGCTGCCGCCGCGCCCACCGTCGCCGCCATCCGGCCCGCCGCGCGGCACGAACTTCTCGCGGCGGAACGACGCCGAGCCGTTGCCACCGTTGCCGGCGATCACTTCAATC
Source organism: Usitatibacter palustris (assembly GCF_013003985.1). GTDB lineage: Bacteria > Pseudomonadota > Gammaproteobacteria > Burkholderiales > Usitatibacteraceae > Usitatibacter > Usitatibacter palustris. The sequence goes on along the minus strand of NZ_CP053073.1, from coordinate 2,878,216 downwards.
TTGGCTTCGTCGAAGAATTTCATGGCTTGCTCGCGAGGTCGGGTAGCGCCACGCGGATGCCGAGCGCGATGAAGGTGAAGCCCGCGAAGAGATTCAGGCGCGAGCCGATCGCCGGATTGCGGCGCACGTGCGCGCCGATCCAGCCGGAAAACAGGGCGACGGCGCTGAACACCACGGCCGTCACCAGCATGAAGACCACGCCGAGCAGCGCCATCTGCCAGCCCGCGTTGCCCGCTTCGACATTCACGAACTGCGGCAGGAACGACAGGAAGAAGATCGTCACCTTGGGATTGAGCATGTTGCCGACGATGCTCTGCTTGAAGATCGTGACGAGTGCCTTGGCCTCACCGGCTTCGGCCATCGCGAACGAATCGCGGTGGCGAATCGCCTGGATGCCGATCCACACGAGATACGCCGCACCCGCATAGCGCACGAGGTCGAACGCGAGCTCCGACGAGCGAATGAGGGCCGCCACGCCCAGCGCCGCGAGCAGCGTGTGGAAGATGCAGCCCGTCGCGAAGCCGAGGGCTGCCGCGATTCCGGCCTTGCGGCCTTGAGCGATGCCGCGCGTGAGCACATAGACGACGTCCGGACCCGGCGCGATCGCGAGGAGCGCGGTGGTGACGATGAACAGGGCTACGTCGGGCATCGCGGAAATTCGCTCAATCTAAAATAGCTCCACAAATGAAAAAGCCCCGTACGGTGACGGGGCTCTTTCGCGTAGGCGAGAGCCTTATTGCGCAGCCGGCTCGATGCTCACGGTGTTCTTTGCCTTGGGGCCGTGCTGCGCGTACTTCACGCGGCCGTCCGCCGTGGCGAAGAGGGTGTGGTCCTTGCCGATGCCCACGTTCATGCCGGGGTGGAAACGCGTTCCACGCTGGCGAACGAGGATCGAGCCCGCGGTGACGAGCTCGCCGCCGTAGGCCTTCAGGCCGAGTCGCTTCGACTCGGAATCGCGGCCGTTACGGGACGAGCCGCCTGCTTTCTTATGTGCCATGGTCTAAGTCCTTGGTGGGCAATCGCCCTGATCAAGCAATGGCGTCTACACGGATTTCCGTGTAGTTCTGCCGATGGCCCTGCGACTTCTGGTAGTGCTTGCGGCGTCGCAGCTTGAAAATGCGCACCTTCTCGCCACGGCCATGCGACACGACTGTCGCAGTGACTTTCGCACCGGAAACCAGGGGATTTCCGACCTTCACCGACTCGCCTTCTCCGACCATGAGAACCTGGTCGATCACGATTTGCGAGCCAACGTCTGCCGGTATCTGTTCGATTTTGATTTTTTCGCCGGGGGTCACGCGATACTGCTTCCCGCCGGTTTTTATGACCGCATACATTGAGGAGCTCCTGTGTTGCAACTGTTGGGGTAAAACGAACCCGCTATAATACGGGAAATTCCTCGCATCGTCAAAGACTTGTCTCCCCCCAGCCTAGAGGCCCTCCGCACTCCCATCGCGGAGGATTTACAGCGCGTGGACGACGTAATCCGGCGCCGGCTGGACTCCGAAGTCGCGCTGATCCGCACGATCGCCCACTACATCATCGAAAGTGGCGGTAAGCGCCTGCGCCCGGCGTTGGTGCTGCTGGCCGCCAATGCGGTCGGCGCCCAGGGAACGGCCAAGCACGAGCTCGCCGCCGTCGTCGAATTCATCCATACGGCCACACTCCTGCATGACGACGTCGTGGACGAATCGAGCCTGCGTCGTGGGCGGCGCACCGCGAACGCGGAATTCGGCAACGCCGCTTCCGTGCTGGTCGGCGATTTCCTCTATTCCCGCGCCTTCCAGATGATGGTGGACGTGGGCTCGGCCCGCGTCATGGAAGTGATGGCCAATGCGACGAATGTCATTGCCGAGGGCGAGGTCCTGCAGCTCCTCAACATCGGCAATCCGAGCACCGACGAAGAGCAGTACCTGCGCGTGATCCGCTACAAGACCGCGAAGCTCTTCGAGGCCGCGACCCAGGTGGGGGCCATCCTCGGGGGTGCCAAGCCCGAGGTGGAATCCGCGCTGGCCGCCTACGGCATGCACCTCGGGACCGCGTTCCAGGTGATCGACGACGTGCTCGACTACTCGGGTGACTTCAGCGAGACGGGCAAGAACCTGGGCGATGACCTCGCCGAGGGCAAGCCCACGCTGCCGCTCATCCATGTCCTCAGGAATGGCACCGAGGCCGAGCGCGACGTGGTGCGCAGGGCGATCGAAACGGAAGGCAAGGCGGACCTGGAGGCGGTACTCGCGGCGATCCGGCGAACGGGTGCGCTCGACTATGCGCGGGCGAAGGCCAGGCTCGAGGCCGAGGCGGCGGAAGGGCATCTTGCGACGCTTCCGGGTTCCGAATGGCGGGACTCTTTGCTACAATTAGCGTCCTTTTCGGTCGAGAGAAGCTTCTAGAAGCACCGGAAGTTCTCCCTTTCTCGACCCAGTACCGTCGGGGTGTAGCTTAGCCTGGTAGAGCGCTACGTTCGGGACGTAGAGGCCGGAGGTTCGAATCCTCTCACCCCGACCAATTTCCCAAGGATCCACCGCAGCCACGCAGCCCGTTTCGCATGGGGCGGCATCGCTGCGTCCGTCGCATCCTCGCGCGCGTAGACGCGCCCGCGGATTCCGAATCCGGCCGAGCTCATGACCGCGAACCTCCTGCCGGAACGGTTCGCCCGATGACGGCGACCATCCCGGCGGCTGCCAGCGCGAAGACACCCAGCAGGACTTGAAGCGTCGACTCTCCATCCTGCGGGTGAGTGGCCCAGAGGGCACCCACGCTGGACGGCCCGCCTTCAATCGGCGGCAGCGTGGGCGCCATGCTCCCGGGTTTCGGTCGCTCGCCGGTGGCGTTCACGGCGTGCATGCGGTCGAGGGGCTCGGCGGCCTGCGCGGTCGTGGCCAGGCCGAGGACGACGAGGGCCGCGGCGATTCCCACCGCGACGCCGCTGGCAATCGCCTTGCCCATGAGTTGGAGGATGTCCGCAAGCAGTGCCATGTTCGTTGCCCCTTTCCGCGTCGTGTGTGATTGCGATGGGGCCATTCCGCGCGCCGGCGAGGGAGCAGGGGGGCTCGCAATCGGGCGATGCGGCGAGCAATTCGGGCCGAAATATGACGCGCGCCCGGGAGCGGACAGCCGGCGCGGGTTCTTTGCAATAATCGGCCCATGAGCCGACGCATCGCACTGATCGAAGACGACCCCACGATTCGCCAGAACTACACGGACGCGTTGAAGCGCGCGGGCTACGACGTGGCCGCCTTCGGGGACCGCCCGAGTGCCTCGCGCTCGCTGGCGACGCGCCTGCCGGACCTCGCGATCATCGACGTGGGCCTGGGTGCGGATATCGACGGCGGCTTCGCGCTGTGTCGCGAGCTGCGGGCGGCGAGCGCGCAACTGCCGATCGTCTTTCTGTCGGCGCGCGATTCCGATTTCGACGTGGTCTCGGGCCTGCGCCTGGGCGCGGACGACTACCTCACGAAGGACGTGAGCCTGCCGCACCTGCTCGCGCGCATCGCGGCACTCTTCCGCCGCGTCGATGCCGGTGCCGTGTCACCGGCCGCGGAAGACGTGCTACATCGCGGCCGCCTCGCGCTCGATTCGCGCCGCATGGTCGCGACGTGGAGCGAAAAGCCCGTCGAGCTCACGGTCACGGAGTTCTGGATGGTCCATTCGCTCGCCAAGCATCCGGGCCACGTGAAGGATCGCGACCAGCTGATGCGCGACGCGGAGATGGTGGTCGACGACGGCACGATCACCTCGCACATCAAGCGCATCCGCAAGAAGTTCCTCGCGGTCGATACGGCCTTCGACGGGATCGATACCGTGTACGGGATGGGTTACCGCTGGAAAGAAGGGTAGGTCGCCGCGCGTGACCATCCGCCTGCGGCTGCTGCTCGTCTCGGCGGTCCTGCTCGTCCTCCCGTGGCTCGCGGCGCAATTCATTGCGCGCATGGAAACATTCCTTCGCAACGCGCAGGAGCAATCGATTCGCGCCACCGCGCGCGCCGTCGCCTCCGCGCTCTCCGATCGCCAGGCGCTCTTCAGCGCGGATGTCCCGGGCGCGGCCGATCCCGAGGACGAGGAGCGGCGCCGCATCGTCGCACTCTTCGCGGCTGCAGACCCGACCGCTGCCGCGAGTCTCGGCGCCGCGTACAAGCCTTCGGAAGAGATCGAGCGATTCCTCGACATCATGGGCCGGCGTTCGTCGCGGGTGTGGGTCGTGGATACGCGCTCGCGAGTGCGCGGTTTGTCGGGGAGCCTGCGCGAGGACGCGCGCGTGGGAGGCACGGCGTACAACTCCACGGGTCCCAAGCGGCTGATGAGCGAACTGCTCAAACCCGTCGTGGCGCTTGTCGTGTCCGCACCCAACGTTCCCGCCGGCGACGAAACGAAACCCGTGCGCGCGCAGATCGACCGTGCGCTGATCGGCGTGTCGTCCACGCACTGGCGCGGCACGCGCGATCGCGAGGTGGCCATTCTTTCCGCGGCGCAACCGATCTTCGTGGGCGACGACATCGTGGGTGCGGCGATCATCGAGGAAACCACCGGCTCGATCCAGATCCTCAAGGAGTCCGCGCTCGAAGACCTGCTTGTCGTGACGCTCGCCGTGGTGGGAGCCGCGCTCACGATCCTGATCGTCTTTGCGACGCGGCTGACGGCGCGCGTGCGCAAGCTGCACGCAGAGGCGGAGGGCGCGATCGATCCGCAGGGGCGGATTCGCGGCCGCATCACCGCAAGCCCGGCGCGCGATGAGATCGGCGACCTTTCGCGCACGATGGCCTCCGTCCTCGGACGCCTTCGCGAGTACAACGCCTACCTCGAGGCGATGGCCGGACGCCTGTCGCACGAGCTGCGCACGCCGGTGGCGGTCGTGCGCTCCTCTCTGGACAACCTGAAGGCGCAATCGCTGCCGCAGGATGCGCGCGTGTATCTCGATCGCGCCGGCGAAGGCGTCGAACGCCTCTCCCGGCTCATCGCGCGCCTATCGGAGGGCACGCGGCTCGAGCGCATGCTCGAAAGCACGGAGCGCGAGCGCTTCGACCTCGCGCACGTGATCACGGGATGCGTCGAAGGCTATCGCGCGACTTATCCGGCGCGGCGCTTCGACTACACGCCGCCGGCCGCACCCATCCTGATCGACGGCGTTCCCGACGCCTTCGCGCAACTGCTCGACAAGCTCGTGGAAAACGCGCTCGACTTTGCGCCGCCTGAAACCGCCATTCGCGTGCGCCTCGCGCCCGGGCCGGGTCGCGCCACGCTCGCGGTCGAGAACGACGGGCCGCCGCTGCCCGAGTCGGTGAGCGCCAACGTGTTCGACTCCATGGTGTCGCTGCGCGAGGGGCACCTCGGGCTTGGCTTGTATATCGTCCGCCTGGTCGCGGAATTCCACGGCGGCCGGGTGCACGCGACGAACCTGCCCGATGGCCGCGGCGTACGGTTCAGCGTCGAGGTTTAGGGAGCCTCTGAAGAATACCCAAGGGACGCGCGTTGCGGCAGGTGCGGATGGAAGCAGACGCCGCACCTGCCGCAACCCGCGAGCACGTCGTCCCAAATGGGACGACGTCCTGAGGGGACGGTCGATTTCGGGACCGCTTCGTCGTTGCTCGTCCTAGCAAGGTACTGGACCTTGCGTCGGACTCGGCGCCTAGAATCGATCCCGAAATCGGCCCGTCGCGCACCCTTGTGTATTCTTCAGAGGCTCCCTAGTAGACTTCAAGCATTCCGCATCGAGAGAGCAAGGCCTTGGGTCGCATCATCCTCCTGATCATCATCGGCTTCCTGATCTACCTGGTGCTGCGTGGCTTCTTCCGCTCGCAACTGAAGAAGCCCGACGACGAAGCCAAGCCGCCTGCCAACGCCGAGGACATGGTTCGCTGCCAACGCTGCGGCGTGAACCTTCCGCGCAGCGAGGCGGTGGAGCAGGACGGCAAGCTCGTCTGCCGCGAGAATCCCAACTGCAAGTGAGCGCCTCCCCGGGCACCGTCGACACATCCGAGCGTGCGCGCTCACGGGAACGCATGCCGCTGGTCGTCGCGGCCGACGACACCACCTGGAAAACGCTAGCGGTCTTCTGCATCTACCGACTGGTGCTCGCGCTCCTGATGGGCGTGGGCTACGCGTTCTTCAACAACTTCCTGCAGCTCGGCATCCAGTCGCCCTCGTCGGTGGTGCCCACGCTCGTGACCTACGCGGCGGTCGCGTTCCTGCTCTTCGTGCCCGCGCGCCTTCGCGAGCCCAGCCTCACGCTGCAGGTGACGGCCGGCGTCGTGGTCGACGTGATCGCGATCGTGATGCTCATGCACGCGAGCGGCGGCGTGCGTTCGGGCCTGGGCGTGATCCTGCTCATGTCGCTCGCGGCCGCGGGACTCATCTCGCGCGGACGACTTGCGTTCTTCCACGCCGCGGTCGCGGCACTCGCCGTGCTCCTGGAGCAGGCGTTCCAGGTCTGGCGCCACGATGCGCCGATCCACGACTTCCTCCAGGCGGGGCTCACCAGCTTCGCGCTCTTCGCGACCGCCGCGCTCGGCTTCACGCTCGCTCGCTATGCGCGGACCAGCGAAGCGCTCGCGCAGGCGCGCACGATCGACCTCGCGAACCTCTCGCAGATCAACGAGCTCGTGATCCGCGACATGCAGGACGGCATCATCGTGGTCGACAGCGAAGGGCAGATCCGCCAGCACAACCCGCGCGTGAGCCAGCTCCTCGGGCCGCTGCCGCCGGGACGCAAGCAGTCGATCGCGGAGTTCGCGCCGGAAGTCGCACGCCTGCTCGACGATTGGCACCGCGGCTCCGAGACGACCTACATGTCGATGCGTGCGCCGCGCGGCAACGCCGACCTGCAGGTGCATTTCGTCCCGATCGGCACCGGCGATCCGCCGCCGACCGTGATCTTCGTGGAAGACGTCGGCCGCGCCCGCGCGCAGGCCCAACAAATGAAGCTCGTCGCACTCGGCCGGCTGACGGCTTCGATCGCGCACGAGATCCGCAATCCGCTCTCCTCGATCGGCCATGCCGCCGACCTCATCGCCGAAGGCGGGCCGGACCGCACGTCCGATGAGCGCTTGCTCACGATCATCCGCGAGAACGTGTTCCGCCTCGATCGCATGGTGCAGGAGGTGCTTTACCTCAACCGCCGCGATCGCGCGCAGCCCGAGTCCATCGATCCGCGCCCGTGGCTCACGCACTTCGTGAAGGAGTTCTGCGCTTCCGAGAAGGTGCCGGCCGAATCGATCGACCTGCAGGTGCGCACCTCGCAGCGCCTGTGGTTCGACCGCCAGCATCTCGACCAGGTGATGTGGAACCTCACTCGCAACGCATGGCGGCACGGCCAGAAGAAACCCGGGTCGGTGAGCATCGTCGTCTCCACCAGCGTGACCTCGGGCCTGCTCGAGATTGCCGTGCAGGATGACGGCCCGGGCGTCGTTCCGCAGGCGCGCCAGCATCTCTTCGAACCGTTCTTCACGACGGATGCCCAGGGCACGGGCCTCGGTCTCTACATCGCGCGCGAGCTTTGCGAAGGCAATGGCGCACGCATCGAATACGCGGACAATGCACCGGGAGGTCTCTTCCGCGTGATCCTGAAAGGCGTCTGATGAATCGCAAGTCCGTGCTCATCGTGGATGACGAAGCCGACATCCGCGAGCTCCTCGTGCTCACGCTCACGCGCATGGGCGTGGACGCGGACACGGCGGGCACCGTGCAGGAAGCGCAGGAAGCCCTGAAGCACCGGCCCTACGATCTGTGTCTCACCGACATGCGATTGCCCGATGGCGACGGCCTCGCGGTGTTGAACCACATCTCCGAGCACTACGGCAACACGCCCGTCGCGGTGATCACCGCGTACGGCTCGACGGACAACGCGGTGGCGGCGCTGAAGGCGGGTGCATTCGATTACCTCGCGAAGCCGATCAAGGTCGAACAGCTGCGCCCGCTCGTGATGAGCGCGCTGAAGCTGCCGAAGCCCGTGCAGGCGCGGCGTGCAGCGATCGGCGAGACGGCGCAGCCGGGAGCGCCGCGGCTGCTGGGTGAATCGCCGGCCATCGTGCGCGCGCGCGAAATGATCTCGAAGCTCTCGCGCTCGCAGGCACCGGTCTACATCACGGGTGAGTCGGGTTCGGGCAAGGAAGTCGCCGCGCGCCTCATGCACATGGGTTCGTCGCGAGCGGATGGCGCGTTCGTCGCGGTGAACTGCGGTGCGATCCCCGAGAACCTCATGGAGAGCGAGTTCTTCGGCTACCGGCGCGGCGCCTTCACCGGCGCGGACAACGACCGCATCGGCTTCCTCCAGGCCGCGCAGAAGGGCACGCTGTTCCTCGATGAAGTCGGCGATCTTCCGCTCGCGATGCAGGTGAAGCTCCTGCGCGTGATCCAGGAGAAGAAAGTCCGGCGACTCGGCGACACCGAGGAAGCCGCCATCGATGTCCGCATCATCTCCGCCACGCACCGCAACCTGGGCGAGCAAGTCGATGCCGGCGAATTCCGCCAGGACCTCTTCTATCGGTTGAACGTGATCGAACTGAAGATGCCCGCACTGCGCGAGATCCCGGAGGACATCCCCCTCATGGTGGGGCAGGTGCTGGAGCGGTTCGCACGCCTTTCGGGCAACAACCCCGCCACGATCTCCGAGGAAGCGATGCTCGCACTGCGGCGCTACGACTTCCCGGGCAACGTGCGCGAGCTGGAGAACATCCTCGAGCGCGCGCTGGCCCTGTGCAGCGACAACGTGATCCGCGAGACCGACCTCTATCTCACGCAGGCCACGCCGCGCGAGAAATCGGCCGCGCTCGATGGCGCGCTCGGCACCCGCGGCCTGCCGCTCCACGACTTCCTCGACCAGGTCGAGCGCGAAGCGATCCTCAAGGCGCTGGAAGCCACGCGCTTCAACAAGACCGCCGCCGCGAAGCTGCTGGGCATCACCTTCCGATCGCTTCGCTACCGGTTGGATCGCCTTGGCATCGACTGAGAAAATAGAGGGGTCAGACCACTTAACTTCGGATGAAGTTAAGTGGTCTGACCCCTCTATTTTCTCGCCGCATTTCGACGAGCGGCCCGAAGGCGCGCGGGTCGAGCTCATCGTGATCCACAACATCTCGCTGCCGCCGGGTGACTTCGGCGGGCCTTACATCGACGACCTGTTCATGGGCAGGCTCGATCCAAACGCGCATCCGTATTTCGCAGACATCGCCGCATTGCGCGTTTCCTCGCACTACCTCATCCGCCGCGACGGCGAGGTGATCACTTATGTACCCGAGGACAAACGTGCCTGGCACGCGGGGGTTTCCAGTTGGCAGGGACGCGAGAAGTGCAACGATTTTTCCATCGGCATCGAGCTCGAGGGCGCGGACGACGTGCCGTTCACCGAGCAGCAATACGCCGCGCTGGAGGCGCTGACACGTGAAATGTTTTCACGCTACGGCACACTTCCCCTTGTCGGCCACTCCGACATCGCGCCCGGCCGCAAAACGGACCCGGGACCGTACTTCGACTGGGAACGCGTGAGGAATTTCGCCAGCTAAAGCGTTAACATCCGGGTGTCAGGTCCCGCTGCGAATCCCCGGAGAAGACGATGCAACCCGCGAGCACAGCGAACGTCCCTGTTTCCGCCATCCTGCTCAGCGTCGCCGCGCTCCTCGCGGGCTGCGGTGAAAAAGCAGCGCCTCCGAAGGCGCCCCCTCCCGAAGTCGGCGTCGTCACGATCCAGCCGCGCACGCTGCCGCTCGTGTCCGAGCAGGCCGGCCAGACCGCGGGCTTCCGCGAAGTCGAAGTGAGGGCGCGCGTCTCCGGCATCCTGGTGAAGCGCCTCTACACCGAGGGCCAGCAGGTGAAGGAAGGCCAGGTGCTCTTCCAGATCGATCCCGATCCATTCCGCGCCGCACTCGACCAGGCGCGCGGATCGCTTCGCCAGCAACAGGCTTCGCTCGAACGCGCAACGCAGGACCGCGACCGCATCGTGCCGCTGTTCAAGGAAAACGCGGTGAGCCGCAAGGACTTCGACGACGCCAACTCGAACTTCGAAGGCGCGACGGCGTCCGTCGCGATCGCAAGGGCCAACGTCACGCAGGCCGAGATCAATCTGGGCTACACCAACGTCACCGCACCCATCTCCGGCTTCGCGAGCAAGGAGAACAAGAGCGAAGGCAGCCTCGTCTCCAACTCCCCGGGCGATGCGGGCCTGCTCACCACGATCTCGCAGCTCGATCCGATGTACGTGAACTTCGCGTTCGCGGAAACCGAGAAGCTCGAGTACGACCAGAACATACGCACGGGCCGCGTCGTCGCGCCCAAGGACCTGCGTGTCCCGGTGCGCGTGAAACTCGCCGACGGCACGATCTACGACACGCCGGGCCTGCTCGATTTCGCGGACGCGAAGGTGGATCCGAAGACGGGCACCATCCGCGCGCGCGCCGAGTTTCCGAACAAGAAGGGCACGCTGCTGCCCGGGCAGTTCGTGCGGGTATTGGCAGCCATGGGCGAGATCCAGAATGCGTTCGCCGTGCCCGAGCGCGCAATCACCCAGGCGCAGGCCACACGGCTCGTGCTGGTGGTCAACGCGCAGAACAAGGTCGAGCCTCACCCCGTGGTGCTGGGTCCGCGCGTGGGCGACGAGATCGTCATCGTGTCGGGCGTGAAGGCAGGCGACCGCGTCATCGTCGACGGCCTGATGAAGGCGCGCCCGGGCAGCGAGGTGAAGCCCGTCGCCGCGGGCGCGAAGCCGCCGGGTCCGCAGGCACCTACGGGCGCTCCAAGCCTCACCGGGCCGGCGAAGTCCGAAGCCGCGAAGAAATAGCGGGGGCTCGCGAATGTTCTCGAAGTTCTTCATCGAACGCCCGATCTTCGCGAGCGTCATCTCGATCATCATCGTGCTCGCGGGCCTGGGCGCGATGCGAACACTCTCCATCGAGCAGTATCCGAACCTCCTGCCGCCGGTGGTGCAGGTCTCCGCGTTCTACCCGGGCGCCTCGCCCGACGTGATCTCGCAGACCGTCGCCGCGCCGATCGAGCAGCAGGTGAACGGCGTGGAGGGCATGATCTACCTGCAATCGCAGGCGTCCTCCGACGGCACGATGACGCTCAACGTCTCCTTCGCGATCGGCACCAATCCCGACCAGGCGACGATCAACGTGAACAACCGCGTGCAGGCCGCACTCCCCGTGCTGCCCGAGGAAGTGAAGCGCCAGGGTGTGACGGTGAAGAAGAAGTCCACCTCGATCCTGCTCTTCGCATCCGTCACGTCGAAGAACCCCGCGCACGACCAGGTGTTCCTCTCGAACTACGTCGACCTCAACATCCTCGATGAGTTGAAGCGCATCCCCGGCGTGGGCGACGCGATGATCATGGGCGCGAAGGACTACGCGATGCGCGTGTGGCTCCGGCCCGATCGCCTCTCGCAGCTCGGCCTCACGCCGTCCGACGTCGCCAACGCCATCAAGGAGCAGAACGCCCAGTTCGCCGCCGGCAAGATCGGCGCCGAGCCCCTGAAGAATCCGGTGGACTTCACCTACACGGTGACCACCAAGGGCCGCCTCGAGGAGCCCGAGGAGTTCGCCAACATCATCATCAAGTCCAACCCCGACGGCTCGCGCATCCGCATCAAGGACGTCGCGCGCGTGGAAGTCGCGGCCAAGGACTACTCGATGGAAGCGCGCGTGAACCAGTCGCCCGCCGCGCTCGTCGCCATCTACCAGCAGCCGGGCGCGAACGCGCTCGCGGTCGCGGACCAGGCGTACGCAACGCTCGAGCGGTTGAAGTCGCGCTTCCCCGAGGGGATGAGCTACGTCGTGCCGTACGACACAACCAAGTTCGTGCGCATCTCCGTGAAGGAGGTGGTGCACACGCTCTTCGAGGCGATCATCCTCGTGTTCCTCGTCGTGTACCTCTTCCTGCAGAACTTCCGCGCGACGCTCATCCCGTCGATCGCGGTCCCGGTGTCGCTCATCGGCACTTTCGCGGGGTTGTATCTCCTCGGCTTCTCGATCAACCTCCTGACCCTTTTCGGCATGGTGCTCGCCATCGGCATCGTCGTGGACGATGCCATCGTCGTGCTGGAAAACGTCGAGCGCCTGATGAGCGAGGAAAAGCTTTCGCCCAAGGACGCGGCGATCAGGGCGATGGAAGAAGTCTCCGGCCCGGTGGTCGCCATCGTGCTCGTGCTGTGCGCCGTGTTCGTTCCGGTCGCGTTCATGGGCGGCTTCACCGGGCAGATGTACAAGCAGTTCGCGGTGACCATCGCGATCTCCGTGGCGATCTCCGGCCTCGTGGCGCTGACGCTCACGCCGGCGATGTGCGCGTTGATTCTCCAGCCCGGCCACCACGAGCCCAACCGATTCTTCCGTGCGTTCAACCGCGGCTTCGAGAAGGTGACCGGCGTCTTCTCGTCGGGCGTCGCGTTCATCTCGCGCCGCGTGATCGTCGCCTTCGCGATCATCGCCGTCCTCTTCACGGCCATGGGCGCGCTCTTCAAGGTGGTGCCCGGCGGCCTCGTGCCCGACGAGGACCAGGGCTACATCATGCTGGCCTCGATCATGCCGGACGCCGCGTCGTTCAGCCGCGCTAACCAGACGCTGCGCACGGCCGAAGCGGTGGTCTCGAAGTTCCCCGAGGTCGCGTACATGGTGGCGCTGCCCGGGTACGACCTGCTTTCCGGATCGATCCGCCCGAACGCCGGCGCGATGTTCGTGACACTCAAGGACTGGGACGAGCGCAAGGAGAAGGGCTCGGATTCGTTCTCGCTCGCCAAGCGCGCGCTCGCCGTGAACGCGCATATCAAGGAAGGCATCGTCTTCGCGTTCAATCCGCCGCCGATCACGGGCCTGTCGACCACGGGCGGCGTGGAGTCGTACCTGCAGAGCCGCGCGGGTTCGGGTTCCGAGGCGCTCGGGCATGAAGCGGCGGCCGTTGTCGAAGCCGCGAAGAAGCGCCCCGAGTTCGCGTCGGTCTCGACCACCTTCAAGCCGACGGTGCCGCAGGTCTACCTGGAAGTGGATCGCGAGAAGGCGAAGGCGATCGGCGTTCCGGTGAACACCATCTTCGACGCGCTGCAGGCCACGTTCGGCTCGCTCTACGTGAACGACTTCAACAAGTTCGGCCGCACGTACAAGGTGCAATTGCAGAGCGAAGCCGATTTCCGCGCGAAGCCCGAGGACATCAAGAACGTCTTCGTGCGCTCGCAGACGGGCGAGATGATCCCGATGAACGCGCTGGTCCGCGCCTCGCAGGTGCAGGGCCCGGAGCTCGTCGAGCGCTTCAATGTGTTCCCCGCAGCGAAGATCCTCGCCACACCCGCGCCCGGTTATTCGACGGGGCAGGTGATCGAAGCGCTGGAAGAGACGGTGACTGAAGCCGCCGGCGGCGACTTCACGCTCGCGTGGACCGGCAGCGCCTATCAGGAGAAGGCGGCCGGCGGCACCGCCGCGCTCGCCTTCGGTTTCGGCATCGTCATGGTGTTCCTGATCCTCGCGGCGCAGTACGAGCGCTGGTCGCTGCCGTTCGCGGTGATCACCGCCGTTCCCTTCGCGCTCTTCGGCGCGGTGCTCGCGGTGTGGGTCGTGGGCCTCACCAACGACGTGTACTTCCAGGTGGGCCTCGTCACGCTCATAGGACTAGCGGCGAAGAACGCCATTCTCATTGTCGAATTCGCGGTGCTCAAGATGGAGCACGGATTGCCGCCGGGAGAAGCGGCGATCGAATCAGCGCGACAACGCTTCCGGCCGATCGTGATGACATCCTTCGCGTTCATCCTCGGTTGCGTGCCGCTCGTGACCTCCAGCGGCGCGGGCTCCGCGAGCCGCCACGCGCTCGGCTGGCCGGTGATCGGCGGCATGCTCGCGGCCACGTTCATCGCGGTGTTCTTCGTGCCGCTCTTCTTCCGCCTCATCATGAAAGTCAGCGGAGGCGGCAAGTGATGCGCCGGCTCCTGCCCGCCGTCATCGCGCTGTCGCTCGCGGCGTGCGCGCCCAACTACGTGCTGCCGCCAACCACCGTGCCGCTGACGTCGCTCGAGCCCGGGCGCGTCCAGATCGTTCGCGACTGGTGGAAGGGTTTCAACGAGCCGGTCCTCGATGCGCTCATCGCCGAAGCGTTCGCGAGCAGCCCCACGCTGGAAGTCGCGCTGGCGCGAGTCGATGCGTCACGTGCGCGCCTGGGCATCAGCGGCTCTGAGCGCCTGCCAAGCGTGGACGGGCAGGTGGGTGCCGGACGCGCGCGGCTCTCCGAGGAAACGAATCCGCTCACCGGCGGACGCACGACGACGGTGTACAACGCCTCGCTGGTCGTGAACTGGGAAGTCGATCTCTGGGGGCGCATCCGCAACCAGGTTGCCGCGTCGGAGTCCGATCTCCTCGCTTCCGAGTACGGGCGAGACGCCATCACGCTCGGGTTGGCGGCGGAGGTCGCGAACGCCTACTTCCAGCTGCGCTCGCTCGAATCGCAACAGGAGATCGCGCGCCGCACCGTGGAATCGCGCGCCGCGTCGTACGACCTTCGCGTGAAGCGCTTCGCGCGCGGCATCACCTCGGAGCTCGACGTGCGCCAGGCCGAGAGCGAGCTCGCGATCGCGCGTGCAGCGCTTCCTGATCTTGCCGAAGCGATCGTGCGCGTCGAAGCCGCGCTGGCACTCGCCATCGGCCGCTCGCCCGAGTCGCTCTATTCGCGCCGCTTCCCGCAGGGCAAGGAGATCGAGGCGATCCCCCTGCCGCCGACGATTCCCGAAGGGCTGCCCTCGGACCTCCTGCTGCGCCGCCCCGACATCCAGGAATCCGAAGCGCAGTTGCGCGCGACCCAGGCGCGAATCGCGGGCGCGCGCACCGCGTACTTTCCCGTCATCGGCCTCACCGGTGCGTACGGCGGGGAAAGCCTCGCGTTCGACAATCTCTTCTCGGGACCAGCGCGCGCGTGGTCCTTCGCGGGTTCGCTTGCCGCACCCATCTTCAACAGCGGAAGAACCGCGGCGCAGGTCGATCTCGCGACGGCCGATGAACGTGCAGCGCTCGCTTCCTACCGCTCGAACGTGATCCGCGCATTCGGGGAAGTTCGCACCGCACTCATCGCGACGCGCGTGGCGGGCGATCGCGTGTCCGCGCGCGATCAATCGGTGGTGGCGCTTCGTCGCCAGCTCTACCTCGCGACGCTGCGCTACGACAACGGCTACTCGAGCTACCTCGACCTGCTCGATGCCGAACGTTCGCTGTTCACCGCGGAGCTTCAGGCCGTGGATGCGCGCCGCCAGCAACTGGCGGCCGTGGTCGATCTCTACCGTGCGCTCGGCGGTGGGTGGAAATTGCCGGCCGAAGGATCGTCGACCGACAAGCCTTGATTTTGCGACCTCCATCGGGATATGGCCGCGAATACATAACGGCCTTACACTCGGCCGCAGCAGTCACTTATAACAATCAATGGAGAAGGCGCATGCACATATACCGTCGAATTGGTCCCTTCGTCGTTCTAGGCGCGCTCACGATGACGGGCGCGATCGCCCAGAGCCCACCCGCGGCGACACCGCCCGCGCTCGTCGAGGGCCAGTTCTACTACCTGAAGGGCAGCCAATCGGGAAAAAACCTGTCCGCGCTTCCGGACGAGACTCTCGCGCTCTCGCCCAATACGGCCGGCTGGGAAGAATGGCGCTACACGACCAAGACCGGGGCTGGTGGATGTCCGATATTCGAGTCCTTTCACGGCAAGGAGCTCAGGAACCTGCCCGAGCGCATCGCGCGCCACACGCCAAGTTACCTGTCCGTGATTCCCACCAGGCCCCAAGGCGGCTGCGTGACGATGGCCGACGGCGGGCGCGTGATGATCGTGGACCCGCAAGCGGGCAACGCCATCCGTGACATGAACGGACAGGTTCGCTCGGAGCATTTCACGACGCCGACGCACACGGACTTTTTCTGGACTCCGATTCCCGTCAAGGCGGCGGCGGCCGGTCGCCTGCCGCGGCAGTGGGCGGTCCATGAAATGTTCCAGCTCCGCAGCTTCCACAAGACGTATCTCACCGCCACCGAAAACGGGACCGTGGTTCACAGGCCCGTCAGCCGCGAATCGATCCTCTTCAAGGGCGTCCTCGTTCCCTCGATCGCGCCCATCACGGTCCTGCGGTATGGAACGCCGTTCTTTCTCCTGCACGGGGGATCAAGGCCCGGGAACATCATGGCGGTCGCTCCCCTTTCCTCGCCCACGCCCCCACAACGGCTGGTCATGCCTCGGGTCACCGACAGCCAGCCGCGTGCCGGCCTCGAGTGGGTGATCGTCGATCCGACGGGTGTGCGCAAGAATGGCGACCTCGTGCCCTTTGGAGTCCAGGTTGCACTTCGCCAGGTCGCCAGCAAGAGGTTTCTTTCCGTACCGCCCGAGGCCGCGGCGCAACCCTACCTCACGCCGAACGCCCAGCCCGCGCAGTGGGAACTCTGGACGCTGGAGATACCCGAGGGCGTGTACAGAGTCCCATAGCCGCTGACGCGCAGAGAGCGCTGGGTCAGAACCCCAGCGCCGTGTTCTTCACGCAGAACTGCACGCCTTCGCCCAGCCATCCCTTCGCGAGCATCTCCGCGTAGATCGCGTCGCTCGACGTGTAGCGATGGTTGGAGCGGTTCTGCGCCGCGCGATTGTTGTAGAGGCGCCGCACCGCGACGGGCGCGTCGGCCGGACAACCGATGTCGACCAGCGGGCGCTTCGCACCGAATGCCACCGTGAGATAGCTCCAGCCCTGCGTGTTGCGCAGCCACCCGCATTCATCGGGGCGCGCGGTATAGAAGTGCGTGTTGGCCGGACCGAGCCCCGGTGTGCCGAAGAAGCGATAGACCGGGTTGTACTCGGGATCGGCGCAACCGGGTGTGGTCGCGTAGGTGAACCACGCCTGGCCCGTGCGCCGCCATCCGCCGCCAGCACCACCGCCATCGATCCACTCGATCTCCGCCGGCAGTGCGGAGATGAAATAGATGTCCTGCGCCGTGTGGTGGAATTCGACGATCTTCAGCAGCTCGGGCGTGGGGCGCGGCGCCATCATCGGGTCGTCGCACGCGAACTGGTCGCGGAGGATCCGCGTGAAGGCCGACGAGATCTGCACGTCGTTGCGCATGGACTGCGCGATCTCGTCGAGGTCCTGGATCGGGTCGTAGTAGAGGATCAGCGTGCGCGAGCCCGCCAGTTCCTTGATCGACGTGGGCTGGCGAAGCCGGTCGTAGAGCGGCCGATTCGACGCCGGTACCTGCACGGCTCGAATGATGTCGAGCAGGAGCGGGTTCGTGACGTCCGGGAAATCGAGGATGACCGCGTTGAGCCGCGGATCCGGGTTGCAGATCGCGGTCGGGCCGGCGTGGGCGGCGAGGGTGAGGGCCGCGGCGCAGGCGGCGAGTGCGAGGCGGTAGCGGCCCATGGAGCGCACCTTGTTATTTGAGGACGGTGCAGATTCTATAACGACGCCCGCCTAGGGCGCCCCAGGCCCCACCACGCAAAGCTGCACGCCGTAGTCGATCCACTGACGCTCGCGCATCTGCGCGGCGATCGCGGGATCCGAGACGTAGCGGTGATTCGAGTCGTTCTGCGCGGCGCGATTGTTGTAGAAGAGCCGCAACCCGAACGGCGCATTGGGCGGGCACACGCCACTTTGCAGCGGCATCAGCGCACCGAAAGGAGCAGAGACGTAACTCCAACCCACGGTGTTGCGCAGGTAACCGCACTCCAGCGGATTGGCGGTGTAGTAGTGCGAATTGGGCCCGATGCCCGGCGTGCCGTAGAACACGTAGACCGGCGTGAACGACGGTGTCTGGCAGCGCTGCACATCACGCGTGGTCCAGACCTGCCCCGTTCGCGCCCATCCCTGGCCCGCGCCGCCCTGGTCGATCCACGCGATTTCCTCGTTCGAGGAAGCCATGTAGTAGTGATCGAGCGTCGAGTGGTGGTACTCCCGCAGCACGCGAGGATTGGCAGCCGGACAGATCGCGACGTCGCCACTCGTCCAGAGCAGCTCCGGGAAGATCGACATGAGCTCGCCGTCGGCGCGGATCCTCAGGCTGAGCTCGTACGGATCCTGGATCGGGTCATAGTGCAGCAGGATCGCATTGGCATCCTCGGGAGCGAGGACGCTGATGGGCCGTTGTATCCGCGCGTACAGCGCCGGGTTGGATGCAGGGTCGCGCGCAGCATTGATCACGGCGGCCGTTCGCGGGTCCGGCGGATCCTTGAGGACGAAAAGAATCTGGCTCATCGTCGGGCGCGCGTTGCAGCTGCTCGTGGGCGTGGCCCAAGCGCCGAACGCCGCGAGCATCAAGCCCGCGGCGGCGACTTTTCCGATCTGTTTTTTCGCGCCCTTCACGGGCGCCATTCTAAGTCAGGGCGCGCCGTTCGCCTTCACGCAAAGCTGCACGCCGTAACCGATCCACCCCTGTGCCAGCATCGACTGGTAGATCGCCTGGCTGGATGTGTAGCGGTGGTTCGAATCGTTCTGTGCCGCGCGGTTGTTGTAGAGCAGCATCAGGCCGACCGGCGCTTCCAAAGTGCACGCGCCGTTGTTGGTGCGTTGCGCGCCGAAGGGCGTCGTGAGGTACGTCCAGCCGGTGGTATTACGCAGGTAACCGCATTCGGCGGGATTCGTAGTGTAGTAGTGCGAATTCGGGCCGATGCCCGGGGTGCCGTAGAACAGGTACACGGGCGAGTAGTTCGGCGTGTAGCAGTTGGGTGCCGAATCCATATGCGTGGTCCATGCCTCGCCCGTGTGAACCCAGCCACCGCCACCGCCGCCGGCGTCGAGCCATGCCATCTCGTCCGGATTGGACGACATGTAGAAGTGATTGATCTTGCTGTTGTAGTACTCGCGGACTCCCACCGTGGGTGCGGCCGCCGGAACGCCGTCGCAGAAGGTGCCATTCGCGCCGACGAGGTTGAAGGGCGCGGCAAGCTCGGCATCCGCGCGGATGCGCGCGGCCATCTCTTCCGGATCCTGGATGAGCGCGTAGTCGAGGATCATCACGTTGGTGCCGTTGATCTGCAGGACGAGGACTTGCTTCGGCGCGCCCATGCGCTCGTAGAGCGCCGGGTCGAACTTCGGGTCGCGGCCCGCCGCGACCATTCTCTCGATGCGCGGGTCGTTGGCCGGAACGTTGTAGCGCAGCGTGATCGACGAGCTGAAGCTGGGGTTCGCGTTGCAGATCTCGGTCGGGCCGGAGCCGGCGGTCACGGTAGCAACGGGAACGAGGGTCGCGCCCAGCGAGGCGAGTGCGACGGCGAGGAGTTTGTTCGAGTTCATGCGCGGGTCTTTTCTTGGTGGTCGATGCCCACGATCGTAGGTCGAGCGTCAGGCTTTCTCTGTCAGCGGATGCCGCACGCTCTTGTCGGCGCTTTGGTGGTCACTCCACTCAGTTGCCCAGCGACGTCACGCACATCTGCACGCCATAGCCTTGCCAGCCCTGCGCGCGCATCGACTCCGAGATCAGGATGTTCGACGAGTAGCGGTGGCTCGGGTCCTGCGGGTTGTAGAACATGCTGATGGGCGTGGTCGCATCACCCGTGCACGTCGGGGGCAGCGCGCCGAAGGGCGTCGCGACATACGACCAGCCGCCGTTGTTGGTGCGCAGCCAACCGCATTCCTGCGGACTCAGCGTGTAGTAGTGCGCATGTCGCTCGGCGGAGTAGAACTGGAAGACCGGCTGGTAAGCCGGCTGGTTGCAGACCGGCTGCGCGGGCGCATGCGTTGACCAGATCTGGCCGGTTCTGCTCCATCCGCCACCGCCGCCGCCCGCATCGAGCCAGCCCATTTCATCGCCGTTGGCCGAGAGGTAGTAGCGGTTGAGCGCGCCGTTGTAGTACTCGACGAGCCTCAGGACCGGCGCGGTCTGGACGGCGGTGCCGCATCCGGTGCTCAGCGGCGTAATACTCGAAAACGGGGCGGCGAGCTGCGAGTCCTGTTGAAGCCTGTTGCCCAGCTCGCTCGGTTCCTGGATGGGGTCGTAGGTGAGCGTCATGCTCGAGCTGGTCGCGTTGATGCCGGTGGGTCTCTGCATCCGGTCGTAGAGCGCCGGATTCGACGCCGGGTTCTGGACCGCGGCGATCATCGACTGGATACGCGAGTCGCTCGCGGGAACCCCGTATTGCAGCGAGAGCTTGTTGTCCCAGGGTCGCGGGTTGCAGATGCTCGTGGGTTGCTGGGCGAGCGCCGCGGTGGAAACGAGGGCGATTGTGACGAGCAAGGGGAGGCGGTTCATGGGCGGGCTCGCGACGTGGTCAATGGATACGCGCAGTATTCCGCCACCCATGCCAGTCCGCCGTCGGCGCGTTCCGCACCGTGGTGTCAGCAAATTCCGATACCCGCGACCTTAGTCGCGTTGCGCCGCCCCCCTCCGAAGCAGACAGTGTGCGGCGAGGGCGCATCGCCCCAGGGAGAAAAAAATGACAAAGCACATCATCCGATTCCTCGGATTGATCACCGTATTGTTCGCGGCACAGGGCGTCCTCGCCTGGGACGCGGGCCCGAAGCAATGCACCACCGATGCCTGCACCGGGGGCGTGAACGCCGCGACCTTCCTCGATACCCAACCCAAGTACGCCAACTCGGTCATTCCCGGAAGGCTGGCCGATTGTCCGGAGGGTTACAAGAACATCGGCATCGCCGGATGCGGCCGTGGCGCGGACTCGATCTCCACCCCGTCGCAGCTCGCAAGCTGCCCCTCCGGATACACCAACATGGGTCTCACCTGCTTCCGACCCGTGAGCAGCTACGGCAACAAGTGCCTCGGCGGGTGTGGCGCGGGATACACGAACATGGGTTGTTTCTGCAGCCGGGGCGCGGATTCCAAGAGCGCCGACGCGATGGTCTGCCCGGCCGGGTACTTCAAGGACAACGTCGTGAAGCGCTGCCACAAGAACTGTCCTGCCGGCTATACGCAGACCGGCGAGACCTGCTTCCGCGGCGTCGATACGAAGGGTCCGGACAGCTTCATCTGCGGTCCCGGCGAGCGCCGCGGTGGAGGACTGGTTGCGAACAAGTGCTTCCCGAATCCCGGCCCGTGCTCGGCTGACCGCGAGGAGTACGGCATCTCAGGTGCATCGCTGTGCTTCACGAAGTGTCCTCCCGGCTCGACCCGCACCGCTGTTTCCACCTGCTCGCATAGCGTGAAGTGGCGCGGCAACACGCACCTCTACGTCGTGCTTGGCGGTGTCCAGCTGCTCTCGACGTCGCAGGATCCGGTCGCGCAGGCCGCCGCGAAGGCCATGAACACGCCCGCGTGCAAGGCCAAGTGGCAGCAGGGCGTGTGGGATGCGGACGATCCGGACAAGGACCTGGTCGACAACCCGACGGGCAAGACCGCGGGCGGCACGCACTTCTACAACGCCAGCGGCAAAGACTGGAACGGTAAGTCGACCAAGACGGTGACGTACATGCTGTCGGGCGTGGAAGCCAACTGGAAGGGCAACGCGAGACAGGCTGCTGCCAAGCGCATCGTCGAAGCCGGCAACACCCTGACCGCAACACCCACCGACGCGCAGTGCTACGCGCTCGGACTGGCGCTGCACTACATGACGGACATGACGCAGCCGATGCACGCCACCTCGTTCAGCGCGCTCGAGATCCCGACGATGCTGCACGCAGCGCTCGAAGAGTGGGTGCCGATGATCCAGGGCAAGTTCCCGCCGACGGGAGCGTGGGACGCGCGCTGGAAGGGCATGACGCCCGACAAGGTGTTCCACGAAACCTCGCTCAAGTCGGGCAATGAACTCGCCGGCCCGCTGATGAAGTCGCTGGAGTACAAGGGCACGATCTGCTCGATGAACCCGGAGACCGGCGCGCTCTACACCGGCATGTGCTTCATTGGCGTGCCCGAAGTGGAGAACGCCGTCGGCGTGGTGCTGCGCCAGGCTTACCAGTCCACCGCGAGCTACATCTACTCGGCCTTCAACACGACCGCGAAGTAGTCACCGCAAGAAGCAGTCTCGAAAAGACGGCGCGCCTCGAAGGGGGTGCGCCGTTTTCTTTTACGGCGCTCCGATCGCCTTCACGCAAAGCGCCACGCCATAGCCCGTCCACCCTTGCGCCTGCATCTGAGCGTAGATCGCGGGGTCCGACGTGTAGCGGTGGTTCGAGTCGTTCTGCGCCGCGCGGTTGTTGTAGAGCAGCTGCAGGCCGACCGGCGCGGTGGCGGGGCACTGGCCATTGGTCGGAGGCAGAGCGCCAAAGGGAACCGCGACATAACTCCAGCCCACCGTCCGGCGCAGGTAGCCGCACTCTTCCGGGCTGATCGTGAAGTAGTGCGAATTCGGCCCGATGCCCGGCGTGCCCTGGAACATGTACACCGACTTGTAGTCGGGGCTGAACCCGCCGGGAAAGCCGAGCCGTTGCGTGGACCACGATTGGCCGGTGCGAACCCATCCGCCACCGCCGCCGCCCGCATCCAGCCAGGTGATCTCCTCGGGAGTGGACGACAGGTAGAAATGGTTGAGGGACGCGTTGTAGTACTCACGGATCGGACCCAGCACCGGCGCCTGCGTGGGGAAATCCGAGAAGCCGACGCCCGCCTGGATCGAGCGAAAGCGCGACGCGAGCTCGGTATCCGCGCGGAACCGCTCCGTCATCTCCTCGATGTCCTGCGGGTCGTCGTAGATGAGTCGCATCGTCGCATCGATGATGTGCAGCAGTTCGATCGCCTTGGGCGCGCCCATCCGTTCGTACAGCGCGGGATTGGAAGCAGGGTCGCGGACCGCGGCAATCATCGCGAGGATGAGCGGATCGTCGGTCGCGACGGCGTAGCGCAGGTAGATGCGATCCCAGTGCTTCGGATAGGGATTGCATTTGGTCGTCGGGCGGGCGGGACTCGCGATCGTCTCGGCGACCGAAGGCGTCGAGAGAAACGCAGCCGCGACCAGCGCCGCGAGCGACGTGATGGACTTCATGCGCGCCCCGGCCGTCATGGAACGCCGTTCGCCTTCACGCAAAGTTGCACGCCATAGCTGGTCCATCCCTTCGCGACCATCTCCGCTCGCACGGCGGGATCGGAGGTATAGCGATGGTTCGAATCGTTCTGCGCGGCGCGATTGTTGTAGAGCATCGTGAGTCCCACCGGCGCCAGGGCGGGACACTTTCCCTGGGCATCGGGCCGCCCGGCGCCGAAGGGCGCCGCAACGTAGGTCCAGCCGACCGTGTTGCGAAGGTAGCCGCATTCCTCCGCGCTGGCCGTGAAGTAGTGGGAGTTCGGGCCGATGCCCGGCGTGCCATAGAACATGTACACGGGCGCGGAAAAATTCGCGGGCGAATCGCAATACTCGGTCTCTCGCGTCGTCCACGCGTGGCCCGTGCGTACCCAGCCCGCACCGGCACCGCCGGAATCGATCCACGTGCTCTCGGCCGCGGAGGCCGACATGTAGTAGTGATTCGTGGCCGGGTGGTAGTACTCGCGGATGAACTGATCGGGCACCGGCAAACCCACCGCGAAGCAGGCCTTTGAAGCGCTGTTCGAGGGGTAGAGATAGAGGATCAGCGCCGCCAGCTCCGGGTCGGACCGGATCCGCGCCGCAATTTCCTGGGGGTCCTGGGCCGACTCATAGTCGAAGACCAGCGTGTTCATGGCGGAGAGCCAGGTCACGGAAGTCGGCTTCGCAAGGCGCTCGTGGAGCGCGGGGTCGGAAGACGGATCCGTTGCCGCGGCAAACATCCGCGCCACGAGAGGGTCCGCGGGCTGGCGCGGCTGGTAGCCGATGTAGCTCCTGGGCGGGGCGACATTGCAGATTGCGGTGGGCCGCGCGGGGCTCGCGATCGTCTCGGCCGCAACGGGCATCGAGAGAAGCGCGAATAGCGCTGCGAGCACGGTGGTGATCGTCTTCATGCGCGTGATTTTACGGAGAGCAAACGCGCATGGCTGTAGGCGAATTTGAGGGGCACTTTCCATGCCCAAACCACTGCTCAAATCTTACGCAAGAACCCCTCGTAACCCCCTGAAAACGCGAGCTAAAAAAATAGTTTGTCACACTGCTTGCGTTGCCCAACTTCCCTCACTAGACTTTGTGCCTCAGTGCTTCCCCGGCCACTATATGTTGTGGAAATGGGGGTGAACAAGGTGTGGGTAACCGGGGGTGTTTTCCCCTGTTATTCACAAAGTAATTAGGCACTTACAGCAGGATCAGCGGCCTTGAAGAGCCGCCCGTCCAAAAAGACCGTCCAGTGGGGGCCAAGCGACCCCCGCGGCGCGAAAACAGCATCATTAATGGAGACGAACCATGCGCTTGAGTTCCGATATTCACCCCGCCGCTATTCCTCTTGCGACTACGGGCATCACTGAGGAGAGCACTAATCAGGCGGAGCGATACTCGGACCACAAGGTCATCCGCAGGAACGGCTCCGTCGTCGGCTTCGAACCCGACAAGATCATCGTCGCAGTCACCAAGGCGTTCCTGGCCGTAGCCGGCGGAACCGCCGCCGCCAGCGCCGGGGTGCGCGAGAAGGTCCAGCAGGTCACCGATTCGGTCATCCTCGCGCTGGTCCGTCGTCACCCGTCGGGCGGCACGTTCCATATCGAAGACATCCAGGACCAGGTCGAACTGGCCCTGATGCGCGCCGGCGAGCACCAGGTCGCCCGTTCGTACGTCCTTTATCGCGAAGAGCGTTCCCGCGAGCGCCAGAAGCGCATCGACGAGGCGAAGGAAGCCCGCACCCCGAAGATCCACGTCACCATCAATGGCGGCAAGGAGCCCCTCGACGTTGCGAAGCTCGAGTCGCTGATCGTCTCCGCGTGCCAGGGCCTCGGCAAGGACGTCGAGCCCAAGGCGATTCTCGAGGCGACGCTGAAGGATCTCTACGACGGCGTTCCGCTCGAGGAAGTGCACAAGTGCGCCATCCTCGCCGCGCGCATGCTGATCGAGCAGGACCCGGACTACACCTACGCCTCCGCGCGCCTGCTGATGCACACCATCCGCCGCGAAGTGCTGGCTGAAGAAGTCACGCACGAGCAGATGGCGCAGCGCTACGTGGAGTACTTCCCCACCTTCATCCATAGCGGCATCAAGGCGCAGTTGCTCGACGAGCGCCTCGGCACGTACGACCTGAAGATGCTCGGCGAAGCCCTGAAGCCCGAGCGCGATCTCCAGTTCGACTACCTCGGCCTGCAGACGCTGTACGACCGCTACTTCCTGCACATCAACGACCACCACATCGAGCTGCCGCAGGCGTTCTTCATGCGCGTCTCGATGGGCCTCGCGCTCAATGAAGTGAACCGCGAAGCCCGCGCGATCGAGTTCTACAACATCCTCTCGACGTTCGACTTCATGTCGTCCACGCCGACGCTGTTCAACTCGGGCACGCTCCGCAGCCAACTTTCCTCCTGCTACCTCACCACGGTGGCCGATGACCTCGATGGCATCTACGAAGCCATCAAGGAGAACGCGCTGCTCTCGAAGTTCGCGGGCGGCCTGGGCAACGACTGGACGCCGGTTCGCGCGCTCGGTTCGTACATCAAGGGGACCAACGGCCGGTCGCAGGGCGTGGTGCCGTTCCTGAAAGTGGTGAACGACACCGCGGTGGCCGTGAACCAGGGCGGCAAGCGCAAGGGCGCGGTGTGCTGCTACCTCGAGACGTGGCACCTGGATATCGAGGAATTCCTCGAGCTCCGCAAGAACACGGGCGATGACCGCCGCCGCACGCACGACATGAACACCGCGAACTGGATTCCGGATCTGTTCATGAAGCGCGTGATGGAAGGCGGCGAGTGGACGCTCTTCTCGCCCTCCGATTGCCCGGACCTGCACGACAAGGTCGGCAAGGAGTTCGAAGAGGCCTACGGCGTCTACGAGAAGAAGGCCGCGCGCGGCGAGATCAAGGTGTTCAAGCGCCTGCCGGCCCTCACCCTGTGGCGCAAGCTCCTCACGATGCTCTTCGAGACGGGCCATCCCTGGATCACGTTCAAGGACCCGTGCAACATCCGCTCCCCGCAGCAGCACGTGGGCGTGGTGCACTCGTCGAACCTCTGCACGGAGATCACGCTCAACACCAACGCCACTGAAATCGCGGTGTGCAACCTGGGCTCGGTGAACCTGCCCGCGCACCTGATGAAGGACGCGAGCGGCAACGTCACGCTCGACCACGCGAAGCTGAAGAAGACCATCGCCACGGCGATGCGCATGCTCGACAACGTGATCGACATCAACTACTACGCGGTTCGCAAGGCGCACGACAGCAACAAGAAGCATCGCCCGGTGGGCCTCGGGATCATGGGCTTCCAGGATTCGCTGCAGGAACTGCGCATTCCCTACGCCTCCGACGATGCGGTGACGTTCGCCGACCGTTCGATGGAAGCGGTTTGCTACTACGCCTACTGGGCCTCGACGGAGCTCGCGGAAGAGCGCGGCCGCTACTCGTCGTACACGGGCTCGCTGTGGGACAAGGGCATCCTTCCGCAGGACACGATCAAGCTGCTGCTCGAGCAGCGCGGCGGCTACGTGGAAGTCGACCAGACCGAAACGCTGGACTGGGCCTCGCTCCGGAAGCGCATCTCGCAGCACGGCATGCGCAATTCCAACTGCGTGGCCATCGCTCCGACCGCGACGATCAGCAACATCATCGGCGTGTCGGCTTCGATCGAGCCCAACTACCAGAACCTCTACGTGAAATCGAACCTCTCGGGCGAATTCACGGTGGTCAATGAACACCTCGTGCGTGACCTCAAGGCCGCCAATCTCTGGGACAGCGTGATGGTCGCGGACCTCAAGCACTTCGACGGGTCCATCGGCAAGATCGACCGCGTTCCGCAGGAGCTGCGTGACCTCTACGCCACGGCCTTCGAAGTCGACACCAAGTGGCTGGTGGAAGCCGCGGCGCGCCGCCAGAAGTGGATCGACCAGGCGCAGTCGCTGAACATCTACATGGCCGGCGCCAACGGCAAGAAGCTCGACGAGACGTACAAGCTCGCGTGGCTTCGTGGCCTCAAGACCACGTACTACCTGCGCACGCTCTCCGCGTCGTCCGCGGAGAAGTCCACGGGCAAGGGTGGCGAGTTGAATTCAGTTCGTTCGGATGGCGGCGCGATAGGCGCTGCGTCGGCGGCGGAACCGGAAGCCCAGTTCTGCTCGATCGACAACCCGGAATGCGAGGCGTGTCAGTAAGTTTTTTGGGATGCAGTACAGGGTGGGGTGGAAGCCAACAGAAAAGGAGATGTGCCATGTCACTGCATGAACACATGAACCTGCTGGAAGACCTGAAGCGCGCCGCCTGGGCCCGTACGAGCCCGGTGGCGGGGCAGATGAACTCCTGGGAGTTCAGGAAGGACTGCCTCGGCAACCTCGTGCGCTACAACGATTACGGCAAGCGCAATTCACCGTTTGGCTGGGAGCTCGACCAGATCGTCCCGCGCTCCGTCGGCGGCACGGCTGATCCGGACAACCTCCAGGCACTGCACTGGAAGGCGAACGCAGCTAGAAGCGACAACATCCCGCAAGGGTTGCTGTCGCGCACCAATGCGGTGGCGAAAGCCGCCTGAAGCAAAGAACGCAGCAAATAAAAAGTGGCGCGAGCCCGATAACTGCCAGCGCCAGCGAATCAAGGAGTAGATGACATGTTGAGCTTCGAAGACGACACGCCCGTAGCCACGCCCGCCCTGGGCCTCCAGATGGTGAAGCCCTCGCAGCAGCCGAATCGCTCGGCCGCTACCGCGGTGCTTGCCGAAAGCCAGGCGGACGAAAGCGAGAACTCCGAGCGCTTCACGCGCGTGCGCGCCGAAGACAAACGCATCATCAACGCCCGCACGGACGTGAACCAGCTCGTTCCGTTCAAGTACAAGTGGGCGTGGGAAAAGTACCTTGCCGGCTGCGCGAACCACTGGATGCCGCAAGAGATCAACATGAACCGCGACATCGCCCTCTGGAAGAACCCGAACGGGCTCACGGATGACGAGCGGTTGATCGTGAAGCGCAACCTCGGCTTCTTCGTGACGGCCGATTCGCTCGCCGCCAACAACATCGTGCTCGGGACCTATCGCCACATCACCGCGCCCGAGTGCCGCCAGTACCTGCTGCGCCAGGCGTTCGAGGAGGCGATCCACACGCACGCCTACCAGTACATCGCGGAATCGCTCGGCCTCGACGAGAGCGAGATCTTCGCGGCATACAAGGAAGTGAAGTGCATCCGGGACAAGGACGATTTCCTCATCCCGTTCATCGATGTGCTCACGGACCCGAACTTCAAGACCGGCACGCCCGAGACCGACCAGCAGCTCCTGAAGAGCCTCATCGTCTTCAGCTGCATCATGGAAGGGCTCTTCTTCTACGTGGGCTTCGTGCAGATCCTCTCGCTCGGCCGCCAGAACAAGATGACCGGCGCCTCCGAGCAGTACCAGTACATCCTTCGCGACGAGTCGATGCACTGCAACTTCGGCATCGACCTCGTGAACACCATCAAGATGGAGAACCCGCACCTCTGGACGCCGGAGCTGCGCCGCGAGTTGACGGATCTTTTCCAGAAGGCAGTGGAGCTTGAGTACGCCTACGCCGAGGACACCATGCCTCGTGGTGTGCTGGGACTGAACGCTCCGATGTTCAAGGAGTACCTGCGGTTCATCGCGAATCGCCGGTGCCAGCAGATTGGTTTGGATCAGTTGTATCCCGGTGCGACGAACCCGTTCCCTTGGATGTCAGAGCTCATTGATCTCAAGAAGGAGAAGAACTTCTTTGAGACCAGGGTTATTGAGTATCAGACGGGTGGGGCGCTGAGCTGGGATTGATGCACACGGAGGTTACCAAGAGTAGGCGACCTCTGGGTCGCCTATTTTTTTAGTTGGGAGGGGAATGAGCTCGACAATCAATGGGCCGACGTTTGATGAAGTGTTTCGGCGAGTCCGAGACTCCGCGCGAACAAAGAAACCAGTAGTTGGCCTAACGCACAAGTTTTATAAGTATCCGGCGCGATTCTCCCCTGAATTCGTGGCGACCGTTCTTGAGTGTTTCTCGCGGCCCGGAGACCTAGTCTTAGATCCATACATGGGGGGTGGCACTACAGTTGTCGAGGCGGTTGCTCGACAGCGTAGGAGCGTGGGTTGCGACATCAATTCCCTGGCAGTGTTTGTCGCGAAGGCCAAATGTACAGCGCTCAATGCATCGGAGACCAAGGCCCTGCTGGCATGGGCATTGGACATCGTTCCGGCCTTGAACTACATGACGCGCTCGACCGATCCTGCGGAGCAGGACGATCGCCTGAAAAACCTCACTGGACCGAAGGTTAGAGCGGTCAAGAAAATAATATGCTTGGCGCTTGAGTCCATTGATTCTCTGCCGTCCAACAACGCAAGAGAGTTTGCCAAGTGTGCGCTGCTTAACACGGGGCAGTGGGCGCTGAATGGCAGAAGAAGTGCTGCGTCTGCTGAGGAGTTTCGCGCGCGATTGGGTGCGACTCTCGCTGAAATGGTCGGCGCGATTGAGTTGTTCGGAAAGAGAATGTTTGAAAGTCCGTCCATCGACGCCCCCATCCTTATTCACGACTCGGCGGAATATCTACCTACGCACCCATTCTTTGGATCCGGAAATAGGGTCGATCTAGTGATTACGAGTCCCCCGTATCCTGGCGTCCATATCCTTTATCACCGGTGGCAGGTAGATGGTCGAAAAGAAACAGCTGCCCCCTATTGGATCGCTAACCGCCTAGACGGGCAGCCAAGTGCCTATTACAACTTCGGAAGTAGAAAGGAGCGGAGTCTCGACGCGTACTTTGCCGCGTCGCTTCGTACCCTCCAAGGGGTGCGTGCGGTGATGAAACGCGGTGCGAAGTTCGTGCAGATGGTCGCGTTCTCGAACCCGGGGGAGCAGCTGGATCGATATATGTGGAACATGAAGCAGGCTGGATTTGCGGAGGACCTTCTGAGCGATGGACGCGGCGCAAGGGCGTGGAGAGATGTGCCCGGCAGATCCTGGCATGCGATCCAAAAGGGCGCCACCATGGCGTCAAAAGAGCTCGTACTAGTTCATACAGCGGTCTAACAACTATGGCCCAAGCCGACCTTCACCTGTCGATCGACTCGCACGTCGTCATTCAACTTGGCGCTGAGCTGATTTCAGACTCCGAGCAGGCGCTGCTTGAGCTAGTCAAGAATTCGTACGACGCCGATGCTACGCGATGCACTATCTCGATCGAGCCGGAGTGGCTTCCGGCAACAAAGCATGCATGGGCCCATCACTTTCACGGTGCTAACCATGTCGGACGAATTGTCGTAGAGGACAACGGGGTTGGCATAGCGGAGGATGCCGTCACTCGAGGATGGCTGTTCATTAGTGCGTCCTTGAAAAGGAGCACGGATGGATCAAAGCAAAAGACAGCGCGCCTTCGTACGCCGGTTGGCGACAAGGGGTTGGGACGACTGGCAACCATGCGTCTGGGTGATGTCCTCTTGATGCGGACAATGACACGCAAAGACTCGCGGGTGCGTACTGTTTCGTTTAGCTGGGCAGATTTTCGACTGGGTAAACCCTTAAGCGAGATAGCTGTCCACTCAGGCGTCGAAGAAAAGTTCCAAGGCAAGCCTTCAGGAACTAGCGTCGAGATTCTCAAGCTCCATGAGCCGGGCTATTGGGAAAGCTCGATGAACGTGGACTCAGTCATCGCGAAGTTGTCTACGCTCATTACGCCTTTTCGACGTCTCCAAGACTTTCACGTAAACGTCCGATTCAATGACCAAGCCAGAGACTTGCAGGCGCTTGGCACGGAAGCGCTGAATCACGCGGCTGCGAAGTTTGAGTTTGTCTATAACGAGGGCGTTCTGAGCTTCAAGGCCTGGTTCGCCCGAACGCTGTTTCGCGGTAAGAGCGGTGACCAACAGGAACGCATCTACGACGCGCTGCTTTCGGACGATGCTCTCCCCGACGCCGTGGAGTTTTTTTCAAAGCGGAAGAGGATACGCAACTTCAAGAATCTCCTAACCGAGCCGGGTGGGTGGTTGTTCTCGGTAGAAGACTCAATCCTTGCAAGTGAGATTCCACCCAACCCCAAGGCGGCGGCGCATGCGGACCCGGGACCCTTCAAGGGAGAGATACACTACTTTCTCTTCAATGAGCCGACGAAGCAGTCGCTGCGCGCCGCGAACATTCCAATTGAGATGCTTCAGGGAATGACATCTATTGGAATGTATCGCGACGGATTCCGAGTGCGGATGGACGACGATTGGCTAGAGATATCTAAGGGAGTCACTTCTGGGGGATTCTTTCAACTTCGCCCAAAGAATGTGATTGGATACCTTGAGATCTCAAATGAGCACAATCCTGCGCTCGTCGAGAAGTCTGATCGAGAAGGCTTTGTCGACAACGCAGAGTGGCGAGGGTTTCTCCTGCTTGCGATTCGCGCGAAGAAGTTTGCCAACGATGCGCTTGAGGGGGTTCGCAGTAGTTACGACGAGTACAAGAAGGACAAGCTTGGGGCAAAGAGCGAGTCCAGTGAGAGCGACGCCAGCGACGATGATCCGGAGCGCGCAGCAAAGGCGGCGAGATCAGCTCTCGGCTCGATTAAGGTCGCATCAACTCGAAGTGCCACGGTCTCGACGCGTTTGTCCGCCGTTAGAGAGGGGCTACGAGATACTGCGCGTGCATCTGGAAGCAAGGTGCTTGTCCAGATTGAGCAGCAACTGGGGGGTGTCGAGGAATCTGTCGGAGCGCTATCGATGGCGCTCGAGGAGGCGAGGCTCCTGGCCACCTCGAGCGCCAGCCAACTCGAGAGAATCGTTCTCCTCAATGACCAACTGGCAGACCGCAACCTTCGGCTGATCGATGCGGCGGCAGTGGGATTGAGTGCGCGAGGGTTGACCCATGAGATCAATGCCTTCCTCGCCCTGATAGAGAAGGGGGTTGCGGCAGTTCGGCGCGTAAACAAGGCAAGGCCAAGCGTCGCGCTTGACGGCGCGATCGAGAAGATCACGGGTTCGGTTCGCGAGCTGAAAAAGACAGTTGCGAGCATCAATCCGCTGTTGACAGGCTCTCGGTCGCTCAAAGACAACTTCTATGCTGGAGATGGCATCCGTGAGTATCTTGAGGTTCGAGCACCGAAGATTGAAGCGGCGCGTGTGTCTGTGACACTCACCGGTGGAAACGGCCCTCATGTCAGATTTGCAAAGACACGCTTCAACCAGGTCCTCGAGAATCTCCTCCAAAACAGTCTTTACTGGATCGAGCAGCACTCCACCGAGAGTAAGGGGATTCAAAGGACAGTGCACGTTGAGTGCGATCGTAGTGGATTCACTTGGTGGGACGGCGGTAAGGGAATTCGCGAATCAGTGGAGGAGTCGCTGTTCGAGCCCTACGTCACCGAAAAGAACGAATCGGAGGGGCAGGGGTTGGGACTGTTCCTTGTGACGGCGTTCTTGCAGTCCGAGCGATGTCACATTTCGCTCCTGCCAGATCGCAATGTGCACGGACGTCGGTACAAGTTTCGCGTTGACCTGCGGGGAGCTATCAAATGAGCGCATTTGCTGAGGCGCTTCAGCGACGCAACGTCAAGGCCGTCT
Organism: Usitatibacter palustris; assembly: GCF_013003985.1. Lineage (GTDB taxonomy): Bacteria > Pseudomonadota > Gammaproteobacteria > Burkholderiales > Usitatibacteraceae > Usitatibacter > Usitatibacter palustris. Next base: position 2,845,793 of record NZ_CP053073.1, on the reverse strand, counting down.
ACTTTGTAGACGATGGCAATGCGACGCCGCGAATTCGCGATGTCGATGAGGCCATTGAGGCCACTGCGCAAATACCCCCTCGACGCTTAAAGAATCTGATCAAGAAGGATGAACGATTCGCCAAGCTTCTGGCAAAAAAGGAAGAAGTGAGTGAGTTGCCTCGCGAGGAGCAGCGTTCAGAGCTAAAGCCGCTTGTAGAGTTGCTGGTCGAAGAGCACTCGCTCGCGAGCAAGGATTTCGACTTGATGGCCGAGGTCTTCTTCCAGGGGCAAAAGTACGACGTTCTGGAGAAGCTCAAGCTGGCGGTGCCCGAGGGCTTGCTGCATTCATTTACTTTCGGAGATTGGTTGAAGCGCGGGACCGAGATTGTTAAGAACACGACAGCCGACAGTCGCATCTTGGTTCTGCTCGATGAAGTAAACGACCGTGAGAAGGATGTCCCGTTGGATGGCCTTCGCGCCTTAGTTGACCTTTGGAAGAATCACAGTGACTCAATAGGCCGAGTCGACGTGATTGTTGTTACGTCCAATTGCGAGCCAACTGGGGAGTTTGACGAAGCAAAGCGGCTGCTCGAGGACCTAAGACAGGCTCTGCAGGGACAAGAGAATGCTCGCAGCATTGTGAGGGCGTTCGTCCTCTCCAAGGGGCGCTTCAATGGAAGGCGCCCGCTCGACGAAGACCTACTCGCCCATATGAATCGCCTCGACGCTACGGATCTGCGCGGGGAACTAATAAGGATCGCATTGGCGGAAATGACGAGCGCAGTAAGGGAGTCTGTTTCATGGCTCGAGCAAATACCTTTATCGGAGTTTCACGGGTCCATATTCATTAGTGCAGACAACGAAGGGACATCTGAGGTTGACGTGTTGATGCGCCTGGTGAACCTGAAACAACGCGCAGCGCTTGAATCGAACCTGAAGAAGGGTCCTCTTAGAGAGCAGGTTGAGAAGATGCGTCGGTTTTCCCTACGTGCATTCGATGCGGAGCAGGCGAAGTTCGCAAAGTCTGAGCTAAAGGATCTGAGAGTTCAGGAGTTTGAAAGGCCTGGATCCCACGTAAACGGAATGCAGCAGACCCTCGCTTGCGGGGACGTGTTCGAAATTACATTTGAGGACGGGGAAGCGGTGGACGTCATTCTTCTTGCTAACCCATGCGATGTTGCGATACGCCCGGACGGCCAACGAAAACTTCAGAGGGGATGGCTCGTGAAGATGGAGAGACTTGCCGTTCGAGACCTCGCTGGGAAGCAGGGCACGCCGCCGCTTGTATACCGGATCGCTACTGGGGAAAGCGACGAAGACATTGTCTATGTGTTCAATAACTCGAGCGTGGACTCCATTGATTTGGGCGTCTTAGATTGGTGTTGGACTAATCCAGAAGGCCGTGCGGCCTGCTTTCCAAAGCAGATTCGTGACGGATATTCATTCCTGCTGAAACCCCAACACATGAGACTGCGCAGCCTTGAGGCAAGGATTGCGCGAGGTGGATTCTGCGACCTGGAACTCTGGGGCAAGAAGGTCGCGTCTATGCGATCTGAAGTTGAGGTAGTGACGATCGACGAAATGTCTTTTGCATCAGAGATTGTCTTCCCGATATCGCGAAAATGGAGAATGTCGGTGGAGTTCGCTAACGCCGCACTCGCTGGCCTCGCTCAGGCAATCGCTCGGCCAGCGTTTGGACATGATTTTTCGAGAGTAGACTATCCGGCGTGATCGCAGGTCGTACGCCGCCTGACCTTCGGCCGGTGTAAAGCAGGGGCACAGTCCCGCCACACCCCTCTCGCAAGAACACGAAAGGCATCATGACTATCTCGATGCACCAAGCCACCATCCCCACCTTCATCCGCGCCCTCAGCAGCCTCGCCGACGTCCTCGAAAAGGCCGCAGCGCACGCCGAAGCGAAGAAGATCGACCCCGCCGTCTTCATCAACAGCCGTCTCGCCCCCGACATGTTCCCGCTGGTCCGTCAGGTGCAGATCGCCTCAGACGCAGCAAAGGGTGGCGCAGCAAGACTCGCGCAAGCGGAACCGCCCGCCTTCGAAGACAACGAAACCACCTTCCCGCAGCTGATCGAGCGAGCGAGGAAGACCGTCGCCTACCTGGAGACGCTCAAGCCCGAGCAGATCGATGGCTCGGAGGAGCGCACGGTGACGTGGAAGACGAGGACTTCGGAGAAGAGCATGAAGGGCCAGCCCTACCTGCTCCATCACGTGATTCCCAACGTCTACTTCCACGTGACGGCGGCCTACCTGATCCTGCGCCACAACGGCGTTGAGCTCGGCAAGCAGGACTTCCTCGGCAAGAGCTGAGGTTCAGCGGCTATCGCAGATAGCTCGCGGCCACGCCAGACGCGTAGAGCCCAAGCCCGAAGACCGAGTGGGTAACGAGGCTCTGCACGCGCGCGGCGGCAGGGCGTGGTGTGCGGCTGGCAGCGATGCCCGCGCCCATGCCCGGCTGCATCAGGAGGAATGGCGCCGCAACGGTGGCGATTCCCAGAGCCAATGCAGGAGCAATCGTCGGGTGGCTAATCCAATCGATGCCGCACACGGCGAGAAGCACGGCCGCGAAGGCGATGCCGATCACGTAGTGAGCGGTCCACCCGATCACGCGTTCGCCCGGCACGGCAGGCGAGGCGGCGATGCGGTCGTGCTGGAAACGCCCGCGCCCCATGTGGCCGAACCAGCGGCCGACCATCCCGTAGTCCGGTAGAGGGATCCCGAGCAGTCGCTTTCGAGCCACGGCCCAGAGGTCCGTCACGATGGTTGCGCCGATGCCGAGCCACACGGTGTAGATGAAGTATTCGATGGTCGCCTCCGGCCGCCTTGTAGCTACAGCGCCGCGATCACCGCCTGCGTCACCTGCTTCGTCGTCGCGGTCCCGCCGAGATCCGGCGTATGCACCTTGGCCGCGGTCACGGTTTCGATCGCCTTCATCAGTCGCGCGGCGGCCTTCGCCTCGCCCAGGTGCTCGAGCATCATCGCGGCCGTCCAGAACGTCGCGATCGGATTGGCGATGCCCTTGCCGGCGATGTCGAAGGCCGAGCCGTGGATGGGCTCGAACATCGAGGGGAACTCGCGCTCCGGATTGAGGTTCGCGGTCGGCGCGATCCCGAGGCTTCCCGAGAGTGCGGCAGCCAGATCCGAAAGGATGTCCGCGTGCAGGTTCGTGGCAACCATCACGTCGATCGTCGCGGGCTTGAGCACCATGCGCGTGGTCATCGCGTCCACCAGCTCACGGCGCGTGGTCACGTCGGGATACTCCTTCGCGACCTCGTAGAAGATCTCGTCCCACATCACCATCCCGTGGCGCTGCGCGTTGGACTTGGTCACGAGCGTGAGGTGCTTGCGCGGGCGCTTGCGCGCGAGCTCGAACGAGAAGCGATGGATGCGCTCGACCCCGCGGCGCGTGAAGACGGAAGTCTCGGTCGCCACTTCGATGGGCAGGCCGCGATGCACGCGTCCGCCGTTGCCGGCGTACTCGCCCTCGGAGTTCTCGCGGATCACGACCCAGTCGATGTCCTTGCCATTCGTGAGCGGGCTCGTGACGCCGGGGAGCACGCGCGCGGGGCGCACGTTCGCGTACTGGTCGAATCCCTGGCAGATCGGCAGGCGCAGGCCCCAGAGCGACACGTGGTCGGGCACCTTCTCGCTGCCGACCGCGCCGAAGAAAATGGCGTCGAAGGTCTTCAGGCGCTCGAGGCCGCCGTCGGGAATGTAGTGGCCCAGGTGGAGGTACTGGTCCGAGCTCCAGGGCAGTTGCTGCGGGGAGATGGCGAAGTCGCCATTGCGGGCCAGCGCGTGGAGGACATCGATGCCGGCGGCGAGCACTTCGGTGCCGATGCCGTCGCCGGGAATGACTGCGATCTTGTAGTTGCGCACGGAAAAAAGCCTGGTGAGTGAGGCGGGCGGCTCGCCCGCATGTTCACTTTACACGCCTCATCCGCGAACCTTGCGCGCCAAAGTAATGAAGTTCGCAACTGCCGGATCGGTTTCGTCGGCGTGAGTCAGCAGCGTCAGCGGCGCGACCATGCGCTTCGCGCTTCGGATCGGCAGGTACGCGATGCGATCGGCGAGGACGCCGCTCATCGAAGCGGGGACGACCGTGGCGCCGACGCCGGCGGCGACGAGCGTGAGGTTCGTGAGCATGTTGCCGACCTCGGCGGCGATCCTCGGGACGAGCCCCGCCTTGCGGAACGCGTCGAGCAGCGTTCCATACATCCCCTGGGCGCCGGGCCGCCGAACGAGGATCAGGGGTTCCTTCGCAAGTTCACTTATCGAGATGGAGCGCAGCGCCTTCCCTTTGGGGCGGCGTGCCAACGAGTGCGTCGAGGCAATGGCGGCGACGAGCGGTTCCTGATCGATCTGGATGACGCGCAACTCCGCGGCCTGCACCACCGGCGCACGGACCAGGGCCGCCTGCGCCTGGCGATTGATCACCGCATCGGAAAGCGACGCCGCATTTCCCTCCACGAAGGTGAGGTGGACTTCCGGATAGCGGCTGCGGAATGCCGCGATCGTATCGGGCGTTGCAGGGTGGGTGGCTGCAGAGGTGGTAAGCCCCAGCCGCAACGAGCCCGCCACACCCTTGTCCACGCGCCGTGCGCGGGCTGCCGCGCTGTCCACGCGCTCCAGGAGTGCCAGCGAATCCTCGAGGAAGGCCGCGCCGGCGTGCGTGACTTCAACGCCGCGAGGCCGGCGGTGGAAGAGCTGCACGCCAAGCTCGCGTTCGAGCGCGGCCAGCTGCTGGCTCAGCGGTGGCTGCTGGATGCCCAGGCGCTCGGCGGCGCGCGTGAGGTTTCCTTCGGCGGCGATCGTCGTGAAGTAACGCAGGTGGCGCAGTTCCATGTCATATCTCCAACATATCGCACAGGTCTGTCGATGATATTGGATATATGGCAGCAGCGCTGCTAGTGTTCGCCGCATTACAAGAAGATCCACAAACGGAGAGAGAAAATGAAAGCTCGCTGCCTGGCCGCCCTTGCGGCCGCCGCGCTACCCTGCGCCGCGCAGGAAGCCACCGAAAGTCCCATGACGCTCTATGGCCGCGTCTACCTGATGGTCGACTCGGTCGAGGCGAAAGGGGGCACGACACCGCTCGCGCGCCGCACCCGCGTGACCGACCAGTCCTCGCTGCTCGGCGTGCGCGGCGAAGAGAAGCTCTCCAGCGAACTGAAAGCCATCTACCAGCTCGAGACCGGCTTCCCGCCCGACCAGCAGACCGCCAACTTCGCCAACCGCAACAGCGGCGTGGGCCTCGCACATGCAAAGCTGGGCACGATCATCATGGGTCGCTGGGACATGCCGTTCAAGAGCTCGCAGGTGGCACCCCTCGACCCGTTCACCGATCTCGCGCTCGCCGACGTCACGGGCACCGCGATGAACCAGGGCAACTTCTCGCTGCGCGAACAGAACGTCATCCAGTACTGGTCGCCGAACTGGGCCGGCCTCGAAGTGAGGCTCGCGTACAGCGCCAACGAAGGAAAGACTGCGGATCGCGATCCGTACAAGTACGGCGGCTCGCTCGTGTGGACCAATCGCACCGTCTACCTCACCTACGCGTACGAGAAGCACAACGACTCGCGCGATGGCACCGTCACCGCCGGGATCGAAGAGGAGGGCCACGGCGTCGGCGGCTACGTGCGCCTGGGCGGCGCGAAGCTGATGGCGCAGTACGGCACGTACAGCCGCACCGGCACGGCGAAGCAGAAGTCCTACGTGCTGGGCGTGGACTGGGTGTTCGGCGAACGGCACCACCTGCTTGCGAGCTACCAGGACTCGCGCGACGGCGGTGTCACCACCGCGGCGCAGCCCCGATGCGACGCACAGGGCCTGGGCTATCGCTACGATTTCTCGCGGCGCACGATGTTCACGGCGTACTACACGAAGGTGAACAACGACGTCGGCAACCTCTGCAACTTCGGCGCAGCGACGCTGAGCATCACCGCCGGCCAGGATCCGCAGGGATTCTCGGCGGGTGTGCGCCACACATTCTAGGAGAGCCTGATGAGAGTGCTGATTCTCGCCGCCGTAGCGGCGAGCTTTTTTTTCGGCTCCGCGTTCGCGCAGCGCCGCGCCGGGCCGGCCTTCAACGACGAGTTCCACTGGCTGAACGAGTTCAACAAGGCTTCGACGGTGATGGTCGTCGAGCAGGGCATCGTCTCGCGCGAGTTGGGATCACGGATTGCCGACGGTGTGGCGAAGGTCATCGCCGACGGAGCCAAGCCCGGAGCGAAACGGCCCGGGGACTACCTCGCGTACGAGCCCTTGCTGCTCGCCTATGCGGGACCCGACGCCACGCGCATGCATTCGGGCCGCAGCCGCCAGGACATCATCCCGACCAACCGCCGCGTGATGCTGCGCGAGAGAACTCTCGCGCTCATGCAGGCGATGGTTGCCGCACGCCAGAAGCTCCTCGAGACGGCCGGGCAGCACACGAAGACGATCGTGCCCGGCTACACCAACGGCGTGCAGGCGCAGCCCACGACGTACGGGCATTACCTGCTCGGCTTCGCGAGCGCGTATTCGCGGCACGGCGAGCGCCTGCGCCAGGCCTACGCGCGCCTCAACCAGAATCCGCTCGGCGTGGCGGTCTACGGGACGTCAAGCTTCCCGGTGAACCGCGTGCGCCTCGCTGAGCTGCTCGGATTCGATGGCAACGTGGAGAACGGCTACGACGCTGCGCAGCTCTCGATCATGGACGTGCCCGTCGAGATCGATTCGGTGGCGGCCTTCGCCGCGCTCACCACGGCTTCGATGACGGCCGATGCGCACACGCAGTACCACCAGACGTCCCCGTGGCTGTTGATTCGCGAGGGGGCCGAGACGCACGGCAGCAGCATCATGCCGCAGAAGAGGAACCCCACCGTCCTGAACAACCTGCGCCTGTCTTCGAGCCTCGTCGTCGGCGATGCGCAGGGGACGGTGATCGTCGCGCACAACGTGCCCCCCGGCATGCCCGACTACAAGCGCGACCATTCGCATGGCGCTCTCGAGGGCGCGATCACGATGTTCGGACACCTACAGCGTTACTTCGAGAACCTGGCGGTGAACGTTCCCGTGGCGCTTGCCGAGGTCAACAAGGAATACTCGACCACCACCGAGCTCGCCGACGTGCTCCAGCGCGAAGCGGACATTCCCTTTCGCATCGGACACCACTTCGCCTCGGAGCTGGTGACGTTCGGTCGCAAGGCCGGGGTCGGTCCGGGCGGGATCTCTTACCGCGACGCGAAGCAGGTCTGGGCGGAGGCGGCAAAGAAGTACGGAGCGCCGCCGGTCTTTCCGCTCACCGAGAAGCGCTTTCGCGAGTCGCTGTCTGCTGAAGGGATGCTTGCGGCGAGTCGTGGCCTGGGCGGGCCGCAGCCCGCGGAGGTCGCGCGGATGCTGGAATCCGAGAAACAAAAACTTGCGGCCGACGTGGAATGGCTGCAGGCCCAACGCGGCAAGCTCGAGCAGGCGCAGGCGAACCTCGACAAGGCCTTTGCGTCACTCGCCGCGCCTGGCGCGGGGAAATGACGGCGCTACCGCGACCTCACGCCGCCGGCCTCGCAGGAGTCACCAGCCCCTTCTGCACGGCCGGCCTCTCGATGAACGCATCCAGCACGCGCTTCACGTTGATGAACGTCGAGAACTCCACGAGATCCCCGGCGCCGTAGAAGCCGACGAGGTTCCGCACCCAGGGGAAGATCGCGATGTCGGCGATGGTGTACTCATCGCCCATGACCCAGCGCCGACCCTCGAGGCGCTTGTCGAGCACACCCAGGAGCCGCTTCGACTCGTTCACGTAACGGTCGCGCGGCCGTTTGTCCTCGAAGTCCTTGCCGGCAAACTTCACGAAGAAGCCCAGCTGCCCGAACATCGGGCCGATGCCGCCCATCTGGAACATGATCCATTGCAGCGTCTCGTAGCGCGCGGCGCGGTCGGCGGGCATCAGGCGCTTCGCCTTCTCGGCGAGATAGAAGAGGATCGCGCCCGACTCGAACAACGCCAGGGGCTGCCCGCCCGGACCGTCCGGATCGATGATCGCCGGGATCTTGTTGTTCGGATTGAGCGACAGGAACTCCGGCGACATCTGGTCGTTGCTGTCGAATGAAACCAGGTGCGCCTCGTAGGGAAGCGCCAGCTCCTCCAGCGCGATCGAGACCTTGACGCCGTTGGGCGTGGGTAGCGAATAGAGCTGGATGCGGTCCGGATACTTCGCGGGCCACTTGCGGGTGATGGGGAATGAGTCGAGGGACATTTTCTCTCCACCAATGGGGACAGACCCCAATGGTGCCTTGTAATTTGTATTGGGGCTCACCAATGGGGTCTGTCCCCATTGGTGGGTCAGGTGATCGTCAAGAGGTAGATCGCGAGCATTACGACAAGGATCCACACGAGCGGCCCACCTTGGTCGTCATCGTTTCGCCGAGAGCTCATTACGATTCTCCCCATCCGCCACCCAGCGCCCTGACTAGGCCGACCGTGGCCTGGTATTGCGCGGAGCGGACCTGCACCGACTGGCGGCGGTTCGCGAGCTCGCTGCGTTGCGCGAGGAGCAAATCGAGCTGGCTCACGTAGCCGTTGCGATAGCGCGCGTCCGAAAGTGTCGTCGAGCGCGTGGCCGAAGTGACCGCGCGTTCCTGCGCGCCGGATTGATCAGCGAGGTAGCGAAGCGCCGAGAGCTGATCCTCGACATCCTTGAATGCGACGAGGACCTGTTCGCGGTACTTGGCCACGGACGCATCACGTTCTGCGCTCGCGAAATTCACGCCTGCCTCACGCCGCCCGCCATCGAAGATCGGCAGCGACAGCAGCGCGCCGATGCCCCAGGCTCGTGCCGACCACTTGAAGATGTCGCCGATCTCGGGCGAAGCGTAACCAGCCGCACCGGTAAGCGAGATGTCCGGGAACCACGCGGCCTGCGCAACGCCAACGCGAGCGTTCGAGGCGAGCACGGTGCGCTGTGCGGCAGCCACGTCGGGGCGACGCGCGAGAACCGTCGAGGGCACGCCCGCGGGAATCACGGGAAGCGCCGTGGACCACGGAGCCTCGTCCAGGCGGAACGTCGACGCGGGTTCGCCCACCAGCACGGCCAGCGCGTGTTCGAGTTCGGCGCGGCGACGGTCGATGGCGAACGCTTCAGCTTCAGTCGCAGCCACCTCGGTCATCGCGCGAGCGACATCCAATTCGGCAACATCACCAGCGCGATAGCGCCGCTCGGTCAGCGAAAGCGCATCGCGATAGGTCGTGACGGTACGGCGAACCAGCGCGCGCTCTTCATCGAGCCCGCGCAGCGCGAAGTACACCTGCGCCACGTCGGCTTGAACCAGCAGCCGCGTGTTCTCCAGCAATGCCGCACGCGCCTGGGCATCGAGCGACGCGGCCTTCTCGGCGTTGGCGAGCTTCCCGAAGAGATCGATCTCGTACGAGAGGTTCGCGCCGACCGTGGTGAGCGTCCCGGGCGGCAGACCCGCGCCATTCGCGGAAGCAACACCGCCAGCGCGCGAAGCGGAGGCACCGACCCCGAGCTGCGGCCAGCGATCGGCATTGGCCGACTGAAGGTACGCCCGCGACTGCGCCAGGCGAGCCGCGGCAACAGTGATCGTCGCGTTGTTCACGTCGGCGCGCGCAACCAGGCCATCGAGCACCGGATCGTTGAACGCCTTCCACCATTCGCCGCGCGGTTGGTTATCCGCGGGGCGCGCGGTGATCCAGCGGCCATCGCCTTCCTTGAACGCCACCGGGGTGACCGGCAGCGCCGCGGGATCGATATCGGGAACCGTCACGCATCCGGCAAGGACGAGCGCGGCAACCAGGGGAGCAAGAAACGTTTTCATGGGGACCTCAATCGTCAGTACCGGCAAAGGCTTCCTGCGCAACCGCCTCGCCGTGGTGCTTGAGTTTCCGGTTGCCCGCGAGCTTGCGAAGCAGCACGTAGAACACCGGGGTCAGGAAGATTCCAAAGAGCGTCACGCCGATCATTCCGGAGAACACGGCCACACCCATCGCGCGGCGCATCTCGGAACCGGCGCCCGTTGCGAAGGCGAGCGGCACGACACCCATCACGAACGCCATCGACGTCATGAGGATCGGGCGCAACCGCAGGCGTGCCGCTTCGATCGCCGCGCGCACCGGATCGCGTCCGGCCAACTCCAGCTCACGCGCGAACTCCACGATCAGGATCGCGTTCTTCGCGGAGAGGCCGACGAGCACCATCAATCCGATCTGCGTGAAGATGTTGTTGTCGCCGTTCGTGAGCCACACGCCCGTCAAGCCAGCGAGCATCGCCATCGGCACGATGAGGATGATCGACAGCGGCAGCACCAGGCTCTCGTACAACGCGGCGAGCACCAGGAACACGAGCAGGATCGCGATCGGGAACACCCACAGCGCCGAGTTGCCGGCGAGGATCTCCTGGTACGTGAGCTCGGTCCATTCGAAGCTGACGCCAGCGGGCAGCGTCTCCTTCGCGATGCGCTCGACGGCGTCCTGCGCCTGGCCCGACGAATACCCCGGAGCGGCGCGCCCGTTGATGTCACCGGCGAGGAAGCCGTTGTAGCGCATGGCGCGCTCCGGCCCCGCGCTGTGCTTCACGGAGAGCAGTGCGGAGAGCGGCACCATCTCGCCCGTGGTCGAGCGCACCTTGAGGCTGCCCACGTCTTCAGCGCGCGCGCGGTAGGGCGCGTCGGCCTGCACGCGCACCGAGTACGTCCGCCCGAACTTGTTGAAGTCGTTCACGTACAGGCTGCCGAGATAGATCTGCATCGTGTCGAACACTTCCGTGACGGGCACCGCGAGTTGCCGCGCCTTCGTCCGGTCGATGTCCGCGTAGAGCTGCGGCACGTTCACCTGGAAGCTCGAGAACACGCCTTGCAGTTCCGGCGCCTGCCATGCCTTCGCGAGGAACGCCTTCATCGCACCATCGAGTCCTTCGAAGCCCAGCGACGCGCGGTCCTCCACCTGCAGCTTGAAGCCACCGGTCGTTCCCAGCCCTTGAACGGGCGGGGGCGGGAAGATCGCGATGAACGCTTCCGGGATCGTGGCGAACTGCTTGTTCAGCTCCGCCGCGATCTCGTTGCCGCTCATGCCCTTGCCCTTGCGCTCGTCGAACGGCTTCAACGGCGTGAAGACGATGCCGGCGTTGGAGCTGTTGGTGAAGCCATTGATCGAGAGGCCGGGGAAGGCCACCGCGTTCGACACACCGGGGTGAGCGAGCGCGATCTCGCCCATCTTGCGGATCACCGCTTCCGTGCGGTCGAGCGTCGCACCTTCAGGCAACTGCGCGAAGCCGATCAGGTACTGCTTGTCCTGCTGCGGCACGAAGCCGCTCGGCACCACCTTGAACAGACCAGCAGTCGCGAGTGCGAGCACGGCGAACACGGCCATCATCGCGCCCTTGCGAGCGATCGACTTCGTCACGCCGGTCGAGTACGCCTCGCTGCCACGCTTGAACACGCGGTTGAACCAGCCGAAGAATTTGCCGAACACGCTGTCCATGGCGCGGGTGAGCGCGTCCTTGGGTTCCTTGTGGCCCTTGAGCAGGATCGCGGCGAGGGCAGGGGAGAGTGTCAGCGAGTTGATCGCCGAGATCACCGTGGAGATCGCAATCGTCAGCGCGAACTGCTTGTAGAACTGACCCGAGAGCCCGCTGATGAACGCGATCGGCACGAACACGGCGATCAGCACCAGGGCGATCGCGATGATCGGGCCGGAGACTTCCCGCATGGCCCGATACGTTGCGTCCCGCGGTGAAAGCCCCGCTTCGATGTTCCTTTCGACGTTCTCCACGACGACGATCGCGTCGTCCACCACGATGCCGATGGCGAGTACCAGGCCAAACAGCGAGAGCGCATTAATAGAGAAGCCGAAGAGGTGCAGCACGGCGAACGTGCCGATCACCGACACCGGCACCGCGGCGAGCGGAATGACGGATGCGCGCCAGGTCTGCAGGAACAGGATCACCACCAGCACGACGAGCAGGATCGCTTCGAGCAACGTCGTGATGACCGCCTTGATGGAAGCGCGCACGAACTGCGTCGGGTCGTAGACGATCTTGTAGTCCACGCCCTCGGGCATGGTCTTCTTGATCTCGGACATCGTCGCGCGGACGTTGTCGGAGATCGAGAGGGCATTGGCATTCGGTGCGGCGAAGATCGGCACCGCGACCGCGGGCTTGTTATCGAGCAGCGAGCGCAGCGCGTACTCTGAAGCACCCAGCTCCAGGCGCGCGACGTCCTTCAGCCGGGTGACGGCACCGTTCGGATCCGTCCGCACGATGATCTCGCCGAACTCTTCCTCGGATGTGAGGCGGCCCTGCGCGTTGATCGAGAGCTGCAGATCGAGACCGGAGAGTCCCGGCGACGCACCGACGACACCCGCCGCGGCCTGCACGTTCTGCTCGCGGATGGCGCGCACGACGTCGCTCGCGGACAACCCGCGTTCAGCAACCTTGCGGGGATCGAGCCACACGCGCATCGAGTAGTCACCCGAACCGAACAGCAGAACCTGTCCAACGCCATCGATCCGCGCGAGTCGATCCTTGACGTTCAGCACCGCGTAGTTGCGCAGGTACGTCATGTCGTAGCGTTCGTTGGGCGAGGTCAAGTGCACGACCATCGTGAGGTCGGTCGCGCCCTTGGCCGTCGTGAGTCCCAGGCGCCGCACTTCCTCGGGCAGCCGCGCTTCCGCTTCCTTGATGCGGTTCTGCACGAGCTGCTGCGCCTTGTCCGGATCGGTGCCGAGCTTGAAGGTCACCGTGAGCGTCATCCGCCCGTCGGTGGTGGCCTGGCTGCCCATGTAGAGCATGCCTTCCACGCCGTTGATGGATTCCTCGAGCGGCGTGGCGACCGTTTCGGCGATCACCTTCGGGTTCGCGCCCGGGTAGTTGGCGCGCACCACGACCGAGGGCGGCACGACTTCCGGATACTCCGCGATGGGCAGGACCCTCATGGCGATCAGGCCCGCGAGGACCATCAGCACCGAGAGCACGCCCGCGAAGATCGGACGGTCGATGAAGAATTTGGACAGGTTCATGTTCGGTACTCTTTAACCCTTCTGCGCGACGACCTTGCGGTCCTCCGGCTTGTTCATGTCGGACGGCTGCGGATCGACGAGTGCTCCCGGCCGCACGCGCTGCAATCCGTTGACGACGATGCGTTCACCCTTCTCGAGCCCGGTGCTCACGATGCGAAGCCCGTTCACGTTTCCACCGAGCGTCACCTCGCGATACGCGGCCTTGTTGTCGGTGCCGACGACCATCACGAACTTCTTGCTCTGGTCGGTCCCGATCGCGCGGTCGTTCACGAGCACGGCGGGCGTAGCGGTGGGGCGGCCGAGGCGAACGTGCGCGAACTGGCCGGGCATGAGCGAGCCATCCTTGTTGTCGAAGACCGCGCGAACGCGAACGGTGCCGCTCTTCGCGTTCACCTGGTTGTCGACGAGCTGCAGGTGGCCGGTGCGAATCTCGGCGCTGTCGACGGCGGTGGCCATCTGGACGGGGATGGAGGCAAGGCCCCTGGCGCCCGCATCACGCAGCGCGCGCGCAACCACTTGCTCGTCGGCGTCGAAGCTCGCGTAGATCGGGTTCACGGAGACGAGTGTGGTGAGGACAGGTGCGCCGGGGCCGGAGGGAACGAGGTTGCCCTGCGTCACTTCGACCTTGCCCACACGGCCGGAGACAGGCGCGCGCACCTGCGTGTAGCTGAGGTTGAGACGCGCGGACTGCAGCGCGGCTTCGGCGGCCTGCACGTTCGCTTCCGCTTCGCGCAGCGCATTCACGCGCTCATCGACTTCGCGGCGGGAGATCGCTTCTTCCTTCCAGAGACGCTCCGCGCGTTCGCGCTCGCTCTTGGCGTTGGTGTTGCGCGCCTGTGCGGCGGCGACTTGCGCTTGCGCGCGGTCGACTTCAGCGGCATAGGGAGCGGGATCGATGGTCACGAGCAGGTCACCCTTCTGGACGAGCGCCCCTTCGGTGAAGTGCGCCGACTGCACGGCTCCGGCGACTCGCGAACGAACGTCCACGCGTTCGACGGCTTCGAGGCGGCCGGAGAATTCGTCCCACAGCGTGACGTCGGACGTATAGACCGCGGCGACCGCGACGGGCATGGCCTGGGCGGCGGGCGACGGTGCGGCGGTGGAGGTACGGACTGCCAGGGCTCCGGCGACCAGCGCGCCGGCTGCGAAAAGGGTGCCGACGGCGATGGCCAGGCGGCGGGAGGGGATTACGGAAGTCATTTGGGCGGGTCCTTGTTTATGTAGCGATCGATACGGAACGGTGCGACAATACGTCTGTCCGAAAGGGAGTGTCAAGACATTTCTTATCGACCACTACGGAAATGCGACGAAGCGCGTAAAACGAGGAATGAGAGGGGAAAGACCCCTTGCCGAGTAGGGAAAACCCTCATACGATAGCGACTACTATGAAAAACACCGCCACCCCCATCGACGACGTAACGGCTGTCGCAATCCCCCCGAAACCCCGGGGAAGGCCCCGTTCGTTCGATCGCGAGGCCGCCCTGGACGCGGCCATGCAGGTCTTCTGGGAAAAGGGCTTCGAGGGCGCCTCGATCAGCGACCTCACGTCGGCCATGAACGTGAATCCGCCCAGCCTCTACGCGGCGTTCGGCGACAAGGAGACGCTCTTCCTCGCGACCATCGAGCACTACGCGAAATCGCGCAGTGACCAGATGTGTCCCGAGCAGAAGACGGCGCGCGAAGCCGTCGAGACCTACCTTCGCTTCAAGGCCGACATCCTCACCGGCGCGGGCCATCCGCGCGGGTGCCTGCTGATGGTCGCGTTCTTCACGGCCACCAGCGCGTCGCCCAAGCTGCAGGCGGTGCTCGCCACGAAACGCACGGAAGCCCGCGAGAACATGAAGGAGCGCATCAAGCGGGGCATCAAGGACGGCGACGTCCCCGTGGGCACCGATGCGAGCGAGCTCGCCGATTTCTACACGACGATCCTCGGCGGCATGGCGCAGCAGGCGCGCGACGGTGCCACCACTCGCACGCTTCATGCGGTCGTCGACCGCGCGATGACGCTGTTTCCGTCGAAGAGCAACTGAACCTCACCTGTCTGCGCCGCAATGGGCAACAGGTAGTCGAACCTGAAGACCGGGATTCGACAGCTGCTTTGTGACGAAACTTTCCGAAGTCGCGATCGCCTTACCCGAACACCACCATCGTCTGTCGGCCCAGTGCGACCGGCACGCCAGCAGGCCCCCACAGGATCAGCGACTGGTTGATGTAGCCGCTGTGTGCGGCCGTCATCTGCGCGTCGATGCGCCAGCCGTCGAGCGCTAACGAGCCGAAATCTTCAGGCAGGAGCTCGAGCATCCACGTGAGCGATGCGGCCGGTACAGGCGTCTTCAGGTACGACAGCGCGATCGGCGGAATGAAGTCCGCCATGGCGACGACGTGCGACTCGGTCGTGGGGCCGTCATCGCGCATCCCGAGCTCGATCACGCTCTCGGGCGACGTGTTCCCCGTGTACGGTGGAGCGCCCACGATCCAGCGCGCCTTGAAGTGTTGCGTGAAATTAGGCGTCACGCCGGGGACCCAGGGCAGCTCGAAGGTCTTCGCCGGTGTGAAGCTCGGTTGTTGCGGGCGGAGCGCCACGGCAGAAGCCCGCGCCACGCCGAAAACGCCAACCATGAGGCACAGCGTATTGTCCCCATCGACGACGCGCGCTTCGACATGCGTGGTGTTCTTTCCGCTGCGCAGAACTCGCGCGCGAGCCTGCACGGGCCCGCCGGGCACCGGTGCGAGGAAGGTCACCTGCAGTGAGCGCAGCGGCGCGGCGGGTGCAACCGTGCGCATCGCCGCGAGCCCGACGACCGCCTGCAGTCCGCCAAAGAGCGTGCGGCCCTGCAGCCAGTCTTCCGGCACGTCGAGCGTCGATTCGCCGTCGGCAGCCTGGATGCGTGTCAGCAATACAGAGAACGGGGTGGGTTCCATGAGACTAGTTTACGGGCGGTTGTCGAAATCGCGAGGTGCCGTTCGACTACGGTGAGAGACTTCGACAAATCAAGGAGATCGTCCCCGTGAAGGAACCTCGTTACGGTTGGGTGATGGTGGCGCTGGGCGCGTTCATGACCTGCATCGCGGTCGGCGCCATGTTCTCGCTGGCGGTGTTCCTTCGGCCCATCACGGCGGCGACTGGGTGGTCGACCACCGCGGTGTCGGCAGCGATGACGCTCAACTTCCTCGCGATGGGCGCGGCCGGTTTCGGCTGGGGCGCACTGAGCGATCGCAAGGGACCTCGCTGGGCCGTCTTGCCTGGCGCCGTGCTGCTTGGTCTAGGTCTCTTCCTCGCGAGCCGCGCGCAATCTCCGCTGCAGTTCCAGCTCGCATTCGGATTGCTGGTTGGGATCTCGGTCGGAAGCTTCTTCGCGCCGATGATCACTGCCGTCATGGGTTGGATCACCGGGCATCGCGGCCTCGCGGTCTCGCTGGTGTCGGTAGGCGTGGGCGTCGCACCGCTGACGATGTCGCCCTTCGTCGCGTGGCTCAGCACGCGGATGGATTGGCGAGAGGCGCTGGTGATCCTCGCGGTCCTCGTGTGGGCCACGCTCATTCCTGCAGCGCTGTTCGTGCGTCGGCCACCTGCAGCGGATCACACGGCGGAAGCGGCAGGCGTTCCCCAAAAGAAAGACGAGCAGTCCCTCGGGCAGGCACTGCGTTCGCCCCCATTCATCATTCTCGCCGCCACGTTCTTCGCCTGCTGCGCGGCGCACGCGGGCCCGATCTTCCACACGGTGAGCTACGCGATGGTCTGCGGCCTCGCACCGATGACCGCGGTCACGATCTACAGCGTCGAGGGACTCGCGGGACTTGGAGGCCGCCTCGCGTTCGGCGTGGCCGCCGACAAACTCGGCGTGAAGCGCGTGCTCATCACGGGGCTGCTGGTCCAGGCGATCGGCGCCGGTTCGTTTGCGCTCGCGTCGCGCCTGGGCGAGTTCTACTTCATCGCCGCGATATTCGGCTTCGCCTACGGCGGTGTCATGCCGCTCTACGCGGTGCTCGCGCGTGAGTACTTCGGCCAGCGTCACCTGGGTGCGGTCTTCGGCGCGGCGGCGATGGTGTCGAGCCTCGGCATGGCGCTCGGGCCCGCGCTCGGCGGCTGGATCTTCGACACCTTCGGTCAGTACACGTGGATGTACATCGGGTCCGCGGCGGTGGGACTCGGCGCCGTGGCGATCGCGCTCATGTTCCCGCCCGTGCGCACCACGCAGCGCGCGATCGCGGCGGCGTGATCGACCGGTATCATTGCCGCATTGCTCCCGGAGACTGCCACGATGAAATACCTCTGCCTCGTCTACAGCGATGAAAGCCAGGTGCATAAGCTGAACGACCAGGACTGCCTCGCCTTCGACCGATCGATTCGCGATAGCGGCCACTGCATCGCCTCCGAAGCGCTCGAGCCCGTCGCTATGGCCACCACCGTGCGCATACGCGACGGCAAGACCGTCATCTTCGACGGGCCGTTCGCGGAAACGAAGGAGCAGTTGGCCGGCTTCTACCTGATCGAAGCGCGCGATCTCAATGAAGCGATCCTGCTCGCGTCGAAGATCCCGCCCGCGACGGTGGGGAGCATCGAGGTGCGTCCCATCCGACCCATTCGCGAATCTCCGCGAAGCGCACCGAAGTAGTTCGATGCCTTGACACGCTCATCGAATCTCGTCACCATTCGCACCCTCATCAATCGCACCACTGATATTTAGAGACCGGAGATGGACCTTCTGAACCACACGACGAACAAGCACCTGCGCGCCAACGCGTGCATGCACGGCCTCGGGCCGCGCATGTTTGCGAACGCACGGGAGCGTTTTGTCTCCGGGAGCATGGCGAAGGGATAGCACCCTCGTCATTCGTGGTTGCCACGAAGCCCGGAGAGTCGAGAGACCTCCGGGCTTTTTGTTTTCGGGCTGGCCCTCGCCGCAATTGGCGGCGGGGGCATGTGGCAGGAACGCCCGCGTGGAGTAGTGTCAAAACGTGAAGTGAAGGAACGAACATGAAAAAGACCAAGACCGATTACGAAGTGATGCTTCCGGGAGCGCGCCTGTGGACGGGCGACCTGGAGGTCGAAGGCGAAGCGATCGAGCAGATCCGCAACGTCATGCAGCTGCCGATCCTCGCCGGACCGGTGGCGGTGATGCCGGACGTGCACCTCGGCCGCGGCGCGACCGTGGGCACCGTGATCCCGACGCGTGCGGCGATCGTCCCGGCGGCGGTGGGTGTCGACATCGGCTGCGGAATGCTCGCCGTGCAGACGAACCTCTCCGCGGGTGATTTGCCGCACAACCTCGGCAAGGTTCGCGCGCAGATCGAGCGCGACGTGCCGGTCGGCTTCGACTATCACAACCAGGTCGTCGAGCCTGAGGGCACGGCGGGCGCGGTGAAGCTTGATCGCCGCATGAAGGATCTCGCGGAACGTTATCCGAAGCTTCGCATCCTCGAAGCGTTGGGCGGCTTTAACGAGAAGCGCTTGTGGCGCCAGTTGGGATCGCTCGGTGGGGGCAACCACTTCGTCGAGATCTGCCTGGATGCCCACGGGGCGGTCTGGATCATGCTGCACTCGGGTTCGCGCGGCATCGGCAACGCCATCGGCACGACGGCGATGGAAGTGGCGAAGAAGGTGGCCGACAAGGTCGATCGCACGTTGCCGCACCGCGACCTCGCGTGGCTCGATGAAGGCACGCCGGAGTTCGAGGCGTACGTGGAAGGGCTCGGCTGGGCGCAGGAGTACGCGTCGCTCAACCGCGACCTGATGCTGCATCTCGTGCACAAGGCGCTCGAGAAGGCGCTGGACCGCAAGGTGGAGTTCCTCGGCGAAGTGACGAACTGCCACCACAACTACGCGCGCGTCGAGGAGCATTTCGGCGAGAACGTGTGGGTGACCCGCAAGGGGGCGGTGAGCGCGCAACTCGGCGAGCTGGGGATCATCCCCGGCTCGATGGGTGCCAGGAGCTTCATCGTGCGCGGCAAGGGCGAGAAGTCTTCGTACTGCTCTTGCTCGCACGGTGCGGGCCGCCGCATGAGCCGCACGGCCGCGCGCAAGCGCTTCACGCGCGAGGACCTCGTGGCGCAAACCGCCGGTGTCGAGTGTCGCAAGGACGGTGGCGTGATCGACGAGATCCCGTCCGCCTACAAGGACATCGATGCCGTGATGGCCGCGCAGTCGGATCTCGTGGAGATCGTCGCGACCCTCAAGCAGATTCTTTGCGTGAAGGGATGAACAACGGTGGTCATGGTGTAGTGGCAGCACGTCGCGCTGTGAACGCGAAAGCCCTGGTTCGATCCCGGAGGCCACCCCAACGAATGAAATGAAGGGAAGTATCGTGAGCAACACTTCGAAGTCAGCAGGCATCAGCTACCGGGTCCGGGATGTGTCGGACCTCGTGATGCACAAGCGGATGGTCGAGGCCCTCGAGGCGGGACAGTCCCGCTACCCGATCTATCGCAAGCTGCGGTTCGCGGCGCGCGTGGAGCTCGAGGTGCTGTTCGATGCGATCGCGCTCGATCCGGCGTGGCGGGCGGAGCGTATGTACACGCACGCTCTCATGCTCGATGGAGACGGCGTGTTCGTGTCGGCGTACGGCAACCGCAAGCCGGACTACTGTTCGTGCCGGTTCTTCATCTGGGCGGCGGACCCGCAGCGCGCCGAAGCGGCGAAGGAGTTGATCCTCTCCAAGGCCGCGGCGACGCGAATCAGGGAGCCGATGTTCAAGATCAACTGGCAGTTCCTCACCGGTCGAGGCGAAGTGGAAAATGCCGAGATCGAGGAGATGGTGGACGAGGCGGTGATCGACGAGGCGTATCCGGAAATCGCGGGCGGCGTGAAGCCGTTCATCGAGCGGTACCTGGATTCCAAGGAGTCGGTACTCGTCCTCCAGGGACCGCCGGGCACCGGCAAGACGCGCCTCATCCGGGCGATTCTCGGAGAGATCGCGCGTCGGAAGGACGACGGCGAGACGGAGGTGGTGTACACGGGCGACATGCGCGCGCTCGAGTCGGATGAGATCTTCGTGAAGTTCATCACCGGCTGGGACGATGCGTTCGTCGTCGAAGACGCGGACCACCTGCTCAAGCCGCGCTGCGACGGCAACGAGCACCTGCACCGCTTCCTCACCATCGCCGATGGCGTGGTGCGGGCGCAGGGCCGGAAGATCATCTTCTCGACCAACCTCCCGAACGTGGGGGACCTGGACGAGGCGCTGATTCGCCCGGGCCGTTGCTTTGCGCGCGTGCACGTGCGCACGCTGACGACCGAGGAGGCGAGGATCTTCGCCACCAAGGTCGCGGCGGGAGATCCGGCGAAGTTGGAACGCGCGGCACAGGCGTTCGCGGCGCCGCAGAACCGAAGCCATTCGCTGGCCTCGGTGTATCAGATGCTTCAGTAATGAAGCATGCAGAAAACAGAGCGGGCCGGGGGTGACCTCGGCCCGTTTTGCTTTCTCAGTACGACCGGAAGATCACCGTGCGCAGTTCCGGCTGCACGCCCGCCACGCCATCGACCTTCGAGACGGTGCGCAGCGCGCTGCGGGCCTGGCTGGGTGTCGCAAGGACGCCTTGCAACTTCACCGTGCCATCGACCGTTTCCACGGCGATGTGGCCCGTGAGATTCGGATTGTTGCGCAGCGCGTTGATCGTGGCATCCGTGATGCCGGCGTCGCGAATGCGCGCGCCGGTCACGACCATGTCGGGGTTCTGGACCGCATAGACGGTCAGGCCGTTCTTGCTGTCGGCTTCGTTGGCCAGGGTGAACGTGGAGGCGGCAAGCAGCGCGGCCGAGAGCAGGAGGGAAGTGCGTTTCATGGGCGACTCCAATCAGGGAAGGGGCACTGACATTGGAGCGCGGGGCGCCGGCGGAGACATGCCGGTTTGTGACGGTGGGTCTCCCGGATCGCGACAAATCGTTGTTGGCCCTGCCGAATCTTCGGTTGGCGTCCCGTGGGTAACGAAGGTAGTCTGCCCCGACCATGGCGAAGAGACAGGCCGTCCTGCTGATCCACGGCGTCGGCGAACAGCGCCCGATGGACACCCTGCGCGGCTTCGCCGAGGCCGTCTGGTCGACCTATGCCGACATCCACAACAAGTACGCGGGCACCTCCCTGTGGAGCAAGCCCGACAGCGTGTCGCGCAGCTTCGAGCTGCGGCGCCTGACCACCCCCCAGAACACCGCGGGGGTCGAGACCCATTTCTACGAGTTCTACTGGGCGCATCTGATGAAGGGCACCAAGTACGGCCACGTCTGGGCCTGGGCGCGCTCGCTGCTGCTTCGTTGGCCCACCTCCGTGCCGAAGCACCTCTTCTGGGTCTACATCTTCATCTGGCTGCTGATCCTCGCCGGCGGCGCGCTCATGGCCTACTTCGGGTGGTGCATGACGGAGGACAAGTCCGGCGTGCCGACCTGGGTGGCGTTCGGCGCGAGCCTCGCCACGCCGATCGCCGCGTTCTTCGTGCTGAAGGTGATCGGCGATGCCGCCCGCTACCTTCATATAGCGCCCGAGAACATCCAGAGCCGCCACGAGATCCGGCAGATGGGCGTCGATCTCCTCAAGGAGCTGCACGACCCGTCGCGCCGCTACGACCGCATCATCGTCGTCGGCCACAGCCTCGGGAGCGTGATCGGCTACGACATCCTCACGCATGCGTGGATCAAGTTCCACGAGCGGCACGCGCAGGGGGCCAATGCGATGGCCGCCCTCGACCAGCTCGAGGAGCTGTCGCGGGACCCGAGGGCCGACCCGGACAAGATCCCGGCGGCGCAGCGCGCCTACTTCGAGGAGATGAAGGCGAACGGCAACCTCTGGCGCGTCACGGACTTCATCACCCTGGGCTCTCCGCTCGCGCACGCCGAGATCCTGCTGGCGAAGGACGGCCCGGACCTGCGCCAGAAGCAGGCCGATCGCGAATTCCCGCGTTGCCCCCCGGAGCTCGAGGACGTCCGGCGCGGCAACGAGATGGTGCGGCGAGTCGGCTACGAATCGATCCAGGGCAACAACGAGTCCCTGCGCATTCCGCACCACGCCGCGGTGTTCGGCCCGACGCGCTGGACGAATCTCTACATGCCCGAGAGCTTCATGTTGTGGGGCGACCTGATCGGTGGTCCCGTTCGCCCCGTGATGGGGCCCGGCGTTCGCGATATCGCCGTGTCCACGAGCGTGCGCGGTGGTTTCCTCGCGCACACCGAGTACTGGACGCTGCCCGGGGATGGGACGCTTCCCGAAAGCGTCACGGAGTTGCGCAAGGCTCTCGATCTCACCGACGGTCCCGTGAAAGCGGAGTAGCGAACCCCTACGACACCTTATATATCGAGCCGACCATGTTCCTTCGCGAAATCCGGATCCGAAACCTCCGCTCGATCCCCGCGCTGGACCTCAGCTTCGAGGACGCCGAGGTCGAGCACAAAGGCCGCCGGTGGACCTTGCTCCTCGGCGAGAACGGCGTGGGCAAGAGCACGGTCCTCAAGGCGATCGGCCTCATCACCGCCGGCAGCGAGGCGATCGGCCAGCTCTTCGGCGATGCGGACGCCTGGGTACGCAACGGCGAGCAGAGTGCCGAGATCTACGCGCGCATCGAGACGGCGGAGGGAAAGTCCCGCGAGCTTTCGCTGACGATCAAGCGCGGCACCAACATCCGCTCGTTGTACGCCGAGAACGCGGACACGCTCGATGAACTGGATCGCGCGATCGAGCGCGCGCGGCGCAACTACTTCGTGCTGGGCTACGGTGTCAGCCGTCGCCTGCCGGCCGCCACCGGTTCGTGGAGCCGCGAGGGTTCGAAGGACGCGCGCTTTGCGAACGTGGCCTCGCTCTTCAATGCCGACGTCCCGCTCACCCCGCTCGAAGCGTGGGCGATGGACCTCGACTACCGCCACGCCGACGCGCTCGATGTCGTGCGCGCGGCGATCGAGCGGCTCCTGCCCGGCGTGAACTTCAGCCACATCGACAAGGCCAAGCGCCGGCTGATCTTCGACACGCCCGACGGCGAAGTGCCGCTCGCGTTCCTGAGCGACGGCTACCAGAACATGGCGGCGTGGTGCGGCGATCTTCTCTACCGCATCACGGAAACCTTCGAGGATTACAAGGATCCGCTCGCTGCCCGCGGCCTCCTGCTGATCGACGAGCTCGATCTTCACCTTCATCCGCAGTGGCAGCGGCGCCTCGTGGACTTTCTCACGCAGACGCTGCCCAACATGCAGATCGTCGCGACCACGCATTCGGCGCTGACCGTGCACCAGGCGCGCGAGAACGAGCTCTACGTCCTTCGCCGTCCGCAGGCTTCGATGCCGCCGCAGCTCATCCCGTTCGAAGGCGATCCGAGCAAGCTCTCGATCCAGCAGCTCATCGTGAGCCCGCTCTTCGGCCTCGAGACGAGCGACTCGCTGCCCGTCGAAGCACTTCGCCAGCAGGCGCGCGACCTCCAGTTCCGCGAAAAGGAGATCGGCGACACCGAGCGCACGCAGCTCAACCACATCGCGCAGCAGTTGCGCGAGCTGCCCGACGCCGGCCGCCAGCCCGAATACCTTCGCGAGCAGGCGCAGTTGCTCGAGCGCATCCAGGCCGAGCTCATGGATCGGAAGGTCTCGAAGTGATCGGCCTCAAGCGCGCGCGCACGGCCGCCGGTGTTCCGGCCGCGTTCTCGGGCGCCCAGCTCGTGAAGAAGAACGCGAAGCTGCTCAAGGCCTTCTATGCCACGAACGGCGCGATCAAGTTCGACGCGGCGCTGACACTCTGGAAGGCGGCCAAGGAGCATCTCAAGAAGGAATCGAACAGCAAGTGCGCTTACTGCGAGGCGGACACGGCCGTGGTCGCGCACGGTGACGTCGAGCACTTCCGGCCGAAGAGCAAGTACTGGTGGCTCGCCTACTGCTACGACAACTACACGTACGCCTGCCAGATCTGCAACCAGTCCTTCAAGGGCGACGAGTTTCCGCTCGGCGCCGGCGCGCTTGTGAAGCCGCAGCTTCCCGCGGCGGAGCCCGCCGACCTGAACCCGCTCGCGAAGAAGCTCTGCCTCGATCCGCTCGCGTCGACGGATGTGGCGGTCGCCGCCTACTACGCGACCGAGTCCGCGTTCATCGTGAACCCCTATATCGAGGACCCCGAGAAGCTCCTCGAATGGTCGGTCGATGACGTCAACAAGGAAGTGCTGTTGAAGGCGGGTCCGACGCAGCGCGCGCAGGAGGCGTTTGCCTCCGCGGTCGAGTTCCTGGGGCTCAATCGCGAGGAACTCAAGCGCGTGCGCTATCCGACCTACGAAGCGTTCAGGACTTTTCGCGATGTGCTTCTGGAACCCAGCGTGAGCCAGCCCGTGAAGGACATGGTCCGGACGCAGATGAAGACGATGGTCGCGGGAAACCTGCCCTTCACCGGGATGCTGCGGTACTTCGTGAAGGAGTGGGGGCTGGTTCTCTAGCCCTGCCGGATCTCCGGCTCCACCAGCAGCTTCAGCAGGTCCAGCGATTCGCTCCACCCGAGATAGCACGCCTCGGCCGGGATCACATCCGGCACGCCTTCCTGCGTGATGGTGATCTCGGTGCCGACCATCACCTTCTTGAGCTCGATCGTCACGGTCATCGTGCCGGGGAGGTTGGGGTCGTCGAACTTGTCGGTGTGCTTGATGCGCTGGTTCTTCACCAGCTCGAGGTACTCGCCGCCGAACGAGTGCGCGTCGCCGGTCGTGAAGTTCTTGAACGACATCTTGTAGGTGCCGCCGACCTTCGCGTCCAGGTGATGGACCTTGCCCGTGAAGCCATGGGGCGGAAGCCACTTCACCATCGCCTCCGGATCGATGAAGGCGTTGTAGACGCGCTCGGGCGTGGACTTGAAGACGCGGTGCAGGCGAATGGTGCTCGGCATTTCTTTCTCCTCGAGAGGGTGGGTACCCCTTAGTCGATTGGCAGCGGGGAAAATCGACAGTTCCGCGGGTTTTTTTGCGATCGGTGACCTTGTGTTCTACTACATCCCATGATCAAGGAAATCCTTCCTGCCGCCGTCGCCGAAGCCCTCAAGGCCGGCAACAAGATCGAGGCCATCAAGCGCCTGCGGGTCGTGACCGGCCTGGGCCTGAAGGAAGCGAAGGACTGGATCGAGGCCCACGAGAACCCCGGTGCCGCGACGTCCTCTCCTCAGTCCGGCGAGTTCGCGAAGGCGAACCCGACCGGGGGCCGCTTCCACCACGTCCACCCGCCGACCGCAGCCCACGGTCGTCCGGGGCTCTCTCCGGGAGAAGTCGCCCACGGTGGCGGCGCGGGCAAGTGGTTCGCGCTCATCGCCATCGGTCTGACGGTCGTGGTCGCGGTCCTGTTCGTCTGAGCGTGGCCGACCTTCCACCGCTTCCGCAACCGCGGCTCGGACGCTACCGCCACTACAAAGGTGGCGAATATGAAGTGGTCGGCGTGGCGCGCCACAGCGAAACGCTCGAGCCCCTCGTCCTCTACCGGCCGCTCTACAACGTGTCGGGCCTGTGGGTGCGGCCGTATGCGATGTTCTTCGAGGACATCGAGCACGAGGGTCGCGTCCGGCCACGCTTCGCGTTCCAGAGCTGATCCATGAGAGACCTCACCACCGGCCCCATTTCGGGCCACGTCGTTGCCATGTCCGTGCCGATGGCCGCGGGCATGTTCCTGCAGACGCTCTATTACTTCGTGGATCTGTACTTCGTCGCCAAGCTGGGCGACGCGGCGCTCGCGGGCGTCAGTGCCGCGGGCACCGTGATGTTCATCGTCTTCGCGCTGACGCAAACACTCGGCGTGGGCACGGTGGCGCTGGTCTCGCACGCGGTGGGCCGCAAGGACCGGCCGGCGGCCAACCTCCTCTTCAACCAGTCGGTGGCACTCGGCGGCCTGATGATGATCATCACGCTCGTCGGCGGCTATGCGCTCGCGGGCGTGTACATGACCACGCTCGGCGCCGATGAAGCCACGGTACAGGCGGGCACGACCTTCCTCTACTGGTTCATTCCCGGCCTCGCGCTGCAGTTCCCGATGGTCGTGATGGGCTCGGCCCTTCGCGGCACCGGCATCGTGAAGCCGACGATGGTGGTGCAGATGCTCACGGTGCTCCTCAACGTGGCGCTCGCCCCGGTGCTCATCGCAGGGTGGGGCACGGGCCACCCGCTGGGTGTGGCCGGCGCGGCGCTGGCGACGACGATCGCCGCCCTGGTCGGCGATATCGTTCTCGCCTTCTACTTCGTGCGCCTCGAGAAATACGTGTCGTTCGACGCGACGCAATGGAAGCCGCGCGCGGCGACGTGGAAGGCGCTGCTCAATGTCGGCGTTCCCTCGGGCGGCGAGTTCGCCGCGATGGCGCTGTTCACGGGCACGGTCTACTGGATCCTCGGCGGCTTCGGCACCGCCGCGCAGGCCGGGTTCGGCATCGGCTCGCGCGTGATGCAGATGCTGTTCCTTCCGGCCATGGCGGTCGCGTTCGCGGCCGCGCCGATTGCAGGACAGAACTTCGGTGCGAGGCACTTCGCGCGCGTGCGCGAGACGTTCCGCGTCTCGGCGATCGCGGGCGCGGTGGTCATGTTCCTGCTCACGATCGTCTGCCAGTTCGAAGGCGCGACGATGGCGCGCATCTTCACGTCGGAGCCCGAGGTGATCGCCGTCACCGAGGAGTTCCTCTCGATCATCTCGTGGAATTTCGTGGCGATGGGCGTGATCTTCACGTGCTCCAGCCTCTTCCAGGGACTGGGCAACACCTGGCCTTCGCTCGCCAGCGTTTCAGTTCGCGTCGGGGCCTACGTGGTGATCGCCATCTGGCTCTCGCGCCAGCCGGGATTCGAGATGCATTACCTGTGGTATCTGTCGATTGCCACGGCGACGCTGCAGGTCGTGATCAGCCTCGTGCTGCTGCGGATGGAGTTCCGCAAGAGGCTCGGCTAGCGCCGCTCTATTTCGCGACCTTCCTCATCTGCACCGTGACCGGCATCCATCCCTTGTCGGTCTCGTATTCTCGGAATACCTCGTAGCCGTCGTCGCCGACGCGCTTCAGCTTGCTGCGGAAACCCACCGATCGCGTGGGCATGACGAGCTTCGCGGCCGGGAACGAGAGCGCATCGGCCTCGGGAATCATGTGGCCGGTCGCGTGGCCGCCCGCGGCGGTGAAGTAGAAGTATTCGATGCGCTTCGACTCGCCGCTCCAGAAGTAGACCGACTCGCCTTCGTACACGGCCTTGTCGCCGCGACGCACGACGTGCCGGTCGCGCAGGTACTTCCCGTCGAAGATCCAGCTGTAGCAGTGCTCGTCGGTGTCGCTCGTGCCCGGAAGCGTTCCCTTCCAGCAATGGCCGGCGAGGAACGCGAGCGGCTCGAGGGCAGGATCTGAGGCGTGTGCGAACGACGGTGCTGCGAACAGGGCAGCGGCGAGAAGCAGCTTTCTCACGCCTGGTAGTTGCCCTTGTCGCGGCGCACCGGAACCTTCTTCCCGCGCAGCGTGGCTTTCGAAAGCGCCTTGATCACCTGCGCGGCCACGGCCTCGGGTACTTCCACCAGCGAGAAGCGGTCGGTGATCTGGATGGCGCCGATGAGCCCGCCCGCAACGCCGGCTTCGTTGGCGATTGCACCGACGAGATCCTGCGGACGCATTCCGGCTTCGCGCCCCGCACCGATGAAGATGCGCGCCATGTCGCCGCTGTCCTTCGGATGCGGCGTGCGCGGAGCGCTGCGCGTACCGCTCGAGGTGCGCGATGGGTAGGAGGGTCTCTCGACGGGGGCGGGTGCGGGCGGGACGTCTTCTTCCTCCGCATCGCCCATCACTTCGTTGTGATAAAGCTTCACCGCCGCCATCGCGATCTGGATTGGATCGTAGTCGTCGGAGAGCGCATCGATGACCACGCGGAAGTGCTCGTTGTCGTCGGCCACGAGGCCTTCGCGCAACGTGGCGATCGTGAGCTCGAGCTTGCGCGCTTGCAGGTCGGCCACCGTCGGCACGCGCGCGATCTCGATCTTGTGCTTGGTGAGGCGCTCGATATTCTGCAGCGCGTAGTGCTCGCGCGGTTCGACCAGCGTGATCGCAACGCCTTCGCGGCCCGCACGGCCCACGCGGCCGATGCGGTGCACGTAGGCCTCGGGTGCGGCGGGCAGGTCGTAGTTGATGACGTGCGTGAGGCGGTCGATGTCGAGGCCGCGCGCGGCGACGTCCGTTGCGATCAGCAGCTCCGAATCCCCGGCGCGAACGCGGCGCATCACCTTGTCGCGTTGTTCCTGGGTCATCCCGCCGTGCAGCGCCTCGGCCTTGTAGCCGCGCGCGTTGAGCGCTTCGGAGAGCTCATCCACCTCGATGCGCGTGCGGCAGAAGATGATCGCGGCCGTGGGCGATTCGAGATCCAGGATGCGTTCGAGCGCGTGCGCCTTGCCCGCGCGGGCGAGCAGGTAAGCCTGCTGGCGAACCTTCGGCGCTTCGCCGACCTTGGCCGGCGCCTTCGCGATCTTGATGCGCACCGGATCGCGCTGGTTGCGCTTGGCGATCGATTCGATGCGCGGGGGCATCGTCGCCGAGAAGAGCACCGTCTGGCGCGTCGCGGGCGATTCCTTCAGCACTGCCTCGATGTCTTCGGCGAAGCCCATGTCGAGCATCTCGTCGGCTTCATCGAGCACGACGATCTTCACGCCCGCCATCTGGAGGCTTCCGCGCCGCAGATGATCGAGCGCGCGTCCGGGGGTGGCCACCACGACGTCCACGCCGGCGCGCATCGCATGCAGTTGCCGTCCGATCGGCTGGCCGCCATAGACCGGCAGCACGCGGGCGCCGAGCGCCTTGCCGTAGCGGTGCATCGCTTCGGCGACCTGCATCGCGAGCTCCCGGGTGGGCACGAGCACGACGGCGAGCGGCCCTTCGCCGCGGCCCTCGTTGATGAGGCGCTGCAGGATCGGCAGCGCGAACGCGGCGGTCTTGCCGGTGCCGGTCGCGGCCTGGCCGAGCAGATCCTTGCCCTTGATCAGGGTGGGGATCGTCTCCTGCTGGATGGGGGTGGGCTCCTCGTAACCGAGGGCGGTGAGGGCGGCGACGATCTTGTCGTCGAGGCCGAGTGCCGAGAAGCCGGCGTTCTGCGGTGCGGGGCTCTGCGGTGCGGGGTTCTGCGGGGCGGGTGTCTTGGGCATTGCGGAGTTTACCAATTTCTCCCTGTCATCCTGAGGAGCGAAGCGACGAAGGACCTGCTTCAGGGGGTTAACAACCCGCCAGGGCTTCCGCTGTCGCGCAGTCAACCCACTCCAGCAGGTCCTTCGTCGCTTCGCTCCTCAGGATGACAGGGGTGGGGAAAGCGACAGCGCCAACCCCCGTAGGCCCGTGTGTTGATTCACCCCCACCCGATCCCCATATCATTCCCACCATGACCCCCAAGAAAACCCTCGGTACCCGCAGCGCCCCCGACCGCCACTGGGTCGGCGATGGCTTCCCCGTCCACGGCATGTTCGGCTATACGGGCAACACCAAGCAGGTGAGCCCCTTCCTGCTGCTCGACTACGCCGCCCCCACGAAATTCGAGCCGACCTTCAAGCGGCGCGGCGTCGGGGAGCACCCGCACCGCGGCTTCGAGACGGTCACGATCGTCTACGAGGGCGAGGTCGAGCATCGCGATTCCACGGGCGCGGGCGGCGTGATCGGCCCGGGCGACGTGCAGTGGATGACCGCGGGCAGCGGCATCGTCCACGAGGAGTTCCATTCGACGAACTACGCGAAGGCGGGCGGTCCGTTCGAGATGGCGCAGCTCTGGGTGAACCTCCCCGCCAAGGACAAGATGGCCACCCCGGGCTACCAGGGAATCACCAATGCGCAGATTCCCGCCGTGCCGCTTCCCGGAGAGGCCGGCACCGTGCGCGTGATCGCCGGTGAGTACGGTGACCGCAAGGGCCCGGCGCGCACCTTCACGCCGATGAACGTCTGGGACGTGCGCCTCAAGCCGGGCAAGCACGCGGACCTCGCGCAGCCCGAAGGCTGGACGACGCAGGTGGTCGTGCTCGCCGGCACCATCGAGGTGAACGGCGAGACGGTGCTGCGCGCGAATGAGATGGCGACCCTCTCGACGGAGGGCCGCGCGGTGGCGATCGAATCCAACAACGAGGCGAAGGTCCTCGTCTTGGCGGGCGAGCCGATCGACGAACCCGTCGTCGGCTACGGCCCGTTCGTCATGAACACCCAGGCCGAGATCGTGAAGGCGATCGAGGACTTCAACAGCGGGAAGTTCGGCCGGGTGAACTAAAAGGGGACAGTCCCCATTAATTAAAGGGGACTGTCCCCTTTTCTTACCAGCGGCTCATCTGCGGGCGGATGTCGTTCTGCACGTACTTCACGCCCTCGACGCTCCGCGCGTAGCGGCCGGCCTTCTCGCGCTGGCTGCCGTTGAGCGTGTAGCCCGACAGGGTGACGACGGCATCCTGCGACTCGACGCCGAGCTTGCCGCTGATGTCCGTCGCGACGGCGAGCTTGTCCATCACTTCCATCTGGATGCGCTCGTCGGTTGAGAGGCGGCGCTCCTCGATCGTGATGGGCGGCTGGCGCTCGGCAACCGGCGCGGGCGTCACGACGGGCACGGCCAGGTTCTCGGTCGAGGGCGGCGTGCCTTCGATGGGCTCGGCGATGACGACCGGCTCGCCGGTCAACTCGTTCGGCCCACTCAACAGGATGGGTTCCTCGTCCCGATAGATGATCGCCGGCTCCTGCGTGTCAGGGTCGATGACGAGGTATTGGGTCGCAGCCCAGGAGGTCGCCCCGACGGCAGCCAGTGCAAGGGCCAGGGTGGCGTTCCGGATCGTGAATTGATTCTTCATGGGTGGTACTCCCGATTGTTGTTGAGACGCATTGGGTGTGAACCGGCCATTCGCCAAACAGTTCTCCAACGCACACAAAAACACGGGGTTTGTCGCCCACCAGCGACGGAAAAAAAGGGGACAGACCCCTTTTCGGAAAAGGGGACTGTCCCCTTTTCCTACGCGAGCAGCGTCGCGAGCGCGCCGGCCACGACCTTCGTCGCTTTCCTCAGGTCGTCGAGCACCAGGTTCTCGTCCGCGCGCTTCGCGTTGGCTTCGAGGATGGTGCGCGGCCCGGCACCGAAGAGCACGATCGGCACGCCCGCCTCGCCGTAGAGCCGCGCATCCGTATAGAGAGGTACGCCCACGGCGGGCGGCGCGGTACCGAAGACGCGCTGGCCCTCGGCCTGCAGCGCCTTCACCAGCACCTCGTGACCCGGCCGGGGCTTGAGCGCGCGCGCGAGCAGGATCCGCCGGATGTCGACGCGCACCTTCGAGTGCATCGCCTGCGCGCGGAAGATCGTTTCGCGCAGCGCCTTCTCGACGGTTTCGGGATCCTCTTCGGGAATCATCCGGCGGTCGAGCGAGAAGCGGACCTTGTCAGGCACGACGTTGGTGTTGATGCCGCCTTCGATCAGGCCGACGTTGATCGTGGGAGAACCGATGCCCTCGACGGCGGAGCGCACCGTCGCATAGCCGCGGCGCAGAGAGTAGAGCGCCTGGATGATGTCGACGGACGCACGCAGCGCGTCCACTCCCGTCTCCGGCATCGCGGCGTGAGCGGCTTCGCCTCGCACAGTGACTTCCAGATGCAGCGCGCCGTTGTGACCGGTGACGACGGCGTACGAGAACCCGGCTCCGATGGCGTAGTCCGGTTTGCTGAGGCCCTGGGCGAGAAGCCACCCGGGTCCCAGCTCGCCGCCCATTTCTTCGTCATACGTGAAGTGCAGCTCGACGGTGCCGTGCGAGTGCCCTGCGCGCCGAAGCGCATCGAGCGCGAAGGTGTAGGTCGCGAAGTCCGACTTGGAGACCGCGACACCGCGGCCATACATGCGGCCCTTGTCCACGACACCTTCATACGGTCCCTTGGTCCAGCCTTCGCCCGGCGGCACCACGTCGCCGTGCGCGTTCAGGGCGATCACGGGACCCGGCCCGAACTTGTGACGCACGATCAGGTTCGTGACGGACTTCATCCCGCGCCGGGCGACGAGATCCGCGGGAATGGGATGGCGTTCGACCGTGAAGCCCAGCGCTTCGAGCAGCTTCGCGGTGCCTTCCGCGTGCGCGGCGTTGTCGCCGGGCGGCGTGTCGCTGGGCATGCGCACCAGCTCGCGCAGGAACGCGACTGATTCATCGAAGCGGGCATCGACCAGCGCATCGAGCGCCGTGGCGTGAGTCATGGGACGTAGCTCTCGAGGAAATGGAGCAGGACGGAGGTGGCGATGTCCGCATCCGACGCGGCAAGCGTTTCGCTCGGATGATGGCTGATGCCGCCGTTGCCGCAGCGCACGAAGAGCATTGCCATCGGCGCGACGTGGGCGAGCTCCATCGCGTCGTGGCCGGCGCCGCTCGGCAGGTGGCGAACGCGAATGCCTTGCGCATCGATGCTGGCTGCGAGCGCCGCCTGCATCCGCGGATCACAAGGCATGGCCTGCAGCTCGAAGAAAGGATTCCACTCGAGCGCCACGGAGCGGCGCTTGGCGACGGCGAAGAGCTTGTCCTCCAGCTCGCGCAGCGCGCGGCGGCGCACCGCGTCGTCGCCCGAGCGCAGATCCACGGTGAATTCGACCGAACCGGGAATCACGTTCGTGGCACCGCCGCCTGCGACCGCAAGCTTTCCGACAGTGCCCACCAGCTCGTGGGGTTGCGCCGCGCAATGCGCTTCGACGGCAAGCGCCATCTCCGCCGCGGCCATGAGCGCATCGCGCCGCCCGGGCATCCGCACGGTGCCTGCGTGGCCCGCGAGCCCGGTGACCTTCGCCTTGACGCGGTAACTCCCGGCGATCGATGTCACAACGCCCACTGAAAGATTGTCGTCGAGGAGCACCGGACCCTGTTCGATGTGCGATTCGACGAACGCCGCGATGCCCTTGCGGGCGAGGCCAGGAATCTCGTCCGGATTGCCGCCGAATGCAGTGAGCGCTTCGCGAAGCGATACGCCGTCCTTGTCGCGAGCCTCCAGCATCTCCGGCCGGAAGCGCCCGGCGAATGCGCGGCTGCCGATCATCGTGACGCCGAAGCGGACCCCTTCCTCGTCACCGAACGCGGCGACTTCAAATGCGAAGGGCAGGCGCTTGCCGCGTTTGGCGAGGTCCGCCACGCATTCGATCGCCGTGAGAATCCCGAAGACCCCGTCATAACGACCGGCATCGACCACGGTATCCATGTGCGAGCCGGTGAGGACCACGGGCGCATCGGCCGTCGCGCCCTCGTAGCGGCCGACGACATTCCCAAGCGCATCGAACGACGCCTGCATCCCCGCCTCGCGCATCCACGCCGCGATCTGCTCGCCCGCCTTGCGATGCATCGGAGTGAGATACGTGCGCGTGAGCCGCCCCTCATCCTCCGTGAAGGCAGCGAGACACTCGGCCCGCTCGAGGATGCGCTCGCCGAACGTCACTGAACCTGGCCGAGGAATTGCTGAAGCTCCGGCGTTCGCGGGTTCGCGAAGACCTCACCGGGCGGCCCGATCTCGTGGACCTGCCCCAGGTGCATGAACACCACGCGGTCGCACACGTCGCGCGCGAAGCGCATTTCGTGCGTGACCATCGCGAGCGTCATGCCGTCCTGCGCGAGGCCCTTCACGACCTGCAGCACCTCGTTCACGAGTTCCGGATCGAGGGCCGAGGTGATCTCGTCGCAGAGCAGTGCACGCGGCTCCATCGCCAGCGCCCGCGCAATCGCCACGCGCTGCTGCTGCCCGCCGGAGAGCTGCTCGGGAAACGCATCGAACTTCTGCTCGAGGCCCACGCGCGCGAGCACCTTCTCGGCGATGGCGCGCGCATCGGCTTCCTTGGTGCCCTTCACGGTCATGGGTGCAAGCATCACATTGCGTCCGGCGGAAAGGTGCGGGAAGAGGTTGAACTGCTGGAAGATCATCCCGACGCGCAGGCGCAGCGAGCGAAGATCCGTCTCGTCCTGCGTGACCGGCGCGTTCTCGACCGTGATCTTACCCGCCTGGTAGGCCTCGAGCCCGTTCATGCAGCGAAGCAACGTGCTCTTGCCCGAACCGCTTTTCCCGATGATTGCGATCACCTCGCCGGCCTCGATCTCGAGATCGACCCCCTTCAGCACTTCGTTGGTCCCGAAGCGCTTGCGCAACCCTTCAATGGAGATGAGAGCCACCGAGTTTCCTTTCGAGGCGCTGGCTCCAGGCCGACAGCGGCCAGCACAGCGCGAAGTAGAAGAGGGCGGTCACCGCGTACACGGTGAACGGCTTGAACGTGGCGTTGGTGATCATCGTGCTCGCCTTGGAGAGCTCGACGAAGCCGATGATCGAGGCGAGTGCGGTGCCCTTGACCACTTGCACCGAGAAGCCGACCGTGGGCGCGACCGCGATGCGCAGCGCCTGCGGCAGGATCACGTAGCGCATCTGCTGGAAGTAGCCCATTGCGAGGCTCGACGAGGCTTCCCACTGCCCGCGCGCAATCGACTCCACGCAGCCGCGCCAGATCTCGGCGAGGAACGCCGCGCTCCAGAGTGTCAGCGCGAGGGCGGCCGCGAACCACGACGAGGTCTGCAGGCCGAGCAGCGAGAGCCCGAAGAACGCGAGGAAGAGCTGCATCAGCAGCGGCGTGCCCTGGAAGAGCTCGATGAAGCCGATCGCGCCATAACGAAGCCCCTTCGACTTCGAAACGCGCGCGAACAGCACCGCGAGCCCGACGAGGCCTCCGAGGACGAAGGCCGTGAGCGAGAGCGCGATCGTCCAGCGCGCCGCCAGCAGGAGGTTGCGCGCGATGTCCCAGAGGGTGAACTCGGTCATGGCGCACGCCTCCCGAAGACGAACCACGCGCCGATGCCGCGCATCAGCTGCCGCAGCAGGATCGCGAGCCCCAGGTAGACCGCCGTGGCGACGAAATACACCTCGAACGCGCGGAAGTTGCGCGACTGGATGAAGTTCGCCGCGAAGGTCAGCTCCTCGACCGCGATCTGCGAGCACACCGCCGAGCCGAACATCACGATCACGAGCTGGCTCGAGAGCGCGGGCCAGATCTTCTGCAGCGCGGGCCGAAGCACCACGTGCCGGAAGACCTGGATGCGCGACATTGCGAGGCTCGCCCCCGCCTCGAGCTGCCCGCGCGGAATGGCCTGGATGCCGGCGCGGATGATCTCGGTGGAGTAGGCGCCCAGGTTGAACACCATCGCGATGAGGGCCGCCTGCAGCTCGGTGAGCTTGACGCCGAGCGAAGGCAGCCCGAAGAAGATGAAGAAGAGCTGGATGAGGAACGGGGTGTTGCGCACGAGCTCCACGTACGCACCCACGATCCAGTCCAGCGCCTTCACCCGGCTGTAGCCGCGCGCCCACGCTCCGAATATCCCGACCGCCACGCCGAGAGTCCCGCCCACGCCGATCAGCACGGCGGTGAACGCAACTCCCTTCGCGAGGACGTCGGTGTACTTGAAGACGTCGACGAAATCGAACGTGTAGGCCATGGAGGTGGCCCTACAGGTCGGCCGGCAGTCCCGTTCCCAGCCACTTCTGCGAGATCTTCGCGAGCGACCCGTCGGTCTTCGCCTTCGCGATCGCGGCGTTCACCGCGGCGAGCAGCTTCGGCTCACCCTT
Organism: Usitatibacter palustris; assembly: GCF_013003985.1. GTDB lineage: Bacteria > Pseudomonadota > Gammaproteobacteria > Burkholderiales > Usitatibacteraceae > Usitatibacter > Usitatibacter palustris. Next base: position 2,810,279 of record NZ_CP053073.1, on the reverse strand, counting down.
GTTGAGGCCCACGAAGCACGGCGAGTTCTTGATGAGGAACTTCACCTCGGGACGCTTGGGCGGGTTCTTCGCGAGGATCGCCGCGGCAACGACGTTGCCGGTCGCGACGAGCTCGACCTGGCCGGAGAGGAACGCGGAGATCGTGCCGTTGTTGTCTTCGTAGCGCTTCACCGTTGCCGACGCCGGTACGACCTTCGAGAGCTCGAGATCTTCCACCGCGCCGCGCGTGACGCCGATCGTCTTGCCGGCGAGCTCCTCGACCTTCGTGACCTTCTGGTCGGCCGGGCCGAACACGCCATTGAAGAACGGCGCATAGGCGCTGGAGAAATCGATCACCTTCTCGCGGTCGGGGTTCTTGCCGAGCGAAGAGATGACGAGATCGACCTTTTTCGTCGTGAGGTACGGGATGCGATTCGCACTCGTGACCGGAACCAGCTCCACCTTCACGCCGAGTTCCTTGGCGAGGAGCTCGGCGACGTCGATGTCGTAGCCGACGGCCTTCATGTCGGGGCCGACGGTGCCGAAGGGCGGGAAGTCCTGGGGAACGGCGACCTTGAGGACGCCGGCTTTCTTGACGTCGTCGAGTTCAGCGCGGGCGGAAGTGGTGAAGAGGGTGGCAGCGGCCACCAGCGCGAGGGCGATGCGTGCGAGCTTCATGAGCGAGACTCCTGGGATCGAACATTCAAGGATGCGGAGCGCTTCGAGGGCGCCCGCGTGGTCTCGTCCTGCCGAGGGGTTGCTGCTTGTCGGCTGCGACGGGCGCCAGGGCCACGCGCAGCTTCTCTAATGGGTCGGGTGCGGCGGAGACGTCGATGCCGTCTTCCACCGCGCCGATGTGCGCGCGCATGAGACGTTCCGCCTTGGCGGCGTCTCCCTTGGCGAGCGCGGCGACGATGTCTTCGTGCTCGCGGCAGGACTTCTCGGCCTGCGGCGAGGACTGGTAGAGCATCGAGATCAATGTGGTGCGCGCGGTGAGGTCTCGCAAGGTGTCGGCGAGCAGCGAGTTGCCGAGCGTCTCGGCGAGGCAGACGTGGAAATCGCCGAGGAGGTAGCTGCGCGCGCCGACATCGCCGGACTTGATGGCCTGCTTCTCGCGGAAGATGTGGCCGCGCAGGAGCTTCAGGCTTTCCGGGGGCAGCGCCTTGAATTGCCGGAGCATTCCCGTCTCGATGACCTGGCGCGCCTCGAACGCTTCGCGCGCTTCCGCGACCGAGGGCTCGAGCACGAACCAGCCGCGGCGCGCATTCACGGTGACGATGCCGCGTGCGGCCAGCCGCGTGAGGGCCTCGCGCACCAGTGTGCGGCTTACCTTGAAGAGATCCGCGAGCGGCTGCTCGCCCAGGCGCGCGCCGGGTGCCAGCTTCTCCGAGAGGATGGCCTCGACGATGCGCTGCGCGATTTCGGGGGAGGTGGGCATGGGCGTCGAAATCATCCTAGCGCACACTTCCGTTGTATACAAGATTGGCGTCAACCAGCGTCAGTCGGCGTCAACCAGCCTCGCCGGGGCACCGTTAGGTGACTGTCCTCACCCGGGAGGTCCCATGGCTCGCATCCTCGTTTTCACCGCGATGATCGTCCTGATCACCAGCGCGAATGCCCAGGAGAATCTGCGTAACCCCTTGATCGACTACGGAGCTTTCTCGCGGAACGTCGCGGAAGTCGAGGCATTGCGGGAGACGCGCCGCCTCACCGAGGAAGAATTCCTGAAGATGGCCCGGGAGCCCGGAACCGTGGTGCTCGATGCCCGGAGCGAGCGGCTCTATCGGTTGCGCCACGTCCAGGGTGCCGTGAACCTCACATTCCCGGAGTTCACGGTGGACACGCTCGCGAAAGTCATTCCCACGAAGCAGACGCGGGTGCTCATCTACTGCAACAACAACTTCGTGGGCGCTCCGGACTCGATGCCGGCCAAGGAGGTTGCCTCCGCGCTCAACGTGTCGACTTACGTTTCCCTTTACGCGTACGGCTATCGGAACATCTATGAGCTCGGTCCGGCCGTGGACGTGGCGAAGTCGCGCCTCGCGTTCGCGGGGACGGAGATCGTACGGTAGAGGGGAACTCCGGGTGCAGGGCGCGATCCGATATCCATGACCAAGCCATTCATCCTCCTCGTTGCGATCCTGATGGTGAATGGTTGCTCGACTTCATCGCGCGAGATGTCGGACAGCGCCGCATCGCCCATTGCCGCTGCTCCGACACAGGCGCCGCCACCTCCGCCCCTCGCACCCGAAGTCGTGCCGCCCAAAGCCGCCCCGCCCGCGAAAACCGCGGCAGCGACGCCTGCCCCTTCCAAGCCGGCTCCTGTCGCTGTTCCCGCAAAAGCTCCGCCTGCAGCGGCACCGCCGTCGCTCGATCTCAAGACCCTTGAGTCGCGGCTGCGCGGCTCCTCGGCGATCGGCGTGATGACCAAGCTCGCGCTGAAGAACCAGGTCGATGACCTCGTGAAGCGCTTCAAGGCGTATCACGACGGCAGCCGCCCGCCCCAGCTCGCGGAGCTGCGTCCTTCCTATGAGTTGCTCGTGATGAAGTTCATGACGCTGCTCCAGGACAAGGACGCGGCGCTCGCGAAGGACATCAACGCCTCCCGGGAAGCCATCTGGGGTCTGCTCGCCGACCGCGAGAAGCTTTCCCAATTCGCCTGAAGAATCCAAGAGAATCCATGAGCCGACTCGTTGCCCTTGCCGCTTCCTTCGCCGCCCTTGGCGCCGCATTCGTCACCGCGGCCTCGTCCCACGATCCCAAGCAGCGCGAAGACCTCGCCGCCGTGATCGCCCTCCAGGGCAAGCCTTGTGGCAGCGTGGTGAGCTACGCAACGCAGGGGGAAAACGATTTCGTTGCGACCTGCAAGGATGGCAACCGCTATCGCGTCTACACCAAGGACGGCCGCGTCCTCGTGGAGAAGCAGAAGTAGAAAAAGGGGACAGTCCCCTTTTCCGGTTTCAGGTCAGCACCAGCACCACCACCGCCAGCGCTACGCAGAGAAACCACACGAACGGCCCACCGTCGTCGTCTCGTTTCGTACTCATCGTCGAAAAAGGGGACAGTCCCCATTTTGAAAAAGGGGACTGTCCCCTTTTCTAAGGGACGGGACAACGGCAAAGCGACGAAATGCGTAATGGTGCGACGAGTTGCGATCAGCCCCTGCCGCGCGGATCGTTTCCGTAGCTGTGCTTGGCGGAGATCTGCCCGTTTTCGTTCTTGATCAGGAGCTCCGTGCGCTTGTTGCCCGCGAGCTCCTTGCCGCGCGAGATGGCTTCGGTCTTGCGATCGTGCAGGGAATCCGCGCGCGTGGTTCCGTCGGTCTGGACGGCCCAACGGCCACCCTCGCGGGGTTCAACAGCTACCTGGGCTTTGCGTGCCATGTGCTTCTCCTCGGTCGTTTGAATCGGACTGCTCAGTTTTCGGCGCCATGCATCACGGCGCCGCGAATGCGCAGCGCGCCGGCTGCGTCGCGGTGCAACGTGTAGGTCGACGTCTCGCCGCCTTTCTCGTCGCCCTTGGAATCGATCCACGGGAAGCGCACGGTGACGAGCGCGATCTTCGGCGTGAGTTCCTCGAGGCCGAGGATCACGGCGCGCGTGCCGGTGATGTCCTTCGCGTTGTATTGCTCCCTGGCGCCGCCGAAGAACTTCTCGATCTCGGTGGCGCTCGCGACGGGCCTCGCCATGTCATCGCCCAGTACGAGGGCGGGCACGTCCCAGAATTCCGCCGCGGCATGGCCGTCGCCGGAGGTGATGGCCGCGGACCAGTCATCCAGGAAGCCCTGGACCTCGTCGATCATCTTGCGCGAAGGTTTCATGGCTAGGCGGCCCTCGCGTGACGCGGAAGGTGGTTCGCGTCGATCCACGTCGTGAACGCCGCCATGAACTTGCGCAGGAGTTCCTCGGTTTCGGGCACGGTGATCTTCCCCTGGTCGTCGAAGTACTTGGCGATGTTGGCGATGTAAACCTCGGGCCCCTGCATCGCGGGCATGTCGAGGAAGACGAGGCACTGGCGCAGGTGGTGATTCGCGCCGAACCCGCCGACGGCGCCCGTGGAAATGCTCACGATGCCCGCGGGCTTCTTCTCGAACACGCTCTTGCCGTAGGGACGCGAGCCCACGTCGATCGCATTCTTGAGGCAGCCCGGGATCGAGCGGTTGTATTCGGGTGTCACGAAGAGGACGGCATCCGATGCGCGGACGCGATCGCGGAACGCGATCCAATCCTGCGGTGGCCCCTCTTTCTCGAGGTCCTCGTTGTAGAGCGGGAGCATGCCGATCTCGGCAATCTCGCATTCGAGCGCGTCCGTGGTGCGGGAGAGCGCCCGAGCCGTCATGCGGCTGAACGATCCGGTTCGCAGGCTGCCTACCATGACGAGGACCTTGAATTTCGGGGCCATTACTTGGGGTCCTTGTTGCTGCGCGGCGGCGGTTCCTGGTTCTTGCGCCAGGACTTGAACTCCTCGGAGAACTCGCCGCGCTCATCGGGCGACGCGAAGTCGTGGGCGTAACCGGGATAGCGGCGCGCGACGTCGGGAAACTCTTCCCCGTAGGCGCCGGGATCCTTGGAGCGCGAGGGTTTGCGTTGGGCCATGACACGTCCTCTCGTGGGAAGGGAGCTAGCAAGAGACTTCCTGCAAGTTCCGTTCCATGCGGACTGGCGGCGCGCGAGAGGAGAAACGCGCGCATTCAGGCAAAACTTGCGCGCGCGGGAGAAGAAGTTGCCGGTCAGTTCCGGTTGCGGGAGGGAAGCGTCATCGCGAAGACACCCGCGACGACGAGGCCAAGCGACTTCAGGGCAGGGTGACGTCCGCGTTCAGCCAAGCGGCCTCGAACTTCTCGCGCAGGGGCTTGGCCTCATCCTCGCGGCCCGCAGCGGCGAGTGCCTTCGCGGCCATGCGCTGCGCGAGCGGGAAGAGCACGAAATTCTTGATGAGCCCGGGACGCGCGACGATCTTCAGGAATTCGCGCGCCGCTTCGTCGTTGCGGCCCGCGCCCATCAGTGCGAGTCCGCGCAACCAAATGGGAATCATGAAGCCTGCCTCGAACGGCTGGCACAGGCCCAGTTCGATCGTGGCCGCCGGCTCGAGCGCGTGCTCCGCGCCCTTCCAATCCTTGTTCGCGATCGCCATCGCCGCGCGAATGCTCGGGATCCAGTAGCGCTGCACGACCGTTTGCTGCGGATAGGCCTCGTCGAGCCGCTCGATGAGTTCCGTCGCGCCCTTCGAATCGCCGCAGCGCGCGAGCACGAGGCCCACCCAGCAGTGCACGTACATGCCGGTCGTGATGTCCTGCGCGGCGGCCGCACCGATGCGCGCGCGCGCCGCATTGCCGATCTCGACTTCGCGCAGCGCCGCTTCGGCTTCCCACAAGGCGGCCATCTCGAGCGACCCCGCGCGCCGTGCGGAGGTGACCGCGCGCCGCGTGAGATCGCGCGCCCGCTCGAAGCGTCCGTGGTACGCCTCGGTATCGGCTTGCGCGGCGAGCAGGTAATCCTCTTCGCCCTCGCGTCCCGCGACCGCGTTCGCATGCGCGTGCATGTCGCGCGGGTCCCCGCGCAAGAACGCCTCCTGGTACGCATCCAGGTGCAGGTAGAACGCCGTGTAGCCGCGCGCGGCCGCGTCCTGCAGCGTCGCGCGGGCCTCCTCGTAGCGCCCGAGGGCGAGCTGCGCGATCGCAACGTTGCTCGCTGCGACGACGAGCGGCTCGAGGGTCCAGCCGCGCTGCGAGACGGCGAACGATTCCTCCCATCGGCCCAGCAGCATCAGCAGGTTGCCGCTGTTGGTCACGGAGGTCGCGTCGCGCGGGTAGGTCCCCTGCCACGCGCGGTACGCATCGAGCGCCTTGTTGAGATCACCCACGACGACGTCGAAGTACGACGCCGTGAGCCGCATGCGCTCGCGTTCCGTCGCGCGCTCTCGGAGCTCATAGGCCTTCGTCATGTAGCGCACGGCTTCCTGCGTCTGGCCCATGTTGTGGCAGGCGTAGCTCAAGGCCGAATACGCCGAGGCGAAGTTCGGATCGAGCTCGATCGCGCGCAACTGGTGGGGCTTGCCGGCCGCCTCGCCGTGCTCGAGCCATTGGTGGCGCCCGAGGGTGTAGGCCTTGAGTGCTTCGAGCGAAGAGGTGGCGACGTCGTCGAACGGCGCGGAGAAGCGCTTCACCGACGCGAGCGACTCGCCGAGCTTGGCGCGCAGGCCCACCACGGCCTGGTCGAAGGCCTTCAGCACTTCGCCCTTGCCGTGGGCGCGCGATTGCTCCGTTACGAGGATCGAGCCGTCGTTGCCGTCGATGGCGAGCAGGCCGATCACGTAGTCGTCGCCGAGCGAGAAGATGGAACCGGTGATCGCCGCACGGCTGCCGGTGCGCTGGCAGACCTCGAGCGCGACGTCGCCCACGACCGGCGCGCCCGCCTTGCCCATGTATTTGAGCACCGTGTGGACCTTGTGGTCCGTGATGATCTCGAGGAAGGGCGATTGCGCGAGGTGCAGCACGAGCGCCTGGCGGATCGTGCCGTCGAAGACCGCGTCGCCCGTCTTGTTCTCGATGTCGGCGATGAGGACGGTATCGCGTTCGGTGATCGGGGCCGTCTTCGCGGCAGCCGGAGCAGCGGCCGGAGCGGGCGAGGACGGGGAGCCGGCATCGGCGCGGCGCACGTCCACCGCGAAGCGATACCCGCGCCGGGCCACGGTGGCGATCGCGCCATCGCCGTCGAAGTCGCCATCGAGCACCTTGCGCAGCGCGGAGATGTTGTTCGCGATGCCGCCTTCCTCGACGACCACGCCCGGCCACACGCCTTCGAGGAGCTCTTCCTTGGTGACGATCCGGCCGGCGCCTTCGACCAACAGAAGGAGGGTCTCCGCGACCTTCGGGGTCAGCGGGACGAACTCACCCGCGCGAAAGAGGCTCCGCGAGGCGGCTTCGAAGCGATAGGGGCCGAATTCGTAGGTCGCCGCGGGCGCTCGTTCGGCCGCGGAAGGGTCCGTCGGCATGGCCTTGGAGACTAGCACAGGCCTTTTTTTCTCACGAAAGGCTCAGGAAACCCTCATGCCCGGGGGGAAACGGCCCGGAGGAATTCCGCAGCACTCCCTGAGGACTCGCCGGGGGCCGGCGGCGCAAAGTCCCTCCATCGCACGACGCACCCGGCCCGCAACCAAAATGAAAACAAGGATCCCGAGACACACGCCGCCCCTCGAGGCCGCCTTCATTCCGGTCTACCTGCTGGAAGGATTGGCCCAGGCGTATGGCCCGGCCACCCTCCCGCGCCCCTTCACTCCGGTCGAGCAAATGCTCCTCGGTGTATGGGGAACGCTCAAGGGCAACGGAATCGCGCTGTAGACCCCGAATTACGTTGGGCCCACTCCCTGGGGCTCATCCTTTTACCGGCGCATCCGCGCCGGTTTTTCTTTCTACATCGCGGCGCGCAGGGCGGTCAGGCGCTCGACGGAGGTGTGATGGTGCATGGCCCCGGTGGCCGGATCGTCGGAGAGCTCGGCGAAGAGCTGCGTGCGGCGATTGGCCAGGGCGACCCCGAGTGCCGCGGTGTCGACCGCGCTTTGCTCGACGCGAGGGAAGAGCTCCTCCTCCTCGATCTCGCGGTGATGGGCGATCTGGTCTGCGAGGACCAGGAAGCGCGTGCAGGTCAGGCCGTTCTCGGCGGTGCCGGCCTCGACCTGCGCGATGAAGTAGCGCATGCCCATGTGTTCGGCGTGGGCTTCACGCAAATAGGTTTCCATCCCGAAGATGCCCCGGCGCGCGGCGGGAAAGAGCAGCTCCTCCTCGATGCGCAGGTGGATCTTCAGGCCCAGGCAGAAGTCGTCCATGATCCGCTGCTTCGCGCTGTGGAAGCCCTTGGGCTGCGCTTCATGGAGCATGCGGAATTCCGCGATCATTTCCTCGAGGCGGTGGCGGTCCGCGCGCAGGAAGCCGATGGCGTCGAGGGGGGCTTGCTGGGTACCCATTCTGGAGATCCTTTTCGAGATTGGGGCCATCGTCGGGCTTTCGCGACAGCCGTTCCATAGGAACAATCCCTACACCAATGTCGGAAAGTTCCTACGCGGTACCATCGATCCCGTGACCCTCGTCCCCCCGCGAATCACGCCTCCGGACCGCGCCCCGCGCGGGCTCGCCTTTCTTTCCACTTTCGTCCGCAACCCCCTCAACGTCATTCCCCGCGCGGCCTACGAGGAGGACTTCGTCCACGGCGGCGACGGCGGCGTCTCCCGGGCTTGGATCACCTCCCCGGCGCTGGTGAAGGCGGTGCTCCTCGACGAGCGAGACAAATTCCGGAAGCTCGCGCAGATCCGCCTGCTCGGTCCCTTGCTCGGCAAAGGCCTGCTCACGAGCGAGGGCGCGGAGTGGAAGTGGCAGCGCCAGACCGCGGCACCCATGTTCCGGCCCGCCGAATTGATGGGTTACGTGCCCGCGTTCGTGAAGGCGGCCGAGGGCCAGCTCGCGGCGTGGCGCAACGGAGCGCCGGGCGCCCACCCGATCGACGAGGACATGACGCGCCTCACCTTCGTCATCGTCTGCTCCACGCTCCTGCCGACCTCCGACCCGAAGCTCGCGAACCAGATCGAGGAATCGGTGCGCACGTTCCAGCAGTCGGGCGGCTGGGGCCTGCTGTTCGCGGCACTCGGCGTTCCCAATTGGGTGCCGCGCCCGGGTGCGAGCTCTTCGCGCAAGACCGCGATCACGCTGCGCGCCGCCGTCGGCGCGATGATCCGCGACCGGCGCGACGACGGCGCCGACAACCTGATGCACCGGCTCATGGGCGCGCGCGATCCCGAGACGGGCCGCGCGATGGACGACGAGCAACTGGTGGATAACTTGCTGACGTTCTACCTGGCCGGGCACGAGACCACCGCCAAGGCGCTCACATGGACGCTCTTTCTCCTGTCGCGCTCGCCGGAGTGGACCGCGAAGCTGCGCGAGGAGGTCGATCGCGTCACGCAGGGCGCGCGTGTTGGCCCCGAGCATATCGAGAAGCTCGTGCTGGTCGAGCAGGTCGTGAAGGAAGCGATGCGCCTCTACCCGCCCGTGCCAATGATGAGCCGGCAGTGCGTGGCCGACGTGCAGCTGGGCGAGCACGCGGTGAAGGCGGGCACGTCGATCCTGATGCCGATCTACACGATCCACCGCCACGCCAAGCGCTGGGAGAACCCCGACGCGTTCGACCCCACGCGCTTCGCCCCCGACCGCGAAGTCCCGCGTTACCAGTACATGCCTTTCGGCGCCGGGCCGCGCATCTGCATCGGGATGTCCTTCGCGCTGATCGAGGCCACGGCCATCCTCGCCACGCTGTTGCAATCGGTTTCGTTCTCGCCGGCGCCGGGCAACGAGCCCGTGCCGGTGGCCCGCGTCACGCTGATTCCCGACAACGGAATGCCGCTCCAGGTCGTGCCGCGTCGCTAGGCGGCTTCACAACGACCGCCAAAACTTTTCGCAAAACGGTCCGCGGCGGGCCGCTATCATTCGAAGCATGTACACCCTCTACATCGGCAACAAGAACTATTCGTCCTGGTCGCTGCGGCCGTGGATCCTCATGACCGAGCTCGGCATCCCCTTTACCGAGCGGCTCATCCCGTTCAACGAGCCCGGCTACGAACCCTTCGCGAGCATCTCGCCGACGGCGAAGGTGCCCTGCTTGCACGAGGGCAAGGACCGCGTGTGGGATTCGCTCTCGATCGCGGAATACCTGAACGAGCGCCACAAGGGTGTGTGGCCCGAAGACGCGTCGGCGAGGGCGTGGGCGAGGAGTGCGGCGGCCGAGATGCACTCGGGCTTTGGCGCGGTCCGCGAGATCTGCTCGATGAATTGCGGGGTGCGCATCGCATTGCACTCGGTGCCCGACAATCTCAAGAAGGACATCGATCGCCTCGGCGCACTCTGGACCGAGGGCGTGCAACGCTTCGGCGGGCCGTTCCTCGCCGGGCCGAAGTTCACCGCGGTCGATGCGTTCTACTGTCCGGTGGCATTCCGCGTCCAGACCTACGGCGTGCAACTGCCGCCGACGGCCGCGCGCTACGTGGAGACGCTGCTCGCGACGCGCGGCATGAAGAAGTGGTACGACGAAGCGCTGCAGGAAGTCTGGCGCGACCTGCCGCACGAGGAAGACACCCCGAAGTGGGGCAAGGTGACGCAGGACCTGCGTAAATAAGTGGGGTCAGACTCGACTTAATTTAATTCTGTGGATAACTGGGGTCAGGCCAGTTATCCACAGAATTAAATTAAGTCGAGTCTGACCCCACTTATTTACGCCGCGTCGCGGAGCTTCAGCCCGACCTTCACGATCGAGTTGATCACGGGAATGAGCTCGCGGCCGAGGTCGGTGAGCTGGTATTCCACGGACGGCGGCGAAGTGGGCATCACCTCGCGATGAACGACGCCGCGCTCCTCGAGCGCGCGCAGGCGCGCGGACAACACCTTGTTCGACAGGCGTGGGATGTCGCGGCGCAGCTCGCCGAAGCGCCGCGGGCCACCGCTCAACATCCAGACGAGGTTGGTCGTCCATGCGCCGCCCAGCAGCGCCATGCATACGGTCAACGGGCACTCCGGTGGCGCGGGGGGCGCCTTGCTCTTGCGGACTTTCAGGGCCATCGCTTGGTTACCTCGCGGTTACCTGAATATTCCAGGTAACTGCATGTTAGGTGGTTTCCAAAGGTAACTCAAGCCGGTAGTCTGGCGGCTCCACTCAACGCAACCGGAGTCCCGCATGAAGCTCTACTTCTCCCCCGGCGCCTGCTCGCTGTCGCCGCACATCGTCGCCCGCGAACTCGGCATCGAGATCGACCTCGACAAGACCGACACGAAGACCAAGCGCACCGCCGCCGGCGACGATTTCCTCGCGATCAACCCGAAGGGCTACGTCCCCGCGCTGCAGCTCGACGACGGCAGCGTGCTCACCGAGGGGCCCGCGATCGTGCAGTACCTCGCCGACAGCAAGCCCGGCGCCGGCCTCGCGCCCGCCAACGGCACGATCGAGCGCTATCGCCTGCAGGAGATGCTCGGCTACATCAACTCGGAGATCCACAAGTCGTACAGCCCGCTCTTCTACGACGCGACGCCGGCCGAAACGCGCACCGAGCGCCTTGCGTACCTCAAGAAGCGCTACGCGCTGATCGAGCAACGCCTGGCCGGCCGGGAGTACCTCTTCGATCGCTTCAGCGTGGCCGACGCGTATCTGTTCGTCGTGACCAACTGGGCGCGCGGCGTGAAGCTCGATCTTTCGGAGTTCCCGAACCTGCTCGAGTTCCAGAAGCGCGTCGCGGCGCGTCCCGCGGTGCAGGCCGCCATGAAGGCCGAAGGGTTGGTGAAGTAGAAATAAGTGGGGTCAGACTCGACTTAATTTAATTCTGTGGATAACTGGAAACCCTCCAGTTATCCACAGAATTAAATTAAGTCGAGTCTGACCCCACTTATTACATGTTCCTGAACAGGGACATGTAGGTGAGGCTCACGGGCAGCGCCTCGGCGCGGCCCCTGAGCTTCAGCGTGCCGCGCCCTGATTCGTCGCGCGTCACCGACGAGATCGCGCGCATGTTCACGATCGTCGAGCGGTGGATCTGCTTGAACATCACCGGGTCGAGCACGTCGAGCAGCTCGCGGATCGGCGTGCGCACGAGCGACTCGCCGTCCTTGGTCATCACGACCGTGTATTTGTTGTCCGCCTGGAAGTACACGATGTCCTCGACCATGATGAGCCGCGTTTCCTTGCCCGCGCTCGCGGTGATCCACGCAAGCGGTTGCGCGGGGCGCGAGGCTGGAATCGATCCGCGCAGCTTCTCCACGAGCTCCTCGAGCGCGCCGGAGTTCGGAGCGGTGCTCGTGCGCGCCTTCAGGCGCTGGATGGTCGCGTCGAGCCGTTCGCGCGTGATGGGCTTCAGGAGATAGTCGACGGCGCCGCGCTCGAACGCATCGATCGCGTACTGGTTGTAGGCCGTCACGAACACGACCTGCGTCTTCGGGCTCGCCTGCGCGGTGGCCGCGGCCACTTCGAGGCCGGTGAGGCCCGGCATGCGGATGTCGAGGAACGCGATGTCGGGCTGGGCCTCGGCGATCGCATCGAGCGCGCTCCCGCCGTCATCACAGGCAGCAACCACATCGAGATCGGGCCACGCTTCGGCCAGCATCCCGAGCAGGGCGGTGCGCAGCAGTTCTTCGTCTTCGGCAACGACGCACGTCGGCATGGCTCAGGCTTTCGCGTCGGGCGGGTCGAGCGGCACGGTGATCGTGGCGGCGACACCCTTCGGGAAGTTCGAGGTGATGGCGAAGGAGGCCGCGTCGCCGTACGCGAGGCGCAGCCGCTCGCGGATGTTCCTCAGGCCGATCCCGGTGCCCGCGCTGTCGCCGCCGAAGCCGCGGCCGTCGTCGGCCACCGTGATCGAGGCGTCATTGCCGCGCGAGCGCGCGATGATCCACACCGAGCCGCCGCCGGGAATGGGCTCGAGGCCGTGCTTGATCGCGTTCTCCACCAGGGTCTGCAGCATCATCGCCGGCATCTTCACCGATTTCAGCTCTTCGGGCACCTCGAGGTTGAGCTTGAGGCGCTCGCCCATGCGGATCCTGAGGATTTCGAGGTACGCCTTGGCGCGCTCCAGCTCCTCGCCCAGCGTGGACGAGGTTTCATCGGCGCGCGGCACGGCCCGCCGCAGGTATTCGATGAGGTGGCCGAGCATGTTGTCGGCGCGGGCTGGGTCGGTGCGCGTGAGGATCTGCGCGCTCGCCAGCGTGTTGTAGAGAAAGTGCGGCTCGACCTGCGCCTCGAGCAGGCTCAGCTTCGCGACGGCGAGTTCCTTTTCCACCTCGGCCTGCTTGGCGGCCACTTGTTGCTGGTGCATGCGCTCGGTCACGCGGCGCGTCATGCCGCGCGTGATCGCCGCCATGTTCCCCAGGTTCGCGCCGTAGTCCACGAACCACAGGTCGATCCACGGGCCGGCCGTGGGTTCGCAGACGAGCGTCACACGCGTGGTCGATTCGCCGGGCGCCACGATCGCGATCACGCGGTCGCACATGCTCGAGGGCCAGTCCTCCGACTCCGGGCGGCGCTTCACCTTCGCGCGCACCTCGAGGCTGTTGCGATCGGCTTCGATGTCGGAGACGCGCGGCAGCTCGCGGATGGTGGCCTCGATCAACGAGAACGCTTCGCTGGGGTCCAGTGGAAACTGGATTTCGCGCCGGTGCCGCGTGGACATCGCCGCTCCATCGGCCTCCTCGCCGGCGATCAGGCGGACGCGCCGCTGGTGCGAGATGCCCGCGGCGATCGTCCAGGCGATGCAGCCGAAGAATCCGATGACGAAGACCCAGCTCGGCGGCCCCGACCAGCGCTTCGTGATGTTGCTCAGGAGGATCCAGACGATCAGGAACGAGCCGGCCCAGGCGAAGGCGAGGCGGGCGACGAAGAAGAAGCTTTTGCGATTGCTCATGGGAGGCGAGAATACCAAGCGCCCCCGGGCAGGGCGGCGGAAGTGCGACGGAATGGGGATGGGGCCGATGAAATGACCCGAAGGGTCAGGTGACAGTGAGTTGCGCTACTCTTCCCCCATGCGAACCACTCTATTCCTCCTTGTGCTCCTCGGCCTCCCAGTGGCCGCCGCTTCTGCCCCGCCCCCGAAGGACATTCCGGCGGTCCTCCTCATCGCCAAGGGCGACATGGTCGATCCCTACTTCCGCCAGGCCGTCGTGCTGGTGACGCACCGCGCTGGTTCCACGCCGATGGGCGTGATCATCAACAAGGCGACCAAGGTGCCGCTGGCCGAAGCCGTGCCGCGCCTCGAGAACCGTCCCGCTCCGGAGCGCCGGGTCTTCTTCGGCGGTCCTGTCCCGGCCGACGAGCTGATCGTGCTCTTTCGCAGCGCGAAGGCCCCCGAGGGATCGATCCAGGCGCTCGACGGCGTGGTGATCAGCTCGGACCAGGACGTGCTCCGCGCGGCGGTCAATCGCGAGCGCGCCGTGGATGTGCGTGTGCTGCTGGGCTACGCCTCGTGGGCACCCGGTCAGCTCGAAGCGGAAGTCGCGCGCGGAGACTGGCAGCTGCTCCCTGCCGATGCGGCCACCATCTTCGACAGCAATCCCGAGACGATGTGGCGCGATCTCCAGCAACAGCTCGCGCCCAAGAATGCCGCCGCGCCCGGTCAGCCCAGCGCGACCAGGCCCTTGAGGGTGGCGAAGCAACGCGCCTTCGCGGTCGCGACGAAATCGCGCACGTAGGGCCGCTTGCCCGCGGCGGCCGTCGTGGCCGCATAGAGGTCGCTCCACAATCCGCCCGCGCCGATGCGGCGCGCCACCACGTAGTCGTGCGCGAGGTAGTTCGCGAGCCCCCAGCTCGGCAGCGCCGCGACACCGCGCCGGCTCGCGACGAGCTGCAGGATGCCGATCGTGAGCTCCGCGGTGCGCCGCGAGTACTTCACGCGCTCGGGCTTGAGGACCTGGCGGATCACGTCGATGCGTTCCTCGGGCACCGGATACGTGATGAGCGTTTCGCCGGCGAAGTCCGCGGCCTTGAGCAGGCGCCGGCGCGCGAGCGGGTGGTCGTGCGCCAGGACGCCCAGGATTTCAAAGCGGAAGAGCGGAAAGTAGGTGACGCCGCGCGTCCGGCGCTTCTCGGAGCAGATCACGAGATCCGCGCCGCCGCTGTCGAGCAGCCGCAGCGGATCGGGGTGGAAACCCGAGACGAGGTCGAGCTCCACCGCGGGCCAGGCGGGGCGGTAGGCATCCATCACGGGCATGAGCCAGTCGAAGCAGGTGTGGCATTCGAGCGCGATGCGCAGCGACCCCGATTGCGGCGCGGCGAGGTTCGCGATGTCGCGCTCGGCGCTGCGCACCTGCTCGAGCACTTCGCGGCCCAGCTCCACGAGGCGCCGGCCCGCGGCCGTGAGCGCGATGCCCGCGCCCTTGCGCTCGACGATCGGCGCGCCCAGGTGCGCTTCGAGCGCGCGCAGCTGGTGCGACACGGCCGACTGGGTGAGGTGCACGCGCGCGGCGGCCCGGGAGACGTTGCCCGTCTCGGAGAGGGCGGCGAGGGTGCGCAGGTGGCGGATCTCGATCATGGCCTGTCATGAATGGCATTCATGGAATGCCGCAGCGCTTTCATTGGATTCATGAACGAGTGTGCGCCACGATGCGTTCTTCCTGCAAGGAGGCATCGTCATGGCCATTCGCACCCACGTTCCCGGTTTTCCCCGCATCGGCGCGCATCGCGAGCTGAAGTCCGCCCTCGAGGCCCATTGGGCGGGCGACCTCGACGCCGCGGACCTCGAGGCGACCGCCGCCGACATTCGCCGTGGCCGCTGGGCCCGCCAGCGCGATGCCGGACTGGGGTTCGTCACCGTCGGCGACTTTCCGCTCTACGACCACGTGCTCGACACGATTGCCCTCGTCGGCGCGATCCCGCCCCGATTCGGCGCGACCGATGCGAACGACCTGGGCGCGTACTTCGCGCTTGCACGCGGGAGCGCCGCATCGCCCGCGCTGGAGATGACGAAGTGGTTCGACACCAACTACCACTACCTCGTCCCGGAGTTCACGGCCGGCATGACCTTCCGGATCTCGTCGGAGCGTCTCTTCCGCGAAGTGGACGAGGCGAGGGCGTTCGGTGTCGAGCCCAAGCCCGTGCTCGTGGGTCCGCTCACGTTCCTCTATCTGGGCAAATCGGTCGCGCCGGGCTTCGACCGCCTGTCGCTGCTCGAGCGCCTGTTGCCGGTGTATGTCGAGGTCCTCGCGCGTCTCAAGGCGCAAGGCGTCGAATGGGTGCAGGTGGACGAGCCGATCCTCGCGCTCGATCTCGCCGAGCCGTGGCTCGAGGCTTTCGGACTCGCGTACCGGGCACTCGCGCAAGCCGGCGTGAATATCTTGCTCGCCACGTACTTCGGCTCGGTCGCGGAGCATGCGACGCGCCTTGCCGCGCTTCCGGTTCAAGGCCTGCATCTCGATCTCGCCCGCGCGCCCGAGCAGCTCGACGCATTCCTGCGCGACTGGCCCGCCGACCGCGTGCTGTCGCTGGGTGTTGTCGATGGCCGCAACATCTGGCGCGCGGACCTCGAGAAGGCGCTCGCAACGCTGGAGATCGCGGGCAAGCAGCGCGGCGACAAGCTCTGGGTTTCGGCGAGCTGCTCGCTGTTGCATGTGCCGGTGGACCTCGCGGGCGAGGACAAGCTCGATCCGGAAGTGCGCTCGTGGCTCGCGTTCGCGCAGCAGAAGCTCGCGGAGATCGTCACGCTCGGGCGCGGCCTTGCCGAAGGCGCCGATGCGATTGCGGCGGAGCTCGACGCCTCGCGTGCCGCCGTCCGCTCGCACGGAAAGTCGGATCGCGTGGCCAACCCGCTCGTGAGGAAGCGCCTTGCCGCCATCGACGCCGCGCAATACGAGCGGCGCAGCGTGTTTGCCATTCGCCATGCGGCGCAACGCGCGCGGCTGCCGTTGCCGCTGTTTCCGACAACCACGATCGGCTCGTTCCCGCAGACGCCGGAGATCCGCGCCGCGCGCGCGAAGTGGAAGCGCCGCGAGATGAAGAGCCTTGCCTACCTCGAGGCGATGCGCGCCGAGATCCGCCGCGCGATCGAGATCCAGGAGTCGCTCGGCCTCGATGTACTCGTGCACGGCGAAGCCGAGCGCAACGACATGGTCGAGTATTTCGGCGAGCAGCTGCACGGCTACGCGTTCAGTGCGAACGGCTGGGTGCAGAGCTACGGCTCGCGCTGCGTGAAACCGCCGATCCTCTGGGGCGACATTCACCGTCCGGAGCCGATGACGGTCGAGTGGACGGCCTACGCGCAGAGCCTCACGTCACGCCCGGTGAAGGCGATGCTCACCGGTCCCATCACGATGCTGCAATGGTCTTTCGTCCGTACCGACCAGCCGCGCTCGCAAACCGCCACGCAACTCGCACTCGCGATCCGAGACGAAGTGCGCGACCTGGAGAAGGCGGGCATCGGCCTCATCCAGATCGACGAGCCGGCGATCCGCGAGGGGCTGCCGCTGCGCGCGGCGGACTGGTCCGCGTATCTCGCGTGGGCGGTGGGCGCCTTCAAGCTCGCGGCGAGCGGCGTGCAGGACGCGACCCAGATCCACACGCACATGTGTTACTCGGAGTTCCACGACATCCTGCCGTCGATCGCCGCGCTCGATGCCGATGTGATCACGATCGAGACCTCGCGCTCGCGCATGGAGCTCCTCGATGCGTTCCGCGCGTTCGCCTATCCGAACGAGATCGGCCCGGGGGTGTACGACATTCACTCGCCGCGCATTCCGCCGACCGGCGAGATCCTCGACCTGCTGGAGAAGGCCTGCGACGTGGTGGATCCGCGCCGCCTCTGGGTGAACCCGGATTGCGGGCTGAAGACGCGGCACTGGCCGGAGGTGCAGGCCGCGCTCGCCAACATGGTCGCCGCCGCGCGCGAGATGCGAAGCCGCTACTTGAGGGCCTCGGGCGTCCACTCCAAAGTGTCGTCGCCGGTGGCGATGTAGACGTGGCCGTCCTGGATCGTGCAGGTGAGCTGCATGTTGCGGGCAGCGAGCTTGGCGAGGGCGTGCGTGAGGTCCTGGGGTAGTCCTACAACCGAAAGGTTGTCGAGTTTCGCGAGCTGCGCGCCGTTCTGCTGCCACCAGATGTCCGCGCCGCGCCCGTACGGATAGACGGCCACTCGTTTCGCACGTCCGCACGCCTTGCGCACGTCGCGCTCGTCGGGGAGCCCGACCTCGATCCACAGGTCGATCGCGCCCGTGAGGTCGGTCAGCAGCAGGTCGGCATCGGCCACGTCGCTCAGCCCCCGCCCGAACTCGAGCCGCTCGTCCGCATTCAGCGCGAATGCGAGCACGCGCACCATCATGCGTTCGTCGGTTTCCGAAGGGTGCCGCGCGATCGTGAGGGCGTGCGTGCCGAAATGCCCGCGGTCGAGGTCGGAGACGGTGAGCTCCGCCTTGAAGATCGTTGCCTTGAGCGCCATGGTCATTAATGGGGTCTGACCCCATTAATTTCTATTTCGCCTTCAGGCCCTTCTGGAGCAGTTCCGCGGTGATTTCGTTGAGGCCCACGCCCTTCTTCTCGGCGGCGGCCCGGACGTCCTTGATGAGATCGCCGTGCAGTTTCACCGCGAAGGGGATGAGACCCGCCTCGCGGTCGCGCTCGCGCTGCTCGCGCCGGTCCATCGTCATGCCCGAATCCTTGCCGAACCGGTCGGGAATGCCCTTGCCCGGCCCTCCGAGGATGGTCTTGCCCTTGGCTTTGTCCAGATCCGCTTTCTTCATGCTCATGCCGTGCCGCTCCCGCTTTCAGTGAACCCGCATTGTATCGGTCCGCACTGATGGTAAAGCGTCCTTCTGCGATTGCAGGGATAATCGCGCCGACGAGAACGACGGCCTCCCGGTGCTCCGCTTCCTCGCAATCCCATTCCTGCCATTCGTATTGGCCTTTTCGGCGCCGGCACCCGCGGCGAGCGCCCGGGACGAGACGCGCGAGCTGGAGCTGCTCGTCTCCGACCACCCGAAGAAGGCCGCGCGCGATGCCCAGGCGTGGCTCGCGGAAGGCCAGCGCACCAGGAACCGGCACCTGGAGCTGAAGGGGTTGCGCCTCCAGGCGCTCGCCTTCGAGCAGGTCGAGGACACCGAGCGGCTGCTCGAAGTGGCGCTGCGCGGCATCGCCCTCGCGCGCGAGCTCGACTACCCCGTAGCCGAGGTGCAGTTCCTCGCCGCGCGCGGCACCGCGCGAATGCTCGAGGGCAAGTACGCCGATGCCGCCCGGGACTACGAGGACGCCTCGCGCCTGGCGCTGCAGAACAAGCTCGAGGACGACGTGGCGCGCGTGAACATCAACCGCAGCCAGCTCTTCCTTACCCTGGGCCGCATTCCCGAATCGCTCGATTCGGCGATGCGCGCCTACTCGCATTTCGAGTTGCGCGGCGACAGCTACGCGATGGCGCTCTCGCTCTCGGCGCTCGCCAACGTCCACAGCCGCGATACGGCGAGCGCCGCGGACCTCTCCCGTGCGGCCGAGCTGCACCAGCGCTCGCTCGAACTGCTCGGCTCCAACGCTGGCCGCTACGACCTGTCGACCGATTACTTCAATCTCGGCACCGTCTACCTGCGCCTCAAGGATCGCGACAAGGCGCGCGGCTATTTCGAGAAGAGCCTCGATGCCTCGCGCGGACTCGAGGACCCGGTAGGCGAAGCCTATGTGCACCACCGCCTCGGTACGCTCGCGCGCGAGCAGGGCCAGCCGAAGGAAGCGCTGGCGTTCCAGGACAAGGCGCTCGCGGTCTTCAAGGACAAGGGCAACCCCGTGATGGAGCTCCGAACGCAGCTCGCGCGCGCCGAAGTCCTCTCGGTCCTCGATCGGCGCAAGGAAACCCTCGAAGCGCTCGACAGCGCGCGCGTGTTGTACGAAAAGCTGCAATCGCCGCGGCTGCAGTCGATGCTTCACGAGGTCGCGGCGGACATCTACGCGCGGTTCGGCGACTACGAGAAGGCGTTCGCGGAGACCAAGGCCCTGCGCGAGGCCGAGCGGTTGCGCGAGGAGATCGCGCGCGAAGAGCGCTCGGCGGAACTGCAGGCGCGCTTCGAGCTGCGCCAGAAGGAAGCGGAGAACGCGCTGCTGCGCTCGCGCGAGCGCGAGTCCGAAGCCCGCAACCTGGCCCTCGTGCTCTCGCTGCTGCTGTCGCTCGTGGTGCTGGGCGCGCTCGGCGCGGCACTCGCCGGCTACGTGATGCGCCATCGCCAGGTCAGCACGCTCGCCGCGCGCGACGACCTCACCGGCATCGCCAACCGCCGCAGCATCCTCGAGTACGCGCGCCAGCAGCGGCGCCGGCGCATCTCCGATGGCGACGCGCTCACGATCGCGGTGATCGACCTCGATCATTTCAAGCAGATCAATGATGACCTCGGCCACGCGGTGGGCGACAAGGTGCTCGTCGCGTTCGCGCAGACGTGCACGCAGCAATTGCGCGCCGGCGACCGTCTCGGCCGCTTCGGCGGCGAGGAGTTCCTGCTGGTGATGCCCGGCGCGGACCTCGCGCAGGTGCCGTACGTCTTCGAGCGTCTTCGCCGCGCGATGCACGATCGGCCCGTCGAGGGCGTGCCCGCGGATCGCAAGGTCACCTTCAGCCTGGGTGCGACCGAAGCGCGCGGGCTCGCCGACGATCTCGAGAGCCTCATCCAGCGCGCCGACCGCGCGCTCTACCGCGCCAAGGAAGCCGGTCGCGACCGCTTCGAAACGGGTTAGACTCCGCGGCGCGAAAGGAAACTCCCATGCGCCTCCTCGTTGCCTCCCTCCTGGTCCTCGCCGCCGCTTCCGCGCAGGCCTCCGACATTACCCGCGCGGTCGTGGCCGACGTGTCCGCGACACGCATCGAAGCCTACATCCGCAAGCTCGCGGCCTTCGGCACGCGAAATTCGCTGTCGGACACGGTGAGCGAGACGCGCGGCATCGGTGCGGCGCGCCGCTGGATCAAGGGCGAGCTCGAGCGTTGCGGCAAGGAATCCGGCGGCCGCCTCGAAGTCGCGTTCGATACGCACCACATCGCCTCCGCGCCGCGCGTCCCGAAGCCCACCGACATCGTGAACGTCGTGGCCACGCTCCGCGGTACGCAAGCCGAGAGTGCGGATCGCATCTACGTGGTGAGCGGCCATTACGACTCGATGCCTTCGAGCCCGACCGATGGCGTGACCGATGCGCCGGGCGCGAATGACGACGCCTCGGGCACGGCCGCGGTGATGGAGCTCGCGTGCGTGATGTCGAAGCACAAGTTCGATGCGACGCTCGTGTTCATGACGGTCGCGGGCGAAGAGCAGGGCTTGCTCGGTGCGCGCGGCTTCGCGAACGCCGCGAAGGCCAAGGGCCTCAACATCGCCGGCATGTTCACCAACGACATCATCGGCAACACGAAGAGCGCGGACGGCAAGGTCGATCGCTCGCGCGTGCGCCTGTTCGCGGAAGGAGTCCCTCCCGGCAAGGAGAATGCCGACGAGTTCATCGCGCTGCTGCGCACCGGCGTGGAGAACGACCTGCCCACGCGGCAACTCGCGCGCCACATTCGCGACACGGCCGAGCGCTTCGTGCCGAAGATCAAGGTGGACGTGATCTATCGGCGCGACCGTTACCTGCGTGGCGGCGATCACTCGCCGTTCCTGGACGCGGGCTACGCCGCGGTGCGCTTCACCGAGCCCGTCGAAGACTGGCGCCACCAGCACCAGGACCCGCGCGTGGCCGACGGCGTGCAGTTCGGTGACCTTCCCGAATTCGTCGACTTCGCCTACACCGCCGACGTCGCGCGCGTGAACGCCGCGGCCCTCGCCCAGCTCGCCCTCGCGCCCGCCGCGCCGAAGGATGTCGAGATGGAAGCACTCCGCCTCGAGAACGACACCACGCTGCGCTGGAAGGCCAACACCGAGCCCGACATCGCCGGCTATCGCGTCGTCTGGCGCGAAACGACGGCGCCGTTCTGGCAGCACTTCAAGGATGTGGGCAACGTCGCGCGCGCGACGATCGAAGGCGTGTCGAAGGACAACTACCTCTTCGGTCTCCAGGCCTACGACCGCGACGGCAACCTGAGCGTCACGACCTACCCGAAGCCCGCGTTGCGCCCGCGCACGTGAGCGCCCGCCCGGCGGCGGTCCGCTTCATCTTCATCCTGGTGGTGCTGGATGTGCTGGCACTCGGGATCATCATTCCCGTGCTGCCCAAGCTCGTCGAGAGCTTCATGGGCGGCGATACGGCGCGCGCCGCGGAAGTGTTCGGCGTCTTCGGAACGGCGTGGGCGCTGATGCAGTTCATCTTCATGCCGATCGTCGGCGCGCTCTCCGATCGTTTCGGCCGGCGTCCGGTGATTCTCGTGTCGTGCCTGGGGATGGGTGTCGACTACATCTTCATGGCGCTCGCACCGACGCTGACGTTGCTCTTCGTCGGCCGCGTGATCTCGGGCATCACCGCCGCGTCCATCACGACCGCGTTCGCCTACATCTCGGATGTCACGCCGCCGGACAAGCGCGCGCAATCGTTCGGCATCCTCGGCGCCGCGTTCGGCCTGGGCTTCGTGCTCGGTCCCGCGTTGGGCGGCGTGCTCGGTGGCGTCGATCCGCGATTGCCGTTCTGGGTCGCGGGCACGCTTGCCCTCGCCAACGCCGCGTACGGATGGTTCGTGCTGCCCGAGTCGCTCGCGCCGGAAAAGCGCGCGCCGTTCGCGTGGAAGCGCGCGAACCCCGTCGCATCGCTGAAGCTGCTGCGCTCGCACCACGAGCTCTTCGGTCTCTCCGCGATGCTCTTCCTCATGAACCTCGCGCACATGGTGCTGCCCAGTGTCGCCGTGCTCTACATGGGCTATCGCTACGGCTGGGGCGAGGTGACCGTGGGTCTCGTGCTCGCGGGTGTCGGAATTTGCTCGATGGCCGTGCAGGGCGGGCTCATCAAGCCGATGGTCAAGCGCCTGGGCGAGCGGCGCGCGATCGCGTTCGGATTGCTCTTCGGCGTGGTGGGCTTCGCGATCTACGGTCTCGCGCCCGTGGGCTGGATGTTCCTCGTGGGCGTGCCGGTGATGGCGATGTGGGGACTTGCGGGTCCCACGGCGCAATCGATCATGACGCGCCAGGTGAGCGAATCGGAGCAGGGCATGCTGCAGGGGGCGATTGCGAGCCTGATGTCGATCGCAAGCCTCATCGGCCCGGGTCTCTTCACGCAGACCTTCGCGATCTTCATCGGGAAGGACGCGCCGTTTCACCTGCCCGGCGCCGCGTTCCTCGTGGCGGGAGCCTTGCTGCTCGCCGCCACGATCATCGGTTGGCGCGCTACGCGTCCGCGTGGCACGGACGCCAGGGCGCTCGTGGAGTAGCGCTCAGGGCGCCTCGAGCGACAACACCACCGGCCAGCGATACACGCCGGGCTGCGCGTCGCGCTCCAGCCTGAAGATGTACTCGACCCCGCGAGGCGCGGCGCGCGCCTTGCCGGCGTTCGAGGGCATCCGGACCACCGTGCCTTCGCGGCCGGCGGCCACGGGTTCATCGAGGCCGACGACTTCGACGCCATCGAATGCGGCACCGCTGAGTTGCGCGCGCAGCCGATAGCCCGCGCGATCGTTGGCGAGGATGTCCAGGCGAAGGCCGCGGACGGTGACATGCCCGAGCGCCACATCCTGCGCGCTGACTTCGAGCGTGGGCGGATGGTCGAGCAGCTCGAGCTTGAGGACACGTGGCACGTTGATCGTGAAGCGCAGTTCCGCGCCCGCGGCTGCCTTGCCGCGCGCGATTTGCGAGTCACCCGCCGCGGAGAGCGGCAGGGCCAGCATCAGGAACACGAGTGCTGTTCGCACCGTTCGCCTCCGGTCGTATCAGCGGCGCCTCGTCGGGCGCCACCGCTACTTCGTGGTGATCGGCTTCTCGGTGGCGAACTTGATGGTCTTACCGGCGAATGCGGGGGTGGCGAGGCCGGCGGTGGCGAGCGCGATGCCGTGCGAAAGGCAGCGATTCATGGTGTGGCTCCCTGGTCGTTTCTTATAGGTGTGACGACAAGGTAGGCCTCTGCGGCCCGGGCGCCAATGCTGCAGAAGTCTCCTTCGACCTGCGACCAAAGTCCCGGTTGCTAGACGGCGCCGGCCTTCCGGAGCACCTTCGCGATCGCCTCGGCGATCTTGCGATAGCCCTTGCCGTTCGGGTGGACGAGGTCGGCCTTGAGGGAGCGGTCGGTGAGCACGTCATTGAGCACGGCGCCCTCGACGGGGATCGCGTTCTCGCGGCCGATGTCGGCATAGAAGGGCAGCATCGTCGTGCCGATGCCCGCGGGCTTCGGCGTCGCGAGGATCATCACGGCAATGCCCCGCTCGCGGGCGAGCTTCACCATCGCGCGCACGTTCTCCGCGGTCTTCGCGTCGTCGAGCTTCCTCAGGAAGTCGTTGCCACCGTGGCAGAGCAGCAGCAGTTTCGGTTGCACCTCGTCGAGGACGCCGGGAAGCCGCGCGAGGCCTTCCTCGCTCGTTTCACCCGGCACGCCCGAGCGCACGACCTTGCGTTCGATGAGCGATTCGAGTGCTGCCGGATACGACTCCGAAGGGGAGGCGCCGGTCCCGAACGTGAGGCTGTCGCCGAACGCGAGCACCACGGCATTGGCATCGAGCTTCTCGAGCTTCGGGTAAGGCGACCCGCAGGCGGCGAGTGCCAGCAGCGCGGCAAAAATAAAGGGGACAGTCCCCTTTTCGGAAATGGGGACTGTCCCCTTTATTTTCATTACAGCACCGGCGACGAAAGCCGCGCGACCGATTCGAGGAAGGCGGCCACGCGCGCGCCGCGGCGCTTGCGGAAGGGCCGCGCCTGAGCCATGGCGCCGACGAAATGGCTCGCGAGCTGCTCGATGACTTCGTGGTCGTAGAACGCCGCGGCGACTTCGAAATTGAGGCGGAAGCTGCGGTTGTCGAGGTTGTTGGTGCCCACCATGCCCATCGTCTGGTCGACGACCATCGTCTTCGAGTGAAGCATCGGCGGCCCGTACTCGAAGACGTGGATGCCCGCGGCCCCCAGCGCCTCGCAATACGTTCGCGAGGCGAAGGTCACGACCTTCGAATCGCCCTCGAGGGGCACGATCACCTTCACGTCCACGCCGCGCAGCACGGCGATCTTCAGCATCGCCTCGAGCGGTTCATCCGGAATGAAGTAGGGCGTGGTGATCCACACGCGGTAGCGCGCGGTGGAGATGGCCGCGAGGAGGAACGCATGGAGCGATGCGCGTTCGTCGTCGGGGCCCGAGGCCAGCACCTGCACCGCGAGGCCACGTCCTTCATTGGCGGGCGGGAAGTAGTGCTTCACGTCCTCGAGATCCATCTTGAAGATGCCGCCCGAGTAGGTCCAGTTCTCGAGGAAGAGCCGCTGCAGCCGGCGCACCGGCTCGCCGTCGATGCGCGCCTGCATGTCGTGCCACGCGCCCTTGCCCGAGTGCACGGCGCTCACCGGATCGTGCAGGTTCTGCCCGCCGACGTAACCCACGGCGCCATCGCACACGACGATCTTGCGGTGGGTGCGGAAGTTCGCGAAGTTGAGGCTCGCGAAGGAAAAGCGCAGGCGGTTGAAGTGCAGCACCTCGCCGCCGATCGACGTGAGAGGCTTCCAGAACTCCCGGTCGGCCGAGCGCGAGCCCACGCCGTCGACCAGGATGCGGACCTCGATGCCGCGGGCGCGCGCCTCGACCAGCGCATCGCGCACATAGGCGCCGACGCGATCGGCTTCCCAGATGTAGTACTCGCAATGCACGTGGTGCTTCGCCACGTTGATCGCGCGCACGAGCGAATCGATGTAGACGTCGCCGCGGTCGAGCAGCTTCACGCCCGAGGCGAAGGTGGGCTCGCCCTGGCCCAGGCGGGCGACCACGCGCGCGAGGCCGTCGGCATCCTGCGAGAGCCGGGGCTTGGTCTGGCAGCACGAGGAGCGGATGTAGTCGGTGACCTTGCCCGCGAGCGAGCGGCGCGCGAGGCCGTAGCGGCGGCGCCGGCGGAGCAGGCGCCGCGGCCCGAAAACGAGGTAGTACAGGCCCGAAATGAAGGGCAGGGCGATGAACGCAAAGATCCAGGACAGTGTCGCAGTGGGGGAGCGGCGCTGGAGGAGGATCGTCGTGATGGCACCTACCACGAAGACGGCGTAGGCGGCGAACAGGACTTCATACCAGGACGGCACGCTCATGGGGGCACAGGATAACCGGACTCCGCGACCCTTCCCCCGGTAAAATGACCCCATTCCAAGAAAGACTTACGCGCA
This sequence comes from Usitatibacter palustris, assembly GCF_013003985.1. GTDB lineage: Bacteria > Pseudomonadota > Gammaproteobacteria > Burkholderiales > Usitatibacteraceae > Usitatibacter > Usitatibacter palustris. Next base: position 2,784,580 of record NZ_CP053073.1, on the reverse strand, counting down.
TGACTGCTCGCCAGCCCCTCACCCCCGCAACCGGCCTCGATTCCGCGGCCCTGCTCGACCGCGTTTCGCGCCAGTGGGACGACGACATCGTCGGCCAGCTCGTGGAATACATCCGCCTGCCCGCGAAGTCCCCGCACTTCGATCCGGACTGGGAAAAGCACGGCTACATCGATGCCGCCGTCGCGCAGGCGAAGGCCTGGGTGGAAAAGCAGGGTGTCGCCGGGCTCAAGCTCGAAGTCATTCGCCTCGAAGGCCGCACGCCGGTTTTGTTCTTCGATATCCCCGCGACCGGCGGGCTCGAGGGCGATCGCACCGTGTTCCTCTACGGCCACCTCGACAAGCAGCCCGAGATGACCGGATGGCGCGATGGCTTCGGCCCGTGGATTCCGGTGATCGAGGACGGCAAGCTCTACGGGCGTGGCGGTGCCGATGACGGTTATGCGGTGTTCGCCGCGATCTCGGCCATCTCCGCGCTGGACGCACAAGGCGTCGCGCGCCGGCGTTGCATCGGACTCATCGAAACCTGCGAGGAAAGCGGCTCGTACGACCTGCCCGCGTACCTCGAGGCGCTGGCCCCGCGCATGGGCGATGTCGCGCTCGTGGTCGCACTCGATTCGGGTGCGGGCAACTACGACCAGCTCTGGGCCACGACCTCGCTGCGCGGCCTCATCAACGGAACGCTCACGGTGAAGATCCTCACCGAGGGCGTGCATTCGGGCGACGCCGGCGGCGTGGTGCCCTCGTCCTTCCGCATTGCGCGCAGCCTCCTCGATCGCATCGACGATTCGGGCACCGGCGTCGTGAAGTCGCCCTCGTTCCAGTGCGAGATTCCCGCCGAACGCCTCGAGCAGGCGAAGCAGGCCGCTCAAATACTCGGCGAAAGTGTATGGAAACGTTTCCCGTGGACCTCGTGCTGCAACGACGGCGAGACCGCGCGCATCTTCGCGCAGCCCGTCACGAAAGACCCCGTGGAACTCATCCTCAACCGTACGTGGCGAGCCGCGCTGGCTGTTACAGGTGCTGACGGTTTGCCCGCGCTCGAGTCGGCCGGAAACGTGCAACGTCCGTTTACCTCGCTGAAACTCTCGCTGCGCCTGCCGCCCGTCGTCGAAGGCCCCGCGGCCGCGCAGAACCTCAAGGACATGCTCGAAACCAACGTGCCTTATTCGGCCACGGCCTCGTTCGATGCCGATTCCGCCGCCACCGGCTGGAATGCGCCGGCCACCGCGCCCTGGCTCGCCGCCGCGCTCGATGGCGCCTCGCAGGCGCTCTTCGGCAAGCCCGCCGCGTTCATGGGCGAGGGCGGCACGATCCCGTTCATGGGCATGCTCGGCGAACGCTTCCCGAAGGCGCAGATGCTGGTCACCGGCGTGCTCGGCCCGAAGTCGAACGCGCACGGCCCCAACGAGTTCATCCACATCGAGTACGCGAAGAAAGTGACCGCGGCCACGGCCCTCGTGATCGCGGCGGCCCGATGACCGCAACCTCCAAGCGCCGCGTCTGGATCGCGACCTTCGTCGTGGTGCTCGTCGCCGCGGGCCTGGGCACGTGGTACTGGCTCGGCAGCAAGTCGTCGGAAGCGCAGGGCGCGCGCAAGGGTCCGGCGCCCATTCCCGTCGTCACCGCGAAGGTTGAAAGCCGCGACGTGCCGGTGAAGCTGCGCGCCAACGGCAACGTCGTCGCGCTGCAATCGGTCGAGATCCGCCCGCAGGTCACCAGCACCGTGCGCGCGATCCACTTCACGGAGGGCCAGTCGGTGAAGGCGGGCGAGCTCCTGTTCTCGCTCGACGCGCGCGCCGACGAAGCCAACATGCGCAAGGCGCAGGCGCAGGTCGAGAAGGACAAGGCGGACCTCCTGACCGCCACGCGCGACTTCGAGCGCCAGAAGGAACTCTTCAACCAGAAGTTCATCTCGCAGGCGGCACTCGACGTGGCGCAGAACAAGGTCGACACATTGCGCGGCCAGATCGCGGTGGACCAGGCCGCGGCCGATTCGGCGCGTGTCGCCGTGGGCTACAGCGAGATCCGCGCGACCTTCGCGGGACGCACCGGTGTGGTGAGCGTTCGCCCCGGCAGTCTCGTGCAGCCCTCGAGCCCGCCGCTCGTCACGGTGACGCAGGTCAATCCCATCCAGGTGAGCTTCACGCTGCCGGAAAAAGAGCTCGCGGGCCTGCGGGGCGCGATGGTCGCGGGCGCGATCGAAGTGAGCGTGCTCCTCGAGGGCGGCGGCGCGCCGCTCAAGGGCAAGCTCACGTTCCTCGACAACGCCGTGGACACCACCACCGGCACGATTCGCGTGAAGGCGGAGTTCTCGAACGACCAGGGCCGTCTCTGGCCGGGCATGTACGTGAACGTGGAGCTGGCACCCCGCACCATCGTGGGCGGCAGCGTCGTTCCGGTTCAAGCGGTCCAGACCGGACCCGACAACCGGTTCATCTATGTGGTGGGCGAGGACCGCAAGGTCACGCAGAAAACCGTGACGCTGGCCCTCGTCGATGGATCGATCGCGGTCATCGAAGGCGTTTCGCCCGGCCAGCGCATCGTGGTCGAGGGCACGCAGAACCTGCGCACCGGCACCAGCGTCGTCGAAGCCGACCGCGCGGGTGCTCCTGCGAAGAGTGGTGGCAAGGGGAAGGCGCCGTGAATTTCTCGGAACCGTTCATCCGCCGTCCGGTGATGACGGTTCTTCTCTCGCTCTCCTTCGTGGTGGCGGGCGTGATCGCCTATGACGACATCCCGATCGCGGCACTCCCCGCGTTCGATACGCCCACCATCCAGGTGTCGGCGAACCTGCCCGGTGCGAGCCCCGAGAACATGGCCGCCTCCGTGGCCACGCCGCTCGAGAAGCAGTTCGCCACCATCTCGGGCGTGAACATCATCACGTCGACCAGCACGCTCGGGAACACCCAGGTCACGCTCGAATTCGATCCGGACCGCGACATCGACAAGGCCGCGGTGGACGTGCAGGCGGCACTCTTCCGCGCCACGCGCTCGCTGCCCATCGAAATGACGAACCCGCCTTCCTACCGGAAGGTGAATCCGGCCGATTCGCCGGTGATCTTCGTCACGCTCACGTCGCAGGGCATGTCGCTCTCGGATCTCAACGCCTTCGCCGAGAACCTCATCTCGCCCACGCTCTCGACGATCACCGGTGTTGCGCAGGTCAACATCAACGGCCAGAAGCGCTTCGCGGTGCGCGTGCGCGTGAAGCCCGAGGCGCTCGCCACCCGCAACCTCACCATCGACGACATCGCGAACGCGATCCGCACGGCCAACGCGAACACGCCGGTGGGCACGCTCGATGGCGCCCGCCAGACGCTCACCATCCAGGCCAACCGCCAGATGGTGCGTGCCGCCGAATTCGCCAACATCATCGTCGCGACCCTCCCGGGTGGCGCCCAGGTGCGCCTGCAGGATGTCGCCGACGTCGAGGACAGCGTCGCGAGCACCAAGACCGCGAGCTGGTCCAACGGCGAGCGCGCGATCACGATGTCGATCTTCCGCCAGCCCGACGCCAACACGGTCGAGACGGTGGACCGCATCAAGGCCGCCGTGCCGGGTCTCGTGGCCCAGATGCCCGCGTCGGTGAACCTGCTGGTCCGCAACGACCGGTCGATCTCCATCCGCGAGGCGATCCACGACGTGAAGATCACGCTCGGCATCACCTGCGCGCTGGTGATCCTCGTGATCTTCCTGTTCCTGCGCCATCCGACCGCGACCATCATCCCGACGCTGTCGCTGCCGATCTCGCTCATCGGCACCATCGCGCTCATGAAAGCGGCGGGCTACACGCTCGACAACATTTCCCTGCTCGCGATCACGCTCGCCGTGGGCCTGGTGGTGGACGACGCGATCGTGATGCTCGAGAACATCGCGCGCCACGTGGAAGAGGGCGTCGAGCCCTTCGCCGCCGCCATCCGCGGTGCGCGCGAGATGGGCTTCACGATCGTCTCGATCTCGCTCTCGCTGGTGGCGGTGTTCATCCCGATCTTCTTCATGCCCGGCGTCATCGGTTCGCTCTTCCACAGCTTCGCGGTCGTCGTGTCGATGGCGATCATCGTGTCGGCGCTGGTGTCGCTCACGCTCATCCCGATGCTCGCGGCGCGCTTCCTGCACCGCTCGGACGAGAACGACCGGTCGCTGAAGCTCACCGAGTGGTTCGAGCGCGGCTACAAGCGCGTCCTCGCCTTGTACGAGCGCACCCTCGACAAGGCGCTCGGGCACACCCGCGTGATGCTCGCCGTGGCGGGCACGACGCTGGTGGCCACGATCGGCCTGTTCATCGCGATGCCCAAGGGCTTCTTCCCGACCGAGGACATCGGCCAGATGATCGTCACGGCCGAGGCCGTCGAGGACATCTCGTTCCCGGCCGTGGTCGTGCTGCTCCAACGCGTGGGCGATGCGCTGCGCGCCAACCCGGCGGTCGATACGGTCATCGTGAATGCGAACGACAGCAACGCGGGCCGCATCTTCGTGTCGCTGAAGCCGCTGGGCACGCGGCCCAAGATCGAGAAGGTGATCGAGGAATTGCGCGGCAGCCTGCGCTCCATCCCGGGCGTCACGGTCTACTTCAGCCCGATCCAGAACCTTCGCCTCGGCGGGCGCATTTCGAAGTCCCGCTACCAGTACATCCTGCGCAGCGTGGGTGACCGCGAGCTCCAGGACGCCGCCGACAAGATCATGGCCTCGATGCGCGCCGATCCCATCTTCCGCGACGTCACCTCCGACGCGCAGCTGAAGGGCCTGCAGGCGCAGCTCGACATCGATCGCGACAAGGCGAACCAGCTCGGCGTCCAGATCCAGGACGTCCGCACCGCGCTCTATTCGATGTTCGGCGAGCGCCAGGTCTCGACGATCTACACCGCCACCGATTCGTACAACGTCATCCTGCAGGCCGCGGACCCCGACCGCGCCGACGAGAGCGCGTTCGGGAAGATCTACCTGCGCGGCAAGAACGGCAACCTGGTGCCGCTTTCGAGCATCGCCACCGTCGAGCGCCGCGTGGGACCGATCGCGATCAACCACCAGGGCCAGCTCCAGTCGATCACGGTCGCCTTCAACCTCGCGCCGGGTGCGTCGCTCGGCGAAGCCTCGGGCAAGGTCGAGCGCTTCAAGGCGCAGGCGAACCTGCCGGGGTCGATCCTCACCAGCTGGGGCGGCGACGCCGCGGCGTTCCAGGCTTCGCAAGGCAGCCAGGTGTGGCTGCTCATCGGCGCGCTGCTGGTGATCTACGTCCTGCTGGGCGTGCTTTACGAGAGCTACATCCACCCGATCACGATCCTCGCGGGCCTGCCCTCGGCCGCCGTGGGTGCGCTGCTCACGCTGTGGATCTTCAACATGGATCTCTCGCTCATCGCGGTGATCGGGATCCTCATGCTGATCGGCATCGTGAAGAAGAACGCGATCATGATGATCGACTTCGCGCTGCACGCGCAGCGCAACGAGGGCATGGATCCGGCGAAGGCGATCCGCGCCGCCTGCGTGCTGCGCTTCCGCCCGATCATGATGACGACCTTCGCCGCGCTCATGGGCGCGTTGCCGATCGCGTTCGGCCTGGGTGCGGGCGCGGAGCTGCGCCAGCCCCTCGGCGTGGCGGTCGTGGGCGGCCTGCTTTTCTCGCAGGTGATCACGCTCTACATCACGCCGGTGATCTACCTCACGCTCGACCGCTTCTCCGGCAAGGGCCCGGTGACGACGGAGGTTGCGGATGCGCCGCAGTCGAGCGGGACGCCGGCGCCGCAGCCTTCCGGCGACTGAGAAAAAAAGCACTGTCATCCTGAGGGCTTCCGCAGGAGCCCGAAGGACCCGCTTTCCGACTTTCTTCCCGCGACCTCCGCCATCGATGGGTGTGGGTCGACCCGGGGGACCTTGCTTCGTCGGGGAGAGGATCGATCTCGCTACTTCATATGTCGCTCGAGATTCCTCGCGCACCGCCGTTCTGCAGCGATCGGTGACACCCCCTCTCGACCCACACCCATCGCTGTCGAAGGTCGCGGGAGGCTTCTGGCATCACCGCTCCGGTGAAGCCCCGTAGATAATTTGACGGTGCAGGCGGTGGCTGGTGCCGCCCTCGTCGATGAATGGCGATCGACATGACAGGCACACGCTCTCAAGTTGCGATCAGCGCCGCCCCGCTGTTGGAGACATCTCGATGGTTCCGGCGCTGAGCCATCGACGAAGGGTTGATCACGAGAGGCCCCCACCGCTTGCTGCAGGATCGCCGGTGCGCCAGGAATTTCGAGCGCAAGTTTGGGTAGCGAGATCGGCGGCGTTTGATGGAGAGGTTGGGGCCGGGTCGGGATCAACCCTTCGGCGATGGCCGGTCGCTATGCTCGAACAAGGGCAAGGCGACGATGATGAAGGCACGCATGGCACCCCTCGGATAAAATTCGACTTTCCGCATAGATAGCATCCCGATGACTTCGTTCTCCTGCAACGCCATTCTGTCAGGTCGCGCCCCGGCCGACGCGCCCGTGACGCTCAAGGGCTGGGTCCGCACGCGGCGCGATTCCAAGGCCGGCCTGTCGTTCGTGCACATCTCCGACGGCTCCTCGTTCCACCCGGTTCAAGTGGTGGCACCCGCCGCGCTCGCCAACTACGCGAGCGAAGTCCAGAAGCTCACAGCGGGTTGTGCTGTGGAAGCCACGGGCACGATCGTGCCTTCGCCCGCGAAGGGCCAGCCCTTCGAGATGCAGGCCACCGACCTCAAGGTCGTCGGCTGGGTCGAGGATCCGGACACCTATCCGATCCAGCCCAAGCCGCACACGATGGAGTTCCTGCGCGAAGTCGCGCACCTTCGCCCGCGCACCAACTCCATCGGCGCGATGACGCGCGTGCGCCACACGCTTGCCATGGCGATCCACCGCTTCTTCCACGAGAACGGCTTCCTCTGGATCCACACGCCGATCATCACCGCGGCCGATGCCGAAGGTGCGGGCGAGCTCTTCCGCGTCTCGACCCTCGATTTCGCGAACCTGCCGCGCACGCCCGAGGGCAAGGTCGACTTCACCAAGGACTTCTTCGGCAAGGAAGCCTTCCTCACGGTCTCGGGCCAGCTCAACGTCGAGAGCTACTGCCTCGCGCTCTCGAAGGTCTACACGTTCGGGCCCACGTTCCGCGCCGAGAACTCCAACACCAGCCGCCACCTCGCCGAGTTCTGGATGATCGAACCCGAGATCGCGTTTGCCGACCTCGCGCAGGACGCGTCGCTCGCCGAGGCGCTGCTCAAGTACATCCTCAAGGCGGTGCTCGACGAGCGCGGCGACGACATGGCGTTCTTCGAGGAGCGCATCGAGAAGGGCGTGATCGCGAAGGTGCAGGCCATCGTGGACAAGGAATTCGTCCGCATGGATTACACCGAGGCCATCACGATTCTCGAAAGCGCCAAGCAGAAGTTCGAGTACCCGGTAAAGTGGGGCACGGATCTGCAAAGCGAGCACGAACGCTACCTCGCCGAGAAGCACGTCGGCGGCCCGGTGATCCTCATGAACTACCCGAAGGAGATCAAGGCCTTCTACATGCGCATGAATGACGACGGGAAAACGGTGGCGGCGATGGACGTACTCGCCCCCGGCATCGGCGAGATCGTTGGCGGCAGCCAGCGCGAGGAGCGCCTCGATCATCTCGACGCGCGCATCGCGCAAATGGGCCTCGATCCGCACGGCTACGGCTGGTACCGCGACCTGCGCCGCTACGGCTCCGTGCCCCACGCGGGCTTCGGCCTGGGCTTCGAGCGCACGGTGGCGTATGTCACGGGCCTCTCCAACGTGCGCGACGTGATTCCCTTCCCGCGCACACCCGGCAACGCAAGGTATTGAAAATGAAATCACTCGCCCGCGGGTTCACGCTGATCGAGCTGCTGATCGTGATTGCGATCCTGGGCATCATCATGGCCCTCACCATTCCGGGTCTGCGCGAATGGAGCTTGCGCAAGCAGATCCGCGAAGGCATCCCGCTCGCGAGGGTGGGAATGGTGGGCGTGGAGAACGTCTGGGCCAACACCGGCAAGCTTCCCGCGGACAACGTGATCGCGAGCGTGCCGCCCAGCAACAAGATCATCGGCAACGTGATCACCGACGTGAAGATCGTGAACGGCGTGGTGACCATCACCTACGGCAACAACTCGGGCAAGAACCTCGAGGGCAAGAAGATCTCGTTCCGGCCCGCGGTCGTCGTGGGGTTTCGCGACGTGCCGATCGCCTGGGTGTGCGGCAGCGCGCCCACGCCCAAGGGCATGGAAGTGCAGGGCACGAACGAGACCGACATCGAAACGGTGCTGCTGCCGGTGGAGTGCCGAGGGCCGGCGGCGTCATGATCCTCGTCGGCATGCCCGATTCGCCTTACGTGCGGCGCGTGGCGATCTCGCTTCGCCGCATGAACGTCGCCTTCGAGCACCAGCAGGTCTCGGTCTTCCGCCACATGGATCGCTTCCGCGCGATCAATCCGGTGGTGAAGGCGCCGTCGTTCATCTGCGATGACGGCACCGTGCTCATGGATTCGACGCTGATCCTCGATCACGTCGAATCGCTGCAGCCGCCCGAGCGCCGGCTCATGCCGCAGGAGCCGATGGCGCGGCGCGAAGCGCTGCGCGTGATCGGCCTTGCCCTCGCGGCGTGCGAGAAGGCGGTGCAGATCCACTATGAGTTTGCGTTGCGCCCGCCGGAGAAGCAGCACGCGCCGTGGCTCGAGCGCGTGGAGGCTCAATGCCTCGCGGCGTTCGACCTGCTCGAGCAATGCGCGCCGCCTTCGGCGGAGAAGATGGATGCGGCCTCGATCATGACCGCGGTCGCGTGGCGCTTCGGCCAGTTCTACGACGCGGCGTACAAGCCGGTCGACCGCTATCCGCGGCTCGTCGCGTTCTCGGCGGCCGCCGAGAAGTTGCCGGAATTCGTCGCGACACCGATCGATCCGGCATAAAAAAACGGCAGCCGAGGCTGCCGTTCTTCAGATGCGGAGCGTACCGCTCAGGCCACGGGCTTGATCGCGCAAGCCTGCTTGCCCTTCGGGCCGGTCTTGATCTCGAACTCGACCTTCTGGTTCTCCTTGAGGGTCTTGAAGCCCGAACCCTGGATCTCGGAGAAGTGGGCGAACAGATCTTCGCCGCCGCCATCGGGCTTGATGAAGCCGAAGCCCTTCGTGTCATTGAACCACTTGACGATTCCCGTGCTCATTGCGTTTTCCTTTTCAGATTTGAATACCCCACAACCCTGGGGCAAGGGAACAGATGAAGGGACGCGAAGGGAACTGAAGGATCGGCGCCAGGATTGGCGTCGGTACTGGAGTTACGGCTCTACGCACCTCTGACTGCGGTGCGCATTGTACCTCAAACCCGGAACGCGGTTTCAGGCCCCGGGCCCGGCGCCCGTCCTACAGAAACGTCGAATCCGGCACCGCTATTTCTTCGCGGCCGCGGCTTCCTTCATCTTGCGAATTTGCTCGAGCCACGCGGTCCAGTCGATCGGCTTGCCCTCCGCGAAACGCTTCTGCAGGTTCGCGAGCACGTTGCCCCAGGCGCGGTCGAAGTAGGCGTAGGCCTGGTCCCACTGGCCGCCGTCGCCCCAGCCGCCGTGATGGAGCGTCACGTCGGTCTCGTTGTTCTCCGCGGGCTTGAATCGCAGCGTCACGTAGGTGCGCTGCGCGCGCGCTTCCGGCAAATGCGGCGGCGCGTTCCAGGTGAAGGTGATCATCTTCCTGTCCTGCAGGGCGAGGATGCGCATGCCATCCGCGCCTTTCATCCCGGGCGCACCGGACGGATCCATGAAGACTTCGAAGGGGCCGTCGACGCGGGCCTCGATGTTGGCGCCCGGCGCGAAGAACGACGTGATGCCTTCGGTCGTGGTCCACGCATTCCACACCGCATCGACGGGCGCCTTCACTCGCACCTGCTTGTCGAGGGCGCGTTCCTGCGCGACGGCGAGGGGAGCGGCGAGCACGAGCAGCGCCGCGGCAAGGGCCTTCGTTCTCATAGCGGCCAGTTCTCCGATTTCGTCTTCTTCGGAAGCATGAACTCCAGGTAATGGAACAGGCAGTACTTCACGCGCGTGCCGAAGGTGGGCTTGCCCTTCTCGACGACCTCCTTGAGCTCGTTGAGGATCGTCGTGCCGCCGCAGCTCATTTCCTTTTCCGTCCTCGTCCCGGCCGGCATGTCCTCGACCGTGAGCGTGACCTCGACGCCACCGGGCACCTGCTTCAGGTCGTAGATCACCTTGCAGACCGGGTCGTCGAACATCGTGAAGCGGTGCGTATGCGCGAAGCGGCGCGGCGGATCGATCTCCATCACCTGGCCCTCGACGATGGTGTGTCCGCCGGAAACCGAGCGCATCTGCATGCGGTTGCCTGGTACCAGGCCCTTGGTCGTGAGCATCGAGTTGAAGATCGCGCCCTGCGGTGAATCGGTCTTGGTGAGCTCGCGGAAGATCGCTTCCATCGAGCCGCTGATGACGATGCGGAAGATTGCCTTCTTGTTCTCAGCCACGGCTGGCTCCTCTCTTCTTGGTGGCGATGGGAATCGGTGCGCTTTCGAGCCGGTATTTCATGCGCGCCAGTTTGCCGGCCCAAACGGCGCTGAATTCGGTGGTCCACCGGTCGTAGATCATGTGCACCGGCACGGGGTTGAACCACAGCAGTCGCTCGCGTCCGGATTTCTCCGAGATCACGAGGTTCGCGGCCTCGAGCACGTCGATGTGCTTGAGCACCGCGACCCGGCCCATCTCGTCGAAGAACTCCGCGACGCGGTTCACGTTGCAGCCCGGTTCCTTCTTGAGCACGTCGAGGATGCGCCGGCGCGGCTCGGAGGCGAGCGCGGCGAACACGGCATCCATCTCGTCGGCGTTCATGGTTCGTCGGCGTTAATATGTCACCAGAAGGTGACATATTGGCCGGAAGCTGTCAAGGCATAATCGGGACGCCGCTCACCGGAGGAACACACATGAAAAAGATACTGCTGGCGCTCCTGGCCGCCGCGCTTCCCGCCTTCGCTGCCGACTATCCCGCGCCGAAGGAAGGCGCGTGGGTCGCGCGCGATTTTCGTTTCCACACCGGCGAAGTGTTGCCTGAGGTGAAACTCGCGTATCGCACGATCGGTGAACCGACGGGCGAGCCGGTGCTCGTGTTGCATGGCACCGCGGGATCGAGTGCCAGCATGCTCACGCCCAACTGGGCGGGGCAGCTCTTCGGCGCGGGCCAGCCGCTCGACGCGACCAAGTACTACCTCATCATTCCCGACGCGGTGGGCCACGGGAAATCGAGCAAGCCCTCCGACGGATTGCGCACCAAGTTCCCGCGCTACAACTACGAGGACATGGTCGTCGGCCAGTACCGGCTGCTCACCGAGCATCTCGGCGTGAAGCGGCTGCGCCTGGTGATCGGCAACTCGATGGGCGGCATGGAAGCCTGGATCTGGGCGCAGAAGTATCCGGCGATGATGGATGCGGTCGTGCCGATGGCGTCGCTGCCCACGGAGGTGGCGAGCCGCAACTGGATGTTGCGCCGCCTCATCACCGACTCCATCCGCAACGACCCGGAGTGGATGGACGGCAACTACACGAAGCAGCCGAAGAGCGCGCAGTTCGCCTCCGTTTTCTTCGGCATCGCGACCAACGGCGGTGACCTCGCCTACGCGCGCACCGCGCCGACCCGCGAGAAAGCCGATGCGCTGCTCGACGCGCGCCTCAAGGCGCCGTTCACCGCGGATGCGAACGACGTGCTCTATCAATGGGATTCGTCGCGCGACTACAACCCGTCGGCGGGACTCGAGAAGATCACCGCGACGCTGCTCGCGATCAACGCGGCCGATGACGAGCGCAACCCGCCCATCGTCGGTGCGCTCGACCGCGAGATCAAGCGCGTGAAGAACGGCCGCGTGTTGCTGATCCCCGCCTCGAACGAGACGACGGGACACGGCACCACGGGCAACGCGAAGTGGTACGCGAAGGAACTGGACGACCTGCTGAAGACGGCGCCGCGGCAGCCGTAAGGACTACTTCACCGCCTTGAGCCTGGGGCGGGGGGCGGCGCGAGCGCGCGGCTTGGCCGAAGCGGCGGGCTTCGCCTGCAGGCCGCGGAAGTAGGTATCGACGAGCGACTCCGCATGCTTCGCGAGCGAGAAGCTTTTCGGATCGAGCACCCAGTTGGCGATCAGGCCCGAGACTAGCGACATGGCGCCGATGGCCGCTTCGCGCGGGCTCACGCTTTCCGGGAGCAGGCCCTGGGCGACGCAGGCGCGGAAGCCCGCCTCGATGGTGCCCATGCATTCGGCCTGGCTTGCGATGTGGCGGTCGCGCACCCCCGCGGCATCGCCCGTGTATTCGCACTTGTGATACGCGATCTCGAACACGCGGGCCAACTGTGGATCGCGCGCGGTGCGTTGCAGGATTTCCACGGTCGCGAGGCGCAGCAGCTCCAGCGGATCGGTTTCACCCGAGACGCCCGCGCTTTCCAGCATGGCTTCGACCGGCAGCACCACGCGCTGCATCATCGCGTCGAAGAGCTCGGCCTTGTCCTTGAAATGCCAGTAGATCGCGCCGCGCGTGCAGCCGGCTTCGGTGGCGATCTCCTCGAGCGATGCGCGCGCGACACCCTTCTCACTGAACACCGTTTCGGCGGCGTCGATGATGGTTTCGCGCGTCGCGAGCGCTTCTTCCTTGGTGCGGCGAGCCATGTTGCGGTTTTCTTTCCTCCGGGAAAGGCGGTGTCACAAATCGGGCATTGACATACATTCGCCTCTGTATGTAATTTAGCATACATCCCTGCACGTATGTAAAGCCCCCAAGAGTCAAAAGGCCTTTAAGGGCCATCGAAGGAAAACCAATGTCGAACGAATCCCTCCCTCCCGGGCGTACCTCCGCTGTTGCCATCGTCGCGGTCGCCGTCGTCCTCGCCCTCCTGCTCAGCGCCTGCGGCAAGGGCGGCGACCAACATGGCGGCGGTTTCCCGCCCGCGCTCGTCTCCGTGCAGGAGGTGAAGACGCGCACGGTTCCCGTGGAATTCGAATACCCCGCGCAAACCGCGGGCTCGCGCGAAGTGGAAGTCCGGGCACGGGTCACCGGCATCCTCCTCAAGCGCAACTACACCGAAGGCGAGCGCGTCAGCGCGGGCCAGTCGCTCTTCCAGCTCGACGCCGCACCTTATGAAGCCGCGTTCGCGCGCGCCGAGGCCGATGTCGCCGCCGCCGAAGCGCGCCTGGGCCAGGCCCAGCGCCAGGCCAAGCGCTACAAGCCGCTCTACGAGGCGAAGGCCGCCTCGCAGAAGGATTTCGACGACGCCGTCTCCGGCGAGGAAGTCGCCGCCGCCGACGCGAAGGCCGCCCGCGCCCGCCTCAACGAAGCGAAGCTCAATCTTTCCTGGACCCGCGTCGAGTCGCCCGTCTCGGGTCTCACCAGCCGCGCGCTGAAGAGCGAGGGCAGCCTCGTCTCCGGCCCGGACGTATTGCTCACCACCGTGACGCAAGCCGATCCGATGTACGTGAACTTCGGCCTCTCGCAATCGGAGCAGGCGCGCATCAAGGCCGACATCGAGGCGGGCAAACTCGTGATGCCCGCCGGCGGCAAGTTCGACGTCGCGGTGAAGAGCGACGACGGCAAGGTCTACGCGCGCACGGGCAAGCTCGTGTTCACGGATTCGCGCGTGAGCCAGACCACCGGCACCGCCGATGCGCGCGCCGAATTGCCGAACCCGGATGGCGCGCTGCGCCCCGGCCAGTTCGTGCGTGTCGTCCTCAAGGGTGCGACGCGGCCCAACGCCGTGGTCGTTCCGCAACGCGCGGTGATGGAAAGCCCGCAGGGCAAGATGGTTTACCTGCTCGGCCCCGAGAACAAGGCGCTGCCGCAGCCCGTGACCGTGGGCGAGTGGGCCGGTGACGACTGGGTCATCACCTCGGGCCTCAAGGGCGGCGAGAAGATCATCACCGACGGCCTCATGAAGGTGTTCCCCGGCGGGCCAGTGCAGGTGGGCGATCCCAACGCGCCGCCGCCCGGCGCGCCCGGCAAGGCGCCCGCGAAGCCCGACGCCAAGGCCGAACCCGCCAAGCCCGAAGCGAAGAAGTAGGAGCCGACGCCATGTTCTCCCGCTTCTTCATCGACCGCCCGATCTTCGCCGCGGTCCTCTCCATCTTCATCGCGATCGCCGGTTTCGCGGCGATGAAGGTCCTGCCCATTGCGCAGTACCCGGACATCTCGCCGCCGGTCGTCACCGTGGTCGCCACGTATCCGGGCGCTTCCGCGCAGGTGCTCGAATCGACGGTCGCGGCCCCGATCGAGAACGCCATCAACGGCATCGAGGACATGCTCTACATGAGCTCCACCTCGGCGGCCAACGGCGTGGTGCAGATCCAGGTCACCTTCAACATCGGCGCCGATATCGACAAAGCGGCGCTCAACGTGAACAACCGCGTGAAGCAGGTCGAGCCCAAGCTCCCGCTCGAGGTCCGCCGCCAGGGTGTCGCCGTGGAGAAGGGCTCCTCGGCCTTCCTGCAGGTGCTCGCGTTCTATTCTCCCGACAACACGTACGACGACATCTTCATCTCAAACTACGTGACGCTGAACATCCTCGACGAAGTGAAGCGCATCCCGGGCACCACGCTCGTGCAGATCTTCGGCGCCAAGGATTACGCGATGCGCATCTGGGTGAAGCCCGATCGCCTCGCGCAGCTGAAGCTCACGCCCGGGGACCTCATCCGCGCGCTGCAGGAGCAGAACGCGCAGTTCGCCGCCGGCAAGGTGGGCGAGCCGCCGGCCTCCACGGGCCAGGAGCTCGTCTACAACGTGACGACCAAGGGTCGCCTCACGGACGTGAAGGAGTTCGAGGAAATCATCGTCCGGTCCAATCCGGATGGTTCGCGCCTGCTGCTGAAGGACGTGGCTCGCATCGAGCTCGCGGGCAAGGACTACTCGTTCCTCGGCCAGTACAACGGCAAGCCCGCCACGCTCATGGGCGTGTTCCTGCAGCCCGGTGCCAACCAGCTCGATGTCGGCAAGGCCGTGCGCGACCGCCTGCAGGAGCTCTCGACGCGTTTCCCCAAGGGCATCGCGCACGTGATTCCCTTTGATACGACGATGTTCGTCGAGGTCTCGATCCGCGAAGTCGTCATCACCCTCGCCGAGGCGATGGCGCTGGTCTTCCTGGTGGTGTTCCTCTTCCTGCAGAACATCCGCGCCACGCTCATCCCGTTCGCGACGGTGCCTGTGGCGCTATTGGGCACGTTCGGCGGTTTGCTCGCGCTCGGCTACTCGATCAATACGCTCACGCTCTTCGGCATGGTGCTCGCCATCGGCATCGTCGTGGACGACGCCATCGTGGTGATGGAGAACATCGAACGCATCATGCGGGAGGAAGGCATCGAGGCCCGCGACGCCGCCATCAAAGCCATGCACGAGGTGACGAGCCCGATCATCGCGATCGTGCTCGTGCTGTGCGCGGTGTTCATCCCGATCGCGTTCCTGGGTGGCCTCACCGGCGAGCTCTATCGCCAGTTCGCGGTCACGATCGCGATCGCGGTGGTGATCTCGGGCTTCGTGGCGCTGACGCTCACGCCCGCGCTGTCGGTCACGCTCCTCAAGGGCAAGCACAAGGAGCCCGGGCGCTTCTTCCAGGCGTTCAACCGCTGGTTCGCGCGCGTCACCGACCGCTATGAAGACGGTGTGGCGTGGATGATCCGTCGCGGCGCGATCGCGCTGCTGCTCTTCGCGGGCATGGTCGCCGTCACCGCGTTCCTCTGGCGCACGACGCCCACGTCGCTCGTGCCCGACGAGGACCAGGGCTGGTACCTGGGTCTCGTGTTCCTGCCCGACGGCGCCACGCTCGAACGCACCGACAAGGTGGTGAAGGAAGTGACGGCCGCGATCAAGTCGAACCCGTTCAATGAGCACGCGATGGCATTCACGGGCTTCGACTTCGCCGGCGGCTTCGTCTTCCGCGAGAACGCGGCCACGATCTTCATCACCCAGACGCACTGGGACAAGCGTCCCGTGCCCGTGGGCGCGCTCGTGGGCGAGTTCTTCGGCAAGACGGGCCACATCAAGGAAGGCATGGTGATTGCGTTCCCGCCGCCCGCGATCTTCGGCCTGGGCACTGCCGGCGGCTTCGAATTCAACCTGCAGTACAAGGGTGACGGCGGCCCGCAGCGCATGGCGGAAGTCACGCAGCAGTTCATCGGCGCGGCCATGCAGAGCGAGAAGATGGCGTTCGTCCAGACGTTCTGGCGCTCGAACGTGCCGCAGATCTACGTGGACGTGGACCGCCAGAAGGCGAAGAGCCTCGGCGTGCCCCTCGACGAGATCTTCAACGCGCTCTCGGCCACGCTCGGCACGTACTACGTGAACGACTTCAACAAGTACGGCCGCACCTGGCAGGTGCTCATGTCCGCGGAGCGCGAGAATCGCCGCCGCCCGGAGGACGTGGGCTCCGTCTACGTGCGCAACACCCACGGCGAGATGATTCCCGTGTCCGCGGTCGCGAAGATCGTGTTCAACAACGGACCGGGCACGCTCGAGCGCTTCAACAACCTGCCGGCCGTGAAGCTCATCGGCAACGCGAAGCCGGGCGTGAGCTCCGGCGATGCCATTGCCGAGGTCGAGCGCATTGCCGCGCAGGTGCTGCCGCCGGACTTCACGCTGGCGTGGAGCGGTGCTTCCTACCAGGAGAAGAAGTCGAGCGGCACGTCCATCCTCGCGTTGGGCCTCGGCGCGCTGATGGCGTTCCTGATTCTCGCGGCGCAGTACGAGCGCTGGTCGCTGCCGCTCTCGGTGATGATGGCGCTCCCGTTCGGCACCTTCGGCGCGCTCGCCGCGGTGTGGGTGCGCGGCATGACCAACGACGTGTACTTCCAGATCGGACTGGTGACGCTGCTCGGCCTTGCCGCGAAGAACGCGATCCTGATCGTGGAATTCGCGCTGCTGAAAACGCAGGAGGGCCTGTCGTATTCGGCGGCGGCCGTCGAGGCCGCGCGCCTTCGCTTCCGTCCCATCCTGATGACCTCGCTCGCGTTCATCCTCGGCGTCGCGCCGCTGGCGTTCTCCTCGGGCGCGGGCGCGGGTGCCCGCACCTCGGTGGGCACCGGCGTCATGGGCGGCATGCTCGCGGCAACCTTCCTCGCCATCTTCTTCGTGCCGTATTTCTTCAAGCTCATCATGGAAAGAAAGCTCACCGAGCCGCGTTCGAGCGAAGAGCTCAAGGCCGAGGCCGCGCACAGCCGCGCGGTGTCGCGCCACGTGCACGTGCATACGCCGCTGAGCCCGGTGAAATCGGAGGGCGCCGATGATTAAGTTCCTTCCGCTGGTCGCAGCCCTCGTGCTTGCCGGCTGCACGATGGGCCCGGACTACGTGCGTCCCGAGATGGACGTGCCCAAGGACTTCGCGACGCGCCAGTCCACCGTGCCGGTCGCGGACCGGTGGTGGGCGCTCTTCAACGATCCGGTGCTCGAGAAGCTCGTGGATGAAGCGCTCATCGCGAACCGCGACCTCAAGGTCGCAGCCGAGCGCATCGAGCAGGCCCGCGCGCAGTTCGTGATCACGCGCGCCGAAGGCCTGCCGCGCGTGGGCATCGAGGGCAGCCGCTCGCGCGACCGCTCCTCGGAGCGCATCGGCTTCGCGCCGCCGGCCGACGCGGTGGAAACCGATACGAACCGCCTCGTGCTACGCGCTGCGTGGGACATCGATTTCTGGGGCAAGTACCGCCGCGGCAATGAAGCGGCGCGCGCGGAGCTCGCGGCCACGGAAGCCGGTCGCGACGCGATCCGCCTTTCGCTCATCGGTGAAGTGGTCCGCGGCTACTTCGCACTGAAGGCCCTCGATGACGCGCGCGTCGTTTCGCTGCGAACGCTCGAAACGCGCCGCCAGGGCCTCTCGATGCAGCAGTTGCGCTACGACTCGGGCATCGTTTCGGAGCTGGAGCTCTCGCAGGTGCAATCGGATGTCGCGGGGGCCGAAGCGCTGGTGCCGGCGATCGAGCAGCGGCGCACGCGCCAGGAAGGCGCTCTCGCGCTCCTCCTGGGCCGCAGCCCGCGCGCGGTGTTCCAGGCCGTCATCGATCGCGGCCCGAACCAGCCGCCGATGGCGGTCGAAGTGCCCGCGGGCCTTCCGTCGGAGCTCCTGCAGCGCCGCCCGGACCTGCGTATTGCCGAGCAGCGCCTGGTCGCCGCCAACGCGCGCATCGGCATCGCACGCGCCAACTACTTCCCGGCCATTTCACTCACCGGGTTCTTCGGCGGTGAGAGCCAGCAGCTCTCGGATCTCTTCTCCGGTCCGGCGCGCACGTGGAGCATCGCGGCGGGCCTGCTGCAGCCGGTCTTCGGTGCGGGCCAGCTCATTTCCGCGGAGGAGATCGCCGATTCGCGCACGCGCGAAGCCGCACTTCTCTACGAGCAGGCCGTGGCCAACGCGTTCCGCGAGACACGGGATGCGATCTCGGCGCAATCGACCGCGCGGGAGATCGCCACCGCGCAGCAGGTGCGTGAGCGGGCGCTGTCGCGTGCGTTCGACCTCGCCCGCATCCGTTACGACAACGGCACCGTAAGCCTCTTCGACGTTCTCGAGGTGGAGCGCCAGTTGCTGCTGGTCCGCCTCGAATCGATCGATGCGGAGCGGGATCGCCGCGCCGCGATCGTAGACCTGTACCTGGCACTGGGAGGTTGAAGCGATGATCGATCACGTATCCATCGGCAGCGAAAATTACTCCCAGGCCGTAGCCTTCTATCGCGCGGCCCTCGGCCCGCTGGGCGTCGACCTGCAGCGCGACAAGGGCGACGAGGCCGCCTTCGGCACCAAGGATCACTGGGGCTTCTTCCTGTATCCCGTCGATCCGGGCCGGCAGATCGTCGCACCGCGCATGCACATCGCGTTCGCCGCGCCCTCGCGCATGGACGTGCAGCGCGCCCATGACATCGCGCTGGCCAACGGCGCGCGTGAAGTGCGCGCGCCCTGTGAGCGGCCCGACATCAGCAACACGTATTTCGGCAGCCTGTTCACCGACCTCGACGGCCACAAGATCGAGATCCTCACGAACAGCTGAGGTCGAAGGCGGGCCGCGCGGCTTAGAATCCGCGCATGGCAAACGCCGCTGAACGCTGGGACGTCTTCTGCAAGGTCGTGGACAACTACGGTGACGTCGCCGTGTCCTGGCGCCTCGCGCGCCTGCTTGCGCGCGAGCACGGCAAGCGCGTGCGCCTGTGGCTCGATCGGGTCGATGTGCTGGCGAAGCTGCGGCCCGAGCTCGATGCCGCGAGCTATTTGCAGGTCCTCGAGGGAGTCGAGATCGCGCGGTGGCGCGACGATGCGACCGACATCGCCGAGGTCGTCGTCGAGACGTTCGGCTGCGATCCGCCCGAGGCTTACGTGCTCGCGATGGCCGCGAGCGAAACGAAGCCGCGCTGGATCAATCTCGAATACCTGAGCGCGGAGGACTGGGTCGAGGGCAGCCACCGGTTGCCGTCGCCCAATCCGCGCCTGCCGCTGGTGAAGCACTACTTCTTTCCGGGCTTCACGCCGCGGACCGGCGGGTTGCTGCGCGAACACGACCTGCTCACGCGGCGCGATGCGTTCCAGTCGAGCGAGGACGCGCAGGCGCAGTTCTGGCGTGATCTGCGCGGGGAAGTCCCGCGGCCCGGCGCGTTGAAGGTGAGCGTCTTCGCCTACCCGGGGGCGGCCATCGAAGCGCTGCGGGCCGCGCTCGGTCCCGACGCCTGCCTCGTCGTTCCGGGCGAGAACGTCCCGTTCCTTCCGCAGGACCGCTACGACGAATTGCTCTGGGCCTGCGACCTGAACTTCGTGCGCGGCGAGGATTCCTTCGTGCGCGCGCAGTGGGCGGGCCGGCCCTTCGTCTGGCAGATCTACCCGCAGGACGAGGGTGCGCATTGGGTGAAGCTCTCGGCCTTTCTCGCGCGATTTTCCGCGGGCCTTTCGCGTGACGATGCGGCCGCGCTCACGGCGTTGTGGGAAGCCTGGAACAAGGGCGAGGGGGTGGGGCCGGCATGGGCCGGGTTCGCGGGGCGTAGGGCTACCGTCCGGGAGGCCTCCCAGGCCTGGGCGCAGCGGCTGGCCGGCCAAGGCGAGCTTGCATTCGAACTGGCCAAATTCACCTCTAAGCTGCTAAAATAATGGGCTAATTTCGAACCTCCCGGACATACCGATGAAGCATGCACAGGAACTGCGTACCGGCAACGTGATCACGATCAACGGGGACCCGTGGGTCGTGCTGAAGGCCGAGTACAACAAGGGTGGGCGCAGTGCCGCCACCATGAAGCTCAAGATGAAGAGCCTGCTCACCGCGAGCAACCAGGAGACGGTCTTCAAGGCCGACGAGAAGTTCGAGCTGGTCATGCTCGACAAGAAGGAAGTGAGCTTCTCGTACTTCGCCGATCCGATGTACGTGTTCATGGATAGCGACTACAACTCGATCGACATCGAGAAGGAATCGATGGGCGACGCGATCAACTACCTCGAAGACGGCATGACGGGCGAGGCGGTGTTCTACGAAGGCCGCGCCATCTCCTTCGAGCTGCCCACCACGATCGTTCGCGAAGTGACCTACACGGAACCCGCGGTGCGCGGCGACACGTCGGGCAAGGTGCTCAAGCCCGCGAAGCTCGCCACCGGCCACGAAGTCCAGGTCCCGGCGTTCTGCTCGACGGGCGATCGCATCGAGATCGACACGCGCACGAACGAGTACAAGCGCCGCGTAGCTGCGTAAAGTTCCGCGCAAGATCGAAAAAGGGGCGCTGAGGCGCCCCTTTTCTTTTGTACCATCGACCCATGCACGATCTTTCTCTCATCATCACGCTCGCGGGCGGCCTCGCGGTCGCACTCGTGTTCGGATGGATCACGCAACGCCTCGGGCTCTCGACGCTCGTGGGCTACATGCTCGCGGGCATTGTCGTGGGTCCGTACACGCCCGGCTTCGTCGCGGACGGCCAGTTCGCCTCGCAGATGGCCGAGATCGGCGTGATCCTCCTCATGTTCGGCGTGGGCATGCACTTCCATCCGCAGGAGCTGCTGCGCGTGTGGCGCGTCGCAGTGCCGGGCGCCGTAGGACAAAGCATCGTGGCCGCGGTGGCGGGCTGGTTCGTCGCGCGGCACTTCGGGTGGAGCCACGGTGCGGGCCTGGTGTTCGGCATGGCGCTCGCGGTCGCGAGCACGGTGGTGCTGATGCGCATGCTCGTCGAGCGCGATCGCCTGGGCTCGCAGGACGGGCACGTCGCGGTGGGCTGGCTGATCGTCGAGGATCTGTTCACGGTGGTCGCGTTGGTCGTGCTCCCGGCGCTCGCGGGCAGCGCCGGCGCGGGCACGGCAGCGTCCATCGGCAAGGAGGTCGCGCTGGCGATCGGTGCCGCGGGGCTCTTCGCCGCGCTCGTCTGGGCGATCGGCGCTCGGTTGTTCGCGCCGATCATGGAGAAGATCGCGCTGACCCGGTCGACGGAGCTCTTCACGCTCACGGTATTCGTGGTCGCGCTGGGCGTCGCGGTGATCGCGGCCGAGGTCTTCCATGTCTCGGTGGCACTCGGTGCGTTCTTCGGCGGGCTCGTCGTGGGCCAGTCGCGCTTCGGCCCGCAGGCCGCGGCGGACATGGCGCCGTTCCGCGATGTCTTCTCCGCGCTCTTCTTTGTTTCCGTGGGGATGCTCTTCGATCCCGTGAAGCTCATCGAACATCCGGGGCCTGCGGCGCTGGCGCTCGTGATCGTGCTCCTCGTGAAGCCCGCGATCGCGCTCGCGATCGTGCTCGTCCTTCGCCACCCGATGCGTACCGCACTCACGGTGGCCGTGGGCCTCGCGCAGATCGGTGAGTTCTCGTTCATCCTCGGCGCGCTCGGCAAATCCCTGGGGATCCTCCCGGACATGGCGATAGATGCGCTCATCTTCGCGGCCATCGCGTCGATTGCGGTGAACCCGGTGCTGTTCTCGGCGGTGGAACGCATCGAGGCTCGCCGCCGGCACGCGGAGGCGCTCGCCGAAGACGAGGCCGAGGCCGCGCCCAAGGCGAACCCCGCGGTCGTGCCCATCGCGATCGTCGGCGCGGGCGAGATGGCTCGTACGATGGCCGCGCGATTCACCGCCGGTGACTTGCCGGCACGACAGGTGAGCGGCGAGCTCGAAGGAATCGAGCACGCGCGCGTGGTGATCGTCACCACGCCCACGCTCGCCGAAAAGATGCGCGTGTGCGCCGCGGTCCGCGCAGCCAATCCGCGCGCGATGCTGATTGCGATGGCCGACTCCAGCGCCGAGCGTGCGTGGCTGGGCGAATTCGGCGTGGATTACGTGGCCGACACGGTCGGCGAGATGAGCGAGGCGATGCTGCGCGCCGTTCGCCGAGTCCTCTGACGTCATAGAATTCCGCATCCCCTCCTGAAAGCTCCCCATGGCCCTGAAGCGCCCGAAGTGGAAGACCGGCAACGTCGTGATCCTCGAGCATGTCTCGCGCCGGCTGAAGGACAACGCGCTCGGCGATCCCCACGTGCGCAAGCTCGCGGTGTACCTGCCGCCGGGCTATGACGAGGGTGCCACGCGCGGGCGCGGCAAGCGTTATCCGGTGATCGTCGACATGGTGGGCTTCACGGGTTCGGGGCTCTCGCACGTCGCGTGGAAGAACTTCAGCGAGAACGTTCCCGAGCGCGTCGATCGCCTCGTGCACCAGGGCAGGATGGGACCGGCAATTGTTGTATTTCCCGATTGCTTCACGGCGCTCGGCGGAAACCAGTACATCAATTCGTCCGCGATCGGTCCCTACGCGGACTACCTCACGAAGGAAATCATTCCCACCGTCGATCGCGAATTCCGCACGCTCGCCTCGCGCGATTCCCGCGCCTGCTTCGGCAAGTCCTCGGGCGGCTATGGCGCGATCATCCACGGCATGAAGTACCCGGAGACCTGGAGCGTCGTCTGCGATCACTCGGGCGATGCGTACTTCGACTTCGTCTACTGGCACGACTGGCCCAACACGCTCAACGAACTGGCGAAGTACCGCAAGGACACGTTCAAGGCGGGCCGGTATGACGCGCGCCGCATGGAGAAGGGCGCTGCGAAGGGCTTCGACGATGGCCGCGTGCGCGGCTTCCTCGAGCACGTCTGGAAGAAGTACAAGCTCACGATGGCCGAGGGGCACACGATCATGAACCTGTGCATGGCCGCGAGCTACGACCCGGATCCGCGTGCACCCAACGGTTTCCGCCTGCCGTTCAACCTGGAGACGGGTGAAGTGCTGCCCGCGCGCTGGGATGCGTGGCGCAAGCACGACCCGGTGAACCTCGTCGCGAAGTACCGCAAGAACCTGAAGACCCTGCGCGGCATCTACATCGACTGCGGGTGGCGCGACCAGTACCACATCCACTACGGTTGCCGGATCCTCTCGAAGCGCCTGCAGGAAGCGGGCATCAAGCACACGTATGAGGAGTTCGACGACACGCACTCCGACGTCGATTACCGGTACGACGTGTCGTTCCCGTTTATGTATGGCGCGATGAAGAAGTAAGACGAACTGTCATCCTTCGCGAACTGTCATCCTGAGGAGCGAAGCGACGAAGGACCTGCTTGAGGGGGTTGACAGTTAAAACCCTAAAGCAGGTTCTTCGTCGCTTCGCTCCTCAGAATGACAAATTACTTTCTTACCCGCGCCTTCTTCCGCCACACCGTCGGCGGTTTCCCAAACGCACGCTTGAAAGCGTGCGAGAACGCGTTGGCCGATTCATAGCCCGCCTCCGTTGCGATCGCCTCCACGCTGCGATGCGTGAGCGCGAGCTTCTGCGCGGCGAGGCGCAGTCGCCAGTGCGAGAGGTAGGTGATCGGCGGCTCGCCCAGCAGGTGCGTGAAGCGGTCGGCGAGTGCCGAGCGCGAGAGCCCCACGTGGCGCCCGAGTTTTTCCACCGTCCAGTCGTCGCCCGGCTTCGCGTGCATGAGGGCGAGCGCGCGCCCGACGTAGCGATCGGCCAGGCCCGCGAGCCAACCCGTTGCGCCGGGCGGTATGGATTCCACGTGGCGGCGGATGGCTTCGATGAAGATCAGCTCGGCGAAGCGCGCGAGGCTCGCCATGCCACCGGGGCGCGGCGCTTCGTTGCCCGAGAGCGCGAGACCCACCGCATCGACGAGGCCATCCACGGCACACGCGCCGCGCAGGTTCGCGCGCAGCACGGGCGGGAGCGCAGCGTGCAGCGGGTCGGCGAGGCGCCGGTCGGCCGCGGC
The DNA here is from genome assembly GCF_013003985.1 of Usitatibacter palustris. Taxonomy (GTDB): domain Bacteria; phylum Pseudomonadota; class Gammaproteobacteria; order Burkholderiales; family Usitatibacteraceae; genus Usitatibacter; species Usitatibacter palustris. The sequence goes on along the minus strand of NZ_CP053073.1, from coordinate 2,760,421 downwards.
AATGCCCGTGATCACGTGCGTTCGCGCGCCACTGCCGCCATGGACCATCGGAACGAGCTCACCGGCGATCGGCGCCCGGATGAGCGAGGCGAGCGCCACGGTCTCCGACTCGGGCTTGTCGCCGATGCGATGCGCGTCGCCCTGCGCGAGCACCGCGACGTCTCCCGCGCGCAACCTCAGCGGCGCGGCGTCTCCAACCATGAGCCAGCATTCGCCCGACACGACGAGGTGGAAAACGGCCGGATTGTCGGCGTCGGGAATGTGGCCCCGGGCGAGCGGTGTCGTCGAGACGACCGCCATGCCCCAGGGTGCGCCGCAATCGGCGTTCAGGATGGCCGCCCCGGTGAGGCGGACTGCGCGAAGGACCTCCGACAGGGCGTCCATGAAATAAGTGGGGTCAGACTCGACTTAATTGAATTCTGGGGATAACTGGGATCAGGCGCCAGTTATCCCCAGAATTCAATTAAGTCGAGTCTGACCCCACTTATTTCAGTGGAAGTGGGCCGTGTGGCTCTCGGCTTCCTCGGGGAGTTCCGCGTGGACGATCTCGCCTTCGGGATTGGCGAACAGCGGCGCGCCGCAGTCCTCGCAGAACTCCGGCGAGAAGGTGCCGGCGAGCTTGCGAACGTCCACGATGCCGCACTCGGCGAGTTGTGCGAGCACCTCGTCGTGCGGCCCGGGCCGCGCATTCTCGTCCTCGCGGCCGTACAGCGGCCAGACCACGCCATGCGCGACGTCGTTGTCGCCGGGCAGCGTGAAGGCGATGCGGTACTCGTCGATGCGATCGTCACCGAAGCCGGCGACCACGGCGCGGATGTCCGCGGCCTTGGTCATCAACGCCCCCTCGAGGAACGAGACCGCGGCGCGAACGCCGAACGGACGCACGCGGCGGTCCGACTCGCGGCAATTCACGTAGTAGGCATCGGGCAGGAGGCACTCGAACACGCAGCCGGGGAGCAGCTTCGCGAGCGTGGGCCGCGCCTGCGCGATCCACTGCTCGAGGCTGTGCGCGCGGCCGGCGTGGCCGGAGGCGTCTTCCTGCCAGCGGAACATCGGCTTGCCGCGCGGCACCGCGGCGCACGCGAGCACGAAGCGCGTATCGGCGAGCAGGTGCGCGGTTTCGGGCAGGCGTGAGAAATCGATGCGCGGCAGTTCGCCGGTGACAGCGCAATCGCCCAGGCGCGCAGCGAGCTTGCGCAGCTCCGAGAACTGGCGCGGAAGCTGGTCGATCGACTGCAGGTAGGGAACGACGACGAGCTTCGCATCCGCGGCGAGCACGTGGCCCTGCAGCTGCGCGCTGAGCGCGTCTATATCCTCGCGGCCGATGGGGCCGGAGGGAATCGAATACTTGGACCACGCGACGATGGGCACGGCGATCAGCAGCGCCTGCCAGGCCGCGTCGCCCTGCATCACGACCAGCGATTCGGATTCGGCTTCGATCAGCTCGATCAGCGTGTCGTACGCGCCGAGGTTCGACTGGTAGAGGTGGTCGAGCGCGCTGTCGATGGGCCCGTCGATCCCGTTGGTGAGGAGCTTCGCGACGAGCGCCGACGTCTCCGCCTCCCAGAAGCGGTCTTCGGCGCCGCTGCCCGACGCATTGAGGCCGAGCGAGAGCGCGATGAGGCGTTCGGCATCACGGGTGAATCGGGGAGGGGATTTGGAGCGGCTGCGGGGCATGGCGACTTTCCGGGACAAGCGGCCGCTATTTTATCATCGCGACTCGTCTTATCCTCGGGGGGATATGGAACGCAACGTCCTGGGCGGCGACCTGCTCGCCTGCTGCTTCGACCCCTTGACCGGTTTCCACCGCGACGGCTCCTGCCGGTCGGCGGAGGAGGACCTGGGCACGCACATCATCTGCGCGCGGATGACGGCGGAATTCCTGCAGTTCAGCCGCGCGCGCGGCAATGACCTTTCAACACCGGTCCCCGAGGCGCGTTTCCGCGGCCTCAAGCCCGGGGACCGCTGGTGCCTGTGCGTGCTGCGGTGGGTCGAGGCGCTCGACGCGGGCGTGGCCCCGCCGATCATCCTCGAAGCGACTCACGAAAGCGCCCTGGAGTTCGTCCCGCTCGACGAGCTCGAGCGCCATGCCTTCGAGACCAGCTGAGCCACCCAGTTGTAGCCGTCCGTCAGTAGCCCCGCGATGTAGACCGCGCGATCGTGGTGGGCTTGCCGTTCCAGTTCGAGCCATTGATCCCGTTCATATCTCATTGTCTTGCTCCGGTTGCCGGGCCTTTTGGGCCCCAGGTAGACAAGATAATTGCTGCGCAATCGGTATACAATCGCCTGCAATGGAACAGGATTCATGAACTGCCGGCACAAATGAGCACCTCTGCGGAGATGACGGCGTTCGTCCGGGCGGTGGAGGTCGGCGGCTTCTCGCCGGCGGCGCGCGAGTTGGGCCTGACGCCTTCCGCCGTTTCCAAGTTGGTCACCCGGCTCGAAAACCGCCTTGGCGTCCGGCTCCTCAATCGCACCACCCGCAGCCTCGCGCTCACGCCCGAGGGCGAAGCCTTCCTGCATCGCAGCCAGCGCATCCTTGCCGACATCGCCGAAGCCGAGGACGAAGTCGCGCGCTTCCGCGCGCTGCCGCGCGGGCTGCTGCGCGTGAACGTGGGCTTCTCCTTCGGCCTGCACCAGCTGGCACCCGCATTGCCCGAATTCCTCGCGCGCCACCCCGACGTCCAGGTCGAGCTCACCATGAGCGATCGCGTGGTCGATCTCATCGAAGACGGCGCGGATCTGGGCATCCGCACCGGCACGCTCGGCGATTCGTCGCTCATCGCCCGCCACATCTGCGACCTCGAGCGCGTGATCTGCGCCTCGCCCGCGTACCTGAAGAAGCACGGCACGCCGAAGAAACCCGATGACCTCCTCGAGCACGACTGCCTGCGGCTCGCACCCTTTCCCGCGCTCTGGCGCTGGCCGTTCGATTCCCCGGAGGGCGTGCGCCACGTCGAAGTGCGCGGCCGCGTGACCGCGACGGATGCGGAAACGCTGATGCGGCTCGCGATCGCGGGCGCGGGAATCGCGCGGATGATCGACGTCGTGGCCGGCGAAGCGGTGCGCGAAGGCAAGCTCGTTCCCATCCTCCGGGACTCGCATCACGTCGAGGCGGTGCCGCTGAGCGTGGTCTATCCGCAAGGGCGCCACCGCTCGCCGAAGGTGGCCGCGATGGTGGAGTTCCTCGTGGAGCGGTTCGGGAGCGCGCCCTGGCGAGCGGCGGCGATCAAGGGAAGGAAGCGCTGATGCTGGCACCCGCCATTGCCTTCGTCGACGTCGAGACCACCGGCACCTCGCCTGGCGGATCGCGCATCACGGAGATCGCCATCGTGCGCGTGGTCGATGGCGTGCTCGTCGACGAATGGTCCACGCTCGTCAATCCGGGCCGCTCGATTCCGGAGGCGATCCAGGCGCTCACTGGCATCACCAACGACATGGTTCGCGATGCGCCGGATTTCTCGCAGGTGCGGCGCGACGTGATGCAGCGCCTCGAAGGCTGCGTGTTCGTCGCCCACAACGCGCGCTTCGACTACGGCTTCGTGAAGACGGAGCTGCAACGCGCGGGCGTTTCGTACACCGCGGATGTCCTTTGCACGGTGCGCCTGTCGCGGCGGCTCGATCCGCACGCGATCGGCCACAACCTCGACGCGATCGTCGCGCGCCACGGGCTGGAAGACACGTTCGACGCCGATCCGCTGCGCCGCGCGGGCCGCCACTCGGCGCTCGGCGATGCGCGCGTGCTCTGGCGCTTCGTGCAAGGCCTTTACCGCGAGCGCGGCGCCGAGGAGATCGAAGCGGCGGTGAAGCGGCTGCTGCGCATTCCCAGCCTGCCGCCACAGCTCGCTCCCGATGCGCTCGAGGGCCTGCCCGATGGCGCGGGCGTCTACCGCTTCTACGGCGTGAACGACCTGCCGATCTACGTCGGCAAGAGCGTGAACCTGCGTGATCGCATCCGCTCGCACTTCTCCAGCGATTACCGCAGCGCCAACGACCTGCGCATCTCGAGCGAGATCCGCCGCATCGAATTCGAGGCCACGGTGGGTGAGCTCGGCGCGCTGATTCGCGAGGCACAACTCGTGAAGCAGCTCCTGCCGCTCCACAACCACCGGCTGCGGCGCAAGGAAGGCGTGTGCTTCATCTCGCTCGATGATTTCGCAGCACCCCCCGAGATCCGCACCAACAGCGAGATCGATTGGGGCGAGCGCGGCATGGGCGCGGGTCCGATCTACGGTCCGTTCAACACCCGCGCGCAGATTCGCAGCACGCTCGAGGACCTCGCGGCCGAGCATGGCCTGTGCTGGCGGCTGCTGGGCTGGGAGAAGCGCGGCGGTCCGTGCTTCGCTCGCCAGGTGAAGCGCTGCCGCGGCGCGTGCCTGGGCGAGGAGACCCCGGCGGTCCACGGCCTTCGCCTTGCCACCGCGCTCGCGCACTGGAAGCTGCGCGACTGGCCGTTCCCGGGCCCCGCATACATTCACGAGGTCGACGCAGCCGGCGGGCAGGAGGCCTTGCACCTCTTCGACCGCTGGTGCCACCTGGGCACCGCGCGCCGCGAAGACGAATTCGAGTCGCTGCTCGACTCGCGCCGCGAGCTCGTGTTCGATCCCGACGTGTACGCTATCCTCATCAAACATTGGCGCGCGCATCCTGCCGCGCTGGTTCCCGTTTCCCGCGAAAGGACTGCCGCATGAAGAAGCCGACGCTCGCCACCCTCCTCGTCACCACGCTGGGTGTGCTGGGCTGCGCCACCGCATTTGCCGACGCATCGCACTGGACATACTCGGGCGAGGCGGGTCCGGCCAACTGGTCGAAGGGCGATCCGAAGAACGTGATGTGCGGTTTGGGCCGCAACCAGTCCCCGATCGACATCGCCGGCGGCATCCCCGCGAAGCTTGAAGCCTTGCGCATCGATTACCGCGAGAGCGGCGGCGACCTCGTGAACAACGGCCATACGATCCAGCTCGACATCGCCGACGGCGGCACGCTGGCTCTCGCCGGCCGCGTCTTCCACCTCAAGCAGTTCCACTTCCATGCGCCCGGCGAGAACCGCATCCAGGGCAAGGAATATCCGCTCGAGGTGCACCTCGTGCACGCCGACAAGGATGGCAACCTCGCGGTGATCGGCGTGATGTTCAAGGATGGCCCGGCGAATCCGGTGCTCGACAAGCTCTGGTCGGCCACACCGACGAAGGCCGGCGACAAGGTGGTGTTGCGGGCCGGGTCGGCCCCCGCCGCCGCGAGCCTCCTGCCCAAGTCGAAGGCCTACTACCGCTTCAACGGTTCGCTCACGACGCCGCCTTGTTCCGAGGGCGTGTTGTGGCTGGTGATGAAGAATCCGCTCACGGCCTCGAAGGCGCAGGTGGAGAAGTTCACGAAGACCGTGGGCTTCGCCAACAACCGGCCGATCCAGTCGGTGAACGCGCGGCCCGTGCTGCAGTAACTCAGTCCGGGAGCAGCACCTCGGGCACGTCGTTGCGGGGATTGCCCACGAGCTTCGAGACCGTGCGCGCGCCCATCTCGTTCGCGTACGGCCGCATCAGCGGCCGTACTTCCGCGACCGTGCCTGAGAGCCAGCGATCGTAGTCGCCTTCCGCGAGGATCACGGGCATGCGGTCGTGGATCGTCGCCGCGTACGCGTTGGGCTCGGTGGTGAGAATTGTGTAGGTCTCGACCGGATCGCCGCCGTCGCGCGGCTTCCAGCGCTCCCACAGCCCCGCGAATGCGAACATCGGGCGATCGGGCAGCGTGAACGCGAACGGCTGCTTGTGGCCCGGATCGCCCTTCCATTCGAAGTAGCCCGTGGCCGGCACGAGGCAGCGGCGCGTCTTGAACGCTTCGCGGAACGTGGGCTTCTGCTCGACCGTCTCGCTGCGCGCGTTGATCGCGCGGGTGCCGACCTTGAGGTCGTCGGCCCAGTACGGCACGAGCCCCCAGCGCAGCATCGCGAGCGCGCGGCCGCCTTCGGGCGCGGCGCGGATCACCGGCGAAACGTTGGTCGGCGCGATGTTGTAGCGCCGCTTCACGCGGTCGTCGACGGGCACGCGAAACGTGTACGAAATGATGTTGCCGTCGTCGTCGAGGAAGTACCGGCTGCACATGGGCCAATGTTAAGCTAGCCGCACTTTTTGCGAGGGGTGGCGCATGAAGATTCTCAAGTGGATCCTCATCATCGTCGTCGGCTTGGTCGCCGTCTTCCTGGCCGTCGGCCTCATGCTGCCCTCGACGTTCCGCGTCGAGCGCGAAGCGAGCATCAAGGCGCCGGCCGACAAGGTCTATGCGCTGGTCGCCGATCCGCGCGAATGGAAGAAATGGTCGGCGTGGAACGAGCGCGATCCGAACATGAAGATCGTGTATTCGGGCCCGGAGTCGGGCAAGGGCGCGAAGTGGTCGTGGGTGAGCAAGACCGAAGGCGACGGCAGCATGGAGTTCACGAATGCCGAACCCGGGAAGGTCGTCGAGTTCGCGCTGCACTTTCCCGACATGGACATGAGCTCGAAGGGCGCGATGAAGTTCGTGGGCCAGGGCAATACCACGATGGTCTACTGGCACAACGAAGGCGACGTCGGCAAGAATCCGCTGGCGCGTTACTTCGCGCTCGTGATGGACAAGCTCGTCGGTCCCGATTTCGAGAAAGGCCTCGCCAACCTGAAGAAGGTGGCCGAGGCGCCATGAGCGGCGAACGCACGTGCCCCAGCTGTGCGGGCCGCATGCAAAGCCGCGCCCTGGAGCGCCACGTCGGCGGCCTGATCGAGCTGGACCTCTGCTTCGACTGTCACGCGATCTGGTTCGACCAGTACGAGAGCGGCCAGCTCGCGCCCGGCGCCGTGATCGAGATCTTTCGCCTGATCCACGAGAACCAGGACAAACCCGCGCGCCCGCTCGCCGACCGGCTCAACTGCCTGCACTGCCGGGAGAAGCTCGTCTTCACGAACGACATGCAGCGCAGCAACAAGATCTCGTACTACCGCTGCGCGCAGGGCCACGGGCGGTTCACGACGTTCGTGCAGTTCCTGCGCGAGAAGAATTTCGTGCGCACGCTTTCTGCGCCGGAGATCCAGGAACTCAAGGCGACGGTGAAGCAGGTGCGCTGTTCGAGCTGCGGCGCGGCGGTGGACCTTTCGCGCGACGCGGCGTGCGCGCATTGCCGCTCGCCCGTGGCGATCCTCGATGCCGAAGCCGTGAAGCGCGCGCTCGCGGATCTCGATGCCAAAAGCCGCGGCCGCATGAACCCCGACGCCGCCCGCGCTGCCGAGGTCATGGTGCCCGCGCGCATCGCGCAGGCCGAAGCCAAGGCCAGGCGTTTCGAACATCGCCCCGTCGGCGGCCTGCCCGGGGTCCTCATGACGACGTATAACGAGGATGCGAACATCCTCGACCTCGTTGCCCAGGGCATCGACGCCCTATTCGATTGATCACAGGGAGCCCTCCATGAAGAACTCGCCCGCGCGCACCTGCCTTGCCCTCGCCGCGCTTGCCGCCACGTTGCCCGCCTGCAAGACGCTCGAGGAGCGCGAGCCGCCGCCCAAGCCGCTCGTCGGCACGCGCTGGGAAGTCATTCTCGAGTTGCCGGTGAATGGCGAGCAGCCCTGGATCCGCATGGGCGATGGCCGCATGGAAGGCTACGGCGGCTGCAACCGCATCAACGCACGCTACATCCGCGACACGGTTGGCGCGCGCGCCATCGCGATGGGCGTGATCAGCGCGGGCCGCCGGTCCTGCGATGAAAGCAACCTGTCTGCAGAGCGGCGCGTGGTCGAAGTGCTGCAGGCCGTCTCGAGCTACTCGATCACGGCCGACGCGATGTCGATGACGGGATCGGCCGGCACGCTGCGCTTCCGCGCGGTGTCGGACATGGCGGGAGGAGGCATCGTGGATCTTGCGAATACGCGCTGGGTCGCCGTGGGCATGAACGCCCAGAAGTGGCTGCCGACCGGCAACGACCGGGAGCAACTGGGTAACGCGCCGCGCCTGGAGTTCGGCGGCGATGGCCGCGTCACGGGCTACACGGGCTGCAACAACCTCAACGGCACGTACAAGCTCTCAGGTGACCGGCTCGAAATGGTCGTGGCCACCACCAAGCGCGCCTGCGCCGGACCCGGAGGCGAGTTCGAGGGAGTCCTTGCGGGCATCCTCATCGACAGCCCTCGCGTCTCGTTGAACGGACGCAACATCGTCATCACGGGTGCGAAGGGCGCGAAGGTGGAGTTCCAACCGACCGTCGAACGCTAGAAAAAGGGGACAGTCCCCATTTCTGAAAAGGGGACTGTCCCCTTTTCAGATTTCAACGTGAGTTCCCAGCTCCACCACGCGGTTCGCGGGGATGTTGAAGAAGTCCGTGGCGCGCGTGGCGTTGCGCGTCATCCACGCGAACAGGTGGTCGCGCCACATCGCCATGCCGGGGAGCTCCGCGGGAATCACGGTCTCGCGCGACAGAAAGAATGACGTGTCCATGAGGTCGAACCCGAGCCCGTAGCGCACGCGGCACGAGTTCAGGATCTCGTCGATGTCGGGTTGCTCCTGGAAGCCGTACCAGGCCTCCAGCTTGAAGAAGCCCGTTCCCAGCCGCTCGAACTGCACGCGATCCTCGGAGGGAACGACGGGCACGTCGTGCGTGACGATGGTGAGGAACACAGTCTTCTCGTGCAGCACCTTGTTGTGCTTGAGGTTGTGCAGCAACGCGTGCGGCACCGAGATCGTGTTGGCCGTCATGAAGATGGCACTCCCCTCGACCTTCTGCGGCGGGGCGAGCTCGAGGCTCTGCAGGAAGGGCTTCAACGGGATGCCCTGCTCGGCGACCTTGTGGAACAGGATCGAGCGGCCGCGGCGCCACGTCATCAGCAGCGTGAAGACGCCCGCGCCAATGAGCAGCGGGAACCAGCCGCCCGAGAGGATCTTCGTGGAGTTCGAGGCGAGGAACACGAGGTCGATCACGAGCATGCTGCCGATCACGAGGCCCGTCATCCACGAGGACCACTTCCAGATGCGGCGCGCGACCACCCAGGCGAGCAGGCACTCGATCACCATCGTCGCGGACACCGCGATGCCGTAGGCGTTGGCCAGATCGCTCGAGGTCTGGAATCCCAGCACCAGTAGTACCACCGCGACGAAGAGCAGCCAGTTGATGAACGGCACGTAGATCTGGCCCATCTGCCGCGACGACGTGTGCATGATCTCGAGGCGCGGGATGTAGCCGAGCAGGATCGCCTGGCGCGTGATCGAGAAGGCGCCGGTGATCACCGCCTGCGAGGCGATGACCGTCGCGCACGTCGCGAGGCCCACCATCGGCAGCAGCGCCCAGGCCGGCACCATGAGGAAGAACGGATTCTTGATGGCCGCGGGGTTGGCGAGGACGAACGCGGCCTGGCCGTAGTAATTGATGAGCAGCGCGGGCATCACCAGCCCGAACCACGCGATGCGGATCGGCTTCTTGCCGAAGTGCCCCATGTCCGCGTACAGCGCCTCGCCACCGGTGAGCGCAAGGAACACGGCGCCCAGCACAAGGAAGCCTGCGAGCGGATAGAGCTCGAAGAAGTACACCGCGTACGCCGGGTTGAATGCGCGCAGCACCGAAGGGTTCGCCCAGACGTGCACCGCGCCGATTGCGCCGATGCAGAGGAACCACAGGATCGTGATCGGCCCGAAGAGCGCGCCCATGCGTGCGGTGCCGTGCCGCTGGATCACGAAGAGTCCGGTGAGGATCGCGAGCGCGATCGGGATCACATAAGGGCCGAAGGCCGGCGTCGCGACGGCGAGGCCCTCGACCGCGGAGAGCACCGAGATCGCCGGCGTGATCATGCTGTCGCCGTAGAACATCGCCGCGCCGAAGATGCCGATCGAAATCACCGCCCAACGCAGGCGGGGCTCGGACTTCTTCACTTCGCGCAACGCGAGGGCCAGCAGCGCGAGGATGCCGCCCTCGCCGTTGTTGTCGGCGCGCATCATCACGACGAGGTATTTCAGCGCGATCACCCACGCCATCGACCAGGTGATGAGCGAGAGCAGTCCCAGGACGTTGTGCTGGTTGAGCGGGATGCCGTGATCGGGGCTGAAAGCCTCTTTTAGCGCGTAAAGCGGGCTCGTGCCGATGTCGCCGAAGACAACGCCGATCGCACCGATGACGAGCGGGGCGGTGGCCCGTTTCGGGGCGTAGGAAACGCTGGGGGAGGGGTGGCTCACGGAATGGTCGCGGACTATACGCCGCTCTGCTGCAGCGCACAACGCCAGTGCGGATGGTTGCCGCGGCCGCGATCAACCGTTACCCTGAAGGGAATCCCCAACCCCCTGAAAACATGGGCAAAACCGCCGCCTTGGCCATCTGGGCCTGCCTGCTCCTCGCAGCCGGCGGATGCACCACGACGCCGCGCGTGGGCCTGGAGATCGCCCCGGCGCCGGCGCCGCTCATCCGGCCCTTTTCGGGCTTCTGGGAGGCCGTCCTGGCCCTCGATTTCGACCAGGCCGAAGCGCTTGTCGCCTCCGGGCCGGAGCGCGACTACCTCGTCGCCGTGCGCATGGTGGCCGACGGCCGCGTCGACGCGGCCCAGGACGCGCTTTCGCGGCTCATCGCGAGGCACGACCGCGAAGCTTCGCCGCGCGCCCGCGCGCTGCTCCAGTCGGTCGTGAAGGAGACGACCTCGATTCCCGACAACGCCTTCGCAAGCCGCGTCGATCGTTCGTTCGCCGAGGCCCTGCACGAAGCGAAGGCGCGCGAGCAGCGCCACTATCCCGAGGCGCCCGTGTCGTTGCCGTTCGAGCGCAACGCATCGACCACGCCGATGGTCGCGGCGAGCGTGAACGGCGTGCCGACGATGATGGGCATCGACACCGGCGCGGGCCTCACCGTGATCGGCTCCGAGCTCGCCAATGCCGTGGGCGCGTGGCGCCTGGGGGCGCGCATCGGCGCGCGCGATGCGCACGGCGAGGGCGTGCACGTCGAGCTCGCGGTCGTGGACCTGCAGATCGGGGGCATCCGCCTCGTGCGCCATCCCGTGATGGTGATCGACTCCGCGCGCCTGCGCTTTCGCGTGACCGGACTCGACGTGGCGAAGTTCGACGGCGTGCTCGGCTGGAATGCGCTTTCGAGCCTGCGCGTCGTGATCGACAACGCGTCGCAAACCGTTCAGTTCGGGCCGTCGTCCGCCGCCGCCGGCCGCGGCAATCTCTTCTGGGTCGGCGAGCCTTATGTCCGCGCGCAGGCTTCCAACGGATTTCCGCTCACGCTGTTCCTGGATACCGGTGCCTCGCGAAGCGCCATCGCCACGCCGCTCGCCGCGGGCGCGGGACTGCGCGACGGCGTGACGCGCGAGGCGATGGTCATGGCCGCGGGAAGCTCGCGCAAGATGGCGATCACCGTCCATCGCGACGGAGCGCTGCATGTGGGCGGGGCGCGCATCAAGTTCGACGAGTTGCAGACGATCGCCCCGCGCGAGCTCGGTTACGCCGTGCGCGATGGCATCCTCGGGGCCGATGCGCTGCTCGCCGGCCGCGTCACGATAGACTTCGGCGCACGCGAGTTCAGCGTGGTGACCGCAAGGTGAGTGCGATGCTCCGGCTCGATCCGATGACGCCGCTCGAATACGAGCGCTACCTCGCGTACGCGGTCGAGGATTACGCGCAAGCGCATTTCCGCAACGGCGACTGCGATCCCGTGGGCCTGCTCTGGCTGGCACTCATGGAGCGCGAAGGCAGGCCGTTCATCTACATCTACGACATCGAGATCGTCGAAGCGCGGCGCAGCCAGGGGTTGGGTTCGGCGCTGCTCGGCCTGGCGGAGGACTACGCGCGCGGCATCGGCGTCTCGCGCGTCAGCCTCAACGTGATGGGCTGGAACACGCGGGCGCGCTCGCTGTATGAACGCCACGGCTTCGGCGTGACCGGCATCGGCATGAGCAAGCGCCTGGACGTCAAACCATCCTGACCCACTGCTTCACGATCGCCGCGAGTTTCGCCTTCTTCGCCTCGAGGTCGGCCCGGTCCGCGAACGTGATCATGGCCCGCTCCTTCGCGAGCCACTGAAGGAGCTTTCCCGGGTCGTCGATCGTCGCGCCGCCCGTCGAGTTGTCCTTCACCTTCGCCCCGAGATGCAGGATCAGGCCCACGCCGCCCTTCGTCCGCAGGTGCGTCGTCGCGAAGTATTCGGTCGTGCGAAAGCTCGGCGCGTTCCACTTGACGCCCTCCGCGATGGACGCGTGCGCGCCGAGGATGATCGCGCGCAGCTCCTCGATCGCATCCTTGTGCGGGTGGTCGAGCTTCGCCATGAAGGCATCGACGGCGGCGGTGGTGTCGGCCTTGGTCGTCATCGGTTTCGTTCGACATACAACAGTCCGTCCGCGCCGATGTGGCCGCGATCGCCCGGGTGGAACCATCCATCGCGGAAGCGCGAGCCCGAAGCGTCGTCGGCTGCGTGATAGCCCTGGGGCATGTCCTCCACGGCGATGCGCAATTCGCCGGTGCCGCCTGGCGCGACCTTGCGGCCCGATTCGTCCACGACTTCGACGCAGGCATGGGAAGCGACCCGTCCGCTGCTGCGCGGCGCGCGGGCCAGTGTCTCCGGCGTGGCGAGCGAGATGACGCCGAGCTCGCTCGTGGCGTACGTCAGGTACACGTTGGGTGTGATGCGCTTGCATGCGCCGGTGAGGATCTCGGTCGGAGGCGGGCCGCCCGCGATGCGCAGGTGCGTGAGCGAGGGAAACGCGGGGCCATCGGCGGGCAGCAGGGCGAGAGTCGAAACGAGCGAAGCGCGCGACAGCACGAGGTGCGTGACGCCGTGGACCTGGACGGCGAGGAGCACCGCAGCCAGGTCGGAGCCGCTTTTTGGAAGCACCAACAGGCCGCCATCGCGCAGCGCCGAGAAGCACATCATCAGCGAGGCAGTGTCTTCGAGATTCGGGGGCAGGACGCGCGAGGACGAGCGCGTGTCCCAGAACGAGTTTCTCAGGCGGCGTTCAAGGTCGCCGTGCGTCTGCACGACGCCCTTGGTCTCGCCCGCCGATCCCGAAGCGAGCGCAATGCGCACCGGCGTTTCGGCACGCGGCGAAAAGTCGTCGAGGCCGTGCATCGTTTCGTGTCCCTGGGCCTGCAGGCTTGCGAGCACGAGGGATTCCACGCCATCGATCGCCGCGGCCTGGTCGCTCAACACGACGCGCCGCGCGCCGTAGCGCCGGCAGAGCGAGGCGCGCACGGTACCGAGGCCCGGCACCATCGTGACGCTCACTGCACCCAGGTTCGCGAGGGCGAGCAATGCGATGATCGCTAGCAGTCCCTGGCCCGTCGATACGGCGACGACCTCGCCGGGGCCGATGCCGCGCGCATGAAAGTCCCGCGTCGCGACGCACACGAGCGCGTTCAGGTGCCGGTAGTTCACGACCTGGCCCTCGATGAGCGCGGCCGGCGCTTCCGGCGTTCGCGCCACCGTGGCGCGCACGAGCTCGAGCAGCGTGGTGTTCACCCGCGCAACTTCTCGGCGTCGAGGATGCGACGCACCGTATTCCAGTTGCGTGTGGTCACGGGCATGCCGAGGAGCTTCTCGAAATCGGGGACGCCGAACTTACCGCCAGGCAAGCGGCTGGAGACGCCAAAGGCTTCACGCCCTTCGAGGCGGAAAAGCTTGAGGCCCTCGCGGGCGAGCACGATCGGCACCTTGGGCGTGGCCTTGGGGTCGGCCCACAGGAACGAGACGTAGAGCTTCGCGTCGCGCTCGCGCAGTTCGCCCTTGAAGGGATTGGAGGCGACCATGGCTTCGAGTTGCGGGAAGGTGCGCGCCATGACGGCCACCGGGAAACCGAGCCAGCCCTCGAGACTCTTCTCGAGCCGGCGCGCATGGCGGTCGCCGTCGGAACCGGGCGCGTCGAAGAGCACGTTGCCCGAGGCGATGAACGTGCTGACGTTGCCGAAGCCCTGCGAGGAAACATGTTTCGCGAGCTCGGCCATCTTCACGGTACGGCCGCCCACGTTCACGGCGCGCAGGAAGGCAACGTAACGCATCAGGGGCGCCCGGTCAGGGCTTCGGGGTGCGGCGGTCCTTGCGGATCACGAGCTTCAGGCCCGACCAGGTGTCGTCCACCGCGCAGACCTTGATGTCCACGAGCCCCAGGGGCAGCGCGATCTCGCGGATCACGTCCTCGGTGAGGTCGGTCGGCACCTTGGCGGCCTTCTTGGGCCACGACACCCAGATCGCCGCGTCGTCGCGGATCTTGCCGCGCGCGGTCTTCAGCGACCGGGCGAGCGTCGTCTTCTTCTTGGCGAAGAGATGGACGATGTCCGTCTTGGTGTTGAGCCGCGAAGCGAGATGCGTGCCCTTGGGCACGGCCGCCAGCAACTTCACGTAGTTGGGCGGCGCATCCGTGGCGAAGAGCTGGCAGTCTTCCTTCAGGCCGAGCTTCTTCCACAGCGGCGTGCCGGAGTAGCCGCTCATTTAGTGCCGTGCCGGGAATTCATCGAGCGCATTGTGTTCGTAGTCGCGCGGTCGGTCAACGCGGTCGATCAATGTGTCGCGTGTGCGCCACAATAGGGTCCGCCTTTCAGGGAGGCTGCCATGGACCGACGCAAGACGCGCGCCCGGATGCCCAAGCTCGTGCGCAACGTAACCCCCGACAAGCTCGACCTTCGGGATCGTCCCTACTTGCCGACCGTTGCGCTCTCGCCACCCGCGAATTTCCGGTCGGGCACCAAGCTGCCGGTATTGAACCAGGGCGACACGAGTGCTTGCACCGGCTTTGCCCTCGCGACGGTGGTGAACCACCTGCTGGTACGCGCCCGTCGCGTGAAGGAGGCCGACGTCTCGCCCTTCATGCTCTATTCGATGGCGCGGCGCTACGACGAGTTTCCCGGCTCGGAGGACGCGGGCTCGAGCCTGCGGGGCGCGCTCAAGGGCTGGTACAAACATGGCGCCTGCGCGCGCCGGCTCTGGCTGGGGCTGGAAATGCCCGAGGCCTCGAACAAGCCCGGCGACGACTGGTGGCTCGATGCGGTGAACCGGCCGCTGGGGGCGTACTACCGCGTCGATCCGCGCTCGATCACCGACATGCACGTGGCGCTCAACGAGGTCGGCATCCTCTACGGGAGCGCGATCTGCCACGACGGCTGGCTCGACATCACCAAGAAGGACGCGACCATTCCCTTCCGCAAGGCCGCGGCCGATGACGGCGGGCACGCCTTCGCGATCGTGGGCTACGACCAGTTCGGCTTCCGCGTGCACAACTCCTGGGACACGAACTGGGGCGACGGCGGCTTCGCAACCCTCACGTACGAAGACTGGCTCGCCCACGCGATGGACTGCTGGGTGGTGCAGCTCGGTGTCGTCACCGAAGAACACCGCCGCGTCGCCGCTTCCCCGACGCCGGTGCTGATGAAGGGTACGGCGCGGCTCTCGTCCAACGAAACCTTGCGCTATCACCAGCTCGCGCCCTATGTGGTCGACATGGAGAACGATGGCGCGCTGTCGTCGTCGGGCGCGTTTCGCACGAACGAGGACGATGTCCGCGCGCTCGTCTCCGACTACCTCGATACGGCGCGGCGCGACTGGGGCGTGAAGCCCGGCTCGCCGCTCGACATCGCGATCTACGCGCACGGCGGCCTCACGGCCGAGAAGGATGCCGCCGCCACGTTCGCGCGCTGGCTGCCCGCGCTCTACGCGGCCAAGAAGTTTCCGATCTTCCTCATGTGGGAATCCGACCTCTGGACGACGATCAGCAACCAGCTCGCCGAGCTCGTGAGGGGTGCGCCGCGGCCGTCGGGCGGTCCGCTCGAATCCTTGCAGCGGTGGTGGAACGAACGGCTCGAAGGCCTGCTCGCGCCGCCGGGCGCGGCACTCTGGGACGAGATGAAGGAGAACGCCGCCGCCATTACCGGTGACGCGAACGCGGGCGGGCGGATCCTGTTTCGCGAGCTGCAGTCCTCGGCCGTCGCGCAGGGCCATCCGCTGCGCCTGCATCTGATCGGCCACTCCGCCGGCGCCATCGCCCACACGTTTCTCGTCGATCGCCTGGCCGCGCTCGAATGGGAGTTCGCGACGGTGAACTTCCTCGCGCCTGCGGTGCGCGTCGATCGCTTCGAGGAGCGGCTGTTGCCCTGGCTCAAGGAGGGCAAGGTGAAGCGCTTCAACCACTACCAGCTCACCGACGCCGCCGAGCAACAGGACCCGACCTGCCGCACGCTGCTCGGCTATGGGCGATCGCTCCTTTACCTCGTGTCGCGGTCCTTCGAGGGGGGCAGCGATGTTCCAATCCTTGGAATGGAAAAGCACTTCCCCGCGGCCGTCGCCCGAATGCGCTCGGTCAAGGTATTCTCGGCTCCATCGGACACCACGCGCAGCACGACGCACGGCGGCTTCGACGAGGATGCGGCAACGATCGCGAGCGTCATCGCCGGCCTTCACTAGAAAAAAATGAACCTCTACATCGTCACAGGCACCACGAAGGGCCTGGGCAAGGCGCTCGCCGAGGGCATCGGCGCATCCAGCGAGAACGAGCTGATCGCGTTGTCGCGCGCGCCCGAGCAGCCGATCCCCGCCGGCACGCAGCTGGAGGTGGATCTCGCGAGCGCGCAGGCGGTGGAAGAGGTGTTCGATCGCATCGAGCAGCGCATCCGCGGCAAGCGCTTCGCCAAGGCGGTACTCATCAACAACGCGGGCGTGGTCTCGCCCGTCGGTCCGATCGAGCGCGCCGATGCCGCCGAGCTCGAACGCAACCTCTTCGTGAACCTCGTGGCACCCATGCTGATCATGCGGCGCTTCCTGCGCGCGACCGAAGGCATCGCGTTGCTGCGGCGCATCATCAACATTTCGTCGGGTGCGGGCCGCAAGCCGATCGCGGGCTGGGCAGCGTACTGCGCGGCCAAGGCCGGCCTCGACATGGCCTCGCGCGCGGTGGCGCTCGATTTCGAAGCGAGCCACAAGCCCGTGGAAATCGTGAGCCTTGCGCCGGGCGTGATCGACACGCCCATGCAGGGCGTGGTGCGGAGTGCCACCGCCGCGGACTTTCCCGACATCGAGCGCTTCAAGCAGATGAAGGCCGACGGCACGTTGCGGCCGGCCGCGGAAGTGGCCGCGGACATCCTCAGGCTCGAAGCGGCGGGCAAGCTCAAGGGCGAGCCCGTCGCCGATCTGCGGCAGCTGCTCTCCTGATCGACGATCCGGTTTTCTACCTCGCCGCGATCCCGGCGGTGCTCATCATGGGCATCTCGAAGGGCGGGTTCGGCAGCGGCGTGGGTATTCTCGCGACACCGCTCATGGCGCTCACGCTGCCGATGTCGCAGGCCGCGGCGATCATGCTGCCGATCCTGTGCGTGATGGACCTCGCCGGCATCTATGCGTACCGCGGCAAGTGGAGCCGCGAGAACATGAAGCTCATTCTCTGGGGCGGCATCCTGGGCGTCGTCATCGGCGCGTTCACGTTCCGGTTCTTCGACGATGCGCTCCTGCGGGTGGGCATCGGCGCGTTCGCCATCGCGTTCGTGATCTACCGGCTGAGCGGCGACCACACCGCGCCGCCCGCGCCGCGTTCGGTTCCGAAGGGGCTCTTCTGGTCGACGATGGGCGGCTTCACGAGCACGCTCATCCACGCCGGCGGGCCGCCGCTCAACGTGTACCTTCTGCCGCAGCGGCTGGAGAAGGTGCAGTTCGTGGCGACCACGGTGCTTTTCTTCACGGTGATCAACTACGTGAAGCTCGTGCCCTACGCGTGGCTGGGCCTGTTCGACGCCCGCAACCTCACGACCTCCGCGGTCCTGATTCCGCTGGCACCCGTGGGCATCTTCATGGGGGTCTGGATCATGAAGCGCATCCCCCAGGAATCCTTCTACCGCCTCTGTTACGCCATGTTGCTGGTGGTGGGCGGAAAGCTCCTCTACGACGGTATTCGCGGCTGGGGCGTTTGAGGTAGGATGCGCTCGTCATTAACCCGTTGAGAGGAGGTGATCCGTGAAACGATCCATCAGCCTAGGCGTTGCACTGTTGTTCGCGGCAGGTACTGCGATGGCTATGCACTGCCCGGCGGACATGAAGGCGATCGACGAAGCGCTGGCCAAGAAGCCCACGCTTTCCGAGGCGGACGCGAAGACGGTGAAGGACGCGCGCGCCAAGGGCGAGATGCTTCACAAGGAAGGCAAGCACCAGGAGTCGGTCGATGAGCTCGCCAAGGCGATGAAGATCCTGAAGATCGGAGCCGCCGCCCCCGCAGAAAAGGGCGTGAAAAAGTAAAGCTCGATCTCACGCATCACCTTTACGACGCCGCGCACTTCGCGCGGCGTTTTTCATTCCAGAGGGGTCAGACCACTTAACAATTAACGAAAAAAATCCCTGTGAAAAAAGTGGTCCATTGGGCCACCCGCACAAGACAACCTGAACGGGTGATCCAATGGACCACTTTTTTCACAGGGATTTTTTTCGTTAATTGTTAAGTGGTCTGACCCCTCTATTTTTGTTGCGCGCCGGCGCGGCCTTCGTCGACCTGGAAGGTGGCGGCGGTCGAGATGCCCGCATCGCGCACCTTCACCGATTCCACGACCCGCAGCTTCGCCTCGACCGAGGTCTTGGTGATCTCGAGCAAGCCGTAGCCGCGCTGCCCACCATCGGCGAGGAGGATGTCGGGGTTTCCATCGCGCCGCGCCTGCACCCGCTTGGGGTCGGGCCCCTGCGACGTGATCGACGTGCCGCAGAATT
Organism: Usitatibacter palustris; assembly: GCF_013003985.1. GTDB lineage: Bacteria > Pseudomonadota > Gammaproteobacteria > Burkholderiales > Usitatibacteraceae > Usitatibacter > Usitatibacter palustris. The sequence goes on along the minus strand of NZ_CP053073.1, from coordinate 2,741,766 downwards.
CGGTCGCGATGATGGCGCCATCGGGCCGGGCGCCCGCGCGCAGGTTGGCGACGTAGTTCGCGTGCACGTCGCCGCTGATGACCACGGGATTGCGCGGCTTGTGCGTGGCGATCGAGCCGAGCAGCCGATCCCGCGCGGCAGGATAGCCGTCCCAGCCGTCGGTCCAGTGCTCGATGCCGTTCTTGCCCGCCATGCCCGCGGGCGCGATCAGCGTCTGTTGCGCGATCAGGTTCCAGCGCGCCTCGGATTTCGCGAGGCTCTCGTCGAGCCAGCGTTCCTGCTCCCGGCCGAGCAACGTGAGCGACTCATCGAGCCGCTGCGTGCATGACGCGCCAACCGTGGTCGCGCCACCCTTGCCCGGTTTGGGGCACACCTGGTGCGACCGGTACTGGCGATCGTCGAGCACGTGGATCGCGGCGAGCGTGCCCCAGTTGAATCGGTCGTACAGGCGCACTTCGCCGCCCTCGCGCCGCACCGAGGGCCTCAGGGGCATGTGCTCGAAGTACGCGCGGTACGCGGCCGCGCGCCGCACGAGGAACTGCGGATCGAGGTCCTCCGAGCGGTCGTTCGCGTAGTCGTTTTCCACTTCGTGGTCGTCCCACGTCACGATCCACGGTGCGCATGCGTGGGCGAGCTGCAGGTCGGCTTCACCGCGGTAGAGCGCGTGGCGATTGCGATAGTCCGCGAGCGTCTTGGGCTCGGGCGTGCCGTGCTTGCGCACGTGGTCGCGGCCCCAGCTCGATTCGTAGATGTAGTCGCCGAGGAACGCGACGAGGTCCGGCGCATCCTTCGCCAGGTGGCGGTACGCCGTGAAGTAGCCCTGCTCGTATTGCTGGCAGGACGCGAAGGCGAGGCGCAGTCGATCATCGCCGCGGCCCGTCGTGGCCGCCGTGCGGGTGCGGCCGGTCGGGCTTTCGGCATCGCCCGCGAGGAAGCGGTAGTAGTACCAGCGCGCCGGCCCCAGGCCATCGACTTCGACGTGGACCGAGTGCGCGTTTTCAGCGAGTGCGGTGGCCGTGCCGCGGCGCAGGATGCGCGCGAACTTGTCGTCGCTCGCGACTTCCCAGCGGACCTCGATCGGATCCGGGTCCAATCCGCCGCCGGTCAGTGGTTGGGGCGCGAGGCGGGTCCAGAGCGCCACGCTGTCGAGGCGCGGGGATCCGGAAGCAACACCCAATGAAAAGGGATCGGCGGAGAACTTGACCCGGACATCGGGGGCCGCGGCGACGGGACGCCAGAGGGAAGCCGCGGCAAGTGCCAGCGCCCGGGCGACGAAGACGCGCCGCGAGCGGTTCACGAAGGCTTGCGGACGATGAGCCAGATCGCGACGACCGCGAAGATCAGGTACCAGACCAGTGCCCACTCGGGGATCGACAACCCGAGCATCCGCCACTGCACCTTCGAGCACTCGCCGGTGCCCGCGAACATCTTGGGCAGCGCCTGGGCGAGCGAGAAGTTGTTGATCAGGAAGTCGAGGTCGGCGCCGCAGGAGAGGGAGCCGTCGGGAAAACGCTGCAGGTACGAATGGCGGATCGACGTGCCGGCACCCGCCAGGGCGAACAGGAGGGCGAGCCCTCCGTAGATGCGCACGCCCAGCTTCCCGGGGCCATGAATCGCGGCGACCAGGGCCACCAAGGCGACGGCCATGAACGCATAGCGCTGGAGGATGCACATCGGGCAGGGCTCGAGGCCCAGCTCGTGCTGCATGTACATGGCCAGGCCGATCAGGCCGGCACAGGCGACGAAGACGGCGGCGAAGACGGCGCGGGAGGGCAAACGCATGGGAAAGAGACTGTCCTGGCGGGGTTTTTGTTCCTGCAATGGTACGGCACGCCACGTCAAGCCTTTCGCCGCCCGACCGAATCACTCAAAATGCCGCCCATGGACCTGACCGCCCTCGGCCTTCTCGACGCATTGAAAGCCTTCCGGGAGGGAAGGGCGACGGTGATGGAGTACGTGGAAGCGTGCTGCCGCAAGGTCGCCGAGCGCGACGCACAGGTCCGGGCCTGGGAGTGGTTCGACCCCCAGCGCGCCCTGGCCGAGGCCGAGGAACGCTCCGGCGGCGGCATCCTCAGCGACCTTCCGCTGTTCGGAATCCCGGTGGGCGTGAAGGACATCATCAACACGCGCGGCATCCCGACGCGCATGGGCTCCCCGATCTACGCCAACCACGTCCCGCCGTCCTCGGCCTGGGTCGTGCGCCGCCTCGAAGCACTGGGCGGCCTGGTGATGGGCAAGACCGTCACCACCGAGTTCGCCTACCGCCACCCCGGAAAGACCCGCAATCCCTGGAACCCGGCGCACACGCCCGGCGGATCCTCGAGCGGATCGGCCGCCGCCGTGGCCGCGGGCTTCGTCCCGGTCGCGATCGGCACGCAAACGCTGGGTTCGGTGATCCGGCCTGCGGCCTTCTGCGGCGTCGTGGGGTACAAGCCGACCTTCGGCGCCATTTCGCGCCATGGCATCCATCCTTTTGCACCGACGCTCGACACCGTCGGCGTCTTTGCGCGTTCGGTCGGTGATGCGGCCTGGTTCGCGGCCTGCCTCATGGGCCACGATGCGCGCGACGAAGCGACCGCCGTGCGCGGTGCGCTGCATGCGCTGCGCGTTCCGCTCGCCACGCTGGAAACACCGCCGCGCATCGCCGTGGTGAAGACGCCCAAGTGGCCGCTCGCCACCGAAGCGCAACAGGCGAACTTCGCCGAAGCGGTCGCCACGCTCAAGGATGCGGGTGCCACCGTGCGCGAAGTGCCGCTGCCGCGCGCGTTCGATGCCGCGTGGGAAAACGTGATGGTGATTACGTCGCGCGATGCGGTGAAGAGCTTCGCGCTGATCGAATCGCGCCATGGCGTGCGCCTTTCCCCGCCGCTGCTCGAGCTCCTCGAGCGCGGCCGCGGCGTGACGCCCGAGGAATACGCACGGGCGAGGACGCGCCGCGACGAATACCGCCGCTGGCTCGACAACCTCTTCGACGGATGCGATGCGATCGCCACGATCCCCGCGCCGGGCGAAGCGCCCGAGGGCCTCGCCAACACGGGCGATGCCACCTTCAATTCGCTGTGGACGCAGACCGCGCTGCCCGCGGTGACGATCCCGTCGGGCCGCGGCCCGCGCGGCTTGCCGCTCGGCCTGCAGCTCGTGGGGCGTTACCGGGAAGACGAACGCGCGTTGCAGGTCGCCGCGTGGTGCGAGAAGGTCCTCAAAAAAGGGGACAGTCCCCTTTTCTGAAAAGGGGACTGTCCCCTTTTTCTAGGTCGTGCCTCGCGCGACCTTCGCGTTGAGCCGCGATCCGGCCGCCCACAACACCAGCAGGTCCAGCACGCAGTAGAAGGCGCCGGCGGCCAGGGGCGGATTGTCCGTGCTGAGCCCCAGCCATGGCACGCGCGCGCCCCACGTCCAGTTGCCCAGCCACGTGCCGTAAAGCTCCATGGCGAGCGAGAGCACGAACATCGTCGCGTACAGGCGCCGCGAGGGCGACAGCCACATGCACACCACGAACATCGCGAACAGCAGCGGGCCGAACGTGTCGCGCCCGTTGATCGCGAAGAACGCCACCACGGGAGCCGACACGGCTGCGATCCACCACTCGGATTTCTCGGGCAGCCGCGCCGCGATCCGCGTGCCGAGGTAGAAAAGCAGCACGTGCCCCGGGGGCACGAACAGCGGGATGTTGCCGAGGCGATATTCGTAGAGGCCCCACACCAGCGAGAGGAACACCTCGCCCGCGGTCGCGATCAGCAAGCAGGCGACGAGGGCGGGGCGCTGCGCCGGTTCGCTCCTCATCACGAGGGTTGCGAACACCAGCCATGCGGCGATGTTCACGACGAGTTGGCCGTCCGGCACCCAATGCTGGTCGACAGTAAGCCCGACCACGATGGTCGCGACGATGAGGGCGTTCATGCTCTCTATTTTCGCATGGCTCGCACGGGTTTCTTTCCGCGACCTCCGCCATCGCTGCCGAAGGTCGCGGGCGGCTTCTGGCATCACCACTGCGATCAGCGCCGCCATCGGTTCGAGACATGTCGAAGGTGGTTCCGGCGCTGAGCCATCGACGAAGGGTTGATCACGAGAGGCCCCCCACCGCTCGCTGAAAGATCGCCGGTGCGCCAGGAATTTCGAGCGCAAGTTTGGGTAGCGAGATCGGCGGCGTTTGATGGAGAGGTTGGGGCCGGGTCGGGATCAATCCTTCGGCGATGGCCACGGTGCAGCCTTGTTTGACATCACGGGCATCGCTCGCGATGTGAAAGCAGGACCTCAAGTCACAGAAGCGTCACGCCACTGAAACGTCGGTGACGCCGGGCGCTTGGAGAATGCGAGGCTGGAAATGGAGGACTCAGCCTTCGAGAACGATCCCATGGAAGAAGACGGCGTCGCGCAGTATCGGTTCCGGTCGATCTTCATCTCCGATATCCATCTCGGCACGCCGAGTTGCCAGGCTTCGCACCTCCTCGATTTCCTGCGTCATACCGAGAGCGAACACCTCTACCTCGTTGGCGACATCATCGACGGCTGGCAGCTGAAGCGCCGGTGGTACTGGCACCAGTCGCACAACGACGTCATCCAGAAGATCCTGCGCAAGGCCCGCAAGGGCACGAAGGTCACGTACGTGTGCGGCAACCACGACGAGGTGCTGCGCAACTTCCTCGGTGTCGCGTTCGGTGGCATCGACATCGTCGATGAGGTGATGCACACCACCGCCGACGGGCGAAAGCTCCTCGTGATCCACGGCGACCTCTTCGATGCGGTGGTGCAGGGCGCGAAGTGGCTCGCGTACCTCGGCGATCACCTCTACATGCTCGTGCTGAAGTTGAACCAGTGGTTCAACCACGCGCGCGCCACCCTCGGGCTGCGCTACTGGTCGCTCTCGGCGTTCCTCAAGCAGCGCGTGAAGAACGCGGTGTCGTACATCTGCGCGTTTGAAGCGGCGGTGGCGCACGAAGCGAAGCGCCGCGGTGCGGACGGCGTGGTCTGCGGCCACATCCACAAGGCCGAGATCCGCGAGATCGACGGCGTCCTCTACTGCAACGACGGCGACTGGGTGGAAAGCCTCACCGCGCTCGTCGAGCTCGACTCGGGCGAACTCAAGATCATCGACTGGAAGGCGATCGAGTCGCTCGCCGCCGGAACCCCTTCACCCCTCGTAGGAGTCGACATTGCGCATTCTCCTGGTGACTGACGCCTGGGCGCCGCAGATCAACGGCGTGGTCGTGACGCTTCGCAACACCATCGCCTGGCTCGAGAAATGGGGCCACGAAGTGCGGGTGCTCTCGCCGCAGGGCTTCAAGACGATGCCGATGCCCACCTATCCCGAGATTCCGCTCGCACTGTTTCCGGGCGGGAAGGTGGCCGAGGTCTTCCGCGAGTTCAAGCCCGACGCGGTGCACATCGCCACCGAAGGCCCGCTCGGTGTCGCGGCGCGCGCTTACTGCGTGAAGCACCGGCTGCAATTCACGACGGCGTACCACACGTGCTTTCCGGAATACGTGCAGCCGCGCTTCGGCGTGCCGCTGTCGTGGACGTACACGTGGCTCAAGTGGTTCCACGGTCCCTCGTCGGCGATCATGGTCGGTACGCCCGCGATCGCGAAGCTGCTCGAGGTTCGGAACTTCAGGAACATCGTCGAGTGGTCGCGCGGCGTCGACACGGTGCTCTTCCACCCGATCGAAGAGCGATTCAAGGAATATCCGCGGCCGGTGTTCCTGTTCGTGGGCCGCGTCGCGATCGAAAAGAACATCGCCGCGTTCCTCGAGCTCGACCTGCCCGGGACGAAAGTCGTCGTGGGCGACGGCCCGCAGAGGAAGGAGCTCGAGAAGCGCTTCCCGAAGGCCGTGTTCGCGGGCGCCAGGGTCGGCCCCGAGCTCGCCTCCTATTTCCAGCGCGCGGATGTGTTCGTGTTCCCGAGCCTCACCGATACCTTCGGCCTCGTGCTGCTCGAGGCGATGGCGTGCGGCACGCCGGTGGCCGCCTACCCGGTGCGCGGACCGATCGACGTCATCAAGGATCCCGCCGTCGGAGTGCTGAAGAAGGACTTGAGGGAAGCCGCGCTGGCGGCCCTTCCGCTGGACCGGGGTGCCGTGCGACGCTACGCCGAACGCTATTCGTGGGAGCATTGCTCCCGGCAGTTCCTCGCGCACCTCGTGCTCGCTCGCCCCACACCGGAAGGAAATCCCCTTGAACGACCAGCCGCAAACGCCGGCACCCGCTGAGAGTCCCTTCAAAGGCAAGACCGGCATCGCCCGCATCATCCGGGCGTTCTTCAGTTCATTGGCGGGCCTTGCCGACGCGTGGAATCACGAGAGCGCCTTCCGCCAGGAAATCCTCATCGCGGTCGTGCTCATCCCGGCGGCACTGTTCGTGCAGGTGACTCCCGCCGAGCGCGTGCTCCTGATCGGGTCGGTGCTGCTGGTGCTGATCGTGGAGCTGCTCAACTCGAGCGTCGAGGCGGCGATCGATCGCATTTCGCTCGATCTGCATTCGCTTTCCAAGCGCGCCAAGGACCTGGGGAGTGCGGCCGTGCTGGTTTCGCTCGTCCTGCTGGGCGTGGTCTGGGGCGTGATCCTGATCAGATAAAGGGGACAGTCCCCTTTTCTGAAATGGGGACTGTCCCCTTTTTCGGCCGACCCCTCGGACCACGAGGGCCGCGTCGGATCGCTTCAAGGTCCGCAGGCGACAGCTCCGTTGAAAACAACTCCCGGTAGGCCGTCAATCGCTCGGCCGGATCGTGTGCGAGCCGGAGATAGGTCTCGTGAGGCTCGACCAGGGACGATTGCTGTCCCTCGGCATTGATGCGATAGCTCGACCACTCGTAGGCCGCGGGATGCCCGACCATCCCCGCGCGTACCGGATTCAGCTCGATGTAGCGATGGCACGCCAGGAACTGCGAGTCCCGGAGAACAAGACCGGAGTAGAACCGTCCTTCCCAAAGCGCTCCCGTGCGCTTGTACCTTGCATTCGAAGCCTGCGCGAATCGTTGGGCTACCGTTTTCATCAGCGCCGCCGCGCTGCCTGCGTCCGAGGGCGTCACGAGCAGGTGAACGTGATTCGTCATGAGGACGTAGGCGTGCACGCGACATTGGCTTAGCGAGGCCGCCTTGCCCAGCAGGGCGAGATACGCCGAGTACTCGTCGGGAGCGCGAAAGCAGGCAACTCGATTGTGACCGCGATGCACGATGTGAAGAGGAATGCCGGACGCGACGGGGCGTGCAGTTCTAGGCACGGGGTAACTCCTGGGAGGCTTGACCCAAGAACGCGCCGAAACCAAAAAAAGGGGACAGTCCCCATTTTGGAAAAGGGGACAGTCCCCTTTTTCAGGTAAGGCGGATGGCCGCGCCCCGGCCCGTGCCCGCCTTCGCGGGGGTCTCCAGGAAGAAGCCCTGCACCATGTCCACGCCGTAGCTCGCGAGCATGTCGAGCGAGCTTTGATCCTCGACCGATTCGGCGACCGTGGCCTTGCCGAAGCCGCGTGCGATGTCGAGCATCGCCTTCACGAATACCTGGTTGTCGCGCGAGCGGCAGAGGTTGCGCACGAACAGGCCGTCGATCTTGAGCACGTCCACGGGCAGCTGCTTGATGTAGGCGAAGCTCGCGAAGCCCGCGCCGAAGTCGTCGAGGCAGACCTTGCAGCCGATCCGGTGCATGCGCTCGATGAACACCTGGGCATCGCGCATGTCGCGGATAGCCGCGGTTTCGGTGATCTCGACGTGCAGCCGCGAAGGATCGACGCCCTGGCCGCGCAGGCGCGAGGCGATGTAGTCGGCAATGCCGGGCTCGTCGAAGGACCGCCCGGAGATGTTCACGGAGATCGCGCCTCCCGAGGGGTCGCGCGCGAGGAGCTCGATCACGTTGTCGAGCGTCCAGCGGTCGAGGTCGATGATGAGGTTGGATTTCTCCGCGATCGGGATGAACTGCGAGGGCAGCAGCAGTTGCCCGGTCGCTTCGTCGGGCATGCGCAGCAGCGCTTCGGCGTAGCGGCGATCGCCGTCGATCGCGCCGAACACGCCCTGGAGGTGGACCTCGAAGGCGTCGCGGCGCAACGCGTGGCGCAGGCGGTCGTTCCAGGTGACCAGCGAACGCTGCCGCAGGGTTGCCGCGTGGTCCGGGCGATAGATGCGCCAGGTGTTCTTTCCCGCGTCCTTCGCCTGGTACATGGCGGCGTCGGCGAGCGCGATGAGGGACTGGGGATCGTTCGCATGCTGCGGGTACATGGCCACGCCGAGGCTTGCCGTGAGCGACAGCCGCACTTCGCCCATCTGCACGGAGAAGTTGCCGATCACGCCCATCAGGCGTTCGGCGAGCGAGCGGATCGTCTCGTCGGTGGCACCGGTGACCACGAGCGCGAACTCGTCGCCGCCGATGCGCGCGAAGAATTCATTCTTGCGAAGGCGCGTGCGGATCTCGCCGGCGAGCTGCATGAGCACCGTGTCGCCCATGCGGTGGCCGAACATGTCGTTCACGCCCTTGAACTCGTCGAGGTCGAGGAAGAAGAGGGCGACGCGTTCGCGCGCGCGCGCCGCGCCGTCGCAGCGATCGGAGAGCTCGCGCTCGAACCGCCGCCGGTTGTAGAGGCCGGTGAGCGCGTCGCGTTCGGCGAGGAATGCGAGCTGGCTCTGCGCCTCGCGCGCGAGCGTGATGTCCTCGTGGATGAGCACCGAGCCCAGGCACCCGCCGTGATCGTCGAGCACCGGGCGGATCTGCAGGCTCAGGGTGCGTCCCGACATCAGGCGCAGCTCCGAGTCGGACCCCGCCATCTGGTCGGTGACGATCTGCTGCAGGCGCGCGGAGAACGCATCGAGCTCGGTCACCACGTCCTCGGCCTTCTGCAGGACCTCGAACAGGCTCTCGCCGATGATCGTCTCGCTGCTCGGGATCGACCACGCCTCGGCGAACGCCGGGTTGGAATAGACGATGCGCTGCTTCGGATCCACGAAGGCCACGCCGAAGCTCATCGCCGAGAGCAGCGCGATCAGGCGCGAGCGCTCGTTGCGTGCGTTGATCGAGGTGGCTTCATGCAGCTCGTTCACCCGCTCGAGCTGCGTGAGCGTGGAGCGCAGGTTGAATTCGGTGTTCTTCAGGCGCTGGATCGAGTTCAGGCTCGAACGCAGCCCGAGGAAGCGTCCCTCGGCCGCGTAGATCGGCTGCCAGGAGTTCGCGATCCACTCGATGCTGCCGTCCTTCCTCACGATGCGGAACTCGAAGTCGCTGCCGGAGGTGCGCTCGCGCAGCGCGCGATGCGATTCGTGGCGCACCCGCTCGAGGTCATCGGGGTGGACGATCAACCACGGGAAGGCATTGTTCTCGAGGCACTCGGCGGCGGTGTAGCCGGTGAGCCGCTCGATCGACTTGTTGATCCAGAGCAGCTCGCCGCGCGGGCCGAACCAGGACTCCACGTCGTAGGTGTAGTCGGCGATGTTGTGGAAGCGCGCCCGGCTCGCTTCGAGCTCCTCGACGCGCGCGCGGACCATCGATGCCATGCGATCGAAGGCCTGGCCGAGGCGGCCCACGTCATCGTTCGTGTTGTCGTCGAGTGCGATCGCGTAGTCGCCCGCTTCGACGCGCCGTGCGGCCGCGGTGAGGCGCGCGAGACGCTGCGTGATCGGGTGGACCACCAGCATGAACAGAAGCAGCGACATCAGGAACGCGCCCAGGGCTTTGTAGATGCCGTTGCGCAGGCCGTTGTCGACCGAGGCAATGCGGTTCGTGACGTCGAGGCCGAAGTAGAGCATCGGCGCGTCCGGGCCGTCGGCGAGCGGGAGTGCGGAGTCGAAACGGCGATCGTCGCGCGCCGATTCGAGCGTGGCGTCGAGGCGCGGCAGCGTTCCGGTCGCGCCGCGGCCTTCGGCCGCGAGGACCGTCCCCTCGGGTGACTTTGCGACGAGGTATTCGATGCCGCGGCTGTGCGCGCCGCGAAGGGCTGCGGCGATCGCCGCGCCGTCGCCGCTGCGGACGGCCGGCGCGACGCTCGCGGCAAGCAGCGGACGTACTTGTCCGAGATGCGCCTGCAGGCTCGCTTCGCTGCGTGCGACGTCGAAGATGTAGCCGCCGGCCACGAGGAACCCGAGCGCGATCGCTTCGACCCCGAGGAGCAGGACGACGAGTTGGGTGCGAAGCGAGAGTGCCCGGAGGATTCGGGCGATCGCGTTCATCGCCGTCAGTCGGGGGCTGAGGGAAACAGCGCGCCTGATCCGTGGAGGGGAGTGACACCCGCCACGGACCAGGCCGCCAAATGTGCGCTCTTGCGGGACATTTGTTTCCTTCGTCTTGTGCGGCCACTATCGCTGCGCGACACAGGAAGAGATGTGAGGCGCATCACTTAACGGCGTGCGCGGCGATTACCGATGCAACCGCGAGCGGTTGCAGGTGCAATAATCGCGGCATGCAACGATTGGGAATCGACCTCGGGGGGACGAAGATCGAGATCGCGGCGCTCGATGCCGACGGACGCTTCGCGTTGCGCCGGCGCATCGCGTCGCCCCCGGAGGGATACGAAGCGACAGTCGTCGCCATCGGCGCGCTGGTCGCGGAGGCCGAGCGCGAGATCGGCGGCCGCGCGACGGTCGGCGTGGCCACCCCCGGCGCCATCTCGCCCGCGACCGGCCGCATCAAGAACGCGAACTCCACCTGGCTCAATGGCCGCGCCTTCCGCGAGGATCTCCAGGCGGAGCTCGATCGCGAAGTGCGCATCGCCAACGACGCCAACTGCTTCGCGCTTTCCGAAGCCGTCGATGGCGCCGCGGCGAATGCGAAAGTCGTCTTCGGCGTGATCCTCGGCACCGGCGTGGGCGGGGGCATCGTCGTCGATCGCACCGTACTGACCGGCCCGAACGCGATCGCGGGCGAGTGGGGCCACAACCCGTTGCCCGCATTGAACGCCGGCGACGAGCCCGCGCCCGCGTGCTACTGCGGCCGGCGCGGGTGCATCGAGACCTATCTCTCCGGTCCGGGCCTCGCCGCGGACCACGTGCGCCACGGCGGCGAGTCGCTCGCGGGCGACAAGATCGCCGAGCGCGCCGCGAAGGGCGATGCGGCTTGCGTCGCGACGCTCGAGCGCCACGAGGAGCGCCTTGCCCGCGCGCTCGCCTCGGTGATCAATCTCCTTGACCCGGACGTCATCGTGCTCGGTGGCGGCCTGTCGCGCATCCAGAGGCTGTACAAGAACGTACCTCGCCTGTGGAACGCGCATATCTTCTCGGACGATGTCCGCACTCGCCTGGCACCTCCGGTTCACGGGGATTCGAGCGGCGTGCGCGGCGCAGCCTGGCTCTGGAACGACTGACATGCCCGTCCACACCGCTTCCCTTCGCTTCCACCTCGTGCTGCTGGTCCTCGTCGGACTGGTCCTCGCCTGGTCGGGCATCGCCCCGAAGGACCGCTTCACCTGGTTCCTCGAGGTCGTGCCCGGTCCCATCGCCGCGGCGGTCCTCGCGTACTGCTATCCGCGCTGGCGCTTCACGCCCCTGGTGCTCACCTTGATTGCCGTGCACGCGATGATCCTCATGGTCGGCGGCAAGTACACCTACGCGGAGGTGCCGCTGTTCAATTCGCTGCGCGACGAATTCGGCCTCGCGCGCAACTACTACGATCGCGTGGGCCACTTCGCGCAGGGCTTCGTGCCGGCGATGGTCGCGCGCGAGATCCTCATCCGCCGCTACATCCTGCCGCGTGGCCGCTGGCTCTTCTTCTTCGTCTGCTGCATCGCGCTGTCGATCAGCGCGGTGTACGAGTTCATCGAATGGTGGGTGGCGCTCACATCGGGCGAATCGGCCGAGGCCTTCCTCGGCACGCAAGGCGACGTGTGGGATACGCAGTGGGACATGTTCATGGCGCTCGTGGGCGCCGCGACCGCGATGCTGGTGCTCGGGCGCTGGCATGACAAGCAACTGGGCCTCGCGATCGGCAAGCGCGGGGCGGTGAGCCTGCGCGAGATCACGCAGGAGAACATCGATGCCGTCGGCGATCTTCGCGTCGCCCAGGGCCAGATCTTTCACGTGGCCGGCGTCGCGAAGACGCTCTGGCAGGCGAGCCATCGCGATGACCGCTGGGTGCGCGCGATCTACGCCGACGAGGAGCCCGTGGGCCTCGTCGCGCTGGTCGATCCGTCGCTCGCGGGACGCGATGAACCCGAACTCTATTTCTGGCGCCTGCTCGTCGATGCGCGCCAGCAGGGCCGCGGCTACGGCCGCAAGGCGATCGCGCTGGCACTCGACTACGCGCGCTCGCGCCCTGGTGCGGAGCGCATCAAGATTTCCTACGTGCCCTCCAACAAGGCAGTGGGGCGCCTGTATGAAGAGTTCGGGTTCCGCCACACGGGCGCCGCCGACGAGGATGGGGAACTCGAAATGATCCTGCCGCTCAATACCGGAGAAGCCCGCGCATGAAGACCCTCGCATTCCTCGCCGCCACGTTCGCCGCGACACTCACGTTCGCGCAAGCACCCGCCATTCCGCCCGGCCATGCGGTCGCCACGTTCGGCGGCGGCTGCTTCTGGTGCATGGAGCCGCCCTACGACAAGGTGCCTGGTGTTGTCGCGACGATCTCCGGCTACATGGGCGGACGCACGCCGAACCCGACATACAAGGAAGTCAGCGCGGGCGCGAGCGGCCACGTGGAGGTCCTGCAAGTGGTGTACGACCCGAAGAAGGTCACCTACGAGAAGCTGATGGAGGTCTTCTGGGTGAACATCGATCCCACGGTGAAGGACCGGCAGTTCTGCGACAGCGGCACGCAGTACCGCACCGTCGTCTTCTATCACGACGATGCGCAGCGCAAGGCCGCGGAAGCTTCGAAGGCCGCCGTCGAGAAGAGCAAGCCCTTCAAGGAGCCGATCGTCACGCCCATCGAGATGGCGAGCACCTTCTACCCGGCCGAGGACTACCACCAGGACTACTACACGAAGAATCCGGTTCGCTACTACGGCTACCGCAGCGGATGCGGGCGCGATGTGCGGCTGAAGGCGCTCTGGGGAGACAAGGCGGGCAAGTGATGAGAGCGCTCGCGGCGATCGCCACGGCCCTCCTGCTCGTGCCGCAAGCGCGCGCAGCACCGGAGGAATACACGATCGACCGCTCGCACACCTACCCGGGGTTCGAGGTGGTGCACCTGGGAATCTCCACGCAGCGCGGGCGCTTCGACAAGACGAACGGCAAGATCATCCTCGATCGCGAAGCGGGCACCGGAACGCTCGAGATCGCCATTGACACGACCTCGGTGAGCACCGGCAACTCAGCCCTCGACGAAGCCCTGCGGGGGGAGGATTTCTTCCACGTCGAGAAATTTCCGCGGATGTCGTTCAAGTCCACGCACCTCGAGTTCGACAAGGGCATCCCGCGCCGCGCGATGGGCGAGCTCACGCTGCTTGCGGAAACGAAACCCGTGACGCTCCAGATCGAGCACTTCGACTGCACGCAAAAGCCGTTCCTCATCCGCACGACCTGCGGCGCGGACGTAAGCACGGTGATCAGCCGCTCGGCCTTCGGCATGAGCCGCTGGGCGGTGTTCATCGCCGACAAGGTGAAGATCGTGATCCAGATCGAGGCGTACCGCGTCAACGCGCCGCCCGAACCGCAACCGTCAGGGGGCTAGGGAGCCTCTGAAGGATGCCCAGGGGATGCGCGTTGCGGCAGATGCGGATGGATGCGAGGCGCGCGGCGCAGCGAATAGCCGGACTATTCGCAAGCCAAGCAACGAAGCAGACGCCGCATCTGCCACAACCCGTGAGCACGTCTACCCGCATGGGAAGACGTCCTGAGGGACGGTCGATTTCGGGCCGCTTCGTCGTTGCTCGTCCTAGCAAGGTACTTGACCTTGCGTCGGACTCGGCGCCTAGAATCGATCCCGAAATCGACTCGTCGCGCACCCCTGCGCATCTTTCAGAGGCTCCCTAACCGTGGAGATGAAGAAGCTCAACGCGACCGGCCTTCGCAGCGCCGGCTATGACGAGCGCAACCGCAAGCTGGTGGTGGAAACCACGTCGGGCACGTTCGAGTACGCCAACATCTCGCCCGAGCTGTATCGGCGCCTCATGAGCTCGCCGTCGCCGGCGAGCTTCTACAAGGACTCGATCGAGGAAGAGTTCACCGCCCGCCGGGTGAAGTGAGCCCCGCTATTCCTTCTTCGGGGCCTGGCAGCGGACGATGTTGGCGAACGGTGCGCTGGGATCGCGCGCCTTGGTGGGATCGGTGCAGAAACAAGCTTCGTCCCAGTACCAGCGGCCGCTCTTGCCCTGCCTCATGATGTGCTCGCAGGTGAGCGTGCCCATCGGTCCCGGAGACTTCGCAGGACGCATGCCCAGTGGCGGCATCGCGGGCGGTTGTGCGGTGGGTGCGGGCGGCGGCACGTCATAGACGCTCTTGCAAATCGGCATCTGCTTGCAGCCACCTTCACCACTGCACAGCCACTCCCAGGTGCATTCCGCGGCAGCAGGCCCGGCGGCGAGCGCCAGTGCTGCAACGGCAAGGAATCGGCCTTTCATCGTGTTGCTCCTTTCGGCATTTGTGTCGTCCGGGCCCCCCGACCCGGATCGGATGCGCGAATAGTGCGCCCGCGCATTGGCGTGTGAAATGCGCTGGGGCTTGCTGATTGTTACGGATTGTCACCCCCATGGCCGGAGCATGCGAAAGCGGGCCCGTATAATGTCCTGCCGTTCTCGCGGTGACGAACCCTTGAGATTTCTTGCGCTGATTGCCGGCTTCGCCGCCGCTGCTGCCCTCGCTGCCGATCCTCCGCAGGCTGCGGTCACCGATCCTCCCAAGGATCTCGCCCCGGATCCCTTCACGTCGCTCATCCTCCAGCGCCTTTCTGCCGAGGAACACCCGACGTGCGTCGCCGTGGGCATCGTTGCTTCCTCCACTCGCGTGGCCTTCGGCTGCACGAAGTCCGCCGGGCCCGTGAAGTACGACCGCGATTCCGTCTTCGAGATCGGTTCGGTCTCGAAGGCCTTCACCGGCGTGGTGCTCGCGGACATGGTGCAGCGTGGCGAAGTCGCACTCACCGACCCGGTGTCGAATTACGCGCCCAAGGGCGCGAAGATTCCGTCGCGCAACGGCCGCGAGATCACGTTAAAGGATCTCGTCACGCATACGTCGGGCCTGCCGCGCCTGCCCGTCGGCTTCCAGCCGAAGGACATGTCCAATCCCTATGCGTCCTTCACCACCCAGGCGCTCTACGATTCGCTCGCCGTCACGGAGCTGCAGAGCGATCCGGGCGCGAAGCAGGAGTATTCGAACCTCGGGTTCATGCTGCTCTCGGACGTCCTGGGCCGGCGCGCGGGCAAGTCCTTCGACCGCCTGCTCGAGGAGCGCGTGTTGAAGCCCCTCTTCATGGTGAGCACCGGCGTGCGTCTCGACGAGGACGCCACCAAGCGCCTCGTGAAGGGACACAACGCGAAATACGAAGAGGTCCCGCACTGGGACATCCTGCCTTCGCTCGCGGGCGTGGGCGGCCTGCGCTCGTCGCTGATCGACATGCTGCGCTTTGCCGAAGCCGCCTCCGGGCGACGCGACAGCCCGCTGGATAAAGCTTTCGCGCTCTCCTTCCACAAGCTCCTGGCGGTGGAGCGGGGCACGTCGACCGCGTTTGCCTGGGGCGTGCGCGACCGCGGCGTAGGGCGCATCTATTTCCACAACGGCGAGACCGGCGGCTTCCACGCGATGATCGCCGTGAACCCGGATGCGAAGACCGCGGCCGTGGTGCTGGTGGACAGCGCGACCAGCCTCGATGACCTCGCGATGCATCTGGTCGATACGTCGATTCCCACGAAGGTGCGGCGCGAGGCGATCGCGCTCGATCCGGCGAAGCTCGACGATTACGTCGGCCTCTATGTGTTGACGCCGGAGTTCTCGATCCGCGTCTTCCGCGAGGGCAACCGCCTGATGACGCAGGCCACGAATCAGGGGCCCGTGGAGATCTTCGCGGAGGCCACGCAGGATCACTTCTTCGTGAAGGCCTTCGAGGCCCAGCTGGTCTTCAAGCGCGGCTCGTTTGCCACCGTGGAATCGCTCACGCTGATCCAGGGCGGCCGCGAGCTCGCCGCGAAGAAGGCGCCATGAACGGCAAGTCCGTGCGCACCGTGCTCATCTGCGCGGCCGCGATCCTCTTCATCGCGATGGGCGTGCGCCAGACCATGGGCCTCTTCCTGCCGCAGATGACGATCGCCAACGGCTGGACGCGCGAGGACTTCGCCTTTGCCATCGCGCTGCAGAACCTGCTGTGGGGCGCGTTCGTGCCGTTCGTCGGCGCATTCGCCGATCGCCATGGCCCGGGGCGCGTCCTCGTCGCGGGCGCGCTCGCTTACGTCGCCGGCCTCGCGCTGATGGCCGTGTCCACGTCCACGCTCGCCTTCGGACTTTCCGCGGGCTTCATGATCGGCTTCGCGCTGTCGGGCACGACCTTCGGCGTCGTTCTCGGCGTGGTCGCGAAAGTCGCCCCTCCCGAGAAGCGCTCGTGGGCGCTGGGCCTCGCGAGCGCGGGCGGCTCCTTCGGCCAGTTCGCGATGGTGCCGATCGGCCAGGGCCTGATCTCGGGCTTCGGCTGGTTCGGCGCGCTCTTCGCGCTCGCCTTCGCCGCGTCGCTCATCGTGCCGCTCGCCGCCGGACTCGCGGGCCGGCATGGAAGTGCGGCGCTCGGCGCGCCGCAGACCGCGCGCCAGGCCATCGGCGAGGCGGTGAGGCAGCGCTCCTTTCATTTGTTGTTCTGGAGCTACTTCGTCTGTGGCGTGCACACGGCCTTCATCGCGCTGCACCTGCCGAGCTACGTGCAGGATTCAGGCATGAGCGCGGCGGTCGGCATGATGGCGCTCGCGTTGATCGGCTTCGGCAACGTGTTCGGCTCATACACGGCGGGGTGGCTCGGCGGCAAGGTGAGCAAGAAATGGATCCTCACCTGGCTCTACGGCCTGCGCTCGGCGTTGATCCTCGTGCTGCTGCTCGTGCCCAAGTCACCTGTGGTGTTCTATGTCTTCGCCTTCTGCATGGGCCTCGTATGGCTCTCGACCGTGCCGCTCACCAACGGCCTCGTCGCGCAGATCTACGGCGTGCGCCACGTGACGATGCTCTCGGGGATGGTGTTCTTCGGCCACCAGATCGGCGGCTTCCTCGGCGCGTGGCTCGGCGGCGTGATCGCCACGCGGCAGGGCAGCTACGACATGGCGTGGTGGATCTCGATCGGTCTGGGCATCTTCGCCGCCATCGTGTGCGCGCCCATCGACGAGCGCCCGCTCGCACGCCAGCAGCCCGCCACGCCATGAACGCGCGCACCCGCCAGGCGATGCTGGTGTTCGTCGCGCTGTGCGGGTTCGCGGTGCTGTCGTGGCTGATCTTCCTGGGCTACCTCACGCCCGAGATGATGGTGTACTTCATCAGCTTCAAATGGTGCTTCTGAAGCGGCTCGCCGCAGCGTTCTGCCTGCTGCTTTGCACCGCCGCAGCCGCGCAATCCTCGCGCGCGATCGAGATCCCGGGCTGGTTCGCCGAATCGTTCCTCGATTTCCGCGACGACGTGCGCGACGCCGCCGCGTCGGGCCGGCGCGTGATGATCTACTTCGGCCAGGACGGCTGCCCGTACTGCAAGCGGCTCATGGAAGCGAACTTCAGCCAGCGCGACATCGCCGATGCCACGCGCCGCGACTTCGTCCCCATCGCCCTCAACCTCTGGGGCGACCGCGAAACCGTATGGCTCGACGGCCGCACGCGCAGCGAAAAGGACCTCGCCGCCCACCTGCGCGTGCAATTCACCCCGACGCTGCTGTTTCTCGACGAGAAAGGTGCGGTCGCGCTGCGCCTGAACGGCTACCAACCTCCACCGCGCTTCCGCCTCGCGCTCGCCTACGCCGCCAAGGCGAAGCCCGGCGGCGAGACCCTCGCCCAATACCTCGCGGCCCGTCCGCCTCCGCAGGAGCGCACCATCGCCCCCGCGCCCGGCGTCTTCCGCGAAGCGCCGCTCGCACTGGCAAAGGGACGCCCCACGCTCGTGTTGTTCGACGCGCGCGTCTGCGACCCGTGTGCTGAAGTGCACGACGCGTTCCGCCGCCCCGAGCTGCAGGCCGCATTGAAGTCCATGAATGCCGTTCGCGTCGACAGCGAGGGCACTCGGCTTGTCACGACCTTCACGGGCGTGAAGCTCACGGAGGCACAATTTGCCGCGTCATCCGATGTCTCGTTCCGCCCCGCATTGCGTTTCTACGACGCGGACGGCAACGAGGTCTTCCGTATCGACGGGTACGTGCGCCGCTTCCACCTCGCTTCGTCACTCGACTACGTGCTGAGCGGCGCGTACAAGACGCAGCCGAGTTTCCAGCGCTACCTGCAAGCGCGTGCGGAGCGCGAGCGTGAAGCGGGTCGAGTCGTCGAACTCTGGTAGCGCCTCACGACGAGGAAGTCCGTCCCTGTCCGGACGCCATCAAGCGAGCCGAGGAAATCGAAAAGATCCCGGGGTTTCGGCGAGGACTGTCTGAGTGTGCAAGGAATCGAGGCGGGTTCAGCGCCTCGATTTAATTGGGGCCGCGAGTTCCGCAGCCGCCGGGATCTTTTCGATTTCCGAGGGCATCGCATCACGACGTGATGCGTACGCAGCTTGCACGGGCGGCCGGACAGGGACGGGCTTCCTCGTCGCAATCGATGAAGCAGATCCTTCGCCAGCTCAGGAGGTCCTTCGGGCCTTTCGGCCCTCAGGATGACAGTGTTAGCGCTGCTGCACTCGCATCGGCTTCTGCACCGGCACTGGCGCTGGCGTGTCCGGTTTGTCCGGCTTGTCGGGCTTGTCAGGCGCGTCAGGCTTCTCGACCGGGGCCGGACGCGGCGTCGACGAACGCGCGACCGGCTTCTCGATGACTTGCGGCGCCTGAGCGGGTGCCGGCGCAGGTGCGGGCCGTTCCTGAATCGCCGCGGGTTGCTGCTGCTGCGGCACCTGGCGCGAACGCGCTGACGGCGCGGGAGTTGCCGCGGGCGCACCTTGCACAGGCGCGGGCCACGCTGATCCCGGCTGCGGCGGAGTGGGAGCAGCACGCAGAGGCTTCGTTTGCGGACGCGCCTGCGGTTCCGGCGACGAAGGCGTTCCCGCAACCGGCGCGCGATAGTTCGGCGCATTGGTAGTCGGACGCGTCGGCGAAAGCGCCGCGGGTACCTCGGTGATCGACGTCGATGCCGGAGGCGTCGGGCTGCGCGGGACCGGCGAGCGTGCCGCACGCGAGCCTTCGGGACGGACGGCCGCTTCGCCGCCAACAGGCCCCGGAGCAGCAGTGGGCGCAGGCCCGACATGCAGCGGCTTACGCACCATCGCTTCGCGACGGCTCGGCAACACTGTCGCACCTGACGTCACCGGTTGCGCCGCGGCGATTTCACCCGACACCGCGACCTGCGAACTGGAAACCGGCCGCTGGTTCACGAAGCCTTCGCGCAATACGATCGTCGTTCCGCGATCTCGCGTCGTGCGATCGTCCTCGCGCGGACGCCAGCCCGGCCGCTCGCGGTCGTTGGGACGGCCGTGGTTGTTCACGCGATCGATGTAGCGCGGGTTGCTGTTGTACCAGGGGCGATAGCGATCGCGCGGCGAGAGCGGATACCAGCCCACGACCGGCGCGTGAGCCGAACCGACCGACACGCTCCAGCCCGGCGTTCCGACCCAGCCCACGAGTGCAGGCGCCCACACGGGACGCGCGACATAGCCGCCCGGGCACCAGCCCCAGCGATGATTGATGTAGGCCCAGCGTCCGTAGTGGAACGGCGCGTAGCCCCACGGCGCCTGGTCCACCCACGTCCAGCCCCACGGACGCGCGTACACCCAGTTGCCGTTGCGATACGGAACGTAGTCCACGCCGACATTCGACGGATACCAGACCGCGCCGTAGTCAGGCTCCTGCGACCACGCGCCGAAGCGCTCGAGATCCTCGTAGCCCGTCATGCGCGGCGAAACGTATTGCGAGGTCTCGCGATCCTGGACGCGCTCGTCGCGGCCCAGCGACCAGTCGTCGAAGGGCGAGGGTTCCGCGCGCTGGAAATCGAACTGCCCGCTGTCGGACTGCACGAAGACCGCTTCGCCTTCGCGCACGCCGATGCGGCGCCCGCTCGTTTCGAGCTGCGCGGTACCGGCGAACACCGTGAGGCGCGAAGCCTCGGTGACTTCATCCGTATCGATGCGATAGCGGCCGTTGCCCAGCAGGTGGAAGCGAGCGAAGGGCGTGGAGACTACATAGCGCTCGCCCTGCTCGAAGTGCCGGATGCGAACCGCGAGCGCGCCACGCACGACGTGGGCGACCAACTGCTCGTCGTCGAGGCGGCGGATGTCGAGCTGCGTGTATTCCTCGAGGCGCAGCGCCGTGGAACCGATGCGCACCTCGGCGCGCGCGGCGGCTTCCGTCCACAGCGAGTTCTCGGAAGTGAGCGGGGAGTTGATATAGGCCTTCTCCCAGTCGCGCTCGGGATCGTTGAACAGGGCGACCTCGCCCTGGGTCCAGGAAACGCGGCCGACGCGGCCCGGAGGCTCCGCGACCTGGGCGAGCGCGACCCACGGGAGGGCCAACGCAAAGAGCAGGGAGGTGAAATGGCGCATGGTTTCAGGGCCTTTCATGGATCGGGACACGATAAACCTGCACACCTAACGCGCAAGTCAGGCAATGGGACGACAAAGGGGTTCCTCGCCTTTTCCAACATCCTGAATTCATGCCATTATTAGGAAGAAATTACTGGCTGGCCGAAGCCCCATCTCCGGGGAAGAAAAAATACGCGGGGAATCGATGGATCGGAAGACCGTTTTCACCAAGACCGCGAAGGGCATCACGCAGGTCAACCAGAAGTCGGCCTCGCTTTCCAAGGACCTGATGAAGGTCCTCAAGCTCATCGACGGCAAGTCGAATTTCGAGCAGATCATGGAGAAGGCCGACCTGGACAAGCCCGTCCTGGAGAAGGCCCTCAATACCCTCATCAAGGATGGCTTCTCGCGCGTCTTCGAGACGCGCAAGGAAGAGTCTGATCCGTTCGCCAGCGAAGGCGACGATTTCGATTTCACGGCGCCGGGCAAGCTCCCGGCCTCGACGCAGCGCGTGGTGGCTTCCGCGGCCGGCGACATCAGCGAGCTCGCCCGCCAGCAGGACGCGCGCGACAACCAGAAGAAGAACATGGAGCAGGCGCAGATCGCTGCGCGTGCGAAGGCGAAGGCGGAAGCCGAATCGCGCGCGAAGCTCGAAGCCGATGCGCGCGCCAAGGCCGAAGCCGAGCAGCGCGCGATGGAACAGGCGCGCAAGGCGAAGGAAGCGTCCGAGAAGGCGAAAGCGCAGGTGGAACAGCAGGTGCGCGAGGAAGCCTTGCGCAACGCCGCGATCGCCGCGCACAAGGAAAAGCTCACCGCCGAACAGAAGGCGAAGGAAGAGGCCGAGGGCCGCAGGCTGGGCGAGCTGCGCGCGAAGGCCGAAGCCGAAGCGAAGGCGCTCGCGGAAGCCCGCGCGAAGGCCGAAGCCGAGGCCGCGGCGCTCGCCAAGGCGCGTGCCGAAGCTGAAGCGGCCGCGAAGAAGCAGGCGGTCGAAGCCGCCGGCGCCGAGAAGGAACTCAAGGCCCGCCTCAAGGACGAGATCGAAGCGCGCATCCGCTCCGAGATGGAGGCGCTGCTGCGCAACGAGATTGCCGCCGAAGCGCGTGCCGAGATGCAGACGCAGATCATGGCCGAGGCCAAGCTCGCGGCCAGGGCTGAGCTCGAGGAGCGCCTCCAGGAAGAGCGCCAGCAGCTCCAGCAGGCCGAGATGGCCGCGCGCGTCGTCGCCGAAAAACAGCAGCGCGATCGCGCCGACATGGAAGCGAAGCGCGCCGCCGACGCCGAAGCGCGTGCTCGCCAGGAATCCGAAGCCCGCGCGCGGGCCGAAGCGGAGGCCGACCGCCTGCGCCGCGCCGCCGACGAGTCGCGCATCAAGTCCGAAGCCGAAGCCGATCGCCTGCGCCGCGCCGAAGCGCGGGCCCGCGAGGATGCGGAAGCCGCCGGACGCGAACGCGAGGAAGCCGCGAAGCGCCTCGAGGTCGAGCGCCGCGCGAAGATCGAAGCCGAAGCGCGCGCGATGGTGGAAGCCGAGGAGAGCGAGCGCCGCGAAAAGGAGCTCGCCGCCCGGATCGATACCGAGCGCCGTGCCCGCGAGGAAGCGGAGATGCGCGCGAAGGTCGAGTCGCGTGCCCGCGAGACGATCGAGGAAGACACGCGCGCGAAGGTGCAGGCCGAGATCGAAGGCGACATGAGCAAGCGCGCCGAGATCGAAGGCAAGGCGCAGGCCAAGGCCTACATGACCGCCAAGGCCCAGGCCGAGCGCGACGAGGACGACCGCCTGCGCGCCGAGCAGGCCCGCAAGGCGAAGGAAATCGCCGACGTCCTGCGCACGAAGGTCGAACGCGACGAGGATGCCCCTGAAGCCTCGCCCGTTCGCCGCCGTCCGCGCCGCCGCGGGAATTTCCTCAAGACCGCTTTCTGGGGCCTGCTGATCATCGTCGTGGTCGGCGTCGCCGCCCTCCACGTGATTCCGCTGCGGGCGTACGCCACCAAGATCGAGAAGGGCCTGGGCGGCTGGCTGCACGACGACGTGCAGATTTCCTCGCTCAAGTTCTCGCTGATTCCCTCGCCGCACCTGAAGATCGAGGGCATGGCCGTGGGCAAGGCCTTCGACGCGAAGTCCACGCATGGGCGCGTGTATCTCGACATCAACGCGCTGCTCGGCGGCGACAAGTTGCTCATCAGTTCGATCGAGCTCGAGGGCGTGACGCTCACCGAGGAAGCCGTGCGCCGCATCCTCAAGTGGGGCGATGTCGAGGGCAAGGCCGCGGCCGCCGAGGTCGGCTCGATCAAGCTCAAGGGCGTGAAGATGGAAGTGAAGCCCGCGCTCGATGTGTTCGACGCCACCCTCACGTTCAACAAGGAAGGCGCCCTGCGCTCGGCATTCATCACGGGTGGCGGCGGCAAATGGACGCTGGGCCTGAAGCCCATCGACAAGGCCCTGGAAGTCGATTTCTACGCGCGCTTCTGGGAGCTCCCGGCCGGCGCGCCGATTCCCGTGAGCGAGGTGAAGCTCAAGGGCTCGCTCACGAGCAAGGAGCTCGTCGTGCCGGAGTTCGAGGCGGACACGATGGAAGGCAAGGTCAACGGCACCTTGCGCGTCAACTGGACCAACGGCGTCAAGCTCGACTCGGACCTCTCCCTCCTGAAGGTGCGCGCCGAGCAGCTCGTGAGCCCGCTCACCAAGGAGATCTCGGTCACGGGCAAGCTCGACGGCAATTTCAGCATCGCCGCCGAGGGCCCGTCGCTCGACACGCTCTTCTCCAACACGCGCGCGCAGGGCAAGTTCAAGCTCGCCGAGGGTTCGATCAGCAACGTGGACCTCGTCGCCGTGATGCAGTCGGACGCGGCGGGCCAGCGCGCCGGCGTGACCAAGTTCGCGGAGATGACGGGCGAGTTCGGCACGGCCGAGCACCGCACGTCGTTCCGCTCGATCGCGCTCCTCGGGGGCGTGCTTCGCGGCAACGGCAACGTGGACATCGACCCGAAGAGCGGTCTGTCGGGCCGTGTCTCGCTGGAGATCCGCTCGAACGTCGCGCAGGATCGCGGTGCCTTCGTGGTCTCGGGCACCGTCGCCAAGCCCAGCATCCGCCGCGGCGGCTAAGCCGCCCGTGGCGGTGTGGCGGCTCGCGCCGCTCTTCCGGCTCCTCCTCCCATATCGGCGGCGCATCGCGGTCGCGGTCGTCGCGATCCTGATTTCCGCGGCGATGGTCCTGGTGATGGGCCAGGGCCTCAAGTTCGTGATCGACGAGGGCTTCGTGCGCGGCGGCGAAGCGTTCCTCGACCGGGCGCTCGCGATGCTCGCCGCGCTGATCGTGTTCCTGGGCGTCGTGACGTGGATCCGCGTCTACAACGTCTACTGGGTGGGCGCGCGCTTCACCGCGGACTTGCGCCGCAAGGTCTACGAACACCTCGTGACCCTTTCGCCCGCGTTCTATGAAGAGACCCGCACCGGTGAGGTCGCCTCGCGCGTGACCAACGACGTCACGCTCGTCGAGGCGGTGATGGGCGGCACGTTCCTGTATGCGTTGCGGATGCTCGTGACGCTGCTCGGCTGCGTGGTGATGCTTTTCGTGACCAGCGTGAAGCTCTCGGTGCTCGCCCTCGCGTGCATGCCGGTCGTGCTGCTGCCCATCGGGCTCATCGGCATCCGGCTTCGCAAGCTCTCGCGCGCGGTGCAGGACCGCGTGGCCGACGTGACGAGCCACGTGGACGAGACGATCCACGAGATCCGCACCGTGCAGGCCTACGCGCACGAGGAGGCGGAAGTCGGCGGCTTCACGGCGCTCGTCGAAAGGGTCTTCCAGACATCCATCGAGCGCTCGGGCTATCTCGCATTGCTCATCTCGGCCGTGATCGTGCTCGCCTTCGGCGCGGTGGGCCTGCTGCTCTGGGTCGGCGCGCACGATGTCTTCGACGGGCAGCTCACCTCGGGCAGCCTCACGGCCTTCATCTTCTATGCGGTGATCGTCGCGAACGCCACGTTCGTTCTGGCCGAGGTGTACGGCGAGATCCTCCGCGCCGCGGGCGCTTCCGAGCGCTTGCTCGAGCTCCTCGCGACACGCTCGTCAATCGTTGCGCCCGCGCAGCCGCGCCACCTGCCGCAGCCGCCGCTCGGACGCGTGGCCCTCGAGGACGTGAGCTTTTCGTATCCGTCGCGCCCCGATGCGAAGGCGATCGAGCATTTGTCGCTCGCGATCGAACCGGGCGAGGTCGTGGCACTTGTCGGGCCTTCGGGCGCGGGCAAGACCACGGTCTTCCAGCTTCTCCTGCGCTTCTACGATCCGTCTTCGGGACGCGTGATGATCGACGGCGTGGACGCGCGCGAGGTCGATCCGCGCGAGCTCCGCAGCCGGATCGCGATCGTCTCGCAGGATCCGGTGATCTTCGCGACGAGCGTCGCGGAGAACGTGCGCTACGGCCGGCCCGGGGCGAGCGACGACGAAGTGCGGGCCGCGCTCGAGGCGGCGTACGCGCTCGACTTCGTCGAGCGTCTTCCCGGCGGGCTGCAATCGGGGCTGGGCGAGCGCGGTGTAAAACTTTCCGGTGGCCAGCGCCAGCGCGTGGCCATTGCGCGCGCGATCCTTGCCGACCGCGCGGTGCTGCTCCTCGACGAGGCCACGAGCGCGCTCGACGCCGAGAGCGAGAAGGCGGTGCAGCTCGCCCTCGAGCGGCTGATGCGCGGGCGCACCACGCTGATCATCGCGCACCGACTGGCCACGGTACAATCGGCGCATCGCATCGTGGTCATGGACCACGGTCACGCGGTGGCGACGGGGACGCACGCGTCTCTCGTCAACGACAACGGGCTCTATGCCCGGCTCGCGGCGCTGCAGTTCAACATCTCGGGGCCATGAAACTCATCGCGAACATCACCGCCGCGCTCGTCGCGGCGGCGCTCACCTTCCCGGTTCACGCCGGGCCTTTCGACGACCCGGTGCAGTCGACCGCGCCGTCGCCGATCGTGCGTCCGCTCGAAGTGCGGGAAACGCACCACGGCGTCGAAGTCGTCGATCCCTATCGCTGGCTCGAGGACGTGCAATCGGCCGAGTCGCAGGCGTTCTTCCGCGACCAGGCGGCGCATACGCGGGCACTCCTCGACAAGCTTCCGGGGCGCACGGCGCTGCTCGAACGCATCCGCAGCTTGTCCGAATTCAACACGAGCATCACCCGCGTGAGTCTCGCGGGCACGCGCGTCTTCTACCTGAAGGCAGGCCCGGGCCTGGCGAGCCCCGTGCTTTGCATGCGCGAGGGTTTCTCAGGCGCCGAACGCGTGCTCCTCGATCCGGCGCGCTTCAGCGAAGGCAATGCGAAGGGCGCGATCGACTATTTCTCCGTGGCACCCGACGGCCGCCACGTCGCCTACGGCGTCTCGCGGGGCGGGTCGGAAAACGCCGTGCTGCGCGTGCTCGATGCCGGCACGGGCAAGGACCTGCCGGTCGTCATCGACCGCACGCGCTTCAATCCGAATATCGGTTGGCATCCCGACGGCCGCCAGTTCTTCTATGCGCGCGTTCCCGAGGAAGACGCGGCGCGGAAGCGCTATACGAACGTGCGCCTCTACCGGCACATGCTCGGACGCGACGTCGCGCAAGATGAGATCGTCTTCGCCTCCGGCGTGGGCGGCGCGCGCGATGTGCCCGCCCAGGCGCGGCCGTCGATCGTCATTCCCGCCGAGGGACGCCACGCTTACGCGGTGGTTCGCGATGGCGTGCGACGCGAGATCGCCGTGCACATGACCGACGTTCACGACCTCGCCGCGGGCAAGCCGCGCTGGACGAAGATCGTCGCCCATGACGACGGCGTGACGGCGATCGAAGCGTGGCGCGATGACGTCTTCCTGCTCACGCACAACGGCGCGCCGCGCTATCGCGTGCTCGGCATGAAGGCCGGGGCCACGGTCCTCGCCAAGGCACGGGTCGTCGTTCCCGAGGGCGATGCGGTGATCCAGTCGATCGCGCTCGCGCAGGACGCGCTCTACCTGCGCAGCATGGTCGGTGGCGTCGATCGCCTCGAGCGCGTGCCCATTGGACTGCTCGGGATGAAGAAGCCCGAGTTCGTGAAGACGCCGTTCGATAACCACATCGCGCAGCTCATCGCGCATCCGCGGCGCGCGGGTGCGGTCATTCGGCTGCAGAGCTGGATCGAAGCGCCCGTGGTGCTGGAAGTCGACGCACGCTCGGGCGACCTCAAGAATACGAAGCTGCAGCCGCCGCCGGTCGCCGATTTCTCCGAGATGGACGAAGTGCGCCTCTACGCGCCCGGCCACGACGGCACGAAGATCCCGGTGACGCTCGTCTATCGCAAGACGACGATGCTCACCGCGGACAATCCGCTGATCCTGATGGCCTACGGCTCGTACGGCACGTCGTTCCTGCCCACGTTCGATCCGGCGCGGCTCGCCTGGCTCGAGCGCGGCGGCATCATCGCGGTCGCGCACGTGCGCGGCGGCGGCGAGTACGGCGAGTCGTGGCACCTGGCGGGCCGCAAGGGCACGAAGGAAAACACGATTCGCGACTTCATCTCCGCCGCGGAGTTCATCTCGAAGTATGGCTTCACGAGCCCCAAGCGCATCGCGATCCAGGGCACGAGTGCCGGCGGCATTCCCACCGGCGGCGCGCTCGTTCGCCGACCCGAGCTCTTCGCGGCGGTGGTCCCGCGCGTTGCGGTGATGGACATGCTGCGTTTCGAGTTCTCGGCCAACGGTCCGGCCAACGTGCCAGAGTTCGGCTCGATCGCGACGCGTGAAGGGTTCGAGGCACTGCGCGTGATGTCGTCCTATCACCAGGTGAAGGACGGCACGCCGTATCCCGCGGTGCTGCTGACGACGGGAATGAACGACCCACGCGTGGACGCGTGGCAGCCGGGCAAGATGGCCGCGCGGCTGCAGGCGGCAACGACCAGCGGCAAGCCGGTGCTCCTGCGCGTGGAGAACGACGCGGGACACGGCATCGGCACCACGCGGCGCCAGGCTGAAGAAGAGCTCGCCGACATCTATTCATTCCTCCTCTGGCAATTTGGGCACCCGGACTTTCAACCGCCGGCTCCGCCCCCGCCGCCCGTGGTTCCCGCGCCGGCAACGGTGCCCGCCGCGGCGGTCGCGGTCGATCCTCCGAAGGAGGCCGAGAAGTGAATCCGGGCCACGCCGGGCATCACCACCAGCCCGGTGGCCCCGCGATGCCATCGGAAAAAACCCACACCGATCCTGTGTGCGGGATGAAGGTCGCGCCGAATCCCGCGCGTCACCTGCGGCATGACGAGGTGGACTACTACTTCTGCAATCCGCGGTGTGTCGAGAAATTCCGCGCCGATCCTGCGAAGTACCTCGCGAAGAAAGAGGCGCCGCAACCGCCATCGCCCGTCGAGGCCGCGGCAACCTACACCTGCCCGATGCATCCGGAAGTGCGCCAGCAGGGGCCAGGCACCTGCCCCAAGTGCGGCATGGCGCTCGAGCCCGAGATGCCCACGCTCGAGGAAGGCCCCAACCCGGAGCTCGTCGATTTCTCGCGCCGGTTCTGGTGGACGCTGCCGCTCACCGCGATCGTCGTGATCCTCGCGATGTTCGGACACCAGCTGCTGCCCGGCATTCCCGTCGCGGTTCGCACGTGGACCGAGCTCGTGCTCGCGACACCGGTCGTCGTATGGGCCGCGTGGCCGTTCTTCGAGCGATGCATCGCTTCGATCCGCACGGGCCACTACAACATGTGGACGCTGATCGGGATCGGTGTCGCGGCATCCTATCTCTACAGCGTCGCGGCTACGGTCGCACCGAATGCATTTCCCGCGGGGTTCGAGGCGCACGGGCGCGTCGGCGTGTATTTCGAGGCCGCGGTGGTGATCGTTTCGCTCACGTTGATGGGCCAGCTGCTCGAGTTGCGGGCCCGCTCGCAAACGTCGGCGGCCATCCGCGCGCTCCTGGGCCTCGCGCCGAAGACGGCGAGGCGCCTGAAGGACGATGGTACGGAAGAGGACATCGAGCTCTCGCACGTGCATGTCGGAAACCGGCTGCGCGTGCGGCCGGGAGAGAAGGTGCCGGTCGATGGCCTCGTGCTCGAGGGCCGCTCGAGCGTGGACGAATCGATGATCACCGGTGAGAGCGTGCCCGTCGAGAAGGCGGCGGGTGCGCGCGTGATCGGCGCCTCGATCAACGGCGCAGGCAGCCTGGTCATTCGCGCCGATCGCGTCGGCTCGCAGACGGTGCTCGCGCAGATCGTGCAGATGGTCGCCCAGGCGCAGCGCTCGCGGGCGCCGATGCAGCGGATGGCCGACGCCGTGTCCTACTGGTTCGTGCTCGCGGTGCTGGCCATCGCCGTGGCGACGTTTCTCGTGTGGGGCCTCGCAGGTCCCGAGCCGCGCTGGGTCTACGCGATGCTCAATGCGGTGGCCGTACTCATCATCGCCTGTCCGTGTGCGCTCGGCCTCGCCACGCCCATGTCGATCATGGTCGCCACCGGCCGCGGCGCCACGAGCGGCGTGCTCTTCCATGACGCGGAGGCGATCGAGACGCTGCGCACGATCGACACCCTCATCGTCGACAAGACCGGGACGCTGACGGTCGGCAAGCCCGCGTTCCAGGGCGTGCACGCTCACGACGGATTCTCCGGAGACGAGGTGCTGCGCCTCGCCGCGAGCCTGGACGTGGCCAGCGAACATCCGCTGGCCGCGGCAATCGTCGCGGAGGCGCGTCGCAGGGGACTGGCCCTATCGCCGGCAACCGACTTCGAATCGGGCACCGGCATCGGCGTGCGCGGGCGCGTCGAGGGTCGCACGCTGGCACTGGGCAACACCGTGCTCATGGGCCAGGTCGGCGCCGATGCCGCGCCCCTGTCGGCAGAGGCGGAGGCGCGCCGCACCGAGGGGGCGAGCGTGATGTTCCTCGCGATCGATGGTCGCCTCGCGGGGCTGGTTGCCGTGGCCGACCCGATCAAGGAGTCCACGCCGGAGGCGATCCGCATGTTGCGGGCCGCGGGCATTCGCATCGTCATGGCGAGCGGCGACGGGCTGACCACCGCCCGGGCCGTGGCCGCGAAGCTGGGGCTCGACGAGGTCCATGGCGAAGTGCGGCCGCAGGACAAGCTCGACCTCGTTGCGCGGCTCAAGCGGGAAGGGCGGCGCGTGGCAATGGCCGGCGACGGAATCAATGACGCGCCCGCGCTCGCCGCAGCCGACGTGGGCATCGCGATGGGTACCGGCACCGATGTCGCGATGGCGAGCGGCAAGGTGACGCTCGTGAAGGGCGACCTGCGCGGGATCGCGCGGGCCCGCGAACTCTCGGAGGCCACGGTCGCGAACATGAAGCAGAACCTCCTCTTCGCGCTCGTCTATAACGCCCTCGGCGTACCGGTCGCCGCGGGCGTCCTTTATCCGGCGTTCGGCTGGCTGCTCTCGCCGCTGTTCGCCGCGGCCGCCATGAGCCTGAGCTCGGTCTCGGTGGTCACGAACGCATTAAGGCTGCGCAAAGCCTAGTTCGTGGTAAAACGGCGGGCATGAGTGAATCATCGAAGATCGTCCGCGAGTTCCGCCACGTCCTATTGTGGCCGCTGCAACTTCGCCGCCTTCCGCGCCGCAGCCCCCCGCACTGGGACGTGCTCGCGGCGCATCCCGGTCCGTGGAAGCCCGTCGCCGATAACCTGCTGGTCGATGACGACTCGTGCGGCATCGGCTACGAGGAGTTCGTCTACTTCCTGCCGTACGTGCAGCGCTTCCTCTACGGCTTCGGCGAGGCTGATGCCTTCACGCCGTCGAGCCTGAGGATCTTCAAGCGCGACGACATCGCGAAGATCCGCGTGCGGCTCGATCCCGAAAGCCCGCCCGTCGAGTTCGACGTCACGCGCCTTCGCCTGGTGTTCTTCTACGACGTGGATATCACGCTGCTCGCCCTCGAGATCGTCGCGCACGACCTGCCGCTCGACCTCGCCATCGAGACCATGGATCGCTTCGGCCGGCCGTATCCGCCGAAGTGGGAGACGCCCGACCAGGCCGCGCACTGCACCCATCAGGTGGAATTCTTCGACGCGAAGGGCGAGTTGATCGCCGCGTCCGACTACGGCGACCGCGACAAGTACCTCTCGCTGGTGCGCGACATCAAGCAGACGCCGTTGTCGCTGCATTGGGAGTACCTGCTGAAGCCGATGATGCCGGCCTACCTCGGCGGCGGGCCGATCCAGTACTACCAGATCGAGAACAAGCGCATCCCGATCATGTCCTACCTCTCGTTCGACAACCCGCGCGCGCTCACCCTCGGGGATTTCGCGCGCATCGGCTTCGCGGCGAAGTGGGGTGAATCGCAGACGCTTCCCTATTCACGCCGCTTCCTTTCCGACTTCGAGGCGCGCCACTGCTACGACCGCTACTGGGACGAGGACGATCCCACGAGCGGCATGAACACGCGCTACATGTTCTGCGGCGTGGCCTATGCGATGGTCACCAAGTACCGCGACGATCGCACCGATTTGCTGAGCAACTTCCGCCACCAGTTCTTCCAGATCGGCCTGATCGCCAATTTCCACAAGGCCGCGCTGCTCAACCTCTCGAACCGCTTCTCGATCGCGGTCGAGCGCCTGCGGGTCGGAGACTACGACAGCGCGCGCATATTCAAGACCAACGTGCGCGAAGCGCTCGAGCTCTTCCTGCGCTTCAACCACCGCTACTGGTTCCACGAAATCTCCAACCAGGTGCTTGCGGCGGACATGTTCCAGCGCTGGTCGCACGAGCTGGGAAGCGATCGCCTCTATTCGGAAGTGCGCGAGGAAGCGCAGGACATCAACCAGTACCTCGACGCCGAGCGCATGCGACGCACCTCGGACAACGCGCAACGGCTGACGGTCGTTTCCGCGTGCGGCATGGTGGGGATGGTGGCCACGGGGTTCCTCGGCATGAACCTCTACGACCACGCGAGCTACACGGCGTGGGAGAAGACGGGCATCTTCATGCTGGTGTTCATCCCGGCGATCCTGCTCACGGGGATCACCGTGCTCATCTCGCGGCGGCTCGCGACCTTCATGGAGGCCCTCTCGAGCGAGCGCATGACGTGGGGCGAGAAGCTCACCGCCTTCCGCCAGATCTGGCGCCGCCCTCCGGCGGTTCGCCCGCCCCAGGGCAAGAAGCGCGTGGCCGGCGGCGAGGCTTCACGCCGCGTCAACGCCGCGCCGCGCAGCTCCGGGCAGGGCGCGCACGACTGATCCCGCGTGGCTGCCGACTACCGCGAGGTCCTGCAGTTCTGGTTCACCGGGCACGCAACGCGCCCCGAGTGGTTCCGCAAGGACGCGTTCTTCGACGGGCAGATCCGCGTTCGCTTCGGCGAGCTGCATGAGGAAGCCGCGCGCGGTGGCCTCACGCAATGGGAGGGCGCGCGCGAGAGCGCATTGGCGCTGCTCATCGTGCTCGACCAGTTCTCGCGGAACCTGTATCGCGACGATGCCCGCGC
This sequence comes from Usitatibacter palustris, assembly GCF_013003985.1. GTDB lineage: Bacteria > Pseudomonadota > Gammaproteobacteria > Burkholderiales > Usitatibacteraceae > Usitatibacter > Usitatibacter palustris. The sequence goes on along the minus strand of NZ_CP053073.1, from coordinate 2,709,828 downwards.
GTTCGCGCAGGACGCACGGGCGCGCGCGATCGCCGAATCGATGATCGGGAAGAACTGGCACCTCGAATGCGCGCCGGTCGAGCGGATGTTCGTCTACCTGCCGCTCGAGCATGCCGAGGACATGACCGCGCAGGATCGCGCCGTCGCGCTGTTCGCGGAGCTGGAGAACTATCCGGAAACGCGCGGCCTCGTGCAGTGGGCGGAGAAGCATCGCGTGGTGATCCGCCGCTTCGGGCGTTTCCCGCACCGCAATGCCGCCCTGGGGCGCGCCTCGACTCCGGAGGAGACTGCCTTCCTCGCGGAGCCGGGATCTCGCTTCTAGGCCTTCTTCTTGACCGCGCCGGCGGTGCGGCGCTTCTTGCGCAACCGGGTCTTGCCGAAACTGCCCTTGAATGTCTTGCCCTTGAAACTGCGTTTGTCGCCTCGGCCCATCGGGGACGCTCCTTCGTTGAGAACCCCCCGATTATAGGCGGTGCTAGCTCTGGGGCGGGCGATCCCTGCCTTTGCCGCGGATCTCGTAGCCTTCCGGCGGCTTGAAGAGGGTCGCCGCGGGCTCGGCGCGCTTCAGGTTCACGAGCCGGTAGATGCTCTCGCCCTGGCGCGGATCGCTGTAGCGCGAGTACACCGTGACCTTGAGATCGGGCGAATACCACGTCTCCGAGACGACGCTGATCGGGTTGCGGTTGCCGATCTCGCCGGCGGGGATGGTCCACAGCGTGCTCTTGCCCTCGGCCTTCACGCCCTCGAAGTCCTTGGCGCCGAGCGAGGTCGTCACGCCCTTGCCGAGACGTGCGGTGTCCCAGCCCATCCCGGGCAGCGGGGGAATGGGCGGCACGGGAGGCACGGGCGGCGCGACGCCAGCCATCGGCGAAACGGGGGGCACCGGCGCGATCGGTGCCACGGGCGCGATCATCTCCCGGCCGTCGCTGCTGCGCACCACTTGCACACGCACTTCCTCTCGGCGCGTGCCGTCGGCACCCACGACGGACTCGACGTTGCGGATGTAGACCTTGCCGTCGGCCACGAGCTCCTTGCCGTCGACCCAGATCTTGCCGTTCTCGATCTTCACGTTCTTGCCGGACTTGCTCTTCAGCTCGATCTTGCCGCCGGGCACTTCGTTGCCGTCGAGGAAGACCTTGCCGTTTTCGATCTTCACGTCGGTGGTGCCGACGCGCACCCGCTGCACCTGCTTGTCGGAGACGAACTGGTAGGTGCGCGGAGAAACGGTCGCGCGCTTCTTGTCGGGCGAAAGGATGATCGAGGAGCCGGCGACCGGGTCGGTGATGTACACCGTGCTTTCCTTCCCGGCGCGCACCGCTTCCTGGCGCGTGCGGCCTTCGCCGTCGCGATAGACGAGGCTCGTGGACTTCTTGGTGATCACGTTGCCGTCGGCGAGATGCTGGTTCGTTTCCGTGACGACCTCGGCGCTGTAGGGCGCGCCCTTCACCGCCTTCGAGGAGCCCACGCGGTGCGCGAACATCGAGCCCATCGCCGAATCCATCTGCGCGGAGAAGTCCTCGGCCCAGCGGCCCCAGGCTTCGGCGTGCGCGCTCGCGTCGGCGAGCTTCAGGGTCAGGTCCTTCAGCACGATGACCGGTTCGTCGTCGGCGAAGGCGGGGGTGATGGCGCCGGCGGCCATCAGGGCCACGATGATCTTTTTCATGGGCATTCCTTTCGATTCACGTCGATGCAATTCAGGTCAATGGATCAGGCGCACGGCGAGTGGCTCGCCCTGCGCGGAATACAGCATTTCCGCGCGCACCGGTTCGCCAGCCCGCTCGGGGGAGACGGGCAGACCCCAGTCGGCCAACAGCGCGCGCGGAAATTCGGTGGTGACGACCGTCGCACCCGGTTCAAGCGCGATGCGCTCGAGCGGCCGCAGTGCGAGGAAAGGTTCGGGATCGCCATCGATGGCAAGCAGCGCCGGCGTGGGATCGTTCACGGCCACGGGCGCGACCACGGCGATCGGCACCATCACCATCCAGCTCACGAGGGCCACGGTGGCGGCCAGCGCCAGCGGCGGCATCCACCACAGGCGCGGGCGCGCGGCCTTGGCGCGCTGCGAACGGAACGCGGCGACGAGCTTCGCCTCGATCGCATCGGGCGCATGCATCGCCAGCAGCTCGCCCTTCAGCGTATCCAGGCGCGAGGTGACGAAAACTTCCTGCAGCGGGTTCGGGACGGACGTATTCATTGCACTGCCTCCTTCGCGGGCGCCGAAGTCGTGAGGACTCCGAGGCGCCCCAGGCGATCGGCGAGTTGCGCGCGCGCCCGCGAAAGCCGCGAGCGCACGGTGCCGATGTCGATGCCACAGACTTGCGCGGCTTCCGCGTAGCTGAGCTCGGAGAGCTCGCACAGGATCAGCACGTCGCGGTAGTGCGGCGCGATGGCGGCGACGGCGCGCCGCACGAGCTCCGCGGTTTCATCCTTGAGGATGCGATCGAGCGGCGTCACGTTGTCGGCGAGCAGGTGCGCCGCGTAGCCTTCGCCCTCGAGCTCTTCGGGATCGGTCGCATCCTCGCGGCTGCGCGCGTCCTTGCGCGCCATGTTGCGCGCCACGCCGCACAGCCACGCGGCGATGGTCCCGCGCCCCGGATCGTACTGGCCCGGACGCGAGAGGAAATGCATGAAGGTTTCCTGCGTCACGTCGGACGCGAGGTGATGCGAGCCCGTGAGCAGCAGGGCGAACCGGTAGACCGCGTCCTTGTGCTGGCGGTAGAGGGCCACGAAGGCTTCTTCGTCGCCCTGCTTCATCTTCGCCAGCAGGGTCAGTTCGGGTTGCATGTTCCTGGGGGGCATTGTCGACGCATCCTGTTTCCCCTATTGCCCCCAGGCCTCCGGAAAGTTCCAGGAAAAAGGGGACAGTCCCCTTTTCCATAAAGGGGACTGTCCCCTTTTTCTAGGGTTCGGCGTCGGGCTGGCGGGTCGGATGGGCGGCGGCGAAGGCGGGCAGGGCGGTGCAGTGGTCGTTGATCGCGCGGATGCGCGGCCAGGGGTCCAGCGTCATGTCCATGCGGGCGGCATTGGCCACCTGCGGGATGAGGAAGACGTCAGCGAGCGTGGGCGTGGCGCCGAAGCAGCAGGGGCCGGTGGCGCGCGCCACGAGCTGGCGCTCGATCGCGTTGAATCCCTCGCGGATCCAGTGGCGATACCACTCGTCGCGTGCGGCCTGGTCGGCGCCGAACGCGTCCTTCAAGTGAATGAGCACGCGCAGGTTGTCGATCGGATGGATGTCGCAGGCGATGGCTTGCGCCACCGAGCGCACCCATGCGCGATCGCCCGGGCTCGCGGGGAGAAGCGGTGGCTGCGGGTGCGTCTCGTCGAGGTATTCGATGATCGCGAGCGATTGCGTGAAGACCTGCGATCCGTCGACCAGCGCGGGCACCAGCCCCTGGGGATTCACGTCGAGGAACTGCGCGGCGCGCTGCTCGCCCTTGCGCAAGTGGACGAAGCGCCTCTCGGGGGCGAGGCCCTTCAGGCTCAGCGCGATGCGCACGCGATACGCGGCGGAAGAGCGGAAGTAGTCGTAGAGGATCATCGCCGGGGCATCTTATACTCGGCCCGTGACCCGCGACGAGATTCGCAGCCGCCTTGCTTCGCATCCGCCGCTCGCGGAGTTGCTCACCGCCGACGACCTCGAGAAGCAGAAGCTCGATGGCCCCGGGGCCCTGGTCCCGGCGGCCGTCCTTCTATTAGTAGTGGCGCACGAGAAGGGCCAATCCGTCCTCTTTACCCAGCGCACGGCCCACCTCAATGCTCATGCCGGCCAGATCAGCTTCCCGGGCGGGCGCTACCAGGATGGCGACGACAGCCCCGAGGCCACCGCCCTGCGGGAAGCCGAGGAGGAGGTGGGCCTGCCCCCCGACCGGGTCGAGATCCTGGGCCGGCTCCCCGACTACCACACCGCCACCGGGTTCAAGGTGACCCCCATCGTAGGCTGGGTTGAGCCGCCGCTCACTTACCGCCCGGATCCCGAGGAAGTCGCGGAAGTCTTTGAAGTTCCACTGGAATTTCTCCTGGACGCCCGCAACCACCAGTACGAAAGCGCCTTTTACAAGGGCCGTACCCGCCATTACTGGGCCATGCCGTATGGGCCGCGGTACATCTGGGGGGCAACCGCCGGGATGCTCGTGACGTTTCAACGGATCGTGCATTTCGGGGCTTGACAGGATAAGAACGATCGTACTATTCTGCGGCCCATGACACCGAGCGCCTACAAGCAAACCAAGGGGGAAGAGACCCGCGCCCTGATTCTCGATGCCGCCGTGCACATGGCGAGCGAGAGCGGGTTCGAGTCGCTCACCATTGGTTCGCTCGCCGAGCGCACGGGCCTGTCGAAGAGCGGCCTGTTCGCGCACTTCGGCTCCAAGCATGACCTGCAGATCGCCGCACTCGACGAAGCCGCGCGCCGTTTCACGGAAGAAGTCTTCCTGCCGGCGCTGAAGGCCCCGCGGGGGATCAAGCGCCTGCGTGCGCTCTTCGAAGGCTGGGTCGAATGGACCAAGCGCGCGAGCCTCCCGGGCGGCTGCCCGATCGACTCGGCCACCCAGGAATACGACCACCGGCCCGGCCCGATGCGCGATGCGGTCATCGATCGCCAGAAGCTGCTCGAGCGCGAGCTCTCCAAGACCGTGCAGCTCGCCATCGACACGGGCGAGCTGGCACCGGGAACCGACCCGCACCTGGTCGCCTTCGAGCTGATGGGCACCATCCTCGCCTTCTTCCGTTGCACCACGGTCATGGGCCACGACGTGGCCCACACGCGCGCCGTTGCGGCCTTCGACCGCATCATCGATTCGGCGCGCGCGGCCGATCCGAAATCCCCCGTCCCCGCGGCCGCAAGCCGCTGAGTCCCAGGAGTACCGCCATGCACGCTCGCCTCACGCTGCCAAATAGCACGAACGTTCGTAACGCAATGTCACTGGCCTTCACGCGCCTGCAAGTTTCGGTGGCCTCGGCGCTCGCGCCGAGCCGCGCGGTGGTCAAGGCGCAGCGCCTGTTCCTCACGCCACCGCGCCACGAGCACACGGCTCGCGAACGCGAGGTGCTGGCCACGGGGCAGGGCTTCACGGTGACCTCGACCTTCGCCCGGCTCGCGGCCTGGCGCTTCGGCGCGGCCGATCGACCGGCGGTCGTGGTCTCGCACGGCTGGGGAGGACGCGGCGCCCAGTTCCGCCAGTTCGTCCCGAAGCTCGTCGAGGCGGGCTACCAGGTGATCGCGTTCGACCACGCCGCGCACGGCTACAGCGAAGGCGATGAAGCCTCGCTGGTGCACTTCATTCGCGACCTCGAGGCCGTGGTGGCCGACCTGGATGCGAAGGGCGTCGCGGTGGCCGGGATCGTCGGTCACTCCCTCGGCGCCGCCGCCATCGGTGCGTGGCTCAAGCGTTCGGGCCGCGCGAACCTGCGCGTGGTGCTGATCGCGCCGCCGAGCTCGGTGGAGCGCTATTCCGGTTACTTCGCGCGCTTCGTCGGATTGCCCGAGCGCCTGCGACGCGAGATGCAGCAGCGCGTGGAAGGTCGCTTTGGCATGGCGTGGCGTGATTTCGAACTGCCCGGTTCCGTTGAAGGGATTGCTGCGCCGGCACTCGTGATCCATGACGGTGGCGATCGCGAAGTGGCGTTCTCGAGCGGCCTTGCGATCGCGCGGGCCTGGAAGGACGCGCGGCTCGTTCGCACCGAAGGCCTGGGCCATCGCGCGATCCTTCGCGATCCCGATGTCGTGCGCGACACGATCGATTTCCTGCGCGATGAAGTGCGCTTCGCCACGCCGCCCGGATCCGGAGAGAAGTCCGAGTTCTCCGTTCCCGCCCCTTTGATCTGATTCACGCTGCCAGGGAGACGCTCATGCCCCGCACCCGCACGCCCGAAAACACACCCCGCACGCTGGGCCTCGCTCTGTCGCTCTGGGGGCTCGGCATCGCCGCCGCCGGCCTCTCCGGCGCCTTCTCGCGCTTCTCGCCTGAAGAACTCGGCGGCATCGCGCTGTTCGCATTCGTCTTTGCCACGGCGACCGCGTGGCTCGACCGCGGCGTGCGTGCCTGGCTCGAGGCCGTTTCGCCGCGCGCGCTCTTCTCGTTCGTGATCGAAGCCGACGTGCTCATCGCGCTGAGCGCGATGCTTTCGGCCGGGCTGGTCGAGGGCTCGTTCCTGCCCGCGCTCGCTCGCTTCCCGCTCGTGCTGGTGGGGCTTTTCGTCGTCCCGGTGGCGGCGACCGCGCACCTCGTCGCGCTCGCGCGGTTGCTGCGCGTGCGGAAAGTCCCGGTTCAGTTGACCGGCAGGGAGACGACGCCTTTCGCAGCCGGGCGCGCGCAAAGCGCACGGTAGTAGCGCTCGAGGTTCGGGCGCACCGTGCGCTCGAGGGGCAGGCCCAGCCAGCGATGCACCGCGCAGCCGATGACGATGTCGGCCGTGGTGAACGTGTCGCCTGTCACGAACGTGCGGTTGGCGAGATGCGCATCGAGCACCGCCGAAAACGTTTCTGATTTCGCGCGCGACGATTCAATGGCCGCGGCGTCGCGCTTTTCCGGCGGCGTGCGCACCAGGCCGAGGAAGGCCGGGCCCATCGCGGGCGTGAAGCCGGTCGACTGCCACTCCATCCAGCGGTCCACGTCGGCGCGGGCCTTCGCTTCGCGCGGCCACAGCGGCGTGTCCTGCTTCGCGGCGAGGTAGCGAACGATCGCGTTCGATTCGTAGAGCACGAAGCCATCGTCCTCGATCACCGGAACGAGGCCGTTGGGATTGAGCGCGCGGTACTCGGGCGTGTTGACGATGCCGAACGTTCCGCCGGCATCCGTGCGCGCGTAGGCAATGCCCAGCTCATCGCAGCACCACACGACCTTCTGCACATTGACCGAGGACGTCCGGCCCCAGATCTTCAGCATCGGTTCATTTCCCCTGCGGCTTGGGGGCGATCACGATCTCGACCGTTTCGCCCGACTTCTTCGACGGAAAGATTCCCGCGGCCCAGAGGCTCGCGAACACCGCGAGCAGCACCGCGAAAACCACGAGGATCTGCTTCTGCAGCTTGCGTTCGGCGCGGTCGGAGGCTTCGAGCTTGTCGACGAGGCCGCGCACGTTGTGCAGGGCCTTCTGCTCGAGCGTGCGTTGCGCGTCGTTGTCGCGATTGAGGTCGTCCACGTCGTTCTCCCTAGAGCTTGTGCGCGCCGACCATGAGCCGGTCGTACACGGCGTACTGCTCGTCCACGGCTTCGCCATCGTCGCCGGGCGTGCGTTTCACGGTGATCCACACCTCCGGCGACAGCGTCGAGCACACATCGGCGGTGTGAAGCACCTCTTCCTCCGCGACACTGCGTGCGATTTCGTACGAGGGCGCCTTCCAGTCCTTCACGAGATGCCAGGCGAGCGCTTCGATCTGCTCGTCGATCGCGGTGTCGGGAACATCGACCACTTCGGCGATGGAGCAACGCGCGCGCGAGGAGAGGGCGACGAACGACGCCTGGCAGTGGCAAACGGGATTGCAGCGCGGCGCGTTGGCGAAATCACAGACCGCGTAGCCGCCGGTGACGACCCACTCGCCATCCTTGGCGGCCCCGCATCCGGCGAAGATGTGCTCGTCGGAATCGTCGAGGCGCACGGCGCGAAGCAACTTGGGCATGGGGTTCGGTAGGGGGACAGGCCTTCTGCGGCTATGATAGCGCCGAAAAGGAGGCTCAATGGCAGCCAAGAAGATCGCAATCGTCACGGGGGGCAACCGGGGTCTGGGACGCGAAATCGCACGCCAGCTGATGAAGGAAGATGTCTTCGTCGTCATCGGTGCACGCGACCAGGCCAAGGGCAACGAGGCGATCGAGGAGATCCGCGGCCGGCGTTCGAACGCCGCCGTGTGCTATCCGCTGGATGTCAACGACACCAAAAGCGTTCGCCGCTTCGTCGAGGCCGTGGACAAGAACCACGGCGCGCCCCGGATCCTGGTGAACAACGCCGGGGTGTACCCCGAAGCGACCGACGCCAAGATCGTCGATACGCCGACCTCCATGTGGCGCGAGACCTTCGAGACCAACCTCTTCGGCGCCGTGCGCATGTGCCGCGAAGTCGTGCCGCTGATGAAAAGCGTGCGTACGGGGCGGATCGTGAACATCTCGAGCGGCCTGGGCCAGATGCATCGCATGGGCGAGGGCAGCGCCGCCTATCGCGTCTCGAAGGCCGCGCTCAACGCGCTTACCTGCACCCTGGCCGCCGAGGTCGCGGGCACCGGGATCCTCGTGAATTCGATGAGCCCGGGTTGGGTGAAGACCGACATGGGCGGCGAGGACGCGCCCCGTTCGGTGGAGGAAGGCGCGGAAACGGCCGTTTGGCTGTGCATGCTGCCTTCCAATGGTCCTACAGGCCAGTTCTTCCGGGACCGCAAACAAATACCGTGGTAACGCGGCTGCGGGAACCTCCCCGTGTCGGTGCTCTCCTATTGGCGACCCCGACAACCGGCCCCACACTCTTGCAGATGAGACCCCTCAAGTACCTCGCCCTCGCCGCCCTCGTCCTGGCGCTCGCTGCGTGCAGCCTCACGAAGGTCGCGTACAACAACGCGGGCTTCATGGTGACGTACCTGGTCGACGACTACCTCGACCTCAACTCGCCCCAGGAAGATTGGGTCCGCGAGCGGCTGGGCAAGGCGATCGCGTGGCACCGCCAGCAGGAGCTGCCCGAGTACGAGCGTTTCCTGCGCGACACGCTTGCGCGCACCGAACGGACCTTCACGGCGACCGACGCGCGTTTCGTCTCCGATGGCCTGCGCAAGTACTTCAAGCGGACGATGGAGAAGATCCTTCCCGACATCGCCGATCTGCTGGCGCAGCTCGATGCCGAGCAGGTCGCCCACTTCGAGAAGCGCTACACCGACGAGAGCGTGAAGATCGCGCGCGAGACGGTGAAGCCCGCGCCCCCCGAGCGCACCGAAAAGCGCGCGAAGAAGATGATCGAGCAGATCGAGACCTACACGGGCCGCCTTTCCAGCGATCAACGCGACCTCGTCACCGGCCGCGTGCACTTCATCCCGGATGTCGCGGAGATGCGGCTGGCCGACCGACGCACGCGCCAGGAGTTGCTGGTGAAGCTCGTGCGCGCCAGGCCCGCCAAGCCGGAGATGGTCGCGAGCCTCGACCGCCTGCTGGTCGAGCCGGACTCGTGGCGCGATCCGCAATACACCGTGAAGATGAAGGAGCGCGAGGACCAGATCATCGAGATGGTGGTGGTGCTTGCCGCGACCCTCACGCCCGAGCAGCGCGGCAACGTGCAGAAGAAACTCCGCTCCTACCTGAACGACGTCACGTCGCTGATGGCGCTGCGCTAGTCAGGCCTTCATCATTTCGTCGTAGCGCCGCTGCATTTCCTCCGGCGTCACTTCCTCGATGCTGTGGCCGATGAGCCAGCGATGGCCGAACGGGTCGTGGATGCTGCCTCCGCGTTCGCCGTAGAACGCATCCGACACCGGCCGCTCGAGCTTCGCGCCTGCTGCCACCGCGCGAGCCACCGCCGCATCGGCGTCATCCACGTGCAAGTGAATCGTCACCGGCACCGGCCCCTGCGGCCCGAGGATGCCGTACTCCGGATATTCGTCCGAGAGCATGATCGTGGCGCTGCCGAAATCGAGCTCCGCGTGGCCGATGCGGCCGCTGGGCTCCGTGAGCCGGAACTTCTCCTTCACGCCGAACGCCTTCTCGTAGAACTCGATCGCGCGCGCGGCATCCTTCACGCACAGGTAGGCGAACACTTCGTGGATCTTCATGGTCTTCTCCGCGTTGGGGGAACGCCGCCAATCTAGCGGGCGCGCCGCGGTGCGTCTTGAAGGGAATTGACCGGCACGTGGTGAGGGTGTTCCGGGCGGGCGGCGCGCCAGCCTTCGGGCGTGATGCCCGCGAACTCGCGGAACTCGCGATTGAAATGCGGCTGGTCGCTGTAGCCCGCGGCCTGCGCGAGGTCCGCCCAGGCGATGCCCGGATCATTCTTGAGTTGCTCGAGCACGCGCTGGAAACGCTGCAGCCGCAGATGATCCTTCGGCGCGACGCCCACGGTGCGACGAAACAATGCGATGAAGCGCCGGTGGCTGTAGCCCGTCTCCTTGACGACCTCCGTCACGCGCGGCGCGAACGCGAAGCGCTCCAGCGCGTGGGCCACCGCCGGATGCAAGCCGCGAATGCGTGGGAGCCGCTGCGCGAGCAGGCGTTCGAAGACATCAAGCCGCTCCGCGAGCCCTTGCGCATCCTGGAGCTGCGCGCGAAACGGCGCGAATGCGCTACCCCACAGCGCATCGAGCGGCGTGTGACGGCCCGTGAGTTCGTCGGCGGGCACGGCGAACAGCGCTTCGCACGCGCCGGGCCGAAGCATCGCGCCCACGGCGCTCACCGGCTGCGAGACGTCGCGCAGATGCGCTTGCGCGCGGATGCCACCGAGCACACCCGCGCTGGTCGAGTGGCCGACCTCGTCGTCGATACCGTCGAAGATGCGCAGCGGTGTATCCGAAACGCGAATGACGAGATGCATTTCCGCGGTGGGCAGCACGCGCTCGCGCGTGGCCGCTCCGGGAATCGAATCCGCAGCCTCCGTCGCCCACAGCGTGCGCACCCAGGGACGCAGCCTTGCCCCGGGTTCGCGCGTGAGCATCGCGTGGATTACTGCACGCGCCGTACGCGCGTCATGCCGTTGCGGCCCTCGATCTCGAGGTAGAACGCGCCCATGGCGCCGCGGCTGATCGTGACCTTGGGATCGACCTTGTCCATCAAGACGCGTGAGTCGTCGGCCACCTGCCACACCTGGCCGTTGGCCAGCGTGAGCGCGCGATTGCCCTTCCAGCCTTCGAAGCGGCCGGGGATGTAGCTGGTGATCGAGGTCGTCTCTTCCGGCGCGGGCTTGGGCTGCAGTCCGAACGTTTCGGGCGTGGTGGCCGGCAACGTCGGTGCGGCCTTGGCTTGCGGCGGCACGGGCGCCGGCGGCGGAGGCGGAGCCGGCTTGGGCGCGGGCTTGGGCTGCAACCCGAAGTTCTCGGGGGTGACGGCCGCCTTGGGCGGCGTCACGCCGGCGGCGAGCGCGTCGTAGCAGGCGAGGCGCGAGGCCGATTCGGTGATGGCGCGGCAACGAAGCAGGCCCGCGTCGTCGGCGAACGCGGCGGGCGTGAATGCGGCGAGGAACGGCAGGAGGAGGGCGGTCTTTTTCATGGTGGTTCTCATCGGCCCCAATGCAGCACGGCCTGGGTGAAGGGAATCGGCAGGGACTTGAACGGGTTCATCTCGGTCACGATGCGGGTGAGGCGATTGCGCTCATCGTAGTGCAACTGGACGCGAATCTCCTCATCGCGATAAAGCCGGCACACGAGATTCTCCACCGGCACCTTCGCGATCAGCAGCGGTCCCGGAGGGCAGGACGCCAGGTTGCGCGGCTTCGCGCGCCGGCATTGATCCTCTGACAGCGTGGCGTTGGGGATCTTGCGCTCGCGCAGGTGGAGTGCGGCCAATTCCGGCGAGGCCAGGAGCTTGCGGTCGGACTCGAGCCGGGCACTTTCGCGATCGAACTGCGCAGTGCACGCACCACCGGTGAAGAAGGGCGGCGCGAATGCGAGCAACACAACCCCGGCCAGCACCAGCAGGCGAAGCATTTACGCGAGACGTGCCTTGAACGCTTCAGTGGCGGCGACCAGGCGCGAGCGGATGCCCGGCTCGAAAGCCGAGTGGCCCGCATCCGCGACGATCTCGTAGCCTGCTTCCGGCCAGGCGCGATGCAGGTCGTCGGCCGAGACCAGCGGGCACACGATGTCGTAGCGTCCCTGCACGATCACCGCGGGAATCTTGCGGATGCGGTCGATGTTGTCGAGCAGGAAATTCTCGGGCAGGAAGATCTCGTGCTTGAAGTAGTGCGCTTCGATGCGCGAGAGCCCGTAGGCCACGCGATCGGCGCCGAAGTCCGCGACCAGCGACGGATTCGGGAGCAGCGTGGAGCACGACGCTTCGTAAACGCTCCAAGCGCGCGCGGCCGGCAGGCTTACCGCGGGGTCCGGATCGGTCAAGCGCGAGTAGTACGCCTTGAGAAGGTCGCCGCGCTCGGCCTCGGGAATGCGCTCGGCGAAGGTGTGCCAGACCTCGGGGAAGAAATTCTTGATCCCGTACAGGAAGAACTCGATCTCGCTCTTGCGGCATAGGAAGATGCCGCGAAGGATCAGCCCCGTGCAGCGGTCGGCATGGTGTTCGGCGTAAGCCAGGGCGAGCGTGGAGCCCCACGAACCGCCGAAAACCAGCCAGCGCTCGATGCCCAGGTGCTTGCGGAGCTTCTCCATGTCCGCGACCAGGTGCGGCGTGGTGTTGTTCTCGAGGCAGCCGTGCGGGGTCGAGCGGCCGGCGCCGCGCTGGTCGAAGACCACGATGCGGTACGCCGCGGGGTCGAAGAACTGGCGATGGACGGGGCTTGCCCCGGCGCCTGGACCGCCATGCAGAAATACGACCGGAATGCCCTTCGGATTGCCCGATTGCTCGTAGTACATGCGGTGCGGCGCGTCGAGTTCGAGGACGCCGGTCGCATAGGGTTCGATGGCCGGAAAAAGGGGCCGCAAAGGCGCGGTGTTCGCGCGTTGGTCCTGGGGCATGGCGGATACATTACACTATGCTGCATTGCGGCATCGAGGCGGAAAATGCTCTATCAACTGTATGACTGGCAGCGCGCGGCTCTCGAGCCGTGGCGGGCCTTCGCGGAAATGGGCAACCAGCTCTACGACGGCCCCCTGGCCGTGGTTCCGGGTAGCCGCAACGTCGCCGCCGCCTTCGACCTGATGACCCGCATTACCCAGCGCTACGAGCGCCCCGACTTCGGGATCGACTCCGTGGTGGTGGGCAGGAAGACCCTCGCCGTCACCGAGGAGTTCGTCCTCGACAAGCCTTTCTGCCGCCTCCTGCACTTCCGCAAGGATGGCGCACCGCAACAACCGGCCGTGCTGGTGTTCGCGCCGCTTTCGGGCCACTTCGCCACGCTGCTTCGCGATACCGTCCGCGCGCTCCTTTCCGATCACGACGTGTTCATCACCGACTGGGTCGATGCGCGCGAGATCCCGGTGACTGTCGGCCCCTTCCATTTCGACGACTACGTGGCGTATGTGCGCGATTTCATCCGCTTCCTCGGCGCGGACGTGCACGCGATCTCCGTGTGCCAGCCGACCGTGCCCGTGCTCGCCGGCGTTTCGCTCATGGCCGCGGCAGGTGAAGCGACGCCGAAGACACTCACGATGATGGGCGGGCCGATCGACACGCGCCGCAGCCCGACGTCGGTCAACAACTTCGCCACGCGCCGTCCGATCTCCTGGTTCGAGTCGAAGGTGATCCAGCGCGTGCCGATGCGCTATCCGGGCTTCATGCGCCGCGTCTATCCGGGCTTCCTGCAGTTCGCGGGCTTCGTCGCGATGAATCCCGACCGGCACATGGATTCGCACGTGCAGTACTACCACCACCTGGTCGAGGGCGACGGCGACAGCGCCGCCGCGCACCGGCGCTTCTACGACGAATACAACGCGGTGATGGATCTTCCGGCGGAGTACTACCTGGAAACGGTCGAGCGCGTGTTCCAGAAGCACCTGCTGCCTCAGGGCAAGCTCGTGGTCGCCGGCGAGCGCGTGCGGCCCGAGCTCATCAAGACGAGCGCGCTGCTCACGATCGAGGGCGAGCACGACGACATCTCCGGCAACGGCCAGACCAAGGCCGCGCAGGAGCTGTGCCGCGGAATTCCGGAACGCGACCGCATGCACTATCTCGCGCCCGACGTCGGCCACTACGGCATCTTCAGCGGCCGCAAGTACCGCGAGATCATCTACCCGAAGATTCGCGACTTCATCGCCAAGCATGACTAAGCCCGTCACCCCGCAGGAGATGTTCGACCTCTGGCAGAAGATGGTGAACCCGGGCGCCTTCCCGCTGCAGTCCCTCATGTTCCCGGTGGTGGACGTCAAGGAAGTCGAGAAGAAGATCTCCGAGCTCGAAACCGTCGAGCACTGGCTCAAGGCCAACCTCGGCATGGTGCAGCTGTCGATCAAGTCGCTCGACTACCAGCGCTCGATGCTCAAGGGCGGCGAGAAGGTGCGCTCCGCCATGGGCGACGTCGATGGCACGGAGGACGTCCCGAATCCCGCGATGTGGGCGTGGAACATGATGACCGAGGCCGGCAAGTCCGCGACCACGCCGCGCCCGCGCAAGGCAAAGAAGAAGTCTCGCTAGCGCTGGTTCGCGGCGAGGAAGGCCGTCTCTGCCCGGCCGCCCGTGCAAGCTGCGCCGCATCACGGCCGTGATGCGTTGCCCTCCAAATTCGAAAAAGTCCCGGCGGCTGCGGAAGGTCTACGTCTTTACCGTCATCGGACGCTTCGGTCCGTGACTTTGCTCCTCCTCGCCGAAACCCCGGGACTTTTTCGAATTTGTCGGCTCGCTTGATGGCGTCCGGGCAGAGACGGCCTTCCTCGCCGCGGGACCGTGCCCCTTTTAGCGCCGACGGTTCGCACCCACCGTGCCCTCGCCGAGATGAAAGCGCCACAACGTTTGGCGTAGCGTGATCGGCTGCACGTCGCTGCTGCGTGCCGGGCAAGGGCGTCGAGGGAGTGACGATTTCGAGCGCACCGAGGCCTTCGAAAACAGGCGGGGTTTCGGCACGGTCGAGTTGAGTTGGGGCGCCGCAGTGCCCCCAACAATAGGGAGGTTGACGATCAGACCGTGACGCCGCCTGTTTTCGAAGGCCGAGGGCACCGTGAGCGCGAGCGAAACGGTGCAGCTCGCATGAGTCACTCCCTCGACGCCCTTGCCGGCACTATTTTTCGTAGAGTGTGAACGCGCCGTCCCAGTCCGGGCCGGGCGTACGGGACTCCAGGTCCGCGAGATAACCGAGGTAGAGCTGCGCGAGGCGCACGTAGCCGCGCTCTTCGGAGAGCGACTCGAAGGCGACGCGCGCGCGGCTCCAGCGCCGCTCGCGGAAGTCCGTGATCGCCGCGTGCCAGATCCCCAGCAGGTCGACTTCCATCGGTGTGAGCGTGCCCTCGCGCGCGATCGGCTCGAAAATGCGCACCGGAACGGTCTTGCCGCGCACCCGCACCTTGTCGAGCTCGCGGAAGACCACACCCGAGGAGACGGCCTTCGTCCGCTCGCCGCAAACGATCGGCACCTGGTAGCGCTTGGTGAGGCCCTCGAAGCGCGCCGCGAGGTTCACGCCGTCGCCGAGCACCGTGTAGTTGAGGCGCGTGGGCGAGCCGATGTTGCCGGCGATCACGCGCGAGGTGTTGAGTCCGACGCCGACCTCGGGATCGGGCTGGCCGCGCGCGGCCAGGCGCCGGCCCAGCGCCCGCACGCCGTCGCGGATGGCGAGCGCGGCCTCGAGCGCGCGCTGGCCGTCGTCGGGGCGAGCGACCGGGGCGCCGAACACCGCCATCACGCCGTCGCCCATGTACTTGTCGACCACGCCGCCGTGGTCCTCGACAATCGCGCTGATCTCCGTGAGGAATTCGTTGAGGAGTGCCAGGCTCTGCGTTGGCGAGAGCTTTTCGGCGAGCGCGGTGAAGTTGCGGACATCGGTGAAGATGACGGAGGCATCGCGCTCCTCGCCGCCGAGCTCGATCTGCCCGGTGAGCAGCTGCGCCGCCACCGCGGCCGAGGAGACCTTGCCGAGCACGTCGCGCATGTTGTCGCGCTCGGCCAGGCCGCGGGTCATGCCGCCGAACGCCTGGGCGAGCTCGCTGATCTCGAAGCTGCCGGTCGCATCGACGCGAACGTCGTAGTTACCTTTTTCGATCTCGCGCGCGGCCGAGGCGAGGTGGGCGATGGGACGCGTGATCCGGCGGGCGATGCGGATGGCGCCGTAGAGCGTGACCGCCATCGAGAAGCTCGCGAGGAAATACAGCAGCACCTCGAGCCAGTCGAACGGCTCGGTGCCTTCCTTCACGGAGCGCTGGATGAGCGCGTAGATCGGCAGCTTGCCCGAGTCGAGGCGCATGGCGAGCACCTCGTATTCCTCGTCGCCCAGGCGCTCCTTCACGCCGTTCGCGCCGTTGGCGACCATCGACGGCGCCTTCTCGAGGAGGCCGCCGCGGCGCGCGGGCGGCACCGTGCTCGCGAGCAGGCCCGGCGTCGCGCCCGACATCTCGAGGAAGGTGACGTCGGACGACGTGATCCGCTGCAGCTCGCGCGCCGCGGTGTCGTCGATCACGAAGCTCATCGCGACCCACGCGATCGGCAGGGGGGCCAGCACCGGCACGACGATGATCTGGTAGGCCTTCCCGTCGACCAGGCGGATCGACGAAGTGCGTCCGCGCTCTGCGGCCTCGTTGATGAGGTCCGGAAAGGCGTAGGGAACGCCGGAAGCCTTCGGCTTCAGCGTGTCGCTCACGATGATGCCGTCGAGCCCGATGACCGCCATGGCGCTCGCGCGGATGCGCGCGGCGTGGTTGGTGAGGGCGGAGTAGATGGTTTCGCGCTCGCGCGTGGCGATGGCTTCGCGGAAGCCGAAGTCGTACGTGAGCACGCTCGTGGCTTCGACCAGTTTCTCGCTGTTGGTCTCGAGGATGCGCTTGAAGACGCGCGCGCCCACGCGCAGCTCCTCGCGCAGCGTGTTCTGCGCGGTCTGCTGGGTCGTGTAGCGGATCAGCGCGAAGTTCACGATCAGCACGGACGCGAGCAGCGCCACGAAGAAGACGACGATGCGGTCCTGCAGCTTCGCGATGCGCTTGTCCGGGGCCGGCCCGGCGCGGCCTAGCGCGGCGCGGGTCTTGGCGGGGTCGGGCGGACGGTGACTTTCCATTCGGTGGTGGCGCTTTCGTCGGCGCGCAGCCTGATGTCCTTGGGAGCGGGGGGCGGAAGCGCCTGCGCGTAATGCCAGAGCTTCGCTTCGAAATCGCCGGCGGGAAGTCCCTCGACCTTCGCGCGCCCATCGGGGCCGGACTTCGCGAACCAGGGCGTCTCGACGACGAACACGTAGGCGATCATGTGATCGTGGATGTTGCAGCCCAGCACCACTTCGCCGGGCTTGTCGAAGACCACCGGCGCCGTCGGCGTGCCCACGTAGAGCTTCAGCTCGAACGGTTTCGGCGGAGAAAACGAATAGACGTGGTGGCGCGTTGTGTCGCGGTTCGGAAACTGGACGGGCGTGCCGGTCTGCACGACGGTCACCAGCGGCACGAAGGTCTTGTCGATCTGGGCGATTTCGCCTTCACGCTTCCTGGCGGGTGCGGTGCCCGACTTCGGATAGACGTGCACGACCGCGTCGGCGACCGGCGCGCCGGAGGCGTTGGTGACCAGGACGTCGAGCGTGGCGGCCTGCAGTCCACCGCAGGCGCACAGGAGCGGGATGACGCGGAGGATCGACGGCAATTTCAATGGCTGTGGTCTTGGCCCGGAAGACGCAAGTGTACGGGGATTCCCCTCGGGCACCTGTGAACGGCGGCACAGGCCTTTACCAGGGAAGTTTCGCGCCCGGCATCGCTGTACGCAGCGCGCGCGCGAAGTCTGCCTGGATGCGCGCGAGTGCGGCCGGGTTGTCGGCCTCGAAGCGCAGCGTGAGGACGGGTGTCGTGTTGGACGCGCGCAGCAGGCCGAAGCCGTCGGGGTATTCGGTGCGCAGACCGTCGATCGTGTTCACCTCGGTCGCACCCTCGAAGCGCGCGTTCTTCTGCAGCAGGGCGACGATGCGATGGTTCTCGCCCTCCTTGACGCAATCGAGGTGCAGCTCGGGCGTCGAGAGGGAGTCGGGGAGGGCTTCGAGCACCGCGGAGGGATCGGCCGAGCGCGAGAGGAGCTCGAGCAGTCGCGCGCCCACGTAGAGGCCGTCGTCGAAGCCGTACCAGCGGTCCTTGAAGAAGACGTGGCCGCTCATCTCGCCACCCAGCGGTCCGCCCGTTTCCTTGAGCTTCGCCTTGATGAGCGAGTGGCCCGTCTTGTACAGCAGCGGCTTGCCGCCGTGCTTGCGGATCCACGCGAACAGGTTGCGCGTGCTCTTCACGTCGAAGATCACTTCCGCGCCCGGATGGCGCGTGAGCACGTCGGCCGCGAAGAGCATGAGCTGGCGGTCCGGATAGATGATCTTGCCGCTCTTCGTGACGACGCCGAGCCGATCGCCGTCGCCGTCGAACGCGAGTCCGATCTCGGCGGGGCCTTTCGCGAGCGCGGCGATCAGGTCCTCCAGGTTCTCGGGCTTCGCGGGATCCGGATGGTGGTTGGGGAAGTTGCCGTCAACCTCGCAGAAGAGCTCCTCGACTTCGCATCCCAGGCGGCGGAATAGCGTGGGCGCGTAGGCGCCGGGCGAGCCGTTGCCGCAATCGACGACGATCTTCATCGGCCTGGCAAGCTTCACGTCGCCCGTGATGCGCGCGAAGTATTCCTCGGCGATGTCGGCGGTTTCGACGCGGCCCGTGCCCGAGGCGAACTGCTTCTTCTCGATGGTTTCACGCAGCGCCTGGATCGCGTCGCCATAGAGCGTGTCGCCCGCGAGCATCATCTTCAGGCCGTTGTAGGCGGGCGGATTGTGGCTGCCGGTGACCATGACGCCGCTGCCGGTCGCGAAGTGATAGGTGGCGAAGTACACCATCGGCGTGGCGACGACTCCGATGTCGATCACATCCATGCCTGCCGCATTGAGGCCGCGCGAAAGGGCGGCGACGAGCCGCGGCCCCGAGAGCCGTCCGTCGCGGCCGACGACGAACTTCTTCACCCCACGCGCCACGCCCAGCGTGCCGAGCGCGCGGCCGACCGATTCCGCGGCGCCTTCGGTGAGGGCGGTGTCGACGACGCCGCGGATGTCGTAGGCCTTGAAGATGCTGGGGTCGATGGGGCTCATTCGTTCTCGATCAGGAAGTGGAGGATGCGGCGGGGAAGCCATTCGGAGCGGCCCGGGAAGCCGGAGACGAACCCGACATGACCGCCGCGCGCCGGGAATTCTAGCGTGACTTTGGGCGAGACTTCCGCCGGGGCCGGCAGGAAGCGCTCGGGCAGGAACGGATCGTCGCGCGCGTTGAGCACGAGCGTCGGCACGCGGATCGCTCGCAGCCACGGCTTGGAGCTGGAACGCGTGTAGTAGTCGTCCACGCCGGAGAAGCCGTGGACGGGAGCGGTCATCGCGTCGTCGAATTCGCGCAGCGTGCGCGCGCGCTTCACCCGCGCGGCGTCGAAGAGGTCCGGGAACTGCGCGAGCTTCGCGAGCGAGCGTTTCTTCAGCGTCGCGTTGAAGTGCTTGCCGTACAGGATCGCGATGCCCGCCTGCAGCGCCCAGCCCGCGGCCATGAGATCGACGGGCGCGGAAACCGCGACGGCGCGCTCGAGGATGCCTTCGGCATCACGGCCGCGTTCACCCAGCCACTTGAGCAGCACGTTGCCGCCGAGCGAGACCCCGGCCGCGTAGAACGGCGCGCTGCCCACGCGGGGCTTGAGCTTGCGCAGGACCCAATCGACCTCCTCGGAATCGCCCGAGTGATAGGCGCGTCCCAGGCGATTGGGTTCGCCGCTGCAACCACGGAAGTTGAGCACGCTGCCGCGCCACCCGAGGCGCTGCACGTTGTCCATGAGGTGTGTCGCGTACGGCGAGGACGAGGAGCCCTCGAGACCGTGGAAGAGATGTACCCACGGCGAGCCTTCGGGGCCGTCGACGAAATCCACGTCGACGAAATCGCCGTCGGGCGTGTCCCACCGCTCGCGGCGGTACTGGACGCGAGGACGCGGGGAGATGAGCGAGCCGTAAACGGTCTGGAGGTGGTTGTTCGCGAGCCAGCGCGGCGCGGCGAATTCGGGGGCCGCCATCAGCGCGCTTGCCAGTCGATCGCGTGCGCGCCATCCGCGCGCTTCGGACCCATGAGGTCCAGCAGGGGTGCGAGTGCGGCGGCTTCCGATTGCGCGCGCGCTTCGCCCGTGAAGGTCGCCTTCGAGGGAAGTGCCAGCGTTCCCTGGCCCGCGATGCGCAGCGGTCCCTCGAGCGTCGTCACCGAAAGCTTCGCGGGACCGCCTTCGGCGCGCGCTTCCGCCCGGTACGAACCGAGTGGCTTCACGGTGGAGAGCGCGGTCGTGGCGCCCCGCCATTCGAGCGAGAGGTTGCCGGCAAGCATCGATCCATCCCATGCGAGGCGCGGCGCCTCGAGCAGGAGCGACCCCGCGGGCTGCCATGTGCGCACGAAGGGGACCCACGCCGAGAGGCGCGCGACATCGCCGCGCGCGGCCACGTCGCGAAATTCCACGGTCGACACGCCGCGAGCCACGTCGAAAGTCGCGTCGACGCCGTTGGCCACGAGCTCGACGGCGAAAGCCATTTCACCGGCGATCAATCGCGCCGGACGCCAGTTCCATGCGACGCGGTCGAGCGTGATGGGAGCGGTCTGTCGCGGCGTGACCAGCGCGCGCGCACTGGCGCTCCAGATCGTGCCCTTCGTGTCGGTGAGCTCGACCGCACCGTTCGAGGCGGCGCGCACGCGCGGCACGAGCAGGGAGGCGGGCGCGCTGGCGACCAGGAAGGCGAAGTAGGCGAAGACGCCCAGGAGGACGGCGGCGCGCACGCTACGACCTCGCGAGCACGAGCTCGGCGCGGACGCGGCCCGCGGCGGGCAGCTTTTCGATGCGCGCGGATTCCACGCGCAATCCGTGCGCGGCCTGCGCCGACGCAATTGCCTCGAGCAGCGCGCCATACGCGAGGTCGCCGCCATTGACGCGCACGCGGCGCTCGTCGGCGAGGGAGACCTGGGCGCCGGGCAAATCGCGCGTGAGCACGCCCGAGGCGACGAGGCTCGCGAGCGGGGTCGCGACGGTCGGCCCCTTGGGCGCGGGCATCGCGCGCAGGCGCTGGACTTCGGCGGCGGCGCGCTCCATCGATTGCACGGAGGCTTCGAGGCGCGGCAGTTCCGCCGCGAGGCGCGCGCGCGCGCGTTCCATCGGAATCCAGGCGAACGCGATGAAAAGCAGGATCGCGGCGGCGATCGCGCCGATCTGCAGGACCTTGCGTTCGCGCAGGTTCATCGCTGCACCTCGACGCGTCCCTGCGCGTACGTGAGCGCCTTGGCGGTGCCCGCGGGGAACTCCCGCGCGGCGCGCGTGGCCTGCACGAGGAAATCGTCGTCGGAGGAAAGGCCGCGCGAGCGGCGCAGGTCGCCGAGGTTGCGCGCCATCTGCAGGTCGGGATCGACGATGGCTTTCGCTTCCGGGAACGCGGCGCGGAAAATCGTTTCGCGCTTCGCCTCGAGGCGCTCGCGCTCCGAGGAGAGCCGCCAGGTGTCCCAGGCCGTGAAGCCCAGGTGGATGACCGCGATGGCCGCCGCCAGGACGACCGCGGCGCGCGGAATGCCGGCGAACGACAGCGCGCGCCCGGCACGCGTGGCGAATCCGCCCTGCAACAGGTCGATCGCATCGCGCGGGAAGCCGATGGTCGCGAGCTTCTCCCACTGCGAGCCGGCGCCGAAGGGAAGGCCTGCCTGCTCGCTCCAGCGCGCGAGGTCGGGAAGCGGTGCGCCATCCTGCGTGTGCACGCGCACGAGCGCGGGACGGGCGTTGCGTGCGGAGGCTTCGTCGAGCGCGACACGAATCGCAAGCGGCAGGTCGGTACCGCGATCGAATGCGACGGCCACGCCGTCGTCATCGACGAGAAAGCCGTGATCGGGTCCGAGCACCACGTTCCAGTCGCCCGCACCGCCGGCGAGCAGCGCGCTTTCGCAGCTCGCGCGGCGCGGGGAGATGCCCGAACGGTCGAGCGCCTGCAGCAAGCCGGAGAGCCAGGCGCGATCGACGACGGCGACGATCGTCTCGCCCTGCGCGCTGCGGCCACCGGCCACGGCGTGGATGTTGTGGGGCTCGGCGAGCAGCCGGTCCTCGACCGCGTAGGGAAGCAGCTCGCGGATCGTGGCGGCGTTCACCTTGGGAAGCTTCAGGCGCGCGAACAGCACGCGCGAGGCCGGCAGGACGAGCTCCACGTCCTCGGCCTTGGGCATCTCGGCGGCGGGTGTGGCGCCCGCGCGCAGCACGCCGCCCTTGGCATCGAAGAGCAGCCAGGCGAGAGCCCGGTCGGGAGCCAGGTTGTCGCTCGCGGGAACGAAGATGCGCAGCTTCATGGGTTCAGTAGAGGGGCCGGCGCCACACGATGACCGTTACTCCCGCGTTCTGCTCGCGCCGCAGGAGCGCTTCGGTGGCGAGCTGCACGTCGTCCTGGGCTACCTGCACACGCGCGCGGAAATGCGCACTCTTCACGTCGAGGTCGTTGGCCACGGTGGAGGCCGGCACGTTCTTCGCGCGCTCGCTGATCTCGGCTTTGGTGCGCATGGGCTTGCCGCGGCGCGATTCGACCAGCGCGGCGACCTGGGCGCGCGACAGATCGGGAAGGATCGCCGCGAGCACTTCGATCGGCGCGGTGTTCACGTTGACCGTCGTTACCGCGGGCAGTGCCGTCACGAAGGGCTTCAACTTCGCGACGTATGCGGGTGTGAAACCGCGGATGCGATGCAGCTCCTCGACCTGCGTCATCGGCTGGTTGGCCGCGCGATAGGGGCGGGCGAGGGCGAGGTAGAAGCCATCCTCCGCGCCAGCCACGCCCGAGAGGTCGGAGTCGGGGTCGATCCAGTCGAGGACCGCGAAGGCGAGGTCCGGCGGAATCTCGAGCGATTCGAGCAGGCGCCGCAGGATCGCGAGGTCGTTGTCGCTCTTCGTCGTGCCGCGCACGAGGTTGTTGAGATTGAATTTCGCCTGCTCGTCGACGATCTGTCCGGCGACCAGGGCGCGTTCCACGGGCAGTCCCGCGATCGGCTGCGCCCACGCTTCCTCGAGGCTGTCCACGCTGCCAGCGCTCTTCGCGTCCTGCGCGATCACCCCACGTGCCCAGTCGAGGCCCGCGCGCGCGTAGAGGTCGGCCTGCGCGCGGTTCGCGACGAGCGACGCCTGGTTCAACATCGCCGATTGCTGCGCGAGCATGTACGTGGCCGTCGAAGCCGCGATCGCGACGATGAGCAGCGCCGTCACCGCGGCCACGCCGCGCTGGTTCTTCACGAGACCCTCTGCAGGTCGACGAGGCGCACGATGCGCTCGCCGCTCGCGAGCTCGAGCGTCATCTCCACCGCCGCGGGCATGGTATCGGCGCTGCCGGGCAGGCCCCAGGTCGTGCGCCATTCGCCGCGCGGATCGAGGAAGCGGAAGGCCAGGGACTTTACGCCGGCGAGGATTTCGACCGCGAGAGGTTCCGAGCGCGGCGCCGCATCGACCGCGGGCCAGGCGAGGCGCTGGATGCGGCCATCGACGATGCGATAGGCGATGCGTTGAGGCGCGGCAAGCGCGTTCTCATTGAGCGCGGCGCCCGAGCGCGTCAGCGCGAGCCCGGGGTTGACGATCGTTCCCGCATCGACCGCGGAAGACACCGGTGCGCCGGGGCTGCCCGAGGCGCTCATCGCACGGCGGTTGAGCGCGGCATCGAGGTCACGCTCGAAGCGGCCCACGAAGAGCGCCACGTCGCGCCACTTGCGCGATCCCTTCGCGAGCGCCTCGCGGCTCTCGAGCAGCGCGTTGAGGCCGCGATAGGCGAATGCGGAGATCAGCGCGAAGAGCGCCAGCGCGACCAGCAGCTCGATGAGCGTGAAGCCCCTATTGCGTGACATAGGCCGTCAACTTGGTGAGCACGCGCCGCGGATCCTTCGCATCGGCGACGGAAACATCGACACGCCGCATGGTGGGATTCGCGGTATCGCTGACGACTTCCTCGACCACGAGCGCGAGGCCGCCTTGCTCGGCGGTGGATTGCGTGGTCGCGGGCGAGGGAAACAGACGGCGCGCGCGGATCTCCGCGATGCGGTTCTCCGCGGCCCATGTCGCGAGCAGCCGATGGCGCGTTTCGAGCGCGCCGTCGGTGGCGACTCCGGTGGCGCGCGTCGTGGCCGCGAGCGCCACGGCGAGGATCGCCAACGCGACCAGGATCTCGATGAGCGTGAAGCCCTTCACTTGCGCGCCTCGACCAGGCGCACGGCGCCGGCGGCATCGCCTTCGATCGCGCGCTCGATGCCGCGCACGGCGACGGTCATGCGGAAGGGGACACCGAATCCATCGGGCAGGAACACGATGCGATCGTTCGCCGCGAGCGGCTGGCCGTCGACCGCGAGCGACGTGACGGCAAGCCCCTCGCCCAGCCCACGTTCGCGCGTGATATCGGATTCCCAGCGGCGATCCGCCTGCAGGCGCCAGGACTTGAAGCGGGAATCCTCGACGGAGATCGCGACCGGACGCCCGCCGAACCATGCGTCGTCGCGCGCGCCTTCGATCGACATCGCGAGCAGGCCCGCCTCGCGGCGCGCGATTTCCTCGTCGCTCGGGAAGAGATTCACGGCCGCGAGTGCGACCACGGCGCCGGCGATGGCCACGACCACGAGCACTTCGAGGAGCGTGAACCCGGAAATAGAGGGGTCAGACCACTCTACTTTCGTCGGGCGGGGTGCGAGGTTCATGGGTTGCGCGTGAAAGTAGAGGGGTCTGACCCCTCTATTCCCAGCTGCCGATGTCGGCGTTGTTGCCTTCGCCACCGCGCGCGCGGTCGGCGCCGAAACTGAAGATGTCGATCTCGCCGCGCACGCCGGGATTCAGGTACTGGTAGTCGGTGCCCCACGGGTCCTTGGGCAGGCGCTCGAGGTAGCCGCCTTGCTTCCAGTTGGGCGGCACGGGATTCGAGGTCGGCTTCTGCACGAGCGCGACCAGGCCCTGGTCGGTGCCCGGATAGGCGCCGTTGTCGAGGCGATAGAGCTTGAGCGCCTGGCCGATGGCGGCGATGTCGGCCTTCGCGGCGACGCGCTTGGCTTCGTCGGGCCGGTCCATCACGCGGGGCACGACGATCGCGGCGAGAATCGCCAGGATCGCGACCACCACGAGCACTTCAATGAGCGTGAAACCGCGGGATCTCGTCATTTTCCGATGAGCTGGTTGAGCTGGAAGATGGGAAGCAGGATGGACATCACGATGAAGAGCACGATCGCGCCCATGAGCAGGATCATCGCCGGCTCGAAGATCGCGGCGAAGGCGGCGAGGCGGGTCGCAAGGTCGTTCTGCTGCGTGCGGGCGGCGCGTTCGAGCGATTCGTCGAGCTTGCCGCTCGCTTCGCCGCTCGCGATGAGATGCACCATCACCGGCGGGAAGGCTTGAGTCGCGCCGAGCGCGCGCGAGAGCGGCATGCCTTCGCGCACGCCGCGTGCGGCGGTGGCGAGCGCTTCGCGCATCGGTGTGAGCGTCATCACGCCCGTGCCGGCTTCCAGCGCCTGCAGGATGGGCACGCGGCTGCCGACGAGGATCGAGAGGGTTGCGGCGAGGCGCGCGCTGTCGAGCGAGCGCAGCAGCCGGCCGATGACGGGCAGGCGCCAGGCGAAGCGATGCACGGCGGCCCGTGGAGCCGGCCGGTCGAGCGCTACCTTCAATCCGATGCCGCCGGCGACGACGAGCGCAACCCACAGCATCCAGGTCGCGGAGAGGAAGCTCGAGAAGCCGATCAGCACGCGCGTGAGGATCGGCAACTGCTGGTGCGCATGCTGGAAGACCGTCACGACCTGCGGCACGACGTAAACGAGGAGTGCGCCGACCACGCCGAGCGCGACCACGAACACGATCGCCGGATAGACCAGTGCCAGCGCGAGCTTGCTGCGCATCTGCTGGCGGTCTTCGAGGTAATCGGCGAGGCGCAGGAGCACGCGCGGCAGTTGCCCGGATGTCTCGCCCGCGGCGACCAGCGTGCGGTAGAGCTCGGGGAAAACGCCGGGAAAATTGGCGAGTGCCTTGGCGATCGTGTTGCCGGCGAGCACTTCGCCGCGCAGCGCCGCGAGCACCTGGCGCATGCGTTCGTTCTCGGCCTGCTCGATCAACGCGTTGAAAGCCTGCTCGACGGTGAGGCTCGCTTCGAGCAGCGAGGCGAGCTGCCGCGTGAGCTGCGTGAGCTCGGTCGAGGAAAGCGAGACCGCGCGGAAACGGCTGCCACCGGCCGGATCGTTCGCGGCGATGACTTCGACGCGATACGGCGTGAGTCCCTGGTCGCGAAGCTGCGCGCGCGCCTGGCGAGCGCTATCGGCTTCGAGGACGCCCTTGTGGAGCTTTCCCTCGACGTTGTAGGCCTGGTAGCGGAAGCCGGGCATGGCGCTACTTCAGGAATCCGGCCGGCATGGCGGCCTCGAGGCGCTTCAGGTCCTCGGCACCGGTGCAGTAGGACGCCGCCGCCTCCGGCTTCGCGTACTTCGAATCGGGCTTGATCGCGAGGTCATAGCGCATCCACGCGAGGGCCTCGCGCGCTTGCGCCTGCATCTCCGGAAGGGCGAGCTTCGAGAAGCGGCTGGCGGCCCAGGCGCGATCGATCTCGCCCTTGCGCTTGGCATCGAGCGCCTCGCAAGCGCGCCCGCGCGCGAGGACGAGGGGAACGTAGCGCATTGCCATCTGGCGGGCCTGGTCGGCGGAAGGAGCCGGGCGAAGCGTTTTCGGCACGCCCTGGTGCACGCGCTGCCACGGGCACGCTTCCTTGGTCGTTTCGCGGTGGGACATGACGGCGTCCACGTCTTCCTTCGGAATCTTGCTCACGTCGTTGAGCAGCTCCGCGCGGCGTTTTCGGAGCGCGACCGCCTCGGGATCCGGGGCCATCGATCGGCGGCGGGCGTCGGCCTCGCGCGCGGCATCGCCCGCCATCGAGGCGATCAGGAATTCGATTCCGACGAGCATTCCGCGGCAGTCGGCGTCGGCGGCCTTCTTCTCGACGGCGACCAGTTCCGTGGCGGCGGGCGAGAGCGCTTGCACGGGAAGGACCGCGAGCAGGGCGAGCAAGGGAAGCCCGCGCGCTTTCACGGGGCTACACCCGGGTGACGCGCAGGACCTCGTCGAGCGAGGTCGCGCCTTCACGCACCCAGCGCATCCCGTCGTCGCGAAGCCGCGTCAGGCCCTGCTTCACCGCGTGGTCGCGAAGCTCGCGCTCGGCGGCGGTGTCGTGGATCAGGCGGCGAAGATCGTCATCGACCGTGAGCAACTCGTAGATGCCCGTGCGGCCCTTGTAGCCGGAGAAGTTGCACGCGGCGCAGCCCACGGGTGCATAGGTGCGCTCGTCACCCTCACCCCGACCCTCTCCCAAGGGAGAGGGAGACGGCGTCTTGCACGCGGGGCAGAGCTTGCGCACGAGGCGCTGCGCCAGCACGCCGTTGAGCGTGGAGGCGAGCAGGTACGGCTCGATGCCCATGTCGATCAGGCGCGTCACCGCACCCGGGGCGTCGTTCGTGTGGAGGGTCGCGAGGACCAGGTGGCCGGTGAGGGAAGCCTGCACCGCGATCTGCGCGGTCTCGAGGTCGCGGATCTCGCCGATCATCACCACGTCCGGGTCCTGGCGCAGGATCGCGCGCAGCGCCCGGGCGAACGTCATCTCGATGCGCGGATTGACCTGCGTCTGGCCCACGCCGTCGAGCTCGTATTCGACCGGATCCTCGACCGTCATGATGTTGCGGGTCTTGCGATCGAGGCGCGAGAGGGCGGCATAGAGCGTCGTGGTCTTGCCCGAGCCCGTGGGGCCGGTGACCAGCACGATGCCGTGCGGCTGCTCGATCAGCGCGTCGATCTCGGCGCGCGCCGCGG
Source organism: Usitatibacter palustris (assembly GCF_013003985.1). Classification (GTDB taxonomy): domain Bacteria; phylum Pseudomonadota; class Gammaproteobacteria; order Burkholderiales; family Usitatibacteraceae; genus Usitatibacter; species Usitatibacter palustris. The sequence goes on along the minus strand of NZ_CP053073.1, from coordinate 2,682,283 downwards.
CATCCATGCCCAGCGCGTCGAGCGTGAGGCGGCCCGACTGCTTGTCGAGGAGGCGCAGCACCACGCGCTCGCCGTTGGCCGTGGGGATCGTGGAGACGCGGACATCGACCGGGCGGCCGGCGATGCGCAGCGTGATGCGGCCGTCCTGCGGCAGGCGCTTCTCGGCGATGTCCAGCGACGCCATGACCTTGATGCGCGAGACCATCGCCGGGTGCAGGCCGCGGCGGGGTTCCACCACGTCGCGCAGCGCGCCGTCGACGCGGAAGCGAACAAGGGCTCGTGATTCGAAGATTTCGAGGTGGATGTCGGAAGCGCCTTCGCGCATCGCCTGCGTGAGCAGCGCGTTGATGAGGCGAATGATCGGTGCGTCGTTCTCGGCTTCGAGGAGGTCCGCGACTTCAGGCAGCTGTTCGGTGAGCTTCGCGAGGTCGACGTTCTCGCCCATGTCCTCGACGATCGTCTCGGCCGCCCCGGGCTCGCGCGTGTAGGCGAGCGTCAGGCAGTGCTCGAACTCCTCGGGCGTGAGCAGCACTTCCTTGAGCGGCTTGCCGGCCATGCGGCGCACTTCGGAAAGCGTCGAGCCCTGCGGATACGGGCGCACCCAGACTTCCAGCGCGCCATTGGTGACGCGCGCGGCGATCACGCCCTTCGCCTTGGCGAAGGGGTAGGGGAGCAGACGGACCGTCGTCGGGTCGAGTTCCTGGGGATTCACGGTGCGCTCGAGCGGAGCCGTCATTTTCCCAGAACCTTGGCGTCTTCGATCGGCGGCAGCACTTTCGCCGGTTCCTCGGGCAGCAGGAAGTTGCGCGGCAGGACCATGTTCTGCTGCAGGTTCCGGATGTACTCGTAGCGGTCGGCCGTGAGCGAGGCGGAGGCCTTGTCGTCCTTGATCACCACGGGGCGCAGGAAAACCATCAGGTTGGTGCGCTTGCGGTTGCGCGACTCGTACTTGAAGAGCGTGCCGAGGTAGGGGATGTCGCCCAGGACCGGGACCTTGTCGATCGTCACGCCCTGGTCGTCCTGGATGAGGCCGCCGAGCACCGCGATCTGGTTGTGGTCCACCAGCACGGTCGATTCGAGCGAGCGCTTGTTGGTGATGATGTCGGCCGAGCGGATCAGCTGCGCATCGCGCGTGACGCTCGAGATCTCCTGGAAGATCTTCAGCTTCACGCCGCCGCCTTCGGAGACCTGCGGGGTCACGCGCAGCGTGATGCCGATGTCCTTGCGCTCGATCGTCTGGAACGGGTTGGTGGCACTCCCCGAGGTCGGCGTGTAGCTGCCGGTGATGAAGGGCACGTTCTGGCCGACGACGATCCGGGCTTCCTCGTTGTCGAGGGTCAGCATGTTGGGCGTCGAAAGCACGTTGGCGCCCGAATCGGCTTCCAGCGCGCGGGCGAGCACCTGCAGGTTCAGGATCTCGATGTCGGTGCCGGGAATGCGCAGCGTGCCGTCGATGAGACCGAGGTTGAGGCCGCCGCCGAGCAGGCGCGGATCGGTCGCGGCGCTGATGATGTTGCTGCCCACGCCGCCCGTCGAGAAGTTGGTGCCGGCGAAGGCCGAGCGCCCGTCGCCCACGTTCTTGCCGCCGGCCCACTGCACGCCAAGCTCCTGGGCCTTGCCCGTGGAGATTTCGACGATCAGCGCTTCGATGTAGACCTGCGCGCGGCGCGTGTCGAGCTTGTCGATCACGGCTCGCAGCGAACGGTAAACCGGCTCGGGCGCGGTGATGATGATCGAGTTGGTCGGCGGGTAGGCCTGGATGACCGAGCTGGGATTCGAGACGGGCTGCGAAGTCGAGGTCGAAGAAGACGTCGTGTTCGTGTTGGCGCCGCTATTGGAGGCCGTGGTCGCGCTTGTGGACGCGGGCTGCGCGCCGCGCGCGGCATCGGCGCCCTGGAGCAGGCCGCGCAACGTCTCGGCGATGCGCGTCGCTTCGGCATTGCGGAGATACACCACGTAGATGTTGCCGCTTGCCGCACCGGCGGTATCGAGGCCCACTGCGAGCGCCTTCACCCGGTTCATGAGCGCGGGGCTGTCGGCGCGCACGATCAGGCTGTTGGTGCGCTGGTCGAGCGCGATCGCGACCTTGGGCGCCGCACCCGGGGCGTTGGCCGGCGCGTTGGTCTCGGGCACGACCTTCTGCAGGGTCTGGATGATGTCGATCGCCGAGGCGTTCTGCAGGCGGATGATCTGCACGTCGCCGCCCGAGGGCAGGTCGATGGAGGCGATGATCCGCTGGATGCGCCGGACGTTCTCCGCGTAATCGGTGATGACGATCGCGTTGTTGTTCGGATACGCGGCGATGAAGTTGTTGGCCGTCACGAGGGGCCGCAGCACGGGGACGAGCTGCACGGCCGACTCGTTCTGCAGCAGGAAGACCTGCGTGACGATGCGATCGCCCGGGACCTTCAGCGCCGCTTCGCCCGTGGGGCTGGAGCTCGTCTTCGCCTCGGCTTCGGGAACGATCTTCACGAAGCCATCGCCCTCGACCGCGGCGTAGCCCTGCACGCGCAGCGTCGAGAGAAGGATCGTGTAGAGCATGTCCTTCGAGACCGGCTTGTCGGACACGATGTTCACCGTGCCGGTGACGCGCGGATCGAGGATGAAATTCTTGCCGGTGTGCTGGCCGACGGTCTTGATGACCGACTGGATATCCGCGTTCACGAAATTGAGCGTGATCTTCTCTTCCTCGGCGGCCAGCGCAAGGAAGGAAAGGGCCGTCAGGGCGGCCGCGAAAAAGGCTGCGGGAAAACCTAGAAACCTTGTCACGTTATCGGGCTTTGGCGTTGATTTATCGGGCATTTTGCTCTCAATCCCGATTTTATGACAGGGGGACTACAGATTCATGAAAAAGGGGACAGTCCCCATTTTCAAAAAGGGGACTGTCCCCTTTTCGGAAAAGGGGTCTGTCCCCTTTTTTCACGGCTGGATGGCGTAGCTCAGCTGGACGGTGAGGGAGCCGCGCTGGACCTCGGCCTCGACCATCGAAAGGGTGCCGAACTGGGTGTACAGGCGGGCGAGGTCGCCGGTGGAGGCGACCGGCTGGCCGTTGAGCTTCTTGATCACGTCGCCGGGCTGGAGACCGAGCTTCTGGGCGAGGCTGCCGGCGGGCGCGGCGTCCATCCGGACCCCGCCGCCGGGGGCGACGCCGATGCGGCCGAGGTAATTGAGCTGGTTCGGGTCGCGCAGGGCATCGTCGAGCTCCTTGCGGGACAGCGAATAGTTGTTGTTGCTCGAGCGCGCGACGTTCAGGCGGAAGTTCGAGGCCGAGCGCGCGCCCGGCGCCGTGGGGGATGCGGCCGACATGCGCTTCTCGAGGTCGATGCGCTCGCGCACGCCGCCGCGGGAGACGACCACCGATTCGGGCAGCACTTCGACGAGCTTCACGCCCGGTTGCACTTCGCCGTCGAGTTTCACGGCGACATCGCGTCCCGTGCCAATGCCGAAGATGGCGCCAGCCGTGGTTCCCGGCGTGGGGGCGACCACGCCCTTCAACCGCAGGCCGGAGGCCGAGCCTTGCGTGGGGCGATCGCTCGCCGAACCGCCGAAGAGGCGGGCCGCCAGGGCGAGGTCCGCGCCGCCTTCGGCCGGCCCTTCGGACACCAAGACGCGCGGCGCGAAGAAGACCCACGTCCAGTGCGCGAGCTGCCAGGCGAGCACGAGCACCAGCGCCGCGATGAGCAGCTTCGCGAGGCGGGAGGTCGGGATGTTCGCGGTGGCAGTGGCCATGGCCGCCATTATTTCACCGCTTGGCGAGCCGCTCGAGGTCGATGTCCAGGTATTTCCACGGCTCGTGCGAGAACGGATGCTTCTTGTAGCCCGTGACCCAGGGTGCGACCAGGATGCTGCGGGCCTTGTAGGTCTCGACCATCCAGGGCACGTAGACATTCACCAGCTTCACCATCCTCGTCATGAGCGCGTTGCGCTCCGGGCCGTCGGGCATGCGCTTGATGCGTTCGTAGAGCGCGTTGTACTCGGGGTGGTCGAACCTCGCGTAGTTGGTCTGGCCGATCGAGCCGCCCCAGAGCAGCTGCAGGAAATTCTCGCCGTCGGGAAAGTCCGCGATCCACCCGTAGCTGAACGACTGCAGGCGGCCGAACTGCGCCTGCTTGCGAAGCTGCGGGAGGCGCTCGACCGTGTTGAAGGTCACGCGGATGCCGATGTCGTCCATCGACTTCTTCCACAGCTCGTTGCGTTGGCGTTCGCGCAGGTTCGGCTCGGAGGCGTGGTCGAAGGTGAGCGGCGAGCCGTCGGGATTCTCGCGGTAGCCGTCGCCGTCGCGGTCGACGTAGCCGAACATGTCGAGTAGCGCCTTGGCCTTCGCCGGGTTGTACTCGAGGGTCGGGCTCACGAACGCCGGGTCGTGGCCGCTCACCGCGGGATGGATCATCGAGTAGCCGCGCGTGGACTGCTTCTTGTCGAGGATCGAGATCTGCTCGTCGATGCGCCAGCCGTGCACGATCGCGCGGCGCAGCGCGACCTTCTCGGGCGTGAAGCCGCCGAGCGAGTTGGGCCTGCCTTCGATCTGTTCCTGGGTATTGAACGTGGTGTACGTGATGTACGCGATCTCGTCGGGCATGACCTGGTAGCCCTTCTTCGCGAGATTGGGCGCGAGCTTGCCGCCGGGGACGGCGAGGTTGGCGAACTCCTCGGGGATCGGGCGGACGTACTCGGTCTCGCCGTTGAGGAACGCGAGCCAGCGCGGCTGCGCTTCGTCGACCACGTTGATCTCGATGCGCCCCGCGATCGGCAGCTTCTTTCCCTGCAGGCGCGCGTGGATCGCGCGGCTCACGGCATCAGGGCCGGGATCGCCGGAGAAGATTTCTTCGCGGTAGTTGGGGTTGGCCTCGAGCACCACCCGCGAGCCGCGCGTCCACGCCGTGATCTGGTAGGGCCCCGTGCCCACCGGATGGAAGCCGATGTCGTCGCCATATTTCTCGGCCACCTCGCGCGCGAGCGCGGAGGTCGCGGGCATGGCGAGCACGTACGGGAACGAGTAATCCGGTTGCGTGAGCTTGATGCGAATCGTGTAGCGGTCGAGCGCCTGCAGGCCCTCGATGGGCGCGTCGAAATCGAACTTGCCGGATTTTTTCGCAGCCTCCATCGCGGCGGTGGCGCCCTTGATCTTGCCGTCGACGAGGAACAGCCACTTGCTGCGCAGCTTCGGGTCGAGCAGGCGCTTGATCGAGAAGACGTAGTCCTGCGCCGTGAGCTCGCGCGGCTTGCCGTTGAACACCGCGTGCGGCGCGAAGAGGATGCCCGGCCGGATGCGCAGCGTGTACGTGGCACCTTCGTCGCTCACCTCGGGAAGCGCCGCGGTATTGCCGATCAGCTTCGAGGGCCGCGCGAGGAAATCGTAGGCGAGCATCGGATCGAAGATCGCGTGGGCGATCGAGCCCGAGGCCTCATCCGATTCCGCCTGCGGATCGATGGAGGTTTCCGCGCTCGACCAGGCGACGCGGATCACCTTCTTCGGATCGGCGGCATGCGCAGGAACGGCGAAGAAAAGCAGACCCACGGCAAGGGTCCGCAGATGAACGCCGATGAACGCAGATACAGCCGCGAACGCGGGCATCAGTGCAGCGTGTGCGGCTCGGGCGGCGGCTCTTCGACGACCGGCTGGCCGTCGGAGGAGGGCGAGGCGTGGTGCAGCGTCATGCGCCAGCCTTCTTCGGTGAGCACGTAGACGTTGGTCGCGGAAACGGGCGGCGATGCCGATTGCTCGCCGGGCGCGGAGAGCAGTTCCACCACCGAGTGCACGGCGATCGTCTGTCCCTGGTACTGGCGCGCCTCGACCGTGCGAACGCGAAGCTGCATGCCGGAGGCGAAGATCTGCGTCCAGCTGTCGCGCACGGCATCGAACCCGAGCAGGCGCGGTCCCTGCGGATGCACGCAGACCACGTCATCGCCTTCGGCCCACACGGCCATCATGGCCGCGAGGTCGCCGCGCTCGAACGCGTCGTAGAACGCGGCTTCGGCGTCGTCGGGCGTGGGGAAAAGATTGGATTTGCGGCGCGGCATCGGGCGTGCAACAAGCTGTCACGAAGTGGCCGAATGATAGCTTATAGTTTCCGCATCCCCCTCCCAGCACACTGCCAGGAACCGCCATGAGCAAGTTCTTCATCAACGGTGATCGCGTTGACTTCCAGGGCGCGCCCGACACCCCCCTTCTCTGGGTCCTGCGCGACAGCTACGACCTCACGGGAACCAAGTTCGGCTGCGGCATGGCGCTGTGCGGCGCTTGCACGGTCCACGTCAACGGCGAGGCGACGCGCTCATGCGTCACGCCCGTCTCGACGCTCGAGGGCAAGCGCGTCACCACCATCGAGGGATTGCCGGCGACGGCCGTCGTGAAGGCGGTGAATGCCGCCTGGGTGGACAAGGACGTGGTGCAGTGCGGGTACTGCCAGCCCGGCCAGGTCATGGCGGCTACGGCTTTGCTCTCCAAGAACCCGAAGCCCAGCGACGCCGACATCGATGCGGCGATGAGCGGCAACATCTGCCGCTGTGCCACCTACCAGCGCGTGAAGGAGGCCATCAAGTCCGCCTCCGCCACGCTCGGCCCCGCGCGTCCCGCGGCTGCGCCGAAGAAAGCCTGAGGAGAGAGCGATGAAGATCTCCCGCCGGCAATTCCTCTCGTCGTCCTCCGCGCTCGTCATCGGGTTTTACCTGCCGTTCCTCGGCGGCCGCCTCGCGAATGCGCAGGCGCCGCAACCGAAGAAGGTCTTTCCGCCGAACGCCTTCCTGCGCATCGCCAAGGACAACACCGTCACGATCCAGATCAAGCACCTCGAGTTCGGCCAGGGCGTGCAGACGTCGCTGCCGATGCTCATCGCCGAGGAGCTCGAGTGCGACTGGTCGAAGGTGAAGACCGAGCTCGCACCGGCCGCCGCCGTCTACGGCAACATCTCGTGGGGCGGCATGCAGGGCACGGGCGGCTCCTCGAGCGTGTCGAACTCCTGGGAGCAGCTTCGCACCGTCGGCGCCCAGGCGCGCACGATGCTCATCCAGGCTGCGGCCGATGCGTGGAAGGTGAAGCCCGCCGACTGCCGCGCCGAGAAGGGTTTCATCGTCGGTCCCGGCGGCAAGCGCGCGCCGTTCGGCCAGTTCGCGGAAGCCGCGATGAATCTCCCCTTGCCGGAAGTGAAGCTCAAGGATCCGAAGGACTTCAAGCTCATCGGCAAGCCCGTGAAGCGGCTCGATTCGGCCGACAAGGTCGCGGGCAAGACGATCTTCGGCATGGACGTGAAGCGCCCCGGCCTGCTCACCGCGGTCGTTGCGCACCCGCCCGTGTTCGGCGCGCGCGTGAAATCGCTCAATGCGGACAAGGTGTCGCGCTCGATCGGCATCACGCACGTGGTGCAGATCACCAACGGTGTTGCCGTCGTCGGCAAGGGCTACTGGCCGGCGAAGAACGGGCGCGACCAGCTTGACGTCACCTGGGATGGCGGCGCGAAGACTTCGACGGAGGATCTCCTCGCCGAGTATCGCGAGCTCGCGAAGAAACCCGGCCTGTCCGCGAAGAAGGCCGCGAACCCCGAGGCGATCAAGGGCGCCACGCAGACCATCAGCCGCGAGTACGTGTTCCCGTTCCTCGCGCACGCGCCGATGGAGCCGCTCAACTGCACGGTGGAGATCAAGGGCGAGAACGCCGAGCTCTGGGTGGGCTCGCAATTCCAGACGATGGATCACCTGGCTGCGGCGAAGACGCTGGGGCTCAAGCCCGAGAACGTGAAGCTCAACACCACGTATGCGGGCGGCGGCTTCGGCCGGCGCGCGAACCCGGCGTCCGATTACATCGTCGAAGCGTGCGAGATCGCGAAGGAAGTGAAGGTGCCGGTGAAAGTGGTGTGGAGCCGCGAGGACGACATCCGCGGCGGCTACTACCGGCCGATGTACCTGCACAAGGTCGATGTGGGTCTCGATGCGAGCGGCAAGATCGTCGGCTGGAATCACGTGATCGTCGGCCAGTCGATCCTCGGCGGCACCGCGTTCGAAGCGTTCCTCGTGAAGGATGGCGTCGACAGCACCAGCGTGGAGGGCGTTTCCGACACGCACTACGACATCCCGAACCTCGATGTCTCGCTCCACACGACCAAGAGCGCGGTGCCGTCGCTGTGGTGGCGCTCGGTGGGCCACACGCACACCGCGTTCGTGATGGAGACGATGATCGACGAGATCGCCGCGGCCACGAAGAAGGATCCGGTCGCGTTGCGCCGCGAGTTGCTCGCGAAGAATCCGCGCTTCCTGAAGGTCCTGGAGCTCGCTGCGGAAAAGGGCGCGTGGGGTTCAGCCCCGCCTGCGGGGCGTGCGAAGGGCTTCGCCATCCACGAGGCCTTCGGCACCGTGGTGGCGCAGGTGGCCGAGGTTTCGCTCGAAGGCGGTGCGCCCAAGGTCCACAAGGTGACGGCGGCGATGGACTGCGGGCTCGTCGTGAACCCGCTCACCGTCGAAGCGCAGGTGCAAAGCGCGATCGGCTTCGGGCTCTCGGCCGCGCTCATGAGCGAGCTCACGCTGAAGGATGGCGCGGTCCAGCAATCGAACTTCCACGACTACCAGGTGTTGCGAATGAGCGACATGCCGCAGGTCTCCGTACACCTGGTGGCAGGGGGCGAGAAGCCCACGGGCGTGGGCGAACCGGGCACGCCGCCGATCGCGCCGGCCGTGGCCAATGCGCTGGGGACGCTCACCGGAAGGCGAGCGCAGGTGTTGCCGCTGACCAAGACGAAGTGGATCTAGGAACCGCGTGCATGATCGGTCTGTTCCAGTGAGTGACAACGCTTGAATTCGGGCAAAGTGATGGCATGTGCCTTGCGTGTGAGAACTACGGAAGAGGTCCGTAGTCCTAGCGGTAGGAGGCACGGCAATGCAGACGAGATTCACGGGCAGCAACTGGCAGCGAGTCCGCAGGCTTTTCGCCAATCCGGCGTTCGAGGCGGTGTTGGTGGTGGCGGTGGTGTCGCTCGCCGTATGGACGATGTTCAATTCCGATGCGATCTACCGCGGGCCGCACGTCCCGCTCCTGTGGCACAAGTAAGGGAACGACAGACCTGATATGACGCCGGCAGCAGACAACACGATTCGCGGAGGGCGGCCCCGGGCCGCCCTCCGCATGTTGGGGCTGGCCTTCCTCGTGGCCGTGGCGGGCGGCTGCGCGTACCTGTCGGAAAAGCAGGGCGAGCTCATCTTCCGTCCCACGGCCGATGTCTGGCGTGGCTACGATGCGGCGGCCGCCCGCTCGATCGACGAACACTGGATTCCCGTCGGCGCGAACGGCGACAAGCTCCACGCCTGGTGGGCGCCGTCCGAGCAGCCGAAAGCGCCCGTCCTCCTCTACCTGCATGGCGCGCGCTGGAACCTCTCGGGCAGCATCACGCGCGTCGAACGCTGGAGGAAGCTCGGCTTCTCCGTGCTCGCGATCGACTATCGGGGCTTCGGCAAGAGCTCGCCGGTGTCGCCGACCGAACAGTTGTCCTATGAGGACGCCCAGGCGGCCTGGGAGTACCTCGCGAAGATCGCACCCGACCGCAAGCGCTACGTCGCCGGCCATTCGCTCGGTGGGGCCATCGCTGCGGATCTCGCGCGGCGCAGCGACGATTGCTCGGGCGTCGTGCTCGAAGCCACGTTCACCTCGATCCGCGAGATGGTCGCGCGGTCTGCATGGAGTTACATCCCGGTCGGCCTGATCCTCACGCAGGAGTTCGACACGCTCTCCAAGATCGGCGACATCCGCGCGCCGATCCTCATCACCCACGGCACCAACGACGGCATCGTTCCGGTGGACATGGGCGAGAAACTCTACGAAGCCGCCAAGTCCCCCAAGCGCTTCATCAAGGTTGAAGGTGGCAACCACCACAACCTCTCCTCGGTCGCCTTCGACGACTACCGCAAGGCGCTCAAGGAGCTGTTCGCTCTCTAGGGCCCCGCTGTCATCCTGAGGGCTTCCGCAGGAGCCCGAAGGACCTGCTTTTCCCCCCGCGACCTCCGCCATCGATGGGTGTGGGTCGAACCGGGGGACCTTGCTACGTCGGGAAGAGGATCGATCTCGCTACTTCATATGTCGCTCGAGATTCCTCGCGCACCGCCGTTCTGCAGCGACAGGTGACACCCCCTCTCGACCCACACCCATCGCTGTCGAAGGTCGCGGGTGGGTTGTGGCGCAACGGCTGCGATGATCGTCGGTAGATAATTTGACGCGGCAGGCGGTGGCTGGTGCCGCCCTCGTCGATGAATGACCGCCGACATGACTGGCACGCACTCCCAACATTCAATCAGCGCCGCCCCGCTGTTGGAAACACCTCGATGGTTCCGGCGCTGAGCCAACGACGAAGGGTTGATCACGAGAGGCCCCCCACCGCTCGCTGCAGGATCGCCCGTGCGCCAGGAATTTCGAGCGCAAGTTTGGGTAGCGAGATCGGCGGCGTTTGCTGGAGAGGTTGGGGCCGGGTCGGGATCAACCCTTTGTCGATGGCCCCGTGTCCGCGAAGGTCCCGGGGCATCCTGTCCCCCGGTTTCCGCATTTCGTCGCACGCCCGTTGAGGGCATCCCCGCCCGGTCCTAGGGTGACTCTGGGGCAGTACAACCAGGGACCACCAAGGAGGGGACATGGCCGTGCGCAAGATCACGCTGACCGTCAACGGAAAGCCGCGTGAATTCGAGGGAGATCCGGAACAGCCACTGCTTTGGTACCTGCGTGACGGCCTTTACCTGACGGGGACCAAGTACGCCTGCGGCGCCGGGTCGTGCGGCGCCTGCACGGTCCACATCGAGGGCGAGGCCGTGCGCTCCTGCACGCTGGCCATGAAGTTGATCGCGGGCCAGTCCGTGGTCACGATCGAAGGCCTCGCCACCGGCACGCGGCTGCATCCCGTCCAGCAGGCGTGGATCGAGGAAGACGTCGCCCAGTGCGGCTACTGCCAGACCGGGCAGATCATGGCGGCGGTCGCGCTCCTGCGGCGCGTGGCCAAGCCCACGGACGCCGACATCGCTTCGTTCATGAACCTGTGTCGCTGCGGCACCTATCCGCGCGCGCGCCGCGCGATCTTCAAGGCCGCGAAACGAATGGGAATCGCCGCCTGACCACCAATGGGGACAGACCCCATTGGTGAGTTGTAACCTGTATGACAGACCTCCAATGGGGTCTGTCCCCATTGGTCATATACTTTCTGGATGCAAAGCCTCGATCTCGACGTCCTCGAGCGCGCCCTGGAGTGGAAGGCGGGCGGTCACCGCGTCTGGCTGGTGACGGTCGCGCAGACTTTCGGCGCGAGCCCGCGGCCGCCCGGATCGCTGCTCGCGGTTCGCGACGACGGCATCCTCGTTGGATCCGTCTCCGGCGGCTGCATCGAGGACGACCTCATTTCACGGCGCGATTCGTTCACGGGCAGGAAGCCCCTGTTCGAGTCCTACGGGATCACGAGCGAGGAAGCGCGCCGATTCGGATTGCCCTGCGGCGGGCAGCTCGAAGTGATCATCGAGCCGGAAGTGCCTTCGGATGATTTGCGCGCGCTGCTCGATCACATCGCGAGCGGCCGCATCATCGGGCGCAGCGTGGACCTCGCAACCGGCGCGTGGAGCTTCGCGCCCGCGCAACCGGCGCAGGAATGCGAGCGCACGCCCGAGCGGTTCACGAGCGTCCATGGCCCGCGCTGGCGGATGCTCATCATCGGCGCCTCGGAGATCGCGATCTATCTCGCGCAGGTCGCCGAGACGCTCGACTTCAAGGTTTCCGTGTGCGATCCGCGCGAGGAATATCGCAGCGCCTGGCGTGTCGCGGGCACGCAGTGGGTCGACGGCATGCCCGACGATGCCGTCGTCGCCTTCAAGCCCGATGGCCACACGGTGGTCCTCACGGTGTCGCACGATCCCAAGCTCGACGACATGGCGTTGCTCGAAGCCCTGAAGAGCGAGGCGTTCTACGTGGGCTCGGTCGGCTCGAAGCAGACCAGCGCGGAACGGCGCAAGCGCCTCGCGGATTTCGAGCTCACCGCGGCGCAGATCGCGCGGCTGCGCGGGCCTGTCGGCTTGTCGATCGGCTCACGCACGCCGCCTGAAATCGCGGTCGCGATCCTGGCCGACCTGGTGGCCGCGCGCAACCACATCGTGCTGGAGAAAGTGGAGCGCGACGAGCGGCGCAAGCGCGCTTGATCCGCGGCATCCTCCTCGCCGGCGGCGCTTCCACGCGCTTCGGCTCCCCCAAGCTCCTCCATCCCTACGCCGACGGTCTCGCGCTCGGCGCCTACACCGCGCGCAAGGTGATCGCCGGCGTGGGCAATGCGCTCGCGGTCGTGCGCGCGGGCGACGATGAGCTCGCCGCGCAACTTCGCGCCTCGGGTTGTGAAGTGGTCGTGAGCGAGCGTTCGCGCGAGGGCATGGGTGCCAGCCTGGCCGCGGGCGTCGGCGCGACGCGCGACGCGTCGGGCTGGATCGTGGCGCTCGCCGACATGCCGCGCATCGAGCTCGCGACCTACGGCGCGATCACGCAGGCGCTGCAGGGCGGTGCGCGGCTGGTCGTGCCCGTGACACGCGACGCCGGCGAGCGCGGCCACCCCGTGGGGTTCAGCGCAGCGTATGGCGAGGAGCTTTGCGCGTTGCAAGGCGACGAGGGCGCTCGTTCGATCCTCTCGCGCCACGCGAGCGACGTGCTGGCGATTCCCGTCGACGACTCGGGCATCCTGTTCGATATCGACCGGCCGTAGGACTCCGCTGATTACACGCGCCGCACCGGGGTGCGAGCCTTGCGGGAGGAACAACAACTCCCGGAGGCTGTGATGTCTTTCGCTCTCTACGTACTCGGTTTCATCATCTTCGTGGTCGGCCTGAGCTGGGCTGCTGCCACGGCCGGCGTGCCGCACCTGTATATCGGCATCGGCGCCGTGATCATGCTCGGCATCGGTATCTTCACCGCGGCCAGCACCACCCGCTCGAAGGATCCGCCCGCTTCGTAACGCTTCGCTAGCGCCGTCCGCCCTTCGGGGGCGGCGGCCACTGCAGCATCTTCGAGGCGCTCATCTCGAAGGCGTCGCGGCGAACCACGAGCTTTTCCTGGCGCCGCGAGATGAGGTCGTAGTGGCGCAGGTCGCGCAGCCGGTCATGGGCCTCGACGCACTGGCTTCCGTTGGTCACCCACAGGTGCGGATCGATGCGCCGCAGGTCGAACGCGCCAGAGTAGCTTCGCAACGTCTTCTTCCCGCGCTTGTTGAAGTACTCGTGGAAATACGAGATCGCGAGCTCGCGCAGCGTCCGGTACACCGGGTCGCGATAGCGAAGGTATGCGCCATTCGTCTTGGAGAGCGCGCCCCAGCATCCGCCCCGCTTGAAGAGCGTGATGACGTGCGGGAAATCCGAGATCTCGCAATCGAGATGCATCACATAAGGGGGTTCGCCGTGGACCCAGAGGGCGGCGGCCGCGACATAGGCCCCCTCGATGCAGTGCGCGCGGTTCTGTTGCAGGACCTCGCGGACGGAAAGCAGGGTTTCGCCGCCGATCTCGAAGTTGATCGGGATGGCATTGAGGAATTTCTGGATCTTCTGGGGGGTGTCGAGGGCGGCCAGGCGGCGGAACTCTCCAAGGGAAAGTCCGAGGTCCCCGGCGCGCGCGAAGCGCCGTTGTAGGCGGGTAGGCATCGCCGGGAAGGATACCGGATGAAAGTTTGCCCTTGTAGGACTCTGCTGGCATCACCGCCCTTTGAGTGCTGCAACCATGCCCGTAGAAATAAATATTGCAGGTACCCCACGACCATGGAAAAACAGAACCCTACCAACCACGAATTCGGCCAGTCCGCTCGCGGCCTCGCATCCACCGGCGAAGAGCTCGTCGGACTGGTCAGCGTGATCCGCGATGCGATCGACTCGGCCCGGCCCGAAGTCGAGAACCTCGGGCATCGCATCGAGGCGTCGCTGCCGGACCGCGCGATCGTGGTTCGCGCCGACCCGGAGCGCCTCACGCGCGTGTTTGCCGACATGATCCTCGGCGCGGCCCGCAAGGCGCCTCCCGCCAGCCGCGTCGTGCTCGACGTCGTCCACGAGGCGTCCTGGGTGCAGGTCACCGTCTCCGAAGCGGGAGAGCGCATGGGCCATGTGTACGGCAACGTGGGGCTCGCCACCGAGTTCGAGGCGGGCAAGCCTCGCGACCTGAGCGAGAGCGCCAAGGGCGTGCTCGGTTCGGGGCTTCGCATCCTCATCGTCGAGGACCATCCCGACACCGCGATCTCGTTCGGGAAGCTTCTCGAAGCGCTCGGCAATGAAGTGCGCATCGCCACGAATGGCCCCGACGCGCTCGCCATCGGCCAGGAGTTCCGCCCCGACGTCGTGCTGCTCGACATCGGCCTGCCGTTCATGAACGGCTTCGAGATCGCTCGCAAGCTGCGCGAGCGTTACTGGGGCCGCAGCGCGGTCGTGATCGCCACGACGGCGTGGGACCAGGAAGAAGACAAGCGCAATTCGGTCGCGGCGGGCATCGACCATCACCTGGTGAAGCCCGTCGACCCCATCGGCCTCGCGAAGCTCCTCGCCGACACCGCGAAATCCCACTAAAGTAGGCGCCTCGCTCGATCCGGGAGGCGCTTCGTGGGTTTCGTTTCGCGTATCACCGCGGTCATCGCGCTCGCCGCGTGCACCACTTCATTCGCGCAGGACTATCCCTCGCGTCCCATCAAGATCATCGTGCCGTTCTCGCCGGGCGGCGCGGTCGATGGACCGACGCGCATGGTGGCTTCCGAGCTCGCCAAGCGCCTGAACCAGGGCGTCATCGTCGAGAACCGTCCGGGCGCGGGTGCCACGATCGGCAGCGAGGCGGTCGCGAAATCCCCGGCCGATGGCTACACGCTGCTGCTTGCCTCGCAGACGAACGCGATCAGCGCGACCCTTTATTCCAAGCTCAACTTCCAGCCCATCGATGATTTCGCGCCGATCGGCCTGATCGCGCGCGAGCCCGGGGTGCTCGTCGTGCATCCTGCGTTCCCGGCGAAGTCGGTGGCCGAATTGATTGCCGCGGCGAAGAAGGATCCGGGGCTGATTCATTACGCATCCTCGGGCAACGGCAGCGGGCAACACCTGTTCGCAGCGATGTTCACGACGATGGCCGGCGTGAAGATGACGCACGTGCCCTACAAGGGAAGCGGCCAGGCGACGACGGATCTCCTCGGTGGCATCGTGCCCGTGTCGTTCCCGGGGCTCGCGGGAATGCTCGGCCACATCAAGGCCGGCAAGCTTCGCGCGCTCGCCGTGACCGGAGCGAAGCGCTCGCCCGCGCTGCCCGACGTGCCGACGCTGAAGGAGGCGGGGCTCGAGGGTTACGAAGCGTACGTGTGGCTCGGTCTGCTTGCGCCGAAGGGCACGCCCGCGCCGATCCTCGAGCGCCTGCAGCGCGAGCTGACCGCTTCGCTCGCGACCCCCGAGGTGAAGACCTATATGGATCATCACTCGCTGGAAATCCTGGCCGGGACGCCCGCGGCGTTCGATGCCTACTTCCGCGAGGAACGCGACCGCTGGGCGAAGATCATTCGCGAGACCGGCGCCAAGGTGGAATGAACACGATGAAGAAGATCACCGGCAACGAACATTTCACCAACAAGGGCGACGTGCGGCTCTTCCTCTGGGAAAAGTACGAGGGATCGCCCGAAGGCAAGCCCGCGGTGCTTTTCGTCCACGGCTCGTCGATGGCCTCGCAGCCCACCTTCGACCTCACGGTTCCGGGGCGGCCCGATTCATCGGTGATGGATTGGTTCGCCGAGCGCGGCTTCACGTGCTGGTCGGTCGACATGGAGGGCTACGGCCGCTCCGACAAGAAGCGCGACATCACCTGCGACATCGCCAACGGCGCCGACGACCTCGCCGCGGCGACGGACTACATCCGCGCCAAGCGTGGCATCACGCAGTTCGCGATCTACGGCATTTCATCGGGTGCGCTGCGCGCCGCGCTCTTCGCACAGCGCCATCCGGACCGCGTCGCGCGCCTGGCGCTCGATGCGTTCGTCTGGACGGGCGAAGGCAGCCCCACGCTCGAGCAGCGCCGCAAGAAGCTGCCGCAGTTCCTCGCGTCGAAGCGCCGTCCGATCGATCGCGCGTTCGTCTACTCGATCTTCGAGCGCGACCATCCCGATTGCGCCGAGAAGCGCGTGGTCGATGCGTTCGCCGACGCCATCCTCGCGCTCGACGACTCGATGCCCAACGGAACCTACATCGACATGTGCTCGAAGCTGCCGGTCGTGGATCCGGAGAAGATCCCCGTGCCCACGATCGTGATGCGCGGGCAGTACGACGGCATCGCGGGCTTCGACGACCTCGTGGCGTTCTTCAAGCGCCTGCCGCATCCCGACAAGCAATTCACCGTGATGAACGGCATCTCGCACGCGAGCTTCCAGCAGAAGAACTACCTGATGGTCTACCACATCCTCCACGCGTACTTCACGCAGCCGCCGCCGGCTTACACCGGGCAATAAAAAACCGGGGCAAGCCCCGGTTTTTTTTCAGGCGATGCCGGGGCTCAGAAGCTGTAGCCCAGGTAGACCGTCGGCCCGTCGAAGCGGTAGTCGAACTCGCCGCGCGCGCCGCCCTTTTCCGAGACCAGGTTGTACTTGTAGTAGTTGTAGCCCACGCCGACGTACGCCTGCGGGTGGAACGCCCACTCCAGGCCCACGGCGAAGTTGACCAGCTCGCCGTCGTAATCGCCGATCTTCACCTTCAGCAACTGGCCGTAACCCATGATGCGCAGGGTTTCGGCGAAGCGCGCCGAGCCGAGGATGCCGATCGTGGGCAGCGGGAAGTCCACCGAGGCCTCGTCGCTCACGGTGCCGGCGGCCGTGCCGGCGGAGACCTTGAACTTCGTGTAGTGCAGGCCGAGCAGGAAGGCGAGCTCGGTGCCCTGGTCGTTGATCGGCGAGTAGCGGTAGGCGACGCGCAGCGTGTCGGATTCGAAGTGCGAGTTCACCGTGGTGTTGATGGGGAACGTGGCGTCGCCCCAATTGATGCTGCCGGTGAGAGTGCGGCTGCCGTTGCGGTCGAGCGTCACGTACGAGCCGTCGATGCCGTGGCGATTGTTGATGCGCCAGAGGAAGTCGAACGTCGGCAGCGTCTTCGTCTTCTGCATGCCGAAGTCGCCTTCGAGGCTGACGGAAGTGCCGATGCCACCGCCGACGTCCGCGTCGAGGCGGATGTTGGTGTCGGCTTCAGCGCGGAACGCGCCGATCTGGAACGTGAAGGCGCGATCCCAGGGATCGGCCGCATGGGCGAACGGCGCCGCGCAGGAAATAAGGGATGCAGCGGCGAGGGCGATTTTCTTGTTCATGTTGGGCTCCAGGGTCAGCCAGCTTTTTTCGGGGGGTATTTTTCTCCGGCCTCGACGCGCACCTTGAGGATGTTCTGCTCAGGCGGCAGCGGGCAGGTCGTGAATTCGCTGAATGCGCACGGAGGATTGTAGGCGCGATTCAGGTCGAGCATGAATTCGGTGTTGGGCGCGGGCTTCTTCTCCACGTAGAGGAAGCGGCCCGGGCGATACGTGGTCTTCCCGGCGGTGTCGTCGCGGAAGATCGTGAACAGACCCTCGTCGTCGCCGACGACGTCGAGCCGCTGCGTCTTGCCGTTCAGCGTGAACTCCAGGTAGCCGGGCGAGGGCTCGTCGGAAACTTCGTCGAGCACGTTGACGATCGGAACTTTCTTGCCCGGCGCATAGGGCACGAACTTCGCCTTCACGCGGTAGGTCTCGTCGACGGCGTACCAGACGCGGCCGCCGAACGATTCGCGCACCTTGCTCTGGTTGTCGGCGAGGCGAAGGATGTATTTCCCGTCGCGTTCGATCACATGCATGGTGGCGCGGCCGAGCGCGACCCAGTCGCGGTTGTCGGTCTTGGTGCCCATCTCGCGTTCGGTAAAGGCCACGCCGTCCTTGGTCATCGTGACCCCGGGAGCGAGCTTCATCGTGACCTTGCCGGGCGTGACCTCGATCGTGCCGATCCGCTCGGGCCCCAGGCCCTTCGGAAGGACGATCGCGTTGCTCGCGCCCGTGCCGAAGGTATTCACGCCCGGTTTCATGACGTAGCGGCCGGCGAGGGTGAGCCAGCCGTTGTCCTGGCGGAGGCTCTTTTCGACTCGCGTGCGCCAGGCCTCGACGGCCTGGACATGCTCGGCATCCGCGGCAACGGCGGGCACCATGGCGGTGCCGATCAACAGTGCGGCGAGGAGGGTGGTTCTCATGCGGGTCGGGCCATGGATTCTCACGGGGATATTGTAGGCGATTGGCGCGAGGGCGTGAGTTGCGCTAGCGCAAGTCGAGCGAAGCCAGCACCCGCGCGGGTTCGAGCTGGACGAGGCAATTCGTGTGGCCGAGCGGGCAATCGCGCTTGAAGCAGGGGCTGCACGAAAGGTTGAGGGAGATCACTCGCGCGTTGGCCGACAGCGGCGGCGTGAAGCCCGGGCTCGAGGAGCCGAAGAGCGCCGACATCGGCCGGTCGAGGGCGGCGGCGATGTGCATGAGCCCCGAATCGTTGCTCACCACGTGGGTCGCGAGCGAGAGCAGGTCGATGGCTTCGGCGAGCGAGGTCTTGCCGGCCAGGTCGAGACAGGCCCCGCCCGCTTCCTGCTGGATCGCCGCGGTAATGGCGGCATCCTTCCCGGAGCCGAAGAGCCAGACCTGCCAGCCGCGGCCGAGGAGCTCGCGCGAAAGTGTTGCAAAGTGTGTCGCGGGCCAGCGCTTCGCCGCGCCATATTCCGCGCCGGGTGCGAACGCGGCGATCGGCGTGTTGGTCGCAAGCCCGAATTTCGCGACCGTCGCCGCGCGAGCGGCGGAATCCACCATGAGGCGTGGCTCGGGAACGGGGCGCGCGAGCGGTTCGCCCGCGGGCTGCGCGAGTGCGGCGAACGTCTCGACCATCAGGGGCAGGCCCTGTGGATCGAGGCGGCGCATGTCGTTGATCAGCCCGTAGCGCATCTCGCCGCGATAGCCGGTGCGTACGGGAATGCGCGCGTGCCACGGAATGAGCGCGGACTTCAGGCTGTTGGGCAGGATGATCGCGCGGTCGTACTGGGGAAGCGCTTTCGCGTAACGGCGGCGCGCGCCCAGCTCGATGGCGCCGTGGCCGAACGGCAGCGCGCGCGCTTCAGCGACCTCGGGCATGCGATGGAAGACGGCGAGCGCCCAGGGCGGGGCGATCACGTCGATGCAGCCGTCGGGATCGCGCGCCTTCAGGCGCGCGAGCATCGGGTGGGAGAGCACCGCATCGCCCACCCACGAGGGCGCGACGACGAGAGTCCGGATCAGTGTCCCCCGGTCACGGGTCCGCCGGCGAGGCGGTAGAGCGTGCTGCAGTAGGGGCAGCGCGATTCGCCGGTGCTCTCGATCGGCAGGAACACGCGCGGGTGCGTGTTCCAGAGCTTCTGCGAAGGCAGCGGGCAATGCAGCGGCAGGTCCGTGGCGTGGACCTCGACGAACTTCTGGTTGAGCTCGGTGGGCAGGGCCATGTCACTTCACCGGGGTGAGCCAATGGTGGTACTTCGCGTTCCTGCCGTTGACGATGTCGAAGAACGCCGTCTGGATCTTCTCCGTCACGGGGCCGCGCGTGCCCGACCCGATCACGCGCCGGTCGAGCTCGCGGATCGGCGTGACTTCGGCGGCGGTGCCGGTGAAGAACGCTTCGTCGGCGATGTAGATGTCGTCGCGCGTGAGGCGCGTCTTCTCCACCGGGATGCCCAGGTCCGCGCAGATGTGCTGCACGCTGCGCCAGGTGATGCCGTCGAGTGCGGTCGTGAGCTCGGGCGTGTAGACCTTGCCCTCGCGCACGATGTAGATGTTCTCGCCCGCGCCTTCGGCCACGAAGCCGTCGGTGTCGAGCAGCAGTCCCTCGTCGTAGCCATCCTTGGTCGCTTCGAGGTTGGCGAGGATCGAGTTGGCATAAGTGGTCGCGACCTTCGCGCGCGCCATCGTGACGTTCACGTGGTGGCGGGCAAAGGAAGAGGTCTTCACGCGGATGCCGTTCTTGAGGCCATCCTCGCCCAGGTACGCGCCCCAGGGCCACGCGGCGATCGCGACGTGGACCTTCGCGCCGATGGGTGACACGCCCATCTTCTCCGAGCCGTAGAAGGCGAGCGGCCGCAGGTAGCAAGACTCGAGGTTGTTCACGCGAACGACCTCGCGCTGCGCCTCCATCAGCTGCTCCTTCGTGTACGGCACGTCCATCATGTAGATCTTGGCCGAGTTGAAAAGGCGGTCCGTGTGCTCCTTCAGGCGGAATATCGCGGTGCCGATCGCTGTTTTGTAGGCGCGTACGCCTTCGAAGACGGCCAGGCCGTAGTGCAGGGAATGCGTGAGCACGTGGGTATTGGCTTCGCGCCAGGGCACGAGCTTGCCGTCGTACCAGATCTGACCGTCGCGGTCTGCCATCGACATGGGAATGGGGCTCCGGAATGCAGGCTGAAACGGTGAATTTTACACGCTCGCGGCCCGGTCCCTGTGGGCGGGCTCCTGTGCCATAATCAAACGACAAGGGACAAGCCCAAAATAAGATCGACGCGCACATGCTGCAGACCATTCACTGCCGCTGGTTCCTGATTGCGAGATGAGCGCGCTGCCTTTGCCCGCAGAAGCGAAGAACCCCGCTGCGCCCCCCGCGATGACGCCGGAGGAAAAGCTTTCCGGCGACATGCTCATGCTCACCTCCGGTTTCATGATGTGCGCGGCCGCGCTGTGGCTCGCCGTCTACTGGAGCATGGGTCACCAGTATTCGACCGCGATTCCGCTCGTCTTCCAGGGCCTCGCCGCCGCGACGATCCTGCTCTACTGGAAGACACGCAAGCTCGTCACCTTCGCGGTCATCCAGCTCGGCCTCATCCTCTTCGCGCCCTTCGCCATGCAGTGGGCGATCGGCAACTTCGTGACGTCGTCGGGCGTGAGCCTCTGGGGCCTGATGGCGCCGGTGGGCGCGGTCACGGTGCTCGGCACGCGCCAGTCGGTGCCGTGGTTCTTCGCGTGGCTCTTCATGACGGTCATGGCGGGCGTGTTCGACTACCTGCTGTCGGGAACGACCGGCCGCTTCGACATGCAGACCGTGGCGGTCTTCTTCGTGCTCAACTTCGCCGCGATCTCCGTGATGATCTACTCGCTGCTGTGGTACTTCGCGAGCGAGAAGCAGAAGCTGCGCATGCAGGTCGATCGCCAGCACGAGGAGATCAAGCTCGAGCGCGACCGCAGCGACAAGCTGCTCCTGAACATCCTGCCGGCCCCGATCGCCGAGCGCCTCAAGCGCAATGAAGTGAACATCGCGCAGGGCCACGCGGACGTCACGGTGATGTTCGCCGACATCGTGGGCTTCACGAAGATGACCGAGGAGCTCTCGCCGGTCGAGACCGTGAAGATCCTCAACGACGTGTTCTCGATGTTCGACGAGATCGCCGACAAGCATCGCGTCGAGAAGAT
The DNA here is from genome assembly GCF_013003985.1 of Usitatibacter palustris. Taxonomy (GTDB): domain Bacteria; phylum Pseudomonadota; class Gammaproteobacteria; order Burkholderiales; family Usitatibacteraceae; genus Usitatibacter; species Usitatibacter palustris. Next base: position 2,660,877 of record NZ_CP053073.1, on the reverse strand, counting down.
CAAGACCATCGGCGACGCGTACATGGCCGCCGCGGGCCTCGATACGGGTGCGAACATCCACTACGCCGATGCCGTGGCGACGATGGCGCTCGAGATGCAGGACCGCATCCGCGAGTATCGCGAACGCACCGGTGAACGCGTCGAGCTGCGCGTCGGGATCGGCACGGGCCCGGTGGTGGCCGGCGTCATCGGCAAGAAGAAATTCATCTACGACATGTGGGGCGACACGGTGAACGTCGCGTTCCGCATGGCCTCCGATGCGTATTCGGGCGCGGTCCAGGTCGACCTCATGACTTACCGGCGCCTGCACAACCGCTTCCGCTTCGACGAAGCGCACGAAGTGGAGATCAAGGGCAAGGGCCGCATGCAGGTGTTCCACCTCATGAGCCGCATCCAGCCGACCTCCTAGGCGCCGAACACCTCCGCCCAGAGTCGCTGCACCGCTTCACGTTCCGCCGACAGTTCCCCCTCCGCCACCGCTCCCAGCTCTGCATCGTTGAGCGCGGCTTCGTGCGTGCGCTTGCGCAGCGCGAGGTAGGCGTCGGCCGCGGCGATCGCGATCGCCGGGTCGAGCAGTCCGAGGTCGCCCGCGCGCCGCAGCAACTCGTGGTTCCCCTTGTTCTCGCGCAGCTGCGCATGCGCCGGTCCGTGCTCGAGGACGATCGCCTGCACGCAGAACTCGAGGTCGATGACGCCGCCGCGCACGTGCTTCAGGTCCTTCGAGGATTTGTGCTCGTCGCGCATCTTCTTGCGCATCGCGGCGATGTCCTCGCGCAGCTTCGCGCCATCGCGCGGTTGCGCAAGCACCGCATCGCGCACGTTCTCGAAGCGCGCGCCGAGCCTCACGTCGCCCGCGCAGAAGCGCGCGCGCGTGAGCGCCTGGTGCTCCCAGGCCCAGGCGCGCTTGGCCTGGTAGTCCGAGAACGCCGCCATCGAACTCACGAGCAGCCCCGCCGCGCCATCGGGACGCAGGCGCAGGTCCGTTTCGTAGAGGATGCCCGCGGACGTGTGGCTCGTGAGCCAGCTGTTCACGCGCTGCGAGATGCGCGCGAAGACTTCGGCTTCGCCGGCGAGCGCCTCGTCATAGAGAAACACGATGTCGAGATCCGAACCGTAGCCCAGCTCCTTGCCGCCGAGCTTGCCGTAGCCGATCACGGCGAAGCCGGGAATCGGCCCGCGCGGGCGCCCAAGGCTCGCGGCGGCTTCCTGCATCGTCGCTTCGAGGATGAGATCGGCGAGTGCGGAGAGCTCGTCGGAAAGCGCCATCACCGGCAACTCGCCTTCGAGGTCGGCGATCGTGAAGCGAAGCATGTGCCGTTGCTTGTAATGCCGAAGCGTGTCGAGCAGGCGCTCCGTGTCCGAAGCCACGGTGGCGCATTCGGCGAGAAGCTCGCGGCGTTCGGCTTCCCAATCGGTCGCGGTGAAGCTCGCGGCCGTGCGCAGCAACTCATCGAGGAGGATCGGGTGGCGGGCGAGCAAGCGCGCGGCCCACGCGCTTCGGGCCGCGAGGCGCGCGGCGCGTTGCAGGACCTGCGGGTATTCGACCAGGAGGGCGAGGTAAGCCTCGCGCCGGTCGATTGCTTCGATCATGTCGAAGAGGCGCAGCGCCGTCTCGGCTTTTCCCCCTTCGCGCGCCGCGGCCTCCACGACGAGCGGCAGCAGCGCATCGATCTTCGTGCGGCACGCGCTCGAGAGCGATCGATAGCGCCGCGAGGTGGCGAGCGCGACCAGGCGAGCGGCGACCGGCGTGGCGTCCGTGAGTCCGATGCGCGCGAGGTCCTCGGCGAGCGCGTCGACGTCGGGTGTCGCTTGCGGATCGTTGAGCCGTGCGACGACATTGCCAGTGCCCGATGACGGGGGGCGATCGAAAAGGGCGGCGAATGATTCCTGGACGACCGCGCGATGCCCGTCGAGCACGGCAAGGAACGGCTCCCATGCCGTGAAGCCCATCGCCTCGGCGATCGCCGCGCGATGCTCCGCAGCGACCGGCAGCGATTGCGTTTGCTGGTCGTCGTAGTACTGGAGCCGGTGCTCGAGCGTGCGCAGGAATGTGTAGGCCTCGTTGAGTCCGCTGCTGTGAGCGGGCTCGATCAGGCCGCGTGCCGCCAATGCGGCGAGCGCCTCGCGCGTAGACGTGAGCCGCAGTCCCGCATCGTGTCCACCGCGCACGAGCTGGTGCAACTGCGCGACGAACTCGATTTCACGGATGCCGCCCGCGCCGACCTTGATGTCATCGGCTTTCCGCCGCTGCACCGCGGCCTCGAAGATGCGCGCGTGCAGCTCGCGCAGCGCGCCGAGCAGCCCGTAGTCGAGGTAGCGGCGATACACGAAGGGATCGATGAGCGCTTGCAGCGGCACGGCCGCGCCGCTCACGGTGCGGGCCTTGAGCCAGGCGTAGCGTTCCCAGGGACGCGCCTGGGCGATGAAGTAGTTTTCCAGCGAGGCGAGCGAGCACACGAGCGGGCCCGAATCTCCATACGGGCGCAGGCGCATGTCGACGCGGAACACCTGCCCTCGTTCGGTGATCTCGGCGAGCAGCGCGATGAGCCGCTTGCCCACGAGCGCGTAGTACTCCGGGTGCGAGATGGGTCGCGGCCCCGAGGTCTCGCCGTCTTCGCCGTAGATGAAGACGAGGTCGATGTCCGAGGAGACGTTGAGCTCGCAACCGCCGAGCTTGCCGAGCCCGGCGACGATGAGCCCGGGCCCCGCGACACCGGCCTGCGGGGCGCCATGCGCGGCGGTGGCTTCGCGCTCTGCCTGCGCACACGCGGCACCGATCGCGACCTCGGCGAGATCGGTCATCGTGGCCACTACTTCGGCGAGCGGCGCGAGGCCGTTCAGGTCGCGATGCGCGAGGCGCAGGAGCACGGCGGCGCGCAGGTCGCGAAGGGAGTCCGCAAGCGAATCGCCTTCCTGGATCCGTGACCGCATTTCCTCGCGGCCGAAGGGCCGGCCGGACGTCGATTCGAGCTCGTCGCGGAGGGCGGGGCGCGCAGCGAGAAGTCGCGCGCAAAACGGGGACAGACGGAGGGTTTTTTCGAGGGCCGCGGAGAAGGGACGGTCGCTCATTGCGGCTACAATACCGTGAAAAGCAAGCCCGAGGCTCACCGCATCAAGACCCTGTCGCGCATCTTCGTTCGCCTGGCCGTAGGCGCCGGCATGACCGCGCTCGTCCTGTTCACGGGCGCCGTCCTTTATTTGCGCTATGTCGCCCTTCCCGACGTCGAATCGATGCGCCCGCGCATCATCGCGTCGCTCGAATCGGCCAGCGGCATGAAGGTTTCGATGGCGCGCATCGATGGGGGATGGGGCGGCCTTCGTCCGCGCCTGTCCATGCAGGACTTCGGGCTCGCGGACCACCGTGGCGCGACCGTGCTTCGCATGCAGCATGCCGAAGCCACGCTCTCGTGGTGGGCGCTGTTGCTGGGCGAAGTGCGCTTTCATCATGTGGAACTCGATGGCCCGCAGCTCGTGCTTCGCCGCGGCAAAGACGGGCTGATCTACCTCGCGGACAAGCCGCTCAATGCGGCCGGCCCCGGCGACGGCGAGTTCGCGCGCTGGCTGCTCGCGCAACCGAGCCTGCGCATCACCGATGCGACGCTCGTCTGGCAGGACGAGAAGGTGTCCGCTCCTGAGGTGCGCCTGTCGGGCGTGGAGATCCTCATTCGCCGCCGCGGCGGCCGGCATCACGCGGCACTCATCGCCAAGCCGCCGGCCCACCTGGCCGCGCGCCTCGAGCTGCGCGCGAACCTTGCGTTGAAGCACGAGGACCAGCGCTGGAGCGTGGTGGGCTCGCTCTATGCCGAAGCGTTGCAGGCGGATCTTGCGAGGTTGCGCACGCACCTGCCGCTTCCCGAGAGCCTGCGCAGCGGATCGGGCAGCGTGCGTCTGTGGGCGGAGATCGACCCGGAGGGCATGCGTGAAGTGACGGCCGATCTCGCGATGCGAGATGCGCGCGCGCAACTCGCCGCCGACCTCCTGCCGCTCGAGCTCGCGTCGGTCTCGGGCCGCGCGACGTACGCAAAGCAGGCGGGCGGGTTCTCGTTCGCGACGAAGGACCTTCGCATCCGCACGCGCGGCGGCGCCGAGTCCAAGCCGGCGACCTTCGCGGTCACGCTCGCGAAGGACGAACGCGGCCCGCGTGGCGAGGTGACTGCGGACGCGATCGATCTCAAGCTCGCCGCGACATTGCTCGACTACTTCCCGGTGCCGCGCGACGTGAAGGGGCACGTGCTCCAGTACGCGCCGCGCGGGCACATCAGCAAGGCCACGCTCGCCTGGCGCGGGGAGAGCCTCGCGAAGGCCAGCACCCTTTCGGTCTCCGGAAACTTCGAGGACCTCGCGGTGAACGCGGTGAACGGCTACCCGGCGGTGCAGGGACTCACGGGCAGCGTGTCGGGTGACGAGAAGGGCGGCACGCTGAAGCTCGCCTCGAAGAAGGCCTCGCTCGAGATCGCCGAGAAGTTTCCCGTCCCGTTCACGTTCGATCGGCTCGAGACCACCACGCGCTGGAAGGTCGTCCCGGCCGGGATCGAAGTCGCCATCGAGGAGGCGCGCTTCGCGAACGCCGACGTCGAGGGCGAAGTGTCGGGCACCTGGCGTTCGCTGCCCGCGGGCCAGGAAGGCAGCAAGCCCGGGCATGCGGAACTGAAGGGAACGTTGTCGCGCTTCGAGCCTTCGCGCGTCGTCGATTACCTGCCGTCGCGCTACGAGCACACCCGGGGCTGGCTCGCGCGTGCGGTGAGCGGCGGCACCGGCACACGCGCGCGCTTCGAAGTCCGCGGCGACCTCTGGCACTTCCCGTTCGTCGAGGGCAAGGATGGCCGGTTCTGGGTCGAGGGCGACATCCACGGCGTGAAGCTCAAGTACCACCCCGACTGGCCCTCGATCGATGCGATCGACGCCCACCTCGTCTTCGAAGGCGCGCAGCTCGACATCCGCTCGGACGGCGCGACGATCTTCTCGAGCCGCGTGAAGGAAGCGAAGGCCACGATCGCGAATCTGCTCGCGCAGCCGCCGATCCTCGAGATCAGCGGGCAGATCGTGACCGGCGGCACCGACAGCGTGAAGTTCCTGCGCGAAAGCCCGCTGATCAACGGCCCGGGCGCCTTCACGCGCGCCGTGCAGATCGACGGCCCCGCGCGGCTCGGGATCGCGATGCGCTGGCCGCTCTACGGAACGGAGTCGGCGCGCATCACGGGCGACTACCTGTTCGATGGCGCCAACGCGCGCGTCGGGCAAACGCTTTCGTTCAACGGCGTGAAGGGCAAGCTTCAGTTCACCGAGAAGGGCGTGCGCGCGCCCGAGCTCACCGGAACGATGTTCGGCCAGCCCGCGCGCCTGAAGATCAATACGCAGGGTGATGGAACCTTGCTCACGGAACTCGATGGCCGCATCGCAATGCCGGTGCTCGGCGCCTACATTCCCGATGCCATTTCCGCGCGGCTCACGGGCGGGATCGATTGGCGCGCGGCGCTCGTGTCGGGCCGCGGAGGCAGCGACCTGCGCATCGAATCGGACTTGAAGGGCCTCGAGGTCGCGCTGCCCGCGCCCTTCGACAAGGCCGAGGCCGTGGCGCGGCCGCTCACGATCGCGATCCGCCAGCTGGGCTCGGACAACGAAGTCACTACGGCCTCGCTCGACGGCGGCATCTACGGCCGCTTCGGCACGCGCCGCACGCCCGAAGGCGACCGCTGGCACGGCGCGCTCAAGTTCGGCGCACCGCTTGCCGATGAACCGATCAAGGACGGCGTGTGGCTCTACGGCGAGCTCGCCCATCTCGACCTCGACGCGTGGCAGGCGGTCTTCCCCGCGCGGGCGCGCGCCGTCGCGGACGCCCGCATCGCGACGGGGACCGAATTGCGCGGCTTCGACCTCAAGCTCGATCGCGTGCAATTCACGCAGCGCGAGTTCCCGAACGTCTCCGCGCGCCTCGAGCGCGTCGGCACCGAATGGAAGGGCCGCCTCGAAGGACAGAATCTCGCCGGTGACGTCGCGTGGAGCTCGGAAGGCAAGGGGCGCGTGGTCGCGCGCTTGTCGCGGCTAGCACTTCGGCCGCAAGGCCCGCAGCCCGCGCGCGAAGCGCGCCCGCCGCGCGACGGCGAGCAGCGAGGGGCCGGCGACCTTCCCGCGCTCGACATCGTCGCCGAGCGCTTCGACTTCAAGGGCAACTCGCTGGGCCGCCTCGACCTCAAGGCCGAACCCACCGGCGACGAGTGGCGCATCGAGCGCCTGGACATCCTCAATCCGCACACGACCTTCAAGTCGAAGGGCGTGTGGCGCCAGACGGCCACGGGCTCGATCACGACGCTCGACCTCGCGCTCGACACCTCCAACCTCAACGCGCTCTTCGAGCAGTTCGGCTTCGGCGATTACGTTCGCGGCGGGACGGCGAAGCTGCAGGGCACGCTCGCGTGGCCCGGCTTCCCCAACGAGTTCGATCCCTCGGTCCTGCAGGGCAGCTTCAAGCTGAGCGCGGCGCGCGGCCAGTTCAACAAGATCCAGGCCGGCGCGGGCAAACTCCTGGGCCTGCTGTCGCTGCAGTCGCTGCCGCAGCGCGTGACGCTCGACTTCCGCGATGTCTTCTCCGAGGGCTTCGCGTTCAACTCGATCAACGCGAACGTGAAGGTCGCGCGCGGCATCCTGCTCACCGACGACCTCGAGATCAGCGGCCCCGCGGCCTTCGTGAGCATGGTGGGCGAGGTGTCCCTGCCGCGCGAAACCCAGTCGCTCACGCTGCGTGTCGTGCCCGAGATCGGCGAGAGCGTGGCGCTTGCCGCCACCGTCCTGGGCACCCCCGTGCTCGGATTGTCGACACTGCTCGTTTCCAAGCTCCTCCAGAATCCCCTCGGCAAGGTCGTGGCTTACGAATACCTCGTCACGGGGACATGGGATAATCCCTCCGTCACGCCAGTTTCGGTGCCGCCGCCACGAGCGACGAAGGCGACGGCCGAGGCGGCGCAGCCGGCGAAGATCCCCCCGCAATGATCATCACCAAGAATTCGACGACGCCCGAAGCCCTCCGCGAGACGTTCGTCATCACGCAGTCGATGTTCCGTGTCGCGGCCATCCAGATGGCCTCCGGCCCGAACGTCGCGGCGAACCTCCAGGAGGCCGGCCGCCTGATCGAGCTCGCCGCCGCTTCGGGCGCGCGGATCATCGCGCTCCCGGAATACTTCGCGATCATGGGCATGAAGGACACCGACAAGGTGGCCGCCCGCGAACGCGAAGGCGAAGGCCCGATCCAGTCGTTCCTCTCCGCGCAGGCAAAACGGCATCGCTGCTGGATCGTCGGGGGCTCCGTGCCACTCGCCTGCAGCAACGACGAGAAGGTCCGCAACTCCTGCCTCGTCTACGACCAGGAAGGCCGCCTCGTCTGCCGCTACGACAAGATCCACCTCTTCGGCTTCGAGATGGGCCAGGAGCGCTATTCCGAGGAACGGACCATCGAGCCGGGGAACCAGGTGGTCACGGTGGAGTCTCCCTATGGACGGCTGGGCATTTCCGTCTGCTACGACCTGCGCTTCCCGGAGCTCTATCGCGCCATGGGCGATGTCGACCTCATCCTCGTGCCTTCCGCGTTCACCGAAACGACGGGCAAGGCGCACTGGGACACGCTGATCCGCGCGCGCGCCATCGAAAACCTCGCCTACGTGATCGCGCCCGCGCAGGGCGGCTATCACGTGAACGGCCGCGAGACGCATGGGCACACGATGATCGTGGATCCGTGGGGTGTCGTCCTCGATCGCCTGCCGCGCGGTTCGGGGGTTGTCGTTGCCGGCGTGAACCCCACTTATCAGCAGAAGATTCGCAAGAGCCTGCCGGCGCTGACGCACAAGACGGTGAGGAGTTGGTGAGGTGGCTGGCGACGAAGGGGAGGCCTGTGGGTGGCGGTTTTTTTCCCGGGGTGCCTTCGACGGCTCATTCGGTCAGGGCCCAGACAGCATGATTTGGCCCGTGGCATCTCGATCATTGTTCACGAAGGCACCCCGGAAAAAAAAGCCGCCACCCACAGTCCTCCCCGCCGCATCGAAGTTTGGAGAGGGGACCCTCGCGGGAATCTTGCCGTTGCCTGCCCTCGCTCGGTGGCAGGTTCCGGAGTACACCGCGATGACGGCCCCAATCTCGATGCTGCGGGCCGGAGGGGTGGGGCCGCTTTTTTTTATGGGTTGGCTTCGTGGGTGGTTGTTCGCGATGCCACGGACCAAATGATGCTGTCACGACTCTCTTTTGCTACGCCTTCGAAGACAACCCAGAAAAAAAACGGTCCCACCCCTTCGGCCCCTGTCACTGCCGCCTGCCACTGGAAAAAACCATGACGAAGCCCGGACCTACCCCCCTCGATATCGCCAAGGCGGCGTTGCTGACCCCGTTCGGGCTCGACGAGCAGTCGCTCGCGCGCACGTTCGGCACGATCCTCGCGCATCGCGCCGATGACGCCGATCTCTACTTCCAGCACAACCGCTCCGAAGGCTGGACGCTGGAAGAAGGCGAAGTGAAGAACGGCAGCTTCTCCATCGACCAGGGCGTGGGCGTGCGGGTCGTGTCGGGCGAGAAGACTGCGTTCGCCTACTCGGACGACATCAACGAAGGCGCGCTCGATGCCGCGGCGCGCGTGACCCGCGCGATTGCCGCCGATGGCGGCGATGCCAGCGTGGCCGCGCCCAATGTGCGCACGGGCTCGGGTCTCTATGCACCCATCGATCCGGTTGCCGGCCTCGATGATGCGAAGAAGGTCCTGATCCTCGAAACCGTGGAGAAGATGGCGCGCCGCATCGATCCGCGCGTGAAGCAGGTGATCGGCCGCCTTTCGGGCGAATACGACGTCGTGCTCGTCGCGCGCGCCGATGGAACGCTGGCCGCCGACGTGCGCCCGCTCGTTCACCTGTCGGTCACGGTGATCGCCGAGCAGGACGGGCGTCGCGAGCAAGGCCACGCGGGTGGTGGCGGACGCTTCGGCTACGAACATTTCACGGACGAGCGCCTCCAGAAGATGGCGGGCGACGCGGTACGCCAGGCCACGGTGAATCTCGATTCACGCCCCGCACCGGCCGGCGCGATGAGCGTCGTGCTCGGACCCGGCTGGCCCGGCATCCTGCTGCACGAGGCGATCGGTCATGGCCTCGAAGGCGACTTCAATCGCAAGGGCACCTCGGCATTCAGCGGGCGCATCGGCGAGCGCGTGGCCGCCAAGGGCGTGACCGTGGTCGACGACGGCACGTTGCCCGACCGCCGCGGCTCGCTCTCGATCGACGACGAAGGCAACACCACGCAGCGCAACGTGCTCATCGAGGACGGCGTGCTGCGCGGCTACATGCAGGACAGCCTCAACGCGCGCCTCATGGGCGTGGCCCCCACGGGCAACGGCCGGCGCGAATCGTATGCCGCGCTGCCGATGCCGCGCATGACCAACACCTACATGCTGTCGGGCGACCAGGACGCGGACGAGATCCTCGCCTCGCTCGACCGCGGCCTGTTCTTCCCGAACTTCGGTGGTGGCGAGGTCGATATCGTCAGCGGCAAGTTCGTCTTCTCCGCATCCGAAGCGTGGTGGGTGGAGAAGGGCAAGAAGCTCTACCCGGTGAAGGGCGCGACCCTCATCGGCAACGGGCCCGATGCGCTAACGCGCGTGGCGATGATCGGCGACGACATGTCGCTCGATCCGGGCGTGGGCATGTGCGGCAAGGAAGGCCAGTCGGTGCCGGTGGGCGTAGGCCAGCCGACGCTGCGCATCGAGGGCCTTACCGTGGGAGGAACCGCCTAGACCTCACAGGAGGTGGACATGAGCACCGCAGCTGGAAAAGCATGCCCTGTATGCCACACGCCCCTCGCGCTGATCGCGCTCGCGGACCAGGTTGGCGAGGAAAAACCGATGCGCATCACGCTCTCGGGCATGCCCGCCCTCGAATGCGAGAAGAAGCATCGCTACTTCGTGCACGCCGAGTTCCCGCTCTGGCTGATGACCCACCTGGTCGACGAGGACGAGGCGAAGCTGCCCGCCGGCCGCGCCAAGGGATTCCTGATCAAGCACTACGTCTGCACCGAATGCGGCAAGGACCTCGCGCCGAAGGAGGACCACCGCCATGCATTCCGTGCTCGCGAAAGCTACAAATCCACGCCGGAGTTCGACGTCGAGATCTCGATGCCGGTGTTCAAGTGCGTCGGCTGTGGGCGCGAACAGCTGCATTCGCTCGACGAGGTCCGCAAGCTCACGCCGGCCGCGCTCGTGCAATGCTTCAAGGCCGCGGGCCTCAAGGCGCCCTAGGTTGCATCTGCCACCGGGCCTTGCGCGTAACCAAGTCATTCTCCAAACGATGGGACTGCCATGAAACGCCGTGAATTCGTGATCGTGCTGGGTGGGTTGTTCGCCCTTTCCAGGGCCGCCATGGCCGGTCCGGAGGATGCCATCGCGATCGAGAAGATCGCGCTCTCGAAGGAAGAATGGAAGAAGCGCCTCTCGCCCGAGGCCTACTCGGTGCTGCGCGAGGAAGGGACGGAACGCGCCGGCTCGAGCCCGCTCAATGCGGAGAAGCGCAAGGGGCACTACGCCTGCGCAGGCTGTGACCTGCCGCTGTTCATGTCCGACAAGAAGTACGAGAGCGGCACCGGATGGCCCAGCTTCTGGGCACCCATCGAGGGGCGCCTGGGGACGAAGACCGACTACAAGATCATCTATCCACGCACCGAGTATCACTGCACCCGGTGCGGCGGCCACCAGGGCCACGTGTTCGACGATGGGCCCAAGCCCACCAACAAACGCTACTGCAACAACGGCGTCGCGCTGAAATTCGTTCCGGCCTGATGCGGCCTGGGCTCTGCCTCGCGCTCGCGTTCGGCTTCGTCGCCGGCGGGTGCGTGTTCCGCGATGTGCGGGAACAGCAGCGCGAGATCGATGCCGCCTGCGTCGTGGCCGGCAGCGTCGCCACGCAAGATGAATTGCAGGGCCCGATCGTCGTGACCCTCGCGCGCCGCGCCGACGACGGCGCCTGGCGCGCCGTCGACAATTTCGTGCTGGAAGGCAAGGGCCGGTGGGTCTTCGTCGCGCCGCCCGGCGCCTACGGGCTCGCGGCATTCGAGGACGTGAACCGCGACCTCCAGTACCAGCCCGGGGAAGCGTTCGCTCTGATTGATCCCTCGGGTCCGATCCGCTGCACCGCCGGTGCCCGCCTCACGGACTTCACGCTTCGCGTGCCGGAGAAGTCGGAGGGACGGCTCGATGCCACGTTCGACGTCTCGCGCCTCGAGCCGCGCGATCCCTCGAGTCGCGAGTACGCGACCCTCGGCCAGCTCACGTCGCTGGGCGAGGTCACGGCACTCTCCCACGCTCGCTTCGACGACGACAACGCGCGCAGCGGCATGTGGCGGCCGCTCGATTTCGTGGTTGCCGGATACGCGGGCGTGTATTTCCTCGAGCCCTACGATCCGCGCAAGATCCCGGTGCTCTTCGTCCACGGGATCAACGGCACGCCCGCGAACTTTTCCTACCTGATCGAGCACCTCGACCGCACGCGCTTCCAGCCGTGGGTCTACTACTACCCCTCGGGCGCGCATCTCGGGAATGTCGCGAGGCACCTCGACCAGTCGATCGTGAAGCTCTCGCTGCGCCACGACGTGCGGCGCATCGCGGTCGTCGCGCACAGCATGGGCGGGCTCGTCGCGCGCGGGTTCGTGCTGCAGCACCAGGGGCGCGCCGATCCGACGCAGATCGTCGCCTTCGTCACGATCTCCACGCCCTGGAACGGTCACGCCGCCGCCGAGCTCGGCGTGAAGAATGCCCCGGCTGTCGTTCGCGCGTGGGAGGACATTGCTCCGGGCAGCGAGTACCTGCGCGGCCTGTACGCGAGGCCCGTGCCGGGCGAGCCGCCGCACCATTTGATCTTCACGTTCGAGCGCAGGGCGTCGTCCTTCGGTCCCTCGGACGACCAGACGGTCACCGTCGCAAGCCAGCTCGCGGCGCCGGCGCAGCGCAACGCCACGCGGGTCTACGGATTCGATGCCACGCACATGTCCGTGCTGCGCGATCCCGAGGCCGCGGCACTCGTGAACCAGGTGCTCAGCCGCGCGCTGGATCCTGCTCGATGATCTCGGCGCGGCCCAGGCTGCGCCGCAGTTTCGCGAACATGCCGGGGCGGAACAGGTAGCCCCCAACCATGATGACGATGCGCGCGATGTCGGCGACGGGCCGGAAGTGGCTCGCGCGAGCCGCCTTCGGATAGATCCCCGGAATCGGCACGGCGATGGCGTGAATGCCCATCTTCGCCGCGCGGATCAGGACCTCGCTCTCGAACACGAAGCCGTCGCCGTGGAAGTCGTCGCGATCGAGGGCCGCGAGCAGCGCGGCCGGGTAGACGCGAAACCCCGTCTGCGTGTCGGCGATCGGGTAGCCCGCCGCCCACGAGATCCAGAAGCGCGCGAAGCAGTTCGCGTAGTAACGCCGCGCCGGGAAGTTGGCGCGATCGTGCAGCCGCGATCCGATGACGATGCGATCGGGAAAGCGCGCGTGCGCGGCGAGCAGCCGCGGGATGTCCTCGGGACCGTGCTGGCCGTCGCCGTCGATCGTGACGATGGCGTCGGCGCCGCAGGCCAGCGCGTGCGCGAAGCCGGTCCAGAGCGCCGCGGCCTTGCCGCGCCGCGACTCGTGGCGCAGCACGACCACGTCGAGCCCTTCGAGCCGCGCCGCCGTGCCGTCGCTCGAGCCATCGTCGACGATCACGACGAGGTCGACCCATGCCCGCGTGCGCTGCGCGATGTCACGGATCGTCGCGGCCTCGCCGAGGGCGGGAATGACCGCGGCCTTCATGCGCTGACCTTCGCATACATGAGTGTTGCGCGGCCGGTGAGCAGCACGCGCGTGGCGCAGGTGAGTTCGAAGTCGTAGATCGCCCCCGCCGGGTCCGCGTGCACCACGGTCACTCGCGCGACCAGCTCGCCCTCGATGCTGTCGAGGCGCTCGCAATGGGGCCGCACGTCGCGCGCGAGCGCGAGGTAGCCCAGGCGCGGCGCGCCGCCGGCGAGCAGCGAGCCGTGAACGGCGGCGGCCTGCGCGGCGTACTCGACGCCCGCCCACACCGGCAGGCCGCCCGGATCGCGCAGCGGATTGTTCGCGTCGAGGTGCGAGCGCGTGGCGCAGCGAATCGACTGCGCGTCCCATTCGAGCACGTGATCGAGCAGGACCATCCGCCCGGTGTGCGGGATGCGCGCGGCGATGGCGTCGCGGCCTAGCACCGGATCTCCAGGTGCTGCCCGTCGCAGAACGGAACGCTGGCCAGGCCGCCGGGCGTGGCGAGCGCGCCCAGCGAGGCGAGGCCGCGTGCGCTGGGGTTTGCGTGCCACGCCGGGGGAATCCAGGCCGGCCACTCCGGCGGCGATGCCACCGTCTCGATCGAGAGCTGCGCGCTGGCGATCGTGCCGGGCATCGACTCGGGTGTCAGCACCATCGCGATGGCCGTCGGGTCGACCATTGCGCACGTCGCTTGCAGCGGCGGGGGCAGCACACTGTCGTAGCAGACGAAGAGCACGGGCCGGCGCGAGGACTGCGCCTGCAGCGCGGCGGCGACGAAGCCGGCGGCAAAGGTCCATCGCCCCCGGCAGATGCTCGTGCCCGAAAGGCGCGCGCCGGTGGCGATGCTGAGGTAGCCCAGTGGCGCGTTGTGCACCGAGTTGTGGAAGACGGTCGGCGACACTTCGCGCGTGCCCGCGAGCACTTCGCACAGCTGGTGCGTGATCTCGCCCGCGGCCTCGGCCGCGGCGAACACCATTTCCATTTGTGCCGCCGGAATGCCCGAGCCGTCGATCGCTTCCTCGGCGACGGCGATCGCGAGGCGCGCGGTAGGGCTGCTGCGGCGCCGCTCGGCGGCCGGAAGGCAGCGCGGCGCGGGTGGGGCGATCGGCACGCGTTCGAGCGGACGCTCCCCGCGCAACACGGCGCGCGCGGCGTCCCAGCCGGTGAGCCCGGGTGCGAGCACGCCGATCGATCGCACGTGGGCGCGCATCAGGCCGCCTTCCCGAAGATGAGCGAGCAGTTGTTCCCGCCGAAGCCGAAGCTGTTGCTCATCACGCGCTCGAGCTTCGCATCGGCCCCGGCGACCTCGATGCGGCAAAGCGTCGCCGGATCGACCGTGCGGGTCGTGGGGCTGCCGGGACGAAAACCCGCTTGCAGCGCGAGCAGCGCGATCGCCGCCTCGGTGATTCCCGCGGCACCCAGCGTGTGGCCAGTGATCCCCTTCGTCGAGGAGCACGGGACGCGGTCGCCGAAGAGGGCATGGACCGCGCGACCTTCGGCGATGTCGTTCGCAGGAGAGGCCGTCCCATGCAGGTTCACGTAATCGATCGCGGTCGCCTCCAGGCCCGCGGCCTCCAGCGCGGCGCTCATGGCGAGCCGCGCACCCGCGCCTTCCGGGTGCGGCGTCGACATGTGGTGCGCGTCGCAAGTTTCGCCATAGCCCAGGAGTTGCAGCGCGCCGCCTTGCTCCTCGAGCAATGCGAAGCCACCGGCCTCGCCGATCGTGAGGCCCTTGCGCTGCGCATCGTAGGGCCGGCAGACGTCTTCCGCGACGAGCTGCAGCGAGTTGAACCCGTAGAGCGTCGTGAGGCAGAGCGTGTCGACGCCGCCCACGACGGCGGCGTCCACCAGCCCGGCGCGCAGGTACTGCTCCGCGGTGGCGAATACCTTCGCGCTCGACGAGCACGCGGTGGAGACCGTGAGGCTCGGGCCGGACACGCCGAGCGCGCGGCGCACGAACTCCGTGGTCGAGTCCATGTTGTGGCACGTGTCGTAGCGGAAATCGGCGGGAAGCGAGCCGTCGGCGGCGCGCCGCGCGTAGGCCTGCTCGGTCGAGCGGATGCCCGAGGTCGTCGTGCCGAGGAAAACACCGACGCGACCGGCGCCGACGCGGTTGCGCGCGCGCGCGACGGCGTCGAGGAACCCGTCCTGCTCGAGCGCGAGGAGTGCGAGCCGCGTGTTGACGCAGTCGTAGTCGGCGAGCGAGGCGGGAAGGCGAATGCGATGAGCGGCGGGCACCGCGCCCACCCAGCAGGGGATCGGCGCCCACTCGAGCGTGTTGGGCTCGAGTCCGGTGCGGCCGGCACGCAACGCCGAGAGCGTCGCGGCGTTGCCCACGCCGGCGGGATTGGTCGTCGTGAACGCGGTGACCGCGAGCGGTTTCATGCGCGCTCCTCCGGCGTTCCCAGCCATGCGACGGCGAGGCCCAATGACAGCAGCGCGCCCATGGCGACCGTCGTGCCGATCGCGCGCAGCACGGGGGTCGAGGAGAAAGCGAGCAGTCCGAAGGTGGCGACCGAAGTCGCCACGCACAGGGCGAGCGCCTGGCGCGTGCGTTCGCGCTGCTCGTCCGTCGTTCCTGCGTTCTCCAGGAAGAGCGCGTAGTTGAGGCCGATGCCCAGCACGAGGAGGAGGGCCACGAGGTGGAAGACGCTGATCTTCGTGCCGAGTGCGACCATCGTCGCCACGGCGAGCGCGATCGCCGCGAGGCTGGGAAAGAGCACGCGCGCGGTGCGCTTTGCCGAGCGCAACCCGACGAGAAGAAGGAGCGCGATCAACACGGCGCCGATCGCGACCTGGCGCAGGGATTCGCCGAGGTAGCTTTCGACCATGCCCGTCGAGATCGCCTTGAGGTCGACGATGCGCGTCTTGCCGCCGGTCTCGCGCGCGATCGCGGACTCGAGTGCCGTCGCGTCGGCAACACCGGCGAGCGGCGTGAGGGCCACCCATTGATCGTCGACGCGCACGAGCAGCGCGTCGAGCTTCGCCGCGAGCGGCGTTCCGGCATAGTCGGCGCGCGTGACAAGCGGTGCGCCGCGCGCGGTCTCGACGTCCTTGAGAAAAGGGCCGAAGGCATCGGGCTTGAACGGCGTTCCACGCAACGCCTCGCGCAGGTTGGCGGCGAGCGCCTCGGGTGCGGGAAGTGCGGCGAGGCGTGCGCGTTGCACGGCCTCCGGCGGCACGAGGGCCGCGGGTGAATCGAAGCCGCGCAGCGCGCCGCGGGCCTGCTCGCGAGTGAGCACGGGAATCGCCGCGGCGGCATTCGCCAGCGCCTCGTCTTCGGTGGCCCCACGCGATGCGGCGAGGAAGCTCACGTCGGGTGCGCCCATCTCGCCGCGCAGCTCGGTATCGCGCGCGCGCGCGTCCGCCGGCACGGGGCTCAGGTTCGCGAGGTCGCGCTCCCACCACGCCGGATGGGTGCCCAGCAGCACGATGATGGCCGCGGCGATCGCGACGACGGTCGCGATGGCGCCGATCACGCGCGTGCGAGGTGAGACGCCGCGCCGCCAGCTCCGGGGAATGGGCAGCGCATGCACGCGCGGCTCATGGCCGGCCATGAGCCAGGGCACGAGCCAGCGCGATGCGATGCCCGCGACCAGGATCCCGACGATCGTGAGAACACCGAGCTGCGCGAGCCCCTGGAATCCCGAGAACGCGAGCGCCAGGGCGCTGGCGACCGTCGTGAGCACCCCGAGTGCCAGCGTCGGGCCCACGCGCTGCAGGCCGCCGGCATCGCCGCTCGATTGCACGAGGACGTAGTTCGGGTAGTCCACCGCTTCGCCGACCAGCGTCGCGCCGAAGCCCAGCGTGATCGCATGTACCGAGCCGAAACCGGCCTGCACCGCGAGCACGCCCGCCGAGATGCCCAGCGCCACCGGGGTCGCGACCACCAGCACCGCGCGCGGCGAGCGATAGACGAACGCCAGCAGCACCAGCACGGCCGCGAGCGATGCGGCGCCCAGCCACTTCGCATCGCGCTCGATGACGCGGTGCGACTCGGCCGCGAACACGCCCGGGCCGCTCATCACCACCCGGACGGCGGGATTGGCCGCGCCGGCGGCGTCCTGCACATGCCGCACGGCGACGGCTTGCGCCGCGCTGTCGTAGCCGGGTGCGCGCGTCTGCGCGACGAGCAGCGCGCGCTCGCCGCGTGTGTCGAACCACACGCCTTCGCGCAGCGCCGGCTGCGAGACGGGAACGAGCTGGCGCGCGACCGCGGCGAATTCGGCGGTGGGGTCGCGCGGCAGCAGGGCCCGCGTGGCGCCGCCGAGCGGATTCGCGAATTCCTCGAGGCGTGCATCGAGCGCGCGCCGGAGTGCCTCGACCGTGAAGGATTCGGGCGTCACCCCGGGGCTCAGCACGTAGCGGCGCGCGAGCAGCTTGTCGACCAGCCCCGGGGACGCGAGCGATGCGCCATTCCCGACCAGCGTGAACTCCGGCATCGGCGAAAGCCGCGCGGCGATGTCGCGGCTTGCCTTGGCGAGCGCGGCGCTATCCGCACCCTCGAGGGCGATCAGCATGGTGCGCGAGACGAGACCGTCGCGAAGCTGCGCGACCAGGAGCCGCTGCTCGGGCGTGGTCGTGGCGGGCAGGAACGCGGTGAAGTCGCTCTGCACGCGCACCGTGGTTGCCAGCGCGAGGGCGAGCAGCATGAAGAGCGCGGCGACGGCGGCGATGCGCGTCATGGGCCGATCTCCATGAGCGTGCGGTCGCCGTTGGTCTCGAATGTCTCGATGCGGGTCACGCGCCCGGCGCGGCCGGCAACCAGCACGCGCTCGACATACGACCGGAGCACGTCGCCCGTGGGCGTGAGCTCCAGGGTCCACGCCGCTTCGTTGCCTTCGACCTTGAGCGCGAAGTGCTTGCGCAGTTCCGCCGCGTTGCCCGAGAGCACGCCGCGCAGGCTCGCGGCCAGGCCGGCGAGCGCGGGCCGCGACGAAAACGCGATGCGCTGCTCCTTGCCGTTGCGCTCGACGGACACGGCGTCGGCGAGGATGCGGTAGCGCTCGGCGCGAGGTGTGGCGACTTGCTTCTCGAGCACTTCACCCTTCCGGTAGCGAAGCGTGCCGGCGCTGTCGACGCTTCCGATGAGCAGCGGCGAGAACTTCTTCTCGGTGTAGGGCTTCGCGACTTCCGTGGTCGCCGCGAGCAGCTGCATGAGTCCGGCCTCGTCGAGCGCATGGGCCGGGAGCGCGGCGAGGGCCAGCACCGCGAGCAGGCGCTTCATCGCGAGGCCCAGTAGTCGTAGAAGTTGAACCAGTTGAAGGGGGCGGCGCGCGCGCGGCGCTCGAGCTCATCGACGTACTGCTGCATCCACGGGGACAGGCCGTCGCAGGGCGCACCGGCTTCGCGCTCGATGCGCGCGGCGAGCGGCGTGAAGCTCACGCGGTAGCGCTGGCCGCCCTCGAAGATCGCGAAGGCCATCACGACCGGCGCCCCGGTGATGCGCGCGAGCTGGAAGGGTGCGAGCGAGAATGGCGCCGGCGTCCCGAAGAAGGGCAGCGCGCAAGTCTGCTCGGTACCGTAGACGCGATCGACGAGCAGTCCCACGATCTCGCCGCGCTCGAGGCATTCGCGCACGGCCATCATCGCACCGGGCGAGCCCAGCGCGATGACGCGGTAGGGCAGGCCGCCGCCCTTCTCCGCGAGCAGGCGGTGGATGTTGGAGTTCTCGTCGACGTTCATCACGACGTTCACCGGCAGGCCCTTCGCTACGCTGCCCACCACGCCCAGCATCTCGAAGCTTCCGAGGTGCGATCCGAAGAGCAGGCAGCCCCGACCGAGCGCGAGGCTCTCGCGAAGGACCTGCTCGTTTTCGACCTCGACGTGGAAGCGGTCGTGCTGCCCGGTGAGGAGATACGCGCGATCGACGAGCGTGGTCCCGAAGCAATGCAGGTGCGCGAGGACCTGGCGCAGTCCCGCAGGCTTGCCGAGAGCGCGCGTGAGGAATTCCCGGGATGCCGCGCGGGTCTCGGGAGCGGTGGCGAGGAAATAGAGGCAGCCCACCCAGGCCGCCGCGCGGATCGCGGCGCGTCCGCCGTACAGGGCGACCGCGATGCCCGCGCGCACCACGAAGGGCGTGCTGCGTTCCGGACGCGCGCGCCAGGCGGTACTCATTCGAGCCTCCACGTGCCGCTCGCGACGAGCGTCTCGCCGCGCTTCACCTCGAAGCCGACACGCGCGCCCTCGCGGTGCGCCTCCACCAGCACCGATTCGCCCGGTGCGAGGGGCGCATGGAAGCGCGCGGTCGCGAGCGTGCCGGGGCGCTGGGCGAAGCGCGCGCGAAGCACGTCGGCCACGCGGCCGAGGATGAGCGCGCCCGGCACGATCGGCTGGCCGGGGAAGTGGCCCGCCATCGCGGGGTGGTCATGTGCGATCGTGAAGCGCTCGGGCGAATGCGACTGCTCGACGAGCGCCGCGAGCGCGGCTCGGGTGAGCTTGCCGTTGGCGTTGCGCGGCAGCCGCGCGACGCGCACCAGCGGGCGCGGCATGAAGACCGCGTCCACTTCGCGGCGCAGGCATTCGGTCACGGTCTCGGGCTCGACCTTTTCGGAAACGTAGAAGGCCACGAGCCGCCGGACTTCGCCGTCGGAAGCTTCCGGCGCATACCACGCGCCGTCCTCCACCCCTTCGATCTCGAGCAGGCGGCGGTCGAGCGCGGAGATCGACGCGCGCTTGCCGGCGACCTTCACGACATCGGCCGCGCGTCCTTTCCAGTGAAAGCGTCCGTCGGATTCGAACTCGAGCAGGTCGTGCACCGTGACCGGCTCGCCAAGACGCTCGCCCTCGACGCGCACGGACTCGGGCCCAGGAACGAGCGTAAGTCCCGCGAGCGGCGCCCAGCGCGGATCGGCCGACGGACGACGAACGGCCATCGCGCCGGTCTCGGTCGACCCGTAGATCTCGAACACCGCCGTGCCCCAGCGTGCCTCGGCTGCCTTCGCGATTGCCGGCGCAAGGCTCATGGTGGACGAGACGATGCCGCCGGATCGCGCAATGCCCGCACTCGAGGCGAGCGACGTGCGCAGGTGGATGGGCGTGGTCATCCACCAATAAGAGTAGGCGCCGTCCCGCAGCGCGCCTTCCACGTCGGCGGGCAGCAGCGGCTTGTGGGCATGAATCGGCACACCCATCCGGAAGGGCAGCGCGACCGTCGCCTCGAGGCCGAACATGTGTTGCGGCGGAATGCTGCCGATGATCGCGATGGAATCGGCGCCGCTCCAACCCAATGCCTGGGCCCACGCCTCGGCCCCGTTCCAGAGTTGCGCCCAGGTTTTCACATGGCCGACCGGCTCTCCGGTGCTGCCGGAGGTGAAGAGGATCGCCGCCGGGCGGTCCGCGTCGATGAGGGGAATCTCGCGGCTGCGGACATCGAGCCCGAGGTAGGGCCGGACATCGAGATGCGACGCGCGAACATCCTGCGGCGGCGGGTCGCCAAGAATGATCGCGCCCGGATGCGACGCGAGCAGCCTCTCCCAGTCGCCGCGCGCCTGGCCCGGCGGCAGCAGCGAAACGCGCGCGCCGGAAAGGGCCGCGCCGAACGCGACGAGGAATCCGTGGCGCGACTCGCACAGGTTGATGACCGGCGCGTCTTCAGGAAGCGCGGCGGCGAGCGCGCGCACCTGCCCGAGGTAGCGCTCCACGCTCACCGGGTCGCGCGCATCGATCAGCAGCGGCGCGGCGAGCGAGGAGCAGGTGAGCAAGGGAAGCTTCGTGGCCCGCGCGCCCGTGGCGAAGTCCTTCATCACGGCGACGATGTTCAGGAAGAGGCGTAGCGGCGAGGCATGGGTGTACTGGGGAAAGCGCGCGCAGCGATAGCGATGCTCGCCGAGAAAGAGAATCGCGGGCACGACGACGGCCAGTGCCTGGATCCCGCGCGCCCAGGCGGGGAAGGGCGTCGCGAATGCGAGCACGATCCCCACGATGAGGAGGGCCACGAACATGGCTGCCCAGGTCGCGGTGAGCGATCGCGTGTACGACCGGAGCTCGTCAGGAAGCCGCGGATGTTCCCGGCGCGCGACCCGCGTGACCAGCGGCTCCGAGCCTGCGCGCAACGTGGACGCAAAGACGGCCGCCATGAAGGCAAAGCCCGCGAGCGGCGGCAGGTACGCGAGCCACGGAAGTGCGGCGCGATCGAGCCGCAGTCCGGCGAGTGACGCGAGGACATACGCCGCGCCTAGCGCGAGCAGTGTCCAGCGGAGCAGTGGGCGGAGTGCGGGGATCTGGAGGCCGGACTCAGGCCCGGCCGTTCTTCTGGACATACTGGCCAAGGCTGCGCAACGACGCGAAGATCGTGCGGTTGTCCGGGTCGTCCGAGCGCAGCTTGATGCCGTATTTCTGTTCGATCGCCATCGACAGCTCGAGCATGTCGAGCGAATCGAGGCCGAGCCCCTCGCCGAACAACGGCGCCACGGGATCGATCTGGTTCGCGGCCACACCCTCGAGGTGCAGCGTCTCCACGAGCAGGCTGGCGAGCTCCTGCTCGATGTCGATGGTGTGGTCCATGGCGAAGGTCGGGTGCGCGGCGACGAAAGTTAGAGGGCCGAAACGCGCGCCTTGATGTCGCGCTGAAGGTTCTGGATCCAGCCGTTGTAGTTCTTGTGGATCTGGCCGTTGCCCGCGTCGAGGTTGGTGCTCGACTTGTAGACGATGCTGAACGACGTGGGCGTATACGGGATCTCGACGACCGCCGAATGCGTGCGCAGGTTGAGCGTGGCCTGGAGGACGCCGGGCTTCACATCCGTCATGACCCAGCCCAGCCCCGCGCCCGCCTGCACGATGGCGCCGCGAACGGCCGTCGCCGTGGGCGTCTTGCCACTGGCGGTGACGAGGGCGGCGTTCTCTACATTGTTGAGGGGGACGACGGTGCAAGCGATCAAACCGACGACGACACCGATTCCGACGACGACGCGCATGAACATGGACATTCCCCCTTTGTATTTTTTGCTGGTGCCGACATAGGCGCCAGGTGCCGCAAGAAGTCTATCACCTGCCCGAGGCTACTTGATCGAGCCACGCACCGTGGCCGGCTCCTTCTTCGCGATCCACATCCAGCAGTATTCGTCGGCATGGTCGGCCACGAAACGCGCCTTCGCCGCCTTGCGGTTGTTTGCCTTGAACGGATAGAACGCTTCCTGGCCCTTGTGATAGTGGACGTTGAAGTCGATGTTCGTATCGGACGTCCATTCGAACCGCTTGGCCTGGTCCTTGGCGAGCTTCATGCACTCTTCATGAATCTTGCCCGGCTCGAGGCGGAAGTCGAGGGTCACGGGTGGCTTCTTCGGTTCATCCGCGGCGTGGGCGTGGAAGGCGAAGCAGGCGGCGACGGCGAGGAGGAGGGTGCGCATGCAGCCAGTATATCGGCCCCCGCGCACGCGGCGAGCGGGTGGGGCCCTGTGCTACCATTCTTCGCATGCTTCGCACCGCGCCTTACTTCTTTTGGTTCTGGTATCCCACGCTGCTGGCGGCCGGGAGGAAGTAACGCGAACCGCAAGGAAACGCGATCCCCGCAAACCGCCAGCCGCCGACTGGCGGTTTTTGTTTTATGAAGAGTGAATCGTGACCCACTACCGTACCGACGACGTCCGCATCGAGCAGGGAGACGAGCTGCTCGCGCCCATGCAGGTCATGCGCGAGCTGCCCGCCAACGAGGCGACGGAAGCCACCACCTTCGAAGCGCGCCGCAGCATCCACGACATCCTGCGCGCGGCCGACGACCGCCTGCTGGTCGTGGTCGGCCCGTGCTCGATCCACGATTCGAAGGCCGCGCTCGAATACGCCGCGCGCCTGAAGGCCGAGCGCGAGCGCCTGCGCGCCGACCTCTCGATCGTGATGCGCGTGTACTTCGAAAAGCCGCGCACCACCGTCGGCTGGAAGGGGCTCATCAACGACCCTCACCTCAACGACACGTTCGACATGAACGAGGGCCTGCGGCTCGCGCGGAAGCTCCTGCTCGACATCAACAACCAGGGCGTGCCGTGCGGCACGGAGTTCCTCGACCTCATCTCGCCGCAGTACATCGCCGACCTCATCAGCTGGGGCGCGATCGGTGCGCGCACCACGGAATCGCAATCGCATCGCCAGCTCGCCTCGGGCCTGTCGTGCCCCGTGGGCTTCAAGAACGGCACGGACGGCAACGTGCGCATCGCGGTCGACGCGATCAAGGCGGCTTCCGCGCGCCACCATTTCATCTCGGTCACCAAGTCGGGCCACGTCGCGATGTTCAAGACCGCGGGCAACGAGGACTGCCACGCGATCCTGCGCGGCGGCAAGACGCCGAACTACGATGCGGCGAGTGTGGAGTTGGCGTGCAAGGAGCTCGCGTCCTCGGGTCTCGCGCAGCGCCTCATGGTCGATTTCTCGCACGCAAATTCCTCGAAGCAGTACCAGCGCCAGATGGACGTCGGCGTCGATGTCGCGAACCAGCTCGGAGCGGGCGAGGAGCGCATCGTCGGCGTGATGGTCGAGAGCCACATCAACCCGGGGCGGCAGGACCTCGTTCCCGGCAAGGCGCTCGAGTATGGCGTGTCGATCACCGATGCCTGCATCGGCTGGGCGGACACGGTGAAGCTGCTCGACGTGCTCGCCGATGGCGTGCGCCGCCGCAGGATTGCGCGCGATGAGTGATATGAAAATTCGGAAAATCGGGGGTCAGGTTCGCGAAGGGCAACAAGAACCTGCGAACCTGACCCCAACCGACGACCTACGCATCACCGGCATTCGTGCGCTCATGGCGCCGCAGTTGCTGCACGAGACGTTGCCCGCCGACGACGTGGCACTCGCAACGGTCGCCGCCGGCCGCCAGTCGATCCACCGCGTGCTCCATGGCGGGGATGATCGCCTGCTCGCCATCGTCGGCCCGTGCTCGATCCACGACGCCGAGGCCGCGATGGAATACGCACGGCGCCTGCGGGCCGAAGCGCTGCGCTACGAAGCCGACCTGCTCATCGTGATGCGCGTGTATTTCGAGAAGCCGCGCACGACCGTCGGCTGGAAGGGCTTCATCAACGATCCGCATCTCGACGGCACCTTCGCGATCAACGAGGGCCTGCGCCTCGCGCGAAGCCTCCTGCTCGAGGTGAATCGTCTCGGATTGCCCGCGGGCACCGAGTTCCTCGATCTCCTTTCGCCGCAGTACATCTCGGACCTCATCAGCTGGGGTGCGATAGGCGCGCGCACCACGGAATCGCAATCGCATCGCCAGCTCGCCTCGGGCCTGTCGTGCCCGGTCGGATTCAAGAACGGCACGGACGGTTCGGTGCGCGTGGCCGTCGATGCGCTGCGCGCCGCGGCCGCGCCCCACGCCTTCATGGGGATGACCAAGACCGGGCAGGCCGCGATCTTCGAGACCGCGGGCAACGAGGACTGCCACGTGATCCTGCGCGGCGGCAAGACGCCGAACTACGACGCCGCGAGCGTCGATGCGGCTGCGAAGGAACTCGCGAACGCGGGCCTCGCCACGCGATTGATGGTCGATTTCTCGCACGCGAATTCCTCGAAGCAGTACCAGAAGCAGGTCGAGGTCGGCGCGGATATCGCCGCGCAGCTCGCGGCGGGCGACGAGCGCATCGTCGGCGTGATGGTCGAGAGCCATCTCAATTCCGGCCGCCAGGACCTCGTGCCGGGCAAGCCGCTCGTCCATGGCGTGTCGATCACGGACGCGTGCATCGGCTGGGACGACACCACCACGCTCCTCGCCACGCTCGCCGAGGGCGTGCGCAAGCGCCGCCTGGCGCAGCGCGACGAGTAATGGCCAAGGCCGACGAATTCCGCATCCTCGGGCGCCGGCCCGGGAACGATGCATCCATTCGCTTCGAATACAAAGGCGTCGCGTTCGACCAGGACTGCTTCCACGTCGTCGCCGGCCTCAACGCGGTGGACACGCGCGAGTTCGTCGAACAGACGTTCAAGGCGCTCAAGGATGCCGGCCAGGTGTGCGCGCGCATGGGTGCGTACAAGCCGCGCACCAGCCCGTATTCGTTCCAGGGTTACGGCAAGCAATGCCTGCCGTACGTGTTCGAGCTCGCCGGCAAGTACGGCATTCGCGTGATCTCGATGGAAGTCACGCACGATGCGCACGTCGACGAGATTCGCGAAGCGCTTCGCCAGACCGGGGATGCGACCGGCGTCATGCTGCAGATCGGCACGCGCAACACGCAGAACTTCGAGCTGCTGAAGACCGTCGGCAGCCAGCGCGACTTCCCGATCCTGTTGAAGCGCGGCTTCGGCATCACGCTGCACGAGTCGCTGCTCGCGGCCGAGTACGTCGCATCCGCCGGCAACCGCGACATCGTCTTCTGCCTGCGCGGAATGAAGACCAACTTCGGCGACCCGCATCGCAACCTGATCGACTTCGGCCATGTTCCGGTCGTGAAGCGCATGACCCGCATGCCGGTGTGCATCGATCCGTCGCACTCGGTGGGCACGCACGACGTCGCACCCGACGGCCTGCTCGATGTCTTCCACGTCGCCGCGCAGGGAATCATCTCGGGTGCGAACCTCGTGCTCACCGACATCCATCCGGAGCCCTCGAAGGCGCTGGTCGATGCGGGCCAGGCCCTCACGCTCGAAGAGTTGCCGGCGTTCCTCGAAGACTGCGCGATCGCGCGCGAGGCCTACGAGAAGCGGCTCAAGGTCCGCAAACCCGCGTGAGGGCGTGGCTCGCCGCGCTCGCCGCGCTGGGCCTCGCGACCGGCGCCCAGGCGCAGCGCATCGTTTCCCTGTCTCCCTTCCTCACCGAGGCCGTCTACGCGGTCGGTGCGGGCGACAAACTCATCGCGGTGAGCGAATTCAGCGATTACCCGCCGGAAGCGAAGAAGCTCCCCACGATCTCCAACGCGGTCGGCATCTCGTGGGAGAAGCTCGCGGTCCTCAAGCCCGACATCGCGCTCATCTGGGCCGACAGCCTGAAGGAAGGCGATCGCGAGCGCTTCGCCCGCGTGGGCGCACGCGTGGAGGTGTTCGCCGGACGCCGCCTTGACGACGTGCCCAGGACATTGCGCGAGGTGGCGCGCCTCACGGGGCAGGCCGGCGATCCCGAAAGCGCGCGCGCGTTCGAGCAGCGCATCGCCGCGCTTCGCCGAGCGAACGCCGGCAAGCCGCGCATCAGCGCGTTCCTCGAAATCCAGCACCGGCCGCTCATGACCATCGCGGGCGATCACTACATGAACGACGCGCTTGCAATTTGCGGCGCGGAGAATCCGTTCGCGTCATTGCCCGGAGTCGCGCCCGAGGTGTCGTGGGAAGCGATGCTGGCGCGCGACCCCGCGGTGATCGTCGGTGCGGGAAGCCCCGAGGGCGAGAAGGCGTTTCGCGAACGGTGGAAGGAGCGGCCCACGCTCAGGGCCGTGCGCAACGACGCGTTCGTGTACGTGAACGGCGATCACTTCTATCGCCCGACCCCGCGGCTCGCCGACGGTGTCGAGGCGCTGTGCCGCGGAATCGACGCGCTGCGGCGCTAGAAGTTTCTCGTCCAGGCTTGCGCGGGCACGGTGGCCTTGCAGTCGGCGAGCACCGGAATGCCCATCGTGCCGGGCATCGGGACGACTTCCGCGCAGAGGTTCTTGTCGGTGAGCTTCAGCGCCTTGCCCGAGTAGGTCCAGCGCTGGTCGGCACCGCCGTGGCAGCCCCAGAGGATGAGGCGCGAGCCTGGAGCCATCCGCCCATCGTTGACCGAAAGGCACAGCGTCTTGTCGGCGAGCAGGCGCCCGTCCTTCAGCTCCCAGCGTGATCCGGGCGCGCCGCATTGGCCCGTGACGATGGGCGAGCCCTGGCGCACGACGACCTTGGGATCGGCGAAGCCGGCCATCTGCGGCACGGCGATGAGGCACTTCGCGTTGGACGCCTGGTATTGCGCAGGGCCACCGGGCGAGGGCAGCACCGGCACGCCAAGACGCGGCTCGGCCGGAGGATTCTGCGTGACGACCCAGCCCACGCGATCCCACTCGACGCCGATGCGCGTCATCATCATCCGGCCGTGCATCACCAGCGGCGACGTGTTCGAGGGCTGGCGGTCGACGCCCGAGATCATCGTGACCTGGTCGGCGTTGAGCTTGGAATTCTTCGCGAGCTGGCGTTGAACGACGGCGGCCTGGTACACGGCGAGGATGAACTGCGAGCAGAACATCTTGCTCATGCCCGGCGGGCCGCCGGCAACGTTCGCCGCGCGTCCGTATTCGAGTGCCTCGGTGCGCGCCTTCGGGCCGAAGCTCGAGTCGGAGAGCGGCACGGTGAGCGGGAGGGCGTAACCCATGCGGCCCGTGGCCCACGTGCGCGCGATCGCGACGGCCTCCTTCGCGAGCGCCTGGTCGACCGGCCGCACGACGAACCAGAGGAAGCCCGCGTGCTTCGAGAGCGGCCGCAGGCTCACGCCCGCGGATTCGCCCGGCGTCTCGCCGTGCGCTTCGGCCGTCTGTCCGCCGCCGAGGTACATCGCGACGTGCACGACCTTCGGGTCGCCGGCCGCGGCCTCGCCGCTACCGAGCGTGCCGTGCAGGTTCTGGATGAGCGTCTCGCTGATGGAGATGCCGATCGTCGTCGCGGGCGACGAATCGTTCAGGCGCTTGAACATGATGTCGCCGGGCTTGAGGATCGTGTCGGCGTTTTCCTTGGTCACGTACTTGACCTGGGAGAGGTTGGGCGCGGAGGTGCTGAAGAGCTGCGCGTCGGCGCCGCCGGCGAATGCGGCAATCAGGGCGAACGTGGCGAGGCGTAGCGCGGGGAGGCGGTGCATGGTCGGCCTTTGCAGCAAAGGGACCGCGCTACTGTAGGCGCGCGCAGGGCGCCGTGCACTCCCGCAAAAGTCTTACGACTTCAGGCTCGCTGCGTTTTCGCGAGCGGGCCCGAGCAGAGGACGGTGGTGGGCGTGCCCGTGGGCGAGCCGCCCTTGGGTTCGCGCGAGAGCGCAATCATCATCGCGCCCTTCATCTTGGCGTGATCGAACGGCATCGGCATGTCGGTCTCCTTGTGGGAGGCGACCACGCCGAGCGACCGGGGCTTGCCATCCTCGCCGATGGCCCACAGCTCGAGGTCCACGCCCGGAGCCGAGGTCCAGGCCTTCACGGGGCGGACCTTCATCATGTCCGCGTGCTGCTCGACCACCATGCGCGGCACCTGTTCGGGCGTGACGAGCACGGCGATCATCATCGGGCCTTCGGGTGCGCGCGGCGTCATGAGCACGAGCAGCAGCGCGACGACCACACCCGCGAGACTCACGCCCGCGATGCGCCAGAAATCCAGGCTCGACCAGAACGACCGGGGCTTCGCGGCCGTTCGCGTTCCGATGCGTGCTTCGATCGCCTGCCAGACGCGGGCACGCGGTTCGACCGGCGCGACATTGAGGGCGAGCGGCGTGAGGAAATCCTCCCAGCGGCGCACGACGGCGGCGAGGGCGGGATCGGCCTGCATCATCGCAGTGAAACGCGCGCGGGCTGATCCGCGCAGCGTGCCGAGGACGTATTCCGCGGCGAGCGCGTGCTGGGTGTCGGTGGAAAGGTTGCGCATGTCAGGCTCCGGCCCGCATGAGGCAGTCTTTCAATCGCAACAAACCGCGGCGCACGTGCGTCTTCACGGTGCCCAGGGGCTTGCGCATGTGCGCGGCGAGCTCCGAGTGCGACAGCCCGTGATAGAACGCGAGCGCGATCGACTGGCGCTGCTCCGGATCGAGCTCCTCGAGGCATTCGCGGATCGCGTGCTTGTCGAGGGCAGTCTCGTAGTCCTGCGCGGGCGAAGCCGACTCGTCCACGAGCTGCGAGGCGAGCTTCTCGTCCACGTCGGGCGCGTCGTGCGCGGAGCGGCGCACGACATCGAGGCTGCGATTGCGAACGATCGCCGCCATCCATGTCGTGGGCGCGCTTTTCGCCTGCGCGTAATCGCCCGCGTGGTTCCAGATGCTCACGAAACTGTCCTGCAAGACTTCCTCCGCCAGTTGGCGCTCCCTGACTATACGAAGCGAGACGGCAAACAGTTTCGATCGGGTTGCGTGATAAAGCTCCTCGAAGGCCGGGCGGTCGCCCAGACCGGCGCGGCCCAGGAGGGCGGCCAGGCGGTCGTGCTGTGCTTCAGCGGTCATTGCTGGTCGACTCCCCGGCCCGGTTGCCACACGGTTTCCGCGGTTCCGGCGGCGCGGTTGATCGCGCGCGCTGCGATGAACAGGAGATCCGAGAGGCGGTTGATGTATTGGCGGCTGGCAACACTGACCGCCTCGTTGCGCGCCAGCGCGGCAAGCGAGCGCTCGGCACGGCGGCAGACGGTCCGTGCGAGATGACAGGCTGCCGCGGCGCGCGTGCCGCCGGGCAGGACGAATTCCTTGAGCGGGGGAAGATCCGCGCCGAGCGTGGCGATGGCCTGGTCGAGGTTTTCCACGTGCGCGGCCCGCAAGGCCGTGCGCCCGGGAATCGAGATTTCGCCGCCGAGGTCGAACAGGTCGTTTTGCGCGTCCGACAGGGCGGCGCGCACTGCCGCAGGCAGTTCCTCGGCAAGGACCGCGCCCAGGGCGCTGTTCAATTCGTCGAGGTCGCCGAGAGCCGCCACGCGGGCGTGATCCTTGCCCACGCGCGTGCCGTCCCCGAGGCCGGTCGTGCCGTCGTCCCCGGTGCGTGTCACGATCTTCGTCAGCCGAAAGCTCATGTCCGTGATTTTACCGTTATCATTTCCGCCTTCCCGCGACCCGACTCCACTACGTGAAAACCAGTTTCCTGGATTTCGAGCAACCGATCGCCGAGCTCGAACAGAAGATCGAGGAGTTGCGCTTCGTGCAGGACGACTCCGCGGTCGACATCTCGCAGGAGATCGAGCGCCTTTCGAAGAAGAGCCGCGAGCTTACCAAGGACATCTACGGAAAGCTCACCGCCTGGCAAGTCTCCAAGGTCGCGCGCCATCCGCAGCGACCCTACACGCTCGACTACGTGAACGCGATCTGCACCGATTTCGAGGAAATGCACGGCGATCGCGGCTTCGCCGACGACCCGGCGATCGTGGGCGGCCTCGCGCGCTTCAATGGCCAGTCCGTGATGGTGCTCGGCCACCAGAAGGGCCGCGACACCAACGACAAGATCTTCCGCAACTTCGGCATGCCGCGCCCCGAGGGCTATCGCAAGGCGCTGCGGCTCATGAAGCTCGCGGAGAAGTTCGGCCTGCCGCTGCTCACGTTCGTCGATACGCCGGGCGCCTATCCGGGCATCGGCGCCGAGGAGCGCGGCCAGTCGGAGGCGATCGGCCGCAACCTCTATGTGATGGCAGGCCTGCGCGTGCCGATCGTGGTTTCGGTGATCGGCGAGGGCGGCTCGGGCGGCGCGCTCGCGATCGCGGTGGGCGACGTCACGCTGATGATGCAGTACTCGACCTACTCGGTGATCTCGCCCGAGGGCTGCGCCGCGATCCTATGGAAGAGCAACGACTTCTCGGGGGAGGCCGCGGAGAGCCTGGGCATTACCGCCTCGCGCCTGAAGACGCTGGGCCTCATCGACAAGGTCGTGACCGAGCCGCTCGGCGGCGCGCATCGCGATCCGGCCGAGACCGCGCGCTCGCTGAAGAAGGCCATCCAGGACACGCTTCGCACGCTGCAGGACCTGCCCGTCGACCAGCTGCTCGAGCGCCGCCAGGACCGCATCGTGAACTTCGGCAAGTTCAAGGAGCTTGCCGAGTAGGACCAATGGGGACAGACCCCATTGGTGACCTGTAACAATCGCGGGCGCCCATGACTGTTACACGTCACCAATGGGGTCTGTCCCCATTGGTCCTCCCCAGAGGCTCGCGGGTCTGCGTCGGGTTCTCCGGCGGGCTCGATTCCGTCGTCCTGCTCGATGCGCTGCATGAAGCGCGCGAATCCTCGGGCATCACGCTCTCCGCAATCCACGTTCATCACGGGCTGAGCCCGAATGCCGACGCGTGGGCGGATTTCTGCGCGGCGTTCTGCGCGGCTCGCGCCATCCCCCTCGAAGTCATCCGTGTCCAGCTCGATCGCCAGTCGGGCCAGGGCATCGAGGCCGCCGCGCGCGATGCGCGCTACGCGGCGTATGCGACGCGCGAGGTCGATGTGATCGCGCTCGCGCACCACCTCGATGACCAGGCGGAAACCGTGCTGCTCCAGTTGCTGCGCGGCACCGGGATCAAGGGCGCGGCGGCCATGCCGGCTTCTCGCACGTTGCCGGGGACGTCGATCGAGATCGTCCGGCCGCTGCTCGACATGCCGCGCGACACGCTGCTCGAACGCGCCCGCGCGCGCGGCCTCGAATGGGTCGAGGACGAATCGAATCGCTCGTCGGTCTTCGATCGCAACTTCCTGCGCAACGAGATCGTTCCGCGCCTCGCGGAGCGCTTTCCCAACTGGCGCGATGCGCTCGCGCGCTTCGCGCGCCATGCCGCCGATGCCGATGCGCTCCTGACGTTGCTCGCTCGCCAGGATGGCGTTCGCGCCGACGCGTTGCCCACGGCTGCGCTCACGGATCCGGCCCGGCGCGCGAACGCACTGCGCGCCTTCCTCCATGCCAATGCGCTGCCGATGCCCGGCGAGGCGCGCCTGGACGAGATGGCGCGGCAACTTTTCGAGTCGCGCCGCGATGCCCGCGTACGCATCGAGCACGGCGGCGCGGCGCTGGTGTGCCATCGCGGGGAAATCCGCCTCGACCGCGAGCCCCGGCCTGAGGCCGGCTGGACGCTCGACTGGGCCGGGGAACCGGAACTCGCGCTGGGTGAGGGCCGCGGCGTGGTTCGCTTCGCCCGCGCCGAAGGCGAGGGCATCTGCGAGGACACGACGCGCGAGGCTGGCTGGCGTTTTGCCCCCCGAGCCGGTGGGGAACGGCTTCGCCTCGATGCCAAGCGCCCCAACCGGGCCCTCAAGAACCTCCTGCAGGAAAGCGCGGTCCCTGTCTGGCAGCGCATGCGGTTGCCGCTTCTTTTCCACCGTGACCAGCTCGTCTGGGTCCCCGGAATCGGGATCGCCGAGGCCTACCGGTGCCCCGAGGGCCGTTCCGGCCTGCTTCCGGAGTGGTTTTTCCCGCCTCCGGCCTAGCGGCGTAGGGGGCCGCTGTGCTAGAATGAAAAGCTAAGGATTTCATTCAGTTAGCGGAGATTTTATGGCTGTGGAACGAACCCTGTCGATCATCAAGCCCGACGCCGTTGCCAAGAACGTGATCGGCGAGATTTATGCCCGTTTCGAGAAGGCCGGCCTCAAGGTCATCGCCGCGCGCATGATTCACCTGTCGCGCAACGACGCCGAGGGCTTTTATGCGGTGCACAAGACGCGGCCCTTCTTCAAGGACCTCGTCGATTTCATGATCACCGGCCCCGTGATGGTCACGGTGCTCGAGGGCGAGAGCGCGATCCTCAAGAACCGCGAGCTCATGGGCGCGACCGACCCGAAGAAGGCCGACAAGGGCACGATCCGCGCCGACTTCGCGCAGTCGATCGACGCCAATGCGGTGCATGGTTCCGACGCGCCGGAGACGGCCAAGGTCGAGATCGGCTATTTCTTCCCGGAGCACCAGGTCTACTCGCGCTAGGACCCGAGCCGCCATGGCCGAGCGCACGAACCTCCTCGATTTCACGCTCCCTCGGTTGACCGCCTGGTTCGCCGAGCTCGGGGAGAAGCCGTTTCGCGCCAAGCAGGTCTTCAGCTGGGTCCACCAGCGCGGCGTCGATGATTTCGACGCAATGACCGACCTCGCCAAGGGCCTGCGCGAGAAGCTGCATGCGCTCGCCGTGGTGGAACCGCCGGAGATCATGTCCGAGCACATCTCCGCCGACGGCACGATCAAGTGGCTCTTCGACGTCGGCGTCGGCAACGGCATCGAGACGGTGTTCATTCCCGAAGACGACCGCGGAACGCTGTGCGTTTCGTCGCAGGTGGGCTGCGCGCTCGACTGCAAGTTCTGCTCGACCGGCCGCCAGGGCTTCAACCGCGACCTCTCGGTGTCCGAGATCCTCGGGCAGCTCTGGGTCGCGCGCCGCCGTGTCGCGGAGCTCGGCGCCTCGCTGCGCGAAGACGCCGATGCGCGGCCGATCACCAACGTGGTGATGATGGGCATGGGCGAGCCGCTCAACAATTTCGTGGCCGTCACCGATGCGATGGAAGTGATGCTCGACGACCACGCCTACGGCCTGTCGCGCCGCCGCGTGACGCTCTCGACCTCGGGCGTCGTGCCGATGATCCGCAAGCTCGGCGAGCGCCTGCCGGTGGCCCTCGCGGTGAGCCTGCACGCACCCAACGACGAAATCCGCAGCCGCATCGTGCCGATCAATCGCACGTATCCGATCGCGGAGCTGCTCAAGGCTTGCCGCGATTACCTCGCCGTCGCGCCGCGCGACTTCATCACCTTCGAATACGTGATGCTCGAGGGCGTGAACGATTCGGTGGCGAATGCGCGCGAGCTCGCGAAGCTGCTCGCCGACACGCCGGCCAAGGTGAACCTGATCCCGTTCAATCCCTTTGCCGAATCGGGCTATGTCCGTTCGAGCGATGCCGCGGTCCGGCAATTCCAGTCGGTGCTCATCGAGGCCGGTTTCGTCGCGACAGTGCGCAAGACGCGCGGCGACGACATCGATGCGGCCTGCGGGCAACTGGCCGGGCAGGTGGTCAACCGGATGAAGAACAAGACGATTCCCCTCAGAAAGGTGGCACCGTGAACTTCCTCCGCTGCGTCCTCGCAGGTGTGACGATCACGATCGCGGCCGGCTGCGTTTCCACGAGCAGCTCCGAAACCCGAACCCCGACCAACGATCCGGTGCTCGCCGACGCGCGCCGCCGCGCCGAGGCGCACACGTCGCTCGCCGCCGAGTACTACGCCCGCGGCATCTATGGCGTGGCGCTGTCCGAGACCAAGCTCGCCATCAAGGACGATCCGAGCTTCGTGGCCGCGTGGAACATGCAGGGCCTCGTGCTGATGGAATTGCGCGAGGACACGATGGCGCGCGAGGCGTTCGACCGCGCGCTGCGCATGGATCCGAACAATTCCGAGGTCCTCAACAACTACGGCTGGTTCGTCTGCGTGCGCGGCGAACACGCCCGCGGCCTCGAGATGCTCAGGCGCGCCGGCGCCGATCCGCTGTATCCGACGCCCGAGAAGGCCTATCTGTCCGCCGGGCTGTGCATGCGCCGCGCGGGCCGCAGCGCCGAGGCCGAAACGCAGCTGCGCGCGGCCGTCTCGATCCGCCCCGACCTCCTGGGCGCGCTCTTCAACCTCGCCGAGCTTTCGTACGAGCGCGGCGCGATGAAGGACGCGGAGAACTTCATCACGCGCTACATGCGCATCGCGAGCCCCAATGCCGATGCGCTCCTCCTCGCCGTGAAGATCGCGCGCGCCAACAACGACAAGATCGCCGAGGAAAGCTACCTCCAGCAGATGCGCCGTCGCTTCCCCGATTCGGCACAGAGCAAGGAAGTGGGCATCGCTCCCTCCCGCAACTGAACGACACCGCGCCATGGAAAGCACGACCGATCCCGTGACACCCGCCGAGACGCCCCGCACGCTGGGCGCGCTGCTGGTCGCCGAGCGCGAGCGCCAGGCGCTGTCGCGGACCGACGTCGCGCAGCGCCTGCACATGAGCGTCTCGCAGGTCGAGGCGCTCGAGGGCGGCGACTACGCACGCCTGCCGAAGGGCACGTTCCTGCGCGGTTTCGTGCGCAACTACGCGAAGGTGCTGGGCCTCGATCCGGAAGCGGTGTTGGTGCTGCTTGCCGAGACGGCCCCGCTCGACAAGCGCCCGGCGATCGTCGTGCAGAGCCAGAACCTGCGCTTCGATCCTTCGGGCCAGGCCCTGTCGAGCCCGTACGTGAAGGCGACGTTCATCGCGGTGGTCGCGATCGTGCTCGGCTTTGCCGCGATGTACTGGTGGCTCTTCATCCGCCCGACGCCGCCCGCGGGCGCAACGCGCAAGCCCGCCGCTGAAGCCAATCGCGTGGCGCAAGCGCCCGCGAAGGCCGCGCCGGAAAAGCTTGCTTCGCCTCCGGAACCTGCGAAGGAGCCGGTGCAAGCCGAGCCCGTGAAAACAGAGCCGCCCGCACCGCCCGCTCCCGTGAAAACGGAACCCGCGAAGGCCGTGCCCGTGAAGTCCGCGCCGCCGAAGACCGAGCCGCCCACCGAATCGCGCCCCGCCGTGTCGCAGGCGCCGATCGATACCAACAGCGTTCTCGCCGCCGGCGGGAGCGTCATCCGCTTCAAGTTCCGTGGCAACGCCTGGGTCGAAATCAAGGACGCGCGCGGCAAGGTGCTGCTGTCGCGCAACAACCCGGGCGGCAGCGAAACCGAAGTCATCGGCAAGCCGCCGTTCGCCGTGGTCGTGGGCAACGCGCCGGACGTCCAGATGATCTACAACAACCGCGAGTTCAACCTCGAGCCGCATACGCGCGTGGCAGTCGCCCGCTTCACGCTCGAGTAGGAAGCCCCCCGCATGTCCGCTGCCTCCCGCCGCGCCTCGCGCGCCGTTCGTGTCGCCGACAAGGTGATCGGCGGCGACGCGCCCATCCTCGTGCAGTCCATGACCAACACGGACACCGAGGACGCGAAGGCCACTGCCGACCAGGTCGCCGCGCTCGCGCGCGCCGGCAGCGAGATCGTGCGCATCACCGTGAACACGATCGAAGCGGGCCGCCAGGTTCCGGAGATCCGCAACCGCCTGGAAAAGATGGGCGTGAAGGTCGGACTCGTCGGCGACTTCCACTTCAACGGCCACAAGATCCTCGCCCAGGCGCCCGAGTGCGCGGTGGTGCTCGACAAGTACCGCATCAACCCGGGCAACGTCGGCCACGGCACGAAGCGCGACGAGCAGTTCTCCGCGATGATCGAGAAGGCCATCGAACATTCCAAGCCGGTCCGCATCGGCGTGAACTGGGGCTCGCTCGATCCGGAGCTGCTCGCGCGGCTGATGGACGAGAACGCGAAGCTCACGCAACCGCTCGAAGCCGACGCGGTGATGCGCGAAGCGCTGGTCGTCTCCGCGCTCGAGAGCTCGGCGCAAGCCGTGAAGTGGGGCTTGCCCGCCGAACGCATCATCCTGTCGTGCAAGGTCTCGCACGTGCAGGACCTCATCAAGGTCTATCGCGATCTCGCTTCGCGTTGCGATTACGCGCTGCACCTCGGGCTCACCGAGGCGGGCATGGGTTCGAAGGGCATCGTCGCCTCGACCGCCGCGATGGGCGTGCTGCTGCAGGAGGGCATCGGCGACACGATTCGCGTCTCGCTGACCCCCGAGCCCAACGGCGACCGCACGAAGGAAGTCATCGTCGCGCAGGAGATCCTGCAGACGATGGGCCTCAGGTCGTTCACGCCGATGGTGTCCGCGTGCCCCGGCTGCGGGCGCACGACCAGCACGTTCTTCCAGGAACTCGCCGATCGCATCCAGACATACCTGCGCGACCAGATGCCCGTGTGGAAGGCGAAGTATCCGGGCGTCGAGGAAATGAACGTCGCGGTGATGGGCTGCGTGGTCAACGGTCCGGGCGAATCGAAGCTCGCCGACATCGGCATTTCGCTGCCGGGCTCGGGCGAGAAGCCCGTGGCGCCAGTGTTCGTCGATGGCGAGAAGACGGTGACGCTCAAGGGCGAGCGCATCGCCGAGGAATTCCAGGCGATCGTCGAAGAGTACGTTCGCACGCGCTATGCAGTCGGTTCGGAGCGTGCCGCGAAGTCGCCGCGCAAGAAGACCATCGCGATCCAGGCGGTCGATTGATGGCCGCGCAGAAACTCCAGGCCATCCGCGGGATGGAAGACATCCTGCCCGACGCGTCCCCGCTCTGGGAGAAGCTCGAGCAGGCGTGCCGCGACGTCTTCCGCCAGTACGGCTACGCCAACATCCGCACGCCGCTCGTCGAACCGACGGCGCTCTTCGTCCGCGGGCTGGGCGAAGTGACCGACATCGTCGAGAAGGAAATGTACGTATTCAACGATCGCAACGAGGAGAGCCTCGCGTTGCGGCCGGAAGCGACGGCGGGCATCGTGCGTGCGGCGATCGAGCACAACTTCCTCTACAACGGCCCGATGCGCGTCTGGACCGACGGGCCGATGTTCCGCTACGAGCGCCCGCAGAAGGGCCGCCAGCGGCAGTTCCACCAGTTCGACGTCGAGGCGCTCGGATTCGAGGGGCCCGATGTCGACGCGGAGCAGATCGTGATGCTGGGCCGCCTCTGGAAGGCGCTCGGCATCGGCCCGATCGAGCTGCACGTGAATTCCATCGGCGATGCGGCCGACCGCAAGGTGCATCGCGAGAAGCTCATCGCGCACTTCGAGCAGCACGCTGCCGTGCTCGACGAAGACGCGAACAAACGCCTGCACACGAATCCGCTGCGCATCCTCGATTCGAAGAACCCGGCGATGCAGGCGATGATCGAGGCGGCACCGAAGCTGCTCGATCATCTCGGTGACGCCGCGCGGGCACACTTCGAGGGCGTGTGCCGCCTGCTCGACGACGCCGGGCTCGCGTACAAGGTGAACCCGCGCCTCGTACGCGGCATGGACTACTACAACCGCACCGTGTTCGAGTGGGTGACCGACAAGATCGGCGCGCAATCGACCATCACGGGCGGCGGCCGCTACGATGGCCTGTTCGAGCAGTTGGGCGGCAAGCCCACGCCGGCCTGCGGCTTCGCGATCGGCATGGAGCGCGTGCTGCTCACGATGCAGGCCTTCGAAGTCGCCGCGCGCAACGCGCCCGATGCGTTCGTCGCCCACGCGGGCGAGGGTGCGGCGCGCGAAGCCTGGCGCGTTTCGGAAAAGTTGCGCGATGCGGGCCTCGCGGTCGTGCTCGGCAACGGCGGCAGCTTCAAGTCGCAGATGAAGAAGGCGGACGCGAGCGGCGCCCGCTTCGCGCTGATCCTCGGCGACGAGGAGCTCGCGGAAGGCAAGGTCACGTTGAAGGCGCTGCGCACGGAAGAGGCGCAGGCGCGTGTTTCGCTCGAGGCGGCGATCAGCCGGCTCGGGGCTCCCTGACAACTACATTGGAAAGAAGAACATGGCCGGACCGTACGATCTCGAAGAGCAGGAACGCATCGCCGAACTGAAGGCGTGGTGGGAAGACAACGGCAAGTTCGTCATCGGAGCCATCGTCGCCGCCATCCTCGCGCTCGCTGGATGGAAGGGCTGGCAGTACCACAAGGCCCAGTCCGCCGAAGACGCCGCCGCGATGTTCGAGCCCGTCGACAAGGCCGTGAAGGCCAAGGACGGCAAGGCGATCGAAGCCGCCGCGAAGGCGCTGATGGACAAGTATCCGAGCTCCTTCTTCGCGTCCGACGCGGCGCTGCATGCCGCCAAGGAACACTTCACCGCGGGCCGGACCAATGAAGCGCGCGAGAAGCTCGAATGGGTGATGAAGAACGGCGTGCGCGAGCTGCAGGGGGTCGCGCGCCTTCGCCTCGCCGCCGTGCTCCTCGACGAGAAGAAGCATTCCGAGGCGCTGCTGGTGCTCGACGGCAACAAGGACGAAGCGTTCACCGCGGTCACCGCGGACCTCAAGGGCGACATCATGCTGTCGCTCGGCCGCCTCGACGAAGCGCGCGCTGCCTACAAGCTCGCCGCCGACAAGGCCGAGCCGCGCAATCCCGTGAGGCAGATCGCCGAAGTGAAGCTGCAGGCGCTCGGCGGCGCGCCGGCCCCGGCCGTTGCCGGAGCCCCGCAATGATCGCGAGCCGGCTCGTCGCCTGCGGCGCCGCGCTGGCGCTCGCCGGTTGCGGCTTCCTCGGCATCGGTGGCGGCAATGCGCGCACACCTACGCCGCTCAATCCGATCACCGCCACCGTGACCCCCAAGGCCACGTGGAGCGCGTCGGTCGGCAAGGCGGGCGCGTTCCGCCTGTTCCCCGATATCGAAGGCGGGAAGGTCTACACGGCGAACGCCGATGGCGGCGTGACGATCCTCGCGGAAGATACCGGCCAGGTCGCCACGCGCTTCGAATCGAAGAAGGCGGTCTCGGGCGGTGTTGCGGCCGGCGACAGCGTGATCGTCGTCGGCACGATGAAGGGCGACGTCACGGCGTTCGACCTGACGGGCAAGGAACTCTGGAACACCAACCTCGCCGGCGAAGTGATCTCGCCGGCCTCGATCGCGAAGAAGACCGCGGTCGTGCGCACGTCCGACGGGCGCATCTACGGCATCTCGCTCACCGACGGCAAGCGCCGCTGGGTGTACCAGCGTCCCTCGCCGGCCCTCCTGCTGCGCACCGAATCGGGCGTGCACATCGATGGCGGCGACGTCATCGCGGGTTATCCGGGCGGCAAGTTGATCGCGCTCGACATCGACGACGGCAAGCTCACCTGGGAAGTGAACGTGTCGCTGCCGCGCGGCGCCACGGAGCTCGAGCGCATCGCCGACGTGGCGGGCGTGCCCTACCTCGACGGCCCGCGCGTTTGCGCTGCCGCATTCCAGGGCAAGGTCGCGTGCTTCGAAATCCAGACGCGCAACATGGTGTGGTCGCGCGACGTCTCCAGCTCGCGCGCGCTCGCTGCGGACGCGAAGAACATCTACGTGGTCGACGATTCAGGCGCCGTGCACGCGCTCGACAAGAACTCCGGGGCGAGCCTCTGGAAGCAGGACAAGCTCCTCTATCGCCGCCTCACCGCACCCGTGATCGCGGGCGGCAACGTCCTGGTGGGCGACGGCTACGGGTTCCTCCACGTACTTTCGCCCACGGACGGCTCGCTCATCGGCCGCATGTCGGTCGATGGCGGTGCGGTCAACGCGCTCGTCGCCGCGACCAAAGGTGTCGTTGTCCAAACCGCGGGCGGCACGGTGTCGCTGGTGAATTTCTGAAACCTACCCTCGTCATCGTCGGCCGTCCCAATGTCGGCAAGTCGACCCTCTTCAACCGGCTGACGCGCACGCGCGACGCGCTGGTCGCGGACCTGCCCGGCCTCACGCGCGACCGCCACTACGGCCAGGGCCGGCTCGGCCCCAAGCCCTTCATCTGCGTGGACACCGGCGGCTTCGAGCCGGTGGCGAAGGAAGGGATCATGTCGGAGATGGCGCGCCAGGCGCGCGAAGCGATCGCCGAGGCCGACGTGATCGTGTTCCTCGTCGACGCCCGCGCGGGCCTGGCACCCCAGGACAAGCGCATCGCGCAGATGCTGCGCAAGGTGAGCGCCCCGGTGTTCCTCGCGGTCAACAAGACCGAGGGCATGAACGCCGCGGTGGTGACCGCCGAATTCCACGAGCTGGCACTGGGTGAGCCGCACGCGATTTCCTCGGAGCATGGGGAAGGGGTGCGCCAGCTCATCGAGGATGCGCTCGCGCCTTTCCCGGAGGAATCCGACGAGGAGGAGATCCCCGATCACCCCCGCGTGGCGATTGTCGGCCGCCCCAACGTGGGCAAGTCGACCCTCGTGAACCGCCTGCTGGGCGAAGAGCGCGTCATCGCCTTCGACCAGCCGGGCACGACGCGCGACGCGATCGAGGTCGAGCTCGACTTCGGCGGCAAGCAGTACACGCTGATCGACACGGCCGGCATCCGCAAGCGCGGCAAGGTGTTCGAGGCCGTTGAAAAATTTTCCGTCGTGAAGACGCTCCAGGCGATCGAACGCGCCAACGTCGTGATCCTGGTCGTCGATTGCGTGCAGGACATCTCGGAGCAGGACGCGCACATCGCCGGCTACATCCTCGAGGCCGGGCGGGCACTCGCGGTTGCCGTGAACAAGTGGGACGCGGTGGACGAGGAGAAGCGCAAGGACGTGAAGCGCGATCTCGAGAGGAAGCTCCAGTTCCTGGACTTCGCCGAGTTCTGCCAGATCTCGGCGCTCAAGGGCACGGGCATCAAGCCGCTGCTCAAGGCAGTGGACATCGCGTTCGCCGCGGCCATGGCCAAGCTCTCCACGCCCAAGCTCACGCGCGTGATGCAGGATGCGATCCAGGCGCACCAGCCGCCGATGAACGGCAAGTTCCGCCCGAAGCCCCGCTACGCGCACCAGGGGGGATCGAACCCGCCGATCGTGATCGTCCACGGCACGGCGGTCGACAAGATCAAGGCCGGGTGGCGCCGCTACCTCGAAAACGTTTTCGTGAAGACCTTCGAGCTGAAGGGGACGCCGCTCCGGGTCGAGTTCAGGGCGTCAGCCAATCCCTACGCCGACCGCAAGCGCAACGTGCTTACCGTGAGCCAGGAGCGCCAGATCCGGAACAAGCGCCGCGAAAACAAGAAAAAGTTTGCGTAATCGGGGGTTCGTCCCCATTTACCCGAACTCGCGCATGAATCCGGATGTCTACGGTGTTACGTAAGGTGATAGACAACCAGCGCGGAGAGAGTGCGCGGTGGTGAATTTTGCTGCTTTGCAGTAAAGTCCAGAGGTCCATCAGCCGGTCCAGAAAACCCGCAGCTATAGGGGCAAACAAATGAGCAATAAAGGGCAACTGCTACAAGACCCGTTCCTCAACACGTTGCGCAAGGAACATGTCCCGGTCTCGATCTACCTGGTGAACGGCATCAAGCTGCAGGGCCAGATCGAATCGTTCGACCAATACGTCGTCCTCCTCAAGAACACCGTCACCCAGATGGTCTACAAGCACGCCATCTCGACGGTGGTCCCGGCACGACCCGTGTCGGTCCCGCTTGAGCATTCGGAAGGCTGACGCGGCCCCTCGCAGGGCCGATAACCGCGCTGCAGCAATCCTCGTGTGCCTCGATATCGGGCGCGCGGCGGCGGCTGGGCGCGCGTCCGATCGCGAGCAGGAAGCGGCACGCCTCGTGGAAAGCGCGGGCGCGGATGTCGTCGAAGTCCTGCGCGGCCGCCGCGACCGTCCCGATTCCAAGACCTTCGCCGGCACCGGCAAGATCGAGGAGATCGGCGACGCCGTACGCCTGCACGGGGCGCACACGGTCGTCTTCGACCACGCGCTGTCCGCCAGCCAGGTGCGCAACGTCGAACGCGCGCTTGCCGAAGGCGGCCAGGCTGTCCGCGTCTACGACCGCACCGAACTCATCCTCGAGATCTTCGGGCAGCGCGCGCGCTCGCACGAAGGCAAGCTCCAGGTCGAGCTCGCGCGCCTCGAGCACCACGCCACGCGCCTCGTGCGCGGCTGGAGCCACCTCGAGCGCCAGCGCGGCGGCCTCGGCAAGACCGGCGGCCCGGGCGAGAAGCAGATCGAGTTGGACCGCCGCATGATCGGCGAGGAGGTGAAGAAGCTGAAGGCACGCATCGCGAAGGTCACGCAAGACCGCGCCACGCAACGTTCCGGCCGAGCGCGCGCCGGTGTCCTGCGTGTCTCGCTCGTCGGGTACACCAACGCGGGCAAGTCCACGCTCTTCAATCGCCTCACCGGTGCGGATGCCTACGTGGCGGACCAACTGTTCGCCACGCTCGACACCACGACCCGCAAGCTCTGGCTTGCAAACGACAGTTCCGCCGCCATCTCCGATACCGTGGGATTCATCCAGGACCTTCCGCATTCACTGGTCGCCGCCTTCCGCGCCACGCTCGACGAGGCGGTGCAGGCCGACGTGCTGCTGCATGTGGTGGACAGCGCGAGCCCCAGCCGCGACGAGCAGATCGCCGCGGTCAACAAGGTGCTCAAGGAGATCGGGGCGGCCAACGTGCCGCAGATCCTCGTCTGGAACCAGATCGATCGGGTGCCCGGACTGCAGCCCGAAGTGATCCGCGACCCCTGTGGTAAGATATTGAATATCAAGGTAAGTGCAGTCACCGGCGCCGGTCTCGAGCTCATCCGGGGCGCGCTCCTGGAGATGGCGGGAGCCACTCCGACCGACGCGCAGCCCTGCGCCGCTTAAACAGCTTCTCTACCTCTCCTTCATCCGATGCCTCCGAACGATCCCCAGTGG
Source organism: Usitatibacter palustris (assembly GCF_013003985.1). Taxonomy (GTDB): domain Bacteria; phylum Pseudomonadota; class Gammaproteobacteria; order Burkholderiales; family Usitatibacteraceae; genus Usitatibacter; species Usitatibacter palustris. Next base: position 2,618,345 of record NZ_CP053073.1, on the reverse strand, counting down.
GGAAAGAAGAACAACGAGGGTCCGCCCGACCTCGAGGAATTCGCGCGCAAGGTCCAGCAGAAGCTCGCGAGTCTTTTGGGCATGCGCCGTCCCGAGCCCGCGGGGCCCGGCGACAGTCCGCCGCGCATGGGTGGAGGCGGGCCGTCGAACGCCTTCTTCGGCGGCAGCGTCGTCTTCATCGTCCTGCTGATCGCGGCCGTGTGGCTGGCGAGCGGCTTCTACATCGTCGATGAAGGCAGCCGCGGCGTCGTGCTGCGCCTCGGGAAGTACCTCGAGACGACGATGCCCGGTCCCCGCTGGCACGTTCCCTATCCCTTCGAAGCGGTCGAGGTCGTCAACGTCTCGGGCGTGAAGTCGGTCGAGATCGGCTACCGCGGCGATCCCAAGAACAAGCAGCGCGAAGAGGCGCTGATGCTGACCGACGACGAGAACATCGTCGACGTGCAGTTCGCGATCCAGTACACGCTGAAGAGCCCCGAGGACTACAAGTTCAACAACCGCAACCCGGACGACAACGTCCGCCAGGCGGCCGAGACCGCGGTCCGCGAGATCGTCGGCAAGAGCAAGATGGACTTCGTGTTGAACCAGGGCCGCAGCGAGATCAGCGCGCGCGTGAAGGTGCTGATGCAGCAGATCCTCGACCGCTACAAGACGGGCATCAACATCACCACCGTCAACCTGCAGAACGTGCAGCCGCCCGACCAGGTGCAGAGCGCCTTCGACGACGCGGTGCGCGCGGGCCAGGACCGCGAGCGGGCCAAGAACGAAGGCCAGGCCTACGCGAACGACGTGATCCCGAAGGCGCGCGGTGTCGCCGCCCGCCTCCTCGAGGAAGCCAACGGCTACAAGCAGAGCGTGGTCGCGACCGCGCAGGGCGATGCGTCGCGCTTCCGCGCGATCCTCGCCGAATACGAGAAGGCGCCCCAGGTCACGCGCGAGCGCATGTACCTGGAGACGGTGCAGCAGATCCTCTCGAACACCACCAAGGTGATCGTCGACCAGAAGGGCGGCCAGAGCCTGCTCTACCTGCCGCTCGACCGCCTGATGCAGCTCAGCGGGCAGCAGGGCAGCGTCACGACGAGCGCGGACGTCCCGAAGGTGACGACGGTCCCCGACCTCGTGCCGCCGGCCGCGGCCGACCAGACGCGCCGCGAAGGCGTGCGCAACCGCGAGCGGGAGGGCCGATAAGTGAAGAAATCCGCCGCATTCACCATCCTCGTCGCCATCGTGCTGGGGCTCGTCCTCGCGATGAGCCTCTACACCGTCGACCAGCGCAAGGCCGCGATCAAGTTCCAGCTCGGTGAAGTCGTCGCCGTGCAGACCGAACCGGGCCTGTATTTCCAGGTGCCGATCCTGCAGAACGTGCGCATGTACGACACCCGCATCCAGACGCTCGACACGCGCGACGCGGAACGCTTCCTCACGTCCGAGAACAAGAACGTGCTGGTCGATTCCTTCGTGAAGTGGAGGGTGATCGACGTGCGCCAGTACTACGTGTCCGTGCGCGGCGATTCCGTACAAGCCGAAGCGCGCATCTCGCAGACCGTGAACGACGCGCTGCGCGCCGAGTTCGCCAAGCGCTCGGTGCACGACGTGATCTCGGGCGAACGCGACAAGATCATGGCCACCGTCGCCGACAAGGTCGACAAGGACGTGAAGGGCATCGGCGTCGAAGTGGTCGACGTGCGCCTGAAGCGCGTGGACCTCGTCCCCGAAATCTCCAACGACGTCTATCGCCGCATGGGCTCGGAGCGCAACCGCGTTGCCAACGAGCTGCGCGCGACGGGCGGCGCGGAGAGCACGAAGATCAAGGCCGACGCCGACCGCCAGCACCAGATCGTCGTGGCCGAAGCCTATCGCGACGCCCAGCGCATCAAGGGCGAGGGCGACGCGCAAGCGGCGCGCATCTACGCCGAGGCCTTCGGCAAGAATCCGGAGTTCTACAGCTTCTACCGGTCCCTCGAGGCCTATCGCGCCAGCTTGCGCAGCAAGAGCGACGTGATGGTGCTCGAGCCGTCGTCGGACTTCTTCAAGTACCTCAAGAGTCCCGGCCGCGGGAAGTGACGCAAGTCCTGCTCGCGGCGCTCGCGCTCATGCTCGTGCTCGAAGGCATCCTCCCGTTCGCCGCGCCCCGGTTGTGGCGCGACACCTTTCGCCGCCTGATCGAGATGAGTGACGGCCAGATCCGCTTCGTCGGACTCATCTCGATGCTCGTCGGCCTGGCGCTGCTCGCTTTCCTGTCGTGAGACGCTGGCTCCTTCCCGAACACATCGAGGACGTGCTGCCCGCCGAGGCGCGCGCGATCGAACGCCTGCGCCGCGGCATCCTCGACCTCTTCGAGCGCGCCGGTTACGAGCTGGTTGCGCCGCCGCTGCTGGAGTTCGTCGAGTCGCTCCTCTCGGGCACCGGCAAGGATCTCGACCTCGCCACCTTCAAGCTCGTCGACCGGATCTCCGGCCGGACGATGGGTGTGCGCGCCGACCACACGCCTCAAGTCGCGCGCATCGATGCGCACCTGCTCAACCGCCAGGGTGTCGCGCGTCTTTGTTATTGCGGCAGCGTGCTGCACACCGTGCCCTCGGGCATCACCAATTCGCGCGAACCGCTGCAGATCGGCGCGGAGCTCTACGGACACGCCGGCGTCGAGGCGGACATTGAAATCGCACGCCTGATGATCGCCGCGCTCAAGGCAACGGGCGTTGCGAAGGTGCACGTCGACCTCGGCAACCCTGCGATCTACCGCGCGCTCGTGGGCGATGCCGGACTCAATGCCGAGGATGCCGAAGTGGTCTTCCACGCCGTGCAGCAGAAGAACGCTGCCGAAGCGAAGGGTGCCGCGGTGCTCACCGGATTGCATGGCGGCATCGACACGATCGAGCGCGCCCGCAAGGCGCTGCCGGCCAAGCCCGCGATCGGCGCCGCGCTCGACGCGCTGGCTCGCGTCGCGCAAGCGTGCCGTGCGGCCGGCGCCGAGACGTCGATCGACCTCGCCGAGCTCGGCGGCTTCAACTACGAAAGCGGGATCGTCTTCGCGGCCTTCACGCCCGGCAGCCCCGACGCGATCGCGCGCGGCGGCCGCTACGACGAAGTCGGCGCGAGCTTCGGCCGCGCGCGGCCCGCCACCGGATTCACGATGGACCTGCGGCAACTCGCGGCGCTCGCGCCCGAAGCCGCCAAACGCGGCGCGATCCTCGCGCCTTGCATTGAAGACGCGGCGCTCGCCGCCGAAGTTGCGCGCCTGCGCGAAGCCGGGGAGGTGGTCATCGACGACCTTCCGGGCCACGAGGCGGCGCGCGACGAGCTCGGCTGCGATCGCAAGCTGGAAAAGAAGGACGGAAAATGGCGCGTAACGTCGTAGTCATCGGCACGCAGTGGGGCGACGAAGGCAAGGGCAAGATCGTCGATTGGCTCACCGACCACACCGCGGGAGTCGTGCGCTTCCAGGGCGGCCACAATGCGGGCCATACGCTCGTGATCGGCGGACGCAAGACCGTCCTGCGCCTCATTCCGTCGGGCATCCTGCATCCGCAGGTGAAGTGCTTCATCGGCAACGGCGTCGTCGTTTCGCCCGAGGCGCTGATGCAGGAAATCACCGAGCTCGAGAAAGGCGGCGTCAACGTCATCGGCCAGCTGCGGCTCTCCGAGGCCTGCTGCCTGATCCTTCCGTACCACGTCGCCATCGACCAGGCGCGCGAGCGCGCGAAGGGCGAGGCGAAGATCGGCACCACCGGCCGCGGCGTGGGCCCTGCCTACGAGGACAAGGTCGCGCGCCGCGCCATCCGCGTGCAGGACCTCTACGCGCGCGAGCGTTTCGCCGCGAAGCTGGGCGAGGTGCTCGATTATCACAACTTCGTCCTGAAGAATTACTTCAAGGCCGACACCATCGACTTCCAGAAGACGCTCGATGACACGCTCGGGTTCGCCGAGCGCCTGCGGCCGATGGTCACCGACGTGTCGTCGGAAGTGAACGCGCTGATCCGCGAGGGGAAGTCCCTGCTCTTCGAAGGCGCGCAGGCGGCACTGCTCGACGTCGATCACGGCACCTATCCGTACGTCACCTCTTCCAACTGCGTCGCGGGCCAGGCTTCGGCCGGCGCGGGCGTCGGACCGCAGCAGCTCCACTACGTGCTGGGCATCGCGAAGGCGTATGCGACGCGCGTGGGCTCGGGTCCGTTCCCGACCGAGCTCGAGGATGAAACCGCCGAGCACCTGCGCACGCGTGGCAACGAATATGGTTCGGTGACGGGCCGCCCGCGCCGTTGCGGCTGGTTCGATGCCGCGGCCCTCAAGCGCGCGGTGCAGTTGAATGGCGTCTCGGGCCTGTGCATCACGAAGCTCGACGTGCTCGATGGCCTCGATACGGTGCGCGTGGCCACCGGCTACAAGCTCCAGGGCGGCGGCACGCGCGAGATCCTGCCCTCGGGCGCGGAAGCGCTCGCGATCTGCGAGCCGATCTACGAAGAACACCCCGGCTGGAAGGAAAGCACGCTCGGCGTGAAGCGCTGGGAGGACCTGCCGAAGAATGCGCAGTCCTACCTCAAGCGGCTCGAAGCGGTTTCCGGCGCGCCGGTCGCGCTCATCTCGACCGGGCCCGATCGCGAAGAGACGATCGTGCTCAAGCATCCCTTCGAAGAATAAGGAGAACGCGAATGTCGCAAGCCCTGCGTGGTGGCACCCTGGCAATCGCCGCGCTGCTCGCGGTTGCGACGTTCAACGTTTCCGCGGGCCGCGAAGGCTCGGGCAACCGCAGCAGCCTCAACTGGGACCAGCCGGTGTGCTTCCTCAATGGCGGCACGCACGCGGGCTTCGGGACGATCCGGGGCTACATCTGGTACGGCGAAGGCGGCGTTTCGAAGTCCTTCGACACGAAGGAGATCTCCTACCAGGGGATGGAGAAGTTCGAATCGCAGCTGTGCATCGTCCTCAAGAAGGGGACGACCAGCCACTCGATCAAGGTGACGGTGGGTGCGGGCGTTCCGACTATTGGCGCGAACCCGACCGCCTGCGAAGTGAAGCTGCCCCTTCAGCCGATCGCCAACTCCGACATGAGCAACCTGCCGCCCGCGAATACGGTGCTTTACGTGCTTGGGAAGGGCAACGCCGGGAACCTGCATTGCGAGTTCTGCACGGCGACGACGACGAGCTACAAGATGAACCGCAAGGACCTTACGAAGTGCTCGAGCACTTTGCCGGCGCCGCGGCCCTAGAAAAAGAAAACCCGGGGGAGGCCCCGGGTTGAGTTCATTCTTGGTGCCCGGAAGAGGACTCGAACCTCCACGGTGTTACCCGCCAGTACCTGAAACTGGTGCGTCTACCAATTCCGCCATCCGGGCCCTTCAGAAGCCCGCAATTTTACTGATTCGAGAGCATATTGTCTAGAAAAAACAACGAACAACAACGCGTCTACGAGGTCGAGATTCCCACGCGGGAAGCGATTATCGGGGCGCTCACCGAGGCCGGCATTCCGGTCGAGGACAAGCAGCTCGAGAAGCTGCTGGGCACCAGCGCCGAGCAACGCGAGGGCCTCAGCCGGCGCATCGGCGCGATGGAACGCGAGGGCCAGGTCATGCGCAACCGGCGCGGCCAGATCCTCATCGCCGACAAGGCCGGGCTGATCAAGGGCAAGGTCATCGGCCACCCCGATGGCTTCGGCTTCCTGCAACCGGAGAGCGGTGAAGACGACCTCTTCCTCGGCCCCAAGCAGATGCACAAGGCCTTCCACGGCGACATCGTGCTCGCGCGCGTCACCGGCGTGGACCGGCGCGGCCGTTCCGAGGGTTCCATCGTGGAAGTCCTCGAGCGCGCCAACAGCAAGGTCGTCGGCCGCCTGTTCAGCGAGCACGGCGTGCACTTCGTGCTGGCCGAGAACAAACGCATCAACCAGGACATCCTCGTTCCGCCCGACGGCTTGAAGGGCGCGAAGGCCGGGCAAGTGGTCGTGATCGAGATCATCGAGCAGCCGACCAAGAACGCCGAGCCCGTGGGGCGCGTGATCGAGGTGCTGGGGAACTACACCGATCCCGGGATGGAAATCGAGATCGCGCTCCGCAAGCACGACCTGCCGCACGAATTCCCGAACGACGCGCTTGCGGCCGCGAAGAAGCTGCCCAAGGTCGTCGAGGAAAAGGACCTCAAGGGCAACCGCAAGGATCTCCGGAAGCTCGCCTTCGTCACCATCGACGGCGAGACCGCGCGCGACTTCGACGATGCGGTGTACTGCGAACGCGACGGCAAGGATTTCCGCCTGTGGGTGGCGATCGCCGACGTGAGCCACTACGTGAAGCCCAAGGACGCGCTCGACCGCGAAGCCTACGAGCGCGGCAACTCCGTGTACTTCCCGCGGCGCGTGATCCCGATGCTGCCCGAGGAACTCTCCAACGAGCTTTGCTCGTTGAAGCCCGAGGTCGACCGCTGCGTGATGGTGTGCGAGATGGAAATCTCGGCCGCCGGCGCGATCACCGGCTACACGTTCTACAACGGCGTGATCCACTCGCAGGCGCGGCTCACGTACACGCGCGTCGCCGCACTCCTCGAAGGCCGCGAGCCCGAGCCCGCGATCGCGAAGAAGCTGCATGCGCCGATCAACACGCTGTACGGCGTCTTCAAGGCGCTCCTGTCGGCGCGCGCCAAGCGCGGCGCGATCGACTTCGAGTCGCAGGAAACGCAGATGATCTTCGACGACCACGGCAAGATCGAGAAGATCGTGCGCGTGGAGCGCAACGATGCGCACAAGCTGATCGAGGAATGCATGCTCGCGGCCAACGTGTGCACCGCGGACTATCTCGCGAAGAAGGACCAGCCGGCGCTCTACCGGATCCACGAGGGGCCTACGCCCGAGAAGCTCGAGGGCCTGCGCAGCGTCCTCAAGGACTTCGCGCTGAGCCTCGGGGGCGGCGACGAGCCGCAGGCGAAGGACTACGCGCAGCTGCTCACCCGCATCAAGGGAAAGCCTTACACGGCGATGCTGCAGACCGTGATGCTCCGCTCGCTGCGCCAGGCGGTGTACAGCCCCGAGAACGTCGGCCACTTCGGCCTCGCCTACGAGGCGTACGCGCACTTCACCTCGCCCATTCGCCGTTACCCGGATCTCCTCGTGCATCGCGGCATCAAGGCGGCACTCCTCGGGAAGAAGTACGACGGCGGCGACTGGAACGCGCTCGGCGTGCACTGCTCGGAGACCGAGCGGCGCGCCGATGACGCGACGCGCGATGTCGAGAACTGGCTCAAGTGCTACTTCATGCAGGAGCACGTGGGTGACGAGTTCGAAGGCACGATCAGCGGCGTCACCAACTTCGGCCTGTTCATCACGCTCGACGACCTGTTCATCGACGGCCTCGTGCACGTCTCCGACCTGGGCGCCGACTACTACCAGTTCGACCAGGCGCGCCATCTGCTCAAGGGTGAGCGCACCGGGGTCCGCTACCAGCTCGGCGGCCACGTGAAGGTGAAAGTGGTGCGCGTGGACATCGAGGCGGCGAAGATCGATTTCACGCTGGTCGTGGATGCGAGCGCGCTTCCCGAGCGCGGCGCGCCCTCCGGCCCGCCCTCGCGCTCGCCCTCGAAGGACAAGGGCAAGCCCAAGGCGCGCGATATCGACAAGAAGATGAAGAAACAGTACGGGAAGAAGCACAAATGAAATACCTCGCCGGTTTCCACGCGATCAGGAGCCGCCTGCGCCTCAAGCGCGACACGGTGCGCGAGATCTACATCGACGCCGAACGCAAGGACAACCGCGTCAAGGACCTGCGCGCGATGGCCGAATCGCTGGGCGTTCGCGTGCTCACGGTGGATGCCAAGCGCATCGCCGGGATGGCGGGGAGCGCGAAGCACCAGGGCGTGATCGCCGCGGCCGACGAGCTCGCGATGCCGCAATTCGTCGAGGACGTGCTCGATACGCTCCAGGACGTTCCGCTGCTGCTCATCCTCGACGGCGTGACCGATCCGCACAACCTCGGCGCCTGCCTGCGCGCGGCCGATGGCGCCGGTGCCCACGCCGTCATCGCCCCGAAGGATCGCAGCTGCGGCCTCACCGTGGCCGCGATCAAGGTGGCGTCGGGTGCGGCGGAAACGGTTCCGTTCATTGCCGTGACCAACCTCGCGCGCACGATGCGCGACCTGAAGGACCGCGGCATCTGGCTCGTCGGCACCGACGACGAGGCGCCGCAGTCGATCTACCAGGCAAAACTCGATGGCCCGCTGGGCCTCGTCCTGGGCGCGGAGGGCGAGGGCCTGAGGCGCCTGACCAAGGACACCTGCGACTTCGTCGCCTCCATTCCCATGCATGGCACGGTCGAAAGCCTGAACGTTGCGGTCGCTAGCGGTGTCTGTCTCTTCGAAGCGCGCCGCCGCCGCGCCACCCGATAGTCCCTTTTCCGGAACTCCCCATGCCGTTCATCCGCCTGCTTGCCGCCGCATTCCTGTTCACCCTTGCCGCCACGTCCGTGTCCGCCCAGCCGCTTCCCGCGGGCGTCACGAAGGTCACGAGCGTCGAAGGCATCACCGAATATCGCCTCGACAACGGCCTGAAGGTCCTGCTCTTCCCGGACCGGTCGAAGCCCACGATCGTGGTGAACATCACGTACCTCGTCGGCAGCCGCAACGAGAACTACGGCGAGACGGGCATGGCGCATCTGCTCGAGCACCTCGTGTTCAAGGGCACGCCGAAGAACCCCGACATCGACCAGCAGTTCAACCAGCGGGGCGCGCGCACCAACGGCACGACCTCCACGGACCGCACCAACTACTTCGAGCTCTTCCAGGCGAATGACGAGAACCTGAAGTGGGCCCTCGAGCTCGAGGCCGACCGCATGGTCAACTCGAACATCGCGAAGAAGGACCTCGACAGCGAGATGACCGTGGTGAGGAACGAGTACGAGTCGGGCGAGAACTCGCCCATCGGCGTGCTCTTCAAGCGCATGCAGAGCGTGGCCTACGACTGGCACAGCTACTCGCGCTCGCCCATCGGCAACAAGAGCGACATCGAGAACGTGAAGATCGAGAACCTCCAGGCGTTCTATCGCACGTACTACCAGCCGGACAACGCCGTGCTGCTGGTCGCCGGCGCCTTCGACGAGGCCAAGGCCCTCGCGATCGTCGCGAAGGCCTTCGGCGCGATCCCGAAACCCGCGCGCAAGCTCCCGGATTTCTGGACGGTCGAACCCACGCAGGACGGCGAGCGCGAGTTCACCGTGCGCCGCAAGGGGGACATCCAGGTCGTCGCCGTCGCCTACAAGGTGCCCTCGAACCTGCACCTCGATTCCGACGGCATCGCCTTCGCGAACTTCATCCTCGGCGATACGCCCACGGGACGCATGCACAAGGCGCTGGTGGACACGGGCAAGGCCGCGCAGGTCGCCGGCATCCCCCGCCTGGGCGTGGATCCGGGCCTGCACGTCTTCGCGGCCGCGGTGAAGAAGGGCGATCCCATCGAGCCGGTGCGCGAAGAGATGATCCGCATCCTCGAATCCTTCGGCGCCACGCCGCCCACGAAGGATGAAGTCGAGCGCGCGCGCGTGAACTACTACAACCAGATCGAGAAGACCTTCGCCAATCCCGAATCCTTCGGCGTGCAGCTCTCCGAGTACATCGCGCTGGGCGACTGGCGGCTCTTCTTCCTCTCGCGTGACGACCTCGCCAAGGTCACGCCCGAGATGATCGCCAAGGCGGCGAAGGCCTACTACCGCCGCGACAACCGGACCATCGGCATCTTCCAGCCCGAGGACTCGCCGCAACGCGCCGAGATCCCGTTCGCACCCACCGTGGCCGAGGTGATGAAGGACTTCAAGGCGACCACGGTCGTGAGCGAGTCGGAAGCCTTCGAGCCCACGCAAGCCAACATCGACGCGCGCACGAAGCGCTTCACCATCGGCGGCACCAAGGTCGCGCTGCTTTCCAAGAAGAACCGCGGCGAAACCGTGAACATCTCCATCGCGTTGCGCGTCGGCAACGAGAAGGCGCTCTTCGGCAAGCGCACCGCCGCACAGCTCGCCGGCGCCATGCTTTCGCGCGGCACCACGAAGTTCAGCCGCCAGCAGCTCGCCGACGAGTACGACCGCCTCAAGATCTCCGGCCGAGTGGGGGGGCCTGGAACGAGCCTCCAGACCACGAAGGGCAACGTCGAGGCCACGCTGCGCCTCGCGGTGCACGTGTTGCGCGAGCCCTCGTTCCCTGAAAGCGAGTTCGAGCAACTGAAGAAGGTCACCGCAACCAGCATCCAGTCGCAGCTCTCGGAACCCACGGCCCGTGCCTCCGATGCGCTTTCGCAGCATTTCAATTCGTATCCGCGCGGCGACTGGCGCTACGCCTTGTCGCTCGAGGAAATGCTGGCCGCGATCCAGGCGGCGAAGCTCGAGGACGTGAAGGCCTTCCACCGCGATTTCTACGGCGCGAGCGTGGCCGAAGTCGCGGTCGTGGGCGACTTCGACGAAGCCCGCGTGACCGCCGTCCTCAAGGAGCTCTTCGAGGGCTGGAACTCGCGCACGCCGTACGAGCGCGTGGAAACCGAGTACCGCCCGGTCGCGCCCGCGACCCTGACGGTCGACACGCCCGACAAGGAAAACGCGATGTGGCTCGCCGCGCACAACGTGGAACTGCGCGACGACGATCCCGACTACGCCGCGGCGTTCGTCGCGAACTACATCCTGGGCGGCGGCGCGGGTCTCGATTCGCGGCTTGCGTCGCGCATTCGCCAGAAGGAAGGCCTGTCCTACGGCGTGGGCTCGGACCTGTCCGTGGGCCCGGTCACTCGCGCCGGCTCGTGGAGCGCCTATGCCATCGCCGCGCCGCAGAACGTGGCGAAGGTCGAGGCCGCCTTTCGCGAGGAGCTCGATCGCGCCCTCAAGGAAGGCTTTACCGAGGCCGAGGTCGCCACGGCGAAGTCGGGCATCCTCCAGATGCGCGCGCAGAACCGGGCGCAGGATGGAACGGTGGCGGCGGCGTGGGTGTCGAATCTCGAGCTGGGACGCACCTTCGCGTTCAGCAAGTTGACCGAGGATCGCATCATGGCTCTCAAGGCGGCGGACGTGACGGCCGCGCTGCGCAAGTACATCGATCCGGCGAAGGCGACGATCGTCAAGGCGGGGGATTTCTCGCGGAAGGCCGTCGCGAAGTGACGACGCTGCGGGAGCTCTACCTCACCCATGTCGGCAAGATCGCCGACAAGTGGACGCTCTTCCTCGACGTCTACGAACGCATCTTCGCGCGCTTCCGCGACAAGCCCCTGGCCCTCGTCGAAGTAGGCGTCGCCAACGGCGGTTCCCTCGAGCTGTGGGCACGCTACTTCGCCGCGGCGACGGTGGTCATCGGCTGCGACGTGGATCCGAAATGCGGGAGCCTGCGTTTCGAGGACCGGCGCATCGGCGTCGTGGTGGGCGCGGTGAACTCCGCGCCGGCCTACAAGGAGATCACCGACAAGGCGCCGACGTTCGACCTCTTCATCGATGACGGCTCGCACACCTCGCGCGACATCGTGCTTTCGTTCCTCAACTACTTCCCGCGCCTGAAGCCCGGCGGGCTGTACGTGATCGAGGACCTCCACTGTTCCTACCTCGCCGGTTTCGGCGGGGGGATCGACCGGCCCGACAGCTCGATGGCATTCCTCAAGACGCTCGCCGACTTCGTGAACCGGCCTTACTGGGAGCGCGACAAGCCTCCCGCCACGCTGCTCGCACCCGTCTTCGGGGCGAACCACGCGGTCGATCCCGCGCTGTTCAGCAGCATCTTCGCGATTGCGTTCTATGATTCGCTTTGCGTGATCGAGAAGCGCTCGGCGGAAGACCAGCCGGGGCTCGGGGACCGCGTGATGGTCGGGAACGAAGCGAGCGTCTTTCCCAAGGCGCTCGCGCTCCAGGCCGAGGAAAACGCCAGAAAGGCATAAGCAGGGAGAAGGGCATGACGTTACGCGAGCTGTATCTCTCGCACGGCGGCAAGGTCGCTGACAAGTGGGCGCTCTACCTGGACGTCTACGAGCGAGTACTGGCGCCGTATCGAAACAAGCCCGTCTCGATGGTCGAGGTGGGCGTCCAGAACGGGGGATCCCTCGAGATCTGGGCGCGCTACTTCCCCGAGGCCGCGGCGATCCTGGGCTGCGACATCGATCCGAAGTGCGGCGAGCTGCGCTTCTCGGACCCACGCATCTCGGTGGTGGTCGGGCCGGCGAATACCGAAGAGACGTTCCGCGAGATCACGTCGCGTGTTCCGTCCTTCGACATCTTCATCGACGATGGCTCGCACACTTCGCGCGACATCGTCTTTTCCTTCCTCAACTATTTTCCCCGGCTTTCCTCCGGCGGCCTCTACGTGGTCGAGGACCTTCACTGCGCCTACATGCCGGCGTTCGGCGGTGGAATCCATCGGCCCGATACCTCGATGGCCTTCCTGAAGGCACTGGCCGACTTCGTGAACCGTCCCTGGTGGGAGCGGGCCCGGGACCCGGCCGCGCACCTGGACCCGATCTTTGGCCAGGGCCACGGCGTGGACCCGGCGAGCTTCGCCGACGTGCTGGGCGTGAGCTTCTACGACTCGATGTGCATCATCGAGAAGCGCCCCCCCGCCGCCACGCCGGGGCTCGGGCCGCGCATCACGGTGGGAACCGAGGCCATCGTCGAGCCCCGCGTGCTGCCCGGGTTACAGGCGCAATGAGGAAGCCTACAGGCGCAACACGGCGCGGCCGGGAATTGTGACCTTTGTCACAGCGATCAAGGCACGATGGGCGCAGCTTGGCCCAAGGACGGAAAAAGTGTCATGGGTCACATTTTCAGGTCCAGAGGTACTGCCATGATCAAAGACTCGACGTCCGCGGCGCCGGCGCACGAACGCCTCGGAATCTACGTTGCACTCGACCGCATTCCCTTCCTGAAGGGGCGGTACGCGCGCAAGTTCGCCGCCGCAACCTTGATTGCGGTGGTGCCCCCCCTCATTACGCTGGTGCTCTACCTGGTCTTCGCCGAGCACTCGCCGGCGTCGCGGCAGTTGCTGCCCGCCCTGGGGCTGACCTACCTGGCGGGCTTCATGGCCACGCTCTGGCTGCACAACGGCCTGCTGGCGCCCGTGGCGATGTCCTCCGAAGCGGTGAAGGACTACCTCGACGACAAGGCCAAGCCGACGCTGCCGCGCGAGTTCCCCGATGAAGCCGGCCGGATGATGAGCCGCACGCAATACCTGCTCGAGCTCTTCGACCGCTGGGGTGACCGCATCGAGAACCTGTCGGACCTCGACGAGATCACCGGGGTGTACAACCGCCGCGCGGGCGACAAGCGCCTCGCCGAAGAGGTTGCGCGCGCCGAGCGGGACCTCGAAACCTTCCATGTCGCGCTCGTCGACCTGCGCGCCTTCCGGCACCTGCGCGAAGAACACGGTTACCCCGCGGGCGACCTCGCGATGGTCCACCTCGTGGGCGCGCTCGTGTGCAACACGCGCCGCGGCGACTGGATCGCGCGCTGGGGCTCGAACCAGTTCCTCGTCGGCCTGCACCGCAACCGCAACGCGAAGCTCGTGAGCGAACGCATCCTGCATGGCATCGAAGCCGTGCCGTGTCCCGTCGGCCCCAACAAGGAGATCACCCTGAAGGTGGCCTGCGCCGTGGTGGAGTACGCCTTCGGCGATGGCGAATCGGGGCTGGTGAAGCGCGCCGAGGACGCGATCGTGGAGGCCAAGGTGACGTCCACGCCGCTCGGACCCTCGCGCGCGGTGTATCGCCATGGATCGCCGCGGGTCGAACAACAGGAAACCTCGGACAGGGCGTCCTGAGGAGGCATAATCCGGGGCGATGCCTGACCGCCCCACGCCCCCCCACGCAGTGATCCTCGCCGGAGGATCCGGCACCCGCCTCTGGCCGCTCTCGCGGCTGCAATCCCCCAAGCAGTTCCTGCCCCTCGCGGGTGACGAGACGCTGATCGAGGCGACGATTTCGCGCCTCGCACCACTCATCCCCGCGAGCCAGGTCCTGATCGTCGCGTCCGCGGAAACCGGGAGCGGCGAGGGCTATCACCTGCTCGAACCCTACGACCGCCTGCTCGAGCCCGTGGCTCGCAATACGGCACCGGCCGTGGCGGTCTCCGCCCTCAAGTTCACGCTCGCAGGCCTCGACCCGGTGCTGGTCGTGCTGCCGGCCGACCACCTCGTGACCGGGCTCGAGGACTTCCACCGCAACCTGCGCACCGCGATCGCGGCCGCCGAATCCGGCAAGCTCGCGTTGTTCGGCCTCCCGCCGGTCCGCCCCGAGACGGGATTCGGCTACATCGTGGCCGAGGGTTCGGGCGACGTGCGCCGGGCTCGCTCGTTCCACGAAAAGCCTGACGCCTCCGTGGCGAAGGGCCTGATCGCCGCGGGCAACTGCTACTGGAACTCGGGCATGTTCGCGTGGCGTGCTTCGGTGATCCTCGCGGAGGTCCGCCGCCACCTGCCCTCGCTCGTGCCGGTGCTCGATGCGATCGCCGCCGACGTGCGCGCGGGCCGCGGATTCCAGGAGGCGATGGCCGCGCATCTTGCCGACGCGCCTTCGATCTCGATCGACAAGGGCGTGCTCGAAAAGTCGGACAACGTGTGGCTCGTCCCCGCGAGCTTCGGCTGGTCCGACATCGGCAGCTGGGCCTCGGTGCTCGAGGTCGCCGCGCGCGATGCCTCGGGCAATGCGGTGCAGGGCTCGGTGATCGCCATCGACTGCAAGGACAGCCTGGTGCGCAGCGAATCGCGCCTGGTCGCCGCGCTGGGCGTGGAGAATCTGGTCATCGTCGAGACCGCGGATGCGGTGCTCGTCGCCCGTGCGGACCAATCGCAGCGCGTGCGGGAAATCGTGGAGCGCGTGTCCGCCGCATCGGGCAAGGAACACCTCACGCACGTCACCGTGACGCGACCGTGGGGCAAATACACCGTGCTCGAGGAGCGCCCGGGCTACAAGCTCAAGAGAATCGAAGTGCGTCCCGGCGGGCGCCTCAGCCTGCAGAGCCATGCTCGCCGCTCGGAGCATTGGGTGGTCGTTTCCGGCGTGGCGACCGTCACGATCGATGGCGAGGAACGCAGCCTGGTCCGCGATGAATCCACGCGCGTTGCGCTCGGCGCCCGGCACCGCCTGGAGAATCGCGGCGACACGCCGCTGCAGCTCATCGAAGTGCAGGTGGGCGACTACGTGGAGGAAGACGACGTGCAGCGCTACGACGACGTCTACGGGCGGTCGTGAGCTACCGGACCAGGACCTTCACGAGCCCGCGGCAGCCATCCTCGATGCGATCGAGCGCCGCTTCGTAGTCGCGCTCGTTGCCGCCATAGGGGTCCCCGACCTCTTCTCCGTGAAACGCTTCGCTGTACTCGAGGAACATCTCGATGCGGCCGCGCGCCCGCGTCGGCGCGATCGCGAGCATGTGGCGCTGGTGTCCGCGATCCATCGCGAGGATGAGGTCGAAGCGATCGAAGTGGTCGGGCACGAGCGGCTGCGAGACGATGCGCGTGAGGTCGTAGCCCCTGCGGCGCGCGGCGGTGACGGCCATCGGGAAGGGCGGCATGCCATCGCGCGCGGCATGGGTGCCCGCGGAGGCGAGCTCGAACCCCTGCGCGCCCTTCGCGGCGAGGAGCTTCCGAAGCACGCCTTCGGCCGTCGGCGAGCGGCAGATGTTGGCGGTGCAGACGAAGAGGATCGAGCGCATCAGGCGTCCGCTTCGAGGGCGCGCCACGCGCGCTGGATCCAGAAGTGATAGCCGAAGTACCCGAAGAAGAACGGCCAGAACAGCATGGGCTCGGGCACCCGCGCGCGCCAGCCGAAGTAGCCCACCGCGCCGAAGGCCGTCGAGATCGCCACGAGCAGGGCGAGTGATTGGGTCGCGCTCAAACCCCGTGCCTGCAGGTAGTGGTGGATGTGGCGACGGTCGGCGGCGAAGGGGCTGCGCCCGGCGCGAATGCGCCGCGCCATGAGCGACACGCAGTCGGCGAGCGGGAGGAGCACGACCCAGAGTGCGGCGATCGGCGGGAACGCGCGGTCCGTGCCTTGCGTGAGATCCACGGCGAACCATCCGAGCGCGAACCCGAGCGAGAGGCTTCCGGCATCGCCGAGGAACACGCGCGCCTGCGCATGGCCCGGGAGCCGCAGGTTGAAAAGGAGGAACCCGCCAATCGCGCCGCAGAAGATCAGCGCGACGACGAAGGCGTTGTCGACACCCGAGCCGTACGCGACAGCGGCGTACCACGCGAACGCGACGAACGCGATCGAACCCGCGAGTCCGTCGAGGCCATCCATCATGTTCACCGCATTGGCCACGCCGACGACCGCGAAGATCGTGAGCGGAACCGAGAACATCATCAGGCCGATGGGCCGCCAGCCCAGCAGGTCGCCGACGCTGCGAAGCTGCACGTCCGCGCCCCAGATCATCAGGCCGCAGGCGAGGACCTGGACGGCGAGCTTCCAGCGCGGCGCGATTTCCCGGAGGTCGTCCCATGCGCCGACCGCGACCACCATCGCGACGCAGGCGAGGAAGATGCCGGCCGCGAAGGCCACGCCGGCCAGCGTGGCGGCGAGGGCGAGTGCCGCGAAGATCGCGAGCCCGCCCACGAGCGGCACCGCACGCGCATGCGCCTTGCGGCCGCCCGGATGGTCGAGCAGGCCGGCGCGAGGCGCGAGCCGCGCGAGGACGAGCGTGCCTGCCGCCGAGAGGGCCATGGCTGCGATGAAGGCCGCGTCGGCGTGCATGGTCAGGCGTACCCGTTCGGGTTTCGCTGGTGCCACTGCCACGCGTCGCGGCACATTTCCTCGAGCGACCGGCGCGCCTTCCAGCCGAGCAAGGCCTGCGCGCGCGCAGGATCGGCCACGAGGACCGCGACGTCTCCCGCACGGCGCGGCGCGACGTTCGCGGGGACGCGCACGCCGCTGGCCTGCTCGAACGCGTGGATCACCTCGCGCACGCTCTGCCCCACGCCACGGCCCAGGTTGATCGTCGTCGCCGGTTCGCGAAAATCGCGCACGGCTTGAAGCGCGCGAACGTGACCCTCGGCGAGATCGGCGACATGAAGGTAATCGCGCAGCGCCGTGCCATCGGGCGTCGGATAGTCGTCGCCATGGATGGCGAGCGCATCGCCACCCGAGGCCGCGCGGCAGATCGCCGGCATCAGGTTCGCCGAGGTCGCGTTCGGGTCCTCGCCGAGGCGGCCGCTCGCATGCGCGCCGACGGGATTGAAATAGCGGAGCACCGCGATGCGCCAGCCGGGCCGCGTCGCCGCAACGCTCGCGAGCATTCGCTCGACGGTCGCCTTCGTTTCGCCATACGGATTGGTCGGCGCCATCGGGAATTCTTCGCGAAACGGCGGCGGCGAAAGCTCGCCGTACACCGTGGCCGACGAGCTGAAGACGAGCGTGTGCACGCCCGCCTCCTGCATGGCGCCCACGAGGTTCACGCTGCCCAGCACGTTGTTGTCCCAGTAGCCCAGCGGGTCGCGCACCGATTCGCCCACGGCCTTGAGCCCGGCGAAATGCACGACCGCCTCCGGACGTTCCTCGGCGAGGAGCCGGTGCATCGCGACCCGGTCGCGCACGTCGGCGCGCGCGAACGCGGGCTTGCGCCCGGCAAGCTCGGCCACACGGTCGAGCGCGCGCGCGGAGCCGCGGCTCAGGTTGTCGGCGACGATCACGTCGTGGCCCGCCTCGAGCAGTGCGAGCGACGTGTGCGAGCCGATATAGCCCGCGCCCCCGGTCACGAGCACTCTCATCGCGGCGCGACCTCGGGCAGGCCGATCGCGGCGACGTAGGTAGCCACCACGCGGCGCACGTCGAATTCGCGTTCCATCTTCTCGCGACCGCGCTGGCCCATCGCGCGCCGCTCGCCGGGCGCCATCGCGGCGAGCGCGACCATCTTCGCGGCGAGGTCCGCGCAATCGCGGGGGCGCACCACGAAGCCGGTGCGGCCGTCCTCGACCGTATCGCGGCAGCCGACGTTGTCGGTCGTGATGACCGGCAGTCCGAGGCTCGCGGCCTCGAGGAGCACGCGCGGGATGCCCTCGCGGTAGTACGAGGGCAGGACGACCGCCGACGAGGCAAGCATTGCGCCGGCCACGTCGTCGGTCGTCCCCAGGTATTCGATCACGCCCTCGCGCTCCCATGCGGCGATCTGCTCGCGCGGAATCGCCGAGGGATTGTCCACGCCGGTCGCGCCGAGGAGCTGGAAGCGCGTGCCGGGCAGGCGGGCACGCACGATGCGCGCGGCCTCGACGAATTCACGCACGCCCTTTTCCCAGAGCATTCGCGCCACGAGGAGGAACGTGAACGGTCCGGAATCCGGCGCCGGCCGCGATGCGCGGCGCGCGTCGAACGCCTGCAGGTCGACGCCTTCGCCGCCTGGGAGGATGCGGGCCTTGCCCTCGGGCAGCAGGCCCTGCGCGACAAACAGGGCACGATCGTCCTCGTTCAGGAACCAGGCGTATTCCACGCGGCGCAACGCCAGCCGGTAGAGCTGGCGCGCGAAGCCCGCGATCCAGCCTTGCTTCGCGAAGGCATATCCCGCTCCGGTGATCACGGGCACGCAGCGCACGCCGCAGGCCTGGCCCGCGAGTGTGGCGTAGATCGAACACTTGATCGTGTAGTTGAACGCGAACGCGGGCCGCGTGCGGCGGAACGCGCGCAGGAAATCGAAGATCGCACGCGCATCGCGCAGCGGATTGGTTCCCTTCGCGTCGATCGGCACCTCGATGTACTCGCAGCCGAGCCCCACCAGCCGCTCGGAGTACGCGTCGCGCGGCGCGAGCGCGATCACGCGGCAGCCGCGCGCGAGCAGCGTCTCGATGACGGGCCGGCGGAAGTTGTAGAGGCTCCATGACGTGTTGGAAACCAGGGCGACGGCGGGTGGCGTGCGCGGGTCCATGTCCGGGGTTCGCTCAGCGTTCGCGCTTGCGCGCGCCAAAGTACATGCACAGCAGGAGGAACAGCGGAAGGATCTGCAGCTTGAAGCGCACGGCCGTGCCGAGGTTCTGGTAGGAGATCGGCCCGTAGATCACCAGCCACACGGCTACGTACACGACGCCCGCGATCACGAGGGGCTCGCGCAGGTCGCGCCACCGGGCGCGCGCGAGCGCGAACGCGAAGGCCGCCAGCAGCAGGGCGTTCTCGAGACCCGAGAGCAGGCCGAAGCCCGAGTCGATCTCGAGCGGCAGCGGCCGGAACAACGCGGTGAAAGCCGCGAGCGGGATGAACCCGAGGAATTCGAGCGGATTGGTGAGATCCACGTCGAGCAGCTGGCTCGATCCGCCCAGGTGGCTCCAGCCCCGCGAGAACGCGTCGTAGCGCTCGACCGCATCCTCCCGCGACGCGATGTCGAAGCGGTCGCTCATGGCCTCGTAGAACGAGACCGCGGCCACGGCGATGATGACGGCGGCGATGAAGCGCCGCGGAAGCGTGCCGAAGTGCGCCATCGCCACGTAGCCGATCGGTGCCACGAGGATGAGGCACAGCCAGATGCGCATGTAGGCGATGATCGTGAGCCCGATGGCGAGCAGGCACGCCGCGGCGAACGTGCGGCCCTTCGTGAGGCTGGCCGCTCCCAGCGCCACGAAGCCCACGCCCAGCAGGACGAGCGGGTCCTTGCCCAGGATCGACGACCAGAAGAGCACCGAGGGGAAGAGCGCGATCGCGAAGAGCACGCGCAGGTCATCGCGCTTCATCGCGGCTTTCGCCGCCACGTAGAGGAAGTAGACGGCGACCAGGCCCAGGCAGGCGAAGAGGATGCGCGTGGCGTGGTACGAGTCGGGCAGGACGAGCTGCGCGATCGCGGTGAGGCGCACGACGTTCTCGGTTCCGTCGCCGATCTCGAGCATGTCGATCACGCCGAGCTCGCGCGTCGCAGCAAGGAAGTAGTGGAATGCGTCGATCTCGACGAAATACGACTCGTAGATCGGCATCGCGATCATGCACACGAGCAGCTTCGCCTGCCAGATCGCGAACAGGGCCAGGCGCTCCTGGCGCGCGATCGGCCAGGCGAGGATGGCGAGGCCGAGCACCACGCCGAAGACCAGGCCGATGAGGTAGTCGCTCTGCGCATCGGCGTAGACGAGCTGCGCGGCATCCTCGACGACCGGGAACGCCGAGAAGACCAGGCAGGCGACCACCACGGCGAAGTGGCTCGCGAGCAAGGCGGTGAGCGTCAACCACTCGTTGTCGCGGATCAAAACGGCGAACGAGCGTCCGGACGCGGCGCCGATCATCGCGGCTTCCCGAGCTCCGCGGCGAACTGCCGGCTGTACTCGGCCAGGCAGACATCCCAGTGCCGCATGCGGTTGAGGCCTCGCTCGTTGAGCTTGCGGTTGACCAGCTGTTCGCTCGCGGGACGCGGCGCGAAGAACTCGCCGCTGAAGTAGTCCGAGGGCACGACCTTCAGCTCGATCTGTCCGGCGAGGCCCAGGTACTCGAGGAAGCGCTCGGCGACGAGGCGCCGGTTCGCCTGGCCTTCGCACACCTGGTTGTACAGGCCGAACTGCCCGCTCTCGGCGACATGGAAGAGCCCGCGCGCGAAGTCCACGGTGTACGTGGGCGTGCCCAGCTTGTCCTCGACCACGTGAAGCACGCGCGCGCCGGCCTGGATCTGCCTGAAGAGCTTGTTGATGAACTTCTTGTCCTTGCGCGGGCCGCCGCCCATCATCCAGCCGGCGCGCAGGATGTAGTGCATCGGCACCGTCGCGGCAACCGCGCTTTCGGCGTGAACCTTGGATTTCGCGTAGACGGAGATCGGCGCCGGGGGCTCGTCGTCGTCGTAGACGTCCTTCAATCCGTCGAACATTCCCGCGGTCGAGATGAGCACGTAGGGCACGTCGAGCGATGCGGCGATGCGGCCGAGATTCTCCGCGGCCTCGCCGTTCGTGCGCCAGGCCCGCTCGGGCTCGCGCTCGCATTCCTCCAGGTCGGTCATTGCCGCGAGGTTGAGCACGAGCTCGGGGGCGAACCCGGTGAGCTCGCGGCGCATGAGCGCGAAGTCGGTCACGTCGGCGAGCGCGAGCCACGGATCGGGAAGGACGATGTCGGTGGCGCGGATCACCGCACCGCGCGCGGCGAGCTCGTCGTACACGGCCTGGCCCAGCATGCCGCCGCAGCCGGCCACGTAGACGCGCGTGCCCTTCGCGACGTTCAGCATGGCAGCGCGCCTTCGCCGAAGAGCGACAGGAAGGTCGCGCGTTGCGAGTGCATCGAATAGCGCGGTTCGACGTGCGCGCGGGCGCGTGCGCCCATCGCCTCGAGGCGCGCGGGATTGCGCAGCAGGCTCTCGATGGCATCCACCCACGCCTGCGTCGTGTTCTCCACCACGAAGCCCGACTGTCCGTCGTCCACGACCTCGTGGCCCGAGCCCGTCGAAGACACGACCGGCACCGCGCACACTCCCGAATACTGGATGGCCTTGAAGCCCACCTTGCCCATCTCCCACTCGCCGTCGGGCACGGGCATCAGGCCGATGTCGATGCGCGAGAGGTCCGCGATCTCCGACTGCATTCGCCAGGGGACGAATTGATAGTCGCGCAGGCCGGGAAAGCCGGGGTCGTGGTCGCAGATCACGAGGAAGGTGAATTCGTGGCGTTGGTCGAGGAGGGCGATCGCCTCGCGCACGAGGTCGAGGTAACGGGCGGTGCTGTGCGAGCCGGTCCAGCCGATCGTGATGCGCGAGCCCTGGCGCCCGCGCGGCACATGGTAGTCGAAGTCGATGGTCGTGGGCAGGAGCGCCACCTGCGCATTGCGCTCCAGCGCCCAGGCACGCAGGTAGGGATTGCACACGGCCACGCGCGCGGCGCGGCGGGTGATGTAGTCGACCTTCCACTCGCACTTGAGCGCTGCGGCGATCGGATTGGCCTTCGAGACCTGGGGCACGTAGATCGCGTCGTCGAAGTCGTAGACCACGCGCTTGCCCACCGCGAACAGCAGCCACTCGAACACCGGCGGTCCGAGCGGGATCGCGCCGCGATGCACCATCACCCAGTCGAAGCGCGACAGGCGAAGCGCCAGGATGAAGCGGCGGGCGAAACCCGCGAGCACGTGCAGCGCTTTGCGCAGCGACGCGCCGCGCGCGTAGAGGATGTCCATGGCCGGCCGCGAGAAAAACGGCGCGACCTCGACGCTTACGCCCGCCTGCTCGAGCGCGCCGAGGAACTGCTCGAAGCGGAAGCGCTGGCTCGGCGCGATGCCCAGGGGGTAGGGGCAGGCGATGAGGACGCGCATCGCTAGGGACGCGAACCGAACAGCAGCGCGGAGAACCGGCTGCGTTGCGCGTGGCGCGGCAAAACGCAGTACCACGTGATCTCGGCTGCGATGCGCTTCACCTTCAGGATCGCGCGCACCACGAGGCTCGCGGGCTTCGCGAGCGCGAGGGGCAGGACCGCGACCGGGTAGCAGAAGAGCCAGAAGCGGAAGTTGTGCGCGAAGGTCTCGCGCAGCTTGCCGAGGTAGCCCTCGGTCGTGAAGCGCGCCGAGCGGCGCATGCTCGCGATCTGGTGCGGGAAGTGGATCTCGAGGATCTCGTTCTCGAAGCGCTGCCGCAGCCTTGCCTCGCCCGGGAATTCGCGCTCCACGATGGCGAGCATGCCGCGGCCGAACACCTCGGCGGGTTCGTAGCCGCCCGAGTTCTCGATCTGCGCGCCCACGAGGCTGCGCGAAAGGATGACGCAGGGAAGATCCGAGCGCAGAGCGGCGAAGACGAACGACAGCTGGTTGATGATCGAGCCCAGGTACGCGTCGAACGAGGAGCCCGGCGCCATCTCCTGCGCCGCGCGCTTGTTGACGATGTTGCGCGAAATGAAGGTGAGCAGGCAGTTCACGCAGTAGAGGACATCGCCGCGGTCGGTCACGCGCGTCGGGCCGAGGTTCAGGAAGTACTTGCGGCGCGGCGCGAAGTCGCCGCGGAAGCTGTAGCCGCCCACGTGGATCAGCGCGAAGCGCTGCGCGCCGATCCAGGCGAGCACCTGGCCGAGCGCGCCCTCGAGGAGGACATCGTCGTCGCCGAAGATCCACACGTACTCGGTGTCGGCGTCCATGAAGCACTTGCGGATGTTGCCGTCCATGCCGATGTTCGTCTCGTTGCGCACGTACGCGAGCGGCAGTCCCTTGCGAAGGAAGGGTGCAACGGCGGCCTGCGTGTCGTCGGGCGAGCAGTTGTCGATCACCAGGACCTTCACCGCATCGCGATGGGCCGCGAGCTGCGCGACGATCGAGGCGAGCAGCCGGCGCACGTAGCGCGACCTGTTGTACGTCGGTATCGCGATGGTCAGGACGGGTGCATCGAAGCGGCGCGGCTCGCCGCCGGGGCTTGCAGAACTCATGCCCGGAATATACCGCAGCGGCCCTTCTCAATAGGCGTGCGGCGCGCGCCTCGCGAAGCGCCAGCAGGCCGCGCCCGCGAGGGCGGCGGCGAACGCGATCGTGGCGGGTGCGATGAACGCCGGCCGCGAGCCGAGCGCGAGGGCCGCCAGCGCCTGCACGAGCCCCATGGCCGCGAGCGCCGCAAGCACGGGCGCCAGGACCGCCGCCACGTACTCGCGCAGCGGCACCTTGAACAGCCGCAGCACATACGCGGGCACGTACCAGTTGTTGGTCGCGAGCTGGGTGGCGAGCAGGGCGAGCGCGACACCCCAGGCCCCGAGCACCGGCGCGAGCAGGAGCGCGACCACCACGTTGAGTGCGCCCGCCACGAGGGCGGGCACGGCGAAGGCGACGTGCCCCGCCGCAAGCGCCGAGAGCGCGAGGGCCACGTGATGGCTCTCGAGCACCATCACCGCGACGATCGTCCAGGCGACGCGGGGGTCGACATGCACCGTCGGGCCGAGCCAGGCGGCGACGATGGCTTCGGCGTTGAGCGCGAACGCGACGCCGAGCGTCGCGACCACGAACGGCGCGAAGCGCGCGTTGCGGAACATGAGCGAGCGCAGTTCGGTGGCGTCACCGGCGGCGTGCAGGCGCGACTGCAGGGGCACGGTCGCGGCGATGAGCACCACCGCGAATCCGTGGAACGCGGCGCACGCCTTCATCAGTGCCTCGAACGACGGGACTTCGGCCACGCCGACCTGGTAGGCGATGACGACGTTGCCGGTATTCATCAGCAGCAGCGTGCCCAGCTGCATGGCGGCCCAGCGAAGGCTGGCCGGTGTGAGCTCGCGCAGCGTCGCGGCGGCGCTCGCGGTCGCGCGCGCAGACCCTTGCCGACGCTTGCGCAACGTCGCCGCGGCCAGCGCGAGGATCGCGCCCTGCAGGGCCATCGCCGCACCCAGTCCCACGACGCCCGCGCCCGCTGCGAGCGCCGCGGCCGCGAGGACGAGCCCCGCCACGACGGCCGTGCCCTTCACCGCGCGCGCGAGCGCGATCTCTCCGAGCCCGTCGAGGATCGCGAGGTCGCCGTTGGCGCGGACGACCAGCGCAATGCCCAATGCGTAGAGCGCCCATGCGACCGAGATCGCGCGGCCCGCCGCATCGGCCACGAGGCTCGCGAGCACGATCGCGCCCAGGGGTGCTGCCACGACGAAGGCAAGCACGGCGAGGCAGGCGAAGAATTTCCGCGACGCCGCCACGAGGTCGGCGCGTCGCGCGGTCGAATCGCCCGGCGCGCCCAGTGCAAAGCTCATCTCGCGCGTGAACGTGGGGGAGAAGCCAAGGTCGAGCAGGAGGACCCACGTGCCGAACGTGATCGCGAGGACCCACGCGCCGGCCACTTCGGGAGCGAGGTAACCGACGGCGAGCCGCAAGTGGACGAGCGCGACGACCAGCCCCGTCGTGAAGAACAGGGCGGAACCGAGCTTTGCCGAGGAGAGGCTCTTCAACGGGCGGGGTGCGAGAGCGCAGGGCGGGACGGTCCGAGTCTACAATAGGGCCTTCTTCGAATCGCGTGAGGCACGACTGAGCTCTCCCCTGCCTTCCTCTCGTTCGCAATCCGACGCGGACGAGCTCCGCGCGCAGATTGCCGCCCTCGTTCGGCGCTTCGCCGAAACATCCACCGCACCCGCGCCCTTCGTCCCCGGCCAGACTCCGATCCCCGCTTCGGGCAAGGTCGTGGGTCCCGAGGAGATCGGCGCCATCGTCGATTCCGCGCTCGACGGCTGGTTCACGACGGGCCGCTTCAACGAGTGCTTCGAGCGCGAACTCGCGGCATTCCTCGGCGTGAAGCACGTGCTGACGGTGAACTCCGGCTCGTCGGCGAACCTGCTCGCGGTTTCCGCGCTGACCTCGCCGCTGCTCGGCGATCGCGCCCTTCGCCCCGGCGATGAAGTGATCACCGTGGCCACGGGATTCCCGACGACCGTCAATCCGCTGCTGCAGAACGGCCTCGTGCCCGTCTTCGTGGATGCGCATCTGCCGACGTACAACGTGGATGCGACGCAGCTGGAACGCGCGATCTCGCCGAAGACGCGAGCGATCGTGATGGCGCATTCGCTGGGCAACCCGTTCAACCTCGATGTGGTGATGCAGCTGTGCAAGCAGCACAACCTCTGGCTGATCGAGGACTGCTGCGATGCGCTGGGCTCGCGCTACCACGGCAAGCTCGTCGGAACGTTTGGCCACATCGCCACGCTGAGCTTCTTCCCGGCGCACCACATCACGATGGGCGAGGGCGGCGCGGTGTTCACGAACGATCCCGAGCTCAAGCGGATCGTCGAGTCGTTCCGCGACTGGGGACGCGACTGCTACTGCGCGCCCGGCAGCGAGAACACCTGCGGCAAGCGCTTTGCCTGGAAGCTCGGCGACCTGCCGTTCGGCTACGACCACAAGTACGCGTTCTCGCACGCGGGCTTCAACCTGAAGATCACCGACATGCAGGCCGCGCTGGGCGCGGCGCAGCTCGCGCGGCTGCCGCACTTCATCGAGCGGCGCAAGGCGAACTTCGCCTTCCTGCGCGAGCGGCTGCGGACGATCGAGGAGTTCGTGCTGCTGCCCGAGGCCGAGGCGGACAGCGAGCCCTCGTGGTTCGGCTTTCCGCTCACGCTGCGCGAGGGTGCCGGCGTGAACCGCCCGGACCTGCAGCGCTATCTCGACCAGTACCACATCGGTACGCGCCTGGTCTTCGCGGGAAACCTCATCCGCCAGCCGTACTTCCACGGCCGCAATTACCGGGTGGTCGGCGAACTGAAAACTTCCGACCGCATCATGGTCAACAGCCTCTGGCTCGGCGTGTACCCCGCGCTCGACGAAAGGCACCTGGAGTTCGTCGCGCGCAAGCTCGAGGAGTTCTTCCGCGTTGATTGACGCCGGAGGGGCTGGGAACGTACCATCGCACTCGGTAAACAGGAAAAAAATACAAGAAGACCAAGGAGTTACGGGCACTTTCCCCTGGCCGGGTTCCCCGTAGGCGCGAATTTTCGTGGGTGGCTTGGAGCGATCTTGAGAAAGGTGTTCCGATGAGCATGCAGACCAGGTTTGCGTTCGCGGCCGCAGTCTTCGCCGCCGGCGCCTCCGTTGCGATGGCACAGCAGGGGATGGGCGTGAGCCCCGTGCGCCCGCAATACGAGTTCCCCGCGTCGACGTCGAAGCAGGACAGTTCCGCGGGCTCCGTCCAGCTCGGCGACTCGCCGTTCTATCTCGCGCCCTTCATCGGCGCCGCGATCGGCCAGGACTCCAACCTCTTCCAGACGCGCGACAACGAGAAGGACTCGGTGTTCTACGTCATCAGCCCCGGCTTCAAGATCGACGCGCGCGGTCCGAGCCTCGTCCTGCTGGCGAGCTACCTGGGCGGATTCGGCTACTACAAGGACAGCCGCGACGACGACTACCAGGACCACACGGTTCGCACTTCGCTCGACTGGCTCGCGACACGCGAGGCCGCATTCCACCTCGGCTACGACTTCCTGCGTGCGCACGACGCGCGCGGATCGACGGACCGCCCCTCGGGCAACGAACCGGACGTCTACGAGCTGTCGACGCCCACCGTGCTCTTCGCCTACGGGCAGAAGGACGCGCGCGGCCGCGTCGAGGCGTGGTACTCGGACGGCGCCAAGCGCTACAAGAACAACCGCGAGTTCACGGTCGGCAGCGATCGCGACACGAAGGAAGCCGGCGTCACGGGCTACTTCCGGGTCGCGCCGAAGACCTCGATCCTCGTCGAGTACCGCAAGACCGACCTCGACTACAAGCTCTCGACGAGCCCGCTCTCCGGCGAGGAAGAACGCATCTACGCCGGTGTCACGTGGGATGCGACCGCGGCCGTGTCGGGAACGATCAAGGCCGGCCAGTTGAAGAAGCGGTTCAATTCGCCGGTCCTCGAGGACTTCTCCGGCACCGGCTGGGAAGGCCTCGTGACGTGGATGCCGCGGACCTACTCCAAGGTCGACGTCTACTCCTACCGCCAGCCGGTCGAATCGACGGGTATCGGCACGTTCGTGCTTTCCGAAGCGACGGGTGTTTCCTGGCAGCACGGCTGGAGCTCTTATTTCTCGACCGAGGCCGGCGCGCGCTTCCAGAAGGACAAGTACCAGGGCAATCCGCGCTCCGACGACATCTGGAGTGCCGGCCTCAAGGCCAACTACAAGTTCCGGCCCTGGCTGACACTCGGTGCGGAGTACCTTTACACGAATCGCGACTCCAACCAGCCGATCTACGAATTCGATCGGCACATCTGGTTCCTCACGGCCGTCGCCACCCTGTAGCGCCGAGGAATGCCGGAGACTTCGTTGTCACCCTGGAAGGTCGCGGCGCTTGCGTTCGCCCTGTTCGTGCTCGCTCCTGCGGCCTCCGCGCAGAGCGCCGAGCTCTCCACGTACAAACTCGGTTCGGGCGATCTCATCTCGATCCGCGTGCTGGGCGAAGAGGACCTCAAGCGCGAGAAGATCCGCCTGTCGGACGCGGGCACGATCTCCTTCGCCATCCTCGGCGAGATCAAGGTGAAGGGCATGACGGTGGGGGCGCTCGAGGATCTCATCACGCGGGGCCTCAAGGGGCGCTACCTCGTCGACCCCAAGGTTGCCGTGACGATCGACGAGTACCGCAACTTCTACGTGAACGGCATGGTCGACAAGCCGGGAGGCTATCCCTTCTCTCCGGGGCTCACCGTGCGCAAGGCGATCTCGATCGCCGGCGGCTTCAAGGAGCGGGCCTCGCGCGAGAAGCTCAACGTGATCCGCGATGACGATCCTTCGCAGACCCCGCGCAAGGTCGACCTGAACGCGACGCTCTTCCCCGGCGACATCCTCACGGTCGAGGAAAGCTTCTTCTGACATGAACGACCTCCTGCTCCAGGAACGGCTCGCCGCGAGCGAGTCCGCCCAGCCCCAGGCCGATCGGCCCGAGATCGTCGAGTACTGGCGCGCGATCGCCACGCGGCGCTGGAGCATCCTGATGCTCACCGCGCTCGTCGGCGTGCTCGCGACCCTGATCGTGTTCGCGATGCGGCCGACCTATCGCGGCACCGCATCGCTCCTGATCGAGCAGGGCCGCTCGAAGGTCGTGTCGATCGAGGAGGTCTACAACCAGGGCTTCATCCAGCGCGAGTACTACCAGACGCAGGTCGAGATCCTCAAGGGCGAAGAGCTCGCGCGCAAGGTGATCCAGAAGCTCAAGCTCACGACGCACCCGGACTTCGATCCGCGGCAGGTCGAGGCGCGCAGCGGCGGCATCTGGCTGCCCACGGATCTCCTCAAGGAAGACATTCCCGTCGGCGAGGAGCAGATCCTCAAGTACGTCGTGCGCCGCTTCCGCAAGGAGCTGCAGGTGCAGCTCGTGCGCAACAGCCAGCTCGCGCAGATCAGCTTTACCGCGCATGACCGCGAGCTCGCGGCCCAGGTCCCCAATACGCTGGCCGAGGTGTTCATCGAATCGGACCTAGACGCACGTGCCGCGATGACGCAGAAGGCCGCGTCGTGGATGCGCGAGCGCATGGGCGAGCTGCGCACCAAGGTGGAGAGCGCGGAGCGAGGCTTGCAGGACTACCGCGACCGCGAGCGGCTCGTCGATGCCAAGGGCCTCGCGCTGTCGGGTGCGAGCAAGCAGCTCGAGGAGATCACGAAGAGCCTCGTCGAGGCGCGCCAGAAGCGTGCGGAGGCCGAGGGCGCCTACAACGTCGTCCAGCAGATAAAGGCGGGCAAGTCGCAATCGACGTACGACACGATTCCGGCGGTGCTCCGGCATCCGCTGGTGCAGCGGCTGCGCGAGCTCGAAGGCGAGGCCGAGCGCCGCCTGAACGAAGCGGGCAAGCGCTACGGCCCGGAGCACCCCAAGCTGATCCAGGCCCGCGCCGAAGTCGAGACGGCGCATGCCAACACATGGCGGCAGATCGAGGTCGTCGTCCAGGGCCTGTCGCGCGAGTACGAGGCCGCCCGTTCGAACGAGGCCGCGCTGGAGCGCGCGCTCGGCCAGAGCAAGGGCGACATCCAGTCGCTCAACCGCAAGGAGTTCCAGCTCGGCGTGCTCGAGCGCGAGGTGCAGCAGAACCGCAACCTCTACGACATGTTCGTCAACCGCCTCAAGGAGACGAGCGCGGCCGGTGATCTCGCTTCCACGGTGGCGCGCGTCGTCGACCCGGCGACCGTGCCGGGCGAAGCGTATGCCCCGAAGAAGGCGCAGATCGTCGGGGTCGCCACGATGCTCGCCCTCCTGCTGGCCGCATTGCTCGCGTTGCTCCTGGACCGGCTCAACAACACGGTCAATTCGACCTCCGATGTCGAACAACGCCTGGGTGTTCCGGCGCTGGGCGTCCTGCAGAAGATCAAGGGCTTCATGAAGAAGGGCTTCGTTTCCGAGCTCGCGTTCTTCAATGACAGCCAATCGACGTTTGCCGAAGCCGTGCGCACGGTTCGCACGAGCGTCCTCATGTCGGCGCTCGACCATCCGCACAAGGTGGTGGTCGTCACGTCCTCCGTCCCGGAGGAAGGCAAGACGACGCTCTCGTTCAACCTCGCCTGCGCGCTCGGCCAGGTGAAGAAGGTCCTGCTGGTCGACGGCGACCTGCGGCGCCCGAAGATCGGCAAGCTCGTCGGGCGAGAGGCGCGCGCGCCCGGTCTCGCCGACCTCGTGGCCGACCAGGCCCAGGCTTCCCAGTGCATCTTCCAGCACGCCGAAGCGGGCATCTTCATCCTGCCCGCGGGCACGGTACCGCCCAATCCGCTCGAGCTCCTGAGCTCGCGCCGCTTCGACGAGGTGATCGCGAAGTTGAAGGAGGCGTTCGACATCGTCGTCATCGATTCCGCACCGCTGCAGCTCGTGAGCGATGCGCTCGTGCTCTCGCAGCACGCCTCGTCGGTGATCTATGTGGTGAAGGCCGATGCCACGCCCTACCAGGTCGCGCAGAATGGCCTCAAGCGACTGCGCCGCGTGAATGCGCCGGTGCTCGGCGTCGTGCTGAACCAGCTCGACCTCGAGAAGGCCGAGCGTTACTACGGCGAGTACAGCGGCTACCGCAGCTACAAGGGCTACAAGAAGTCCGGCTACGGCAAGACCTACGGGCAGGCCGATTGATGGGCACCGCCCGCTATATCCTCGTCATTCCCGCCTGCGCGGCGCTCGTCTGGCTCGCCTCGGGCGCCGTGCGCCTGGGCTTCGCCGATACGACGACGCACGAGTCGCTGCGAACGATGGCTTCGTGGTCGGCGCGCAATATCCAGCCGCCGCTCGCCGAGTGGCTGGCCGTGCGCAACAACCTCGACGAAGCGGCACTGAGGTCACCGAACGATCCGGCGTTGCACGAGACGCTCGGCGTGCTTCTGTTCCAGCGCGCCGGGACCTTTGAGTTCGTGGGCCTTGCGCACGAGAAGTTCGTGGCCTCGCTGGGACTGCGTCCCACGTCGCCGTACGCGTGGGCCAGCGTCGCCGCGGCCCGCTACGCGCAGGGGAAGACCGACGCCCTCTTCGAGGTCGCGCTGGTCAACGCCATCGCGCTGGGGCCTTCGGAGGCCGAAGTCCAGTGGACGGTCGCCGACCTCGGCCTCGCCGTGTGGGACGACGTCTCCGATGCCACTCGCCGCTCTATTCGCACCGCGATCGCCGCGGGGATGCAGCGCGATCCCCTTGGATTCCTTCAGGTTTCACAACGCCGTGGTAGGCTCGATCCCGCTTGCCGCCACGTCGCCGGAAACAAGCGCATCACCGACACGAAGTGGGTCAATCTTTGCGAAGGCAGGGGGACGACATGAAGAAGCTCTCCGTATTGCTCGGATTGTGGGTGCTGGTGCTGGCGAATCTTGCGTTCGCCAACGCGGTCGCAACGAGCGTATCAGGCACGGTTCAAGTAGCCACCGGCGCCGCCGCGCCGCGCCTGCTTCGGCAAGGCGACACCGTTCGCCAGGGCGACACGGTCTCGACCGGCGCCGGATCCTCCGCGGTCCTCAAGTTCGAGGACGGGCAGGTCGCGGCGCTCACGGCGAACTCGCGACTCACGGTCGCGACATTCGAGTACAACGCGCAGGCGGGCACCGGCAGCGTGCTGCTTTCGCTGCTCAACGGCGGCATGCGCGCGATCACCGGCCTCATCGGCCGCAACTCGCCTTCGCGCGTGACGTACCGCGCGGGCACCGCCACCATCGGCATTCGCGGCACGGACGTGACGATCGTCACCTCGTTCGGCAATGTCGTCGTGTCGGTGACCGAGGGCCTCATCTCCTTCTCGTTCGGCGGGCAGACGATCTCCGTTCCCGCGGGCCAGGGCGTGAACGCGAAGACCGACGGCACGTTCCAGCAGGG
This sequence comes from Usitatibacter palustris, assembly GCF_013003985.1. GTDB lineage: Bacteria > Pseudomonadota > Gammaproteobacteria > Burkholderiales > Usitatibacteraceae > Usitatibacter > Usitatibacter palustris. The sequence goes on along the minus strand of NZ_CP053073.1, from coordinate 2,586,748 downwards.
CGCGGCCAGCCAGATCGCGCAGCAACTGCAGGCAACGCCCGAGGGCCAGCAGATGCTCAACCTGCTCAATGGCGTGCAGGGCCTGGAGGGCGTGATCGGCGAAGCCGCCACGTCCCCGGTCAACACGACTCGGTCCGCAACGCCCAATCCGAGCAGCCCTACGGGCAGCACGGGCGGCGGTAACGCGAGCACCCGCTAGGCGCGATCGCTCAAGGGGCCACTCCGGCGAGCCGGGGTGGCCCTTTTCACGAGCGGCCGATCCGACATGCGCGTCCCCTCGCGCCTCGACGCCGAGGCAATCCTCTACACGCTGTTCGTCCTCCTGCTGTTGTGGATTCCGATTCCGTTGGGCAGCAACCGCGGCTGGGCCTGGGCCGTGCTGGAAGCGTGGTCGTTTGCCCTGCTCGGTGGCTGGCTCGTCGCGTGGGCGCGCCGCGGCGCGCTGATCGCCGAGCCGCTGCGCCGGGCGTGGCCCGTCTTCGCGCTGTTCGCGCTATGGATCGCGCTGCAGGCGCTGCATATCATTCCATTGCCGCGCGAGTGGGTCGCGAGCCTTTCGCCCGAGGCGGCGCGGATGCATGCACTCGCCGATCCGCTCGTGGGCATGCGCGAGTGGCTGACCCTGTCCATCGAACCCCACGCGTCGCGCGTGGCCTTCTTCAAGACGCTCGCCTACGTCGCGATCTTCTTTCTCACGCTCGCCCTCGTGAATCGGCGCGAGCGCGTGCGCCAGCTCGCGCGCGTGCTCGTGTACGCGGCCCTGGTGCACGCCGTGATCGGTGTGCTCCTGCATCTGTCGGGTTCGACCCTCCAGTGGTTCGGCACGCCGGTGAGCCACGCCGACTCCGCGAGCGGCCCGTACGCGAACCGCAACCACTTCGCCGGTTACCTCGAGATGATGCTGGCCTTGGGCATCGGCCTGCTGATCGCCGGTCTTTCCGATCGTCGCGCCGAAACATGGAAGGCATTCTTCCGCCAGACGCTCGAGTGGATGCTCTCGCCGAAGATGCTCCTGCGCCTGACGCTGTGCATCCTCGTGATCGCGCTCACCACGACCCATTCGCGCATGGGCAACACCGCGTTCTTCGCGAGCCTGATCGTGGCGGGTGTTATCGGGATCGCTCTCTCGCGCAAGGCCACGCGCAATACCGTCGTGCTCCTCGTGAGCCTGGTCGTGATCGACCTCGTGATCGTCGGCAGCTGGTTCGGCGTGGAGAAGCTCGCTGCGCGCATCGAACAGACCACGATCGCCGACGTGCAGGAGCGTGAGGATCCGGCGACGCACACGCTCAAGCTGGTCGAGGACTATCCGGTGCTCGGCGCGGGGCCCGGCACGTTCTACGTGGCCTTCCCACGCTACCGGCCGGCCTCGGTGGTCCTTTTCTTTGACTACGCGCACAACGACTACGCCCAGTTCGCTGCGGAGTCGGGATTGCTCGGGCTGGCACTGCTCGCGCTGGTGGTGGCCGTGTCCCTCGCCGCCGCCGTGCTCGCGCAAGCCCGCCGCCGCGATCCGCTCATGCGCGGCATGGCCTTCGCCTCGATCATGGGGGTCAGTGCGATCCTCATCCACGCCACGGTGGACTTCAATCTCCAGATCCCGGCGAACGCGGTGTTCTTCGTCGTGCTCCTCGCGTTTGCGTGGATTTCGCTCCACCTCGAGCGACACGGCGACGCGCCGCCCCGATAGAATCGCCCGATGCGCATCCTCGTTACCGGCGCGGCCGGATTCATCGGCTATCACCTCGCCGAACGCCTCTTGCGACGCGGCGACACCGTCGTCGGCCTCGACAACCTCAACGACTACTACGACGTGGCGCTGAAGGAAGCGCGGCTCGCGCGCCTTTCGCCGCAGCCCGGGTTTTCGTTCGCGCGCGCCAACCTTGCGGACGCCGCAGCAATGGGATCGGTGTTCGCTGGAGGCAAGTTCGACGCGATCGTGAACCTCGCGGCCCAGGCGGGCGTGCGCTATTCACTCGAGAACCCCCGCGCGTACGTCGAGGCGAATCTCGCCGGCTTCCTCAATATTCTCGAGGGGGCTCGCAATCACGGTACTGGGCACCTCGTGTACGCGTCGACGAGCTCGGTGTACGGCGCGAATACGGCAACGCCTTTTCGCGAGAACGAAGGGGCGAACCATCCGGTGTCCTTCTATTCGGCCACCAAGAAGGCGAACGAGGCGATGGCGCACTCCTATGCGCATCTCTTCCGCATCCCGTGCACGGGCCTGCGATTTTTCACCGTGTATGGACCCTGGGGCCGCCCGGACATGGCGCTCTTCAAGTTCACCAAGGGCATCCTCGCGGGCGAGGCGATCCCGGTCTTCAACCGCGGCCAGATGGAGCGCGACTTCACCTACATCGACGACATCGTGGAAGGCGTGGTGCGCGTAATCGACCGTCCTGCCGCGCCCGATCCCGCGTGGTCCGGGGACAAGCCCAACCCCGCCACGAGCGCCGCGCCCTGGCGCCTCTACAACATCGGCAACAGCCGCCGCGTGCCGCTGATGCGCTACATCGAGGCGATCGAGGCGGCCCTCGGCATGAAGGCCACGCTCGATCTCCTTCCGATGCAGGCCGGGGACGTCCCTGCGACGGAAGCCGACACCTCGGCCCTCGAGGCGGCGGTGGGATTTCGCCCCTCCACCACGGTGGAAGAGGGCGTACGCCGCTTCGTGGCCTGGTACCGCGAGTACTACGGCAAATAAAGCCCTTTGTTTTTGTTGGTCTTTTCCGCTATAATCTTGGGCTCGTTTCATCCCTTGCCCCACTGAGATAGCGCATCCAGGGGGCTCAACCCACAAGGAGACAAACATGCGCCACTACGAGATGGTCTTCATCGTCCATCCCGATCAGAGCGAGCAAGTGCCCGCCATGATCGAGCGATATCGCGGCATGGTCACCGCCGGCAACGGCAAGGTGCACCGGATCGAGGACTGGGGCCGGCGCCAGCTGGCTTTCCCGATCCAGAAGGTGTTCAAGGCGCACTACGTGCTGATGAACATCGAAGTTGGCAATGAAACGCTCGCGGAGCTCGAGCACGCGTTCAAGTTCAATGACGCCGTGCTCCGCCACCTCACCGTCAGCATGAGCGAAGCCGTCACCGGCCCGTCGCCCATGATGAAGGAAGAGAAGAGCCGCAACGTCACCGACGGCCAGCCTGACCGGGAAAAGGAAGCTGCTCCTGCAGCCGCTCCTGCCCGCGAAGCGCCGGCAGCGGCGTAGCGTTTCCGGGAAAGGGTGGATCGCAACCAGCTCCTCCTCGACGCCGAAGTCCTGGACGTCGGCGATGTCCGGTCAACACCGGGCGGAATCGCCACCGTGGCCCTCCGGCTGCGGCACGTTTCAGAGCAGGTCGAGGCAGGGGGAGCGAGGACAGCCGAAGTGACGATCGATGCCTCCGCATTCGGAGCCGTCGCTCCCAAGCTCGGCGCCCTCGGCAAGGGTCAGCGGATCGCGGTGAAGGGTTTCCTCACCAAGAGAAGCGCCCGTAGCGACATCCCGGTCCTGCATATCAACGAATTCAAGATCATCGAGACGAGGTAATCATGCCCAGACCCGCACCCCGCGGCAAAGGTAAAGGCAAAGGCGGCAAGTTCGGCAAGGATGGAAAGAAGCCGCAGAATCGCGGCCTGTTCCGTCGCCGCAAGTTCTGCCGCTTCACGGCCGAGAAGATCAAAGAGGTGGACTACAAGGACATCGCCATCCTCAAGGACTTCATCAACGAGAACGGGAAGATCATCCCGGCGCGAATCACCGGCACCAAGGCCCGCTACCAGCGGCAGCTTGGCACGGCGATCAAGCGCGCGCGCTTCCTGGCGCTTCTGCATTTCACCGACCTGCACTGAGGAGACCGCCATGCAAGTGATCCTGATGGAAAAGGTGGCAAACCTCGGCGTGCTCGGCGACGTGGTGAAGGTGAAGGACGGCTTCGCCCGCAACTTCCTGATCCCGCAAGGCAAGGCGAAGCGCGCCACGGCGGCGAACCTGAAGGAATTCGAGGGCCGCCGCGCGGACCTCGAGAAGAAGGCGAACGAAACGCTGGTAAGCGCGCAGGAACGCGCCGCGAAGATCGAGGGCCTCATGGTCCAGGTCACGCAGAAGGCGGGCGTCGATGGCCGCCTCTTCGGTTCGGTCACCAACTCCGACATCGCCGAAGCCCTGAAGGCCCTGGGCAACGAGGTGACGAAGGCGGAGATCCGCATGCCGCAGGGGCCGCTGAAGCAGGTCGGCGACTACCCGATCGTGCTGCAGCTGCATACCGATGTGCTCGCGAATATCACCGTGAGCGTCCTCGGCGAACAGTAACTCGCACGTAAGTTGTTGAAAAAAGGCCACGGTCACGCCGTGGCCTTTTTGTTTTCCCGGGGTTATCCACAATTTATTAGTCACCCAAATAACAGGCTTGCACCGCGGTAGAGTCCTCGCATCCACAGGTTTATCCGTTGTAGGGGAACCAGGTGCAGAGCAAACTCCGCGGCTTGCCCGCGTCGGCTGTCGACGCGCTTCGATTCGAGAAGAAAGCGCTGATGCCCACCGTTCCCGCGTCCGACCGTTTCCCCCCGTCCGGCAGCATTCCCGGCGATTCGCAGATCGAGTCGCTGCGGCTGCCGCCGCATTCGGTGGAGGCGGAACAGGCTGTCCTGGGCGGCCTGCTGCTCAGCAATCCCGCTTGGGACCGCATCGGCGATGTCCTGAGCGAACCGGATTTCTACCGGCACGACCATCGCCTCATCTGGCGCGTGATCACGCGCCTGGTCGAGGACAACAAACCCGCCGACGTCCTCACCGTTTCCGAGGCGCTCAAGCAGGGCGGCGAGCTGCAGGACTCCGGCGGCGTGGGCTACCTGCAGCAGCTCGCGTCGGCCACGCCGAGTGCGGCCAACATCCGCCGCTACGCGGAAATCGTTCGCGACCGCGCGATCATGCGCAAGCTTGCCGAGGTCGGCACGATGATCGCCGACAGCGCCTTCACGCCGCAGGGGCGCGAGGCGCGCCAGCTCCTCGACGAGGCCGAGACGAAGATCCTCGAGATCGGCGAGAAGGGCGGCCGCTCCTCGGAGAGCTTCGCGAAGATGTCGGCGGTGCTCTCGGAGGTGATGAACCGCCTCGACGAGCTGCATCGCAATCCGACCAGCGTCACGGGCAAGGCCACGGGCTACGTGGACCTCGACGAGATGACCGCGGGCCTGCAGGACGGGGACCTGGTGATCGTCGCCGGACGGCCCTCGATGGGCAAGGCTCAGCCGCTCGATGCGCTCGTCAAGGCACCGACGGGCTGGCGCGAAATGGGCTCGCTGCAGGTCGGCGATGCGCTGGCCTCGGCGGATGGCCACCCCTCCATCGTCACGGGCATATTTCCCCAGGGGGTGAGGCAGGTCTATCGCATCACGTTCTCTGACGGCCGCAGCGCGGAATGCTGCGCCGAGCACCTGTGGCGCGTGCACTACCGGGAGTGGGACGAGCCGCGCGTGCTCCCCGCGTCGCGCATCCTTGAAATGCTGTCGTGCGTCAGGTATCGCCATCGCCTCTGGATTGACGAGGTGACGGGCGATTTCGGTCACCGCAATCCGCTGCCCATCGACCCGTGGCTTCTCGGGGCCCTTCTGGGTGATGGCAAGTTGAGCGGCACCTCGCCGATCTTCTCGACGGCCGAGCCGCAGATGGTCGAGCAGGTTGAAGAGAGCCTGCTCGATGGACTGCATGCCTTCGCTGCGGGTGGCTACGACTGGCGCCTGAGCTCGGGGCGACGCGGAGGCGCGGCTCTCGCAGAACGCAATCCACTGACGAACGAGCTTCGTGCATTGGGCCTGTGGTCCGTGGGCAGCCACGAGAAGTTCATTCCCGATACCTACCGCGATAGTTGTCGCGAGGCGCGCTTGCGCCTGCTGCAAGGGCTCCTCGATACGGACGGCTGGGCGGAGAAGTGGGGCACCATCCGTTTCTGCACGACGAGCTATCGGCTCGCGCAGGACGTCGTCGGGTTGGTCCGTTCGCTGGGCGGCTGGTGTTCCCTGCGCGACAAGCGAACGTCCTTCAGCTACAAGGGTGAGAAGCGCGAAGGGCGAACGGCGTTCGTCCTGAACATCCACCATCCCGAGCCGCGATCGCTCGTGACGCTCGCCCACAAGCGCGCGCGCCTGCCGGAGGCCATGCGGCGTCGGTGGCGACCGGTCATCTGCTCGATCGAGGCCAGCCGCGTCACGGCGACGCAATGCATCTCGGTGTCGCATCCCGCGCGGACCTACATCACCAACGACTACGTCGTCACGCACAACACGGCGTTCGCGCTCAACATCGCCGAGCACGTGGGCCTCGAGCTCAAGCTCCCGGTGCTGGTGTTCTCGATGGAAATGGGCGGCACGCAGCTCGGCGTGCGCCTTCTCGGTTCCGTGTCCAAGGTCGACGCGCAGAAGCTGCGCACGGGCCGGCTCGATACGGGAGACTGGGATCGCCTGGGCTCCGCGCTGGGCAAGCTCAACGAAGCGCCGATCCTCGTGGACGAAACGCCCTCGCTCAATCCGCTCGAGCTGCGTGCGCGGGCTCGCCGCAAGTGGCGCGAGTACGGCGGCCTGGGGCTTGTCGTGGTCGACTACATCCAGCTCATGCAATCGGCGCAGGCGGGTGTCGAGAACCGAGCCACCGAAATCAGCGAGATCTCGCGCTCGCTCAAGGCCATGGCCAAGGAACTGCAGTGCCCGGTCATCGCGCTCTCGCAGTTGAACCGCTCCCTCGAGCAGCGCCCCAACAAACGCCCCGTGATGTCGGACCTGCGCGAATCGGGCGCCATCGAGCAGGATGCGGACGTGATCTTCTTCATCTATCGCGACGAGGTCTACGACGAGAACTCGCCCGACAAGGGCCTCGCGGAGATCATCATCGGCAAGCAGCGTAACGGCCCGATCGGCACGGTGAAGCTCACCTTCGTCGGCAAGCACACGCGCTTCGAGAACTACGCCGGGCCTTCGGGCTACTAGGCGCGCATGGCCCGTCCGATCCGCGCGACGATCTCCGCCCCGGCCCTGCGGCACAACTACGCGCAGGCGAAGGCCGCGGCGCCGCGCTCGCGCGTGCTCGCGGTGGTCAAGGCCAACGGCTACGGCCACGGGCTCGATCGCGTCGCTCGCTCGCTCGGGCCGGTCGTCGATGGCTTCGGCACGCTCGAGATCGAGGGAGCAGTGCGCCTGCGCGAATCGGGCTTCGCCGGCGAGATCGTCCTGCTCGAGGGTTTCTTCGAGGCGAGCGAGCTGGCGGTCATCGCCGGCGCGCGCCTGGCAACTTCCGTGCATAGCGAAGAGCAGCTCCGGATGCTCCACGCTTCGCCGCCTCCGACGCCGATCGATATCTATCTCAAGATCAACACAGGCATGAATCGCCTGGGCATCGCCCCGCGCGCGGCGAAGGGCGCGCTCGACCGCATTCGTGAATCCGGTGCCGCGAAGTCGATCACGCTCATGACGCACTTCGCCAATGCCGATGGCCCCGCGGGGGTTGCCGAGGCGATGCGCCGCTTCGAGGAGGCCACGCAGGGCCTCGCGCTCCCGCGCAGCCTCGCCAATTCCGCGGCCATCTTCGCGCATCCCGAAACGCATGCCGACACGGTTCGAGAAGGCGTCGCGCTCTATGGCGCCACGCCGTTCGCCGATCGCTCAGCCGAGCAGCTAGGCCTCAAGCCCGTGATGACGCTCACCTCGCAGGTGATCGCCGTGCAGGAGCTCGAGCCCGGTGACACGGTGGGGTACGGATCGACCTTCCGCTGCGACCGCGCGATGCGCATTGGTGTCGTGGCCTGCGGCTATGCCGACGGCTACCCGCGCCATGCACCCTCGGGCACGCCCGTTGTCGTGGGCGGCGTGCGCACCAAGACCGTGGGCCGCGTGTCGATGGACATGATCACGGTCGATCTCAAGCCCGTCTCGCACGCGCGCGTCGGCACGCCGGTGACGCTCTGGGGTGAAGGCCTGCCCATCGACGAGGTGGCCGTCGCCTCGGGAACCGTCGGCTATGAACTGATGTGCGCCGTGATGCCGCGCGTTCCGATCATCGAGGTCGCGTAGTGGCCAAGATCAAGACGGTGTACGCCTGCACGGAGTGCGGCGGGCAGTCGCTCAAGTGGCAGGGCCAGTGTCCGCACTGCAGCGCCTGGAACACGCTGGTGGAATCGACGACGGAGCCCAAGGCGGGCGGCCATCGCTTCGCGAGCCTCGCGGGCTCGAGCGAGGTCGTGACCCTCGCCGACGTGGAGGCGAAGGACTTTCCGCGCCTTCCCACGATGATTGGCGAGTTCGATCGCGTGCTCGGAGGCGGCCTGGTCGAGGGTGGCGTGGTCCTCATCGGCGGCGACCCGGGCATCGGCAAGTCGACGCTGCTGCTGCAAGCCGCGGCACGCCTCTCCGCGCAAGTGCCCGTCCTGTACGTGAGCGGCGAAGAATCGGCGCAGCAGATCGCGCTGCGCGCGCGCCGCCTTGGGCTCGATGCGTCCGCGGTGAAGCTCCTGCCGGAGATCGAGCTCGAGAAGATCCAGGCCACGCTTGCGTCGATGAAGCCGCGCGTCGCGGTCATCGATTCCATCCAGACGCTCTATTCCTCCGCGCTCACCTCGGCGCCGGGGTCGGTCGCGCAGGTGCGCGAATGCGCCGCGCAGATCACTCGCCTCGCCAAGCAAACCGGGATCACCGTCGTGTTCGTGGGCCATGTCACGAAAGAGGGCGCGCTCGCAGGACCGCGCGTCCTCGAGCACATGGTCGACACGGTCCTCTACTTCGAGGGCGACACGCACACCACGTTCCGCCTGGTGCGCGCGGTCAAGAACCGCTTTGGCGCGGTGAACGAGCTCGGCGTCTTCGCGATGACGGAGAAGGGCCTGCGCGAAGTGACCAATCCTTCCGCGCTCTTTCTTTCGCAGCACGCCACGGACGTGGCCGGTTCCTGTGTGATGGTCACGCAGGAGGGCACGCGCCCGTTGCTCGTGGAGCTCCAGGCGCTGGTGGACGACTCGCACGGCATGAGCCCCAAGCGGCTCACGGTAGGCCTCGAGCTCAATCGCCTGGCGATGCTGCTTGCGGTCCTGCATCGCCACGCGGGCATCGCCTGCTTCGACCAGGACGTGTTCGTGAATGCCGTCGGCGGTGTTCGCATCGCCGAGCCGGGCGCCGACCTCGCCGTGACGCTGGCGATCGTCTCGAGCCTGCGCAGCAAGCCGCTGCCGGGCAAGCACGTGGTGTTCGGTGAAGTAGGGCTCGCGGGCGAGGTCCGTCCCGTCCAGCGGGGCCAGGAGCGCCTGAAGGAAGCGGCGAAGCTCGGCTTCACGCACGCGATCGTTCCGGCCGCGAACAAGCCGCGGCAACCCATTGCCGGGCTCGAGGTGATTGCGGTGGAGCGCCTCTCGGAGGCGGTCGACTACGTGCGCAAGTAGCTAGCGGACGACCAGCGCGATCGCGAGGCCCACCGCGGCGATGGCCAGCACGACGATCGCGCCAACCACGATGAGATTCGACGGATTGCCGGGGACGGCAGTGCCGTTGATCTGCGCCGGGCGATTGCGGACCGACACGTCGACGCGCGGAGGCTGCGGTGCGGGCGGCGTCGCGTCGGCTTGCATCGCGCGCTTTTCCTCAGCGGCGGCAGCGGCCGCGGCTTCCTGCTGCGCCACCTGCTGTGCGAGCGGACCGGGCTCGATCTTGCCCTTGTAGGCCCGCATCTTCTGCGTGACCGTGATGTAGTCGCGGAAGTCCTCGGTCTGGTTCGTCATCGCCGCGAGGCGCAGCGTCGCGTCGAAGGAGTCGAACTTCTTGTCGAGCGACAGCGGCGGCGCGGTCTCGCCGTCCTTGCCCTGGCCCATCTTGCCGTCGGTGCCCATCGGCATCGTGGCCGTGTCGACGGCCCTGTCGGCCATCGGTGCCGGGCGCGGCGTGACGGGCGCGGCCGTGGCCTTGAGCGCGGCGGCGGGGCGCGTCGCGTCGATCTGGCGGCGGACTTCGCGCAGGTCGTCGGCGAGCTCCTTGATCGTCTGGTAGCGGTCGTCGAGCGTCTTGGCCATCGCCTTGGCGACGATGAGGTCGAGCATCGCCGGGACCGCGCGGTTGTGGGCCGAAGGCGGCGACGGCGTGGTGTTCACCGTCGCATACATGATCGCGTTCACGTTGTCGCCGTCGAAGGGCGCGACACCCGTCAGTGCTTCGTAGAGCACGACACCCAGCGAGAAGATGTCGCTCCTCGCGTCGATGGTCTTGCCGATCACCTGCTCGGGTGACATGTAGCGGGGGCTCCCGAGGATGAGGCCGGTCATCGTCTTCACCGCCGAATTGGGCAGCCGCGCGATGCCGAAGTCGGTGATCTTCGCGATCGTGCCCTTGAGCACCATGATGTTCGAGGGCTTCACGTCGCGGTGCACGATGTTCTGCTGGTGCGCGAACCACAACCCGTCGGCGACCTGCGCGGAGATGTCCACCATATCGGTGACGGGCAGCAGCTTGCCCCCCGCGATGATGTCCTTGAGCTCCTGGCCCTCGAGGAACTCCATCGCCATGTAGGCGACCGACTCGGTCTTGCCCACGTCGTAGATCGTGACGATGTTCGGGTGGTTGAGGCGGCCGGCGGCCTTGATCTCCTGCTGGAAGCGCGCCTCGTACTCCTCGAGCTCCTGGCGCGAGAGGTTGAGGTTGATCGTCTTGATGGCGACGGTGCGGTCGATGATGGGATCGACGGCCTTGTACACGACGCCCATCGCGCCCTGGCCTATCTCGGAGATGACCTTGTAGCGGCCGAGGGTGGAAATCATGGTTAGTTCTTCTTGGGAGGCTGTTGTGCCGCGGCCGGGGGCGTGGGCGCCTTGTCCTTTGCGGTGGGTGCGGCGGCGGGCGCGGATTTCGGCTGCGCGGCCTTTTCCTTCGCGGCTTTCTCCGCGAGTGCCTTCTGGGCCTGCGCTTTCGCGCCGGCATAAGTGCGCGTCCACGACGGATGCCCGGCTTCGGCGGGCGTCAGGTCGAAGGTGGGATCGACGTCGAAGATCTTCAGGAACGTGGCACGGCAAGCCGAATACTTGCCCTCGAGGCACAGGGAGAACGCCGTGTGCTTGAGAGACTTCACCTGGTCGGCCTTTTCCTTCAGCCCTTCCTTGGTCGCGGCCTCGAACAGCTTGATGGCCGCGGCCGGGTCCCCGGAGTCGTACTTGACCATCCCGTCGGCGAGCATCTGCTCGGCCTTCGCGAGGGGCACGCGAGGCTTCGAGGCGGCGGCCGCGGCGTCGCGCTCGGTGATGAGCTGCGCGCGCACGTTGCGGTAGATCGGCCCCCAGATCGGGTGGCCGTCCTCGGCCGTGGTGAGCGCGAAGTCCGTGTTGATCTCGAACGCCTTGCGGAACTCGTCGCGGCAAAGCACTTCCCGGTTCGAGACGCAGTGGATGAAGGCGATGTGCTTGCGCGCGATCGACTGGTCGGACTTGCTGAGCAGACCGTGGTCGAGCGAGGCCGTGAGGTTCTTGAACGCGCTCTCGAAGTCGCCGGCCTCGTATTGCTTGATCCCCTGGGCGAGTTGCTCCTTCGCGCGGTCGCGCAGCACCTGTTCGGTGATCTGCGGCGTGACCTGCGCGGGCTTCTCGCCCGAAGGCGGCGCGCACGCGGCGACCAACGCGGCAAGGACGAAAGCGGGAAGGAGGTGGCGAGCGCTCATTGGAACTTGTGGCGAACCGTGATTTCGTCACGCGCCTTGAGGTCGAGGGTCTCGACGTGCGGCGGGAACGTGGTGTTGCGAATCTCGATCTTGTACTTGCCCGGGTCGAGCTTGATCACCTTGGTGGGCGGCATCACTCCGCGCTGCTTGCCGTTCACCCAGATCTCGCCCCAGGGGGAAATATTGAACACCAGCGTGGCCGGGACCAGGGCGGGCTTTGCCGGGTCGGTTGTCTTCGGCGGCTCGGTGCCCTTGGCGGGGTCGGCCTTGGGAGGTGCCTTGGGGTCGGCCTTCGCGAGATCCGTCTTGGGCAATTCGGTGGCCTTGGCCTTGTCGGCCTTCGCCGGATCGGGCGCGGGCGGCGGGATCTGCGAAGCGGGCGGCGCGGGATCGAGTACTTTCGATTCCGGGGCCTTGCTCGTTTCGGGCGGCTTCGTTTCTGCCGGTTTTGCTTCCGCAGGCTTCGCTTCGGCGTGCTTGGGCTCTTCCTTCGGCGGATCGACCTTCGCCGTCTCGGCAACCGGCGCGGCGGCGATCGCGTCGCCCGCCTTGGGCGGCTTCTTCGTCGCGACGAGGATGCCCAGGATCAGCACCAGCGAGGCGAGGCCGCCAGCGAGCATCGTGAGTTTCTTCTTGTCCTGGACGAAGCTCGGGATCGTGAGCGTGACGGTCGTCGAGCCCGTCTGCTGCAATGCGGCGCGCTTCTGGCTGGGGCTGGTGGTCGACGTGCGTTCGGCCATGCCTGAGCGCGCCTTCTGGATCGCGCCCTCGTGGTGGCCGACGACGTAGATCTCGTGTTCGCGCACGTGCTTGTCGGTGCGCGAGCCTTCGTACTGGAAGAGCTTCGCGTACTCGCTCGCGAGGTTGGAGACGACGTCGTAGTACGAGCGCGACACCACGATCTGGCCGGGGCGCGCGAAGCTCATGATCCGTTGCGCGACGTTGATGCCGTCGCCGATGATGTTGGGGTGTCCGTTGATGTCCTTCACCAGCTTCACGGGCCCGAGGTTGATGCCCATGCGCACGGAATCGTCGCCGGACGCTTCGACCATCGTGGCCGTCATGCTGTCGCGCACCAGGGCATCGCGAAGCGAGAGCGTCACGAACAGCGCGTCTTCAGGGTCGCCCAGGAAGCTGATCGCCGCGCCATCGCCGGTGTCCAGGATGATGCGGTCGTTGACGCCGATGTCCTTGATCGCCTCGGACAGGTTGTTCGTGAGGCTGGTCTTAAGACGAATTTGTTCAGTGACCGGCTTTTTTGAATAGCCGACCAGGTCGATGAACACGACGCTGCAAATGAACGTTCGATTAGCCTGATCGAGCATGCGTGCGACCTTGAAGGCTTTAAGCCGGCCTCGAATTAGTTGTGGTAAAGCAGTGACTTACAAGGCGAATTTCGGGCAAGTCCTAGTTTATCCGATTCCTTGTGAAAAAGCCTGTGCCGCGCGTCACAGGATCAGGGTCTTCCCCGCGACTTCTGCACTTGCATCCCCCAGCAGGTACAGGTACGCACGCGCCGCTTCTTCGGGTGCGCGCAGGCGCGCACGGTCCTCGCCCGGATGGCTGCGCGCGCGCTGGGGCGTCGCGATGGGCCCGGGAACCAGGACATTCATGCGAGTGCGCCCGGATTTCTCCAGCTCGCCGCTCCAGATCGTTGCCAGTGCCGGCAGCGCGGACTTGCCGACGGCGAAACCGCCCCAGTAGGCCGCGGGCGCGGCGCCATGGGTTTCACCCGTGAAGACCACGGAGGAGGCCGGCGCGGCCGTGAGCAGCGGAAGGCAGGCATTCGTGAGCGCGAAGGGCGCGGCGAGGTTCACGCGCAGGAGCGTGAGCCACGTGTCTAGCGACTGCTCGGCGAGCGGGCCGAGCGGCACGAAGTGGCTCGCGCAATGCGCGATGCCATCGAGCCGGGTGGCTTCGCGCCGGAGCAGCTGCGCGAAGCGCTCGAACGCGCCCTGGTCGGCGGCCGCGAGGTCGAGCGGCACGAGCAACGGCTCCGCTCCGCCGGCAGCCTCGATGGCGTCGGCGGTTGCTTCGAGTTTCTCGGGCTTGCGCCCGAGCAGCGCGACCGTGGCCCCGTGTCCCGCGCAGGCGAGCGCGACCGCGCGGCCCAGGCCCTGCCCGGCCCCGGTGACGAGGATCACGCGCCCGCCGAGCAGATCCGGCGATGGTTGGTAACCACGAAGGGCTGCGACGGGGTCGTTCATGGGGTCTGTGCGAATCCAAGGTGGCGAAGGGTCGTGCGGGCCGCGGCGATGCCGCTGCGCACGGCCCCCTCGAGCGTGGCCGGGTAATCACCCGCGGTGTAGTCGCCGGCGAGAACCAGTCCCGCGGCCTCCGTTTCCACCGGAGGCCGGAAGGCGCCCGGCACGCAGGCGAACGTTGCGCGCTTCTCGGTGATGGCCTTCGTCCACGCCGGGGGTGGAAGTGGCCCCACGGCGGCGTCGATCTCGCGGTGGACCACGGTGCCGAGTACATCCTGGTCGAAGTCACGGTGCGGACCGGACGCGGAGATCACTGCCGCGAGCAGCCCGCGAAGGCCGGAGATCGCCTCGCGGTCGAAGACCCACTGCACATGGCCGCCGGTCAAACCGATCATCGGGAAAGGAAGCCGCACGGCCGACTCGTACTGGAGATAGACCGTCGTGATGGGCTCGTGCGCAAGGCTGTCGAGCCCGGTGCGCAGTGCCGCGAGTTCACCGACCGAGTCGACCAGTGCGCTCACCTGGAAAGGCGCAACGGCGCAGACGACCGCATCGAAGCGCCGCGCCCCCGACGCCGTTCGCACGCTCCACGCCGCACCATCGCGCGCAATCGCGGTCACGCGCGTGCCGAGCGACATTTCCGTGCCGCGCTGGCCGAGCCACGTGAGCGCTTCGTCGGGAAAGAGCGCCGACAGATCCACGGCGGGAATCACGAAATCGGAGTCGTCGGCGCGCGCAAAGAGGGCGTCGCGCAGGACGTTCGCGAAAACCTGCGCGTCGGCAACCGCGGGCGGGGTGTTGAGCGCGGAGACGCACAGCGAGTCCCACAGGAAGGTGCGAACGCGCGCAGGTTGCGCGTGACGCTCCAACAGGGCGGAGACCGTGAGTCCCGCGGGAACGCGAAACTTGTCGCGCTGGAGTGCGGCCGCGAATCGCGCCGCGGCGATGCGCTCGCCCCAGCCCAGGCCGCGCGCAAAGGTTAGCGCGCCCAACAGGTTCAAGGGCGCGGGCCACCGTGGTGCCGCCATGCGCATCTCTTTCGGAAACACGAGCGTGAGCGGATGGCGGTGAATCGCGCGCTCGGGCACCCCGGCCTCGCGCATGAGGGCGAGTGTGTCGCGGTAAGCGCCGAGAAGGAGGTGTTGACCGTTGTCGAGGAGGGCGCCGCGATGTTCCACGCGCCGGGCGCGTCCGCCGGCCGTGCGATTGGCCTCGAAGACGCTGACCGCGCAGCCGGCGCGCACGAGCGTCATCGCGGCAGCGAGTCCCGCGTAGCCCGCGCCGACGATCGCGATCCGGCGCGCGCCGCGCGCCTCGCCGCGGGGCGCGTTCACGACTTGACCCACGTCCGCCACGCGAGCCAGAGCTTGCGAAGCGGGGTGAGCGCAATGCGCCGGTCGAGGACGTCGAAGCCGTCGCGGCGGATTTCGCCGAGCAACGTGCGATAGATCGAAGCCATGATCAGGCCCGCACGCTGGTCGCGACGGTCTTCCGGCGCGAGATGCGCGAAGGCGCGGTCGTAGTAGCTCTCGGCGCGCTGGGCCTGCGCGTCCATCAGCGCGCGAAAGCCGTCGCTCGGCCGCCGCGCGAGGATGTCTTCCGGCGTGAGTCCGTGTTTGGCGAGCTCGTCCACGGGCAGGTAGACCCGGCCGCGGCGCGCGTCCTCGCCCACGTCGCGAATGATGTTGGTGAGCTGGAACGCGAGCCCGAGGGACTCCGCATATTCGAGCGTCGAGGCGTTGCGATAGCCGAAGATCGACGCCGAGAGCTGGCCCACCACGCCGGCGACGCGATGGCAGTAGAGCTTCAGCGCCTCGAAGTCGGCATAGCGATGGTGCGTGAGGTCCATCTCCATGCCGTCGACGATTTCGTTGAGGCGGCCGCTGTCGATTCCGAAGGTCTTCGTGAAAGGGGCGAGCGCCTGCGTGACCGGATGCGCGGGGTGGCCCGCGTACAGGTTCGCGATCTCGGTGCGCCACCAGGCGAGCTTCGCGCGCGCGACGTCGACTTCATGCACTTCGTCGGCGACGTCGTCCACTTCGCGGCAGAACGCGTAGAGCGCGGTGATCGCGCGACGACGTTCCTGCGGCAGGAACAGGAAGCTGTAATAGAAGCTCGAGCCGCTGCGTGCGGCCTTCTCCTGACAATATTCGTCGGGTGTCATTTCCGGTAGAGGCTTCGCGCGACGATCGCGATCCAGTCCCATCGCCCGAGCATCGGACGATGGCGGAAAACGTCGCCGGCCACGGCGTCGATCTTATCGAGAATCTTCGTGCCGCCTGCGACAACCGCGCGAATTTCCAGCCCGAGGCGGCCCGGCAGCGAATGGCCAAGGGGCGAGCCTTCCACCAACATGGCCCGGGCGCGATCGCACTCGAACGACATCAACGCGGACCACGCTCCGCCTGCATCGCGCCGCGCGATCGCCTGCTCTTCTACGCCGAACTTCGCGAAGTCCTCGGCGGGGATGTAGACGCGGCCCTTGTGCCAATCGACGGCGATGTCCTGCCAGAAGTTGATGAGCTGCAGGCTCGAGCAGATGGCGTCCGACTGCGCGAGGCTGCGCGCGTCGGTCTGCCCGAACAGGTGCAGCAGCAGGCGGCCTATCGGATTGGCCGAGCGCCGGCAGTAGTCGAGGAGGTCGGGAAAATCGGCATAGCGTTTCTTCACGACGTCCTGCGAAAACGCATCGAGCAGATCGCGGAGCAGCGGCACGGGGAGGTTGTATTCGCGAATCGCTTCGCCGATGCGAGCGAACGGCGCTTCGTAGGGAACGCGCCCGGCCTCGATTTCATCGAGCGCGCGTGAGTAGCGCGCGAGCCCCGCGAGACGCTCGCCATCGGAGGCGTTGCCTTCATCGGCGATGTCGTCCGCGCCCCGGGCAAAGCCATAGATGGCCTCCACGGGCGCGCGCATTCGTGCCGGCAGGAGCACCGAGGCGACGGGGAAATTCTCGTAGTGGTCGACCGGCAAGAGGATGCGGGAAGCTTTTGAATTTTCTCGATTATATCGGTCTGCGCCGGGATTTCGGGGCATCCCGGGAGGGCGACCTTTCGGGTATAATTCCGCGACCGCGAGAGTGGCGGAATTGGTAGACGCACTGGATTTAGGTTCCAGCGCCGAAAGGCATGGGGGTTCGAGTCCCTCCTTTCGCACCAGGTCGCATCTCCCGGGTTCGCCCGGCCTCCCCTCGCGATTCGTCTTGAGGGAAATGACAAGGAAAAAGCATGCAGCAAGCAGTCCAGAATAATCCGAGCCCGCTTGAGCGCCACCTCACCGTTTCGGTGCCGGTGGCCCTGGTCGAGGCGGAAATCGAAACGCGCCTCAAGAACCTCGCGCGCACCGTGAAGATGCAGGGTTTCCGTCCCGGAAAAGTCCCGCTGAAGATGGTGGAGCGCCAGTTCGGCTTCCAGGTCCGCCAGGAAGTCGTGAGCGATGCCGTGCAGCGATCGTTCGTCGATGCGGTGAAGGATCGCAACTATCGCGTCGCGGGCTATCCGCGCTTCCAGCCGGTGCAAGCCGGGCAGGGAACCGACAAGATCGAGTTCACCGCCACCTTCGAGGTGTACCCCGAGATCAACCTCGGTGACCTCGCGGGCTCCACGCTCAAGCGTCCCGTGGCGAAGGTCGGCGAGGAGAACGTCGAAGCGACGCTCACCACGCTGCGCCGCCAGCGCGCGCCGTTCGAGGACGTCGATCGTGCCGCGGCCGAAGGCGACCTCGTGAACCTCGATTTCGAGGGCCTCATCGACGGCGCCCCGTTCGAAGGCAACAACGCCCAGAACTTCGCGATCGTCCTCGGCGAGGGCCGCATGCTCCCCGACTTCGAGGCCGCGATCTACGGCATCAAGAAGGGTGAGAAGAAGACCTTCGACCTCACTTTCCCGGCCGACTACGCCGAGGCCGTGCGCGGCAAGGTGGCCAAGTTCACCGTGACCGCCAACCAGGTCGCCGAACCGAAGCTTCCCCCGCTCGATGCGGAATTCGCGAAGACGCTCGGCGTGGAAGACGGCGACGTGAGCCGCCTGCGCCGCGAAGTCCGCGAGAACGTCGAGAAGGAAGTCGCCAAGCGCGTGAAGGCCCTGGTCAAGGACCAGGTCATGGAAGCGCTGATCGCGTCGTCCACGTTCGACCTCCCGCGCGCGCTCCTTGAGAACGAGATCGGCCGCATGCAGGCCCAGGCCGTCGAGGACCTCAAGAACCGCGGCATGAGCCCGGAAAACCTGCAGCTGCCGCCGGAGCTGTTCGCCGAGCGCGCCACGCGCCGCGTGAAGCTGGGCCTGCTGGTTTCCGAGCTGGTGAAGCGCAACGAACTGACGCCCAAGCCCGAGCAGGTGCGCAAGGCGGTGGAGTCGCATGCCGAGAGCTTCGAGCACCCCGAGCAGCTGGTGCGCTGGTTCTACAGCGAGCCCCAGCGCCTCGGGGAAATCGAGGCGCTCGTGATGGAAGACAACGTCGTAGAATGGGCCCAATCGAAGATGAAGGTCGTCGACGAGCCGACCGGCTTCGACGAACTGATGGGCACCAAGAAGAAAGCGTAACGAACATGTTCATTCGCCACGAAGTCAACGAGGACTACGAAGAACCGAGCGGCCTGGGTCTGATCCCCATGGTGATCGAGCAGTCGGGGCGCGGCGAACGCGCTTACGACATCTACTCGCGCCTGCTCAAGGAACGCGTGATCTTCCTCGTCGGGCCGATCAACGACGGCATGGCGAACCTGATCGTCGCGCAGCTCCTGTTCCTCGAGAGCGAGAACCCCGACAAGGACATCCACCTGTATATCAACTCGCCGGGTGGCAGTGTCTCCGCGGGCATGGCGATCTACGACACCATGCAATTCATCAAGCCCGACGTCTCGACGCTGTGCACGGGCCTCGCCGCCAGCATGGGCTCGTTCCTGCTCGCCGCCGGCGCCAAGGGCAAGCGGTTCTGCCTGCCGAATTCGCGCGTGATGATCCACCAGCCTTCCGGCGGTTTCTCCGGCCAGGCCTCGGACATCGAGATCCACGCCAAGGAAGTGCTGTACCTCAAGAAGCGCCTGAACGAGATGCTGGCCAAGCACACGGGCCAGACCATCGAGGTGATCGAACGCGACAGCGATCGCGATCGTTTCATGGGCGCGGAAGACGCGGTACAGTACGGACTGATCGACCGTGTGCTCACAAGGCGCACGGAAGTGGCGGGCGCCTAGGGGCCGGAGCCAAGATAGGAACATGACGGACAAGGTCGGCGGAGAAAAACTGCTTTACTGCTCTTTCTGCGGAAAGAGCCAGCACGAGGTCCGCAAGCTCATTGCGGGACCGTCCGTGTTCATCTGTGACGAGTGCATCGACCTCTGCAACGACATCATCCGCGAAGAGGCGAGCACCGACACCAGCGCCAAGGCGCAGAAGTCCGACCTCCCCAGCCCGCACGAGATCTGCGAGATCCTCGACCAGTACGTGATCGGGCAGATCCAGGCGAAGAAGATCCTCTCCGTCGCGGTCTACAACCACTACAAGCGGTTGAAGACGGGCGGCAAGCAGGATGAAGTCGAGCTCGCCAAGTCCAACATCCTGCTGATCGGGCCCACGGGCTCGGGCAAGACGCTGCTCGCGCAGACGCTCGCGCGCCTGCTCAACGTCCCGTTCGTGATCGCCGACGCGACCACGCTCACGGAAGCCGGCTATGTCGGCGAGGACGTCGAGAACATCATCCAGAAGCTGCTCCAGAAGTGCGACTACGACGTCGAGAAGGCGCAGCGCGGCATCGTCTACATCGACGAGATCGACAAGATCTCCCGGAAGAGCGACAACCCCTCGATCACGCGTGACGTGAGTGGCGAGGGCGTGCAGCAGGCGCTCCTCAAGCTGATCGAAGGCACGATCGCCTCGGTTCCCCCGCAGGGCGGGCGCAAGCATCCGAACCAGGAATTCGTCCAGGTCGATACGACCAACATCCTCTTCATCTGCGGCGGCGCGTTCGGGGGCCTCGAAAAGGTCATCCAGAACCGCACCGACCGCTCGGGCATGGGCTTCGGCGCGCAGGTGCGCTCGATGAACGATCGCCAGGAGCTCAACGCGCTCCTGCACGACGTCGAGCCCGAAGACCTCATCAAGTACGGCCTCATCCCGGAATTCGTGGGACGCCTTCCCGTGGTCGCGGTGCTCGACGAGCTCGATGCCGGCGCCCTGGTGAAGATCCTCACGGAACCCAAGAACGCGCTCGTGAAGCAGTACCAGAAGCTGCTCGCCATGGAAGGCGTGGAGCTCGAGTACCGCGAGAACGCGTTGCACGCGATCGCCAAGCGCGCCCTCGAGCGCCGCACGGGTGCCCGCGGACTGCGTTCGATCATCGAGCACGCCCTGCTCGACATCATGTTCGACCTGCCCTCCCTCTCGAACGTCCAGAAGGTGGTCGTCGACGAAGGCGCCATCAACGGTGACGCCAAGCCTCTCCTCATTTACTCCGACCAGCCGAAGGTCGCGAGTGGCCAGCAATAGGGCTCGCAGTACCCGCCCAGTAGCTCCACCCGGGGGCTTGTCCCCGGTTCTCGCAGCCCCCACGTATCCCGTAAGACAACCCAGGAAACGCCGATGACCGCCTCCCTTTCCACCGACGCCCGCATCCTGCCGCTGCTGCCGCTGCGTGATGTGGTGGTCTTCCCGCACATGGTGATTCCGCTGTTCGTCGGGCGCCCGAAGTCGATCAAGGCGCTCGAGGCAGCCATGGAGGAGGGCAAGAACGTCGTGCTGGTCGCGCAGAAATCCGCGGCCAAGGATGAGCCCTCGCCCGAGGACCTCTACGCGGTAGGGACCGTCTCGACCATCCTGCAGATGCTCAAGCTCCCCGACGGCACGGTGAAGGTGCTGGTCGAGGGCGTGCAGCGCGCGCGGATCGAGCGCGTGCTCAGCGAGAAACCCAATTTCGAGGCCGAGATCGAGCTGATCGCGACCGACGACGCCGACTCGACCGAGATCGAGGCGATGCGCCGCACGCTGCTCACGCAGTTCGACCAGTACGTGAAGTTGAACAAGAAGATCCCGCCCGAGGTGCTCACCTCGCTCTCCGGGATCGACGGCGCCGGCCGCCTTTCCGACACCATCGCCGCGCACCTTCCGCTCAAGCTCGAGCAGAAGCAGCAGATCCTCGAGATGTTCGAAGTCGGCCGCCGCCTCGAGCAGCTCCTGCAGCTCCTCGAGACCGAGATCGACATCATGCAGGTCGAGAAGCGCATCCGCGGGCGCGTGAAGCGCCAGATGGAGAAGAGCCAGCGCGAGTACTACCTGAACGAGCAGGTGAAGGCGATCCAGAAGGAGCTCGGCGATTCCGAAGAGGGCGCCGACCTCGACGAGCTGGAGAAGAAGATCAAGGCCGCGCACATGCCCAAGGACGCGCGCGCCAAGGCCGAATCCGAGCTGAAGAAGCTGAAGCTGATGTCGCCGATGTCCGCGGAAGCGACCGTCGTGCGCAACTACATCGACACGCTCGTGGGCCTGCCGTGGAAGAAGAAGTCGAAGGTCTCCACGGACCTCAAGAATTCCGAGAAGATCCTCGACGCCGACCACTACGGCCTCGAGAAGATCAAGGAACGCATCGTCGAGTACCTCGCGGTGCAGCAGCGCGTCGATCGCCTGAAGGCGCCGATCCTCTGCCTCGTCGGCCCGCCCGGCGTGGGCAAGACCTCGCTCGGCCAGTCGATCGCCCGTGCCACGAACCGCAAGTTCGTGCGCATGTCGCTCGGCGGCGTGCGCGACGAAGCCGAGGTCCGCGGCCACCGCCGCACGTACATCGGCTCGATGCCCGGCAAGATCCTGCAGAACATGGCCAAGGTCGGCGTCCGCAATCCCCTGTTCCTCCTCGACGAGGTGGACAAGATGGGGATGGACTTCCGCGGCGATCCGTCCTCGGCCCTGCTCGAAGTGCTCGATCCTGAGCAGAACCACACGTTCACGGACCACTACGTCGAGGTCGAGTACGACCTCTCGGACGTGATGTTCGTCGCGACCGCGAACACGCTCAACATCCCGGCGCCTCTGCTCGACCGGATGGAAGTGATCCGCCTCTCGGGCTACACGGAAGACGAGAAGGTGCACATCGCCCGCCAGTACCTCCTGCCCAAGCAGTTCAAGTCGAACGGCATCCGGGAAGGCGAGCTGACGGTCACCGATTCGGCGTTGCGCGACATCACGCGCTACTACACGCGCGAAGCCGGTGTCCGCGGCCTCGATCGCGAGCTCGCGAAGATCTCGCGCAAGGTCGTGAAGTCGATCCTCACGCGCAAGAAGGAAGGCCAGCACATCACGGTGAACGGCAAGAACCTCGACAAGTACCTCGGGGTGCGCCGCTACACCTATGGCATCGCGGAGAAGGAGAACCAGATCGGCCAGGTCACGGGTCTCGCGTGGACGGAAGTCGGCGGCGAGCTCCTGACCGTGGAAGCCGTGAAGCTCCCCGGCAAGGGCAATACCGTCACGACCGGCAAGCTCGGCGAGGTGATGCAGGAGTCGATCAAGGCCGCCATTTCGGTGGTTCGTGCGCGCGCCAAGCGGCTTGGCGTGGCCGAGGACTTCTGGCAGACCATGGATCTGCACATCCACTTGCCTGAAGGCGCCACGCCGAAGGATGGTCCTTCGGCCGGCATCGGCATGGCCACGGCCATCGTCTCCGTGCTCACGGGCATCCCCGTGCGCTGCGATGTGGCGATGACGGGTGAAATCACCCTGCGCGGCGAAGTCCTGCCGATCGGCGGCCTCAAGGAGAAGCTCCTGGCGGCCCACCGCGGGGGCATTCGCTCCGTGCTGATCCCGAAGGAGAACGTGAAGGACCTGCAGGAGATCCCGGACGAGGTGAAGGCGGCCATCGAGATCGTCCCCGTCCAGTGGTTCGACGAGGTCCTCGACCGTGCCCTCGAGAGGAAGCCCGTTCCGTTGCCCGATGCCGCCTCGCCCCCGCCGCCCCCGGCCGCGGAGCCCGTCCAGCCCGTCATCACCAAGCACTGAGCGACTGGAAAGGTCCGCGCCGATCCAGTAAAATGGCGGGCTGTCGTGGGAGGGGTGCTTAGCTCAGCTGGTAGAGCGTCGCCCTTACAAGGCGAATGTCGGCGGTTCGATCCCGTCAGCACCCACCAGTTGGTTTGAAGCCCCCTGTCGGATTGGGCACATCAGTACTCTGGAGCGGTAGTTCAGTTGGTTAGAATACCGGCCTGTCACGCCGGGGGTCGCGGGTTCGAGTCCCGTCCGCTCCGCCAGCTTCCAGGGCGAATCCTCGCGGATTCGCCCTTTTCATTTACGAGGATGTCCAGGCAATGCTTGAGCAATTTCGCGAGTTCGCCAGCAAGAAGGTCGTTCGTTGGATTTTTGCGATCTTCCTGATCATCCCCTTCGGCCTGTTCGGCATCGACGTCTACTTCAAGACGCCCATGGGTGGCGATGCGGTGGCCACTGTTGGTCCGTATCGCATCGCGCAGTCGGAGTTCGACAACGCCCTGCGCCGCCGCGCGGAACAATACCGCCAGCAGTTCGGGGCCAATTTCGACGCCTCGATGATGGACAACCCCGAAATTCGCCGCGGCGTGCTCGACGGCGTGGTGTCCGAGCGCCTGATGGCGGTCGGCGCCCAGGAAGCCGGCGTTCGCATCGGCGACGCGCTGCTCGCCGAGCGCATCGCTGCGATGCCTCCCTTCCAGGACGCCGCGGGCCGCTTCTCCAAGGCGCGCTACGAGGAACTCGCGAAGTCCATCGGCCTCACGACCGTGGGCCTCGATGAGCGCATTCGCGAAGAGATGCGCATGAGCGCGTACCGCGATTCCATCGCCGAAACGGCATTCGTTCCCCGCACCACGCTCGACAGCTTCATCCGCTTGTCCGAGCAGTCGCGCGAGGTGAAGGTCGTCAACTTCCCGGCCGAGCCGATGCTCCCCAAGGTGAAGATCACGCCGGAGCAGGTGAAGGCGTTCTACGAAGGCCACAAGGCGGATTTCACGACGCCCGAGCAGGTGAAGGCCGAGTACGTCGAGCTCTCCGCGGAGGCGCTCGCGGCGCAAGTGCCGGTGGCGGCCGACGACGTGAAGAAGTTCTACGACGCGAACATTAACCGCTGGGGCCAGCGCGAGGAGCGCAAGGTCTCCCACATCCTGATCGCGGTGAAGGCCGACGCGAAGGAAGCGGAGAAGAAAGCCGCGGGCGACAAGGCCAACGCCATCGCCGCCGACGTGCGCAAGAAGCCCGCGACCTTCGCCGACGTCGCGAAGAAGGAATCGCAGGATCCGGGTTCAGCCGTGCAGGGTGGCGACCTCGGGTTCTTCGCGAAGGGCGCGATGGTGAAGCCTTTCGAAGATGCGGCCTTTGCCGCGAAGAAGGGCGAGATCGTCGGCCCGGTGCTTTCCGAATTCGGCTACCACGTCATCCTCGTCACTGACATCAAGCCCGAGCGCATGAAGTCGGTGGCCGAAGCCACGCCCGAGATCGAGGCGGAGCTCAAGAAGGGGGAGGCCGCCCGCCGCTTTGCCGAGAGCGCCGAAGCGTTCAGCAACGGCGTGTACGAGCAATCGGCGAGCCTCAAGCCCACCGCGGAGCGCCTCAAGCTCACGGTGAAGACTTCCGACTGGCTCGTGAAGGCTGGTGCGTCCAATCCGGCGCTCGCGAATCCGAAGCTGCTCGCCGAGCTCTTTTCCGACGACGCGATCAAGGCCAAGCGCAATACGTCCGCGGTCGAGATTCGCCCCGGCGTGCTCGTGTCCGCGCGCGTGCTCGAGCACAAGCCCGCGGAGCTGCGGCCCCTGGAAACGGTGAGCGCGGTGATCGAGCGGCGCATGCAGCGCGACGAAGCGCTCAAGCTGGCACAGGCCGATGGCGAGGCGAAGCTCAAGGAACTGCAGGGCGGCAAGGACGCCGGCGTGAAGTGGCCCGACGCGCTGGCCGTGAGCCGCCAGAAGCCCGGTGGGCTTTTCCCCGCGGTGCTCGATGCCGTGTTCAAGGCCGACTCGAAGAAACTCCCGGTGTACGTCGGCGTGAACAGCCCGATGGGCTATTCGCTCGTGCAGGTCACGAAGGTGATCGAGCTCGAGAAGATCGACGACGCCAAGCGCGAAGGCCTGGGCACGCAGCTGCGCTCGGCCGTCGCCGCGCAGGAGCTCGAGGCCTCGCTCGCGAGCGTGCGCAATCGCGCCGGCGTCACGGTGCGCAAGGATGCACTGGAGCGCCGCGAAGAGGGCTCGGCTCCGGCCAAGTCCTCGGTGCCGCCGCCGCCGCGCCCGCCGTCGAAGTTCGGCAGCTGAGGCGTCCTACTCGCCTTCCATCCCCGGGGTGGTGGTGCTGAAGCCCGCGTCGACGTAGGTCACTTCACCGGTGATCCCGCTGGCGAGATCCGAGAGGAAGAAGGCGGCGGCGTTGCCGACTTCCTCGGTGCTCACGTTCCGGCGCAGCGGCGCGTTCTTTTCCACGAAATGCAGGATCTTCGAAAACCCCCCGATGCCCGCGGCCGCGAGCGTCTTGATGGGGCCTGCGGAGATGGCGTTCACGCGGATCCCCTCGGGCCCAAGGCTCGCCGCCAGGTAGCGCACGCCGGCCTCCAGGCTCGCCTTGGCGAGGCCCATCACGTTGTAGTTGGGGACCGAGCGCGCGGCGCCCAGGTACGAGAGCGTGAGGATCGAGCCCGGGCGCCCTTTCATCATCGGGGCCGCCGCCGCCGCGAGCGCGGCGAGGCTGTAGCTCGAGATGTCGTGCGCGATGCGGAAGGCCTCCCGCGAGACGCTCTCGTGGAAACCGCCCTTCAGGGCCTCGCGCGGCGCAAACGCGATCGCGTGCACCAGCCCGTCGAGACCATCCCAATGCTTGCGAAGCTGCTCGAACAGTCCGGCGATCTGCGCGTCGTCGGCGACATCGCAGGGGAACACGCGATCGGTGCCGAATTCGCGGGCCAGGTCGAAGACCCGTTCGCGGATACCTTCCCCCTGGTATGTGAACGCGAGCTCGGCGCCTTCGCGCTGGCAGGCCTTGGCGATTCCGTAGGCGATGGACCGGTTGGAAAGCATGCCGGTCACGAGGATGCGGCGGCCTTGCAGGAACCCCATGGAGACCACCCTTTGGAAGTAGAATTGCCGCAATTTTCGGTTACGGAGTGGGTCCGCGTCCAGCCGCATAATCCCACCATGACCGGTTGAATCCGGAGAAGCCCCGATGCGCATCCCCAAATCGCTTGTTTCGCTTGTCCTCGCGCTCTCCTGCGCCGCCCCGGCGCTGGCCGCCGATTCGAGCAAGGTCTTCCGCTACGCCTTCGAAGTGGCCGAAACCGGCTTCGACCCGGCGGAGATCTCGGATCTCTATTCGTCCAACGTCATCGCGAATCTCTTCGACACGCCGCTCACGTACGACTACCTCGCGCGGCCGGTGAAGCTTGTTCCGAACACGCTCGCGGCCATGCCCGAGATCACGGAGAACGGCACGGTCTACACGATGCGAGTGAAGCCGGGCATCTACTTCGTCGACGATCCCGTGTTCAAGGGCAAGAAGCGCGAACTCGTCGCCGAGGATTTCACCTTTTCGATCAAGCGCATCTTCGACCCGAAGAAGCGCTCGCCCAACCTGTACTACCTGGAGGGCAACATCGCGGGGATGGACGAGGTGCTCGCGAAGGCGCGCAAGGAAAACAAGTTCGACTACGACACGCCGATCGAGGGCCTTCGCACGATCGACAAGTACACGTTCCAGGTGCGCCTGAAGCAACCCGACTACAACTTCCTGTACTTCCTCGCGTACTGCAACCTCACGTGCGCCGTCGCACGCGAGGTGGTGGAGCATTACGGCGACAAGGTCGCGGAGCACCCGGTCGGCACCGGCCCGTACAAGCTCGCGTTCTGGAAGCGTTCGTCCAAGATGGTCTTCGAGGCCAACCCGAATTACCGCGAGGAATTCTTTGACGGCGCGCCGCCGGCGGACGACGCCATCGGGCAGGCGATCCTCGCGGCGAACAAGGGCAAGAAATTGCCCATGGTCGGCAAGATCGAGGTCTATGTGATCGAGGAGCACCAGCCGCGCTACCTGGCCTTCCTCAACAACGAATTCGATTTGCTCGAGCGCCTGCCGGCCGACTTCGCAAATGTCGCGATTCCCAACAATACGCTCGCCGGTGACCTGAAGCGCCGGGGCGTGCATATGCAGCGCACCGCGGGCATCGAGATCACCTACTCGTATTTCGGAATGAAGGACCCCATCGTCGGCGGCTATGAGCCCGAGAAGATCGCGCTGCGCCGCGCGATCGTCCTGGGACAGGACGTCGACGCCGAGGTCACGATCGTGCGCAAGAACCAGGCGATCGCGGCACAGAGCCCGATCGGACCCGGCGCGTTGGGCTACGACCCGAATTTCCGCTCGACAGCGAGCGAGTTCAGCCCCTCCAAGGCGAAAGCGCTGCTCGACATGTACGGCTACATCGACTGCAACAACGATGGCTGGCGCGATCTTCCGCGCAAGAGCCCTGCCGACGAGTGCAAGCCCTTCTCGGTGGAGTACGCCTCGGCGCCCAACGCCCAGCAGAAGCCGCTCGACGAGAACTGGAAGAAGAACATGGATGCGATCGGCATCCAGATGACCTTCAAGAAGGAGAAGTGGCCCGACCTGCTCAAGCAGTCCAAGCTCGGCAAGCTCCAGATGTGGGGCCTGGGGTGGACGGCCGCGGTTCCGGATGCCTGGGCGTTCTTCGTGATGCTCTACGGTCCCAATGGCGGGCAGGCCAACCACTCGCGCTTCTCCCACCCCGAGTTCGACCGGCTCTTCGAGCAATCGAAGCGCCTGCCCGACGGTCCGGAGCGCAACGCGATCTACCGCGAGATGAATCGCATCTTCCTGGTCTACGCGCCGTGGCGCCTGGGCACGCATCGCATCCTCACCGACCTCTCGCAGCCCTGGGCCATCGGGTTCCGCCGTCACCCGGTGATGCGCGGCTTCTGGAAGTACGTCGACATCGACCAGCCGAAGTACGCCGCTGCGGGCGGCAAGTAGCGTGCTGCGCCTCGCTGCTGTCCTGTTCGCGCTCGCCTGCGCGGCGACCGCCCAGGGAGCGCCGCAGAAGGTCCTGCGCGTTCCCTTCCTGATCGCCGAGACGAACTTCGATCCGGCGTTCGTTTCCGACACGTACTCGGCGACGGTGAACGACGAGATCTTCGAGTCGCCGTACACGTACGACATGCTCGCGCGGCCCTACAAGGTGAAGCCGCAGACGGCCGAGGCCATGCCCGAAGTGACGGAAGGCGGGAGGGTCTACACGATCCGCATCCGCAAGGGGATCTACTACTCCGACGACCCGGCCTTCAAGGGCGCCAAGCGCGAGCTCGTCGCGAAGGATTACGACTTCGCGATCCGCCGCATCATGGATCCGGAAGTGAAGTCGGCGAACACCTGGCTGGTCGAGGGCCGCATCGAAGGGCTCGATGCGCTGGCGGAGGCCAAGAAGAAAGGTCCGCGCCCCGATTACTACGACGCGCCCATCGCGGGCCTGAAGACGCTCGACAGCCACACGCTGCAGGTTCGCCTCACCAAGCCCGACTTCAACTTCGTCTACGTGCTCACGCTCTCCACGCTGGGGGCGCAGGCGCGCGAAGTGGTCGAGATGTACGGCAGCGACATCGGTGCGCACCCCGTGGGCACGGGGCCGTTCATCCTCAAGGATTGGAAGCGCTCCTCGAAGATCGTCCTCGAGAAGAATCCGAATTTCCGCGAGGCGTACTACGAGGCCGAGCCCGCGCCCGATGACGCGATCTCGCAGAAGCTCTACGCGCAGATGAAGGGCAAGCGCATCCCGCAGCTCGACCGGGTGGAGATCTACGTGATCGAGGAGACGCAGCCGCGCTGGCTCGCTTTCCTCAACAGCGAGATCGACTGGATCAACGTGCCCACCGAGTTCAAGAACCAGGCGCTGCCCGACAACAAGCTCGCGCCCTGGCTCGAGAAGCGCCGGATCAAGTACATCCCGAGCGTCGACGCCGACATCACGTACCTGTACTACAACATGAAGGATCCGGTGGTCGGCGGCTACACGCCGGAGAAGGTCGCGCTGCGCCGTGCCATCGGGCTCGCTTTCGACATGGACTCCGAGATCGCACTTCTCCGGAACAACGTCGCCATCGAAGCGCAGTCGCCGTTGCCTCCCGGGATCCTCGGCTACGACCCCAAGTTCTACGTCGGGCGCAGCTACGATCCGGCAAAGGCGAAGGCGCTGCTCGACATGTTCGGCTACGTGGACCGCGATGGCGATGGCTGGCGCGAGCAGCCCGACGGCAAGCCCCTCGTGTTCGAGTACAACACCGACCCGTCGCAACTCTCGCGCCTCTACACGCAGCTCTGGAAGAAGTGCATGGACGCCATCGGCATCAAGATGGTCGTCGACGTGGCCAAGTGGCCCGACCATCGCAAGAAGTCGAAGCTCGGCAAGCTCCAGACTTGGCACCTCGCCTGGAACGGGGACTTCCCCGACGGCGAGAACTTCTACCAGCTTCTCTACGGCCCGAATTGCGGCACATCCAACGACGGCTGCTTCCAGCTTCCCGAATTCGATCGGCTTTATGAGAAGGCCGCCTCGATGCCGCCCAGCGACGAGCGCGTGAAGATCTACCAGCAGATGGCGCGGCTGATCGCCGTCTATGCCCCCTGGAAGCTCGGGGTGCACCGGCTGCGCAACCAGCTGATCCAGCCCTGGGTCCTCGGCTGGCGCAAGCACCAGTTCATCCACGACGCCTACCGATACGTGGATATCGACCTGGAAACCCGCGCGAAATACCTCAAATGAGCACCCAGGCACCCTCCGGACGGCGTCCTAAAACCGTTATAATTCCGTGTTTTTGTCCGCGCCTACCGCCTTGAATTCGCAACGCTTTTTTGTTTCCCTCCTGACCTGCGCCGTCCTGGCGCTGGGCTCGGCCTCGGCCACGGTTGCGGCCGCCGAAAAGAAGGTGCTCCGGTTCGCCTTCCGGACCGCGGAAACCGGGTTCGACCCGGCCCGGATCGACGACCGCTATTCCGTAGGCGTGTGCGAGAACATCTACGAGGGGCTGCTCACGTACGACTACCTCGCCCGTCCCGTGAAGCTCGTGCCGCTCACCGCGGAAGCGATTCCCGAGCCGGAGGAGAACGGCACCCGCTATACCTTCCGCATTCGCCCCGGCATCTACTTCGCCGACGATCCCGCGTTCAAGGGCGTCAAGCGCGAGCTGGTGGCGAAGGACATCGAGTACTCGATCAAGCGCTTCCGCGATCCGAAGAACCGCAGCCAGTACGAGTGGCTCTTCGAGAACAAGCTCGTCGGCCTCGACGAGCTCACGGAAAAGGCGAAGAAGAGCGGCGCGTTCGATTACGAGGCCCGCGTCGAGGGCCTCGAGGTGCGCGGCAAGTACACGATCAGCTTCAAGCTGAAGGAACCCGACTACAACTTCCTCTACGTGCTCGCGATGCCCAACGTCGTTCCCGTGGCGCGCGAAGTGATCGAGATGTACGGGGGCGACACGCACGCGCATCCCGTGGGCACCGGGCCGTACGTGCTGAAGGAATGGACGCGCCGCTCGAAGATCGTCCTCGAGAAGAATCCGACCTATCGCGGCCACGTCCTCGAAACGAAGTACGCCGACCCGGCCGATGAATGGGACCAGCGCGCCATCGAAGCGCTGAAGGGCAAGACGCTGCCGGCGATCGACCGCGTCGAGATCTATCCCATCGAGGACGAGCAGCCGCGCTTCCTCGCGTTCCTCAACAAGGAACACGACATCATGGACGAGACGCCGTTCTCGTTCATCCACCAGGTGCTTCCCAACGGCAAGCTCGCGCCCAACCTTGCCAAGGAGGGCGTGCGCGTCTTCCGCGAGCAGCAGCCCGAGCTCACGTACGACGTGTTCAACACGAGGGACACGATCGGCACCAAGGAAAACCCGAAGGACAATCCGGTCGGCGGCTACACGCCCGAGAAGGTCGCGCTGCGCCGCGCGATGGTGCTCGCGCATGACCGCGGCCGCGAGATCGAAATCGTGCGGAAGGGCCAGGCGATTCCTGCGCAAAGCCCCGTGGGCCCCGGCGTCGTCGGGTACGACCCGAACTTCCGCGCCACCGCCCAGGATTACGACCCGTCGAAGGCCAAGGCCTTGCTCGACATGTTCGGCTATGTCGACAAGGACGGCGACGGCTGGCGGGACCTCCCCGACGGCAAGCCGCTCGTCATCCAGTACAAGTACAACGCCGGCAGCCAGGAGACGCGCCAGCTCGCCGCGCTCTGGAACAAGTCGATGGCCGACGTCGGCATCCGCCTCGAGGCTGTCGCGGTGCAGTTCGCCGACCTCCTGAAGGACCGCAAGGTCGGCAACTACATGTTCTCAGGCACCGCGTGGATCGCGGACTACCCGGACGCGCAGAATTTCCTCCAGCTGCTCTACGGTCCCAATGGCGGCCAGTCGAACGATTCATTCTTCAAGCTTCCGGAATACGACCGCCTCTACGACAAGGCGGCGAGCCTTCCCGACAGTCCCGAGCGCAACGCGATCTATCGTGAAATGAACCGGCTGGTGCTGGCCTATGCGCCGTGGCGCCTGGGCGTGCACCGCCTGTTCAACCACCTGCAATACCCTTGGGTGAAGGGCTACAAGAAACACCCGATCCTGTACACCAACTTCAAGTACCTGGACCTGGACGTGGCAGCCCAACAGGTCGCCATGAAATAGCAAGTCAGAGGAGGCGCAACGTGACCGCGTATGTGATTCGCAGGCTGTGGCAGATGATCCCGACCCTCGCGGGCGTGATCCTGCTCATCTTCTTCCTGTTCAACTTCGTGGGCGGCGATCCCGCCCAGGTGCTTGCCGGGAAGATCTCCAACCCCGAGCAGATCGCCAACATCCGCAAGCAGCTCGGCGTCGACGAGCCCTACTACGTCCAGCTCTGGGTCTTCGTGAAGCAGGTCTTCAGCTTCGACTTCGGTCGCAGCTGGTCGACCAACGAGGAAGTCTCGCGCATCCTGCTCACGCGCGTCGGCCCCACGCTCACCATCATGGTCCCGGTGCTGATGATCGAGACGGTCCTGGCGGTCGTCTTCGCGATCATGGTCGCCTACGTCCGCGGCTCGCTGACCGACCGCGCGATCATGATCATCTGCACGACGGCGATGTCGATCAGCTTCCTGGTCTACATCATCGTCTTCCAGTGGCTGTTCGGCTTCGTGCTGGGCTGGTTCCCGGTGCAGGGCTGGAGCGAAAGTTTCTGGAAGAACCTCACCACCTACGCGCCGCTGCCGATCATGCTGGCGATCTTCGTGGGCCTGGCACCGCAGCTTCGCCTCTATCGCTCGTTCTTCCTCGAGGAGATCAACCAGGACTACGTGCGCACCGCGCGCGCCAAGGGCGTCCCGGAGAAGTCGGTGATGATGAAGCACGTGCTGAGGAACGCGATGATCCCGATCCTCACCAACATCGGGATCTACCTGCCGGGCCTGTTCGTCGGCTCGTTCCTCCTGGAAGTGTTCTTCTCGATCCCGGGCCTCGGGCGCGAGATCATCACGGCCGTGAATCGCAGCGACTTCCCGGTGATCAAGGCGGTGACGGTCTACCTCGCCATGCTCACCATGATCATCAACCTGCTGGTCGACGTGATGTACAAGTTCGTCGATCCGCGCGTCTCGTTCAAGTGACGAGGAGGCAAAGAGCCATGCGATCCGTTTTCCTTGTCATCCCTGAGACCTCAGGGATCTGCTTTTCCGGAGCCCAATCATGAGCGCAGTCCTCCCCAACCCCATCGCCGCACCGCGGCAGGAATCGCCCGGCCTCTGGATGCTCGCCTGGCGGCGCCTGAAGAACGACCGCGTCGGCATGATCGCGCTGGCCGTCGTGATGCTGTTCATCGCAATGATGCTTGCCTCGAGCGTGGGCCTCATCGCCAAGGACTGGAGCAAGGAGAAGGGCGTTTCCTACGCCAATCCCTCGTTCCTGGCCGGCGCCGAGAATCTCGAGGCGAAGGCCGTCACCAACAAGGACTTCGCCACGAAGGCGGCCCCCGTCGATCTTTCCGACGTCGATCCGCTGGCCCCGCGCTACAAGGAGTGGGAAGAGCGCGCCGCCAAGATCGCGGTAACTGAAACCAAGCGCAGCGACACGCTGTTCTTCGGCGGCGACAAATGGGGCCGCGATGTCCTCGAGAAGGCGATCAAGGGCTCGGAGATCTCGATCTTCGTGGGCCTCACGGCCGCCATCCTCGCCACGATCATCGGCACGGTGCTCGGCGCGATGGCCGGCTACTGGGGCGGGTACATCAACGACGCGCTCGAGTGGTTCTACAACATCTTCACGTCGATCCCGTACATCCTGCTGATCCTCGCCTTCGCGGCGGTGGCGCCCAAGGGGATGGTCACGATCATCGTGATCCTCGCGCTCACCGGATGGACGGGCATCTACCGCCTGGTGCGCGCCGAGTACATCAAGCACAGCTCGCGTGAATACGTGAAGGCCGCGCAGGCGATCGGCGCCTCGCACGGCTCGCGGATGTTCACGCACATCCTGCCCAACGCGAGCCACGTGATCCTCGTGCAGCTTTCGCAGCACGTGGTGCAGTTCATCAAGGCCGAGGTGATCCTCTCGTTCCTCGGGCTCGGCGTTCCGGTGGACCAGGTTTCCTGGGGCACGATGCTCGCCGAGGCGCAGAACGAACTCGTGATCGGCAAGTGGTGGCAGCTCTTCGCGGCGGGCGCGAGCATGGCGGTGCTGGTCACCGCGTTCTCGCTGCTCACCGACAGCCTGCGCGACGCCCTCGACCCGAAGCTCAAGTGATGACCATGACCGACGACAACAATCTCATCCTGCAGGTCCGGAACCTCGACGTCCGGTTCCGCATCGACCGCAAGCAGGAGCCGTTTCAAGCCGTGAAGGGCATCTCCTTCGACATTCCGAGGAACACCACCGTGGCGCTGGTGGGCGAATCGGGCAGCGGCAAGAGCGTCACCGCGATGTCGATCCTCGGGCTGCTCCCCGAGAACGCGATCATTCCGGCATCCAGCGAAATCATCTACGGCGGGCGCGACCTGCTGAAGGTGGAGAAGCAGGCGCTGCGCGACATCCGCGGCAAGGAGATCTCGGTGATCTTCCAGGAGCCGATGACGTCGCTCAATCCGGTGTTCCCGGTGGGCGACCAGATCGCGGAGGTTCTCAAGCTGCACATGGGCATGAGCAATGCCCAGGCGCGCGACCGCGCCGTCGCACTCCTCACGGAAGTGGGCATTCCCAACCCGGCGCTGCGCGTGCATTCGTTCCCGCACGAGCTCTCCGGCGGCCAGCAGCAGCGCGTGATGATCGCCATGGCGATCGCGTGCGAGCCCAAGCTCCTGATCGCCGACGAGCCGACCACCGCGCTCGACGTGACGATCCAGAAGCAGATCCTCGACCTCATCGCGAACCTGCAGGCCAAGCACAACATGTCGGTGCTCTTCATCACGCACGATCTCGGTGTCGTGGGTGACATCGCCGACCACGTGATCGTGATGCAGAACGGCGTGATCCAGGAGCAGGGGTCCGTGAAGCAGATCTTCCACGCGCCTGCGCACCCGTACACCAAGGCGCTGCTCGCCTGCCGCCCGCGACTCGACCGCCGCCCGAAGCGCCTGCCGGTGATCGACGACTTCATGAAGGGCGACGGACGCCCGCACAACCTCGAGGAGCGTCCTCGCGGCACCAAGCCCGACGACGCGATCATCCTGGAGGTGAAGAACCTCAACAAGACGTTCTTCCTGAAGGAAGGCTTCTTCGGCAAGCGCGCCGTGCCCGCCGTGAAGGACGTGAGCTTCCGCCTGCCCAAGGGCAAGACGCTGGGCCTCGTGGGTGAATCCGGATCGGGCAAGACCACGGTCGGCCTCACGCTCATGCGGCTGCACGACGCGACCAGCGGCGAGGTGCTCTTCGAGGGCACGAACCTGCTGTCGCTCACCGACAAGGAGATGATGGCTTACCGCCGGCGCATCCAGATCATCTTCCAGAACCCTTACGCCTCGCTCAACCCGCGCATGACGGTGGGCCAGATCCTCGTGGAGCCGATGAAGATCCACGCCATCGGCAAGGACGAGAACGAGCGCGTCGAGATGGCCTTCGCGCTGTTGAAGCGCGTGGGTCTCCCGGAGCAATCGTTCTACAAGTACCCGCACGAGTTCTCGGGCGGCCAGCGCCAGCGCATCGCGATCGCGCGCTGCCTCACGATGAAGCCCGACGTCCTGATCTGCGACGAGAGCGTGTCCGCGCTCGATGTCTCGGTGCAGGCGCAGGTGCTGAACCTGCTGCAGGACCTGCAGGATGAATTCGGCCTGTCGTACATCTTCATCTCGCACGACCTCGCCGTCGTGAAGTACATCTCCGACCAGGTGATGGTGATGAACCAGGGCGAGATCGTGGAGATGGCCGATTCCGACGAGATCTACCTCAACCCCAAGCAGGAGTACACGCAGAAGCTCCTGTCGTCGATCCCGAAGGGGCTCGAAAGCGCCGCCGCATGAAGATCCTCCTGATCGCGGCGCTCGCCGCAGCCGCAACCGCGCACGCGGCCCATCCGCAAATGCCCGTCTGGGGTGCCGCGGAAATCACCCGGGAGTGCGACGCCACGATCGCCAAGGCGCGCGCCACCGTCACGCAGATGGAGTCACGCAAGGGCGGCGATATCTACGGGGAGTGGAACCGCCTGCAGATCGCGATCGAGGACGTGGCCGGTCCCGTGTCGTTGCTGAGCGCGGTGCATCCGGACAAGGCCGCGCGCGATGCGGCCGAGCCGTGCCAGGCGAATCTCACCACGCTCTCCACCGACATCTTCCAGAACGAGAAGCTGTTTGCCCGCGTGAAGGCCGCCAAGCCCAAGGGCGCGCACCAGGTGAAGTTCCACAAGGACCTCATGGAAGGCTTCGAGGATTCCGGCGTGGCACTGCCGCCGAAGGAACGCGCGCGCTCCAAGGAGATCTTCGAGAAGCTCGAACTCCTGCGCCAGGCGTTCGACCGCAACATCCGCGACGATCCGACCAAGGTGACGTTTACGGCCGCCGAGCTCGAAGGAATGCCCGAGGCGTACGTGAAGGCCCGCAAGCCCGACGACAAGGGCAACTACGTCCTGGGACTCGACAACCCGACCTACCAGCCGTTCATGGCGAACGCGAAGAATGGCGCGGCGCGCGAACGCTACTACCGCGCGAAGACGAACCAGGGTGGCGCGCAGAACCTGAAGCTCCTCGAGGAGATGTTCACGCTGCGCCAGGAGCTCGCCGGCCTCTACGGCCTGCCCAACTTCGCGGCCTATTCGGTGCGCCGCAAGATGGTCGAGCGTCCCGAGGTGGTGAACAAGTTCCTCGCCGACGTGAAGGCCGCGGTCGCGGACCTCGAGAAGAAGGACGTCGAGGAACTGCGCGCCGACAAGGCGAAGGAGCAGGGCACGCCGCTCGCGGAAACGAAGATGAATCGCTGGGACTCCGCCTACCACCAGGAGCGCGTCCGCAAGGCGCGCTTCGCGATCGACCAGGAGGAGATGCGCAAGTATTTCCCGACCGACAAGGCGATCGACTTCGTGCTGCTCGTTTCGCAGACGCTCTACGGAGTCACGTTCAAGCCGGCGAAGGTCGCGACCTGGCACCCGGACGTGCGCTACTACGACGTGTTCGACGCGAAGACGGCTGCCTTCGTGTCCGGCTTCTACCTCGACCTCTACCCGCGCGAGGGCAAGTACAACCACGCCGCGGCCTGGCCGGTGCGCGGCGTGAGCAAGCTCGCCGGGCGCACGCCGTATTCGGCGCTGGTCGTGAACTTCAACAAGCAGGGCCTCACCCATGACGAGATGGTGGTGCTCATGCACGAGTTCGGCCACGTGCTGCACGGCGTGCTGTCGAAGACCGACTACAACCCGCAGTCGGGCACGGCCACGGTGCAGGACTTCGTCGAGGCTCCCTCGCAGATGTTCGAGGAATGGGTCCGCCGCGAGGCCCCGCTCGGGCTCATGAAGAAGGTCTGCCCCGAATGCCCGGCCCTCTCGCCCGAGCAGATCAAGCGACTCGACGAATCCCGCAAGTTCGGCGCCGGGATGCGCTATGCGCGCCAGTGGACTTACGCGGCCTACGACATGACCCTTTCGCAGAAGCCGCAGCCGCCGCTCGACGCCTGGAAGGCGATCGAGGCGGTCTCGCCGCTGGGCCACGTCGAGGGCACGATGTTCCCGGCCGGCTTCAGCCACATCGCCAGCAACTACGCGGCGGGCTACTACGGCTACATGTGGTCGGAGGTGCTGGCGCTCGACATGCTCTCCCAGTTCGAGAAGAACATGCTCGACCCGAAGGTCGGCGCGCGCTACCGCGACACGATCCTCTCCCAGGGCGGCCAGGTCGACGCGATGGCGATGGTGAAGCGCTTCCTGGGCCGCGAGCCCTCGAGCGACGCGTTCTTCAAGGAGATCACCGGACGCCGGTAACAAGTAGAGTAAGTAGAGGGGTCAGATCCCTTTAGCTTTGTTTCTTTATTTTTGCTGTGAAAAAAACGGTCCATTGGACTAGTTGCGTCGGGTTCGTGCCCAGAGCAACTAGTCCAATGGACCGTTTTTTTCACAGCAAAAATAAAGAAACAAAGCTAAAGGGATCTGACCCCTCTACTTAGACGGTGATCGTCAGGGCAGGCGCAGCTTGAGTCCGGGCTGGATGACGGATTTCGGCGTGAGCTTGTTGAGGCTGAGCAGCTCCTCGAGCTCGGCCTCGAAGCGCAGGGCGATGCCGTAGAGCGTGTCGCCCGGCCGCACGACGTACGACTGCGGCGCATTGCGGATCGGCACCGGCGTGGCGGACGCGACCTTCACGTTGTTCACGGCCGGAACGGCCTTCGCCATCGCGGCGCCCTTGGCGGGCACCAGGATCGACTGCGTTGCCACCAGGTTTCCCTTCTTGTTGAGCTTCACGGCGCCGTTGGCCGCGCGCAACTCGTGCGCCGCGACGCCGTGGCGCGCCGCGAGCCCATTGAGCGACTCGCCCTTCTTGCCCTGCACCGTCGTCCACGTGACCAGCGGCTTGTCGTAGCCCTCGAGGTTGCTGCGGAACGCATCGGCCTTGTCGAGGGGTACGAGCAGCGTGCCTGTGCGCGCGATGGCCACGGCATTGTTGTTCGAGGGATTGAGCGCGACGAACTCCTCTTCGCTCATGCCCGCGAGCTTGGCCGCGAGCTTCACGTCGATCTTCTCGGGCGCGGGCACCGCGGTGAAGTACGCCTGGTCGGGCACGCTCTCGAGGTCGATGCCGTACGTGGTGGGCGAGAGCACGATGTTCTTCACGGCCATGAGCTTGGGCACGTAGCCCAGCGTCTCCGGCGGCAGCTTCAGGCTGAGGTAATCGGTGGGCAGGCCCTTCTTCTGGTTCGCGGCGATCGCGCGGCCCACGCAGCCTTCGCCGCAGTTGTACGCGGCCAGAGCCAGCTCCCAGCTGTTGAACATGCTGTGCAGGCGCTGAAGGTAGGTGAGCGCGGCGTCCGTGGCACTCACGACGTCGCGCCGGTTGTCCTTCCACCAATCCTGCGACAGGCCGTAGCTCTTGCCCGTCGACGGGATGAACTGCCACAGGCCGGAGGCCTTCGAGCGCGAGTACGCGTGCGGGTTGAAAGCGCTCTCCACGACGGGCAGCAGCGCGATCTCCATGGGCATGCCGCGCTTCTGGACCTCGCCGACGATGTAATGCAGGTACAGGCTGCCGCGATCGACGAAGCGCTTGATGTAGTCGGGCCGCGCGGCGTACCAGGCCTCGGCTTCCTGCACGCGCGGGCTGTCGAGCGGCTCCATGACGAAGCCGACGCGGATGCGGTGCCAGAGATCGGGATCGGGCAGGGGGACGTCGTCGATGTCTTCGAACGCGTCCGGGATGACGGGGTTGGCCTCCACCGGAGAGGAGAGGGCGGGGCCGGCCCATGCGAGCGCCAGGGCCACGGCCAAGTACTTCAGGGGCTGCTTCAACACCATCCCATTAGTTGTTGTTTCATAATGGATTTTCTCATGCTAACCCCCTCCCGGCTAAAGCGTCAAGGCGAACGATTTCAACAACGCGCCCGGGGTCCGGGTCGATGATGTCGAACGTTCGCCATAGCTGTTGTCGTCCACGATGAGTTCGCTCTCCCGGGTCAGTGCCTCGAGGTTGTCGCCCAGCACGTGATAGGCCGAGTCGTCGAAGCGCATCACGTTTAGCGGCGCCTTGATCTGCCCGTCTTCCACCCAGAACGAGGCGAAGCGCGTCATGCCCGTGAGGCGGCAGGTCGAGCGATCCGAGAAGTTGAGGTACCAGAGGTTGCCCAGGTAGATGCCGGTGCCCAGCGCCTTCAAGGCTTCGGCATTCGCGAGCGCGCCGCCGGCGAGATCCATCGATTCGGGAGACTCCTGCGAGTTGGCGCCGTTGGTCGCGACACCGTATTCGCGCGCCGAGCGCGGCGACACGAGTGGCGATGCCAGTGCGCCCTTCTCGACCAGGGACACCGCGTCCGGTCGCACGAAGCCTTCGCGCTGGAATGCGCACGCGACGCCGTCGGCCGTGTTCTCCTTGATCGACACCATCGGGTGGAATCGCGCATCGCCATCGGACATGCGGATCAACGCGCTCTGCTTCGTGTTGCGGCTCTTCAAGCCGAAGCCCGCCCACGAGAGCATGCCGAGGATCTCGTTCATCGCGGCGGGCGCGATGAAGGCGCGATAGGCGCCGGGTGTGAGCGTGCGCGGCGGTTCGGCGAGGCGCACGAGCTGCTCGCGCGCGAAGCCCATCTTGCCGTCGAACACACGCGCGTCCCACGAGGAGCCGGCGTAGTTCGATTTCACTGCCTTGTCCTTGTCGTGGTACAGGCACCAACCGAAGTTGAAGTTCTCGACGGCATGCCAATGACGGCTGCCGAGCGTATTGGCGAAGCCCTTGTAGATCGGACCGCCCGCGTAGAGGCCCACGAGATCGACACCCTTGCCCGCCGCGATGACCGAGTCGATCACTTGCGAGGGATCGGGCAGCGAGCCGCGCGCTTCGTGCGATTGCGTGGACACGTTCGTCTCGAGAAGCAGGAACGGATCCTCGGGCACGTCGGCAAGCCCGCTGCGCAACTCCTTCACGAGCGCGGTGAGCGTCTCGCGGTCGGGCGCCAGGTTGCCGGTGAGCGTCACCGTCGCGTCAAGGCGCCGGTTGGCGTGGATCAGTGTCAGCGTCCAGTTGGCCTGGCGAATGGCCATCGCCTGGCGCACGGCACTCTTGTTGAAGCGGATGAAGTCGCTCTCTTCGGACGAGAACCAGGAGACGATCGTCTCGCCGGGGGCTGCGAGCGTGTCGACGTGGGCCGCGAGGTCGTGGAAGTACTGCTTCATGCGGCACCTCCGAACACGTCGATGCTGGAGAACTTGCACGCGGGTGCGGCGTGGCCCACGCGAATCACCTGCGAGGGTTCACCCTTGCCGCAGAACGGGGTTCCCATCACTTCGAATGTGGACGCATCGCCCACGCCGGAGAGCGAGCGCCAGAACGTGGCGGAGATGCCGCGGTAGTTGGGGTTCTTCACCACCTCGGCAAGCTTGCCGTTGCGGATCACCTGGCCCCACTCGCAGCCGAACTGGAACTTGTTGCGTGAGTCGTCGATCGACCACGAGACATTGGTGCGCATGAGCACGCCGTTGTCGATCGAGGCAACGAGCTGGTCGAGGGTGGAGTTGCCCGCTTCGACATTGAGGTTTGCCATGCGATCGATTGGCGGCCGGTTCCACGAGCACGCGCGCGTATTGGCCACACCGGCGATGCCGGCACGCGCTTGCGACACCGACCCCCCGAGGGGTCGCTCCAACAGCCCCTTGCGGATCACGTACTGCTTCTCGGCGGCGAGGCCGTCGTCGTCCCAGCCGTAGGAGGCGAATTGCTCGCGGCGCGTGGGATCGTACGTGACGTCGAGCAGCTCCGAGCCGTATTGGTAGGAACCGAACATGTCGAGCGTGACGAAGCTCGTGCCCGCGAAGTTGCGCTCATCGCCGAGGATGCGGTCGAGCTCCAGGGGATGCCCGATCGACTCGTGGATCTGCAGCATCATCTGGTCGGGCATCAGGATCACATCCATCTTCCCGCTCGGACAGTTGCGCGCGGCCAGCAGTTCCAGCGCGCCTTCCGACACCGCGCGGCCGCTGCCTGATATTCCGAATGCGTCGAGGATCTCCATGCCGCCCTGCCGGCAGTAGCCGTTGTAGCGACCCGCCTGCGTGCGCGTCTGCGATTCGCCCTTTGCATGCGCGGTCGATGAAATGTTCGGGACGAGGAAGTGGAACTCCTGCTCGATCGCGCCTCCGTCGGCGGTGAAGTAGGCTTGCTTGGACGTCGTGGTCCAGAGCGACGCTTCCCAGTCGACGATACGGTCGTCGATCTTGCACTGCTTCGATTCCGCGGCAAGCAGGTCGTACTTCTCCTTGCGCGAAACCTTGCGCGGGTCATTCGCGACGGGCGAGCGGTACGAGCCCGAGGGGCGCGGCATGTCGAGCTTGCTGTAGTCCACCACGCTACGCCCGCGCGTGAGGGCGGCGTAGCGCTGCGCGCGCTCGAGGGCGTTTTTCAGGCCCGAAGGCGAGAGATCGCTGGTGGCCGCGTATCCGAGGCCGCCCTTGTCGATCACGGTGACCATCGCGCCACGGCTCACGCTCAGTTGCGGCGGCTCGGCGATGCCCTGGCGAACGGCCAGGTATTCACTCGTTTCCTCGACGAAGCGCAGGGCGCAGAAATCGACCGTGGGCGCGGCCTTGCGGAACTCGGCTTGCAGGGTGTCCAGCATGGGAGGGGCTCCAGAAGCGAACCGGCCGCCAAGCGGGCGGCCAATGACGTCATTTTACCCCGGCCGGAAGGCGATTCCCGGGCGTGGATATACTGCGGAAAATCCCACTCAAGAGAGCGTCCCATGCGCAGCCTTCGAGCGATCGGTCCCCTGGCATTCCTTGCGGCTGCCTTCTTCACCCTGCCGGCACAAGCGCAGGACAGCGCCGCCAAGTGCACGGTGAGTGGTTGGGGTGAGTGGACGCAGTGCACCAAGACTTGCGGGGGCGGAACGCGGGCGCGCGTGCGCACCATCGTTTCGGCCGAGAAGGGCGCGCAATGCCCGGTGCTCCAGGAGCGAGCCGCGTGCAACACGCAGGCCTGTCCGCCGGATGAAGCGTGCAAGGTCGGGGAGTGGGGCTCGTGGTCGAAGTGCTCCGTGGCCTGTGGTGGAGGAACCCAATCCCGTACGCGCACGATCATCGGTCGCTCGAGTGGCACCGCGAGATGCCCGTCGCTGGTGGAGACGCAGAAGTGCAACGGCGACGCATGCGCGCCCGCGACCTGCGAAGTGAGCGCGTGGGGCGAGTGGTCGGCCTGTACCGCGACGTGCGGCGGCGGGATGCGTACGCGCAGCCGGACCGTCGTCTCGAGCGCGAAGGGCGCGCAATGCCCGGTACTTTCTGAAGCGTCGGCCTGCAACACCCAGGGGTGCAAGCCGAAGTGAGACGCTAGCCGTCCAGCTCCTGAGGGTCGAACGTTTCCGGGTGCCGGAACATCCCGAGGTTGTGTCCCACGAGGGCGCCGAGGGTGAGGGGAATGAAGAGGAACGCGGCGATCTTCGGGCACTGCGTGTTGTAGATCATCGCGAAGATCATGAACACGGTGAACCATGTGCACAGCGTGATCGTCGCCGCGTGCCGCGAGCGCCAGGTCGGGTCGTACCAGACCATCACGAAAAAGGGGATGCCACCGACCAGCGCGATGAGCACGATCCGCCCGAGAAGTCCGCTGAACGTGATCGAGCCCGTGGGCGGCATGACGATGGCCCAGTAGAGGTAGCCCGAGTAGACCACCACGAGCGAGCCCACGAGCATCGCGACGCGCGTCGTGCGGCCTTGCGCGATCTGTTCGAAGTGCTCACGGTCCCTCGCGGACATGGCGCCCTCGTCTTCGCGGTCGAAGATGTCGTCCTGTCGCTTGAGCATCGGGAGCCTCCTCGCGTGGCCATGCCGGCACGGAGCATTCTGGCGCGTCGGGCGCCGCGCCGCTTCCGCCGGAAGTCGTAGGCCGGAAGTCCCGGGTCAGGGGCGGCGTGCGAGTGCTGCGAATCCCGTCGCGTCCATCCGCACGAGCACCCAGGTCGGCATGAGCGCCGCGCCGAGCGACTCGTAGAACTTGATGGACGGTTCGTTCCAGTCGAGCACGCGCCACTCGAAGCGGCCGCAGCCGCGCTCGACCGCGAGCGAGGCGAGGCGAACCAGCAGCGCCTTCCCGAGACCCAGCCCGCGGCTCTCGGGCTCGACGAAGAGATCCTCGAGATAGAGGCCGGGCTTGCACAGGAACGTGGAGAACGTCGTGAAGTAGAGCGCGAATCCCACCGCTCGGCCGTCACGTTCGACGAGCAACGCCTCGCAGCAAGGCTTTGCGCCGAAGAGCGCCTCCTGCAGCATCGGCGCGGTGCCGACGGCGAGCTCGGACATCTTCTCGTAATCGGCGAGCGCCTTTACGAGCCGTAGAAGTTCAGGGACGTCGCCGGGTGTGGCCGGGCGAATCAGAAATTGTTTTTCCATGCGCGGATCTCGGCGAAGACGGCGACGGCGTCGGCAAGCTTGTGTCCCGCGTGGCGCTCGGCCGACGCGATGACTTCGGGCTCCTCGCATCGCAGGAAGGGATTGGTCTCTAGCTCTTCGGCAATGGTTGAAGGCACCGTGGGCTCGCCGCGCGCGCGCCGGGCCGCATCGCGTGTCTTGCGAGCGGCGAGCTTCGCGTTGCCGGGCTCCACGGTCTCGGCGAAGCGGATGTTCGACATCGTGTATTCGTGCGCGCAGTACGCGCGCGTGTGCCCCGGAAGCCGCGCGATCTTCGCGAGCGAGGAGGTCATCTGCGCCGGCGTGCCCTCGAACAGCCGGCCGCAGCCGCACGCGAAGAGCGTGTCGCCCACGAAGGCCACGCCGTCGCCCGTATAGGCGATGTGGCCGCGCGTGTGGCCGGGGACGTCGAGGATCGAGAGGGGCAGGTCGAGTCCGGGCACCACGATGGCATCGCCCTCGGCGAGCTTCTGCGTGAGACCGGTGATCGCTTCGCCCCGGGGTCCGAACACCGGGCACTTCCAGTGCTGGGCGAGCTGCAACAATCCCCCGACATGATCGGCGTGGTGGTGCGTGGCGAGGATGGCGGCGAGCGGAAGGTGGCGCTCGGACAGGAAGGCTTCGATGGGCGCGGCATCGCCCGGATCGACCACGGCCGCCCGGCCGTTGGCCTCGAGGACCCACAGATAGTTGTCCTGGAACGCCGGCACGGGATGGACCTGCAGCATGAGCCCAGAGTCTATTAGAATTGCCCCATGGCGACCAACACGCTCAACGAGTGGTTCGCGACTCCGCTGGGGCAATACCTGCTCGGCAAGGAGCGCGCGTACCTCGATGACGTGGCGCCCGACATCTTCGGCTACCACGCGCTGCAGATCGGTCTCGCGGAGCATGACCTGCTTCGCGAAAGCCGCATCGCGCACCGGATGCGCATCGCCCCGTGGGGCGACGGTGCGAGCCTGCGGGCCAAGAGCCACGAGCTGCCGATCGCCACGCAATCGATCGACCTCGCCGTCCTGCCGCACGTCCTCGAATTCGCTGCCGATCCCCATGCCGTCCTGCGCGAGATCGACCGCGTGATGATGCCCGAGGGCCGACTCGTGATCCTGGGCTTCAATCCGTGGAGCCTCTGGGGCCTGCGCAGTTCCATCGGCTTCACGCGCCACCAGCATCCCTGGAATGGAACGTTCGTATCCCTGCCGCGCGTGAAGGACTGGCTCGCACTCCTCGGCTTCGACGTGAATGCCGGCCGCCTGGCGGCCTACGTGCCGCCCTTCGACAGCGACCAGTGGCGCCGCCGCTTCGGCTTCATGGAGCCCGCGGGCGACCGGTGG
The DNA here is from genome assembly GCF_013003985.1 of Usitatibacter palustris. Classification (GTDB taxonomy): domain Bacteria; phylum Pseudomonadota; class Gammaproteobacteria; order Burkholderiales; family Usitatibacteraceae; genus Usitatibacter; species Usitatibacter palustris. The sequence goes on along the minus strand of NZ_CP053073.1, from coordinate 2,541,989 downwards.
TGGGCAATCGGCGGCGCGGTCTATATGCTGCAAGCCGTGAAGCGCGTTCGCGGCATGCGTCTTCTCACCCCCGCGTGGCAGGAGAAGGCCGCGCGCGAAAGGAGCCTCATCGCGGCGGCCAAGCGCGAAGGGCACGTGAAATCAGGCCATCTCAAGATCATCAAGTAATTGAAGAATAAAACCGCGGTAGAAGCGGTCCACATCTACACCGACGGCGCTTGCAAGGGCAATCCCGGGCCGGGCGGGTGGGGAGCGTGGCTCAAGTTCAACGGCGAGGAGCGCGAGATGTTCGGCGGCGAGCGATCGACCACCAACAACCGCATGGAGCTCACGGCTGTGATCGAGGCACTCGGCGCGCTGAGGCGCCCGTGCCAGGTCGTCCTTCACACCGACTCCCAGTACGTCATGAAGGGCATCACCGAGTGGATCCACGCCTGGAAGGCGCGCGGCTGGAAGACCGCGGCCAGGGAGCCGGTGAAGAACGTGGATCTCTGGTTGCTCCTGGACGAAGCGCGCAACGGGCACGAGATCGAATGGAAGTGGGTGAAGGGTCACGCGGGCGACGAAGGCAATGAACGCGCCGATGCGCTGGCCAATCGCGGTGTCGAGGTGGCGCTCGCATGAGGCGCATCGTCCTCGACACGGAGACCACGGGTCTCGAGCCCGAACAGGGCCACCGCATCATCGAGATCGCCTGCATCGAGCTCTCCGGACGCCGGCCCACCGGGCGGCAGCTGCATCGCTATTTCAACCCGGAGCGCGACATCGACATCGCCGCGACCCAGGTGCACGGCATGACCGCGGAGGACCTTGCGGGCAAGCCGCTGTTTGCCGAGCTCGCCGACGAGTTGCTCGATTTCCTTTCGGGCGCGGAGCTGCTGATCCACAACGCGCCCTTCGACGTCGCCTTCATCAACGCCGAGCTCGCACGCGTGCAGCGCCCGCCGATCGAATCGGTGTGCACGGTGTGCGACACGCTCGCGATGGCGCGCGAGCTCAATCCGGGCAAGCGCAATTCGCTCGACGCGTTGTGCGAGCGATACGGCGTGGATAACTCGCGCCGTACGCTTCACGGCGCGCTCCTCGATACGCAACTGCTGTTCGAAGTCTGGCTGGGGCTTACCCGCGGGCAGGACTCGCTCGCCATCGACCTTTCGACACCGACCACCGGCATCGGCGCCATCGAGTCCGCGCGCCCGGCGAGGCTGCGAGTGATCATCGCCGACGCGGAGGAGATCGCGCGCCACGCCGCGATGTGCGTGCGCATCGCCAAGGAAGCGGGCGGCCGCTGCCTCTGGACCGACGGTCCCGTGACGGTGAATTGAGAGCGCCGTGACGACTACGACCCCGACACCGACCCCGGCACCTCCGGCCCCGACGCCCCGCAAGGAGTCCCTCGGGCGCCTCGCCGGCCGACTCTTCGGGCTGGGGCTGATCCCCATTGCCGTGTTCTGCGCCGTCTTCGTGTTCATGCGCGCGGCGCTGGGCACGTCGATCGAGATGCAGGCCTGGATCTTCGTCACCGCGCTCGCCGCGAGCGTCGTCTCGGTGGCGGCCCTCTCGCGCCTGGCGGCCCGTGCTGTCGTGGGCGAAGTGGAAGCCGTGAGCGAGGCGGTGCGGCACGTGGTCAGTGGCGGCGAGCAGCCCCCGCTCCCCGAGCTCACGCCGCCGCTCGAGAACATGAAGCACGAGGTCCTGCAACTTGCGCAGGACTTCGCCGCGCGCCAGGGGCGATTGCAGGAGAAGCTCGACACGGCGCGCCAGCAGATCTTCTTCCTCACCAGCCACGACCCGCTCACGGGCCTCGCGAATCGCAAGACGCTCGAGGAACGGCTGGAAATGGTGATGGTCACCGCGAAGGGGCAGGGCAGCACGCATGCGCTGCTCTACATCGACATCGATTTTTTCCACCGCATCAACGATTCCTTCGGCCATCTCGCCGGCGATGAACTGCTGAGGCGCATCGCGCCGCTCATCCAGTCGTGCCTGCGCGAGGACGAAGTGCTCGCGCGCATCGGCGGCGACGAATTCGCGGTGGTGCTGGAGAACGTGAGCGCGGAGTACGCGATGGAAGCGGCCACGCGCATCCGCGACGCCGTCCAGGGTTGGCAATTCGAATGGACCGACAAGGCCTTCCAGGTCGGCGTCAGCATCGGCGTGGTGGCGATCACGCGCCTCACGCCGGGCATCGCCGCCATCTTCAGCGAGGCCGACACTGCGTGCTTCACCGCGAAGGAGCAGGGGCGCAACCGCGTGTTCGCGTTCCACGACGCGAGCACCACGCAGTACATGCGCCAGACGAGCCGCGGGTGGCTCAAACGCATCAACGACGCGCTCGCCGAAGGGGCCTTCACGCTGCTCTACCAGCCGATCCTGCCGATCGACAGCCCCAACAAGCTCCCGCCCGGCCGCGTCGAAGCGCTGCTGCGCATGAGCGACACCGGCGGCGAGCTGATCCTGCCGATGTCCTTCATTCCCGTCGCCGAGCGCTACGACCTCATGCGCACGATCGACCGCTGGGTGATCGAGCGCGCGTTCGGCGACTACCGGCGCCTCGCGAAGCATCGCGGCACGCCCAACCCCGCGGAATTCTCGATCAACCTTTCGGGCCACACGCTCTCGAGCCCGGATTTCGCGGAGTTCCTGCAGGAGAAGCTCGCGCACTTCAACGTGCCGCCGCAGGCGCTGTACTTCGAGATCACGGAGACCGCGGCCATCGCGAGCGTGGAGCGCGCGCGGGCCCTCATCGAATCGCTGCGCGCGATCGGCGTGCGCTTCTACCTCGACGACTTCGGCAGCGGCCTCTCGTCGTTCAACTACCTCAAGCATTTCCCGGTCGACGGCATCAAGATCGACGGCCTGTTCGTGAAGGGCGTCGCGAAGAGCTACCTCGACTACGCGCTGGTCGAATCGATCCAGAAGATCGGCACGAGCCTGGGCCTGCAGACGGTGGCCGAGTACGTCGAGAACGAGGAGATCGCGAAGAAGCTCATACAGATCGGCATCACCTGGGGGCAGGGCTTCTATCTCTCGCCGCCCCGGCCCTGGGAAGCGCTGTTCGACGCTGCCTGACATGGCCCGTCATCGCGAGGACGAAGCGGCCGAACAGGCCCGGATGCCAAATCCGGAATCGCCCGCCTCGCGTAGTGGAACGAGCGCGCCGGATGCCGCGGCGCGGGAGCAGCGCGACCGGAGCCTCGCATCGATGATCGAAGCCATTGCCCGTGGCGACGAAAAGGCCCTCGAGGAACTCCATGCGGCCACCGTCGGCCGCGTGTACGGTCTTGCGCTTCGCATCGTCCGCACGCGCGAAGCCGCCGAGGAAGTCGCAGTGGACGTATTCCTGCAGGTGTGGCGCAGCGCCGCGACCTATGACGCCCTTCGCGGCGGACCCGTCACGTGGCTGCTCACGATCTGCCGCAGCCGTGCCCTCGACTACCTCCGGCGAGCGGAGCCCGCGGAGCCGCACGCCGATCCGGAGAGTCTCGCCAGCGCCGAGAATCGCGCTACGTCCGACGATCCCCTGGACCTCCTCGCTGCCTGCGATGGCCACGAGGACCTGCATCGCGCCCTCGCGGCCCTCACGCCCCTGCAGCGGCAACTCATTGCGCTCGCATTCTTCCGCGGCCTGACGCACCAGGAGATCGCGGCACACGCGCAACTGCCGCTCGGCTCCGTGAAGACCTACATCCGCCGTGCTCTCGCGCAACTGCATGCCGACCTGGGGGCCCCGCACTGATGAAGCTCCGCGGCGAGCCCAATCCCGTGCTGGATGCGCTCCTCGAAGGCGAGCTCTTCGAAGCGCTCGCCCCCATCGAGCCCGCGCCCGTGCGCGTGGGCGCGATGCGCGCGAAATTGATGGCCGATGTCGTCGCGCTCAAGCAGGGCGGGGACTTCGTGACGGTCCACCGCGGTGAAGGTTCGTGGCGGACGATCGCGCCCAACGTGATGGAGAAGCGCCTCGTCGACCTCGCCGGCCACTACGCCTGCATCCTCAAGCTCGAGCCGGGCGCCTCGCTGCCCGCGCACGGCCATCCCACGCCCGAAGAGAGCCTCGTCCTCGAGGGCGAAGTGTGGCTGGGCGATGTCTTCTGCAAGGCGGGGGATTTCCACTACGCGCCCGCGGGCCTGCGCCACGGCGCGATCCGCACCGAAACCGGATGCCTGCTCTACGTCCGCACCGGTGGAAGGAAGGGTGCCGCGCTGCTATAATGGCGCGCGCAAAAAGATAACCAACAGAAGCCCAAAACGTCCCCATGTTTTCTCCCCGAATCGCTGTTGCCGCCGTTGCTGCGGTCCTCTCGCTGGGCGCGCAAGCGGCCGGCGATCCCGTCGCAGGGCGACACAAGAACTACCAGTGCCAGGGCTGCCACGGCATCCCCGGCTGGAAGACCGCGTTCCCCGAGGTCTACAACGTGCCCAAGCTCGGCGGCCAGCATCCGGCGTACATCGCCGCGGCGCTGAAGGCCTACAAGAAGGGCGAACGCGACCACCCGACGATGAAGGCCATCGCCGCGGACCTCTCCGACAAGGACATCGAGGACATCGCCGCCTATTACGGCGCGGCCGTCCCGACGTCGGCGACGAAGTGAGGGGCGCGAACATGAACCTGAAGACGATCCTCCTCGCCTCCGTGCTCGCCGCCGCGCTTCCCGCGGTCGCCAGCGGTGACGGCGCTGCCGGCAAGAAGAAGGCCGAGCCCTGCAAGGCTTGCCACGGCGAAGCCGGCGTCAGCGTCAGCCCGGAATTCCCGAACCTCGCCGGCCAGCATTTCGACTACATGGTCGCCGCGCTCAACCACTACAAGAATGGCAAGCGCAAGAACGAGATCATGAAGGGCCAGGCCGCGAACCTCTCGGTGAGGGACATCAACGACCTCGCCGCGTACTACTCGGGCCTCAAGGGACTGTCGGTCAAGTACTGACGTGGCCATGCACGTCCCCGAAAAGCCCGGCCCTGCGCCGGGCTTTTTTGTTGCGCCGACGGAGGCGGAGTTCCACGAGTTTCGGTGGAGTGTGCTGATTCATGTCGTGGGTAGCGCGGCCTTCATCGGGATCTACGCTGCGCTGGACCACTACGGCTTGAAGGCCCTGGCAACACTCCTTGCGATGATGGGACTGGTGGCACTGCCGCCGAAGTTCTGGCTGGTGTTCGGCAGCTACTACACCTACGTCGAAGCGCTGCGCAAGGCGCACGAAAAAGGCCCGCGACCACCGCCATGGAAACAAAAGTGGTCGGTAGTGACCTACGTGGCGCTGTTCGTGTTCTGCGTGTTCTTCATCGGGATGGTGGCCTGGGCGCTGCTATCCGATTAGACCCGACCTAAGCCTTGCGCAAACACTCGAGGTAGGCCTCGTTGCTGAAGGCCACGCCGTTGCGCTGAGCCTGCCACACCTGTTCCGCAAGGCACTCCATCACCGCATGGCGCGCGGCCATCGCGGAATCCAGTTTGCGTGAGAGCCGCTCCACTTCGACCCGAATACCCGGCGGATGGTCGATCGAGAGCTGCTCCTCGATCGCGAGGTGCATCGAGAGGTGCAGGAATGGATTGCTCTCGCCCTGCTCGGGCGTCCACTCCTTGTTCGCGTATCGCTCGCGGTCCCCGAGGACCTCGTGGTACTCGGGATGCTCGAGCATGATCGCGAGCGCCATCGATTCGAGCGGCGTGAGCGCCTGTCCGGCCTGGGACTTCTGCCACACGCCGAAGAAGAATTCGCGGACCTGGTCGCGCGTCGGGCTGAACATCAGGTTCCGACCCGGCGGGTCTTCTTCGCGGGCGGCTCCGCGGGTGTCTTGTCCTTGAACTCGCACTGCTCGCGCACGACACATTGCGGGCAGAGGGGCTTGCGGGCGAGGCATGTGTAGCGGCCGTGCAGGATCAGCCAGTGGTGCGCGTGCTGCAGGAACTCAGGGGGCGTCACCTTGAGGAGCTTCAGCTCGACTTCCAGCACGTCCTTGCCGGGCGCGAGGCCCGTTCGATTGCCCACACGGAAGACATGCGTGTCGACCGCAATGGTCTGCTCGCCGAAGGCGACGTTGAGCACCACGTTCGCGGTCTTGCGGCCCACGCCGGGCAGCGCTTCGAGCGCCTCGCGCGAGCGGGGCACGTCGCCGCCGTGCTTCTCGAGCAGGATCTTCGACATCGCCACGACGTTCTTCGCCTTCATGCGGAAGAGCCCGATCGTCTTGATGTACTCCATCAGTTTCTCTTCGCCCATCGCCGCGAGTGCCTTGGGCGTGTTGGCGACCGGGAAGAGCTTCGCGGTGGCGACATTCACGCCCTTGTCGGTCGCCTGCGCGGAGAGGATCACGGCGACCAGCAGCTCGAAGGGCGTGGCGTGGTCGAGCTCGCTCTTCGGGTCGGGCATCGCCTTTTTCAGGCGGCTGAAGAACTCGTGGCGCTTGGCGGGGGTCATTCGTAGGCGGCGAGCTTCGCGGCGCGCTCGTCGCGGTCGCGTTGCAGGCGGAAGTTGTGGAAGGCGAAGCGATCGCGCGAGAGGTCCGCATCGGGCAGCGCATCGACCGGCTCGAGCGAAATGCAATCGACGGGGCAGGGCGGGATGCACAGTTCGCAGCCCGTGCACCACTCGGCGATCACGGTGTGCATGAGCTTCGTGGCGCCCACGATCGCGTCCACGGGACACACGTCGATGCACTTCATGCAGCCGATGCAGATGGCCTCGTCGATGAACGCGACCTGCGGAGGACGGTAGAGGCCATTGTCCGGATTGAGCGGCTTCACCTCGCGTCCGAGGAGCGCGGCGAGCTGCTCGACACCTTCATCCCCGCCCGGCGGGCACTGGTTGATGTCGGCGACACCGCTCGCGATCGCATCGGCATACGGCGCGCAGCCCGCGTAGCCGCACTTCGTGCACTGCGTCTGCGGCAGGAGTGCGTCGATCCTCGACGCGAGATCCTTGAGGCTCACGCCGGCACGCCTTTCCAGATCACCACGCCGGCGCGAAGCGCCGAGTTGTCGCGCACGGCGTTCTCGATCCCCTTGCCCGCGAGCTCCAGGACGTAGGGCAGCACCGCACTCGCAAGCGCATGCGTGCCGCTCTTCGCGAACGCGGCCGGCATGTTCGCCACGCAGTAGTGCACCACGCCTTCCTTCACGAAGGTGGGCTCGGCGTGCGAGGTCGGACGCGAGGTCTCGGCCACGCCGCCCGCATCGATCGAGATATCCACGATCACCGCGCCGCGCTTCATGCGTGCGACGAGCGTCCGCGGGAGTAGCTTCGGCGTGGGTGTCGCGGGAATGAACACCGCACCGACAACGAGGTCCGCGGATAGGGCGGCTGCCTCGATGGATTCCGGCGTCGCGATGTCGATCGTCGCGGTGGCGCCCAATGTGTTGCGCAGCGCGTCCCGCGTCCTCTCGCTGCGGCAGAGCACGGTGACATTCGCGCCCATGGCAGCGGCGAGACGCGCGGCATTCGAACCGGCATGGCCCGCACCCAGCACGAGCACGCGAGCCGGTTCGCTTCCCGTGGCACCCGAGAGCAGGGTGCCCGCGCCGCCCTGCTGCTGGCTCATGAGGTGCGCGCCGACCTGGACCGCGATCTTCCCGGCCATGACGGACATCGGGGCAAGCAGGGGATAGCCGCCTTGTTCGTCGCGCACGCGTTCGTAGGCAATGGCGGTGAGGCCGCGCGAGGCCATCTCGCGCGTGCGAGCGGGCTCGCCGGCAAGATGGTGATAAGAGAACACCGTGGAATCCGCACCGACGCCTTCAGCTTCGCCCGGCTGCAGTTCCTTCACCTTCACGACGAGCTCGCTCGCCCACGCACTCGCCGCATCGCCGACCGTGGCACCGGCCTGTGCGTAGTCCCCGTTGGTCACGCCGATGCCGAAGCCCGCGCCCGATTCCACGTGGACCTCATGACCCGCATCGACAAGCGCACGAATCTGCGCCGGCGCGAGCCCGACACGGCGTTCGCCGTCCTTGGTCTCGCGGGGAACGCCGATGCGCACTAGCGAAGCGCCTTGCGCGCCGAGGCGATGAGGTCCGGGCCGCGGTAGATGAATCCGGTGTAGACCTGCACGAGGCTTGCCCCCGCGTCGATCTTCGCCTTGGCGTCCTTGCCGTCGAGGATGCCGCCCACGCCGATGAGCGGGATCTTGCCGCCGAGCGCCTTCGCGAACGCGCGCAGCGTCGCGGTGGACTTTGCGAACAAAGGGCGCCCCGAAAGACCGCCCGCCTCGACGCTGTTTCGATGCCCTTCGACGCCGGTGCGGTCGATGGTCGTATTGGTGGCGATCAGCGCGTCGATGCGATGCTTCACCGCCAATCCGGCAATGGCCTCGACCTGCTCGCCGTCGAGATCGGGCGCGACCTTGAGTGCCATCGGCTTCACCAGGCCGTGCTTCGCGGCGAGCGCGTCGCGCCGCGCCATGATCGCCGCGAGCAATTCGTCGAGCTTCTCGGGCGACTGCAGGTCGCGCAGGTTCTTCGTGTTGGGCGACGATATGTTCACGGTGACGTAGGTCGCCCGCTCGTAGACGCCATCGAGGCAGGCGAGGTAGTCGTCCACCGCGCGCTCGTTGGGCGTGTCGAAGTTCTTGCCGATGTTGATGCCGAGCACGCCGCGGAATGCCGCTTTCTCCACGTTCTTCACGAGCTGCTCGAGCCCCACGTTGTTGAAGCCCAGCCGGTTGATGATCGCCTCGTGCTCGACCAGCCGGAACATGCGTGGCTTGGGGTTCCCGGTTTGTGGACGCGGCGTGACGGTGCCAATCTCGAGGAAGCCGAAACCGAGCGCGGCCATCGCGTCGATGTACTCGCCGTTCTTGTCGAGGCCCGCGGCGAGACCGACGGGGTTCGGGAAGTCCAGCCCCATCACGCGCTTCGACTCGCCCGCATCGGCGCCGGCGCCGAGCAGGGCAACGCCGGGCCCGAGCGCGCAAAGCGACTTCAGCGCTACGTCGTGGGCGACTTCGGGATCGAGCTTGAAGAGGGCGGCGCGGGCGAGGGAATAGAGCACTAGGGAGTCTCTGAACAATGACCAGGGGTACGCGACGGTTCGATTTCGGGATCGATTCTAGGCGCCGAGTCCGACGCAAGGTCGAGCACCTTGCTAGGACGAGCAACGACGAAGCGGCCCGAAATCGCCCGTCCCGGCGACGGTACCAATATTTGATTCGTCATCTAAAGGGTTGCGGCAGATGCGGCGTCTGCTTCGTTGCTTGGCTTGCGAATGGGGCTGGCCATTCGCTGCGCCGCGCGCCTCGCATCCATCCGCATCTGCCGCAACGCGTATCCCCTGGGCATTGTTCAGAGGCTCCCTAGGCGAGGCGCTTCCACTCGCCGCGCTGCAGCCCCTCGATGGGACGGAACTGGTTCTTGTAGCTCATCTTGCGGCTCTGCCCGATCCAGTAGCCCAGGTAGACGTAGGCCAGGCCGCGGCGGCGCGCCTCCTCGATCTGCCAGAGGATGTTGTAGGTGCCGTAGCTCGCCTTGGGCACGAGCGGATCGAAGAACGTGTAGACCGAAGAGAGGCCATCAGCCAGCTCGTCGATGATCGAGACCATCCGCAGCTGGTCGCCCTCGCGGAACTCGATCAGCCGCGTGGCCACGTTCGATTGCAGCAGGAAGTGGGCGTATTGCTCGCGCGAATCGTGGTCCATCCCGCCGCCGCGGTGACGCTCGCCCTGGTAGAGCCGGTAGAGCGCGTAGTGCTCGGCGTTGAATTTCAGCTCGCCGTAGCGCGGCTCCAGCGCGGAGTGGCGCGCGAAGGAGCGGCGCTGGGCGCGGTTGGGCTCGTACTCGGCGGCGATCACGCGCACCGGCACGCAGGCGTGGCAGTGGTCGCAGTAGGGGCGGTAAGTGAACGCGCCGCTGCGGCGAAACCCGGCGGAGACCAGCGCGCCGTAGGTGTCGGTGTCGATGAGGTAGCTCGGCGTCGCAACCTGCGAGCGCGCAAGCCGTCCGGGCAGATAGCTGCACGGATACGGTGCGGTCGCGTAGAACTGCAGGTTCGCGATCGGGAGGTCGTTGAGCTTCGCCATGGCCTCGGAAGTCAGCTCCAGGTGCTGCCGGTTGGCGGATATTGTATCGACTCCTGCAGCAGGCGCGTGAACTCGGCGCGGGAGATCTCGCGCGCACCCAGCGAGGCGAGGTGCGCGGTGGCCTGCTGGCAATCGATCAGCCGGAATCCGTCCGCGCGGAGGCGCTCCACCAGCGCGACCAGCGCCACCTTCGAGGCATCGTCGGCGCGCGAGAACATCGACTCGCCGAAGAACACCTTGTCGAGCGCCAAGCCGTAGAGGCCGCCCACCAGCGTGTCGCCGCTCCACGACTCGACCGAGTGGGCGATGCCGCGCACGTGCAGGCGCGTGTAGGCCGCGACCATTTCCGGGACGATCCAGGTGCCGGCTTGCCCATCGCGGGGTGCCGCGCATTCCTCCATGACGCGCCCGAAGGCGGTGTCCATCCGCACCTCGTAGGTGCCGCGCGCGATCGTCTTCCGCAGCGATCGCGAGACCTTCAGCTCATCGGGAAACAGGACCATGCGCGGATCCGGTGACCACCACAGGATCGGGTCGCCGTCCGAGAACCAGGGAAAAATGCCATGGCTGTAGGCGTCGAGGATGCGCTCGGGCGAGAGGTCCGCCCCGGCGCAGAGCAGCCCGTTGGGGGAGGCGAGGGCCTTCGTGACAGGGGGAAACGGTTCGTCGCCGCGGAGCCAGGGGATCACGGCCCTAATCTATCGCAGGAGCCCCGGGCCGGGTGCGCGACAGGGTCCCAGGGCATACAATCCGCCCACGCATCGCCGCCTACCGGAGAGACTCCCATGATTGCCAAGCCGCGTTCCGCACTTCGCATGACCATCGCTGCCTTCATGGCGACGCTGCTGCTTTTCCCCACCGCGAGCATCCCGCAGGAAGCGAAGAAGGAAGCGGGTCCCCCGTACAACGACGACACCGACGATCCGGCCGTGTGGGGCAAGGCTTTCCCCAAGCACTACGAGCTCTACAAGAAGACCGTCGACATGCAACGCACGAAGCACGGCGGCAGCGAGGCCGTGCCGCACAAGGCGACGCAAGCCGATCCGCGCTCGGTCGTCGCGCGCTCCAAGAGCGACGAAGACGCGGGCCTCCGCGCGATCTGGGCGGGCTACGCCTTCGCCGCGGATTTCCGCGAAGAGCGCGGCCACGCGTACATGCTCGAGGACCAGAAGCTCACGCAGCGCCAGGTGGTCGTGAAGCAACCGGGTGCCTGCATCAATTGCCACGCGTCGATGTATGTCGCCTACAAGAAGGCGGGCGGTGGCGACATCACGAAGGGCTTTGAGAAGATCAACGCGATGCCCTACGCGGAGGCGGCGAAGCTCGTGAACCATCCAGTCGCGTGCATCGACTGCCACGATGGCAAGACGCTCGCGCTGCGCGTCTCGCGCCCCGCGTTCATCGAAGGGATCCGTGCCCTCAAGGCGACGCAGGGCGTGAAGGACTACGACGTCAACAAGCAGGCCTCGTCCAACGAGATGCGGGCCTACGTTTGCGGCCAGTGCCACGTCGAGTACTACTTCAAGGGCGACCAGAAGCGGCTCACGTATCCGTGGGCCAAGGGCATCAAGGTCGAGGAGATCACCGCCTATTACGACGAGATCGGTTTCCGCGACTGGACGCACAAGGACACGGGCGCACCCGCGCTGAAGGCCCAGCACCCGGAATTCGAGATGTGGAGCCAGGGGCCGCATGCGCGCGCAGGTGTGACATGCTCCGACTGCCATATGCCGTCGATCTCGGGAAGCTTCACGGATCACTGGGTGCGCAGTCCCGTGCTCAACATCGAGGCGGCGTGCGTGACCTGCCACAAGAAGCATGACGACAAGGTGACCGCCGTGGACCTCAAGGCCCGCGTCGACCAGATCCAGGACCGTCACTGGGAGCTTCGCGAGAAGGCGATGACGGCCGTGGTCGGCCTGATCAATGATTTGAAGAAGGCGAAGGCGGCAGGACGGACTGAGGCGGACCTCAAGACCGCCCTCTACCTGCAGCGGCGCGCGCAGTTCTACCTCGATTTCGCCGAAGCCGAGAACTCCACGGGGTTCCATGCGCCGCAGGAAGGCGCGAGGATCCTCGGCGAGTCGATGGACTTCGCGCGCCAGGGACAGATCGCGCTGCGCGACAAGAACTTCAAGCCGACGGTGCCGGTCGTCGACATCCCGCCGCCGCCGGCCGCACCTGCGAAAGCGGCTGAAAAGTCACCCGCGAAGGCGCCCGAAAAGGCTCCCGCGAAGAAATCCTGAAACGGGAGCGATTGATCCATGCAGCTTGCGCAATATGTGAAGTTCCGTGAGGAGAAGTTCGGCGGCGTGCTGTTCGAGACGCGCTCCGAGAAAGTGTTCACGCTGACCCCGACGGCCGCGGCCATCGTGCGCGAGATCGTGGCGGGCGCGGGGGCGGCGGAGATCGCGCCGCGGCTCGCGACGAAGTTCGAAGCGCCGGCGGAAACCATCGAAAAAGAGGTGCAGGCGTTCCTCGCGGAGATGCGCGAGAAGGGGCTGGTGCAGGATTGAGCGGCAGCGCCGCGCACTCCGAAGACCTCGCCGCGCCGCTCTACGTCGCGTGGCAGATCACCAACGAGTGCAATTTCGCCTGCCTGCACTGCATCGAGGAGAGCGGTCCGGGCAAGGCTTTTGCCGATGAGCTCGGGCGCGAGGAAGTGCTCGGCGTCATCGATCAGCTCATGGACAACGAGGTGCCGTACCTCTCGTTCTCGGGCGGCGAGCCGATGCTGCATCCGCACTTCTTCGAGATGGTAGAGCGTGTCACCACGCGCGGCAGCCAGCTCAAGATCGAGACCAACGGCCACTACCTCACCCCGGAGAACTGCGCGCGCCTGAAGGACCTCGGCGTGAAGGCGGTGCAGGTGAGCCTCGATGGTGCATCGAGTGCGACGTTCGGGCGCATGCGCGTGCTCGGGCAATTCGATCGCACGGTCTCGGGCATCCGCAATCTCGCCGCGGCGGGCGTGCCCATCGAGGTGAACTTCTCGCCCGCGAGCTTCAACATCCATGAAGCCGAGCGCATCGTCGATTTCGCGTTCGAGCTGGGCGCCGCGAGTTTCTACTCCGGCCGCACCATGTTCACCGGCAATGCGGTCAAGGCCTGGCGCCATCTTTCGGTGACCGATGATCAATACGCCGAGTACTTCCAGACGCTCGCGGTCAAGCGCCTCGAGTATCGCGGCCGCATGCAGGTGAACTATCACGAGGCGGGCTTGCTCGAGGAGCTTCGTTACCGCCTCGAACACCCGGCAGCGCTGCTCATCGTGTTGCCCAACGGCCTCGTGAAGCTCATCAACGCGCTGCCGTTCATCTGCGGGGACCTGCGCAAGGAATCGCTCGCCGAAGTGTGGGCGAATTTCCGCCGTGCCTGGCACGACCCGCGCGTCGTGAGCTTCGTCGACGAGCTCGCGGTCGATCCGGAGCGCACCCGCACGCTGCACAAGTGGGTGCACGTTTGAGCGCAGCGCCCCGTCCGGTCGCCGAGACGGGTTTCGCGGCGCGGCTCTGGCGCATCGCGAGCCTGGTCCGCTACCGCTTCTTCCTCTACGCGGGGCTACTTCCCTACCTGCTCGGCGCCGCGTGGGCGTGGGCGATCGCGGGTGCGTTCGACACCGCCGCCTTCTGGAGCGCGTTCGGTGGCGTGGTGCTGAGCGTGATCGGCGTGGAAGCGTTCAATGAATACTTCGACGCGCGCATGGGCACCGATCGCGTGTTCAATCCGGAGGACATCCCGCCTATCGCGCAGGCCGTGTTCTGGATCGGCACCGTGGCCTTCGCAGGTGCGCTCGCCGTAGGCGTGTACCTCGCCTGGCACATCGGCTGGCCGATCATCGTCTTCGCGCTGCTCGGCGGCGCCGCGGCGATCTTCTATGAAGCGCCGCCGATCCGCTGGTCCTACCGCGGGTTGGGCGAGCTCGTCATCGCGCTCTCGTACGGCCCGTGGATGGTGCTGGGGAGCCTGTATCTGCACACGCGCTCGGTTTCGTGGGAAGCGTTCGCCGCGTCGCTCGTGCCCGCGTGCTTCATCATGGCGCTCGCCGTCGTGAACGCGATTCCCGATTTCCACCAGGACCGCCTCGTCGGCAAGCGAAACCTCGTCGTGCGCTTCGGGCGCGAGCCGGCCGTGCGCCTCTATCTCGGCCTTGCGATTGCAGGTCTCGCGATCGTCTTGATCGGCGTGGTGGCGAAGATGTTTCCGGTGGGGTGCCTCGCCGCGCTCCTCGCGGCGCCGTTGGTCGTGACCAGTGCGCGCACGTCGCTTCGCCATCACTCCGCGCCGCGCGAATTCCTTCCGGCCATGCGCGCGATGGTGCTCGCGTACCTCGTGGCCACCGGCGGCTTCGCGCTCGGCATCGTCGCGCAGGCAGTGCGATGAGCCATCGCATCGATGCGCTGAGGTCGCCACTGCTGATCACGTGGCAGCTCACGCGCGATTGCGATCTCGCTTGCCTGCATTGCTGCACGGATTCGGCCCCCGGCAAGCGCTTGCCCGACGAGCTCACGCGCGAGGAGGCGCTGCGCCTGGCCGATGACATCGTCGCCAACGAGGTGCCCTACGTGATGCTGGCGGGCGGCGAGCCGCTCGTGGCACCGCATTTCTTCGAGGTCGCCGAGTCGCTGGGCTCGCGCGGCGTGCAGCTCAAGATCGAAACGAACGGCCAACGGTTCGACGCGGCCATTGCGCAGCGCCTCGCGAAGCTGCCGATCCGCTCGATCCAGATCAGCCTCGATGGCGATACCGAGGAGGTCTATGCGAAGCAGCGGCCGGGAGGCTCGCTCGCCCGGGCGCACGAGGCGTGCCACGCGGTCCGCGAAGCAGGCCTGCCACTGGAGATCACCTTCGCCCCGACCCGAATCAATTTGCATGAGGCCCGTGCCGTGATCGACCGGGCGCGCTCGTTCGGTGCATTCCGCTTCAATTCGGGACGGCTCATGCGGGTGGGAACCGCCGCGCGCCATTGGAACAAGGTGGCGCCAGCCGAGGACGCCTGGGTCGCCTTCCGGACACTGCTCCGGGAGGCGGCGTCGCAAACCGGCATGGAGATGTGCTTCGAGCCCTTCAGCCTTGAGGAGGCCCTCGCCTCGAGCCTCGGGGACCCTCCGGCCACGCTCCTGGTGCTCCCGAACGGCTGGGTGAAGGTCGCCGCCGCCTTGCCGCAGGCCTGCGCGGACCTGCGGCGGGAGAGCCTTGCCGAGGCGTGGGGGGCCTATCAACGCGCGTGGCACGAGGCTACAATGGCGGCAGCCGTGCGCGATGCGGTTGCCGACGAGTCCCGGCACGCGCGAGCGAATGTGTGGCAGCTGTTACCGTTGGTCAATGCCTAGAGGAGTAGAGCGATGAGCGAACCGAAGCTTTCGATCGAGCAGCCCGGCACCCCGGAACCTGTCACGCGCAAGACGCTGCCGCAGGACAAGCAGCCCTGGGAAACGCCGAAGATGGAAGACGTCTCCGCCGAGGTGATGGCGCAGCCGTATATCCGCTTCACCTGATATTCCGCACTCCATGCCGGGGCGCGCGGTCGAGTCGTACCGCGCGCCCCTTTTCATTGCCTGGCAGCTGACCAATCGATGCAGCGCCCGCTGCATCACCTGCTGCGAGGAATCCGGTCCCGACAAGGCGTGGCGCGACGAGCTGTCGCGCGATGAGGCGTTGCGCCTGGCTGGCGCGATCGTCGAGGCGGGCATTCCGTATGCGGCCTTCGGCGGCGGCGAACCGCTCGGCGTCCCGCATGCGTACGACATCTTCGAGGTCCTCACGCGTGGCGGCGTTTCGCTGAAGCTCGAGACCGACGGCAGCCGCATCGACGAGGCGGGGGCCGACCGCATCGCCGCGCTTCGCATCCAGTGCATCCAGATTTCCGTCGATGGCGCGACGGCCGCAACCCACGAGCGCGTCCGGCCCGGATCGAGCTTTGCAGCCGCCGTCGGCGCGATCGAGCGCCTTGCCCGTCGCGGGATGAAGTCGCAGTTCGTGTTCGCCCCCACGCGCTTCAACCTGCACGAAATCGTCGCCGCCTACGATCTCGCGGGCGAGCTCGGCTGCGAGGCCTTCGTCACCGGCCCCCTGATGCGCCTGGGCCGCGCGGCGCTCTCCTGGGAAACGGTTTCCCCCGATCCCGCCGCGTGGACCGCGGCTGTCGAGGCCCTGCGCGCACGTGCGCTGGAGACGCGCTCGACGGTGGAGCTGTCGATCTATCCCTGGGACATCCTGCAGGAGGTGCGCACGCGCCTCGACAGCCCGCAGGCGATGCTGCTGGTCGTGCCCAACGGCAAGGTGAAGCTGCTCAATGCGCTGCCATTCGCGCCGGCCGACCTGCGCCACGATTCCATCGAGCAGGCGTGGGACGCCTATAGGGCTGCGTGGAAGAGCGCCGAGGTGCGCGACTTCATCGGCCGATGTGCCACCGAGCCCGCCCTCCTGCGCCACGCGAACGAAACCTGGCCCGTTCATGCCGCATGAACATGACAATGACTCTCATCTCCGCCAGTCCGCGCTTTGCGCGCGGAGCCGGGGAGGATAAACTCTAGACCGCTGTACCCGCCGAGGAGAACAAATGGCCGCAGAGAACGGAAATCCTGGCTTCCTGAAACGCACCTGGCATCGCCTTCGCAGTCCGAGCGCGAAGTGGTCCGTGCTGGGCTTGCTCGTGGTGGGCTTCGTGATCGGATCGGTGGCGATCATCGGCACGCAGGTCATGGTCAACGTCACGGGTACGGACAAATTCTGCGGAACGGCCTGCCACTCGATGCAATGGGTCGCGAAGGAGCACCGCGACGGTATCCATGGCACCAATCGCACCGGCGTGGCCGCCACGTGCCACGACTGCCATATCCCGAAGGATTACCCCTACCTCCTCTTCTACAAGGCGAGGGCCGGCATCAAGGACGTCATCGGCGAGATGCGCGGGGTGATCGACACCGAGGCGAAATTCAAGGCGGCCCGCATGGAAATGGCCAAGCACGTGTGGGAGGAATACGCCGGCAACAATTCCCAGGCCTGCCGCAACTGCCACGTCTTCACGAAGGAAGTACTCGCCAAGCAGAAGGAAATGGTGCGGCCGATCCACGCCACGGTGATGGAGGGCAAGGCGACGTGCATCGACTGCCACAAGGGCATTGCGCATACAGCGCCCTGAATCAGGTAACGCAGGTGTAGTTCAACCCAACGTAGGCCGCCCCGCGGCCGTTTGAGGAGATGACATGAAAGCCAGCATCGCGATTGTCACCACCGTTGTCCTCGGCGCGGGCCTCGGCCTGGTCGCGGTTTCGGCCCAGGGCTCGGAAGAGCTCGCCAAGAAGAGCGGCTGCATGACCTGCCACGACGTGGCGGCGAAGAAAGTCGGCCCGGCGTTCAAGGACATCGCCGCGAAGAACAAGGGCAAGGAAGACGCGGTTGTCGCCAAGCTCGCCAAGCACCACGGTGGCGAGAAGGCAAGCGCCGATGACCGGAAAGCGCTCGCGAAGTGGGTGCTGTCGCAGTAAGGCGCCGCAACGCCTCGGGATGAAGAACGGGCCGCAGCGTTAGCTGCGGCCCGTTTCACTTTCAGAAGCGGTAGTTCACCAGCCCGTAGAGGAAGTTGGCCTTGTACTGCGGGTTGGCGTAGACGCCGGAGAGGTAGCTGTCCTGATTGGTCGACGCCGGGATGGTGTAGCGATATCCGTCGAACTGGGAGTCCTTGTACTCGTAGCGCTCGTACGCGTAGCCCGCGGTGAAGGACCACGTCTTGCTGAAGGCGTACACCGCCTTGAGCGTGAACGAGGTGCGCCGCGTGTCATCCCAGTCGGCGATCGGAAGCGGCCGCGTGACCGAAGTGGGGACGCCATCCTGCAGCGCGAGGTCGACGGTTCCGTCGGTCTTGTAGTAGATGGCCGAGGCCTTGATCGAGAGCTTCTCGCCCATCGGGCAGTCGAACGCAGCGCCCACCGCCCAGTTGCGGTCCTTGATCTTCCCCGACCAGTTGTAGTTGCTCGCGTTCGCGGGAGAGGCCGGATCGTACGCGCCGGTCGTCGTGCCTGAGCCGATGATGCGGTGTGTCGAGTCGTACTTGATCTCCTCGGAGTCGCCGAACACGGTGAACCTGGCGCCGCCGGGAATCGCGTATGACGCGTTCACGTAGATTTCACGCCGGTCGTCCTTGAGCCGGCCCAGCGAGTTGTCCTTGAACTTGTTGTTCTTGATGATGCCTTCGAAGCCCAGGTCGAGGTTCGCGAACGGCGTCCAGTCGAGCGTGAGCTTCCAGAGGTCCTGGTCCACGTTCGAAAGGTCGAACGCCGTCACGTAGCGGTTGAGGTAGTTGACGTCGGTGCTGCTCGTCCCGTCGTTGGCATGGAGGAAGTTCGATTCGCGCTCGAGCCGCTGGTACTTCAGGCGCGCGGAAAGATCCTCGAGCGACGTGCTCTTCCATTCGGCGAACAGGCGCCGGTCCTTGGTTCGGTCGAAGTCGCTCCGGCCCTCGCGGTCCGTTTCAAGGTAGTCGTAGCCCACGCCGATGCGGTTGCCGCGATCGAGGCGGTAGAAGGCCTCGAATCCGTAGTTGTCCTTCTCGTACGAGAACGGCTCGGTCACGTAGGCGCCGTTCTCGAAGCTCACCGTGGACGACTCGTCGTCGCGCTCGCGGTAGTTGTAGTAGAGCCGCGTGTCGAGCGCTTTCATCGGCGCGGACACCGCCGAGAGCGTCAGGGTCTTGTTGGTCACCTTGCCGCCGAAAGTGCTGCTCGTCGCCCCGGTCGGCGACGTGCCGCCCGTGGTGGTGCTCAGGACGGAACCCGGGAGTCCCACATCGCTCTCCAGCTCGTCGCTGGTGTAGCGCGCGGCGAGCGTGGTCGCGAGCGGCAGTTGCCGGAACGTGGCGTTGGCCATGACCCGCGTGTACTTGTTGTCGGCCGCGAGCGCCGTGCGGTCGATCCCGTTGCCCCAGTACCCGTTCTGCCAGGTGACGGCTTCGTTGTCGGTCTCGAACTTGCTGGTCATCCACGACACGTTGAAGTGCATCGTGCGGGTCGTATAGCCGCCCTCGACGCTCACGTTGCGCGTGACGTAGTCGACTGGAAGCGAGAGGTCCACGAAGCCGTTGCCCGGGCTCAGGCCCTGCGAAGCGGCGCCGGGCTTCGTGCCCTTCGTGGTCACCTGGTTGCCGTCGACGCGGAAGTACCACGGATCGGTTCCCTGGTACTCGAACATGCCCGCGTCGTCGCGACGCTTGTAGCCCATGTCGATGTTGTTCCACGTGCCTTGGTTGAGGCGCGGGAAGGGGGGGGCCGCCGTCTGAATGTCGCTGCCGGCACCGCTGTAGGGCGTGCGACCGTTGAAGAGGAAGTTGTGGCGCAGCGAATCGCTGGAGAGGCGGTACTTGAAGACGTCATAGAGGCCGCCGCGCATCGCGATGTACTGGTCGTCGCGGCCGAGGTTCTCGCCGAAGAGGTCGAACCAGTATCGGCTGCCGCGTCCGCGGATGTCGAACAGGGTCATCAGGCCGCTGGAGAGGTCCTGGTACTCGTTGAGTTTCGACGCGTCGACGGCGTTTGTGTCCGTCATGATTCCGCCGACGCTGGCGGTACCGGTGACGCTGAAGTCGCTCGACTGCGCGAAGGCGGGCGAGGTCGCGGCCGCGAAGACGTTGGCGACGAGGATTGCGATCAGTTTGCGGTTCATGGTCGCCTTCCTATCGGATCAGGAACTTGCCACGGCTGGTCGGGGCGTTGGAGCCGTGGACCGAGTTGTGGCAGTTGAGGCAGCCCCGCGCGATGAAGCGCGAGCTGACGGCGCTGTTGGGAGCCCCGCTTGGAAGGTTCCAGCCCTGGCCCGAGCCGTAGAAGCTGGTGGGATGGCGACCCGTCACGTGGCAGTCCTGGCAGAGGTTGGGCGCCTTCTCCGTCAGGAGCTTTTCATGCGAGGAGCCGTGCGGCGTGTGGCACGTGAGGCAGTTCTCCTCGACCGGCGGATGCCCGAAGACGAAGGGGCCGCGCTTGTCGGCGTGGCAGGAGAAGCACTGCTGGTTGACCGTTTCGTGCTTGAGCATCGCAGGAGTGACGGCACCGTGCGGATTGTGACAGTCGGAGCACTTCACCTTGCCTTCGATGATCGGGTGGTGCGAGGGCTTGAGCGCGGCATTGCGCACTTGCTTGTGGCAGGTGCCGCAGGTGTCGGCTTCGAGCGGGCGCGAGGTCGTGGTGTAGGGCGCCACGGTCGCCGCCTTGGCCTTGCCATGGATATTGTGGCAATCCGAGCAGGCCACATCGTTCTTCGAGTGCTTGCCCGACTCCCAGAACGCGAGGTGCCGGTTCGTGGTGTGGCACGTGAGGCAAACCGCGCTTTTCTCGGCGGCCGGCGCCTTCACGAACTTGTTGACCATCTTGTTCGTGGTGGGATCCTTGATGTGTTCGGAGGCGTCGCCGTGGCACGCCTGGCACATGCTCCCGCCGGCATCGTTCTTCGCACCATGATGGGACATCGCGATCGACTCATGCGATTGCGCGTGGCAGCCCGCGCAGACCGGCGTCGCAGGCGCGTACTTTTCCTTCGCGGGTTCCTTGGCGGGTGGGGCAGTCTGGGAAGAAGCGGGAAGGCCTACAAGCAAGGCCAATGCGGCGACGGCGGTCGCAGCACAGCGGGGCAGGAGTCGCATTTGCTTCACCTCGTATCCCGGTGCTGATGGCTTCGCCGGGGTTGCTTGGGGTCGGTGTCAGCGGCTTTTTGTTATTCCCCGCAATGGTTTGCCTTTGCAGCCCCTCTTGTCAACCATCGAATCAACGCCAAGGTTGATCCAAATCAAAAGCGGTGGCCGCCAGCCATGCATTCGCGCGAAAGAAAAAAGGAAAAAGGCGCGGACCCTTGCGAGAACGCGCCTTTGAAGTTGCGGCCGGTGCTCGCCGGATAGGTGATCGTGTCGTGCGCTAGTTTTGCTCCCAGGGAAGGCCTGCGGCGCGCCAGCCGGATGCGCCGCGACGCGAGGTGTCGTCGAGCTCGCCTTCGAACCCCTCGCTGATGTTGAACGCGCTCGGGTACCCGGCATGGGTTGCGAGCTCCGCGGCGTGGTGCGAACGCACCCCGCTGCGGCACAGGAAGAGGACGGGCTCGTCGGGCGCGACCACGCCGGCCAGCTCGCGCAGGAAATTCGGATTCGGTTGGGTGTCGCCGTAGCGCCGCCATTCGATGAGCGGCGTGTCGGGGACGCGGCCCACGAGCTCGAACTCGGGCTTCGTGCGCACGTCCACGATGCGTGCGGCACCCGCGGTGTGCAGGCGCCAGGCCTCCGACGGCGTGAGCTCGCCCGCGTAGCCCAGGCCTTTCGAGCGCGCTCGCTCGCCGGCGCGCTCGAGGATGGCCGCCAGCACCTCGGCGCCGCCTTCGCGCGCGCTCACCAGTAGTTCTCCACCGCGAGGTGTCCGGGCTCGCCGCGGCGCGAAAGCTTGAAACCGCGGTCGATGAGGAGCTTGCGGGAATCCTCGACCATCTCCGGATTGCCGCACAGCATGATGCGCGAGCGGTCGTGGTCGAGCTTGAGGCCGACGTTGTCTTCGAGCACGTGGCTCGTGAGGAGCTTGGTCACGCGGTCGCCGAGCGCGCCTTCGACCGGTTCGCGCGTGACGATGCGAACGTAGCGAAGCTTGTGCGCGAATTCGCCGTAGTACTCGCTGCCCTCGAAGCCGCGGATGAGGTCCTCGTAGGCGAGCTCGGCTTGCGTGCGCACGCTCTGCACGAGCACCAGGTTGTCGTAGTGCTCCCAGGTCTCGAACTCGTGGAGGATGGAGAGGAAGGGTGCGAGGCCCGTGCCGGTGGCGAGCATCCAGAGGTCGCGGCCCTGCTCGAAACGGTCGGTGGTGAGAAAGCCATAGCTCTTGCGCTCGACGAGGATGGGATCGCCTTCCTTCAGCTGGGAGAGGCGGCTCGTGAACGCGCCCCCGGGCACGACCACCGAGAAGAACTCCAGGTGCTCGTCGTAGCTCGCCGACGCGATGGAATACGCGCGCCAGATCTTCTCGCCGGAGGATTCGTCCTGCACGCCGATGCGCGCGAACTGCCCCGGCACGAAGCGGTAGCCGCGATCGCGCGTGGTGCGGAAGGAAAACAGCGAATCGGTCCACGGACGCACGTCCGTGATGGTCTCGATGGTGAACTTGTCGTTGGTTTGCATGGCGTCGTTACGGTTGGGAATCAGGCGGCCCTGGCGTCGGCGATCGGGAACACCCGTGCGCTGCGGGGCACGACGTGCAGCGTGTCCCCGGCCTTGATGTTCAGCGAGGCGAACGCGTCGGCGGTGAGCTCGACTTCGAGCGGTGTGTTGCCCGCGGTGGCGAGGAGCTCGAGGCGCACGCGCGGGCCCAGGCGCACGACGTGCTCGAGCAGCGCTTGCACGGCATTCGGATGCGAGGCGTCGACGACGTCGATCTCGTGCGGGCGCACGTAGGCCACACCCTCGTCGCTCGCCAGCTCGTTCACGTGGCCGATGAACTGGTAGACGAAGGGCGAGGCGGGCGTGTCATACACCTCGGAAGGCGTGCCCACCTGCTCGATCTTCCCGTGGTTGAAGACGACCACGCGGTCGGCGACCTCGAGCGCTTCTTCCTGGTCGTGCGTGACGAACACGCTTGTGAGGTGGATTTCGTCGTGCAGGCGGCGAAGCCAGCGACGAAGTTCCTTGCGCACCTTGGCGTCGAGCGCGCCGAAGGGTTCGTCGAGCAAGAGCACCTTGGGTTCGATCGCGAGCGCGCGGGCGAGCGCGATGCGCTGGCGTTGGCCGCCGGAGAGCTGGTGCGGGTAGCGGTCCGCGAGCCAGTCGAGCTGCACGAGCTCGAGCAGCGACTTCACCTTGCGGTGGATTTGCGCGTCGGTCGGACGTTCCGCGCGCGGGCGCACGCGCAGGCCGAAGGCTACGTTCTCGAAGATCGTCATGTGCCGGAAGAGCGCGTAGTGCTGGAAGACGAAGCCCACGCCGCGGTCCTGCACGCGCTGGTCGGTGATGTCCTCGCCCTCGAAGTGCACCGAACCGCGGTCGGGGCGCTCGAGCCCGGCGATCACGCGCAGCAACGTGGTCTTGCCGGAGCCCGATGGGCCGAGCAGCGCCACGAGCTCGCCGGGCGCGATGTCGAGCGTCACGTCGTTCAATGCGCTGAAGCTGCCGAAGTTCTTCGAGACGCCGGCGATCGAGATGCTCATCGGGATTCCTTTCGTTGATGCGACTCGACCCACGTCTTGAGGGCCAGCGTGACGAGGGCGAGGAGGGCCAGGAGCGAAGCGCACGCGAAGGCCGCCGCGAACTGGTACTCGTTGTAGAGAATCTCCACATGCAGCGGCAGCGTGTTGGTCATGCCGCGGATGTGACCGGAGACCACCGACACCGCGCCGAACTCGCCCATCGCACGCGCGTTGCAGAGGATCACGCCGTAGAGCAGGCCCCACTTCACGTTGGGCAGCGTCACGCGCCACAGGAGCTGCCAGCCGTTCGCACCCAGCAGCACGGCGGCTTCCTCCTCTTCACGCCCCTGCGCCTGCATGAGGGGGATCAGCTCGCGCGCGACGAACGGGAACGTGACGAAGACGGTCGCGAGCACGATGCCCGGCACCGCGAAGATGATCTTCACGTCGTGTCCCTGCAGCCACGGGCCCAGCCAGCCCTGAAGGCCGAAGATCAGCACGTAGATGAGGCCCGAGACCACGGGTGACACGGAGAAGGGCAGGTCGATCAGCGTGATCAGCGCGCTCTTGCCGCGGAAGTCGAACTTCGCGATGGCCCAGGCCGCAGCGATCCCGAAGACGAGATTGAGCGGCACGGCGATGGCCGCAGCGATGAGCGTGAGGCGGATCGCGGCCCAGGCATCGGGCTCGCTGATGGCCGCGAGGTACACGCCCCAGCCCTTCTTCAGTGCCTCGAAGAAGACCGCGAAGAGCGGGATGAAGAGGAATGCCGTGAGGTAGAGGAGAGCCACGCCCACCAACGCGATCGGAACCCACGGGATCGGGCGCTGCGCGCGGCGAGCGCGCACGGCGGGGGCGGGAGAAGCGAGCACGGCGGCCATGTCAGTTCTTGCGCTCCGCATGGCGCCGCGACCACCACTGCAATCCGTTGATGCCCAGCAGCAGGATGAAGGACGCGACGAGCATCACGACGGCGATCGCGGTCGCGCCCGCGTAGTCGTACTGCTCGAGCTTGGTGATGATCATGAGCGGCGCGATCTCGGAGACCATCGGCATGTTGCCGGCGATGAAGATCACCGAGCCGTACTCGCCGATCGCGCGCGCGAAGGCGAGCGCGAACCCCGTGAGCAGCGCCGGCAGGACGGTGGGCAGGACGACGCGCACGAACGTCTGCAGGCGGCTCGCACCCAGCGACTGCGCGGCCTCCTCGAGCTCGCGCTCCAGGTCCTCGAGCACCGGCTGCACCGTGCGGACGACGAACGGCATTCCGATGAAGGTAAGCGCGACCAGCACGCCCAGCGGCGTGAACGCGACCTTGAGGCCGAAGAGATCCATCAAGGGCTTCCCGAGCCAGCCGTTGGGCGCGTAGATCGCCGTGAGTGCGATGCCCGCAACCGCGGTGGGCAACGCGAACGGGAGGTCCACGAGCGCGTCGATGAAGCGGCGGCCCGGGAATTTGTAGCGCACCAGCACCCAGGCCACGAGCAGGCCGAACACCGCATTGATGAGTGCTGCGATGAACGACGCACCGAAGGTGAGCCGCAGCGACGCCAGCACGCGGGGGTTCGTCACGTGCGTGACGAACTGGTCCCACGTGAGCGTGAACGTCTTGATGAACGCCGCCGAGAGCGGGATCAGGACGATCAGGCTGAGATAGAGCACCGTGAACCCGAGGGCGAGGTTGAACCCCGGGAGCACGCTGTGGCGTCGTTGCAGGAAGGACACGCTACTTCTTCCCCGGCTGGTAGATCTGGTCGAACGTGCCGCCGTCCTGGAAGTGCGTCTTCGAGGCCTTCTGCCAGCCGCCGAACGCATCGCCGATCGTGAAGAGCGTGACCTTCGGGAACTGGCTCGCGTACTTCTGGGCCACCTTTGCGTTGGTCGGGCGGTAGTAGTGCTTCGCCGCGATCTCCTGCCCTTCCTCCGTGTACAGGTACTTGAGGTAGGCCTCGGCCTGCTTGCGCGTGCCGCGCTTGTCGACGACCTTGTCGACGACGGCCACGGGCGGCTCGGCGAGGATCGACAGCGGCGGGACCACGATCTCGAATTTGTCGGGACCGAGCTCCTTGATCGACAGGAACGCCTCGTTCTCCCACGAGATGAAGACGTCGCCGATGCCGCGCTCGACGAAGGTCACCGTCGAGCCGCGCGCGCCCGAATCGAGCACCGGCACGTTCTTGTAGAGCGCGGTGACGAATTCCTTCGCCTTCGCTTCGCTCCCGCCGTTCTTGCGCTTCGCGTATTCCCAGGCGGCGAGGTAGTTCCACTGCGCGCCACCCGAGGTCTTCGGGTTCGGGGTGATCACCGCCACGCCGGGCTTGGTGAGGTCATCCCAGTCCTTGATGCCCTTGGGATTGCCCTTGCGCACGAGGAACACGATCGTCGACGTGTAAGGCGTGCTGTTCTGCGGCAGGCGCTTCTGCCAATCGGCGGGCAGCAGCTTCGCCTTCTCGGAGATGGCGTCGATGTCGTAGGCGAGGGCGAGCGTCACCACGTCGGCCTCGAGGCCGTCGATCACGGAGCGGGCCTGCTTTCCCGAGCCGCCGTGCGATTGCTTCACCGTGACCTTCTCCTTGTTCCTCGCCTCCCATTGGGCGGAGAAGGCCTTGTTGAAGTCGGCGTAGAGCTCGCGCGTCGGGTCGTACGACACGTTGAGGAGGGTGACGTCGGCGTGGGCGATGCCGCCGGCGAGAAATGCGGCGACGAGGAAACTGCGAACAGCGGTCTTGCGGATCATGGTTGCTCCGTGAAGTCGTTGATGAACCGGCGCGGGGCGCCGGCGGAAAGCCGTCAGGCCGAGCGGGCCCGACATCGCTCGGTCACGGCGAGACGAACTTCCGCCTCGTGTTCCATGGCACCAAGCGAGACTTCCCTGAAGACTTCTCCGACGAGCAGGAGCGCGGGCCCTTCAAAGGTGGGCGCCGGGCCGTTGCGCAGTGAATCGAGACGGGTAGCGACGCGCCGCTCATTGGACAGCGACGCGTTTTCAATGAAGACGGCGGGCGTGTCGGGCGAGCGGCCGGCCGCGATGAGGTCGGCGGCGACCTGCGCGGCTTGCGTGGCGGCCATATACATCGCCACGGTGTCCGCGGACGAAGCGACCGCCAGCCATTCGGCGGGCGACTGGCCTTCGCCGGCGCGCGGCGTGACGAACGCGACGTTGCGCGAGAGCCCGCGGCGAGTGAGCGAAAGCTTGAGCGAGGCGCTCGCGGCGAGCGCGGCGGTGATGCCCGGAACCACTTCGGTTTCGATGCCCGCGGCAGCCAGCGCTTCGAGCTCTTCATGCGCACGGCCGAACAGCATCGGGTCGCCGCCCTTGAGGCGCACGACGGTGGCGTGGGTCTTCGCGGCTTCGACCAGCGCGCGGTTCGTGAAGCGTTGCTCGGTGGAAACCTTGCCGTTGCGCTTGCCCACATCCACGAGGCGCGCGCGTTTCGCGAGTGCCAGCGTCTCCGGATGCACGAGCGCGTCGTAGAAAACGATGTCGGCCGCTTCGAGCAGGCGAGCTGCGCGCAGCGTGAGCAGATCGGGAGCGCCCGGGCCGGCGCCGACGAGCCAGACCTTACCCATGCGCCAGCTCCTCGACGAGGCCGGCGGCGACGGTGGCGTTGGTCGCTTCGTCGATCAGGAGGAAGGAGCCGGTCGCGCGAACCTCGGCGTAGCGGTCGAGGGGGAGTGCGCGCGCAGTTTCGACGCGCACGCGACCGATGTCATTCGCACCGAGCGTCGCGGGACCGGCAATGGGCTGCAGCGTCTGGATGTCGAGGCGATCATCGACACCGGCGATGCGTGCCTTCACGACCGCGGTGCCGTGCTTCACGAGATACGCGCGGCGCGTGTCGAGCGGCGTGGGGCTGAGCCAGGCGAGGCGCGCGGCGAAGCGGTCGGTGACGACGGGCGCCTGCTTCGCGTGCGTAAGAAGGTCGCCGCGGGCCACGTCGACCTGCCGGTCGAGGATCAGCGAGACGGAGCGGCCGGCACCCGCGATGTCGAGCGAGCCGTCGAGCGTCACGATCTGCGCGATGCGCGCGGTGACGCCCGAGGGCCAGACGCGGATTTCATCGCCGACCTCGACCGCACCGTTTTCGATGCGGCCGAGGTATCCGCGGCTTTCGTTGCGCGCACCGTAGCGGGAGCGCGAAACAAGCTGCACCGGAAAGCGCCACGGGCCGGTGACGCGGCGCTCGGTCGTGACGGATTCCAGGAATTCGAGAAGGGTGGGGCCTTGGTACCAGCCGAGGTGCTCGCCGCGATCGACGACCATGTCGCCTTCGAGCGCGGACAGCGGAATCGAGGTGACGCCTTCGAAGCCGAGCGACGCGGTGAGGGCGAGGAAATCGTCGCGCACGCGCTCGAACACGCCGCGATCGAAATCGACGAGGTCCATCTTGTTCACGGCCAGCGCCACGTGCGGAATGCGAAGCAGGGCCACCAGCGCGGCGTGGCGCTTGGTCTGCGGCAGGATCCCGGAGCGCGCATCGACGAGGATGATCGCGAGGTCGGCCTGGGAAGCGCCGGTCACCATGTTGCGCGTGTACTGCTCGTGGCCGGGCGTGTCGGCGAGGATGAAGCGCCGGCGCGCGGTGGCGAAGTAGCGGTAGGCGACGTCGATCGTGATGCCCTGCTCGCGTTCGGCGGTGAGGCCGTCGGTCAGCAGCGCGAGATCGACACCGCTCGCGCCACGACGTGCGGTATCGCGCTGCACGGTGGCGAGCTGGTCGGCAAGCAGCGACTTCGAATCGAACAGCAGGCGCCCGATGAGCGTGCTCTTGCCGTCGTCGACCGAACCCGAGGTCGCGACACGCAGCGTGTCCGCCGCAGGAAGACGCGCGAGGGTGGCGGTCATCAGAAGTAGCCTTCCTTCTTGCGCAGCTCCATCGAGGCTTCCGACGTCTGGTCGTCGAGGCGCGTGGCGCCGCGCTCGGTGAGCGTGCTCACGGCCGTCTCGGCGATGATCTGGTCGACCGTTGCGGCATCCGACGCGACCGGGCAGGTGCAGGTGATATCGCCCACGGTGCGGAAGCGCACATTGAGGTTGCGGATCTTCTCGCCGGCGCGGGGCGGCGTGAGCGGCGTGACCGGCACGAGCAGGCCGCGGCGCTCGACCACCTCGCGCTTGTGGGCGAAGTAGATCGACGGGACGGCGAGGTCCTCGCGGCGGATGTATTGCCACACGTCGAGCTCGGTCCAGTTGGAAATCGGGAAGACGCGCAGGTGTTCGCCGGGGGCGACGCGCGCGTTGTACAGGCTCCAGAGCTCGGGACGCTGGTTGCGCGGATCCCACTGCCCGAAGGCGTTGCGGTGCGAGATGACGCGCTCCTTCGCGCGGGCCTTCTCCTCGTCGCGGCGCGCACCCCCGAACAGGGCATCGAGGCCGAGCTCCTGCACCGCATCGAGCAGCGTCACCGACTGGTGGACATTGCGGCTTTCGTCGGGCGTGCGCAGGTGGACGCGGCCGGAACGGATGGAGTCGCCGACGGAGCGAACGATGAGCGTCTCGCCGAGCTCCGCGGCGCGCGCATCGCGGAAGTCGATCACTTCCTTGAAGTTGTGCTCGGTGTCGATGTGCAGCAGCGGGAAGGGGAAGCGATCGGGCCGGAACGCCTTTTCCGCCAGGCGAAGCAGCACGATCGAGTCCTTGCCGCCCGAGAACAGCACGGCCGGATTGCGCACTTCCGCGACGGTCTCGCGCAGGATGTGGATCGCTTCGGACTCGAGCGCGTCGAGATGCGACAGGGCCGTCATGCGATTTCCTTCAGCGGGATCACGTGCAGGCCGCATTCCTTCTTCGCGTCCTCCTGCTCCCACCACCAGCGCCCGGCGCGGGGATGCTCGCCCTGGCGCACGGCGCGCGTGCATGGCTCGCAGCCGATCGACGGATAGCCGCGGTCGTGGAGCTTGTTCCAGGGCACCGAGTTCAGCCGCAGGTATTGCCAGACGTCCTCGTCGGTCCACTCGACGAGCGGGTTGAATTTCCAGAGGCGGCGCGCGGTGTCGGCTTCCGACTCCACCAGCTTCGCGCGGGAATCCGATTGCTCGCGGCGCAGGCCCGTGACCCACGCGCGCTTGCCGGCCAGCGCCCGGTTGAGCGGCTCCACCTTGCGCACCGCGCAGCACGCCTTGCGCTGCTCGATGCCGTCGTAGAAGCCGTCGATGCCGTACTCCTCGATGTACGCATCGATGCTCTCGGGCCACGGACTGTGAATCGTGATGTCGATCGCGTAGTCGTGGCGCACCTTCGCGATGAGGTCGAGGGTTTCCTTCGGCAGCCGCCCGGTGTCTAGCGTGGCGATCTCGATGGCGAGGCCGTCGCGGGCGATCAGGTCGAGCACCACCATGTCCTCGGCGCCGAAGCTCGAGGTGAACACGGCCGGCGAGTGGTTCTTCTCGACGGCGGCGAGCAGGCGTCGTGAACGGACGATGCGGTCTTCGAAGCTCACGCGGCACCTCTCGCAAGCTGGCGGCGCCGGAACAGCGGCAGCGGATTGTCGACGGCGGCCTGGTACGTGTTGCCGAAGTCGCGCAGGTGGCGAGCGGCGTCGCCCGGGTCGAGGCCGGGCTTGAGCGAGAACGCGTCGAAGCCGCAGCGCGACAGGTAGAAGACCTGGTCGAGGCCGATGTCGCCGAAGGCGCGCAGCTCGCCCTTGTAGCCGTTGCGGCGGACCACCACGGCCGTCGAGTAGCCACGGCCGTCGGTGAATTTCGGGAAGCGGATCGCGACGAGCGTCAGGAGGCCGAAGTCATCGGCGAGAAGCTGCGGGTCGTCGTCGGGAGCGAGCCACACGCCGACGCGGCCGTGGCGCGCGCACAGCGAGGCGCGTTGCAGGCGCCATTGCGAGAGCGGCACGGCGACGGGCCCATCGGGCAGGGGTGCCAGCGGATCGATGCCGTCGAGCCCGATGAACGTCCAGGGATCGGCTTCGACATCGCCGCGGCGAAAGACCAGCGTCGGGAGGGTCACGTCAGGCATGGGCCACGGCCTTCTCTTCGGAGTACACGCGCGACTTGAACGGCGCGATGCCGACGCGATGCACCGTGTCGACGAACGGCTCGTCGTCGTGGCGGATCTCGACGTAGGTGTCGATCAGCTTCGAGATGACGTCGGGTACGTCGGCGGCCGCGAACGACGGGCCGATCACGTCGCCCAGCGCGGCCTTGGTGCCCTGCGCGCCGCCGATCGAGATCTGGTACCACTCGGCGCCGTTCTTATCCACGCCGAGGATGCCGATGTGGCCGATGTGGTGGTGGCCGCAGGAATTCATGCAGCCCGAGATGTTGAGGTCGAGCTCGCCGATATCGTGCAGGTAGTCCAGGTCGTCGAAGCGCTCCTGGATCGCCTGCGCGATCGGGATCGACTTCGCGTTGGCGAGCGAGCAGAAGTCGCCGCCGGGGCAGCACACGATGTTGGTGAGCAGGCCCACGTTCGGCGTGGCGAGGCCCTGCGACTTCGCCGCGAGCCACAGCTCGAAGAGGTCGCGCTTCTTCACGTCGGAGAGGATCAGGTTCTGTTCGTGCGACACGCGCAGCTCGCCGAAGCTGTAGCGGTCGGCGAGATCCGCGACCCAGTCCATCTGCTCGGCGGTGGCATCGCCCGGAGGCACGCCGGACTTCTTGAGCGAGAGCGTCACGGCGGCGTAGCCGTCGACCTTGTGCGCGTGCACGTTGCGCTGCGTCCACTGCGAGAACGCGCGGCTGTCGGCGAGTGCCTCGATGTAGCTCGCTTCGACGTTGGGCAGCTTCTCGTAGGCGGGGGCGGTGAAGTGCCCGGCCACGCGCTCGTATTCCTCGTTGGTGATGACCGAGGGCGAATCCTTGGTGAGCGCCCATTCGGTCTCGACCTGTCTCGCGAACTCCTCGGGGCCGATCGCCTTCACGAGGATCTTGATGCGGGCCTTGTACATGTTGTCGCGGCGGCCGAAGCGGTTGTAGACGCGCAGGACCGCTTCGACATAGGTGAGCATGTGGCGCCACGGCAGGAACTCGCGGATCACGTGGCCGATCATCGGCGTGCGGCCCATGCCGCCACCCACGATCACGCGCAGGCCCAGCTCGCCCAGGTTGTTCTTCACGGCATGCAGGCCGATGTCGTGCAGCAGCGTGGCGGCGCGGTCGTCGTCGGCGCCGTTGAGCGCGATCTTGAACTTGCGCGGCAGGTAGGCGAACTCCGGATGGAACGTCGACCACTGGCGCAGGATCTCGGAGAGCGCGCGCGGATCGACGTGCTCGTCGGGCGCGACGCCGGCGAAGTGATCGGTCGTGATGTTGCGCACGCAGTTGCCGCTCGTCTGGATCGCGTGCATCTCGACTTCCGCGAGCTCGGCGAGGATCTCGGGCACCTGCTCGAGCTTGGGCCAGTTGTACTGGATGTTCTGGCGCGTCGTGAAGTGGCCGTACCCGCGGTCGTACACGCGGGCGATGCGAGCCAGCCTCCGAAGCTGGGTCGAGGAGAGGATTCCGTAAGGCACGGCGACCCGGAGCATCGGCGCATGGCGCTGGATGTAGAGCCCGTTCTGCAGGCGCAGCGGTCGGAACTCGTCCTCCGTCAGTTGGCCGGCGAGGAAGCGGCGCGTCTGGTCGCGGAACTGCGCAACCCGGTCGGCGACGATGGCGTGGTCGATGGCGTCATAGCGGTACATGCGCGGATCGTAGCCACACCCTATATGCCTGAAAAATACTTTGTTATGCTATTGATATGCGATATTCGTATATAAAGGTAAGTCCATGAATCTACAGCAATTGAAATACGCCCAAGAGGTCGCCAAGCGCGATCTCAACGTGTCGGCGGCCGCGGCGGCGCTCCACACCTCCCAACCCGGGGTCTCGCGGCAGTTGCGGGAACTGGAGAAGGAACTGGGGGCGGCGATCTTCGTCCGGCAGGGCAAGCGCCTCACCTCGATCACCGATGCGGGCCGCGAAATCCTCGAACGCATCGACCGGATCCTTTCCGAGGTCGGCAACCTCCGGGGGGTGGGCGAGGAGTTCGGCGCGGGCGCCCGGGGCCAGCTTTCGGTCGCGATCACGCACACCCAGGCGCGCTACGCGCTGCCGCCGGTGATCACCGAATTCAAGAAGCGTTTTCCACAGGTGAAGTTGAAGCTCCTGCAGGGCAATCCGAACCAACTCGCCAAGCATGTGCTGGCCGGCGAGGCCGACCTCGCGATCGCCACCGAGGCGCTCACCGACTATCCCGAGCTGGTGACGTTGCCCTGCTATCAATGGCATCACTGTGTCGTCGTGCCCGAGGGCCATCCGCTCGCGGGCCTGAAGCGGCTCACGCTCGAAGCGATCGCCGAGCATCCGATCGTCACGTACGACCCCATGTTCGCGGGCCGCACGTCGGTCGACCGCAGCTTTGCCGCGCGCGGGCTTTCACCCGAGATCGTGCTCACGGCCCTGGATTCCGACGTGATCAAGTCGTACGTGAGCCTGGGCCTGGGCGTGGGGATCATCTCCTCGCGCGCGTTTCGCGAGGGCAAGGACGAAGGACTCGTCGCGCTCGATTGCGGCCACCTGTTCGCGGCGCAGACCACGCGGCTCGCCTACAAGCGAGGTGCTTATCTGCGCAGCTTCACGGTGGAATTCATCCGCATGTTCGTCCCGCGCCTGCGGCGCGAGGATCTCGAGGGGCTCGAGAACCGGGGCGCCGATCCGTTCGAGGGCCTGTAGGTTTCGATCAAGGGAAGGTCTTTTTTAGCTATAACGAGAAATGTCATGGCGTGTCACATTTCCCGAGACGGCGCACGCCGTCATGGAAGCCCGAAATGTGACACGCCATGACATTTCTCGTTATAGCTAAAAAAGACCTTCCCTTGATCGAAACCTTCAGCACTGCGCCCACTGGGCGCTGTAGTTCGCGAGCTCGCGGACGGTGGCGGTGCGATCGGCCTGCGCTCGCGTGCGGTTGCCCATCTCCATCTGCAGGCGGAACTCGAAACGCTTGAAGAACTCCGTGAACATCTCGCCGCCGAATGTGCCGAGCGCGTACAGCTCATCGGCCTTCGCGTCGTGCTCGAGCAGGATCGTGCACAGCGGTTGCGGCGCGGGACCGGAGACGACGCGCGCGCCCGCGGAAGGATCGTAGACGCTGCGGTCCGAGCAACAGGTAATGACGCGTCCCGGCCCTGCGACGGGGCTCGGTGTGTGCCGGTAGCCGATGAAGCTCACTTGCTTGGTGGGATACGTGAGCTTGTGCGCGCAGATCGCCGAATACGCGACCACGGATTTGTCGGGGCCTACGCCGCCGGCCCATTTGTAGTCATCGCCCGATTCGGTCTTGAGCACGACGCCACCGGCCACCGGCTTGTCGAGGCGAATGAGGAACGCGGGAGTGGATGCGAACGGATATTCGAAGACGTAGCCCACGCCCTTCGCGAGCGTATCGACGCGAACGGGCTGGCCGCGTTCGTCGAGGAGCTTCACACGGTTGTAGGTGCGCGCCGAAAGGTCCTTCGCCTGCGAGGTTTCGGGGAGCGTGGCGCCCGCGGCCGAGGCCGCGCAGAGTTTCACGAAGTCGCGTCGTTCCATGCCCGTGAAGATAGCTCATACTGCGGGCCTCGTCTGCCAGCCTTTTCATCCCGACAATGTCCATCCGCACTTCGCTCGTTCCCGCATTCGCCGTTGCCTGCTCCGCCGCCTTCCTCCCCGCCTGTTCGACTTCGCCGACCCAGCCCGCCGCGCCGCCGGCCGCCGCTGTTTCGCAAGACGATGCCAATGCGAGCTTCCGGCGCCACGTCGACGCCGTGCTCGAGGAAATGTGGAAGACGTTCCCCGAGCAGGCGATTCGCGCGGGCAACTACAAGTACGCCGGGAAATTGACGGTGCCCGATGCCGAGCGCCGCGCCGAGGCCATCGCTTTCTATGACCGGCAGCTCGCCGCGCTGGCGCGCATCGATGTCGCCACGCTCGACGCGTCGAACCGCGTCGATCATGGCCTGATGAAGAGCCGCTTCGAATCGCGCCGCTGGTACCTCACGACATTCAGGAACTGGCAGTGGCAGCCGTCCACGTACAACGTCGGCAGCGAGTTCGGCGTGATCCTGAACACCAATTTCGCGCCGCTCGATGCGCGCCTGCGGCTGGTGATCGAACGCCTGGAGAAAGTGCCGGCCTACTACGCCGCCGCCCAGGCGAGCGTGGCCGATCCGACGCTCGAATACACCACGCTCGCCATCGTCCAGAACCGCGGCGCGCTGCGCGGGTTCGGCGAAGACCTCCAGGCGAAGGTGGCGGCCTCGGGACTCACCGCCGACGAGAAGGCGCTGTTCGCGACGCGGGTTGCGGCCGCGCGCGTGGCGATCGGAGATTACCTGTCGTTCCTGGGCGCGCTCGAGGCGAAGCTCAAGGCGGGTCCGGCGCGCAGCTTCCGCATCGGCAAGGCGCTCTACGAGCAGAAGTTCGCCTACGACATCCAGTCCGGATTCACGGTGGACTCGCTGCACAAGCGCGCGCTGGCCGAGAAAGCCGCGCTGCACGACGCGATGGAAGTGAAGGCGCGCGAGCTGTGGCCGCGCGTGATGGGTGGCAAGCCCATGCCGGCCGACCGCCTCGTGATGATCCGCGCGGTGCTCGACCAGCTCTCGCTCAAGCACACGACGCGCGAGAAATTCGTCGAGACCATCCGCGCGCAGATCCCCTCGCTGGAGAAGTTCGTGCGTGAGAAGGATCTCCTCGACCAGGACCCGACGCGGCCGTTGCTCGTGCGCGAGACGCCGCTCTACATGCGCGGCGTGGGCGCCGGCGCTTCGGTGAGCTCTCCCGGGCCTTTCGATCCGAAAGCCAACACCTACTACAACGTGACGCCGCCCGAGGGCCTCACGGACGAGCAGACCGAATCGTTCCTGCGCGAATACAACGACTGGACGCTGCAGATCCTCAACATCCACGAGGCCATTCCCGGCCACTACCTGCAGCTCGTGCACGCCAACAAGTCGCCGAGCGTGGTGAAGAGCCTGTTCGGCAACGGCGCGATGATCGAGGGCTGGGCCGTGTTCAGCGAGAAGGTGATGCTCGACGCGGGCTACGACAACTTCTCGCCCGAGATCTGGCTCTTCTGGATGAAGTGGAACCTGCGCTCGGTCGTGAACACGATCCTCGACATCGAGATCCAGACGATGGGTCTCGAACGCGAAGCAGCGATGACGATGATGACGCGCGAAGCCTTCCAGCAGGATCGCGAGGCGACGGAGAAGTGGCTGCGCGCGACGCTCTCGCAGGTGCAGCTCACCAGCTACTTCAACGGCTATGCGGAGATCACGGCGCTGCGCGACGAGCTGCGTGCGAAGCAGGGCGCGAAGTTCTCGGTGAAGGGGTTCAACAACCGGTTCCTGTCGTACGGCAGCGCGCCGGTGCGGGACATCGCGAAGCTGATGCGGTAGCGATTGTTACTGCGCACCAATGGGGTCTGACCCCATTGGTGGCTACGCGGTCCGCCTCACCCGGAACCAGGCTGCGTAGAGCGCCGGCAGGAAAAGGAGCGTGAGCGCCGTCGCGACGACGAGGCCGCCCATGATCGCGACCGCCATCGGACCGTAGAAGGCGCTGCGCGTGAGCGGAATCATCGCGAGCACCGCGGCCGCGGCCGTGAGCACGATCGGCCGGAAGCGACGCACCGTGGAATCGACGATCGCATCCCACGCCTCCGACCCTTCGCGGATGTCGTGCTCGATCTGGTCCACGAGGATCACGGAGTTGCGCATGATCATCCCGGCGAGCGCGATCGTGCCCAGCATCGCGACGAAGCCGAAGGGCACGTTGAAGGCGAGCAGCGCGATGACCACGCCGATCAGGCCCAATGGCGCCGTGAGCAATACGAGCGCGAGCCGCGAAAAACTCTGGAGCTGCAGCATCAGCGCGGTGACCATCACGAGGATCATCACCGGGGCGACGATGGCGATGGACTTCTGTCCCTTGCCGGCGTCCTCGACCGCGCCGCCCGTGTCGATGCGGTAGCCGAAGGGCAGCTTCGCGCGAATGTCCTCGAGCTTTGCGTTCACCTGCGCGCTCACCACCGGCGCTTGCACGCCGTCCTTGAGGTCGGAGCGCACCGTGATCACCGGCAGGCGGTCGCGGCGCCAGTAGATTCCCTGCTCGAAGCCGTAGGAAAGATCGGCGATCTGCGAGAGCGGCACCGAGCGGCCGCGGCCCACCGGGACCGCGAGGTCCTTGAGCAGACTCACGTACACGCGCTCTTCGCGCGCGCCGCGGGCAAGGACGTCGATCTGCTTGTCGTTCTCGCGGTAGGTCGTGACCGGTTGGCCCGACAGCACCGTGTTGAGGAACACCGCGAGCTCCTGGGTCGAAATGCCGAGCACGCGCGCGCGGTTCTGGTCGATCGTGAGGCGGATCACCTTCGAGGGCTCGTCCCAGTCGAAGTTGACGTCGCGCATCCAGGGGTTGGCGCGCATGACCTCCGCGACCTCATTGGCGATGCGGCGGATCACCGCCTTGTCCTCGCCGATCACGCGGAACTGGACCGGGAAGCCCACGGGCGGGCCGTTCTCGAGCCGGTTCACGCGGCCGCGAACTTCCGGGAAATCTTCCTCGAACGCCTTGATCAGGCGGGCGCGGACGATCTCGCGCGCTTCGTTGTCCTTCGTGTTCACGATGAACTGGCCGAAGTTCGCATTGACGAGCTGCTGGTCGAACGGCAGGTAGAAGCGCGGGCTGCCGCTGCCGACGTAGCTCACGAAGTTGTCGACGTTGTCCTTGATCGCGGGGTCGGTGAGGAAGAGCTTCTCGAGCTTCTTCACCTGGGCTTCGGTCGCGTGGATGGAAGAGCCTTCCTGCAGGCGCAGATCGACGATCAATTCCGGACGGCTTGCGGCGGGGAAGAACTGCTGCTGCACGAAGCGGAAGGCGAAGACGGAGACGAGGAATGCCGCGACGGTCGCGCCGATCACGATCCAGCGGTGCGTCACGCACCAGTCCACGATGCGGCGCACGCGCAGGTAGAAGGGCTTGCGGTAGACCGCGCCTTCGTCGAAGTGCACGCCGGACTTCTTCATGTCGGGCAGGAGCTTGTAGCCGAGGTAGGGCACGAAGAGCACCGACACCACCCAGGAGACGAGGAGGGCGATCGTGGTGACCGCGAAGATCGAAAAGGTGTATTCGCCGGTCGAGGAGCGCGCGAGGCCGATGGGCAGGAAGCCCGCGGCCGTGACGATCGTGCCGGTGAGCATCGGCATGGCGGTCGAGGTGTAGGCGAAGCTCGCCGCCCGCACGCGTTCCCAGCCTTGCTCCATCTTCACGACCATCATCTCCACGGAGATGATCGCGTCGTCGACGAGCAACCCGAGCGCGATGATGAGCGCGCCGAGCGAAATCTTGTGCAGGTCGATGCCCGCCTGGTACATGAACGCGAACGTGACCGCGAGCGTGAGCGGAATCGAGAGCGCGACGATGAGGCCGGTGCGCAGGCCGAGCGACAGGAAGCTCACCACCAGCACGATGGTCACGGCTTCAGCGAGCGTGCGAGTGAACTCCTTGATCGAGCGCGTCACCGTGGCAGGCTGGTCGTTCACGCGGTGCAGGTCCAGGCCCACGGGCAGCTCACCCTCGATGCGCTCGACCTCGGTGTCGAGCGACTTGCCCAGTGCCACGATGTCGCCGCGCGGCACCATCGACACGGCAATGCCGAGCGCCTCGCGGCCCATGTATCTCATGCGCGGCTGCGGCGGGTCGACGAAGCCGCGCGTGACGTTGGCGATGTCGCCCACGCGCAGCAGCCTTCCGTTGGCGCGGATCGCGATCTGCTTCACGCTCTCCACGGAATCGAGCGCGCCGCTCGCGCGGATGTAGATGCGGTCGGTGGGCGTCTCGAAGCTGCCGGTCGCGGTGACGGCGTTCTGCTGCTGGAGGGCCGCGAAAACCACGGCGGGCTCGACGCCGAAGGTGGCGAGCTTCGCGTTGGCGAGCTCGACGTAGATGCGCTCATCCTGCTCGCCCACGAGGTCGACCTTCGCGACATCCTTCACGCGCAGCAGCTCGTTGCGGATGCGGTCCGCGGTTTCCTTGAGCTGGGCGTAGGAGTAGCCGTCGCCGGTGACGGCGTAGATGTTGCCGAAGGTGTCGCCGAACTCGTCGTTGAAGAACGGGCCGATGACGCCTTGCGGGAGTGTCGCGCGAATGTCGCCGACCTTCTTGCGGACCTGGTACCAGGTGTCGCGGATCTCGTCGGGGCGGGCGTTGTCCTTCACGAAGACGAAGATCACCGACTCGCCGGGCTTGGAGTAGCTGCGCAGGAAGTCGAGGCGCGGCGTCTCCTGCAGCTTCTTCTCGATGCGGTCGGTGAGCTGGCGCTCGACTTCGCCCGCGTCGGCGCCCGGCCACATGGTGCGCACGACCATCAGCTTGAACGTGAAATCGGGATCCTCGGCCTGGCCGAGCTTCAGGTACGAGCCCACGCCCACGAGGGCGAGCACCACCATGAAATACAGCACCAGCGTCTGGTGCGACAACGCCCATTCGGAGAGGTTGAAGCGCTTCATGGCGGGCGCGGGCCTAGTTCGCGACGCGCACGACTTGCTCGGGACGCAGCTTGTGCACGCCCGCGATCACGACGCGGTCGCCGGCGGCGAGCCCCTTCGTGATGGTCACGCCGTCCTCGCGGAACTGGCCCACCTTCACGGCGCGAAGCTGCACCTTGCCGCTCTTGGGTTCCACGATCCATACGGCCGGATCGGACTTGTCGCGCGCGAGCGCGCTCAGTGGCAGCAAGACGAGCTCGCTGTCGGCCCCGGCCTTGAACGCGACGTTGGCCGTCATGCCCAGCTGCGCGGCGTCCGGTGGATTGATCGCCGTGACCTTCACCGTGTACGTGCGCGTGACCGGATCGGCGCCGCCCGCGATCTCGCGAACCTTGCCCGGGAAAATCAGGGAAGCGTCCGCCCACAGCTGGACCATGACGTCCTGTCCGGGCTTGAAGCGCGTGACCTGGTTCTCGGGCGCGTTGATCACGATCTCCTTCTCGCCGGAGCGTGCCAGGCGAAGCACGGGTTGCCCCGCCGCGACGACCTGGCCGGGTTCGGCGGATACGGAGATCACGACGCCGTCGGCGTCGGCCACGAGCGTCGTGTAATCGGCCTGGTTCGTGGTGATCGCGGCCTGCGAGCGCGACTGCTCGAGCTTCGCCTTCGCGGCGTTGTAGGCGTTCTGCTTCGCGTCGAAGGACGACTGGCTGATGAACTTGCGATTGAGGAGGTCGGCGTGGCGATCGAGCTCGGCCTTCGCGAGCGCGTGATCGCTCTCGGCGGAAGCGAGCTGCGCGTGCGAGGCGTCGGCGGCGAGCTTCGCATCCACCGGGTCGAGCCGCGCGAGGACCTGGCCGCGCGCGACGCGCGCGCCGGCGTCGACGGGACGCGCGATGATCTTCCCGGCCACGCGGAACGCGAGGTCGGTTTCGTGACGCGCACGTACTTCTCCAGAATACGTGTCGCGCGTCGCGAGCGCACCGGGCGAGACAACCTGCGTGAGTACCGGCCGCACGGGATCGACGGCGGTCTTGCCGTTGCCGCAGCCCGCGAGCGCGGCGGCTGCGAGGACGAACAGGGGAAGGGCGGCTTTCATCGGGATTTGCCTTTCGCGGTCTCGATCGTTCCGGTCCACAGGGCGCGCAGGGCCCGTTCGATCTCGCGTTCGTAATCGCGCTTGAAGAGCTTCAGCTCCGGGCGTTGCAACGCCTTTCCGAAGCGCTCGATGGGATGCAGGAGCTGCCACAGGCCCACGATCAGCCCGTAGCTGTGCTGCAGGAGCGTCACGCCGTCGCCGGCCTTCAACTTCGGGTAGTGGCGCTCGAGGCCCGCGCCCGCCATCACGAGGGCCTGGCCGACGCGCACCTTGAAGGCAATGGCGACCTCGGTGGGAATGTCGCGATCCATCATCCCGAAGCACCGGCTGGTGAGCGGCAGGTAGCCGGGGACGCGGATCAGGTGCTTGAGGGTCACGGCCATGGTCGCGTCGAAGTCGACCTTGCGGCCCGATTCGATGAGGCGCATCAGCTCGCGGAAGAAGACCGCGACGTGGCGCTCGTGGAGTGCGAGCAGCATCTCTTCCTTGCTGGGGAAGTACAGATAGACCGTGCCCTTGGCGAGGCCGGCCGCACCCGCGACTTCGGCCACGCTCGCCATGCGGTCGGGGTGCTGGAGGAACATCGCCTCGACCGCGTCGAGGATCTCTCCGCGGCGCTCGGCCTTGTCCGCCGTGGCGACGGCGCGTTGCTTGACGACCATTGCAAATGACTCCGGGTCAGTTGCCGGCCACGATAACTGACCGCGGGTCAGTGTGTCAAACCACGCGTGTTACGGCCGCTCGCGCGGGAGGATCAGGCAGGTCGTGGTGCCGTGTGCGAGGAGCTTGCCTTCGGCGTCGGTCAGCTTGGCTTCGGAGGTCGCCACGCGGCGGCCGGCGTGCACGATCTCGCCGGTGGCGCGCACGGTCATGCCCGGCGTGATGGACCGGACGTAGTTCACCTTGATCTCGAGCGTGGTGAAGTTCGAATCGGCGTCGAGCGTGGAGAGGATGGAGAGCGCGAGCGCGCTGTCGAGGATCGTCGCGGCGTAGCCGCCGTGGACGGTGCCGATGAGGTTGAGCACATTGGCGCCCGGCATTCCCTCGAACACGATGCGCCCCTTCGAGACTTCCTTCATGCGAAAGCCCACGGTGTCGCCGATCGGGACGTTGCCGTGCTCGCCGGAAAGCACCTTCTGCAGGTATTCGAGGCCGGTGCCGCTGCGCTCGAGCGCCGAGACGGGCGCGCCGCTCACAGCACCCCTTCGAGCAGCTGCACCTCGACCGCCGTTCCCGCTTCCACGTTGCCCACGTGGTCGCCGAGGATGATGAAGCAGTTGGCATCGCTCATCGACTTGAGGATCCCGGAGCCTTGCTCGCCGGTCGGACGCACGGTCCAGCCGCCGTCCGTGCCGCGCGTGAGGATGCCGCGCTGGAATTCGGTGCGGCCCGGCGCTTTCTTGAGTCGCGTCGAACACACGGCGGGGAAGGTCGGCACCGGTTCGATGTTCGTCGCCCCCATCAGCGTGAGCAGTGCATCGCGGACGAATTGATAGAAGGTGACCATGACCGAGACGGGATTGCCCGGCAGCCCGAAGAAGTGCGCGTTGCCGATCTTTCCGTAGGCAAGCGGCCGGCCGGGCTTCATTGCGATCTTCCAGAAGACGACCTCCCCAAGCTTGGCGAGCATCGACTTCACGAAATCGGCTTCGCCCACGGACACGCCGCCGCTCGTGATCACGACATCGGCGCTTGATGCGGCGGTTGCGAACGCGGCCTCGATCAACGCCGGGTCGTCGCGAACGACGCCCATGTCGAGCACTTCACAGCCCAGGCGCGTGAGCATCCCGTGCAGCGTGTAGCGGTTGGAGTCGTAGATCTCGCCTTCGCCGAGCGTCGAGCCCACGGACTTGAGCTCGTCACCCGTGGAGAAGAACGCGACGCGCAGCGGGCGATAGACCGTCACTTCGCCGATGCCGAGCGAGGCGATGAGGCCCAGTTCCGCGGGGCGGATGCGGCGGCCGCGCGTGAGCGCCGCGGAACCGCGCTTGAGATCCTCGCCGGCCTCGCGCACGTTCTGGCCCGTCTTCTGGCCCACCGAAAAGGTGATCGACTTGCCGTCGGCGCGCGCGCGTTCCTGCATGACCACGGTGTCCGCGCCATCGGGCACGACACCGCCCGTCATGATGCGCACGCACTGGCCGGGCAGAAACAGGCCCGCGAACGGCTTGCCCGCGAAGGCGACGCCGATTTCCGTGAGTGTGGTCTCCGCGTCGGCCTTGAGGTCGTCGCCGCGCATGGCCCAACCGTCCATCGCCGAATTGCGATGCGAAGGCACATCGACCGGCGAGATCACGTCCTCGGCGAGCACGCGGCCGAGCGCGGAGCGAATCGGCACGCGGATCGTCGCCTGGAGCGGATCGAGGAAGCGAAAGATGAATTCGCGCGCCTTCGCGACCGGCATCGAGTTCGGGTCGTAGTCGTCGGCGCAGGAAGCCTGGGCGATCGTGAGTGCGGCCATGGTCAGCGGGTGTCCAGCGGAAAGTCTCGGATTCGTTCGATTCTACCGTCGGGCGCGACCGCGAGGAGCGTCACCTCGCGCAACACGTCGTGGAATTCGCCGGCGAGGTCGCGCTCGGCTTCGGCGAACGACACGTCCAGTTGCCGCGGATCGAGGCTGCGCGCGATTGTGATGTGCGGTTCATAGGCAAGATCGGTGCGCAGATGCTGGCGCAGCGACCGCGCATACAGTCGATCGTGCAGCGCCGCGATCGACTGCGCGCCACGTTGCGCCATCAGGAACACGAATTCATTTGCCTGCACGCGCACGGCGCGGAATGTCACGGGAATCGGCGGCCATCCCGCAGCCACTTTGCGCACGTGCGTTTCCAGCTGCAGGGCGGTGAGCGCCGTCGGGAACGGGAACACGAGCGTGAGATGCGCCGCAACGTCGTTCGCCATCGGATCGTGGCGCCGGCGATACGCTTCGATGCGCTCGAGGCCTTCGAAGGCGGGAAACCACGCGACCGCGAAGCGGGGGAGCGGGGGTCGCGGCAGCCGAACGGCCCTGCCCATGACAGGCTACGACCGCGGCTCGAGCTGCGAGAGTTCTTCGCGGGTGTTGATGTTGCGGAACGCGTCGGGCTCGTCGTCGAACGCGACTTCGATGGCGCCCAGGCTCGCGTACCAGCGGTCGATCTTGCGATCCCCCGCAGCGAGGAACTTCTCGAGCGAGGCGTGCACGTCGCGGCGCATGAGGCAGAACACGGGATGCGCCTGGTCGCCGGTCTTCGCCACCGCAATCGGCGCACTGCCACCCTCGAGCGCGCGGCGCAGGCGGCTCACGAGATCGGCGGGCAGGAATGGCGAATCGCAGGGCACGGTGACGACCAGTTGGCCCGACGCGTGCGCGAGCCCGCGCTCGAAGCCCGCGAGCGGCCCCGCGAAGCCGGGAATCTCGTCGGCGATGACGCGGTGCCCGAAGCGCGAATACTCGTCGGGATTGCGGTTCGCGTTCACGAGCACTTCGTCGACCTGGGGCGCGAGACGCTCGATCACGTGCGCCACCATCGGGCGGCCGCGAAAGACCTGCAGGCCCTTGTCGACGCCGCCCATTCGGCTGCCCTGGCCGCCGGCAAGCACGACGCCGGTGACGCTAGTCGCGCTCATGGGCATTGAAGGGCGCCCAGTCGGGACGCTCCTCGGGGAAGGCGTTGCCGCCCGGAGGGCGATCGACCGGCGTGGTGAAGATCGCCAGCGGCATGTGGACCTCCTCGGCCCATTTCCCATGCGACGACTCGAACGCGAGGCGTGTCCCGCATTGCCCGCAGAACTTGCGGTGCGTGCCGCGGGAGGACTCGTAGTCGCGAATGAGGTCCGCGCCCTTCGTGATGCGCACCTGCTCGCGCCTGAAGCCGATCCAGGTGACCACACCCGCGGCATGCGTGCGCCGGCAACTCGCGCAGTAGCAGTGCGCGACGAAGCGCGAGGGGAACTCGGCCACCATCTCCACGCCGCCGCAGTGGCAACGCGCCGTGCCCGACTCAGGCATGGGCGGCCGCCGCGCTCTTCACGAAGCGCTCGGCGCCGGTGAAGAGCAGGTAATGCTTGTTCACCGCGCGTCCGATCATCGTGATGCCGACCTTTTGCGCGATCTCGTGGCCCATCTTCGTGAGGCCCGAGCGAGAGACGAGAAAGGGAATGCCCATCTGCGCGGCCTTGATCACCATCTCGGAAGTGAGCCGGCCTGTCGTATAGAAGATCTTGTCGCCGCCTTCGACGCCTTCGAGCCACATCCATCCGGCGATCGCGTCGACCGCGTTGTGGCGGCCGACATCCTCGACGAACGTGAGGATCTCCGTGCCTTTCGCGAGCGCGCAGCCGTGCAC
The DNA here is from genome assembly GCF_013003985.1 of Usitatibacter palustris. Lineage (GTDB taxonomy): Bacteria > Pseudomonadota > Gammaproteobacteria > Burkholderiales > Usitatibacteraceae > Usitatibacter > Usitatibacter palustris. The sequence continues at coordinate 2,497,947 of NZ_CP053073.1, read as the reverse complement.
GGCGCCCGCCTGTTTGTAGATCGATTCGTGCAGGCGCACGGCATTGAGGAGGCCGAAAAGCGTTTCCTCTTCGAGGCGGACATCGGTTCGCAGGTTGATCGACTCGATGTCTTCCATGAGGTCGCCGAAGACGGTGCCCTGGCCGCAGCCGGTGGTGGCCGTGCGTTTCTCGGTCTTCTTGTCGAGATCGACAAGACCGTTCTTCGTCGTGACGGCGACCGCGTTCACTTCCCAGTCGACCTGCACCGAGACGATCTCCTCGATCGATTCCACGAGGCGCTGGTTGCGAAGGAAGCCGAGTGCCAGCGCCTCGGGCGCGGCGCCCAGCGTCATCATCGTGAGGATTTCGCGCTTGTCGACGTAGAGCGTGAGCGGATGTTCGCCCGCGATCGGCGTCGGCACGAGCGCGCCGCTCTCATCGCGCGCTTCCACGGTGTACGTGGCCGGGCGCGCGGCGTGGCTGAGGATCGGGCGGTAGGCCACGCTAGCCCCCGATGAACGACATCTCGACCTTGCGCGCTTTCGCGGTGGCCTCGGTGCGGATCTGCGAATAGCGGTCCTCGCGCCGCTGCCACACCGCAGCAATCGCTTCGGAGATGGCGGCGTCCGACGCGCCTCCGCGCAACAACGTCTTCAAGTCGAAACCTTTCTGCGCGAAGAGGCACGTGTAGAGCGCGCCATCCGTGGAAAGACGCGCGCGCGTGCAGGTCGAACAGAACGCCTCGGTCACGGAGGAGATCACACCGACCTCGCCCTGGCCATCCTTATAACGCCAACGCTCGGCGACTTCGCCGCTGTAGTTCGCGTCCACCGGCTCGAGCGGGAACTCCGCGTGGATGCGGCGGATCACTTCGGAGGAGGGGATCACGTCGTCCATGCGCCAGCCGTTGGTCGAACCCACGTCCATGAATTCGATGAAGCGCACCACATGCCCCGTGCCGCGGAAGCGCCGGGCCATGGCGACGATCTCGTGATCGTTCACGCCGCGCTTGACCACCATGTTGACCTTGATGGGGGCCAGGCCCGCCGCGTCCGCGACCTCGATCGCTTCGAGCACGCGCGCGGCAGGAAAATCGACGTCGTTCATCTTGCGGAAGGTGGCCTCATCGAGCGAATCGAGGCTCACGGTCACGCGCTTCAGGCCCGCGGCCTTCAGGGCCGCGGCCTTCGCCTTCAGCGCCGAGCCGTTGGTCGTGAGCGTGAGGTCGACGTCGGGAAATTCCCTGGAGAGCATCGCAACGAGCTTCTCGATGCCGTGCCGGAGCAGCGGCTCGCCGCCCGTGAGGCGGATCTTCTGCATGCCATGGCCCCGGAAGATGCGCGCGAGCCGCACGATCTCCTCGAAGGAAAGGAGTTCCTCCTGCGGAAGGAATTCGTAGTCCGCGTCGAAGACTTCCTTGGGCATGCAGTACACGCAGCGGAAGTTGCAGCGGTCGGTGACCGAGATGCGCAGGTCGTGCAACGGCCGCGCGAGCGTGTCCGCGAGCTTGCCCGGCACGATCGGTGCCAACAGCGGCGGAGCGGGCGAGTGGCGCGCGACCGGAACGAGCGGGATGACGGTCTTCGACATGAGTGGATTATAGTGGCCGCATGCAGGAACGGCCGTCGCAAATGCTTTCAGTGATCCTCGAGAGGGTCACCGTCGAGAGTCGCTGGGAAGACCATCGCTGGACCGTCGCGGGCGTCGTGCCCGACGTGGGTGGTGACGCGCGCGACATCGTGATGCACGAAGGCTTCCTGCAGCGAATGTTTCCCGGCGTGCTGGTCACCTTGTACCGCGACGAAGCCGAGGGTTACTACCTCAACGTCGGAAGCGATGACCCCAGCGTCTTCATCAGCCTTCGCAACGATGAGACTACCGGCGACCCGGTTCCGTTCCTCGCGACGCTTTCGTACAACGAGGCTGCGCGCTGGATGGACAGCGCCGAGCGCGTGGAGCGCGTGAGCGCGTATCCGGAGCTGACCGCCTGGATGGGTGAGTGGGTGGAGGCGAACTACCGGCCTGAACCGAAGGTGAGGCAGCGGCCGAAGTCGTTCAAGGGCAAGGAAGGCCGTTTCCGCAAGCAGGGGCAATCATGAGCGCCGACGACCCCTTCCTCTCGCGTTGGTCCCGCCGCAAGGTCCAGGCGCGGTCCGAGCCCGAAAAAGCCGATCAGCCGCCGCCCCCGGCAGTGCCGGTCGAAGGGGGTGGCGAAACGGCACCCACGTTGCCTCGTGAGCCCCTGCCGCCGGTTGAATCGCTCACCCCGGATTCGGACTTCGCCCCGTTCATGCAGCCCGACGTCGATCCGAAGATGCGGGAATCGGCATTGCGGACCTTATTCAGGGACCCGCGATTCAACGAGATGGATGGCCTCGATATCTATATCGCCGACTACTCGCAGCCCGATCCGCTGCCGCCTTCGTGGCTGGAAAGCCTGCGCCAGGTCGCGCGACTGGGGGACTTCAACAAAGTCCCCGAAAAGCCACCTGAGGAAGCCCTTGAGGGGGATCGTGCCGTTCCCGAAAAACCCCAGGGCGACCAAGGGCTTTCCGAACCTCCTTCAAGCGATGCATCCAATACTCCAGGTGCCGTAATACCGCCACCCGAAGTACGGGAATGACGCCGGATTTATTGGGTGTAAACTCTTCTGCATATCAGGGTCCCCCATGCCATCGCGGGGATACTACTAATAACAGAGGAGATGGCGGTCGCGCCGAAATGGTGCGCAACCTCCGGACGTCTACTTCGCAATGACGTTGCTTGACCAGGACGCATCCGTCGAAGGGTTCTCGCTCGAGAGCCGTGGGTGGACTGTCCGCGCCGAAGACTGCGAGCCCAAGTCGGCGGCCCTTGCCTCTCTCGTCAACCTTGCCCCGCCCGATGCCATTGCCAGCGTTGGCTACGTGTCGCACGGAAATGTGTTCATCGTTGCCGGAAGCGATTCGGCGCGCGCGCGCTCCTGCGCCGAGCGGCTGGCCGGCGACCTCCACGTGACGCTGCTTGCGGCCAGTCCCGACAAAGGCCGAGCGGCGACCGCCTATGCGGCCTGGACCGGACGAGTGACCGCGCTTCGCGGGTATCTGGGCGAGTTCTTCGCGACCATTTCCGACCTGAAGGCCGATGGCCTGCCCGCGAAACCGGCGTCCGACGCGAAGTTCGACCTCATCCTCGACTTCTCGCCCGTGCCGCTCTTCGCGATGGCGCAGCCTCCGCAGGGATACTTCCGCGCACCGGCCGACGACGCGTCGCTCGACACGATGCTCGAGGACTTGCGCAGTGCCGTCGGCGAGTTCGAGAAGCCGCGCTACTTCGCGTACCGCGAAAGCATTTGCGCGCACAGCCGATCGGGCATCGTGGGCTGCAATGCCTGCATCGAGGTTTGTTCCACGCAGGCGATTGCCGGGGATGGCGACCACGTCAAGGTGGATCCGCACCTGTGCATGGGCTGCGGCGCGTGCTCGACCGTGTGTCCGTCCGGCGCGATGAGCTTCCAGTTCCCGCGCGTGGCCGACCGCGGCGCACAACTCAAGCAACTGCTTTCGGCGTATCGCCATGCCGGCGGAAAAGATGCCTGCATACTTTTCCACAACGGGACGGACGGCCGTGAGCTCCTGGCCGCGTCCGCGGCCTCCGGTCGCGGAATTCCGGCCCGCGTGTTGCCGCTGGAGGCCTGGCACGTGGCCTCCATCGGGCTCGACCTGCTGCTTCCTGCGATTGCGTTCGGCGCGAGCCAGGTCGCCGTGCTTTGCGCGGGCTCCGAGACGCGCGAGTACCGCGACGCGCTTCGTGCGCAGATGGCCATTGGCGAAACCATCCTTTCTGCATTGGGCTACTCGGGAACGCATTTCATCCTCGTCGAGGCCGCCGATGGCGCAGCCGCAAGCGCGGCGTTCGAGGCCGTTACGCCAGCCCCCTCGCTTCCCGTACCCGCCGCCTTCATGTTGTCGAACGACAAGCGCACCGCGATCGAGTTCGCGGTCGAGCACCTGGCGAAGCACGCGCCCAGCCCGCGCGACGAGATCGCACTCGCGGCAGGCGCTCCCTATGGCGAGGTGGTCGTCGATCGCGCGAAGTGCACGATGTGCATGGCGTGCGCCGGGGCCTGTCCCGAGTCGGCGCTCATGGATGGCGTCGATGTGCCCATGCTCAAGTTCCTCGAGCGCAATTGCGTGCAATGCGGCCTGTGCGAAAAGACCTGCCCCGAGGACGCCATTACCCTCAAGCCGCGCCTTCTCCTCACGCCCGCCGTCCGCGAAACACGCGTTCTCAACGAGACGCAGCCCTTTCACTGCGTGAGTTGCAACAAGCCTTTCGGCACCAAGCAGATGGTCGATGCGATGCTCGGACGCCTTGCCGGACACTCGATGTTCGCCGGGGGCGAAGCGCTGCGGCGCTTGCAGATGTGCGCCGACTGTCGCGTGGTGGACATGATGTCCAACAAGAATGAAGCCTCGGTGCTGAAGCTCTAGCCATGGAAGCCGTCGCCAGCCCCGTCCGGATCAACCGCCCCCTCGCTCCCGAGGACCAGGGCCGGGCGGATTTCTACGCGCTCTTCTCGCGCCTGATGCATGCCGCGCCCGACGCGCGCCTGCTGGGGGCGATCTCGATCGCGAGCGAGATCCCGCCCGAAGGCGATCCGGCTTTGGCCAAGGCCTGGGGCGAGTTCGTGTCGGCCTCGTCGGTGATGGACGCCGACGCTGCCGACGACGAGTACCAGGCGCTCTTCGTGGGCGTGGGAGCCTCGCAGGTATCGATCTACTCGGGTTTCTACACGGGTGCGACGGCGGTGGATCATCCCCGCATCCGGCTGCGGGCCGACCTCGCGGACCTCTTTCTCGCCAAGCCAGACCACATTGCCGAGCCCGACGATCACTACGCCGTGCTCTTCGACGCGATGCGCGTCCTGATCGCCGGCGGAGCGGGGCGGTCCAGCGCGACGTTGGCCGAGCAGAAGCATTTTTTCCAGGCCCACCTCGAGCCGGGCGTGGTGAAGTTTTTCCGCGCGCTGGGCGCGGCGGACGGTGCAAACTATTACCGCAGGGTCGCCGCGCTCGGGCTTGCGTTCATGGCCATCGAATCAGAGTCGTTCCGTTTGGGTTGAGTCGCTCCACGAAGCGAAAAGGAGACGTGCAATGAAGACCGCGAAACCGAATGCCCGCAGGAATTTCCTCCTGGCCGCCAGTGCCGGCACCGCCGGTGTGGCCGCAGCTGTCGTGACGGGAAGGAAAGCCGCTTCACCGGGGGCGTTGGATGCTCCGGAGCAGAAGGCAAGGGGCTATCACGTCTCCGCACATATCGAGAAGTACTACCGGACTACCGAGAGCTGAGGAGGCCGATCATGCAACTCACCAGAAAAGCGCAAACGGCGGCAACGCCGCAGAACCCGCTCACGCGGGCCATGTCCGCGCTCGCTGCGAAGACCGTCGACCGCCGTGCATTCCTCAAGGGTTCGGGAATGACCGTGGGTGCGGCCGCGTTCGCGAGCCAGCTGCCCCTCAACATGATCGGCGAAGCCCAGGCGCAGGCGGCCAAGGGCAAGGTCGAAGTGAAACGCTCGGTCTGCACGCACTGCTCGGTCGGCTGCTCGATCGACGCGGTTGTGCAGGATGGCGTGTGGATCCGCCAGGAGCCGGTGTTCGACTCGCCGCTGAACCTGGGCGCGCACTGCGCCAAGGGCGCGTCGGTCCGCGAGCACGGGATGACCGAGCACTCGCACCGCCTCAAGTATCCGATGAAGCTCGTCGACGGCAAGTACAAGCGCATCTCGTGGGAGCAGGCCATCAACGAGATCGGCGGCAAGCTCCTCGACATCAAGAAGGCCCACGGCGCGGATGCGACGATGTGGATCGGCTCGTCGAAGCACAACAACGAGCAGTCCTATCTCTTCCGCAAGTTCGTGTCGATGTTCGGCACGAACAACATGGACCACCAGGCGCGCATCTGCCACTCGACCACGGTTGCCGGTGTCGCGAACACCTGGGGCTATGGCGCGATGACCAACTCGTACAACGACCTGCAGAACACGAAGTGCATGTTCTTCATCGGGTCGAACGCGGCCGAGGCGCATCCCGTGTCGATGCTCCACGCGCTCGTTGCGAAGGAGCGCGGCGCGAAGATGATCGTCGCGGATCCGCGCTTCACGCGCACGGCGGCGAAGGCGGACCAGTACCTGCGGTTCCGTTCGGGCACTGACGTGGCGCTCCTCTTCGGCATGCTCCACCACATCTTCAAGAATGGCTGGGAAGACCAGAAGTACATCAACGACCGCGTCTATGGCATGGACAAGGTCCGCGAAGACGTCATGAAGAAGTGGACGCCGGACAAGGTGACGGAAGTCACCGGTGTGTCGGAGGCCGACGTCTACAAGGCCGCCGAGACGATGGCGCTGAACAAGCCCTCCACCATCATCTGGTGCATGGGCCAGACCCAGCACTCGATCGGCAATGCCTTCGTGCGTGCTTCCTGCATCCTGCAACTCGCGCTCGGCAACATCGGCATGGCCGGCGGCGGTGCCAACATCTACCGCGGTCATGACAACGTCCAGGGTGCGACCGACATCGGTCCGAACCCGGACTCGCTGCCGGGTTACTACGGCATCGCCGCGGGTGCCTGGAAGCACTGGTGCCGCGTCTGGGGCGTGGACTACGAGTGGATGAAGGCCCAGTTCCAGAACCAGACGATGATGGAGAAGTCGGGCATGACCGTCTCGCGCTGGATCGACGGCGTGCTCGAGAAGAACGAGCTCCTCGACCAGGACTCGAACCTCAGGGCCATCATCTACTGGGGGCACGCGCCGAACTCGCAGACCCGCGGCCTCGAGATGAAGGAGGCGATGGAGAAGGTCGACATGATGGTGATCGTCGACCCGTATCCGACGGCGGCGGCGGCGATGCCCGATCGCAAGGACGGCGTGTACCTGCTGCCCGCGTGCACGCAATTCGAGACGTCCGGTTCGGTCACCGCTTCCAACCGCTCCATCCAGTGGCGCGAGAAGATCATCGACCCGCTGTTCGAGTCGAAGACCGACCACGCGATCATGTACGCGTTCGCCAAGCGCTTCGGATTCGAGAAGGAGTTCGCCAAGAACTACAAGCTCGTGAAGGACAAGGGCGGATGGGACGAGCCGGTGATGGAAGACGTCACCCGCGAGTTCAACAAGGGAACCTGGACCATCGGCTACACCGGCCAGTCGCCCGAGCGCCTGAAGGCCCACATGCGGCTCATGCAGCACTTCGACCCGAGGACGTTGCGTGCGACGGAATCGGTCGTCGACAAGGAGACGGGCTACGACATCAAGGGCGACTACTTCGGATTGCCGTGGCCCTGCTACGGGACGCCCGAGGTCAAGCACCCCGGCTCGCCCGTCCTTTACCGGACGGATCTTTCGATGATGGACGGCGGCGGCTGTTTCCGAGCCAACTTCGGCATCTCGCGCGAGGGCGTCGACCTGCTCGCCGCGGACGGATCGCATCCGAAGGACTCCGACATCACGACCGGGCATCCGGAGTTCGACCACGTCCTCATGAAGAAGCTGGGATGGTGGTCGGAGCTCACGCCCGACGAGCAGAAGGAAGCCGAAGGCAAGAACTGGAAGACGGACCTCTCGGGCGGCATCCAGCGCGTGTGCATGGTCAATCACAACACGCACTTCTGGGGCAATGCGAAGGCCCGTGCCGTCGTGTGGAACTTCCCGGACGGCATTCCGCAGCACCGCGAGCCGCTCTACAGCCCGCGCCCGGACCTCGTCGCGAAGTACCCGACGCACGACGACCGCAAGGCTTTCTGGCGGATGCCGACACTCTTCAAGACCGTGCAGCAGAAGGCGGTCGCGGACAAGGTGCACGAGAAGTATCCGATCGTGCTCACCTCGGGCCGCCTGGTGGAGTACGAGGGCGGCGGCGACGAGACCCGTTCCAATCCCTGGCTCGCGGAGCTCCAGCAGGAGAACTTCGTCGAGATCAACACCAAGGACGCGGAGAACCGGGGCATCAAGTACTGGGACAACGTGTGGGTGTCGACCCCGAGCGGCGCGAAGATCAAGGTTCGAGCGCTGGTCACCGAACGCGTGGGACCGGGAACGAGCTTCATCCCGTTCCACTTCGCGGGCTGGTGGCAGGGCAAGGACCTGCTCGATAAATACCCGGACGGATCCGCGCCGATCGTGCGCGGCGAGGCGGTGAACACCGCCACGACGTACGGATACGACTCGGTCACGATGATGCAGGAGACCAAGACCACGCTGTGCAACATCGAGCGGGCGTAAGGAGACGACCATGGCACGAATGAAATTCATCTGCGACGCCGAACGCTGTATCGAGTGCAACGGCTGCGTGACCGCTTGCAAGAGCGAGCACGAGGTGCCCTGGGGCGTGAACCGCCGCCGGCTGGTGACCGTGAACGACGGTGTGCCCGGCGAGCGTTCCATCTCCGTGGCGTGCATGCACTGCTCGGATGCACCTTGCATGGCCGTTTGTCCCGTCGATTGCTTCTACAAGACCGACGAAGGCATCGTCCTGCACGACAAGGACCTGTGCATCGGCTGTGGCTACTGCTTCTACGCCTGCCCCTTCGGCGCGCCGCAGTTCCCGCAGGCGGGCGCTTTCGGCTTGCGCGGCAAGATGGACAAGTGCACCTACTGCGCGGGCGGCCCCGAGGACAACGGCACGGCCGAGGAGTACCGCAAGTACGGCCGCAACCGCCTCGCCGAAGGCAAGCTCCCCGCATGCGCCGAGATGTGCTCGACCAAGGCGCTGCTCGCGGGCGACGCCGAGGTGATCACGCGCATCTACAAGTCGCGCGTGGTGGGTCGCGGCGGCAAGGGCGAGGAGATCTGGGGCTGGGCAATGGCGTACGGCGGCAGCGCAAAACTGTCCGACCAGCCGGGAGCAAAGGCATGAGGTTCGCTCTCGGCGTAGCGGCAGCCGCGTTGCTGCTCTCGGCCTGCACGGAGGTTGGCCAGGACGATCCGAAGGCGAAGGTTTACGCCGGCAAGGTGGATGAAAAAGCCTATGCCGGTGACGCCTTCAAGGGTGACCAGAAGAAATGGGAGCAGGCGCTGGCCGCGCGCGCGAATTTCCAGAATGAACGCGCTCGCGCCACGTGGCAAAGCGTCCGGCCCCAATAACAAAGGAGGAGGAATCCATGCTGCAAAGCTACTTGGGTCGCATCGGCGCGGTGGTTCTCGGCGCGTGCCTTGCGATGCCGCTCGTCGCGACGGCGCAGCAAAGCGCTCCGCCGGCGGAGAAGGCTGCTGCTCCGGCTGCAACGGCTCCTGCGCCAGCACCGGCGCAGGCGGCTCCGGTTCCCGCGCCGGGCTCCACCGCCACTCCCGGCTGGAACGTACCGCCGCAGTGGGACAAGGTCGATCGCGCACCGGGCTACGCGTCAGTGCCAGGACGTGAAACCAACGTGCTGATCCAGGGCGCGGGCCACGAATGGCGCAAGCTGCGCAACGGCCCGGTTACGTTCTACGGCGGGATCCTGCTCCTGCTCCCGTTCGCGGCGCTGCTCGTGTTCTATCTCTGGAAGGGGCCGATCAAACTCCATGACCCGCTGACGGGCCGCCAGATCGAGCGATTCACGAATATCCAGCGTACCGCGCACTGGACGATGGGCATTTCGTTCGTCGTGCTCGCGCTCACGGGCATCGTGATCCTTTTCGGCAAGCACATCATCCTGCCGTGGCTGGGGCACGCGGGCTTCGCGTGGATCACCATCGTCGGGAAGAACCTGCACAACTTTGTCGGGCCGCTGTTCATCTTCGCCCTGGTGGTGTTCATCCTCCTGTTCGTGCATGACAACCTGCCGAAGGCGTACGACCTGGCGTGGTTCCCGAAGTTTGGCGGCATGCTGTCGGGCGAGCACGTTCCGTCGGGCAAGTTCAACGCGGGCGAGAAGGCGTTGTTCTGGGGCCTCGTGGTAGTGCTGTGCCTCACGCTGAGCGCCACGGGATTGATCCTCAACTTCCCGAACTGGAACCAGGGCCGCGAAGCGATGCAGATCGCGAACCTCGTCCATGGCGTGGCTGCGATCTTCGCGATGGCGATGGCGTGCTTCCATATCTATCTCGGCACGGTCGGGATGAAGGGCGCGTTCCAGGCCATGAAGACCGGCCTGGTCGACGAGACCTGGGCGCGCGAGCACCACCAGTACTGGTACGAAGACGTGAAGGCCGGCAATCGCCCCGAGAAAGTGATCGCGACGTCCGCTGCCCAACCGGCGACGGGAGACTGACCATGACACGCACGAAAGCCCTGCTTTTCACGATGGTGTTGACGCTCGGTGCGGGCGCGGCTTGGGCGAAAATCCCGCCGCCTCCTCCGCTCACTGACGCGCAGAAGGCCGCCGCCGAGGAGAAGAAGAAAAAGGACGCCGAAGCGGCCGCGAAGGGGAAGGCCGCACAGGCCGCGGCCGAGGACAAGGCGGTGAAGAACTTCCAGGACAACATGAAGAAGCAGAAGAAGGCCGTGCCCAAGCCGACGCCCATCGTGGCGGCGGCCCCTGCGCCGGCGCCCGCGGCAGCGGCGCCCGCGAAGGCCCCGGACAAGCCGGCGGAGAAGGCAGCACCGAAAAAGTAGCGCGAACCGCAGTCGGGCAGAAAAGACAAGGCCGGAGATCATCCGGCCTTTTCTTTGGGCGTATTATTTTTCGTCCCGAGGGGCTTCGACAACGACCGACAACGAGAGGAGAGGCTGACGATGATTCGATTGACGTTTGGGCTGTTCGCCGCGACGGCGCTGGTGGCCGGATGCGCGCACATGAGCCAGCCGGAGCCCGATGGCCCGATGGCGACCGCGAACCTGAAGGCGACGAAGGGCAACTCCGCCAATGGCTACGTCGTGTTCCAGCAGAAGGGCGACAAGGTCCTGGTTAGCGGCACTGTGTCGGGTCTCAAGGCCAATGCCGAGCACGGCTTCCACGTGCACGAGAAGGGCGATTGCAGTGCCCCGGACGGCATGAGCACCGGCGGCCACTTCAACCCGGGTGGAAAGCCGCACGGCCACGCGGGCGAGCGCCACGTGGGCGACATGGCGAACCTCAAGGCCGACGAGCATGGCAACGCAACGGTTTCCTACACCTCCGATCTCATGAAGGTCGGTAGCGGCGAGAACGACATCGTCGGCAGGGGCCTGATCGTCCACGCGAACCCGGACGACTACAAGACGCAACCGACGGGCAATGCCGGCGGCCGCATCGCCTGTGCCGTGATCACGAAGGCGCCCTAGGCTTGGGTTGGCCCGCGCCGGTCACGCTCGCCGGCAAGTACGCAACGCTCGTTCCGCTGGAGCCCTCGCACGCGGGGGCTTTGGCGGAGGCGGTGGGCGATGGCGAGCTCTGGCGCCTCTGGTACACCGCCATCCCCTCGCCCGAGGGCATGGGCGCCGAGATTGAAAGGCGCCTGGGCCTCCATGCGAAAGGCTCGATGACGCCCTTCACCGTGCTCGACGCGAAGGGCACGCCCGTGGGCATGACCACCTACATGAACGTCGATGCCGCCCACAAGCGCGTGGAGATCGGCAGCACCTGGTACGCGAAACGCGTGCAGCGCAGCGCCCTCAACACCGAATGCAAGCTGATGCTGCTCGGGCACGCGTTCGACAAGCTCGATTGCATCGCCGTCGAATTCCGCACGCACCGCTTCAACCTGCAGAGCCGCGCGGGCATCGAGCGGCTCGGCGCGCAGCTCGATGGCATCCTGCGCAATCACCAGCGCAGCGCCAACGGCGCGCTGCGCGACACGGCCGTCTACAGCATCACGCTCGCCGAATGGCCCACCGTCCGGGCGCACCTCGCCTGGCAGATCGAGAAGCCGCGCGCCTGATTCACCAGGTGTAGCGCACCGTGTAGCGCACCACGGCTTCGCCCTTGGGGGCGACCTTCACCGGGAAATGGATCGTGCGCGAATCCTCCTTCGTGAAGTCCTGCGTCTTCTTCAGGATGGTCCAGTTGCTCCAGCGGTAGAGGTTCTCCTTCACCACGACGGTCACGGTCTCGTCGGGCTTCTGGTTGCGCACCTTCACCTCGATGTCTTCCTCGATCCACTTGGCCGACGTGTCGACGCGATAGTCGACCTGCCTGCGTTCGCCCACGACGTCGAAGGCGCTGCCGAGCTTCACCATGAGCGTTTCGTCGCGCGCGGTGTGGCCGATGAGGTCTTCGCCGATGAACTCCAGGCTCTTGTCGGCTTCGTCGAGCTTGGCCACGCGCATCTTGCCGGCGGGAAGCGGGATGCCGAGCCGGTTCGCCTGCGCGTTCTTGAAGCGCAAGGACACATCGACCTTCTTGTTCGACTGCACGCCGAAGTTTCGGTCGGTCATCGGCGAGCCGTAGTAGGGCATCGCCGCCTGGCCTGCGTAGAGCAGGGCCTTCTCGCAGCCCACGCCGGTGGCCGTCGGAAAGAGCTCGATCTGCTTGGTCGAGTTCTGCGCGAGGGACGTCGTGCGGCCCAGCGTGTAGAGGTGGTACTCGAAGAAGGCCTTCTCGGCGAAGCCCTCGGCCTTGCGAAACTCCAGCGCCGCGGGAGCCGGCGCCGCCAGGGCGTAGGCGCGGCCCCCGACCGGCGCGCGCTGGACGTCGCCTGCGACGAGCTTGAGCTTCGCGTTGTCGAAGGACGCGCCCGACTGGTTCACGATCGTGACCCAGGCCGCGACATCGAGCCGGCATCCTCCCGCGGCGGGCTCCGAATAGGTGAGGTTGTAGTCGGTCCACCAGGTCATGCCGCGCGTCTGGTACGCGACGCGCGACTTGTGTTCGCCCGCGGCCGCGGTCTCGATGTCCCACACCAGCGTGGGCTTGCTGATCAGCCCGCCGGGCAGTTCGGGCAAGCGCAGCCCCGCGTAGTCGCTCACGACGCGCACGCTGCCGTCGGGATTGCGAAGCGTGAGGCCGCCGCGCGTGCCCACGAGCGTTCCCGAAAAAGTGCTGACACTCGCGCCCCGGGCCTGCTCGACGGTTACGTCGCGATCGAGGTAGCGCGAGAGCAGCTTGTCGGTGCTCGTCAGGTCGAACTCGAAGCTTTGTTCGACCACGCGCGTGCCTTTCGGGTCGGTAAGACTTTCAAACGCGACCGTCGTGGCATCGATGTTCGCCGGGACATCGGTCACGCGAAGGATGTTGCGCCCGCGCTTGAGCGTGAAGGAGCGCTCCTGCCGTACGAGGGCGTAACCGGGAATGGCCGAGCTTTCGCCGCCGCTCTGGATCATGTGCGGACTGAGCGAGCCGGGCTGCGCGCTCGAATAGATGGTGACCGAGGTCTGGGCTGCGGCAGCGGCCGGGAGCGCGACAAGGATGGCGAGGACAAGCGGGCGAAAATGAGTTTTCACGGGGGACCTCCAGGGGACAGGTAAGGATGTTAACGGGCGTCCCGGCCCGGGGGGTTAAGATACTGGAATGAAATTCCAGGGCACCGATACCTACGTCGCCGATGACGACCTGAAGCTCGCGGTCAACGCGGCCATCACCCTCCAGCGCCCCTTGCTCATCAAGGGCGAACCGGGCACCGGCAAGACCCTCCTCGCCGAGGAAGTGGCCCGTTCCCTGGGCAAGCCGCTCTACCAGTGGCACATCAAGTCCACGACCAAGGCTCAGCAGGGCCTGTACGAATACGACGCCGTTTCGCGGTTGCGCGATTCCCAGCTGGGTGACGCGCGCGTGGGCGACATCGCCAACTACATCGTGAAGGGCGTGCTCTGGCAGGCGTTCGACTCGAAGGAACAGGCCGTGGTGCTCGTCGACGAGATCGACAAGGCCGACATCGAGTTCCCCAACGACCTGCTGCGCGAGCTCGACCGGATGGAGTTCTACGTCTACGAGACGCAGCAGACCGTGACGGCCACGCACCGCCCGATCATCATCATCACCTCGAACAACGAGAAGGAGCTGCCGGACGCATTCCTGCGCCGCTGCTTCTTCCACTACATCCGCTTCCCCGACAAGGACACGATGCAGGCGATCGTCGATGTCCACTACCCGGGCATCAAGAAGCGGCTCGTGCAGGCGGCGATGGAAGTCTTCTTCGACATCCGCGAGATGCCCGGCCTCAAGAAGAAGCCTTCGACCTCCGAGCTCCTCGACTGGCTGAAGCTCCTCCTCGCCGAGGACATTCCTCCGGAAGCCCTGCGCAGCGAAGGCCACCAGGCTTCGATCCCGCCGCTGTATGGCGCGCTCGTGAAGAACGAGCAGGACGTGCACCTCTTCGAGCAACTGCTGTTCCTGCAGCGCCGCGGTCGAACCTGAGGAGGGCAACATGGCGACTCGCAAATCGACGGTGAAAAAGAAGAAACCCGCGGCGAAGAAGGTGGCGGTGAAGAAGCCCGTCATGAAGCCCGTGAAGAAGACGGTGAAGAAGACCGTCAAGAAGACGGTCAAGAAGGCGGTGACCCAGGCCGCGAAGTTCGCCGGCATCGGCAGTGAAGCCGTGATGAAGGCCACCGGCAAGGCGTGGGAGCAGTGGCTGGCGGTGCTCGACAAGGCCGGTGCGGCGAAGATGCCGCACAAGGCGATCGCCGACATGGTCTCGAAAAAATTCGGCATGCCCGACTGGTGGGCCCAGATGGTCACCGTCGGCTACGAGCAGGCCCGCGGCCTGCGCGCGACGTACGAGAAGGCCGACGGCTTCGCGGCGAATGCCTCGAAGACCATGAACGCCAACCTCGATCGCGTGTACGACGCGTGGCACGACTCGCGCCTGCGCGAGTTCTGGCTTCCCGGCGCGCCGCTCGACGTGCGCCGCTCCACGGACGGCAAGTCGATGCGCATCACCTGGACGCTCGGCAACTCCAACGTGGACGTGAACTTCTACGCCAAGGGCGCGGACAAGAGCATGGTGCAGGTCGAGCACTCGAAGCTTTCGGACGCCGAAGCGGTGGCTGCCCAGAAGGTGTACTGGAGCGAAGGCCTCGAGCGCCTGCGCGCCTGGCTCGAGGCGGGCGTTCCCAAGGGCCGGTCCGCGAAGAAGGTCTAGCGGTGCTGTTCGATTTCTTCTTCACCGTGCGGAAGGCCGGCGTGCCCGCGAGCGTGAAGGAGTTCCTCGTGTTGCTCGAGGCGCTCGACAAGGGCGTGATCTACGGAAGCGTCGACGATTTCTACACGCTCTCGCGCCTGTGCCTCGTCAAGGACGAGGCCTACTTCGATCGCTTCGACCTCGCCTTCGCGCAGTACTTCAAGGGCGTGCAGGCGATTCCCGACGCGCTGCTGAAGGACATCCCCGGCGACTGGCTGCGCAAGATGACCGAGCGCTGGCTGAGCGACGAGGAGAAAGCGCGCATCGAGGCGCTCGGCGGCTGGGACAAGCTCATGGAGACGCTGCGCCAGCGGCTCGAGGAACAGAAGGACCGGCACCAGGGCGGATCCAAGTGGATCGGCACCGCCGGCACGTCACCCTTCGGCGCCTACGGCTACAACCCGGAAGGCATCCGCATCGGGCAGGCCACCGGACGCAACCGGCGCGCGGTGAAGGTCTGGGACCAGCGCGAGTTCCGCGATTACGACACCGATCGCGAGCTGGGCGTGCGCAACGCCAAGATTGCGCTGCGCAGGCTGCGCCGTTTTGCGCGACAAGGCGCGCCGGAAGTGCTCGACCTCGACGGCACGATCCGCTCGACGGCGAAGAACGCCGGGTGGCTCGACCTCAAGATCGTCCCGAAGCTGCACAACGCGGTGAAGGTGCTGTTGCTCCTCGACGTGGGCGGCACGATGGACGACCACGTCCAGGTGGTCGAGGAACTCTTTACCGCGGCCAAGAGCGAGTTCAAGCACCTCGAGCACTACTACTTCCACAACTGCGTGTACGAAAGCGTGTGGAAGGACAATCGCCGCCGCCAGAACCGCGTGCCGACGGTCGAGCTCATGCGCAAGTACGGCCACGACTACAAGCTGATCCTCGTCGGCGATGCGGCGATGAGCCCCTACGAGCTCGAGCAGGAGGGCGGCAGCGTCGAGCATTGGAATGACGAGGCGGGGCACGTCTGGATCGAGCGGCTGCTGCGCACCTGGCGGCACGCCGCGTGGCTCAATCCCACGGCTGAAGAGCATTGGCGCTGGACCACGAGCACCCTCAACATCCAGCGCCTGATGGAGAACCGCATGTATCCTGTGACGGTCTCAGGTCTCGAACGCGCCATGAAGGAACTGGCGTAAGCGGGAGGGGAAATGCGCCGGGTCCGCAGTCCGTATGTGTGGTTCGCTTTGCCGCTCGCATTCGTGCTGGGCGCCTGGCTGCGCATCGACCAGCTTTCCAACCAGGTCCTGATCGAGGATGAGTGGCATCCGGTCCACCAGGTCATCTACTACTCCTGGCTCCACGTCTTCGGCTCTTTCGGAAACGCCGACTACAGCATCCCGCTCACGGCGTGGTACTACGCGCTCGCCAATGCCGTCGGGGTGAGCGAGCTCGATCTGCGTATCCCGCCCCTGATGGCCGGCATCTATGCCGTGGTGCTGATCCCCTGGTGGTTGCGCCGGTCATTCGACACGCGCGCGATCGCGATCCTCGGGTTCCTGCTCGCGGTCTCGCCCTTCCTCATCTCGTACTCGCGCATCGCGCGTTCTTATGCCCTGACGCTGCTCGGCGTGTACGCGGCGTTGTGGTGCTTGCAGTGTGCGATTCGGAATGCGCCCGAATTCCGGTGGTGCTATGGCGTTGCGTACAGCGTCCTTTGCGGGCTGGTCGCCTGGGCTCATCCGATCACGGGGCCGCTATTGGTCGCACCACTCGCCTTCCTCGCGTGGGGTGTGTGGCGCGGGAATGGCATTCGCTGGGCAACGCTCGTGAAGCTCACGGCCCTTGCAGGCGTTTGCATGGCGGTCTTCGTACTGCCGCCGCTGCTGCACGACCCCGCGGCGCTCGCCGGCAAGTCCGGGCGCGACCAAATCGGGGTCGATACGATCGTCGGGGCCTGGCACCTCTGGATCGGGACGGGATCGTCCGCGGTGGCCGCGATTGCGTTGGTGCTGGCCGCGCTGGGCATCGGCACGGCGGTGCGTCGCTCGCACATCGTCCGTTGGGTGGTCGCCGGCGCGACGCTCACCGTCGTGGCGCTCTTCGTGACGCAGCCCTGGTGGATCAACCAGCCGCTCGCGTTCGGCCGCTACCTGCTGGCGGTCGTGCCGGTGGTGCTGCTTGCCATCGCGTTGGGAATGCTCCGCGTGGGCGACGGGATCCGCCGCCTGTGGCGCGGGCGCGCGGCACCGCGTCCTGCCGCGAGCCTGCTGGCCCTTCCCGTCGCCTTGCTCGCGTGGTGGCCGACGTCGCCGCACCCCGATCTTCTGCATGAACCCAATTCCTACACGCAGCATTCGTACTTCCAGCTCGACTACCGCGTTGAGCGCAACCCCGTCCGGAAATTCCTGCCCACACTCCCGAAATCGGGCCTGTGGAACGCGATCGCGGCAGCGCCACCCGAGTCACTCACCATCGCCGTGGCGCCGTTTCGGTACGCGACGTACGAGTGGCCCGCGCCGTATTGGGAGCTGATCGGCCACCAGCGCGTGATCCCGGCATTTCTCTGGGGAACGTGCGAAGCGACCCGGTACGGAGAGGTTCCGCCCGATTCACGCTTCCGGTTCCAGAACGCGGTTCACGTTTCGAGCGAGGCGGACCTGCTCGGCAAGCAGGTGGCCTACCTCGCGTACTTCAAGGGCAAGGCCGGCCTGAGCGAGCCGTTGCCCAAGTGCGAGGCGTGGATGCGGACCCGTTTCGGCCCGCCGCACTTCGAGGACGAGGTTCTGGCGATCTGGGACCTGGGCAACTGATCCCTCGCGGCTTCAGCGCCGCGCGCCTTCCACGAGCTTGCGGGCGGCGGCGATGCGCTCGTCAACGCCTCCGGAGCCTTCGGGAATCTCGCGGGAAGCGGTGAGGTCCTCGATGAGCCGCAGCGCATCGCTGCGAACGCCTCGCGAGATTTCCGGATCACGAGCGACACCGGCGCTCCAGTCCAGGGCCGTGGCCGAGGCGCTGGCATCGAGCGCGAGCGCGAGTCTCGCGGCCGTGACCAGTGCGTCGCCGAGCACATTCTTGAAGTGATGCTTCTGCGCGCCATCGAATGCCGCGGAGAGGTGGCTGGCAGCTGCGTGCGTTTCACCGAGTGCGAGGGCAGCCTGCGCGAGCACGATGCGCGCGTCGAGGCCGGGGAGCATGTAGCCGTGACGCTCGGCGATCGCGAGCGCCTGTTCGAGGGGCGAGCGCGCGTCGGCGGGGCGGCCCAGGCGCACCAGGGCGTCGCCCGTGGACATCAGGTTCAGCGCGATCAGGTTGCGGTCGCCGGCCTTGCGCAGGACGTCGAGTGCGGCGCGGTAACGCTCGAGCGCCGTCGAATGATCTTCCATGCGCGTGGCCACGACGCCCAGGTTGTGCATCGCGCGGCCGATGTTCGCGGTGGCATGCAACTCCCGCCAGCAACCGAGCGCACTTTCGTAGCCGGCTTGCGCCGCCGCGTAGTTGCCGAGATGGTTCTCGGCCATCGCGAGGTTGTTGTGCGCCGCCGCGCGCAGCGTGGGCTTGCCGGTTTCAACCGCCATCTCGAGCGCGCGCCGTTCGAGCTCGCGGCCTTCCTCGAGGTGCCCCGAGTGCACGGCGATCAGGCCCTGCGTGCGGCAGGCGGCGGCGATGAGCGTGCGGTCGCCACCGGCCTCGGCTCCTGCGCGCGCCTTGTCGCACTGTTCGCGCGCTTCGTCGAGCCGGCCCGCGAGAAGGAGCGTGAAGGCGAGGGCAGCACGGGCCCGCGCGAGGTCCCGCGGCGCATCAAGCGATTCGAGCGCGGAGACGCAGCGGGTGAGGGCGTCGAGCGCGCCGGCGTTGTCCGAGGCGAAGCGCCGGAAGGTTCCCAGCATCAGGCGGGCGCGTTCGGCCGATGGCGCATGCCCCGCGCGTTGCGCAGCATCGAGCCAGCGTTCGGCCGCGCCGATGCCTTCGGCGAAGAAGCAGCGGCATTCGAGGAATTCGAACCACGCGGGTGCGGCGGCATCGAGCGCCTCGGTGTCCGCCTCCTGGGCCAGCGATTGCCACGTCGCGCGGATGTTGGGGGCGTCGAGCTCGAGTTGCGCAAGCGCATCGGCTTCGCCTTCGCCCGCCAATGTCGCCTGCGCGTCGCCGAGCACGCTCCGGTAGTACGCGTCGCGGCGTTTGAGAATCGCGGCGTGCCGGGTGGCGAGCGACTTGGCCATCGTGTCCGGTGGTTCCCATGCGAATTGCCGCACCACCTCGTGCAGGTGCCAGCGACCATTGCCCGCCGCCTGCAGGAGAGATTTTTCCGCGAGCGATGAAAGGGCGCGCACGCTGGCGTGAGCGACCTGGCCGGCGGCTTCGCGCGGAAACGAACCCACGAGGGCGGAGAGACCTTCGAGGGCTTCGCGTTGCTCTGCCGACAGCCGCTCCCACGAATACGCCACGACGGCGGCGAGCGAGTTGTGCCGCGCGGCGCGATTGACGTGGAAGCTCTTGAGCTGCGCGGCCCGCGTGGCGAGCGAGGCGGCGATCTCGGCGCACGGCACGTTGCGAACCCAGCTCGCCGCGAGCTCCAGCCCGAGCGGCAATCCTTCGAGAAGCGTGCACAGCCGTGTGACGCTGGGAAGCTCCGCCGGGAGCGAGAAGCCGGTGTAGGCCTGGCGCGCACGCTGCGCGAAGAACTGCACCGCGGCAAAGGACTGTGCCTCGGTCGGGTCCGCGCCTTCGGGCGGGAATGCGAGGCCATCGAGCGCGTAGAGCCATTCCTCCTGCAGGCGCAGCGGCTCGCGCGACGTGGCGAGGACCTTCACGCGCGCGCCGGTGCCGCGCAGGAGAGCGGCGACCTGTGCCGGGATGGACTGTGGATCGTCGCCGGATTCGCCCAGCAAGTGCTCGAGGTTGTCGAGGATCAGGAGGGCCGTGCGATCGCGCAGCCAGCTCGCGGCCAGATCGAGCGGATCGGCCGAGCCCGCGGGCTGGAGGCCGCAACCGCGCGCGACCGTTTGCGCGAAGAGCCGCGGCTCGCGAACGCCATCGAGCGCGATGACATGGATGCCCCCGGGGAATGCCTCGGCCTCGAGGTCGGCGATCGCAACGGCGAGGCGCGTCTTGCCCACGCCGCCCATGCCATGGATCGTGACCAGGCGGCATGACGGGTCAGCGAGTAGTCCGCGCAGCTCGGCGAGTTCCTCCGTGCGGCCGATGAAGGAAGTCGCGGCGGCAATACGCGCGGGCGGCTCGCGGCCCGCCGTCGCGCGGCCTTGCCGCAAGCGCTCCGCATACGCCGACATCTCGTCGGAGGGAGGAGCGCCGTGGGCCACGGCGCGCGCGCGGCGATAGACCTCGTAGTGCGCAAGCGCCTGGTCGTTGTTGCCGCCTTGCGCGAGCCATTCCATCAGCAGGCGGTGCATCGCTTCCGACGCCGGCTCCTGGCGAAGCCAGGCATCGGCGACCGCGCGCGCTCGCGAGGTGGATCCCTGCGCGTGCAAACGCTGCGCGAGCTTCAAGTGCACACCGTGCGCAAGCGCGCGCAGGCGGGTTCGCTCGGCGAGAAGCCAGTCGGAGAATTCGGGCGCCGCATCGCCGGGCACGCCTTGCAGCAGCTCGCCGTAGCCGGCGATCGCGCGCTCATGCGCGTCGCTGGACGAGGATGCGCAATCGGCGATGAAGCCATCCACGTCGAGCTCGAAGCTTGCATCGCGCGCCACGCCGATCCGGTCGCGACCGATCTCCAGGCACGCGGATACCGGGGCGGGCAGCTTGGTGAGCGCAACCCGGAGGCTGCCCAGCTCCAGGCGCTGACCGGCTCCGCCCCAGAGAAGGGTCGCCAGGCGCGGGCGGGCCACGGCTTCCCGCTTCATGAAAAGGTAGGCCGCGAGCCAGACCGCCTTCTGGGACGGGCAGGCCAGGGGTTCGCCACCGGCCTCGAAGGCGGGCGTTCCGAGCAGGCGGACGCGCAGGGCCGGGTTCATGGACCTCAATGTCCGTCAGCCGGAGGCCCGGCGCAACCCCCGGGAGAGGGGAATAACGGCGGATTAACGGTCGGTTAACACCGGGCTGGAACCCCCGGCGGCACGATGGCCTCGACATCCACGACCCAGGGAGGGGTCATGAAAAAGCAAAACCTGAGAAGGTCGGCGCAGTAACGCTAGCGGACGAAACGGCGAATGCCGTCGGCTTGCACCTGCCGGCGGACTTCGCCGCGCTGCTCGAGGTAGTGCAGGTGGGCGATCGCCTCGCCCATCGCGAACATCAACTGGTGGTCATCGAGCGTGCGCTTGAACAGCACGGGCAGTGCCTCGTGCGCGGTGATCGGCGTCGCGCAGGCGGCCGCGAGCTTCTCGAGGCGTTCGGCGTGGTGCTCACGCAACTGCGCGATGCGTTCGTGCAATCCATGGAATACGCGATCGTGCGAGGGCAGCACGCGGGCATCGGCCGGCAGCGGCAGGAAGCGCCCGATCGAGTCGAGGAAGAGTGCGAGCGGATTGGATTCCGGCTGGTTGCCCCAGACGCCCACGTTCGTCGTGATGCGCGGCAACACCTGGTCCCCGGAGATGAGCACGTTGAGCGACGCGCAGTAGAGGGCGGCGTGCTCGGGCGCGTGCCCGAAAACCGTGATGACTTCCCACTCGCGGCCGCCGATGGCGAGTTTGTCGCCGTGCATCATGCGCCGGTAGCTCGTCGGGATCGACGGCACGCCGCGACGATAGCCGTTGGCCGTGCGCATCTTCTCGGGAAAGCGCGAGGTGTCGAGGCCGTTCACGCGGAAGAATTCGATGCCGGTGCCGCGATCGAAGCCCGCCGTGTCGTCGTGCGCCGCGTGGCCCGAGAGGTATTCGCCGAGCGTGATCCAGAAGGGCGCGCAGGTCTTTTCGACCAGCCAGTTCGCGCTGCCCAGGTGATCCGGGTGGTAGTGCGTGACGACGATGTTCTTCACGGGCCGCCCGCCCATCGTGCCGGCGAACTGTTTTTCCCAGAGATCCCAGGTGGCCTGGACGCCGAGGCCCGTGTCGACGATCGTCCAGCCGTCGCCGTCCTCGAGCAGCCACAGGTTGATGTGGTCGAGCGCGAACGGCAGCGGCATGCGGATCCAGTGCACGCCCTCGGCCACGCGGATCGCTTCGCCGGGCGCGGGGAGCGCCTCGGCGAAAGGGTAGTCGACGACGATCACTTGGTCGTGAAGACGAACACGCCGTCCCAGTCCTTCGCCGGCGGGTTCTGGCGCAGGTTGGCGATGCGCTCGAGGTAGAGCTTGTAGACCTTCACGTCGGGGTTCGCGTAAGCGAGGTTCTTCATTCGCGCCTCGGCGTCGTCCCAGCGCTGCTTGCGGTAGTACTCCACGCCCTTGTGGAACTCGTCGAGCTCCTTCAGCGTGGTCTCGCCCACTTCGCCGATCTTGCCCACCGGCTCGAAGATCTTCACGCCCTCGAGCTTGCCCTTCACGCGCACCTTGTCGATCTCGCGGTAGACGTACGTCTGCACGGTGTCGACCATGTTCCCGGAGACGAGGACCTTCACGCCGTACTCCTTGGTGAGACCCTCGAGGCGCGAGGCGAGGTTCACGGCGTCGCCCAGCACGGTGTACGCGCGACGGAATCGCGAGCCCATGTCGCCCACGTTCATCACGCCGCAGTTGAGGCCCACGCCGATGTGCAGCGGCGGCCAGCCCTTCTTCGCGAAGTCCTCGTCGAGCTTGCGGATCGCCTTCTGCATCTCCATCGCGGCCTCGAGCGCGTTGGTGGCGTGGTCGGTGTCCTTCAGTGGCGCGCCCCAGAAGGCCATGATCGCGTCGCCGATGTACTTGTCGATCGTCCCGCGCCGGTGCTGGATCACCTCCGTCATCGACGTGAGGTAGGTGTTCATCATGTCCTTCAGCGCCTCCGGGGAGAGGCCCTCGGAGATCGAGGTGAAGTCGCGCACGTCGGAGAAGAGGACGGTCATCTCGCGCGATTCGCCGCGCATCGAGTACTCGCCCGGGTTCTTGCTCATCTCCGCGACGAGCTCCTTGGGCACGTACGTGCCGAACAGGCCCGTGATGAGGCGCCGCGAGCGCGCTTCCGTGAAGAAGCCCCACGCCATGTTGATGAAGTAGAGCAGCACCAGCATCAGCATCGGCGGCGCCAGCGGCATCACGTAGTTGTTCGACTTCCACTGGTAGGCGTTGAACGCGTTGATGAGGATCACCAGGCCCACCATCACGCCGGTCGCCACCAGCGCGCTCATGCGGGGCATGAACACCGCGAAGGGCACGCCGATCAGCAGGAGGGTGAGCACCGAGACCGCGAGCACTTCCGCGGGCTTGTGCTTGATGGTCTTGTCGAGGAAGCCGCCGACGAGGTTCGCGTGGATCTCGACGCCGGGGAAGTCCTCGCGCACGGGCGTGGCGCGCAAGTCGAGCAGGCCCTGCGCGGAGGTGCCGACGATGATGATCTTGTCCTTGAGCTCGTCGGCGCCGAGCTTGCCGCGAATCACGTCGGTCGCCGAGACGTAGCGGAAGGTGCCCGTCGCGCCGCGGTAGGGAACGAGGGCCGTCATGCCGTCGTCGAGCGGAATCTTGAGATCACCCACCTGGAGCTCGGTGATCCACCCGACCGCGTTCGCGCCCGAGCCATCGGTGCGCGTCTGGATCTTCAGCGGCGCGTTGGCGAGGTAGGTGCGCAGCACCGCGAGCGACATGGCTTCGTAGTAGCCGTCCTCGTAGCGCATGAGCATGGGCACGCGCCGCGTGGTGCCGTCGAAGTCGAGCGCGGGATAGAGGTGTCCGGCCGCCGTTGCGTTCTTCTGCAGGATGCCGATGTTCGCGCTGTAGCCGCTCGCGAGGTGGTGCCGGAATTGCGTGGGCGGCAGGTCCGTCGAGGCAAGGGTCGGTTGCGGCAGCTCACCCGCCTTGTCCGCTTTGCCACCGAGGAAGAAGCCGAGCACCACGGGATACTTCTTCACTTCCTCGGCGAAGAGCGCGTCGTAGTCGAGGCTCATGCGCGAGCGCTGCAGCCAGGCGTTGTACTCCGCGTTGTCCTTGAGCTCGCCCTTGCTGATGCTTTCGAGGTTCGCGAGACCCGAGCTCGGGTCGGCTTCGGGGAACGCGACGTCGAACCCGACCACTTTCACTTTGTAGTGTTCGAAGAGCTGCTTGATCATCACCGCGAGCTTGTTGCGGCTCCAGGGCCAGCGGCCTTCGGCGGCAAGGCTCTTCTCGTCGATGTCCAGGATCACGACGCGCGTGTCCATCGTGTTCGGCATGAACAGGCGCAGCCGCGAGTCGTAGGCGATGAGCTCGAGCTGCTGCACGAACCGCATCTGCAGCCATTCGGCCTCGTGGGCCACGAAGAGGAAGACCACGAGCAGGCCCAGCCCGATGCGCGCGAGGCTGTGCATCGAGAGCTTCGGGTTCCAGCGCGAGATGAGCTTCACAGGGGATGCGGCCTTGTTTTCTTTGGGAAAAGTGCTCAGCCGTTAGCGCGACGATGATACACCGCGCTGGCGGTCGACCGCCTCGCGCAGGGGACGGGGCGGGTCGGCCTGGACGAAGGCGCGAACCGTCGGCTGGAATTCGGGATAGAGCGTGTCGACGGTGCGTTGCGCCTGCGCGCGCCGTTCCACGCCGGTGTTGCCGAAGGACACTTCGCCCTGGTGGTAGACGAAGAGGTCGCCGGCGAGCAGGTGGCGGAACCCCGCGCGGCTCGCGCGCATGCAGAAATCGACTTCCTCGCCGTAGCCCTGGCCATAGCGCTCGAAGTCGAAGAGCCCCACGCGGTCCAGGCATTCGCGCCGGATGTACATGCAGAACCCCACTGCAGTCAGGATGTCCACGCTGCGGCCGGCGTTGGCGGCGTGGAACGCGGCGTCGAGGGAATGGGTGTCCATGCCGGCTGGAAGCTCGTTGTTCTCGCAGAAGCGCGGATAGCTGCAGATCGTCGCGTTGTTGGAGAACGGGGTCACGGTGCCCACATTCGCGCCCCGGGCGTGTGCGGCCAATCGGTCGAGCCACCCGCGCGGCACTTCGGTGTCGGCGTTCAGCAGCACGACGTCGCGCGTCGGGTGCAGCGCCATGCCCTCGTTCACCGTGGCGACGAAGCCCCGGTTCTTCTCGTGGCGCCGCAACGCGACGCGATGCTCACGTGCGAACGTGCTCAACCACTGGGTGATCTGCGGCTCCGGGCTCTCGTCGTCGATGACGATGAGCTCGTGCAAAGTGCTGCCCGAGGCGGCGATCACGCTCTCGAGGCAGCGCTGCGTGGGGCCCAGCCCGCGATAGACCGGGACGATGACGTCGATCAAGCCACGCGCGCCTTGCGGGGTTCCTCGGCCGCTTCCTGCAGTGCGTCGCGCACGGCCTCGAGATACTTGTAGCCGTGACGCTCGTCGGGCTCCAGGTAGGTGCCCTCGGACCACTCGTTCCACGCGTTGAGGAAGATCATCCGCTCGGGCGCCGGGCGCTGCGCCGTGACCTGCACGAGCTGCCGGAACCAGTGCCCGAAGCGCTCGGGCGAGGCACCCCGGAAGATGCGCGCGCGCTTGCGATAGCGGGCGGTGTTGTCCCAGTCCACGAATGCGCCGGGAAAGGCCGGGATGCCGCCTTCGCGTTCGACCTTCAGGATGTGCTTCCACACGCGGTCGTAGTCGTAGAACGTGAGCCCGGAAAGCAGGTGGTAGCGCACGGCGCGCAAGACGTCCTGAACCTTCTCGGGCAGGTGGCGGAACGGCGCGAGCAGCCGGCTGGCCTTGATCGGCGTCGCTTCGTAGTCGGGCGAGTAGATGGCCTCGAAGGGCTGGAATTGCATCGTCGCGTCGAAGTGCTTGAGGACCTCCGGGTTCGGGAACTCGTACTGCTTCATCGAGATGAGGTAGAGGCCGGGCAGTCCGCGCCGGCGCGCTTCCTCGCGCCAGAAATCGAACATCGCGTCGATCTGCACGATGCGGTGCGCGCGATAGACGAGGAACACCGGCTTGCCGTCGATCTTGATCGCGCGCTCGTCGCTCCAGCAGCGGAAAAGGTAATCGAAGTGACGCTGCCAGATCGCCTTGTCCGGCCGATGCGTCTGCTCCTGCAGGATGAGATGGTCCTGGCCGTCCCAGCGCCGCGACCAGGTCTCGTTGGCCCAGGCGAGGCAGAACGGGAAATCGAGCGACTTGTTCTCGAGCACGAGGTTGGTCGGCGTGTCGAGCAGCTGCTTGCCGTCGAACCAGTAGTGGTAGTGGCAGAAGCCGTGCACGCCGTGCTTGCGCGCGATGTCGATCTGCCACGCGAGCGTATCGAGGCGCGATTGGTCGTAGTAGTTGTTGTCGAGCGGCACGCGCGGCTGGTAGTGGCCGCGGAACTGCGGCCGCGCGCGCTTCACGTTCACCCAGTCGGTGAAGCCCTTGCCCCACCACGCGTCGTTCTCGGGAATCGCGTGGAACTGGGGGAAATACATGGCGAGCAGGCGGACCTGATCCTCCGTCATGTCGCGAGGACCTGGTCGGCGATGCGGCGCAGCTTGTTGACGGCGCGGCGCCACAGCGGCGTGTCGGCGCTGTAGGGGGAATGGACGGGCAGCGCCACGCCCATGTCGGCGAAGCGCTTCGAGACTTCTGCGCCCTTGGCCGCGAAGTACTGGATAAAAGCGGGCGAGCCCGAGAGCGAGACCAGCTCGTGGACCGCGGGCGGTGCGGCGGGGCCGACGACCAGCACGCCCAAGCCCCAGCAATGCGCGAACTCCAGGTGCGGATAGCGGCCCTTCACCTCGTCGAAGAGCTTGCGCACGCCGAACTTCAGCGCCGCGCTGCCCGCGTTCTCGACGGTCACGTTCACGTCGTGGAAGAGGATCACGCCGCGCTCCGACATCTTCGGAAGCCACGTGTGGAAATCGTTGCTCACCGCTTCGTACGTGTGGGTGCCGTCGATGTGCAGGAGGTCGATGGAGCCGTCGGCGAATTGCGCGACGGCCCTGTTGAAGTCCTCGCGGACGAGCTGCGCCACGCCCGGGTAGGTCTGCGCCATGTACGCGGAGATCTCGTGGTAGAGGTCGTCCTCGAACTTGCCCATGTGCACGTCGCCCTGCCAGAGGTCGATGCCGTAGCACCTCGAAGGCAGCCCGCACGCGGTCACCGCCTGGCAGAACGCCGCGAAGGACGATCCGCTGTAGGTGCCGAGCTCGACGATGACCGCCGGCCGCAGGCGACCGATCAGCTCGTAGGCGAACGGGATGTGCCCGATCCACCAGGGCGACTTCAACAGTTGCGGCGAAAGTTGCTCCGCCCAGGGGAAGCGCTGGGCTTCCGCTTCGGTGTCGGCGATTGCGACGGTCGACATCGTCATTCCTCCGGCTTTTTCAATTGTTTGGCGAGGTCCTGCATGAGTCCGAGCGCTTGCGGGATCCGCCATGGATGCGTGGGCACTTTTAGGGCGCTGACTTCGCGGCCCCATTGGCCCAGCACCGCGTGGAGCCGCACGACTTCCCCATGGGCCTTGTCGTACGCACCGCGGGTCTGCTCGTAGGCCTGGGTCGTGTGCGCATAGGCGCCGCTCAGCTGCTGGTAGGCGGAGGTGAGCTGCGCATACGACTCGTTGAGTTGGCGGTACGGTTCCGTGAGCGACGTGCTGCGCCCCAAGCCCACGCGGAAGCGCGCGACGGGGTGCGGCTTGAGCGGAATGATCGCGTGATAGTCCTTCACCATGTCGGCGGTGCCGCGGCCCTTGGGCAGGGCGGCGAGGTTGCGCGCGACCTTCTCGAGACGTTCGGGCTGCGACTTCAGCGCGCGGACGGCCTCGATGAGCGAATCCTTGTCCGGTTCGAACAGGAAGCCCGTCTCGCCATCGACGATGCGCTCCTTCAACGCGCCGACGGCCGAGGCAATCGGCGGAACGCCCAGGGCCATCAGCTCGCTCAGGGTGTAGCTGAAGGTCTCCGGGACGACCGAGGGCAGCAGGCACGCATCCGGATTGAGCGATTGCAGCACGCGCGGCAGGTCCGCGAGCTCGTACTTTTCGATCGCCTTCCAGCCGAGCTTCTCGGCGAGTTCCACGCCATTGCGGCCGCAGCCGAGCAGCGTGATCTTCGCGTGCGGCCGCAGGCCCTCGGCGGCTTCGCGCATCAGCTCGAGTCCCTTGTGGAGCGACAGGCGCCCGAGAACCACGATGCGCAGGCGCTGCGCATCCTCGCGCGGCGCGGTGGTGATCTTCGGTGCATCGAGGTCGATCCCGTGACCGATCGTATGCATCGGCACTTTCGCGAGGCGCGGATCGAGCTGGCGCAGGGTGTTGGCGACCGATTGCGACGGCACGATCATCTCGATGCCGTTGGCGATGACATGGTCGACGAACAGGCCGCGCATCGCGTGCCATTCCTCGGGCGTCTGCTGCTGGGCGAAAAACGTGTTGAGCGGATTGGACTTCGCGCAGGCGCGAAGGTCCTCGAGCGTGCAGCGCACGCAGGTCTTGCCGAAGCGCGGGTTGATCGCTTGGCAGACGGGGTAGAAATCGTGGCAGACGACGACCGTCTTTACGGGGAGCGTCAGCGCGTCGAGCGAATGGTTGATCAGCGACGAGACCAGCACCGCCTCGACGCCGAAGTCGCGGACGATCTCCTCGAGGATGGCGCGGTATTCGAGGCTCGTGCCGGCGCTCGACCGGATCGGCCGCGCGATGTCCCAGACGCGGACCGGCGCCATGGCCGAGGGGTCGGAGTAGAGGATCAGCCGCTGGCCGCCATCCTCGCCGATGCGGAACGAGGCGAGGATCATGTTGATGCGCATGGGATCGGCGCGGCCGAAGTCGCGCACCCAGCGTTCGAGGCCGCCGCCCCAGAAATGCATGACGTGCAACTGGACGGGCCGCTCGTCGAGGCCGGGCGTCGACACCGGCGGCAGGCCGATCCGGATCGAATCGCTCACGGCGCGGCGCAGGCCGGCGAATGGCGAGTGCCGGAGGAACGCCTGCTCCTCGAGTGTCGCGGGACCGGGTGCGGCGCTCAGGTGTCCCGGGCGTTCGACGTAGAGAAAGTCGCAAGCCACCGGGCTCCAGCCGGTCGCGCGCCACAGGCGCACGAGCGTGTCGAGCACGGACTGCGGCGACGCCGGCCCGGCCGGCAACATCGGCACGACCGCATCGAGCGCATCGCGGCGCAGGTACGCGCACACCGGATGCAGCCGCGGGATTTCGTAGCACGCGCGATCGCCCACGCAGTACGCGGTCTGATCGAGGAGGAGGGGGTCGAGCTTGTGCGCCGCGCGCGTTGCCTCGTCCACGAGTTCGGTCACCGGGGAGAGGTCGCACATCGGGACCGCGGCGGCGATGCGCGGCATCGAGTACGCGGCCTTCTGCAGGCGCGTCAACCAGGCGAAGGGTTCGGCGATGCCCTTGGCGATCCACGCGAAGTCCGCACCCGGATGCGCGGCGAGAGCGGCGCGAAGCGGGCCGAGGAAATCACCGGCATCGCCCGCGTCGAGGCGCACCACCGCCGGCGCAGGCCCGCTGGCGGCGATCTCCGAGGGCGGCGAGGAAGCGTCCATGACGGAAATTGTAAGCCACGACCTGCGTGGCACGGGCGTCTGAAAAGGGAACCGGGGAGTCGTTGGACTCCCCGGCACGATTGGTGGAGGCGGCGGGAATCGAACCCGCGTCCGCAAGACGTTCACAGCCAGTTCTACATGCGTAGCCACGCCATTTGATTTGACCCCCGTCCCGCCGGCAGGCGGGCTGGACGAAGGCGAGCCACCTTGGATTTAGCCCTCCGCAAAGTGGCCCTGCGGAGGGCGATCCATTGTGTATGGCTCTGCTGCGGTTTTACCCGCCCGGACCAATGGAAATCCGGTGCAGAGTCCGGCCGGTATTAAGCAGCCAGAGTGTAGCGGTCGTCGTTTGCGTTTATGTAGCTTGCGGCTGTTTTTACGAGGTAACCACGCCTCGGCATGCCCTGAACTGCTTCAGTACCCACGTCGAAACCATGTCGCCCCCATAAATGGGGTATTTCAGTGCGTCATTGTACTAGATGGGGTCCGGCGGACCCGGCTGCAAGGTCAGGCGGACAGGAGGTCGAGGGGGGCGTAGCGGCGGGCGAAGAGGCCGGAAGCGTCGGCGCTCCACCAGCGCTCCACGACCGTGGCCCACAGGCGCCGGGTGTCGATGACCGGCTCGGGCCCGCCGATCTCGTGCACGCGGATCACCGGGGGCGCTTCGCCGTAGAGGCCGCCTTTCACGCGCCCGCCCATCACAAAGTGCGTCGTGGCCTGTCCGTGGTGCGTGCCCTGCTTCTCGTTTTCCATCGGCGAGCGGCCGAACTCGTCGTACGTTGCGACCAGCGTTTCGTCCCAGCGCCCGATTTCGCGCAGGCCCGAGCGCAGCGCGACGAGGCCCTCGGAAAGGC
This sequence comes from Usitatibacter palustris, assembly GCF_013003985.1. GTDB lineage: Bacteria > Pseudomonadota > Gammaproteobacteria > Burkholderiales > Usitatibacteraceae > Usitatibacter > Usitatibacter palustris. Next base: position 2,467,679 of record NZ_CP053073.1, on the reverse strand, counting down.
GCTGTAGCGCGTTGCCGTGGTACTTCAGCTGGTCGTAGTGGCAGTCGACCGAATGATGCTTGTCGCCGTCGAGGCCGTTGAGCGCGAGGTGGATCACCGGAATCCCGCGGTCGACCGAGGCGAGCTCCACGGCCGCGCGCACCGCTTGCCCGAAGGGGTCCGTGGGAAAGCTCGTGCGCAGGGTGACGGTGGCGAGCGTATCGCCGCCGCGAGCAAGGCGCTCGCGACCCCGCGGGTTCGCATCGATCACGCAATCGGAGATCCGGCGCTTGGCGAGCAGCTCGTGGGCATGGTGGACCTGCACCACGCGCTGGCGCTGGCCGCGCATTGGTCCCATCGGGTCGGATTCGCGGATGTCGAGCAGATCGAAGGCCACCGCATCGGCCATCGCCCACTCCTCGAGGGCGCGACGGGCGAGGGCACGAGTGACCCAGCCCTCGGTCCGGTATTCCTCGAGATCGCAGGCGGTGAATGCCATCTCCGTGTCGCGGTAATGCTGCTGCGAGACGCCCGGCAGGCCGATCCCCTGGACCACCGCCAGCTCGCGCGATTCGAGCAAGGGCACGAGCGGCGCCATCGAGGGATGGAAGCCCTGCTTGTCGGTGACCTTCAGGACCGCGTCGCGTGGCACAGCGATGTTCGGGCGCACGCGGTAGTAGAGCGAATCCGTGTACGGAACCCACGTGTTGTAGCCGTCGTTGCCCCCATGCAGGTAAACGAGCACGAGCAGGCGCTGCGGTGTGTCGGCCGCAAACGCGGGAAGGGTTGCCGCGAGCGGTGCGCCCGCGAGGGCCTGCAGGAAGTGACGGCGCTTCATGAGGGTCATTTTAGGCCTCGTGGGCCTCGTTGGCGGCGAGACCCATCCATTGCCCGATGGCGAACGCGGAATCGACGACCGCGTCCGCACCCCAGAGGATCGCGGGCGGACCGTCGCCGAGGTAGCCGTAGCCGGCGACGACCACCTTCATGCCGGCCGCGCGCGCAGCCTGGACGTCGCGTTCGTCATCGCCCACGTAGAGGGATTTCATGGGGGCGACGCCCAGGTGGGCGCAGGCATGCAGCAGGGGGTCGGCGAAGGGCTTGGGTCGCGCGCAGGTGTCGCCGCTCACCAGGACTTGCGAGCGCAGCCCGAGGCCGAGGTGCGCGATGACCGGGCGGGAGAATTTCTCGAATTTGTTGGTGACCACGCCCCACGCGATTCCTTCGGCCTCGAGCCGGTCGAGCAGGCGGTCCATGCCGGGAAAGAGCCGCGTGTGGACGGCGAGGTTGTCGGCATAGATGTCGAGGAACTTCTCGCGCAGCGCGGGGAAATCGGGGTGCTCGGGCGTGAGCCCGAAAGCCGCCATGATCATCCCGCGCGCACCGCGCGAGACGAACGGGCGAACCGTCTCCACTTCGACGGGCGCGCGTCCCTTGCTCTCGAGCAGCACGTTGAGCGATGCGGCCATGTCCGGCGCCGTATCCGCGAGCGTGCCATCGAGGTCGAAGAGGACGGCCTCAAACATCGCGGCGCGTGGCGAGGATGTAGTTCACGCCGACGTCCGCGCCGATCGCATACACCTTCGTGATCGGGTTGTAGGTCATGCCGGCAAGGCCCGCCTGCGCGAGGCCGGCCGCACGGCCGTGGCGCGCAAGCTCGGAGGGCGTGATGAACTTCGCGTACTCGTGCGTGCCCCTGGGCAGGAGGCCCAGCACGTACTCGGCGCCGACGATCGCGAAGAGGAACGACTTGGGGTTGCGATTGATCGTCGCGAAGAAGACCCAGCCACCGGGCTTCACGGCGCGCGCGCAGGCGCGAACGATGCTGGCCGGATCCGGCACGTGCTCGAGCATCTCCATGCACGTGACGACGTCGAACGCCGCGGGCATCTCATCGGCGATCTGTTCGGCGGGGACGAGTCGATAGTCGACTTCCACCCCCGTCTCCAGGCGGTGGAGCATGGCGACCTTCAGCGGCTTCTCGGCGAGATCGATGCCCGTGACGCGCGCTCCGCGCACGGCCATCGCTTCGCTGAGGATTCCGCCGCCGCAACCGACATCGAGCACGCGCTTGCCGGCGAGCCCGCCGACGAGAGTTTCGATGTGGCCCAGGCGCAGCGGGTTGATTTCGTGCAGCGGCCGGAATTCGCTCGTGGGGTCCCACCAGCGATGGGCGAGCGCGCTGAATTTCGCCAGCTCGCCGGGATCGACGTTGGCGCCGGTGCTCATGCCTGGACGATGCGTTGTTTCCACCAGAGGGCCTTTTCCTTCAGCGTGGCGACGTCGATGCCGATCAGCTCGCCTTCGGTCACGCGCGCTTCGCCGCCGACCCAGACGTGCGAGACATGCTCGCGTCCTGCGACATATGCGATATGCGAGGCCGCATCGAAACAAGGGAGGGTTTCCAGCGACGAAAGTTCCACGGCGGTGAGATCGGCCCACTTGCCGGGGAGGAGCGAGCCGATGGCGTTGTCGAGGCCCAGTGCGCGGGCGCCGCCCAACGTGGCCATGCGAAGCGTTGCATGGGCATCGAGCACGCGTGCTTCGCCCGAGGCGCCCTTGGCGAGGAGCGAGGCAAGGCGCATCTCGGAAAACAGGTCGAGCCGGTTGTTGCTCGCGGCGCCGTCCGTGCCGACGCCCACGTTGATGCCGCGCGCGAGCATGGCGGCAACGGGAGCGATGCCGCTCGCCAGCTTGAGGTTCGATGCCGGGCAGTGGGCCACGCTCGCGCCTTCGCGAGCGAGGAGGTCCAGCTCGGAATCATCGAGGTGGACCGCGTGCACCGCGATCAAGCGCGGGCTCACAAGGCCGAGCCCGCGCAGCCGCCAGAGCGGCCGGACCTTGTGCCGCTCGACTTCCTGGGCGATCTCGTCGCGGGTCTCGTGCACGTGCATGTGGATAGGCACGTCGAGCTCCTCGGCGAGGGTTGCGATCTTGCGCAGCGTCTCGTCGCCCACGGTGTAGGGCGCATGCGGCGCGAGGCAGAAGGAGAGGGTGGACTCTCCGAGATACGCTTCGCGGGTCGCGAGGCCCTTGGCGAGATAGCCCGCCGCATCGGCTGCATAGGCGCTCGGGAACTCGATCGCGATGATCCCCAGGGTCGCGCGCATTCCAGCGCGCAACATCGCGCGCGCGGTGGCCCCAGGGAAGAAATACATGTCGTTCACGCACGTGATGCCGCCGCGCAGCATTTCCGCGGCCGCGATAAGGCTGCCGTCGTGCACGAAGTCGTCGCCGACGTGCTTGCCCTCAACCGGCCAGACGCGATCCTGCAGCCACGCCATCAGCGGCAGGTCGTCGGCGAGCCCGCGCATGAGCGTCATCGCCGCGTGGCAATGCAGGTTCACGAGTCCGGGCATCAGCACGTGCCGATCCAGGCGCACGACCGACTTCGCCGAGTACGTCGCCAGTGCCTGCGCCGCGGGCGCGAGCGCGACGATCTTCCCGCCGGAGATCGCGACGGCATGGTCGGTGAGGACCACCCCTTCCGGTTCGATCGGCAGGACCTGGGCGGCGACGATCAGCGTGTCGACGTTCTGCATTAGTTTCCCGTGCAGGAAGCACGAACAAAAAACCCCGCCGAAGCGGGGTTTTCTGCCGGGCTAGTGACTCTTACTGGCGAACACCCTTGAACTCGATGTCCACGCGACGGTTCTTCTGGCGACCTTCGCCGGTCTTGTTGGTCGCGACAGGCTGGGACTCGCCCTTGCCGATCGTCGTGACCTTCGCGCTGGCGATGCCCTTGCTCACGAGGTAATCCTTCACCGCAGCAGCGCGGCGCTCGGAGAGCTTCTGGTTGTACGCATCGCTGCCGACCGAGTCCGTGTGGCCCGTGGCGATGACCATTTCGAGGTCCACGCCGCGGAGCTTCGCGAGCGCGTCATCGATGTTCTTCTTGCCATCCGGACGCAGGACCGCCTTGTCGAAGTCGAACAGGGCGTCAGCCTGGATGACGACAGCCTGGCGAACCGAGGCCGGGGCAGGCTTCGCCGCCGGAGCCGGAGCCGCCGGAGCTGCGGGTGACGCCGGAGAGGCCGGGCTTGCGGGAGCAGCCGGGGCCGGTGCGGCCTTCGGCATGCAATCCGGGTGGCTGATACCGGAGGATTGGATGCAATTGCCGGAAGCGTCCCTTACCGGGGCGCCGGAGGAATCCGTTGCATTCGGCGTGACGCCAGCGAAAGCCGAGCCGGCGGCAATCGCCATGACGGCGGAACCGGCGATCAGCTTTCCGAGCGAGAAAATCTTCATATGGGAACTCCCAAGAGGATGTAGGTGATTGTTTGGCGCTGTGCTTTTTCTGTCGACCGTTCCTAAAACTGCTCGCAACATCATACACAAAGGGCTCTTGATTCGACAACCAAAGGCTGTGTTTTCCGCAACACCTTACCCCCGGTTAGTTGCATTTTCGCCACACTCCCTGTCAGCACGCGGGGTTTGGAAAAGCCCCCCTGACTGTGGTAGGATTTTCCTTTCGCCGCCGTCAAAAAGCGCCTTTATAACAAGTACTTAGCGGCCCCGTCGGGTCCGAGGGGCACCCAGCACACATGGAACAGTTCGCCAAAGAAACCCACCCCATCAGCCTCGAGCAGGAGATGCGCCGGTCCTACCTGGACTACGCGATGAGCGTCATCGTCGGCCGCGCCCTTCCTGATGTCCGCGACGGCCTCAAGCCCGTCCACCGCCGAATCCTCTTTGCGATGCAGGAGGCCAATAACGTCCACAACCGGCCCTACGTGAAGTGCGCCCGGGTTGTCGGTGACGTGCTCGGCAAGTACCACCCCCACGGCGACTCGGCGACCTACGAATCGCTCGTGCGCATGGCGCAGGAATTCTCCATGCGCTACATGCTGGTCGATGGCCAGGGCAACTTCGGCTCGATCGACGGCGATTCGGCCGCGGCCTACCGGTACACGGAGTGCCGCCTCCAGAAGATTTCCTCGGAGTTGCTCGCCGACATCGACCTCGAGACGGTCGATTTCGTGCCCAACTACGACGGCAAGGAGATGGAGCCGTCGGTCCTCCCCGCGAGGTTCCCGAACCTGCTCGTGAACGGCTCGTCGGGCATCGCGGTCGGCATGGCCACCAACATCCCGCCGCACAACCTGGGTGAAGTGATCGACGCGTGCCTCGCGACCCTGAAGGATCCGTCGATCGACATCGAGGAGCTCATCAAGATCGTGCAATCGCCCGACTTCCCGACCGCCGGCATCATCTATGGCCTCGACGAAGTGAAGCAGGGCTACCGCACGGGACGCGGGCGCGTGGTCATGCGCGCGCGCACCCACATCGAGGACATGGACAAGGGCGGGCGGCAGGCGATCATCATCGACGAGCTCCCGTACCAGGTGAACAAGGCGCAGCTGCTCATCAAGATCGGCGAGCTGGTGCGCGAGAAGCGGCTCGAGGGCATCTCGGACCTGCGCGATGAATCCGACAAGTCGGGCATGCGCGCGGTGATCGAGTTGAAGCGCGGCGAAGTCGCCGAGATCGTGCTCAACAACCTCTACAAGCTCACGCAGCTGCAGGAAACCTTCGGCATGAACATGGTCGCGCTCGTCGACGGCCAGCCGAAGCTGCTGAACCTCAAGCAGTTCCTCGATGCGTTCCTGCGCCATCGGCGCGAAGTCGTCACGCGCCGCACGGTCTTCAACCTGCGCAAGGCCCGCGATCGCGGCCACGTGCTCGAAGGCCTTGCCGTCGCGTTGTCGAACGTGGACGAGGTGATCGCCCTCATCAAGGCGGCGCCCACGCCCGCGGTTGCCAAGGAACAACTGGTCGCGAAGCTCTGGCAGTCGTCGCTCGTGAAGGAGATGCTCGCGCGCGCTTCCGCCGACCAATACCGGCCCGAAAGCCTGCCGCGCGAATTCGGCGCGACCGAGAAGGGTTACCGCCTCTCGGAGCCGCAGGCCCAGAAGATCCTCGAGATGCAGCTGCAGCGCCTCACGGGCCTCGAGCAGGACAAGCTCCTGTCCGAGTATCGCGAAGTCATCGCGACGATCGAGGACCTCCTCGACATCCTCGCCAAGCCCGAGCGCGTCTCGCAGATCATCGGTGACGAGCTCGCCGAGGTGAAGCGCGAGTTCGGCGACAAGCGCCGCAGCGAAATCGTGGTGAGCGGCCTGGACATCAAGATCGAGGACCTCATCGCATCCGAAGACGTCGTGGTGACGCTTTCGCACGCCGGCTACGTGAAGAGCCAGCCGCTCGATGAATACCGCGCGCAGAAGCGCGGCGGCCGCGGCAAGCAGGCGGCGACCACGAAGGAAGACGACTTCATCGAGAAGCTCTTCATGGCGAACACGCACGACTACGTGCTGTGCTTCTCCAACAAGGGCAAGGTCTACTGGATCAAGGTCTACGAAGTGCCGCAGGGCAGCCGCACGAGCCGCGGCAAGCCGATCGTGAACCTGCTCAAGATGGACGAGGACGAGCGCATCAACGCGATCCTCCCGGTGAAGGAGTTCGTCGAGGACCGCTATGTATTCTTCGCCACGCAAGAAGGTGTCGTGAAGAAGACCACGCTCTCCGAGTACTCGCGTCCGCGTCCCTCGGGAATCATCGCGGTCGACCTCGATGAGGGCGATTGCCTCATCGGCGTCGCGCTCACCGACGGCAAGCACGACGTGATGCTCTTCAACGACGAGGGCAAGGCCGTGCGCTTCGACGAGAACGACGTCCGCCCGATGGGCCGGGGTGCCCGCGGCGTTCGCGGCATGAACCTCTCCAAGGGTGGCAAGGTGATCGCGATGCTGGTGGCCGAGAACGAGCAGCAGAGCGTGCTCACGGCGACCGAGAACGGCTTCGGCAAGCGCACGCCGATCGCCGAATACACGCGCCATGGCCGCGGCACACAGGGAATGATCGCGATCCAGACTTCCGAGAGGAACGGCAAGGTGGTTGCCGCCACGCTCGTGTCCACCGACGACGAGATCATGCTCATCACTTCGGGCGGCGTGCTGATCCGTACGCGCGTGAAGGAGATCCGCGAGATGGGCCGCTCGACCCAGGGCGTCACGCTCATCAACCTGGGCGATGGCGAGAAGCTCTCGGGCCTGCAGAACATCATGGACCGGGACGAGGAAGAGAATGGCAACGGGAACGGGAACGGCCATGGACCGGCCTAGCGGCGCGCAGCGCATCTACAACTTCGGCGCTGGACCGGCGACGATGCCGGTGGAGGTGCTCGAGCGGGCGCAAGCCGAGCTCGTGAACTGGCACCAGGCTGGCCTCTCCGTGATGGAGATGAGCCACCGCGGCACCGAGTTCGTGGCGATCGCCGCGCAAGCCGAGGCGAAGCTGCGCAAGCTCCTTGCCGTTCCGGCCACCCACGAGGTGCTCTTCCTGCAGGGTGGAGCGACGCTGCAGTTCGCCGGCGTGCCGATGAATCTCCTGCGCGGCAAGAAGAAGGCCGACTACGTGAACACCGGCGAATGGTCGAAGAAGGCCATCTCGGAAGCGAAGAAGTTCTGCGAAGTGAACGTCGCGGCTTCGAGCGAGGACCGTAACTTCACCTACGCGCCGAAGCAATCGACGTGGAAGCTTTCGAAGGACGCGGCTTACGTCCACTACTGTTCCAATGAAACGATCGGCGGTGTCGAGTTCCATTGGACGCCGGAGACGGGCGACGTTCCGCTCGTGGCCGACATGTCCTCGCACATCCTTTCGAAGCCGCTCGACGTGTCGAAGTACGGCCTCATCTATGCCGGTGCGCAGAAGAACATCGGTCCCGCGGGCCTCGTGCTGGTGATCGCGCGGGCCGACCTGCTGGGCGAGGTCGTGGCCGGCACGCCGAACGTCATGAACTACAAGCTCCAGTCCGATGCGGACTCGATGCTCAACACGCCGCCGACATTCTCCGTGTACCTCGCGGGGCTCACCTTTGACTGGCTGCTCGCGCGCGGCGGGCTCGAAGGGATCGCGAAGGTGAACGCGCACAAGGCCGCGCTTCTCTACGACTACCTCGACGGCCAGGACTTCTATTCCAATCCGGTCGATCGCGAGGACCGCTCGCTGATGAACGTGCCGTTCCGCCTGCGCGACGACAAGCACGACGCGAAATTCCTCGAGCTCGCCGAGGCGCGCGGGCTCTCGCAGCTCAAGGGCCATCGCTCGGTCGGCGGCATGCGCGCCTCGATCTACAACGCGATGCCGGTCGAGGGCGTCGAGGCGCTGGTCGCGTTCATGCAAGAGTTCGCGCGCGCCCATGCCTGAGGCGGCGGCGGCCGCCTATCGCGTCGCGACCTACAACGCCATTTCCGCGCGGGGCCTCGAGCGCCTGTCGGCCTCGCACTTCGCCATCGGCAAGGCGCTGGCCGACCCCGACGCGATCCTGCTTCGCTCCCATTCGCTGCAGCTCGCGGAAATTCCGGCCAGCGTGAAGGCCATTGGCCGCGCCGGTGCGGGCGTCAACAACATTCCGGTCGAGGAGATGACCCGGCGCGGCATTCCGGTCTTCAACGCGCCCGGCGCAAACGCCAATGCCGTGAAGGAACTCGTGCTCGCCGCGATGCTTCTTGCGGCGCGCAACCTCGTTCCGGCCGCGGGCTTCGCGCAATCGCTCGCGCCCGGCGACGACTTCGACAAGCGCGTCGAGGACGGCAAGAAACAGTTCGCGGGATTCGAGCTGCCGGGCCGCACGCTCGGCGTGATCGGCCTGGGCGCCATCGGCGGGCTCGTGGCCGACACGGCGATCCGCATGGGCATGAAGGTCGTGGGGTACGACCCCGAGATCACCGTGGACAACGCCTGGCGACTGCCGGCGTCGGTGCGCCGCGCCGCCTCCATCGAGGAAGTCTTCAAGTCCTCCGATTTCCTCACGCTGCACGTGCCGCTCAACGCGAAGACGCGCCACCTCGTCGACGCGGCGCGGCTCGCCGGAGCGCGCAAGGGTCTCGTGCTCCTCAACTTCTCGCGCGATGCCGTGGTCGACGAGGCCGCGGTGCTCGAGTCGCTCGCGGAAAAGCGGATGCGCGGCTACGTGTGCGATTTCCCGAGCCCTGCGCTGCAGGGCCATCCGGGCGTCGTCACCTTTCCGCACCTGGGTGCCTCCACGGAGGAGGCCGAGGAAAACTGCGCGGTGATGGTGGCCGAGCAATTGCGCGCGTTCCTCGAGCACGGCACGATCGCCAACGCGGTGAACTTCCCGGCGGTGGAGATGGCGCGCGAATCGCCGCATCGCATCGCGATCGCGAACGCGAACGTGCCCAACATGCTCGGACAGATTTCGACTACGATGGCTCAAGCCGGCCTCAACATCCACAACATGGTCAACAAGTCGAAGGGTGAGATGGCGTACACGCTGGTCGATCTCGACAGCGCAGCCTCCGCCGAAGTGGTGCAGCGCATCGCCCGCATCAACGGCGTCCTCTCGATCCGGCCCATTCCGCTTATTGGCTCATGAGCAGCGAACTCGACCGACTGCGCGAATCCATCGATGCGATCGACGATCGCATCCTCGCGGCATTGAACGAGCGCGCGAAACTCGCGCGCACCATCGGCACGCTCAAGGTGGGCCACGCCTACCGGCCCGAGCGCGAAGCCAAGGTGCTTACGCGAATCAAGGGTGCGAACGCGGGCCCGCTCGCCGACGAGACGGTGGCGTACCTCTTCCGCGAAATCATGTCGGCCTGCCTCGCGCTCGAGCGGCCGATCTCGGTCGCGTACCTCGGTCCCAAGGGCACGTTCAGCGAGGCCGCGGCGAAGAAGCACTTTGGACTGGCGGCGGACGCCGTTGCCGCGCCATCGATCGACGAAGTATTCCGCGAAGTCGAAGCGCGCGCCGCCGATTTCGGCATCGTGCCCGTGGAAAATTCCACGGAAGGGGCGGTGGGCCGCTCGCTCGACCTCATGCCCAATACGCCGATGAAAGTCTGCGGCGAGGTGGTCCTGCGGATCCACCATCACCTCATGTCCAAGTCGGCGAAGGACTTCGCGAGCGTGCGCCGCGTGTTCTCCCACAGCCAATCGCTGGCGCAGTGCCACGAGTGGCTGAACACGAACATTCCCGATGCCGAGCGCATCGCGGTGTCGAGCAATGCGGAGGCCGCGCGCCGCGCCGCCGACGAAGTGAACGCCGCCGCGGTGGCAGGGGACATGGCCGCCGAGCACTACGGCCACACGATCCTCGCCTCGAACATCGAGGACGAGCCCAACAACACGACGCGCTTCCTCATTCTCGGCGACTACGAGCCCACGCCGTGCGGTCGCGACAAGACCTCGCTCGTGCTCTCGGCGCGCAACCGCGCCGGCGCCGTGTACGAAATGCTCACGCCTTTTGCCACGCGCGGTGTCTCGATGACCAAATTCGAGTCGCGTCCCTCGCGGGTCGCGCTGTGGGATTACCTCTTCTTCGTCGACATCGAAGGTCATCGCACCGACGCGAACGTGGCCGCCGCGCTCGAGGAAGTCCAACGCATTGCCGGCTACATGAAGGTGCTGGGCTCGTACCCGGCGGCCGTCCTGTAGATGGAAGGAACGCCACCCATGTCGATGAAGGACCTCGCGCCGGCCAACGTGCGCGGGATCTCGCCCTATGTTCCGGGCAAGCCCATTTCGGAGACGGCCCGCGAGCTGGGGTTGAAGGAGGCCGACATCCTCAAGATGGCCTCGAACGAGAACCCGCTCGGCTCCTCGCCCAAGGCGATCGCCGCGCTGCGAGGCGCGCTCGAGACGCTCGCCTACTATCCCGACGGTGCCGGCTTCGACCTCAAGGCCGTGATCTCGCGGGTCTTCGGCGTGAAGCCCGAGAACCTGGTGCTGGGCAACGGCTCGAACGACGTGCTGGAGCTTTCCGCGCGCTCGTTCCTCACGCGCGACGATTCGGTCGTGTTCGCGCGCCACGCATTCATGGTCTACCCGCTGGTCACGCAGGCGATCGGCGCACGCTCGATCGAGGTGCCCACGCGCGGCTTCGAGACCGACATCGATGCGCTCGTCGCTGCCGTGCGTCCCGATACGAAGATGCTCTTCGTGGCGAACCCCAACAATCCGACGGGGACGTTCACGCCCTGGAACGACCTGCGCTCGCTGCTCGAGCGCGTGTCCCCGCGCGTGCTCGTGGTGCTCGACGAGGCCTACGGCGAGTACCTGCCGCCCGAACTGCGCTCGCCCGCGCTCGAATGGATCGCGCGTTTTCCGAACCTCATCGTCTCGCGCACGTTGTCGAAGGCTTATGGCCTCGCGGGGTTGCGCGTCGGGTTCGCCATCGCGCATCCGGAAGTCGCGGAGCTCATGAACCGCGTCCGGCAACCGTTCAACGTGAACCAGCTCGCGATGGTCGCCGCCTGCGCCGCGCTGGAGGACTTCGATTTCATCGAGAAGAGCCGCAGCGTGAATGCCGCGGGCCTCGTGCAGATCGGAGCCGGTGTGGCGCGCCTGGGTCTCGAGGTGATTCCGTCGCGTACCAATTTCATCACCATCCGCGTGGGCGCGGCCGCGAAGATCTACGAGCGGCTCCTGGCCGCCGGCGTCATCGTGCGACCGCTCGCGGGCTACGGCATGCCCGAGCACCTGCGCGTGACGGTCGGCACTGCCGAGCAGAACGCGCGGTTCCTCGCCAGCCTGGAAGCGGCGCTCGCCGCTCCCTGATCCCCGGACCATGCGTCGCCTGAAGACGGTAGCGGTCGTCGGCGTCGGCCTCATCGGCGGCTCGTTCGCGCTCGCGCTCAGGCGCGCCGGCGGCGTGGCGACGATCGTCGGGGCCGACCGCGATGCCGCCGCCCTCGAACGCGCGACCGCGCTCGGCGTGATCGACACGGCAGCCGAGTCGGCGGCCGACGCGGCGCGCGGCGCCGACCTGGTTTTCATTTCCGTGCCCGTGCGCCAGATTCCCACCGTCCTGCACGATGTCGCGCTGGCGATCGATCCCACCGCGGTGATCACCGATGCGGGAAGCACCAAGGAAGAAGTCGTCCGCCGGGCGCGCGAGGAAATGCGCGATCGCTTCCCGCGCTTCGTGCCCGGGCATCCGATCGCGGGCCGTGAAACGAGCGGCGTCGAATCGGCGACGGTGGAGCTCTTCCGCGGCGCGCGCGTGGTCCTCACGCCTTGCGAAGAGACGGACGCCGATGCCGTCGACCTTGCGCGCACGTGCTGGGAAGCGGTGGGCGCGCGCGTTGCGCTGACAACCGCGCGGCAGCACGACGAGATCTTCGCTTCGGTGAGCCACCTGCCGCACCTGCTCGCGTTCGCGCTCGTGTCGGAGCTCGGCAGCCGCGATAATGCTTCCGAGCTTTTCAGCTTCGCCGCCGGCGGCTTCCGCGATTTCACGCGCATCGCCGGCAGCTCGCCCGAGATGTGGCGCGACATCGCGTTGCAGAACCGCGATGCCTTGCTCGCCGAGCTCGAGCGCTATGAAGGGCGCCTCGCGGTGTTTCGCGAACTGATCGACAAGGGCGACGGCCCCGCGCTCGAACGCCTGATGCGCGAAGCGCGGAGCGCGCGCCACGCCTGGCTCTCGGGCAGCAAGCGCAGCCCGTCCTCGGAATGAGCACGGCGGCCATTGCGCTCCCCGCGGTCCGGCGGGCGGCCGGAACGATGCGCCTTCCCGGTTCGAAGAGCATCTCGAACCGCACGCTGCTCCTGGCTGCGCTCGCCCGCGGCACCACCGAAGTCCGATCCCTTCTGCAAGCCGACGACACGCGGGTGATGCTCGAAGCGTTGCGCGCGCTCGGCGTGGGCGTGGAATCGCACGAAGGCCACTATCGCATCACCGGGATCGGCGGCGCGAAGGGGTTCCCCGTGAAAGCGGCGAAGCTTTTCCTCGGCAACGCAGGCACGGCGTTCCGCCCGCTCACCGCCGCACTCGCACTTGCCGACGGCCGCTACGAGTTGTCCGGTGTTCCGCGGATGCACGAGCGGCCCATCGGCGATCTCGTCACCGCGCTGCGGCAGGCCGGCGCGAACATCGATTACCGGGGTCACGATGGCTTTCCTCCGCTCGTGATCGACGCGCGCTCGCCGCGTGAATCGAGCGTGGTGCGCGTTCGCGGCGATGTCTCGAGCCAGTTCCTCTCCGCCTTGTTGCTCGCGTTCCCGTGGAGCGGGGCGGGCGTGCGCATCGAAGTCGAAGGCGAATTGATCTCCAAGCCCTATGTCGAGCTCACGCTCGGCCTCATCGAACAGTTCGGCGTCACCGTGGGCCGCGAAGGGTGGCGTGCCTTCACGATCGCGCCCGGTTCGTCGTACGCCTCACCCGGCGTCGTCGACGTCGAAGGCGACGCGTCCTCGGCGTCCTACTTTCTCGCCGCCGGCGTGCTGGGCGGCGGGCCCCTGCGCGTGGAAGGCGTCGGTTCGACCAGCCGCCAGGGCGATGTGCACTTTGCCGACGTGCTGCGCGCCATGGGCGGCCGCGTGACGACGGGCGCGCATGCGATGGAAGCCGCAGGCAGCCTTCCGCTCGCGCCGTTCGACCTCGACATGAACCTCATTCCCGACGCGGCCATGACCGCGGCGGTGCTCGCCTTGTTCGCGACGGGCCCGTGCCGCCTGCGCAACATCGCGAGCTGGCGTGTGAAGGAGACCGACCGCATCGCCGCGATGGCCGCGGAGCTGCGCAAGTTCGGCGCGACCGTGGAGGAGGGCGCCGACTTCATCGCTGTTACGCCGCCCCCCGGATTCCTCGCGCCGCGCAGCGCCACGCCCGCGCCCGTGAGCGTCGATACGTATGACGATCACCGCATGGCGATGTGCTTCTCGCTGGCCTCCTTCGGGCCGGTGCCGGTGGTGATCAACGATCCGGGCTGCGTCGCGAAGACCTTCCCGGATTACTTCGCGCAGTTCGCGAAGCTTGTGTCGTGAGCGAGGCCCCGGTTCCGGTCATCGCGATCGACGGGCCCTCGGCCTCTGGCAAGGGGACGGTGGCCGAGCGGGTCGCTCGCGAGCTCGGCTGGCATTACCTCGACAGCGGCGCCCTCTACCGGCTTGTGGCGGTCGCCGCCGCCCGCGCCGGCCTGTCCCTCGACGATGAAGGCCGCCTCGCCGAGACTTGCGCCGCGATGACGATCGAATTCCGCGACGGCAAGGCCTGGCTCGACGGGATCGACGCCAGCGAGGACCTGCGCTCCGAGGCGACCGGGATTGCCGCGTCGAAGGTAGCGGCCTACCCCCGGGTGCGCACCGTGCTCCTGACCCGCCAGAGGGGTTTCAGGAGGCTTCCGGGGCTGGTTGCCGACGGCCGCGACATGGGCTCGGTCGTGTTTCCGGAGGCCCGCCTGAAAGTGTTCCTGACCGCCGCACTCCCCGTACGGGCCGAGCGGCGCCATAAGCAGTTGATGGAAAAGGGAATGTATGCAAAAATGCCGGACGTCGTGGAGGACCTGCGGCGCCGCGACGAGCGTGATGCAACACGCCCCGTGGCTCCGCTAAGGCATTATTCCGACGCGCTTTTTCTCGATACCTCGGGGATGACGGCCGATGCGGCCGTGGCAACGATCCTCGGCTGGTGGCGGGAGCGAAGCGAACCGTAGTGCAATAGCAGTTGCGTCAAGGGCAAAAGCCCAAAGGTGTCAGGGGGTTAGGCGCAAAGCGCCACTTCCTGGCGAAGATCAATTCGCGGGTTTCGTCCCGTGCAACCGAAAGTGCAGGTTTCCTTCCAATGCTGGCTCAAACAACCACCCCCCCTCCCGCTCCCGAAAGCTTCGCAGCCCTTTTCGAGGAGAGCCTGACGCGCCAGGAAATGCGCATCGGCGAAGTGATCACCGCAGAAGTGGTCAACGTCGACCCGAACGTCGTGATCGTGAACGCGGGCCTCAAGTCCGAGAGCGCGATCTCCACTGAAGAATTCAAGAACGACCGTGGCGAACTCGAAGTCAAGGTCGGCGATTTCGTTTCCGTCGCGATCGAAGCCCTCGAAGACGGCTTCGGCGCCACCAAGCTCTCGCGCGACAAGGCCAAGAAGCTCGCCGCGTGGACCAGCCTCGACGACGCGCTGAACAACGGCACGATCATCAAGGGCATGGTCTCGGGCAAGGTGAAGGGCGGCCTCACCGTCATGGTGAACGGCATCCGCGCGTTCCTCCCGGGCTCGCTCGTCGACCTGCGCCCCGTGAAGGACACGTCGCACTTCGAAAACAAGGAACTCGAGTTCAAGGTCATCAAGCTCGACCGCAAGAGGAACAACGTGGTCGTGTCGCGTCGCGCCGTGATGGAAGAAACCGCCGGTGTCGAGCGCCAGCAGCTGCTCGAGACGCTGAAGGAAGGCGCGGTCGTGAAGGGTGTGGTCAAGAACATCACCGACTACGGCGCGTTCGTGGACCTCGGTGGCATCGACGGCCTGCTCCACATCACCGACCTCGCATGGCGCCGCGTCAAGCACCCGACGGAAGTCCTGTCGGTGGGCGACGAAGTCACCGCGAAGATCCTCAAGTTCGACGCCGAGAAGAACCGCGTCTCGCTGGGTCTCAAGCAGCTGGGTGAAGATCCGTGGATCGGCATCTCCCGCCGCTACCCGCACGGCACGCGCCTCTTCGGCAAGGTCACCAACATCACCGACTACGGCGCGTTCGTCGAGATCGAGTCCGGCATCGAAGGCCTGGTGCACGTCTCGGAGATGGACTGGACCAACAAGAACGTCCATCCCGCCAAGGTCGTGTCGCTCGGCGACGAAGTCGAGGTCATGATCCTCGAGATCGACGAAGACCGCCGCCGCATCTCCCTGGGCATGAAGCAGTGCATGCCGAATCCCTGGGAAGAGTTCGCGATGAACCACAAGAAGGGCGACAAGGTCCGCGGCACGATCAAGTCCATCACGGACTTCGGCGTGTTCATCGGCCTGCCGGGCAACATCGACGGCCTCGTGCACCTTTCCGACCTCTCCTGGCAGGCGACCGGCGAAGAAGCCGTGAAGAACCTGAAGAAGGGCGACGAAGTCGAGACCGTGGTCCTGTCGATCGACGTCGAGCGCGAGCGCATTTCGCTCGGCATCAAGCAGCTCGAAGGCGACCCGTTCGGCAACTACGTGACCGGTCACGACAAGGGCGCGATCGTGCGCGGTGTCGTGAAGTCGATCGAATCGAAGGGCGCGGTGATCACGCTCGACGGCGAAGTCGAGGGCTACCTGCGCGCTTCCGAGATCGCCCGCGATCGCGTGGAAGACGTCCGCACGCACCTGCGTGAAGGCCAGGAAGTCGAGGCCGTCATCGTGAACGTGGACCGCAAGAACCGTTCGATCCAGTTGTCGATCAAGGCGAAGGATGCCCAGGAAGAGGCCGCCGCGATCCAGAAGCATGCCTCCGAATCCAACTCCGCATCGTCGGGGACAACCAACCTGGGCGCGCTGCTGAAGGCGAAGCTCACGGGCAAGGACAAGGAATAAGGCCATTACTACCAGGGGAGAAACCCGGGCGATGACCAAATCACAGCTCATTGAGCTGCTGAGCGCGCGTCATGGCCAGCTGGCACCGAAGGACGCCGAGCTGGCCGTGAAGACGATGCTCGACGCCATGGCACACACTCTCGCTTCGGGAAACCGGATCGAGATTCGCGGGTTCGGCAGCTTCGGCCTGAACTACAGGCCGCCGCGCGTCGGGCGCAATCCCAAGACCGGCGAGAAGGTGCAGGTACCGCGCAAGTACGTGCCGCACTTCAAGGCGGGCAAGGAACTTCGCGAACGGGTGGATTTCCACGAGGGCTGAGCGGCATTGCCTCGGTTGTACTCAAAGCGGGCCCCCTGGGGTCCGCTTTTCATTTCAGCCCCCGCTTTTCATTTCAGCCGGTGCTCCTCGCGATCATCGAAGATGCGCGGCTTCGCAAGGCCCAGCCGCCATGCGAGGAACGTCGCGGAGGTGCCTAGCACCCCGAAACCGTACTTCACCGAGCGGCGGAAACTGATCGAGCTCGCGTCGTCGTGGTACGACGTGGGGCAGGAGATCTCGCCGATGCGCAGGCCCAGCGCGACCGACTGCGCGATCACCTGGTTGTCGAAGACGAAGTCCTCGGAATTGGCGAGCAGCGGCAACTTGAGCAGGGCTTCGCGCGAATACGCGCGGTAGCCCGTGTGGAACTCCGAGAGCTTCGAGCCGAGCGCGAGGTTCTCGATGGCCGTGAGCAGGCGGTTGGCGACGTACTTCCACGCGGGCATGCCGCCGCGAAGCGCGGTGCCGCCGAGGATGCGCGAACCCAGGACCACGTCGTAGACGCCCGAGGCAATCATCGAGGCCATCGCGGTCGCGAGGCGCGGCTCGTACTGGTAGTCGGGGTGGAGCATCACGACGATGTCGGCGCCGCGCGCGATTGCCTCGCGGTAGCAGGTCTTCTGGTTTCCGCCATAGCCGCGGTTCGCCTCGTGGATCACCGTGTGCAGGCCGAGGGATCGGGCGACTTCGGCGGTGTTGTCGGGCGATGCGTCGTCGACGAGGATGAGGTCGTCGGCGACCTCGCGCGGGATCGCCTCCACGGTTTGGCGCAGCGTGCGTTCGGCGCGGTACGCCGGCATCACGATCGCGACACGCTTGCCGTTCAGCATGGTTGCGGCCTCATCGCGGGAACACCCAGAAGCGGCCCATCACGTAGCCGGGCGGGATCAGCAGGATCGTCGAGGAGAGCTGGGCAAGCAGGTAGTGCCAGCCTGCCCTCTCGTTGAGCAGGTAGAACACGATCGCGTTGAGCACGAAGAGCACCGCGAGGTAGAGCGCGAAGCGCGGCAGGGCCTCGCGATGCGGCGAGGAGCTGCGGAACGTGACGCGATAGTTCATGACGTACTTCACGACCGCGCCCACCGCGAAGCCCATCATCGATGCGGCGACCGGCCAGACCTTCACGACTTCGACGGCGAAGATCGTTGTGGCATAGTGCGAGGCCGTCGCGAGGCCGCCGGCGATCACGTACCAGATCACCGAGCGCGCGTGGCTCACCAGGGAAGCTTTCGGAGGGATTTCGGTTTGGGCGGGATGCAAGGTCAGTCGCCGGATTCGAGCCCGGGCGCCGGAGCAATGGCCCCGCGCCTGGTTGTTGTCCTCTTGTTGCTCACCGCCGTGGCGGCCTTCCTGCGCACCTGGAATCTTCCCACCCAGATCGTCATCGACGACGAGTGGCACGCCATCCACAAGCTGCTCGGCGCGACCTATGCACAGGTCTTCGCATCTTTCGGCCACGCGGACCATTCGATCCCGTTGACCCTTTTTTACAAGGCAATCGTCGACACGATCGGGCTCGACGAAGTGAACTTCCGCTTGCCGCAGGTGCTGGCGGGCATTGTAACCGTTCCGGTCGCCGGGTTGCTCGCCTGGCGCGCGACGCAACGCGCGTCCGTGGCGATATGGACTGCGACATTCGTCGCGGGCGCTCCGTTCCTCGTTTTCTACTCGCGGTTCGCGCGGCCCTACGCGATCACGGTGCTGCTCACGGTCGTGGCCCTCGCGCTCATCTGGCGCTGGCGGACGCGGCCGACGCTCGCGGTCGCCGCGGGTGTCGTTGCATGCGTCGCCTTCGCTGCGTGGCTGCACCCGCTCGTATCGCTCTTTCCCGCAGCCGCGCTGCTCTTCGTCCTCGCCGAGGATCTCGCGCGCATGCGCTGCGAAGGACGCGGGCCCCTCGTGCGCACGATCGCGCTCGGCGCGGCTGTGAGCGTGGCGATGGCCGCACTGCTCGCCGCTCCGCTCATCTCGGACTTCGCGTCGCTTTCGGCGAAAGCCGGAAGCACGCACGTGCCCGATGCCTACACCCTGTGGCGAATGATCTCGATCTTCCTGGGGGGGCTGCCCGACGCGGTGACCGCGATCGGACTGGTGCTCGCGCTGGTGGGCGCCGCTCTTCTCGTGCGCGAGCAGCGCGCGCTCGGCCTCTATCTCATCGCGGTCGTGGTGGTGCCCATCCTCGTCGTGCTCGTGGCGCGTGGCGCCTGGACGATCTTCGGGCACACGTTCGGCCGCTACGTGATTCCGGCGCAGGTGATCGTGCTGTTCTGGACGGCCATCGGCCTCGACTTCGCCTTGCGCGGATTGGGACGGTTGCGCGAGCTGCCCGGATCGATGGCGATGGTCGCCGCGGTGGCCGTCACCTACCTCGCCGCGGTCCCGACGTTCCCGCTCGTATTGCGCAATCCGCAGTGGTTCGGGCACATGGTCTATCACCTCGACTACCGCTTCGAGCACAACGTCCTCGCGAACCAGTTGAAGCCGCTGGCACTTCCCGGGTTCTACAGCGATTTCCCCGGCGACGAACCCGTGGTCGAGGCTCCGTTCACTTTCATGGCGCCCACCAACTGGTTCGCGTGGTTCGCGCCGCAGCACCGCCACCCGACCGCGCAGGGATTCGTCCACAACCTGTGCCTCACCGGATCGATGTACGGCGAGGTGCCGCTGGATGCGCGGTTTCACTTCCGGTCCTTCGTCGACCTCGCCGACGCAACGGCGGTCCGGGCGACCGGCGCGCGCTACCTCGTGTTCTTCACCGACTACCGCTGGGGGCAGCCGTTCAAGGAGGCGCCCAAGTGCATCGATGCGCTCCGGACGCTCTACGGAGAGCCCATTCGCCGCTACCCGACCCACGTCGTTTTCCAGCTCCGCAGCCCATGAGGGACCCGCGCCAGCTAGAATAGCGGCCAACTCCGAACCGGCCCGTTCCCTCACGCTGCGATGCAAGCCCTCGTCTGGATCCTGCGTCTCGCCATCGTCGTCATCCTCGTCTGGTTTGCCGTCAAGAACGCGCAACAGATCGAGCTGCACGGCCTTCCCGGCCAGGTCTGGCAGGCGCCGCTCGTCTTCGTGCTGCTGATCGTCTTCGTGGCGGGCGTGGTGATCGGCCTGCTCGCCTGGATTCCGACGGTGGTTCGCCAGCGGCGCGAGCTCGGGCGCCTGCGCAAGGCCGCGGCCCTGCTCGCCGCCACGCCGCCGGTCATCCAGGCCGGCCCGCCCGACGACGCGAGACCGGACGTCCATGGAGTTTGAATTCTGGTGGTTGCTGGCCCTGCCGGTGTTTTTCGGCATGGGCTGGGTGGCGGCGCGGGTGGATCTCAGGTCGCTGCTCTCCGAATCGCGGCAGATGCCCTCGTCGTATTTCCGCGGCCTGAACTTCCTCCTCAACGAGCAACCCGACAAGGCGATCGAATCCTTCCTGCTCGTCGCGAAGGAGCATCCCGACACGGTCGAGCTGCAGTTCGCGCTGGGCAGCCTCTTTCGCCGGCGCGGCGAAGTCGATCGCGCGATCCGCATGCACCAGGACCTCGTCGCGCGCGAGGACCTTCCGCCCGACGAGCGCCGCCAGGCGTCGTTCGAGCTCGCCGAGGACTACTTCAAGGCCGGCCTGCTCGATCACGCCGAGCAGGTGCTCGCGAAGATGGCCGAGGCCGATCCGTCGGCCGACGTGCATCGCCAGCTCCTCGATATCTACATCCAGGAGAAGGATTGGGCCAAGGCGATCGGCGCGGCGAAGAAGCTCGAAGTGAGTGCCAAGCGCAACTACCAGAAGGAGATCGCGAACTACTACTGTGAGCTCGCGATCACCGAGCAGGTCCACGGGCGCGGCGAGGGTGCAGACGCGTTCCTTGCGAAGGCGCTCGAGGCCAATCGAAAGTGCGTTCGCGCGAACCTGTTGCGCGGCGAATGGCTGGCACGCGCCGGCAAGCATGAAGAGGCGATCGCGGCCTGGAAGGCGATCGAATCGCAGGATCCCGCGTATTTCGGTCTCGCAGCCGAGGGCATGTTCGAAAGCTATCGCGCGCTCGGTCAACTCGGTGAAGGCCTCGCCCTTCTGCGCGGGCTGCAGCACAGCTACCCGGGCCTCGACCTGCTCAACGTCGTCTACCAGGCCACCGCCGAGCAGGAAGGCGACGAAGCCGCGTGGCGTCTCGTGCGCGACGAAGTGCGCCGCAATCCCACGCTGGTGGGCCTCGATCGGCTCGTCGATGCGGAGCTCCTGCGCGCGCCGCCCGACAAGCGCCAGGATCTGCAGCTCATGAAGAACCTCGTGCATTCGCACGCGCAGGCGCTCGCGGTGTACCTGTGCGCGAACTGCGGCTTCCGCGCGCGCCAGTTCTTCTGGCAATGCCCGGCCTGCGGCGGCTGGGAGACGTTCTCGGCGCGGCGCACCGCGGAGCTCGACACCGCGGACCGCCATCTCGCAAGGATCCAGATTGGACAATAGGCGCGTCATCGTCGCGCTCGACTTCCCGTCCGCCGACGAGGCGCTCGCGTGCGCGGCGCGCCTCGATCCGCGCCTTTGCCGCGTCAAGGTCGGCAAGGAACTCTTCGTCGCCACCGGGCCCGCGCTCATCGGCAAGCTCCAGGAGCGCGGCTTCGAAGTGTTCCTCGACCTCAAGTTCCACGACATTCCCAATACGGTCGCCGGCGCCTGCAAGGCGGCCGCCGCGCTCGGCGTCTGGATGGTCAACGTCCACGCGAGCGGTGGTGAGGCGATGATGCGCGCGGCGCGCGACGCGGTCGCGAGCGTCACCAAGCCGCCGCTGCTCATCGCGGTCACGATCCTCACGAGCCTCGACGACGACAGCCTGCGGCAGGTGGGTTTCGCCGACGGCGTGCGTGGCCGCGTCGAGGGTCTTTCGCGCCTCGCGCGCGAATGCGGCCTCGATGGCGTGGTGTGCTCCGCGCAGGAAGCGCCGTGGGTCCGTGCCTCGGCGGGAACCACGTTCACGCTGGTCACGCCCGGCATTCGCCTCGAGGGTGATGCGAAGGCCGACCAGGCCCGTGTCGTGACGCCGCCTGAAGCCCTGCGCCTGGGCGCGGACTACCTCGTCATCGGGCGGTCGGTCACGCGCTCGGAAGATCCGGTCGCCACGCTCGAAGCCATTCATCGTTCGCTGGAAGAAGAGAGCCGCAGGAAATGAAGGTCAGCATCATCGGAACCGGATACGTGGGCCTCGTCACGGGTGCCTGCCTCGCGGACGTCGGCAACCACGTCGTGTGCGTCGACCTCGACCAGCGCAAGATCGACATGCTCGAGCGCGGCGAGATTCCCATCCACGAGCCGGGGCTCGCCGAGATCGTCCGCGCCAACGCCGCGAGCGGGCGCCTGCGCTTCACCACGGATCCGGTCGAAGGCGCGCGATTCGGCACGATCCAGATGATCGCGGTCGGCACGCCGCCCGGCGAGGATGGCTCGGCGGACCTCCAATACGTCCTGGCGGCCGCGCGGGGAATCGCTGCGCACATGGACGGCCCGCGTGTCGTGGTCGACAAGTCGACGGTTCCCGTGGGTACAGCGGACAAGGTTCACGAGGCCATCAAGCAGGGCCTCGCGCAGCGCAAGGCGAGCCATGCATTTTCGGTGGTTTCGAATCCGGAGTTCCTCAAGGAAGGTGCCGCGATCGAGGACTTCATGCGCCCGGATCGCATCATCATCGGCGCGGACGATCCGGATGCCATCGCGCGCATGCGTGAGCTCTACCAGCCTTTCCAGCGCAACCACGACCGCCTGCAGGTGATGGACATCCGCTCGGCGGAGCTCACGAAGTACGCGGCCAACGCGATGCTCGCCACGCGCATTTCCTTCATGAACGAGCTGGCCCTCCTTGCCGAGCGGCTCGGCGCGGACATCGAACACGTTCGCGTCGGCATCGGTTCGGACCCGCGTATCGGTTATCACTTCCTCTATCCCGGAACCGGCTACGGCGGCTCGTGCTTTCCCAAGGACGTCACGGCGCTCCTGCGCATCGGCCAGGAGCAGGGCATCGACCTGAAGGTCGTTCGCGCGGTCGAGGAGGCCAACGATCGCCAGAAGGAAGTGCTCGTGCAGAAGATCGTGAAGCGCTTCGGCGAAAACCTCGCCGGCCGGCACTTCGCGATCTGGGGCCTCGCGTTCAAGCCCAACACCGACGACATGCGCGAAGCGCCCAGCCGCGTCGTGATCGCGGGGCTTCTCGCGCGCGGTGCGACGGTCTCGGCGTTCGACCCGGTCGCGATGGACGAAGCGCGCAAGGCGTTCGCGGGCCAGAAGGGCATCACGTTCGCGGCCTCCGCCGCCGAATGCGCGAAGGGCGCGGACGCCGTCGTGATCGTGACCGAGTGGAAGCAGTTCCGCAGCCCCGACTTCGAGGCGCTGCGCGCGGGCCTCAAGCAGCCGGTCATCTTCGATGGCCGCAACCTCTACGAGCCGGCCGCCGTGCGCGAGCAGGGCATCGAGTACCATCCGATCGGCCGATGAACGCCCCACTTCCCGATCTCGCCAATCGCCGCATCCTCGTGGTGGGCGACGTCATGCTCGACCGCTACTGGTTCGGCGACGTGAGCCGGATCTCCCCCGAGGCGCCCGTGCCGATCGTGCACGTGAAGCGCACCGAGGAGCGTCCCGGGGGTGCTGCGAACGTGGCGCGCAACATCACCGCACTCGGTGGACATGCCACGCTCCTGGCGGTTGTCGGCGAGGACGAGGCCGGCCGCGCGCTCGAGGATCTCCTGCTGCGCGAGCGCGTGATCGCCTCGCTGCATCGCGACCGCGAGCTCTCCACCACGGTGAAGCTGCGCGTGATCGGCCACCAGCAGCAGTTGCTGCGCATCGATTTCGAACGGCCGCCGGGCCACGAGGTGCTGGCGGCGAAGCTCGACGAATACACGCGTCTCGTCGACCAGGCCGAAGTCATCATCCTCTCCGACTACGGCAAGGGCGGGCTCGAGCACGTCGGCCGGATGATCCAGATCGCGCGCGAGAACGGCAAGCCCGTGCTGGTCGATCCGAAGGGCCACGAATACACGCGCTACAAGGGCGCGACGCTCCTCACGCCCAACCGCGGCGAGTTCCGCGAGGTGGCCGGCCGCTGGAGCGACGACGCCGACCTCGAGCGCCGCGCGCGCAAGCTCCGCGCCGACCTCGACCTCGATGCGCTCATCGTGACGCGCAGCGAGGAGGGCATGTCGCTCTTCACCGCGAAGGAGGCGTGGCACGAGGCCACGCGCGCCCAGGAGGTCTACGACGTCTCCGGCGCGGGCGACACCGTCATCGCCACGCTGGCACTCATGGTCGCCTCGGGCGCCGACCTGCACGCCGCGATGCGGGTGGCGAACCACGCGGCCGGTATCGTCGTGGGCAAGCTCGGAACCGCTGTCGTGACTCGCGAAGAGCTCGTGGCGTCGCTGGAGGGCAAATGAAGCTGATCGTCACGGGTGCGGCCGGATTCGTGGGCGCCAACGTCGTGAAGGCGCTCAATGCGCGCGGCATGGCCGACATCATCGCGGTGGACAACCTCTCGCGCGCCGAGAAGATGCCCAACCTCGCCGACTGCGAGATCGCCGACTACTTCGACAAGCAGGATTTCATCGACCGCATCCGCCACTCGGCATTCGAGACCGGCATTGCCGCGGTGCTGCACCAGGGCGCGTGCTCCGACACGATGGAGACCGACGGCCGCTACATGATGGAGAACAACTACCGCTACTCGGTGGACCTCCTCGAGTGGTGCCAGGACCATTCCATCCCGTTCATCTATGCCTCCTCGGCCTCCGTCTACGGAGGCGGCACCGTGTTCAAGGAGTCGCGCGAGCACGAGGCGCCGCTCAACGTCTACGGCTACTCGAAGTTCCTCTTCGACCAATACGTGCGCCGCATGATCGAGTCGCGCGCGAGCCAGGTCGCGGGCTTTCGCTACTTCAACGTCTACGGGCCGCGCGAGTCGCACAAGGGCCGCATGGCGTCTGTCGCATTCCACTTCTTCAACCAATACCTGTCGCAGGGCAAGGTGAAGCTGTTCGAGGGCAGCGGCGGCTACGGCCCGGGCGAGCAGATCCGCGATTTCATATCCGTGGAAGACGTGGTGCGCGTGAACCTGTTCTTCCTCGACCATCCGAAGCTCTCGGGCATCTTCAACGTCGGTACCGGCAAGGCGCGCAGCTTCAACGATGTCGCCGCGGCCACGATCAACGCCGTGCGCCAGTCGAAAGGCGAGAAGGCGCTGTCCCTCGCCGAGCTGAAGCGCGAAGGCGCGATCGAGTACATCGCGTTCCCGGCGCAACTCGTGGGCAAGTACCAGAGCTACACGCAGGCCGACATGTCGGCGCTGCGCGCAGCGGGCTATACGGAACCCTTCCTCGATGTCGAGCAGGGCGTGGCGCGCTACGTCACCGAGCGCATCGCGCGCGGCGAGGCCGGGAAATGAAAGTCGTGCTTGCGTTGATCTCGGCAGCGCTCTTCCTGCTGGGTTGCGTGACCCCCGGGCCGCAACAGGTCGCGGGCTCGCCGGCGCCGGTAACCGCTGCGGGACCGCGCCAGGTCACGCTGGCCAATCCCGGCTTCGAAGCCGACCCGGCGCCGCAGTACCGCTGCCCGCCGCGCTGGAGCTGCACCGTCCACAACAACCCCGATGCGTTCCGCTTCACGGTGGACGAAACGCGCCCCGCGGCCGGCAAGCGCAGCATGAAAGTCGAACCGGGCACGCACAAGGAGCCTTGGGCGCTCACGATGCAGGTGCTCCAGGACCTCTCGGCGTTGCATGGCGCGCGCGTGCGCCTGTCCATCGCCGTGCGCCTCGAGGGATTCGAGGGCAAGGGCGTGGGACCCATGGCCATCGCCCAGTATCCGCATGGCTCGAACATGGGCCACTGGCAGACGCAGGCGACCGGCACCTCGGACTGGAAGCGCGTCGAGGTCGAGTTCGTCGTGCCGAAGGAAGCCGGGCTCCTCGAGGTCGGCGCGATCATCGAAGGTTCGGGCAAGGCCTGGATCGACGAGGCGCGGCTGGAAGTCCTGGAACCTGCGGCTTCGCGCAAAAACCCCGTATAATCAAAAAGTTCCCAAGAAACCGGACCACCGGACCGGGAGCTGAATCAAGGGGGAACTGCCGGCTCGGCGGTTCGAAACGAACATCCAAGGGGATCAGACATGAAGAAGCTCATAGCCTTGTTCGTGGCGCTCATTGCCTATGTCGGCATGGCGTTCGCGGGCATCAACGTGAATTCAGCAACGAAAGAACAACTCGAGACGCTCGACGGCGTCGGCCCGGTGAAGGCGCAAGCCATCATCGACTACCGCACGAAGAACGGCCCGTTCAAGTCGCTCGACGACCTGAAGAAGGTCGACGGCATCGGCGACGCGACGTACGACAAGATCAAGAAGGACGTCATGCTCTCCGGCCGTTCGGATCCGGCGCCGAAGAAGGACGACAAGGCCGCCGCGCCCGCGAAGCCTGCCGCTGCTGCCGACAAGGCCCCGGCGACGAAGCCCGCCGCCGACAAGCCCGCACCCGCACCTGCGCCGGCCCCCACGAAGGCCGCCGACAAGCCGGCTGACAAGGCCCCGCCCGCGAAGCCTGCCGACAAGCCCGCGCCGCCCGCCAAGCCCGTAGACCCGAAGAAGGCCGCGGCTGAAGAGAAGGCTGCGAAGGACAAGGCCGCGAAGGAAGAGAAGGCGGCGAAGGACAAGGCGGCGAAGGACGAGAAGGCCGCGAAGGAAAAGGCCGCCAAGGAAGAAAAGGCGGCGAAGGAAAAGGCCGCGAAGGACGAGAAGGCCGCGAAGGCCAAGGCCGCCGCCGACGAGAAGGCCGCGAAGGAAAAGGCCGCCAAGGACGCGAAGTCCACGAAGGACAAGGCTGGCAAGGACGCGAAGGCGTCCGACACGAAGGCCGCGGCCGACGAGAAGGCCGCGAAGGATAAGGCCGCTGCGGATGCGAAGGCCGATCCGAAGAAGGCCGAGCCGCCCAAGCCGACCAAGTAACTCGCAGCACCCGCACCATGAAAAAAGCCCCGCTTCGGCGGGGCTTTTTCTTTGCGCGGGCTACTTCCCCTTGAAGGTGGGCTTTCTCTTCTCCATGAAGGCACGCCGGCCCTCCGCGTAGTCCTCGCTCTCGAAGCAATCGAGGATCAGGCGCCGGCACATCTCGACATCGAGATCGGCGTCGGGCTTGAGCACCTCGCGGATGATCCGCTTGCCCGCCTTGATCGTGAGCGGCGCGCCGGTGGTGATCGCGTCGGTGTACTCCTTGAGCAGCGGCTCGAGGTCCCCGGGGCTCGCGATGCGGTTGATGAGGCCGATGCGCTGGGCTTCGGCGGCATCGAAGCGCCGGCCGGTGAAGAAGATGTCCTTCGCGTTGCCGGGGCCGACGAGGTGCGTGAGGTTGCGCATCGCCGAGACCCGGTAGCCCAGCCCCAGGCGCGAGGCGGGAATCGAGAACACGGAATTGGGCGTGGCGATGCGGATGTCGCAGCTGATCGCCACGTTCACGCCGCCGCCGATGCAATAGCCGTTGATCGCCGCCACCGTGGGCTTGCCGAATTCGTAGATGCCTTCGAGGGCGGCTTCGGCCATCTGCTCGTACTTCTTCACCGCTTCCTTCGCCGCGCGCTGGTCCTCGAACTGCGAGATGTCCGCGCCCGAGACGAAGGCCTTCTCGCCCGCGCCGGAGAACACGACCATGCGCACGCCATCGTCCTTTTCAGCGCGATCCAGGAGCAGCGGAACGGCCTCCCACATGTCGACCGACAGCGCGTTGTGCTTGGCCGGATTGTTGAAGCAGATGTGCAGCACCGAACCTTCGAGCCAGGACTTCACGCGCTCGGTGGTGGAGGGATAGGTCATGTCGTTCATCCTCAGTAGACTCCTGCGGCCTTCATGCGCTCGAGCGTGGTGCGGTCGAAGCCGGCCTCCGCGAGGATCTCCTCGGTGTGCTCGCCGCGGCGTGGCGTGGTTCGCGCGATTCGCGAGGGCGTGCGCGAAAGCGTCACGGGTTGTCCCATGAGCTTCTGCTTGCCCAGGTGCGGCGACTCGACCTCCTGCACCATGCCCAGGTGCTGCACCTGCGGTTCGTCGAAGGCCTGCTTCATGTCGTTGATGCGCCCGCACGCGACACCGGCCGCGTTGAGCTTCTCGATCCAGTAGTCACTCGTGTTCGCCTGCAAGCGGCGTTCAATCTCGGCGTTGAGCCAGTCGCGATGCACCGAGCGGGCCGACTTGCTCTGCGAGCGCTCGTCGGCGATCCACTCGGGCGCGCCCATCACTTCCGCGAAGCGCTCCCAGATCTTGCCGCCGAACACCGCGATGTTGATGTGGCCATCCTTCGTCTTGTACACGCCCGTCGGAATGCTGGTCGGGTGGAAATTGCCCGCCTGCCCCGGAACCTCGCCGTCGATCGTCGCGCGCGCCGTCTGGAAATCCATCATGTAGAGCATCGCCTGCAGGAGCGAGGTCTGGACCCACTGGCCCTTGCCCGAGCGCTCGCGCTCGAGGAGGGCGACCACCACGCCGTAGGCCGCGAAGATGCCGCCGCACAGGTCGGCGATGGGAATGCCCACGCGAACCGGGCCTTGCCCGGGAAGACCGGTGACCGACATCAGGCCGCCCATCCCCTGCGCGATCTGGTCGAAGCCGGGACGCTGTGCGTACGGGCCCGTCTGGCCGAATCCGGAAATGCTCGCGTACACGAGGCCCGGGTTGATCTTCTCGAGCGTCTCGTAGTCGATGCCCAGGCGATTCTTCACGTCGGGCCGGAAGTTCTCGAGCACGACGTCGGCCTTCTCGATGAGCTTCTTCAGGACGGCGATGCCCTCGGCTTCCTTGAGGTTCAGCGTGATCGAACGCTTGTTGCGGTGCGTGTACTGGTAGTCCGAACCCTCTTGCCCACCGAGTGTGTCGTCGCCGCGCATGTGTTCGGGCATCTGCACCTGGATCACGTCGGCGCCCCAGTCGGCGAGCTGGCGCGCGGCCGTCGGGCCGGCGCGCACCTGGGTGAGGTCGATCACGCGAAAGCGCGCGAGGGCTTGCGAAGCGGGGATGTGGGGCATGGGTCGTCGCGTGATTACTGCGGTGTGATGCCGGCGTCGCGCACGACCTTCACCCAGCGCGCGTTCTCGGCGCGCATGAAGGCGCCGAATTCGGCAGGCGACATCGTGCGGATCTCCGCGCCTTCGTCGGCGAGGCGCTGGCGAATCGCGGGCTCCGCGAGCACGGCAGCCACGGCGGCGTTGAACTTCGTCACCATCTCCTGCGGCAGGCCCTTCGGTCCGACGAAGCCCGTCCAGGTTCCGACGTCGAAGTCGGGCAGTCCCAACTCGATGAGCGTAGGAACGTCGGGCACCGCGGGATTGCGTTCCTTCGAGGCGAGTCCGATGGCGCGCACCTTGTTGCCGCGGATCTGCGGCGTGACGGCCGGCAGTGTCGCGAAATTGAGCTGCGCCTCGCCCGACATGATGGCGAGGACGGACGGGGCTCCGCCCTTGTAGGGAACGTGGGTGATGGTCGCGCTGAGCGCGCGCACCAGCAGCTCTCCGGAAAGGTGTCCCGGCGAGCCCACGCCCGAGGACGAATAGAACGTCGGCGCCTTCGCGGCGAGGTCCTTCAGCTCGGCGAGTGTCTTGAACGACGTCTGCGGAGAGGCGATGAGAATCATCGGATACGAACCGACCATGGCCACCGGCGTGAAGTCCGTGATCGCGTCGAACTTGCGGACCTTGTAGAGGCCCGGGTTGATCGCATGCACCGCCACCGTGGTGAGCATCAGGGTGTAGCCGTCGGGAGGCGATTGCAGCATCAGCTCCGCGGCGAGGTCGCCCGCACCCCCGGGCTTGTTCTCGATCACGATCGGCTGGCCGAGTCTTTCCGCGAGGCGCGGCGCGATCAGGCGGCCGACGACGTCGGTCGATCCGCCGGCCGTGTATCCGATGTAGACCTTGATCGGCTTCTCGGGCCACGCGGCGACCGACGCGGTAGCGAAGAGCGAAACGAACAACAACGTGGTGCGAAACATGCTCCCTCCCGGGTTCCAGGCGCGCCGCCAATGTAGCACCCTGCGCGGCTATACTTCCGTACAGACAATGACATCCACACTCGAACAATTCGTCGGCAATACGCCGCTCGTTCGCCTGCAACGCATCCCCGGAAAGACGTCCAACGTCATCCTTGCGAAGCTCGAGGGCAACAATCCCGCCGGCTCCGTGAAGGACCGCCCCGCGCTGTCGATGATCCTCGGCGCGGAACGACGCGGCGAGATCAAGCCGGGCGACACGCTGATCGAGCCCACGAGCGGCAACACCGGCATCGCGCTCGCGATGGTCGCGGCCATGCGCGGCTATCGCATGGTCCTCGTGATGCCCGAGCACCTTTCCATCGAGCGCCGCCAGACGATGGCCGCGTACGGCGCGCAGTTCGTGCTGACGCCCGAAAGCGGCGGCATGGAGCTCGCGCGCGACACGGCGGAGCGCATGCGCGAAGCGGGCGAGGGCGTGATCCTCGACCAGTTCGCCAATCCGGACAATCCGCTCGCGCACTACGTGGGCACCGCGCCCGAAATCTGGCGCGAGACCGAGGGCAAGCTCACGCACTTCGTCGCGACCATGGGAACGACCGGCACGATCATGGGTTGCTCGCGCTACTTCAAGGAAGTGAACGCCGCCATCCAGGTAGTCGGCGTGCATCCGGCTCCCGGGGCGCAGGTGCCCGGCATCCGCAAGTGGCCCGAGCAGTACCAGCCGAAGATCTACGAACGCGCGCGCGTCGACCGCATTTTCGAAGTCTCGCAGGACGAGAGCGAGGAAATGACCCGGCGCCTGGCGCGCGAGGAGGGCATCTTCGCGGGCGTTTCGTCGGGCGGGGGCCTCGCTGCGGCGCTCAAGATCTCGGCCGAAGTGAAGAACGCGGTGATCGTGCACATCGTGTGCGATCGCGGCGACCGCTACCTGTCCACCGGCGTGTTTCCCGCCTGAGCGCCGGTCACTGATCCAATGGTCCCGATCCTCGTCTTCGATATCGAAACGATTCCCGACGTCGCGGGCATCCGCAAGCTCTGGGACATCGCCGCCGACGTGAGCGATGCCGCGGTGGTGGAGCTCGCGAGCCAGCGTCGGCGGCAGGCGACGGGCAGCGACTTCCTGCAGCCGCACCTGCATCGCATCGTGGCGATCTCCTGTGCGCTGCGCGACGGTGACAGCGTGAAGATCTGGTCGCTGGGCACCGCGCAGGATGACGAGCGCGAGCTCGTGCGCCGTTTCTTCGACGGCATCGACCGGTACACGCCCCAGCTCGTGTCGTGGAACGGTTCGGGCTTCGATCTTCCCGTGCTGCACTACCGCGCGTTCTTCCATGGGGTCACTGCGTTGCGCTACTGGGACCAGGGCGAAGACGACCGCGAATTCAAGTTCAACAATTACCTCTCGCGCTTCCACGCCCGGCACCTGGACCTCATGGACGTGCTCGCGGGCTACCAGAACCGCGCCAACGCGTCGCTCGACGACATGGCGCGCCTCACGGGGCTTCCGGGCAAGCTCGGGATGGATGGCGCGCAGGTGTGGCCCGCGTGGCAGCGTGGCGAGATCGACGCGATCCGCGCCTACTGCGAGACGGACGTCGCGAATACCTACCTGCTCTTCCAGCGGTTCCAGATGATGCGCGGCCAGCTCACGCCGGAAGGCTACGAGCGCGAAGTCGCGCTCCTGCGCGCCTGGGTCGGCGAGCAGCCCGCGGCGCACTGGAAGGCGTTCGGCGCGGCCTGGGTGTAGCGGGGATTCATTTCCTGAACGGCGTTCGCTCGTTCAGCTCGTCCACATACGCGGCAATGTGCTCGCCTTCGCGCTCGAGGTAGTCGTCGACCGCGCGCTCGAACGCGGGATGCGCGAGCCAATGGAATGAGCGCGTCACTTCGGGGAGGAACCCGCGCGCGTGCTTGTGCTCGCCCTGCGCGCCGCCCTCGAAGCGCGGGATGCCGCGCTCGATGCAGAACGCCATCGCCTGGTAGAAGCAGGTCTCGAAGTGCAGCCCCGGCACGTACTCCATCGCTCCCCAGTAGCGCCCGTAGAGTGCCGCGGGCGTGAAGAGGTCCATGGCCGAAGCCACCGGCTTCCCCTCGCGCTCGGCGATCACGAGCAGGACGTTGTCGGGCATTCGGCTCGCGAGCAGGCCGAAGAACTTGCGATTGAGGTACGGCGTCGAGCGATGCGCTCGGTAGGTGCGCCGATAGCACTGCGTGAAGAAGTCGCAGTCGGCCTCGGTCGCGTCGCGACCCGTGACCCTGCGGAAAGCAATGCCGGCCTCGTCGAGCTTGCGGCGCTCCTGGCGGATCTTCTTGCGCTTGTCGTGGGAGAGCGCCGCGAGGAAGTCGTCGAAGGTCGCGTATCCGGGGTTCGACCAATGGAACTGCACGCCCGTGCGCTCGAGCATTCCGGCCCCGCGCAGGACCTCGGCATCGGCTTCGGTGGGAAACAGGACGTGAAGCGACGAGACATCCGATCGCTTCGCGAGGTCGAGCAGCGCGAGGGCCAGCTGGTTGCGTACCACGTCCGATTCGGCGAGCAGGCGGGGGCCCGTGGCGGGGGTGAACGGTACGGCCGCGAGGAGCTTGGGGTAGTAGGCAAGGCCATGTTGTTCGTGCGCTTCCGCCCACGCCCAGTCGAACACGTATTCGCCATAGGAATGGCCCTTCAGGTACAGGGGCACGGCGCCCACGATCCGCTCGCCTTCCCAGAGCGTGAGGTATTGCGGCGCCCAGCCCGTCTGCGGGGTCGCGCAGCCCGCGGCGTGGAGGCTGTCGAGGAAGGCATGCGCGAGGGTTGGATGGCCACCCGCGAGCCGGTCCCAGTCGGCGGGGACGACGGAGTCGAGCGAATCAAGGATGCGAAGGGACACGGCGGCTCGATATAATGACGATTCAATTCTAGCGGCCGGAGCGGTTTACCCCTTGAAGATCGTCGTCGCCCAGATCAACACGACCGTGGGCGATTTCGCCGGCAATGCCGACCGCATCCGCCGAGCCGTCGACGAAGCCCGCGCCCAGGGCGCCCGGCTGGTCGTCACTCCCGAGCTCGCGCTCTGCGGCTACCCGGCCGAAGACCTCCTGCTGCGCGACGATTTCTGCGACCAATGCGCCTCCGAGCTGCAAAAGCTCGCCACCTATTGCCTGGACGTGGGCGTGGTCGTCGGCCACCTGCATCGCGAAGGCCGCACGCGCTACAACGCCGCCTCGCTCCTGCGCGGGGGCCGCATCGAGCACATCTACTTCAAGCAGAAGCTCCCGAACTACTCGGTGTTCGACGAGAAGCGCTACTTCGACGTCGGCAACCGCGCCTGCGTGTTCGAAGTCGAGGGCACCAAGTTCGGCCTCACCATCTGCGAAGACCTCTGGTTCCCCGAGCCCG
Source organism: Usitatibacter palustris (assembly GCF_013003985.1). Lineage (GTDB taxonomy): Bacteria > Pseudomonadota > Gammaproteobacteria > Burkholderiales > Usitatibacteraceae > Usitatibacter > Usitatibacter palustris. The sequence continues at coordinate 2,434,704 of NZ_CP053073.1, read as the reverse complement.
CCCGGCAGGCGAAGGCGGCCGGCGCGCAGGTGCTGATCTCGATCAACGCCTCGCCCTTCCATCGCAACAAGCTCGCCGAGCGCTATGCCGTGATGGGCTCGCGCGTGAAGGAGACGGGGCTGCCGCTGCTCTACGTGCACTGGACCGGCGGCCAGGACGAGCTCGTATTCGACGGCGCTTCGTTCGCGCTCGACGGCCAGGGCGCGTTGACGTACCAGGGCGAGACCTTCCGCGAGACGTTCGACGTCCTCGAGTTCGAGGGCGGGGAGATGAAGGGCGGCATGGCGCCGCCGCTCACCGAGGAAGAGACCATCTACCGCGCGCTGATGACGGGCGTGCGCGACTACGTCGACAAGAACAGATTCCCCGGCGTGATCCTCGGCCTCTCGGGCGGCGTGGATTCCGCGCTCGTGCTCGCGATCTGCGTCGATGCGCTGGGTGCGGATCGCGTCCACGCGGTGATGATGCCCTCCGACTACACGGCCTCGATGAGCATCGAGGATGCGCGCGAGATGGCCGAGATCCAGGGCGTGAAGTACACGGAGATCGCCATCAAGCCGATGATGGCTGCCTTCCGCGAGCAGCTCGCGACGAGCTTCGAGGGCCGCGCCGAGGATGCGACCGAGGAGAACCTGCAGTCGCGCATCCGCGGCACGCTGCTCATGGCGCTCTCCAACAAGTTCGGCTCGATCGTCGTGACCACCGGCAACAAGAGCGAGATGGCCACCGGCTACGCGACGCTCTACGGCGACATGGCCGGCGGTTTCGCGGTGATCAAGGACATCGTGAAGACGCTGGTCTATCGGATCTCCAACTGGCGCAATTCCAAGGGCCGCGTGATCCCGCAGCGCGTGATCGACCGCGCACCGAGCGCGGAGCTTCGCCCCGGCCAGACGGACCAGGACACGCTGCCGCCCTACGAGGTGCTCGATGCCGTCGTCGAGCGCTTCATGGAGCGCGACATGACGCCCGAGGCCATCGCGGGCATGGGCTACGACATCGCCGCCGTGCGCCAGGTCGTCAATCTCATCCGCGTGAACGAGTACAAGCGCCGCCAGGCGCCGCCGGGCGTGCGCATTACCCCGCGCGGGTTTGGCAAGGACTGGCGCTATCCTATAACCTCTGGCTTCCGCCCGAAGGCCTGAGATCCCATGAAAAAAATCGAAGCGATCGTGAAGCCCTTCAAGCTCGACGAGGTGCGCGAAGCGCTCTCCGAGATCGGCGTGACGGGGCTCACCGTCACCGAGGTCAAGGGCTTCGGTCGCCAGAAGGGCCACACCGAGCTCTATCGCGGCGCCGAATACGTCGTCGATTTCCTGCCGAAGGTGAAGGTCGAGGTCGTGGTCGCGGACTCGCTCGTCGAAAAGGCGATGGAGGCGATCATCAAGGCCGCGCGCACCGGCAAGATCGGCGACGGCAAGATCTTCGTCATGGACGTGGGGCAGGTGGTCCGGATTCGCACCGGCGAGACCGGCGAGGACGCTGTCTAACCCCCTCCGGGGGTTATTTGCTATCCTTGCTCCGCGCACAAGAACGGGGGAAATAAGAATGTTGCTGGCCGCTTTCTATGTGTTCGCGATTGCCGCGATCATCCTGCACTACACGGGGCACCTGAAGCGCTGGAACTGCGAGTGGATCCTGATCGTCCTCGCCATCGCCGTCTTCCCCGCCGTCCTGTTCCTCTGAGTTCCTTTCCCGGGGCGTAGGAGGCTTCCTACGCCCGGCTCGGCCCCTCTCCGGTGCCGGGCTCGCATTCCCCGCCGCATGATCGTCCCAGGGAGTCATTCCCCTTCCTCGAGGACGAGCCATGCCCAAGAACCCCGGCAGCAAGCAGGAAAACCCGACCCGCAAGTCCGGCAAGCCCGGACCGCTCGGCGAGGGTAACTATGAAGCCACGCGCAAGTACAACGACGGCGTGATGGAGCACATGCGCAATCACGACATCGAGCAGGAAGCGCGCGATGCCGAGCCGCGTTCGGAATCGGAAGCGCAGGAAATGAAGGACGCCGAGATCGAGGCGGGCCGCCGCTCGAAGGGCGAGGATCCCGCGCTCAGGAAGACGACGGCGAAGAAGAAGAGCCCTTCGAAATAGATTGCTCGCAATGGAGCCGCGCTAGCGGGTCCTGCCGGTAGAAAAGCCTGAGCTGCTCGTACACCGCCGGATACTCGGGCGCGAGCAGCTCGGGCGTTTCGAAGAACGCTTCCGAGATCACGGCGAAGAACTCCGCGGGATTCTCCGAGGCGTAGGGATCGATGGGCAGCGTATCGAGCGCTTCGCCGTCGTCCTCTTCGGCGAGCGCGTCGGCTTCGTCCACGCGTGCGCAGAAATCGTCGTAGGCCGCGCTGAACGCCTTGCGCCATGCCGCGACGGCCATGCCGGCGTGTAGCGGCGGGAATCCGTTGGGGTCCCCCTGGCGCATATCGAGCTTGTGCGCGAATTCGTGGATGACGACGTTGTAGCCCGCGACTCGCACTTCCTCGTCGCCCGCCATCGCGACATCTTCGTACGAGAGGATCACCGGGCCGCCGAGCCACGCTTCGCCCGCCATCGGGTCGCGCGTGAGATGCACGACGCCGTCTTCATCCATTTCCTCGCGTTCGGGCGCGAACTGGCTCGGGTAGACGATCACCTCGCTCCAGCCGTCATACCACTCGATGCCCAGCTCGAGGACGAGGATGCACGCCTGCGCGGCGATCGCCACCTGCATTGCCGGCGTGACCTCGAGATCGTGCGTCCCGGAGAAGTGCTTGTTCGCGAGGAACGCTTCGCTCAGCGCGCGAAGGCGCTCGCGTTCGGCGGGCGTGAGCCCGCGCATGAAGAGCCACGGCGCGCTGGCGCGGCGCCACAGGTCCGGATCGATCGAGGCGATGCGATCCGGATCGCGGCGGCGAAGCCAGCCGAGCATCAGCCGGGTGCGGCGCCCAGGTGCTTGGCGCGGCCCGAGCCGACGACCGACTTGTCGATCGACGGGTTGCCGTAGTACTTCACGTCGCCGCTGCCGGCCACGCGAACCTTGAGCGATTCGCTCGCCCAGACGGTCGCGTCGCCCGAACCGGCGATGCTCGCCGCCACGGTCTTGGTCTCGAGCTTCGCGGCCTTCACGTCACCCGAGCCCGCGATCGAGATCACCAGCGCATCGACCTTGCCCGCGGCCGTCACGTCGCCGCTGCCGGCGATCGAGACCTTCACGCTCTTCGCCTCGAGGCGCTCGAACAGCGCATCGCCCGAGCCGCTGATCGACACGTTGAGCGATTCGGACTTGAGCGGCCCGGCCTTCACGTCGCCGGAACCCGCGATGGAAAGGCCCTGGAGTTCCTTCACGCCCAGGACGATCTTCATCTTGGTCCGGGTGCGCACGTTCAGGTTCTTCTCGCGGAAGCGGATCTTGAGCGCGTTGTTCTCCACCACCGTTTCGATCTCGGCGAGCAGGTTGTCGTCGGCCGTGATCGAGAGGGTTTCGCTGGTGCCCTGGGTGACCTCGGTGTCGCCCGGGACCGAGATACCGACGCTCGTGAAGCCCGAGACCGCCCGGGTCTCGGTACGCGAGATGCCCGAGCCCTCGACGGAGCGTCCGGTCCAGGCGCCGGCGGAGGTTGCGAACAACGCCAGGGCCAGCAGGGCCGTGGGTGAGCGAAGGGAAGTGAGGTTCATGGAAGTCTCCTGTGAAAGCAGGTTGGACGCGCCGTCCGGGTCAACCGGATTCGGCGATCCCGAGGTCCTTGCGGATGGCGAGCGCCACTTCGAGTGCGCGCTCCAGCGTGGCCTCGCACACCGTGACGTGCCCCATCTTGCGCCCGGGGCGCGCATCGCGCTTGCCGTACAGGTGCAGGTGGGCGCCCGGGTGGCGGAGCACAGCCTCCCAGCGCGGCTCGCCGTCGCGCCAGATGTCGCCGAGCAGGTTCACCATCACCGCAGGCGTGTGCAGCGACGGGTCGCCCAGCGGGAGGTCGCAGAGCACGCGCACCTGCTGCTCGAACTGCGAGGTGCGGCAGGCGTCGATCGTGTAGTGGCCGCTGTTGTGCGGGCGCGGGGCGATCTCGTTGATGAACAGCTTGCCGCCCACGACGAATATCTCGACCGCGAGGACGCCCACGTAGTCGAGCGCCGCGGCGAGGCGCGTGGCGAGCGCCGTTGCCTCGGCCGCGAGCGCTTCGGGAACGCGGGCGGGCGCGATGGAAATGTCGAGGATGCCGCGTGCGTGGGCGTTCTCGGCAACCGGGAACACAGCGACCGCGCCGGACGCGGAACGCGCGAGGATGACCGAGAGCTCCTTCTCGAGGACGAGGCGCTGCTCGAGGACGCAGGGCACGCGCTTCCATTCGACGAACACGCGCTCGAGGTCGGCGCCACTCGCGATCGTGGCCTGGCCCTTGCCGTCGTAGCCGAAGCGCGCGGTCTTCAGGAGTGCGGGGAGCTTCACCCGCGCGAGCGCTGCGGCGATGTCGGCTTCCGTGTGGATCGCCGCGTAGGGGCCGAGCGGAAAGCCGTGCTCGGCGAGGAATCCTTTTTCGCGCTCGCGGTCCTGCGCGACAGCGACCGCGCTGCCGCTGGGGCGCACGATGGTTCGCGCTGCAAGCGCCGTCAATGCTTCGGCGGGCGCGTTCTCGAATTCGGTGGTGACCGCGGCGCACGTTTGCGCCAGCTCATCGAGCGAAACCGGATGCGTGTACGCGGTGTTGAGGTGGCCCGTGGCGAATTCGGCGGCGGGCGAGAGCGGATCGGGATCGAGCACCGTGACGCGGTAGCCGAGCGTGCGCGCGGCCACGGTGAACATGCGTCCGAGCTGTCCGCCTCCGAGCAACCCCAGCGTGGCGCCGGGGGCGATCACAAGACGTCGGGCAGCTGCATCGCCGCGACCTGCTCGGCGAGTTTGGCGCGGTAATCGGCGAGCTTCTGGGTGAGGCCCGCGTCCGATCCGGCGAGCAGGCTCACGGCGAACAGGCCCGCGTTGGCCGCACCCGCCTCGCCGATCGCGAACGTGGCGACGGGAATGCCCTTGGGCATCTGCACGATGGAGTAGAGCGAATCCTGCCCGGCGAGGTGCTTGGAAGGCACGGGAACGCCCAGCACCGGGAGCGTGGTCTTCGAGGCGATCATTCCCGGCAGGTGCGCGGCGCCGCCCGCGCCCGCGATGATGCAGGCGAGGCCCTTGCTGCGCGCATTCTGCGCGTACTCGAACATCGAATCGGGCGTGCGATGCGCGGAGACCACGAGCGCTTCGTAGGGAACGCCGAAGTCCTTCAGCATCTTCACCGCATGCTGCATGACGTCCCAGTCGCTCTGCGAGCCCATCACCACGCCGACCAGCGGCTTGTCCATTGAATGTCCCTCGGAGGAGCCGCTATTGTAAATGCGCGCGCTCGCGCTAGCGCACGTTCCCGACGATCGACGAGAGGTTGTCCTGCATCTTCTTCATGAAGTTGGTCATCACCTCGAAGGCTTCGTTGCGCTTGTTCGTGAGCGACTGCAGTTGCAGCATGTCCATCTGCTGCGAGCTGATGAGGCTGTCGATCCTGCCCTTCAGTTGCGCGGTCCAGGCGTCGAACGTCCTCTGCCTCGCGTCGTAGATCCCGGTGCCGGGCTCGTTCACATCATCGGCGCTCCCCGGGCCGGGTATGGCCACGCCGGCCTCCTGGATGCGCTTGTACATGGCCCGACCCGCGGCCTGGTTCGCGCCGAGGTTGGCCCACTTCGCGGGATCGGTTCCCGCGGGGCGGAGCGCCTTGAGGTCGGCGATGAGGGTGTTGAGCTTCGCGATCTCGTTGTTGCGCGCGTGGACCCCGTCCACCTGGACCTTGAGCTGCTCCTCGAGCAGTTTCGCGCGTTGCGACTGAATCGTCGCCATGGCCAATTGGAGATCCATGCCGGAAATGTCGCTCGGGTTGACGCCTGCCATCAACCCCCCCACGCCGGAAGCAAGGTTCGGGGGCGTCGGCGCCACGGTCGCGGCGCGCTTGCCCGCGAGGCCCAACTGGGATGCGGCCGCTTTTACTTCCGCAGGGACGGGGGGTGCGGAGGCCGGGATCGGAGTCTTGGCCACGGCGGCAGGTGCTGCCGGCGACTTGATCGTCGGGGCCGGAGCCGCCGCGTTCGTCGGGGCCGAAGCCGCCGCGTTCGTCGGGGCCGAAGCCGCCGCGCTCGTCGCCACGGGCGCAACGGCGGGCGCGGGCATCGCCTTCAACTCATCGAGACAGCGCTTTTGTTCGGGCGTGGCCGCGGGAATCTTCATGCAGGCCTGGAGCTTGTCCATGCGCGGATCGGTCGCGGCCGTGGCCGTCGCAGGGAGGGCCAGCGCGAGCGCGGTGGCGAGGAAGAGCGTTCGTTGGCGATTCACGGCATTCATGGGTTGTCCCTGTTGTTGTGATGTGGCGTTCAGCCTGCAAGGCTCTCGAGGTACTTGTCCGCGTCGAGCGCGGCCATGCAGCCGGTTGCGGCACTGGTGACCGCCTGCCGGTACACGTGGTCCTGGACGTCGCCCGCGGCGAACACGCCCGCGATGCTGGTGGCGGTGGCGCCACCCTCGAGCCCGCTCTTCGTCACGATGTAGCCGTTCTTCATCTCGAGCTGGCCGGTGAAGAGGTCGGTGTTGGGCTTGTGGCCGATCGCGATGAAGGCGCCCTGGGTCTTGATGTCGCGCGTGGTGCCGTCGACCGTGCTCTTGATGCGCACACCCGTCACGCCCGATGCGTCGCCCAGCACTTCGTCGAGCGTGTTGTTCCACGCGATCGTGGCCTTGCCTTCCTTCACCTTCTGGAAGAGCTTGTCCTGGAGGATCTTCTCCGAGCGGAATTTGTCGCGGCGATGGATCACCGTGACGTGCTTGGCGATGTTCGTGAGATAGAGCGCTTCCTCGACCGCGGTGTTGCCGCCGCCCACGACCACGACGTCCTGGCCCTTGTAGAAGAATCCGTCGCAGGTGGCACAACCGGACACGCCCTTGCCCATGAAGGCCTGCTCGCTTTCGAGGCCCAGGTACATCGCCGAAGCGCCGGTCGCGATGATCAGCGCGTCGCAGGTGTACGTGCCCGAGTCGCCGATCAGCGTGATGGGTTTCTCATCGAGCTTCGCCGTGTGGATGTGATCGAAGATGATCTCGGTCTCGAAGCGCTCGGCGTGCTTCTGGAAGCGCGTCATGAGGTCCGGACCCTGGACGCCCGCGTCATCGGCCGGCCAGTTGTCCACGTCGGTCGTGGTCATGAGCTGCCCGCCCTGCGCGAGGCCGGTGATGAGCACGGGCTTGAGGTTGGCACGGGCCGCGTAGACCGCGGCCGTGTAGCCGGCGGGGCCGGAACCGAGGATCAGGAGTCGCTGGTGTCTTGTTGTCATGGGTGCGCGGGGCCGGAAAGGCTGCAAAAACATCGATTATCGCATTGTCGCCAGGCTCGGCGGCTTGGCGGCGGCCATGTAAACATGGGGGTAGAAGCCTCCGATGCAAGTTAGTCGCATTTCGAGGTAGTTGGGATAAATCGTTGACAAATAAAGCATTTATGGGGAGGATACGACCATGACAACGAGCACTCCTACGTCCCGTCGCAGCCTCGGCGATCGCACGATGGCGATCAAGGCCGTGCCGTTCTTCACGCAGCTTTCGGACCGCGAGCTCGATGTCATTCGCTCGGTGTCCGTCGAGAAGACCTTCCCGAAGAGCGCGGTCGTCCTCACCGAGGGCGAGATGGGCGATTCGCTCTACATGATCCAGTCGGGCAAGGTGAAGGTGTTCATCGGCGACGAAGACGGCCGCGAGATCATCCTGAAGATCCTCAGCGCCGGCGACTTCTTTGGCGAGATGTCGATGATGGATAAGCAGCCGCGCTCCGCGTCGGTCACCACGCTCGAGGCGTCCACCTTTCAGATCCTGGCGCACAGCGCCTTCGAGAAGTGCGTCGAGCAGGCGCCGCGCATCGCCAACATGGTGATGCGGGTCCTGGCCACGCGCGTGCGTGAAGCGGATCGCAAGATCGGCACGCTGGCCCTCATGGATGTCTACGGCCGCGTGGCTTCGACGCTGCTCGAGCTCGCGGTCTACAGCAACGGCAAGCTGATGGTGGGCGAAAAGCTCTCGCAGCAGGACCTCGCCAACATGGTGGGTGCTTCGCGCGAGATGGTAAACCGCATCCTGAAGGACCTTTCGGATCGCGGGTTCATCACGGTCGAGTCGAAATCGATCACCATCATCAACCGGGAGTTGCCTCCATCCCTGTGAGAGAATCGGCCATCCTGGGAACGCACTCCCCGATGGCCGAACTGTCCCGCGCTGCACCCTCGAACGGCAATCCGAAACTCGGCCGCATCCTGCGTGAAGCCGGGTGGATCCTCCTCCTCGCCGTCGCCGCCTACCTTGCGCTGATCCTCGCCACGTACCACAAGGGCGACCCCGGCCCGTTCTTCAGCGGCACCGGTGAACCGATCCTCAATCGCGGTGGCGCGCTCGGCGCCTGGTTCGCCGATGCGCTGCTCTATCTCTTCGGCCGCTCCGCATGGTGGTGGGTCGTGCTCGCTGTGTGCGGTATCCAGCGGCTGTACCGGCGGGTGGAGACCTGGGAAATCCTCAACCGCCACACGCTGGCGGTGACGCTCCTGGGCTTCGCCCTCGTGCTCGCCTCAAGTAGCGCGCTCGAGGCGCTGCGCCTGCACACCACCGCTGCGGGCCTGCCGGGTGCCGCGGGCGGAGTGCTCGGTGTCGTGCTGGCCGACGTGCTTTCGAAGCTCGTGGGCTTCACCGGTGGAACGCTCCTGTTGATCGCGGTGCTCGCAAGTGGCTTCAGCCTGTTCACCGGGCTTTCGTGGATTCGCTTCTCGGAAAAGGTCGGCGCCCGGCTCGAGGTCCTCGTGGCCGCGATTCGCTCCCGCATCGAGGCGCGCCGTGACCGCGAGCAAGGCAAGGTCGCCGCGCAGGTCCGTGAAGAAAAGGTCGAGGAGGCGAAGAAGATCCTCGTCGAGCACGAGCCCATCCGCATCGAGATGCCGGTGGTGGAAGTGATGAAGAGCGAGCGCGTCGTGCGCGAAAAGCAGGTGCCGCTGTTCGCCGACATGCCCGACTCGCCGCTCCCGCAGCTCTCGCTCCTCGATGCGCCCGAGACGCACATCGAGCGGCCCACGCCCGAGACGCTCGAGTACACCTCGCGCCTCATCGAAAGAAAGCTCCTCGACTTCAACGTCCAGGTGAAGGTCGTCGCCGCGTATCCAGGCCCGGTGATCACCCGCTACGAGATCGAACCCGCGGTGGGGGTGAAGGGTTCGCAGATCGTGACGCTCGCGCGCGACCTTTCCCGCGCGCTTTCCGTCGTGGCCATCCGCGTGGTGGAGACGATTCCGGGCACCTCGTGCATGGGCCTGGAGATTCCGAACCCCAAGCGCGAGATCGTTCGCCTCTCGGAGATCGTCGGTTCGCAGGCCTACGCCGACATGGGCTCGAAGCTCGCGATCGCGCTCGGCAAGGACATCACCGGCAAGCCCGTCGTCGCCGACCTCGCGAAGATGCCGCACCTGCTCGTGGCCGGCACGACCGGATCGGGCAAGTCCGTCGCGATCAACGCGATGATCCTTTCGCTCATCTACAAGGCGACGGCGAGCGAGGTTCGGCTGATCCTCATCGACCCGAAGATGCTCGAGCTCTCGACCTACGAGGGCATTCCGCATTTGCTGGCACCGGTCGTCACCGACATGCGGCAGGCGGGCGCCGCGCTCAACTGGTGTGTCGCGGAAATGGATCGGCGCTATCGCCTGCTGTCGGCGATGGGCGTGCGCAACCTCGCGGGCTACAACACGAAGGTGAAGGAAGCCGCCGACAAGAAGCAGCCGTTGAAGCATCCGTTCTCGGTAACGCCGGACAACCCCGAGGACCTCGAGCCGATGCCGCTCATCGTGCTGGTGATCGATGAACTCGCCGATCTCATGATGGTCTCTGGTAAGAAGGTGGAGGAAATGATCGCTCGCCTCGCGCAGAAGTCGCGCGCCTCGGGCATCCACCTGATCCTTGCCACCCAGAGGCCCAGCGTCGACGTGATCACCGGACTCATCAAGGCCAACGTGCCGACCCGCATCGCCTTCCAGGTTTCCTCGCGCATCGATTCGCGCACGATCCTCGACCAGCAGGGTGCGGAGAGCCTGCTCGGCCAGGGCGACATGCTCTACCTGCCGCCGGGGACCGGCCTGCCGCAGCGCGTCCACGGCGCATACGTGAGCGATTCGGAAGTGCACAAGGTCGTCGAAGCGCTCAAGAAGCAGGGCGAAGCGCAGTACGTCGAAGGCATGCTCGACGAACCCGAAGCCGATGCCGGTTCCGGCGAGGGCGGCGGGTCCACGGGCGAAGCCGATCCGCTCTACGACCAGGCCGTGCAGATCGTGCTGCAGAACAAGCGCGCGTCGATCTCGCTCGTGCAGCGCCACCTGCGCATCGGCTACAACCGCGCCGCGCGCCTGATCGAGGACATGGAACGCGCCGGCCTCGTGTCGTCGATGGCATCCAACGGCAACCGCGAGATCCTCGCGCCCAACCGCGAGGCGAACTGACCATGAAGCGTACGTTCCTCGCGGTGCTTGCCGCCGCCGCAAGCCTTGTCGCCCATGCAGGCGCGCTCGATGACTTCCTCGCCTTCAATGCTGCTACGAAGAGCGCGACCGCGCGCTTCGAGCAACAGGTGTTCGATCGTTCCGGCAAGGCCGTTGAAACCGCCACGGGCACCTTCGCGTTCTCGCGTCCGGGCAAGTTCCGCTGGACCTACGACAAGCCGTTGAAGCAGGTGCTGGTCGCCGACGGCGCGAAGCTCTGGATCCACGATGCCGACCTCAACCAGGTCACCGTGAAGCGCATCGACAAGGCGGTCTCCGCCACGCCGGCAGCGCTGCTTGCGGGCAAGGACGACATCACGCGCGTCTTCACGCTGAGGGACGCCGGCGAACAGGACGGCCTTACCTGGGTACTCGCCACACCGAAGGAGAAGGACACGGGGTTCGAGAGCGTCCGCATCGGCATGAAGGGCAAGACGCTGGCCGCGATGGAGCTCGCCGATTCGCTGGGCGGCCGCACGCGGCTCGCCTTCGTGGACTTGAAGCCCAACGCCACCGTGGCGCCCGCCACGTTCACGTTCACGCCGCCCAAGGGCGCGGACGTGATGGACGACTCGAAGTAAGTCGCGAAGTAGAGGGGTCAGATCACTTAGCTTTAGGTTTCATTTTTCCTTGTTAAAAAAACAGTCCATTGGACTAGTTGCGCCGGGTTTGTCCCAGAGCAACTAGTCCAATGGACTGTTTTTTTAACAAGGAAAAATGAAACCTAAAGCTAAGTGATCTGACCCTGCTGCGCTAAGTGTTGATCGACCCCGTCGAGTGCGAGGCGTAAACCACTTCTGACCGCGCCACGCGCCGCTTGGCCACCGGGTCGGTCTTGCGCCAGTGGTTCTGCGCCGCGGCGACGCCGCTGCCCGCTTCGATGTCGATCCCGACATCCGCCATCGCCATCTCGACGCCCCCGAGCGCGCCGAGGAGCATCAGCTCGTTGAGGTCGCCGAGATGACCGATGCGGAACAGCTTGCCGGCCATCCTCGACAGACCCGCGCCGAGCGCGAGGTTGTAGCGGCGGAAGGCGACGTCGATCACGTGCGCGCCATTGATGCCCTGGGGCACCATCACGGCGGTCACGGTGTTGGAATACCAGCGCGGATCGCGGCAGCAGGTGACGAGGCCCCACGCATCCACGGCTTCGCGCACGCCCTCGCCGAGGCGCGTGTGGCGCGCGTAGACGTTCGCGAGGCCTTCCTCCAGGAGGAGGATGTTGAGCGATTCGCGCAGGCCGTAGAGCAGCGGCAGGGCGGGCGTGTAGGGGAAGTACCCGTCGGCATTGGCGCGGCGCATGTCGGTGAAGTCGAAGAACACGCGAGCGCACTTCGCGGTCTTCGTGGCCTCGATTGCCTTGGGGCTCGCACACACGATGCCCAGGCCCGCGGGCAGCATCAGGCCCTTCTGCGAGCCGGCCACCGCGAGGTCCACGCCCCACTCGGTCATGTTGAACTCGATGCTGCCGAGCGAGCTCACCGCATCCACGTAGAGCAGCGCCGGGTGCTTGGCGGCATCCATCGCGGCGCGAACGCCCGCGAGATCGCTCGTGACGCCGGTGGCGGTCTCGTTGTGGACCACCATCACGCCCTTGATCTTGTGGCCCTTGTCGGCGCGCAGCGCCTCCTCGATCCGGTCCTCGGGCGCGCCTTCGCCCCATTCGACGTCGATCACCTGAACGTCGAGGCCCAGCCTCTGCATCATGTCGATCCACAGGTGGCTGAACTGTCCGAAGCGCGGTGCGAGCACCTTGTCGCCGGGCGAGAGGGTGTTGGTGAGCGCGGCTTCCCAGGCGCCGGTGCCGGTCGAGGGGAAGATGAACGCTTCGCCGTTGCGGCAGCCGTAGATCTTCAGCAGGTCGGGGAAGAGGCCGCGCGTGAGCTCCGGGAAGCGCGAGGAGCGGTGATCCTCCATCGCGATCACCATCGAGCGCATCACGCGGTCGGGAACGTTGGTCGGGCCCGGGACGAACAGGAAGTGGCGGCCGGGCATTCTCATTGGGCCTCCGCCGTCTCGCGACGCCGCGCCGTCGAGTACACCGGGAACGCTTCGCACAGCTCCTGCACCTCGCCCGCAAGGCGAGCGAGCTTGAAGTCGTCGCCGCGCGCGATCAGCGCATCGGCACACAGCCTGGCGATGCGCTTGGCTTCGGCCGTGCCCATGCCGCGCGTGGTGAGGGCGGCCGAGCCGATGCGGATGCCGCTCGTGATCGTGGGCTTCTCCGGGTCGTTGGGAATCGCGTTCTTGTTCACCGTGATCTGCGCGCGTCCCAGGGCTGCTTCGGCATCGCGGCCGGTGACGGAGAGCGGCCGCAGGTCCACGAGGAACATGTGGCAATCGGTGCCGCCCGAAACGATGCGCAGGCCCCGTTCGGTAAGCGTCTCGGCCATCGCGCGTGCATTCGCGAGCACGCGTTGCTGGTACTTCTTGAAATCCGCCGTGGCGGCCTCGTGGAAGGCCGCGGCCTTCGCGGCGATCACGTGCATGAGCGGTCCGCCCTGGAGTGCGGGGAAGACGCTCGAGTTGATCGGCTTCTCGAACGCTGCGCGCGCGAGCACGAAGCCGCCGCGCGGTCCACGCAGCGTCTTGTGCGTGGTGCTCGTGACGAAGTCGGCGAGCCCCACCGGGTTCGGATAGAGCCCCGCGGCGATGAGGCCCGCGTAGTGGGCCATGTCCACCATGAGCAGCGAGCCCGATTCGACGGCGATGTCGCGGAACTTGTCCCACTCGATCACGCGCGAGTACGCCGAGGCGCCGGCGACGATGATCTTGGGCTTGTGCTCGAGGGCCAGCGTGCGCACGGCACCGTAGTCGATGCGCTCGGTGGGATCGAGGCCGTAGGCCACGGACTGGAAGATCTTGCCGGAGAGATTGACCGTCGCGCCATGCGTGAGGTGGCCGCCATGCGCGAGCGACATGCCGAGGATCTTGTCGCCGGGCTTGAGCATCGCGAAGTACACGGCCTGGTTGGCCTGCGAGCCCGAGTGCGGCTGGACGTTCGCGTACTCCGCGCCGAAGAGCTTCTTCACGCGCTCGATCGCGAGCTTCTCGACTTCGTCGACGTGCTCGCAGCCGCCGTAGTAGCGCTTGCCGGGATAACCCTCGGCGTATTTGTTGGTGAGCACCGAGCCCGCCGCCTGCAGGACCGCCGGCGAACAGTAGTTCTCGGATGCGATGAGCTCCAGATGCTCTTCCTGGCGCTGGGCCTCGGCTTCGAGGTGACCCCAAAGCTCCGGGTCGGCGCGCGAAAGGCTCGCGTCTTTGTCGAACATGATGTTTGTCCTCCTGCTAGGCCGCTTGCGAGGCCGCTGGTTGTTGTCGTTGCACGGAATTTTCGAGCAGCCGCGCGCAGGCATACACGGCGCGGATGTGAGGGATGTCGGTGACGGTGAGGTCGGCGAGCTCGATCACGGAGCCCAGCAGCGCCTCGAGCTCGGTCTGGCGCCCGGCCTCGATGTCCTGGAGCATCGAGGTCTTGTGGCCGCGAACGCGCGACGCGCCTTCGATGCGCTTCTCGAGCGGCACGCGGAAGGAGATGCCGAGCTTGCCGGCCACGGCCGCGGCCTCGGTCATCATCTGCACGGCGAGGTGGCGCGTGAGCGGCTCGTCGCAGATGCGGTCGAGCGAAGCCCGGGTGAGGGCGCTGATCGGATTGAACGTGAGGTTGCCCCAGAGCTTGAGCCAGATCTCCGCGCGGATATCGGCGAGCACGGGCGCCTTGAGGCCGCCTTGCTCGAACACGCCCGCGAGGGCCTGCACCCGGGGAGTGACCTGGCCGTCGAGTTCACCCAGAGGGAACCGTTCGCCCTCGACATGCCGGATCACGCCCGGTGCAGTGATCTCGCAGGCCGGATAGACGACGCAGCCCACGATGCGTTCGGGAGCGATCGCCGCGGCGATGGCGCCATCCGGATCCACGGTCGCGACGCGATGGCCCTCGTGCGCGCCGCCGTGGCGGTGGAAGTACCAGAAGGGAATGCCGTTTTGCATCGGCACGATGATCGTGTCGCGGCGCAGGAGCGACGGGAGCTCGTTCACGATCGCGCGCACCTGCGTGGCCTTCATCGCGAGGATGACGACATCGAACGCACCGGCATCGCCGATGCGCTGGTGGGCTTCGATGCGGTGGGTCTTGCGCTCGCCCGAGGCCTCGACGATCGCGAGGCCGTCGCGGCGGATGGCCGCGAGGTGGGCGCCGCGGGCGATCAACGTGACCTCCGCACCCGCGCGCGAGAGGCGCGCACCCACGAAGCCGCCGATGGCGCCGGCGCCGACGATGCAGATTCTCATGGCCGGCGTCCGGGCCGGTCAGGCGGGGTCGTACTGTTCGATCGACGCGGGCGCGCTCAGGTTTCCCTGTCGCGCGGCGAGGACCATGGCGACCAGGGCATCGAGGTCGTAGGAGGCGAGCAGGTGGGGTTTCTCGCGGCGGATGAACTTGCGCACCGCGTCGGCTTCGTCGGCGGCATCGGCCACCGCGCCATGCAGGGCGTCGCGCGATCCGTAGAGCAGCCCGAACGTGGATAGCGCCTGGGCGAGGGCCGTGGCGTCGACGGCCTTGCGCTCGGTATTGGGGAGAGTCATTTCCATCGGTCACTCCTCGCATTGCGCGGACTCTTCGTCCCGCGACGACTTGATCCTAGTCCGGGTGGTAGCTTAGGAATAGTTAAAGTTTCTTTGCCTTGCGGTAAGTTTTTGCTAACCTACCGGCCATGCGCTCAGCCACCCTTCGCCAGCTCCGCGTGTTCGCCGTCGCCGCGGGCCACCTCTCGTTTTCGCGCGCCGCCGCGGAGCTTCACCTCACCGCGCCCGCCGTCTCGCTGCAGATCGCCGAGCTCGAGCGGCATGCGGGCGTCGCGCTCTTCGAGCGCCTGGGAAAGCGCGTGTACCTCACGCCCGCCGGCGAGGCGATGCGCCGCGCCAGCACCGCGATCCTCGATCAGCTGCGCGCGCTTGAAGAAGAGCTCGGGGCGCAACGTGGCGTGGAGGGCGGGCTGCTGAACGTGGGCGTGATCAGCGCCGGCGACTATTTCTTCCCGACGCTGCTCAGCACGTTCTGCGAACGGCACGAACGCGTAGCGGTCTCGCTCTCGGTGTGCAACCGCGAGGAGCTGCTGCAGCGGCTCGACCGCAACCAGGTCGATCTCGGGATCATGGGATTGCCACCGGAAGGCAGCGAGTTCAACGCGAAGGGTTTCGCCACGCATCCCATCGTCGTGATCGCCTCGCCGAGCCACCGTCTCGCGGGCGCACGCAAGGTGCCGCTCTCCGCACTCGCCAAGGAACCGTACCTCGCCCGCGAGCAGGGCTCGCTCACGCGGGTGGTGATGGACGAGGCCATGCGCCGCGCGCGGATGAAGCCGCACATCGTCATCGAGGCCGCGAGCAACGAAACCCTCAAGCAGGCGGTCTCGGCCGGCTTCGGCATCGCCTTCATGTCCGCGCACGCCATCGGCCTGGAAGTCGAGGCCAAGCGCCTCGTCGTGCTCGATGTCGTCGACTTCCCCATCCGCCGTCCCTGGTACTGCGTGCACCGCAAGGGCAAGCGCCTGCCGCCCGTCGCCCTGGCCTTCGAGCAGTTCCTGCATGACGAGGCGGAGCCGGGGATGCTGCGGCTGCTGCCCACCGCCCTCAAGAAGTACTGGAAATAGAGGGGTCAGACCACTCTATCGGTGAAGCGACGATAGAGTGGTCTGACCCCTCTATTTCCATACAATACGGTGGTGGAACGCGATCTCTTCAACGAATCCGGGGCGGCGCATGTGCCGCTCGCCGAACGCCTGCGGCCGCAGCGCGTCGAGGACGTCGTCGGCCAGCGCCACCTGCTGGGTGAGAGCAAGCCCCTGTGGATCGCGCTGCATTCGGGCCGGCCGCATTCGATGATCCTCTGGGGCCCGCCGGGCGTGGGCAAGACCACGCTCGCCCGCCTCATGGCGCACGTCTTCAACTCCGAGTTCATCGCCATTTCCGCCGTCCTCTCCGGCGTGAAGGAAATCCGCGATGCCGTGGAGCGCGCCCGCATCACCCGCGAGCAGTACGGCAAGGCGACGATCCTCTTCGTCGATGAAGTGCACCGCTTCAACAAGGCGCAGCAGGATGCATTCCTGCCGCACGTGGAGTCGGGACTCTTCACCTTCATCGGCGCGACCACCGAGAACCCGTCCTTCGAGGTGATCGGCGCGTTGCTGTCGCGCGCCCAGGTCTACGTCCTCGAAAGCCTGGGCACCGAAGACCTCGACGCCCTGATCGAACGCGGCTTCGAAGCCGAGAAGGTGGATGCGACGTCGGAAGCGAGGAAGCGCATCGCCGAGTTCGCCGATGGCGACGGCCGCCGGGCGTTGAACCTTGTCGAGCAGGTGGCGCAGGCCGCGCGCCTCGAGGGGCGCCACGGTGCCGACGTCGATTACGTCGATACGATCGCGCAGCGCGCCGGCCGCCGCTTCGACAAGGGCGGCGAGAACTTCTACGACCAGATCTCGGCACTCCACAAGGCGGTGCGCGGCAGCGATCCGGATGCATCCCTGTATTGGCTGGTGCGGATGCTCGATGGCGGCGCCGATCCGCGCTACATGGCCCGCCGCATGATCCGCATGGCGAGCGAGGACATCGGCCTCGCCGATCCGCGCGCGCTTGAGGTCGCCCTCAACGCCGCGGAGGTCTACGAGCGCCTCGGTTCGCCCGAAGGGGAACTCGCCCTTGCCGAATGCGTGCTCTATCTCGCGGTTGCCGCCAAGTCGAACGCGGCCTACCTCGCGTACGGCGCCGTGCGCGACTTCATCGCCAAGGATGGAACGCGCCCGGTCCCGATGCACATCCGCAACGCGCCGACCAAGCTCATGAAGAACCTGGGCTATGGCGACAACTATCGCTACGCGCACGACGAGAACGAGGGCTACGCCGCGGGCGAGAACTACCTCCCCGAGGGCATGGACAAGCCCAATTGGTACCGGCCGACGGACCGCGGGCTCGAGGCCAAGATCCGCGAAAAGCTCGAGCACCTGAGGGCGCTGGACGCGCAAGCGCGGAAAAAGGGAAAATAGGCCGCTTTGCCCCTCCGGTTTTTCCGATGCTCGATATCCAGACCCTTCGCAAGGACCTTCCCGCCGTTGTCGCGGGCCTGAAACGCCGTGGTGTCGAATTCGACGAAGCGGGCTTTCGCGTGCTCGAGGACGAGCGCCGCACGCTCCAGTCGCGTACCGAGGAGCTGCAGGCAAAGCGCAATTCGCTCTCCAAGCAGATCGGCGCACTGAAGGGCAAGGGCGAGGACGCCTCGGCCGTGATGGCCGAGGTCGGCGGCCTGGGCGATGAGCTCAAGGCCAACGAGGTGCGGCTCGCGGCGCTGCAGGAGAGCCTCACTGCCTTCCTGCGGGTGATTCCCAACGTCCCGCGCGCTGACGTTCCGGACGGCAAGTCGAGCGACGACAACGTCGAGCAGCGCCGCGGCGGCACGCCGCGCACGTTCGATTTCGCGGTGAAGGACCACGTGGATGTCGGCGCTGCCCTGGGGGGCCTCGACTTCGATACGGCGGCCAAGCTCTCGGGTGCGCGCTTCACCGTGCTGAAGGGTGGGGTCGCACGCCTGCACCGCGCGCTCGGGCAATTCATGCTCGACGTGCAGACGCAGGAGCACGGCTACACCGAGGTCTATGCCCCGTACATGGTGACCGGGGAGTGCGCCGACGGCGTCTCCAGCCTCGCGAAGTTCAAGGAAGACCTCTTCAAGATCGAAGGGCGCGACCTCTACCTCATTCCCACGTCGGAGTATCCGGTCACGAACTTCATGCGCGACACGATCGTGGAAGCGAAGGAGCTGCCGCTCAAGTTCGCGTGCCACAGCCCGTGCTTTCGCAGCGAGGCGGGGAGCTACGGCAAGGACACGCGCGGCATGATCCGCCAGCACCAGTTCGACAAGGTCGAGCTCGTGCAGATCGTGCATCCAGACCAATCCGTGCAGGCGCACGAGGAGCTCACCTCGCACGCCGAAGCCATCCTGAAGAAGCTCGAGCTGCCGTACCGCGTGATGCTGTTGTGCACGGGCGACACGGGCTTCGCGAGCGCGCGCACCTACGACCTCGAGGTCTGGTTGCCGGCGCAGAACGCCTATCGCGAGATTTCGTCCTGCTCGAACTACGAAGGCTTCCAGGCGCGGCGCATGCAGGCGCGCTTCAAGAACGACAAGGGCAAGACCGAACCCGTGCACACGATCAACGGCTCGGGTCTCGCGATCGGCCGCACGCTGGTCGCCATCCTGGAGAACTACCAGAACGCCGACGGCTCGGTGAGCGTGCCTTCCGCGCTCGCGCCCTACATGAACGGGACTACGCGTCTCGAGAAGGCGTGAACGCGCGTTTCATCGTCCTGCGCCACGGCGAGACGGAATGGAACGTCGCCTCGCGCATCCAGGGTCACCAGGATTCGGCGCTCACGCCGCGCGGGCTGGTGCAAGCCGAGGCGCTCGCGCAGCGCATGGTCCTCGAGCGCTTCGACCGCCTCGTCGCGAGCGACCTGGGCCGCGCCCATGAGACCGCACGAATCATCGCCGCCCGCACGGGTCATGCGGTGCAGGGCGACGCGCGGCTGAGGGAACGCTGCTATGGCACGGCCGAGGGCCTGACCTACGGCGAGCTCGACCACGAATTCCCCGAGGTGTTCTCGAGCGTGCGCGTGACCGATCCCGACTACGTGGTTCCCGGCGGCGAAAGCCGGCGGCAGTTCTACGATCGCGTGCAGTCGGCGTTCGAGGCGCTCGCGCGCGAGCATCCGGGAGAGCGCATCGCGGTCGTGTCGCACGGCGGCGTGCTCGCGTCGCTCTTTCGCCTGGTCCACGGCATCGCGGTATCGGTGCCGCATCGCATCCCCATGCCCAATGCCGCGTTCAACGCGCTCGCCTTCGAGGCCGGCCAGTGGACGGTCGAAAACTGGGGCGACATCAATCACCTCGCGACCGGCGGGGCGCTCTTGTCGGGCGAGGGTTCGCGCGAAACGCTCTGAACGTTCGCGACGCGCGGCTCGATGCGGTCGAGGATGTCCAGGTAGTTGCGGACGTTGTCCACGAACTGCAGGCCCTCGTGGCCGCGCGCGAATCCGTGCTTGAGCGTGTGGTACACCGCCGGATCGGCGAGCCGGCGGATCACCTGCTTCACGTCATGCCATTGGTCCGGGCTCAGTCCCGAGCGCTGCGCGAGGATGCGCGCGTCCTCGAGATGGCCGATGCCCAGGTTGTACGCGGCGAGTGCCAGGAACGTGCGGTCGGGTTCGACGATGCGCGGCGGCAGCGTTTCCTTGAGGAGTGCCAGATAGCGCGCACCGCCCAGGATGCTCTCGGACGCGCTGAGGCGGTCCTTCACCTTGAGGCGCAGGGCCGTTTCTTCCGTGAGCATCATCAGCCCGCGCACGCCCGTCGGTGAAGTCGCGCTCGCGTCCCAGTGCGACTCCTGGTAGCCGACCGCCGCGAGCAGCCGCCAATCCACGCCTGTGGCCACCTCGGCCGCGATGAAAGCCGGCTTCAGGCTGGGAAGCATGGTCTGGATTCGTTCGAGCAGCGTGCCCGAGTCGATCGCCGAGATCCGCACGGCGTGTCCGTAGTACCGATCCACGAGGCGCGTGAGCGTTCCGTCCTTCGTGATGCGTTCGAAGAAGGGCTTGGCGGCATCGACGATGCGCTTCTTGTCCACGGTCGAGACGAGCCACGCGTATTGCTCGGGCTTGCCCAGGTCGAAGGCGAGATCGAGCTGCGGGAAATGCTTGCGCGCGAGCGTGAAACGGTTCGATTCGACGAGCGCGTAGTCGAGCTTTCCCTCGGCCACGCTCGCGAGCAGCTCCATCGTCGTGGTCCCCGGCGGCATGCGCTCGATGGGCACCGCGAGCTTGGGTGGCTCCGACAGCAGTGCATCGGCCTGCGATTCCTCGACGACACCGACGCGCTTGCCGGAGATGTCGGGGAGCGCCTTCGGTTTCGGATCCGCGGCGCGATAGACGATCTGGTGCTTGAGCGTGAGGTACGTAGGACCCCACGTGATGCCGCCGGGAAAGTCGAGGCGGCGCACGAGGGCCGCGGCCGCAAGGTGCGCGGTGCCTCTCTTGATGGCGGCCTCGACCTTCGAGGGGCTGTCGGTCGTGATGAACTCGACCTTCGTGCCGAGCTCCTTCGCGAAGAGCACCACGAGGTCGTGTTCGAAGCCGGAAGGATGGCCCTGGGCGTCCTCGAAATACGTTTCCGGCCCATTGATGGTGAGCACGACGAGCGCGCCGCGCTCCTCGATCGGCGCGACGGGCTTCGATCCCATGTCGCAACCCGCGCAAAGCAGGACGAGGCAGAGAAGGATCCTGGCCATGGCCGGATTATCAGCCCGACCGGGTAACAACGCGAAATCGGTGATAATCGCCCGCAGACATGCCAAAGATCTTCGCACTCGTGCCCGCCGCAGGGCAGGGCACGCGCATCGGGGATGCCGTGCCCAAGCAGTACCTGCCCCTCGCGGGCAAGCCCATGATGTTCCATTGCGTCGAGACGCTCGCGAGCGTGCCCCGCATCGAATCCGTCCTCGTCATCCTTTCGCCGCTCGATCGCCACTGGAGCGAGCACGACTGGAGCGCATTCCCCGAAAAGATCGAGGCGACCTTCACCGGCGGTCCCAACCGCGGTGCCAGCGTGCGAAACACCCTCCGGCACCTGGAAGGGCGCGTGGCGAAGGACGACTGGATCCTCGTGCACGATGCCGCGCGCCCCTGCATTCCGCGCTCGCTGGTCGAGCAGTTCCTCGATGAAGTCGGCGACGATCCCATCGGCGGGCTGCTCGCGATGCCGCTGGCCGATACGTTGAAGCGCGCCGAGGACACGATGCGCGTCGAGGAAACCATTCCCCGTGCGCGTTTGTGGCGCGCGCAAACGCCGCAGATGTTCCGCTTCGACGCCCTCGCGCGCGGGCTCGACCGCCGGCCCGACGCCACCGATGAAGCCCAGGCCGTGGAGTCCCTCGGCCACGCCCCGAGGCTCGTGCAGGGCGCCAACCAGAACATCAAGGTCACGTTCGCCGAAGACGTCGCGCTCGCGGAGATGATCCTCGAGCGGCGCCGCGCGGTGGAAGCAGCGAGGATGGAATGAGCATTCGCGTGGGGCAGGGCTTCGACGTGCACCAGCTGGTCGCCGGCCGCAAGCTCGTGATCGGCGGCGTGACGATTCCCTTCGACAAGGGATTGCTCGGCCACAGCGATGCCGACGTGCTGCTGCACGCGATCTGCGATGCGTTGCTGGGCGCGGCGGCCCTCGGCGATATCGGCAAGCACTTCCCCGATTCCGATCCGAAGTACAAGGGCATCGACAGCCGCGAGCTGCTGCGCCACGTCGCCGCGCTCGTGAAATCGAAGGGCTACGCCGTAGGCAACGTGGACGCCACGATCATCGCCGAAGCTCCGCGCATGGCGCCGCACATCGCGCAGATGGTCGCGAACATCGCCGCCGACCTGGGCGTGGATGCGGGTGCCGTGAACGTGAAGGCGACGACGACGGAAAAGCTGGGATTTACAGGGCGGGGCGAGGGAATTGCGGCGCAGGCGATTGCCGGGCTCGAAGGTTGAAGCGCTGGCGAGTTCAGTGAGCGAAAGGCTTTGGAACCGCCGATGAACGCCGATTCAACGCCGATTGCCGCGGATGAGTGTCGTGTGGGCTTGCCCTAGGGCGCGCAGCATCGAGTTGCCGGGATCCACCGCGAATCCTCTCTCAGACTCTATCGGCGGCAATCGGCGTTGAATCGGCGTTCATCGGCGGTTCCAATGCCGTCGGTTCGCGCCGCGAGGCGCGCTTAGCGCCGGAACTGCGCCAGCACGCTCGAGGTCCACGTCAACCGCTCGATCAGCGTCCGCAGGAACTCGCGGTTGAATCGCAGCTGGCAGCCATCCGAGAGCGCCTCGAGCTGCGTGGCCTGGATCTTGAGCAGGTGGACTTCGGACACGGAGATGATCGAGGCCGAACGCCGGGCGCGATCGCCTGACAGGTAGGCCATCTCGCCGAAGCAATCGCCTTCCTTGAGGACGTTGAGGAGCTTGGAGTCCTTGACGACCTTCACCTGCCCGCCGACCACGATGAAGAACGCCTGGCCGATCTCGCCTTCGATCAGCAGGTTCTCGTCGCGGCCATGCGTCTCCCACACGGCGCCGCGCAGCACTTCCCAGAGCTCGGCATCGCGGAACTCGCGGAAGAACGGCAGCGAACGCAGGCGATTGAACTTCTCGGTCGAGCTGATCTCGGTGGAGTACTTCTCGAGCTGCGGGAAGGTGTTGGCGAGCTCGGTCGCCATCTCGAACCACGTGGCGTAGCGGACCTTCGGGTCCTTGTGCATCGCCTTCTTCGTGATCTCGATGAGCCTCTCGGGAAGATCGGGCCGGATGGTCTCGAGCGGCGTGGGATCGTCGTTGAGGATCTTGTTGATCATCTGCACCGAGTTTTCGGCGCGGTGCGGGAGGCGCCCCGTGAGCAGTTCGTACATCACGACGCCCAGCGAGTAGATGTCGGACTGGACGCTCGGGCCTTCCTCGTTGATCTGCTCGGGCGACATGTACGCAGGCGAGCCGAGGAAGCCGTCGATCTGCGTGTGGGTCGCGTGCGAGATCTTCGCCGTGCCGAAGTCGCTGATCTTGATCTCGTCGCGATCGGACAGGAGGATGTTCGCCGGCTTGATGTCGCGGTGGATCACGCCGTTCTGGAAGGCGTAGTCGAGCGCGCGGCACAGCTTGAAGATCACGAGCACGGCCTGGCGCACGGGCAGCAGGTTGGTTTCCGTGCAGTACTTCTTGAGCGAGCCGCCCGTCACGTACTCCATGACGATGTAGCGGTCGGTCTCGTCCACGACCGCGTCGTAGACGCCCACGATGTTCGGGTGGTTGAGCTTGCCGGCGAGCGAGGCTTCGTTGAGGAAGAGCTTCTCGAAGCGCTTGGCTTCTTCCTCGCCCATGTCCGCGTCGCTCTTCGCGAGCTTCAACGCGACCTTGCGGTCGTTGAACGGATCCTCGGCGAGATACACGACCGCGGACGCGCCGTGCCCGATCTCCGAGAGGAGGTTGTACTTGCCTAGCTTATGGGGACGCTCGGACACGGATGAGATCGGGCGCTTTACGCGGAAGTCGTTGTTTTGCCGGAGTTTAGCGGATTAACACGGCCACTGTCGCGCCAATTGGAGAAACCCTTCGCGGGAAGCGTCCGGAACAGTCACGATGACGGCGTTTTGCGCGTCCTTGTAGTTGCGGAACATCGAGCGGCGGTACGCCGGATCGTAGTGGTTTTCCAGCAGATCCGAGACGAGCGGCCGCCATGCTCCTACACGCACGCTTTCGCTCCAGCGGTCGATCGCTTCGGCGCCGTGGAGCGACCGCAGGCACTCGATGCGCTCGAGGAGGGACTCGGGCCGCGCGACGAAATGGGCGTAATCGTCGAGCAGCAGCTCGATGCGCTGCGCGACGTCGATCTCGAGGCGATAGCACTTGCCTTCGCGCATCCGCTCCATGAGGGCTTCGGGCACGCGCAGGTTGCCCACCTTCTTGCTCTCCGCCTCCACGAATACCGGGCGAGCGGGATCGTAGGTGGAAAGGGCCTTCCAGATCGCGGTTTCGAACGCCTTCTGCGACGGTTGGGGCGCGTCGGGGAGATCGCCGAGTACCGAGCCGCGATGGGCCGCGAGCATTTCGAGGTCGAGCACTTGCGCGCCGGTTTCCGCGAGCGCTTCGAGCAGGCGGCTCTTGCCCGAGCCCGTCGCGCCGCACACCACGTGGTAGCGAAAGCCGCTGGGCAGCGTTTCGAGCTCGCCGGACACCTGCTTGCGGAAGGCCTTGTAGCCGCCGTCGAGCTTCATCGCGTCCCAGCCGACCTGGCGCAGCATGTACGCAAGGGCCAGCGATCGCCCGCCGCCGCGCCAGCAATAGACGAGCGGCCGCCAGCGGTCGGGGTGGTTCGCGAGCGTGGTCTCGAGATGGCGCGCGATGTTGCGGGCCACGATCGGCGCGCCGATGCGACGCGCTTCGAAGGCGCCTTGCTGCTTGAACGCGGTGCCGACGATCGCACGCTCCTCGTCGTCGAGCACCGGGCAGTTCACCGCGCCGGGCAGGTGGTCCTCGGCAAATTCGCCGGGGCTGCGCGCATCGAGGATCGCGTCATAACCGGCCAGGTCGGCGAGCGTGAGCGGGGTCGCGACGCTGCCCGCGGGCCGCTCGCGAACGAAGGGAAACTCGCTCACGGCTTGCGCTTCTTGAGGACAGGCGCGACGACGGGCCAGACGTTGTCGAGGATGCGTGCCTGCGCTTGCGCGTTCGGATGCAGCTGGTCGGGAAGGAAGAGCTCGCTCTTGTCCGCCACGCCTTCGAGGAGGAAAGGCACGAGCGGCACCTTCTCCTTCTTCGCCACACCTCCGAAGAGCTCCTGGAACTCACGCGCATAATCGATGCCATAATTCGGAGGAATCATGAGGCCCACGAGCACGGGCTCGGCCCGTGCCTGCCGGGCAAGCCGAATCATCTGTTCGAGGTTGGCGCGCGCGGCGGCAAGCGGTTGGCCGCGCAGCGCGTCGTTGGCACCGAGCGCGATCACGACCACGTCGGGTTTGTGTCGCTTCAGGTCCTCGGGCAGCCGCCGCAATCCGCCGGCGGTGGTTTCACCCGAAACGCTCGCATTCACCACGTTCCACGCGGGCGTGGCGGCGGCCAGTTTCTTCGCGAGGAGGGCCACCCAGCCTTGCGAAGGCGCAAGTCCATAGGCGGCCGAGAGGCTGTCCCCGAACACGAGCACGGTCTGCGCACCCAGGGCGGGCGCGGCGAGCACAAGAAGGAGAAAGGCCCGGCTCAGGGCGCGAAAGCATGGACGGATCATCGAACGGAATTGTGCGGGCTGAAGGGCTCACGAAACAAGTGACGACCCCGGATCACACGCTCACGATCGTGCGCGGCGCGAATCTCGAGGTGCGTTCGGGCGAGGCGATCGCGATATTGGGCGCCTCGGGCTCGGGTAAGTCGACCCTGCTGGGACTGCTGGCCGGCCTGGACGTTCCCACCTCGGGCAAGGTCTGGATCGACGGCGAGGACCTCTTCGCGCTCTCGGAAGATGGCCGCGCGAAGCTCCGCGGGCGCATGGTGGGCTTCGTCTTCCAGTCCTTCCAGCTTCTCCCCGCGCTCACCGCGCTGGAAAACGTGATGCTGCCGCTCGAGCTCTCCGGCGGAAAGGACGCCGCGGCGCGAGCGCGCACCGTGCTCGATCGCGTGGGTCTCGCCGATCGCGTCGGTCACTATCCGCGCCAGCTCTCGGGCGGCGAGCAACAGCGCGTTGCGGTGGCCCGCGCCTTCGTCACCGAACCCAAGCTTCTCTTCGCCGACGAGCCCACGGGCAACCTCGATTCGACCACCGGCGAGCACATCATCGAGCTGTTGTTCGAGATGAACCGCGAGCGCGGCACCACGCTCGTCCTCGTCACCCACGACGAAGCCCTCGCGGCGCGCTGCATGCGCCGCGCGCGCATCACCGCCGGCGTGCTGGACACGGAAGTCGCGTGAAGAGCCTCGCGCTCGCCCTGAAGCTCCTGCGCCGCAACTGGCAGGCGGGCGAATCGCGCGTGCTCGTGGTGGCCCTCTTCATTGCAGTGGCCAGTGTCACGACGGTCGGCTTCTTCGCCGACCGCGTGCAGCTGGCGCTCGACCGCCAGGCCAACGAATTGCTGGGCGGCGACCTCGTGATCCTCTCCGACCGGGAGCTCGCGCCCGAATTTCGCACGGCCGCGGAGAAGGAAAAGCTCACGATCGCCGAGACGCGCACCTTCCCGAGCATGGTGCAGGTCGAAGGCGCGACCAATCTTGCCGAGATCAAGGCCGCGACCGATGGCTTTCCGCTTCGTGGCCGCATTCGCGTGGCCGACGCGATCGGCGCGCCCGAACGCGAGATCGAAGGCGGTCCGAAGGCCGGCACCGTGTGGATCGGCGTCCCGCTGGTCGGACGCCTCAACCTCAAGGTGGGCGACCGCCTGAAGGTCGGCCGCACGAATCTCGAGGTCGCGATGATCATCACGCGCGAGCCCGACAGCGTGCTCGATTACTTCGGCATCGCGCCGCGCGTGCTCATGAATGCCGCGGATCTCCAATCCACGGGCCTCATCACGGTGGGCAGCCGCGTGACCTATCGCTTCCTGGTGAAGGGCGAGCCGGCGGCCATCGACCGCTTCCGTGCCGAGGCGACGCCCAAGCTCGGGCGCGGCCAGCGCATCGAAGGCGTTCGCGATGCGCGGAGCGAAGTACGCGTGTCCCTCGAACGGGCGCAGCGCTTCCTCGGCCTCGCCTCGCTCCTGTCCGTGGTGCTCGCCTCGGTGGCCGTCGCGCTTTCGGCGCGCCGCTTCTCGCAGCGCCAGACCGACAGCGCTGCGATGATGCGCTGCCTCGGCGCCACGCAATCGACGCTCTTCGCGATCCACGCGTGGCAATTCGTCGCGCTCGGCGTGCTCGCCTGCCTGCTCGGGTGCCTCGCGGGCTACGGCGCGCAGGCGATCCTCGCGCAATGGCTCACGGGATTCTTCAACGTGGAACTGCCGTTGCCCGGCCCGAGGCCGGCGATACAAGGCGCGGTGATCGGCTTCGTGCTCCTGCTGGGCTTCACGCTGCCGCCGCTTCTTCGCCTGCGCAACGTCTCCACGCTGCGCGTGCTCCGGCGCGACATGGCCACGGCCGAGCCCCTGAGCCTTGCCGCTTTCCTGCTGGGTCTCGCCGCGCTCTGCGGCCTGATCGTGTGGCAGGCGGGCGACGTGAAGATGGGTTCCATTGCGCTTGCCGGTTTCGGCGCGGCGCTGCTCGTGGCCGCGATCGCGGGCTACGCGATGATCCGCCTGGTCGCGCGGCTGCGGGGTGCTGCGAGCGGCCCGTGGCGCTACGGCCTTGCGAACCTGCGCCGCCGCACCGCAGGCAGCCTCGTGCAGGTGATGGCGCTGGGTCTGGGCATCATGGCAATGCTGATGCTCACGCTCGTGCGCACCGAGCTCGTCGGCAAGTGGCAGCGCTCCACGCCGCCGGACATGCCCAACCGCTTCGCGATCAACATCCAGACCGACCAGCTCACCGAGGTCGGGCGCTACTTCGAATCGCAAGGCCTGAAGACGCCGGACCTCTACCCGATGATCCGCGGGCGGCTGGTGGCGATCGGCGATCGCAAGGTCACGGGTGCCGACTACAAGGACGATCGCGCCAAGCGCCTCGTCGAGCGCGAGTTCAACCTCTCGTACGGCGACACGGTTCGCGCCGACAACGTGTTCGTCTCCGGCAGCCTCTGGAAGCCCGATTCGAAGGAGCCG
Source organism: Usitatibacter palustris (assembly GCF_013003985.1). GTDB lineage: Bacteria > Pseudomonadota > Gammaproteobacteria > Burkholderiales > Usitatibacteraceae > Usitatibacter > Usitatibacter palustris. Next base: position 2,406,840 of record NZ_CP053073.1, on the reverse strand, counting down.
CAATTCTCGGTCGAGGAGGGCATCGCCAAGACGCTCGACATCAAGATGGGCGAGGACCTCACCTACGAAGTCGCGGGTTCGCGCTTCACCGGCAAGGTCACGAGCCTGCGGAAGGTCGACTGGGATTCCTTCAAGCCCAACTTCTTCGTGATCTCCAACCCGGCGGTGCTGAAGGAATACCCCTCGAGCTGGATCACGAGCTTCCATTTGGGCAAGGGGCGCGACGATGTCGTGACCGGCCTCGTGCAACGCTTCCCCAACGTGAGCGTGATCGACATGTCGGCGATCATGGAGCAGGTGGTGCGCGTGTCCGAGCAGGTCACGCGCGCCGTGGAGTTCGTCTTCCTGTTCGCCATCGCCGCGGGCCTCGTGGTGCTCTTCGCCGCGATCTCCGCCACGCAGGACGAGCGCATCTTCGAGGGCGCGATCATGCGCACGCTCGGGGCGAGCCGCCGGCAGATGACCATCCTCCAGCTCGCGGAGTTCCTCACCATCGGCCTGCTCGCGGGCTGCATCGCGGCCGCGGGTGCCGTGGCGCTGACCAGCGTCCTCTCCGAGCGCGTGCTGAATGTTCCCTACGAGTTCAAGTGGACGGTGCCGCTGATCGGCATCTTCGCGGGCGGCCTTGGAGTCGCCATCGCGGGCCTGCTTGGCACGCGCCGCGCCGTTCATTCACCGCCCCTGCAGACGATTCGCGCGCTGACCTGACCGGGAGGCTTCGATGAAGCTCACAGCAGAGCAACTCGCCCAGTTCGATCGAGAAGGCTACCTCTTCTTCCCGTCGCACTTCTCACCGGAAGAGGTGAAGGTCCTCACCGACGAGGTGCCGCGGCTCTACGCGCAGCATCGCCCGGAGAATGTGCGCGAGAAGGGGAGCGAGGCCGTGCGCACGAACTTCGCCGCCCACATGTACAGCAAGCCGTTCGCGCGCCTCGCCCGGCATCCGCGCATGGTGGAGCCGGCGATGCAGCTCTTCGGCGAATCGGTCTACATGCACCAGTTCAAGATCAACGGGAAGTCCGCGTTCGACGGCGATGTCTGGCAGTGGCACCAGGACTTCGGCACGTGGAAGAACGACGACCTGATGCCCGAGGCGCGCGCGATGAACGTCGCGATCTTCCTCGACGAGGTGAACGAATTCAACGGGCCGCTCATGTTCATCCCGGGCAGCCACAAGCTGGGCGTGCTCGATGCGGGCCACGACCTCACGACGACCAGCTATCCGCTCTGGACCATCGATCACGAAACCATCACGAAGCTCGTCGATCGCGGCGGTATCGTCGCGCCCAAGGGCCCGCCGGGCTCGATGATCCTGTTCCACTCGTGCCTCGTGCATGCGTCGACATCGAATCTTTCGCCGTGGCACCGGGTGAGCGTGTACCTGAGCCTGTGCGCAGTCTCGAACCACATTCGCCGCTTCAAGCGCCCCGAGTACATCGCGCACCGCGACTTCTCGCCCATCGCCATGCTTCCCGACGACTGCCTGCTGCGCGACTACGACGTCGCGCTGCCGTGGAAGGACGGAACGCCGGAGTCCGCGATGAAGACCGACCTCGCGGCCTAGGGACCGGATGGCGTTTCACGCTTCGCCCTACCTGCTGCTGACTTCCACGTCGCTGATCTGGTCGCTCAACTGGGTGGTGGGCCGCGCGATGGTGGGTCACGTCACGCCGCTGACACTCACCTTCATCCGCTGGGCGGTGGCCGTGAGCGTGATGCTCCCGTTCGCATGGCCCTCGATCCGCACGAGCTGGCCCGCGATCCGCCGCAACTGGAAGCTGATCGTGTGGCTCGGGTTCTGGGGGACGGGCTTCCACAACGCCTTCGCCTACGTGGGCCTGCAGTACACCACCGCGACCAACGGCGTGATCCTCAACAGCGCCATTCCGATCTGCATCATCGTGCTGGGCTGGCTCGTCTATCGCGACACGATCACCCGTCTCCAAACCCTGGGCGTCGTCGTGTCGCTCACCGGCATCTTCGCGATCCTCACCGCCGGCGACCTGTCCGTGCTTGCGAGCCTCACGCTCAACAAGGGCGACCTCATCGTGCTCGCGGGCATGGTGTTCTGGGCCGCGTACACGATCTACCTGCGCAACAAGCCTGCGGACCTGCCGCCGCTCGCACTCCTCGCTTGCTGCGCTTGCGTAGGCGTCGTCCTGCTGATTCCGTTCGCGGCTTTCGAGATGCTCTTCCTGGGAGGCGGCGTCGAGCTCACGCCCGCCACGATCGGCGCGTTCCTGTACCTGGGCATCTTTCCGTCGTTCGTGGGATACGTCTTCTGGAACCGCGCGGTGGCCGAGGTCGGCTCGAACGTCGCGGGGATGTTCATTCATCTGATGCCCGCGTTCGGCGTCGTGCTTGCGTGGTTGTTCCTCGGGGAGCGGCTGTACGCCTATCACTTCGCCGGGGTCGCGCTGATCCTCGCGGGCATCACGCTCACCACTCGCGGACGGCGCCCGGCGACTGTCACCGCAAAGTGAGGGCTGTCATGGCGGCGTCATCGCGGTGTCGCATCCTCACGCCCCACACGGCCAAGGAAAGCACATGGACCTGATTCTCTGGCGGCACGCAGAAGCGGAAGACGGCGAGGACGACCTCAAGCGCGAGCTCACGAAGCGCGGGAAGAAGCAGGCCGAGCGCATGGCGCAGTGGCTGCGGCCGCTGCTCGCCGGCGAATGGCAGATTCTCGTGAGCCCCTCGAAGCGCACGCTGCAGACCGTGAAGGCACTCGATCTTCCGTTCGATGTGCGCGAAGCGCTCGGCCCTTCGAGCACACCGCAGGTGGTGCTGCGCGAAGTGGGCTGGCCGTCAGCGTCGGAGCCGGTGCTGGTCGTCGGTCACCAGCCCACGCTGGGCCAGATCGCGGCAAAGCTCGTCGGCGGTGCGGTCGGCGACGTGTCGATCAAGAAGGGCGCGATCTGGTGGTTCGCCACGCGCGATCGCCGCGGCGAGCAGGAGACCATCCTGAAGGCGGTGCTGAACCCGGATCTGCTCGACGACTGATCCCTGTCATCCTGAGGGGCGAACGCCCCGAAGGACCTGCTTGAACAGCGCAGCGGATTTGTACTGTTCAACCCCTCCAGCAGGTCCTTCGTCGCTGCGCTCCTCAGGATGACAGTTCCGTTATTTCTCCTCGACCTCGAACGCAAATCCCGTCGAATCCCACTCGTCGCGTTCGGCTTCGAATGCATGCGCCGCGAGCGTGTGCGCCTCGAGCCACTTCGCTTCGACGTGGAGGATGAAGGTCTTGCCGCGACGCGAGGCCGAAATCTTCGGCAGGCGCAGCGTGCGGCGCGCCCGATGCAGGATCACCGCGACCCGGAGGCAGAAGGAGAGGGTGGCGAGATCCGCGTCCACCGCGAAGGCCTCGCGCATCTTCGCGAGCTTGCCGCGCTGCGCGAGCACGAGGTTCGCGAGCCACGCCTGTTCCTGCCGCGAGAAGCCGGGCATGTCGGCGTTGGCGAGGATGTAGGCCGAATGCTTGTGGTATCCGCCCTGCGAGATCGACAAGCCGATCTCATGGAGCTGCACGCCCCACGCGAGGAAGCTTTCCGCGACGAAGGTGCGCTCGGTCCGCTCGGGTTCGAGTTGCCGGTAGAGCGCGCGAGCGAGCGAGCCGACGCGCGTGGCCTGCACCGCATCGACGTGATAGCGGCGCACGAACTGTTCGATCGTGACCTCGCGGATGTCGCGGTGATGCACGCGGCCGAGGAGATCCCACAGCACGCCCTGGCGAAGCGCGCCTTCCGCGACGATCATTTCCTTGAGGGAGAGCTCGGAAAATACCGCGGACATGATCGCAAGCCCGCCCGGAAACACCGGGATGCGTTCGTCGCGCAATCCTGCGATCGCGAGCTTGCGTACGTCGCCCGATTCGATGAGCTCCTCGCGCAGCCAGGCGAGGCCACCCGCGGTGATCGTGTCGTTCGAGCGCCCGTTGAGCGTGATCACTTCCGCCAGCGCGCGCGCCGTGCCTGACGAGCCGACCGCTTCCTTCCAGCCTTCCTTCTCGAAACGCTCGACCAGCGCCTGCACTTCCTCGCGCGCGGCGAGCTCGGCGGCCTTGAAGCTTTTCTTGTCGACCTTGCCTTCGGGAAAGAACCGGCGCGTGTAGCTCACGCAGCCCATGTAGAGGCTTTCCATCACGCGCGGCTTCATCTTGTTGCCGATGATGAATTCGGTCGAGCCGCCGCCGATGTCCACCACGAGCCGGTTCTGGCTCGAAAGCGGCAGCGAGTGCACCACGCCCATGTAGATCAGGCGTGCCTCCTCGCGGCCGGAGATGATCTCGATGGGGAAACCGAGCGTCGACTCGGCCTTCGCGAGGAACTCGCGGGCATTCTTCGCGACACGCAAGGTGTTGGTGCCGACCACGCGCACGGATTCCTTCGGCATGCCGGCGAGACGTTCGCGGAAGCGGCGCAACGTGGCGAGTGCGCGATCCTGCGCATCGGCGTCGAGGCGCTTGTCGGACGTGAGGCCCGCGCCGAGCCGCACGGTTTCCTTCAGCGAATCGAGCGGATAGATCTGGTCATCCACCACCCGTCCGACAGCCATGTGGAAGCTGTTGGAGCCGAGGTCTACCGCGGCGAGGGTGGTATATTCCATCGGGCGCAGCTTGCCATGAAACTGTCACGCTGCCGCACGATCATGGCTAAAAATAAGCCGAAATCAGAAACCCCGCGCGTGTCGCGCCTATCCCCCGATCATTTCCTGAATCGCGAGCTGCAGGCGCTTGCGTTCAACCGCCGTGTTCTCGCGCAAGCCGAGGACCGCACCGTGCCGCTCCTCGAGCGGCTGAAGTTCCTCACGATCGTCTCCTCCAACCTCGACGAGTTCTTCGAGATCCGCCTCTCGGGCGTGAAGGAGCAGATCAAGATGGGCTCCGATGCGCCGGAGGCCGACGGCCTCAGGCCGCAGCAGGTGTTCACGCAGGTCACGCGCCTCGCGCACGAGATCGTCGAGCGCCAGTACAAGCTGCTCAACGACGAGATCCTCCCGTCGCTCGCGAAGGAGGGGATCCGCTTCATTCGCCGCGGCTCGTGGAATGCGCAGCAGCAGGAGTGGGTTCGCGACTATTTCTTCCGCGAGATGATGCCGCTCCTCACGCCCATCGGGCTCGATCCGGCGCACCCGTTCCCGCGCGTCTTCAACAAGAGCCTGAACTTCGCGGTCGAGCTGGAGGGCCGCGATGCGTTCGGCCGCAATTCGCGCGCGGCGATCGTCCAGGCTCCGCGCGTGCTGCCCCGCGTCATCAAGCTGCCGGCGGGCATCGCGCAGGGCGCCAACGACTTCATCTTCCTCACCTCCGTGCTGCACAAGCACGTGGGCGAGCTCTTCTCGGGCATGAACGTGCAGGGCTGCTACCAGTTCCGCGTGACGCGCAACTCCGACCTCTTCGTCGAGGAAGAGGAAGTAAAGGACCTGCGCAAGGCGCTGCAGGGCGAGTTGCCGCAGCGGCACTTCGGCGACGCGGTGCGCCTGGAAGTCGCCGACAACATGAGCGAGCCGATGACGAAGTTCCTCCTCGAGCAGTTCGGCCTCGAGGCGCCCGACCTCTACCGCGTGAACGGTCCGGTGAATCTCGTGCGGCTCATGAACATCCCCGACCAGGTCGGGCGGCCGGACCTCATGTACAAGCTCTTCGTGCCGGGCATGCCCAAGTCGGTGATCAAGTCGAAGGACCTCTTCGAGACGATCCGCAAGGGCGACATCCTCCTGCACCGGCCCTTCCAGTCGTTCGCGCCGGTGATCGAATTCATCCGCCAGGCCGCGAAGGATCCGCAGGTCGTGGCGATCAAGCAGACGGTGTACCGCACCGGCACCGACTCCGTGATCATGCAGACGTTGATCGATGCCGCGCGGGCCGGCAAGGAAGTCACCGTGGTCGTCGAGCTCATGGCGCGCTTCGACGAAGAGGCCAACATCAACTGGGCCGCGCGCCTCGAGGAAGTCGGCGCGCACGTGGTCTATGGCGTCGTCGGACACAAGACCCACGCCAAGATGTCGATGGTGGTGCGGCGCGAGGAGGGCAAGCTCATCCGCTACGTCCACCTGGGCACCGGCAACTACCATCCGCGCACGGCGCGCCTCTATACCGACTTCGACCTGCTCACGGCCAACGAGACGGTCTGCGCGGACGTGAACGAGGTGTTCCAGCAGCTCACGGGCCTGGGCAAGGTCACGAAGCTGAAGCACGTCTGGCAGGCGCCCTTCACCCTGCACCAGCGCGTGATCGATGCGATCGACAACGAGACGCGCATCGCGAGGTCCGGAAAGCCCGCGCGCATCGTCGCGAAGATGAATGCGCTGTTGGAGCCGACGGTGATCGAGGCGCTCTACAAGGCTTCGCAGGCCGGCGTGAAGGTCGATCTCATCATCCGCGGCGTGTGCGCGCTCAGGCCCGGCGTGGCGAAGATCTCCGAGAACATTCGCGTCCGGTCCGTGATCGGGCGCTTCCTCGAGCACACGCGCATCTTCCACTTCCGCAACGGCGGCGAGGAGAGCGTGTATCTCTCGAGCGCGGACTGGATGGATCGCAACTTCTTCCGGCGCATCGAGCTGTGCTTTCCGATCCTCGATGCGAAGCTCAAGAAGCGCGTGATCCAGGAGGGCCTCAAGGCCTACCTCGACGACAACAGCCAGTCGTGGGAAATGCAGACCGACGGGAGCTACGTGCGCCGCAAGCCCGGGCGCGGCAGCCGCAAGCGCTGCGCGCAGGTCGAGCTGCTGGAAGCCCTGCGCTAGCTCAGTACTGCCAGATCTTCCACCAGGAGCCGCCGATCGGACGCGCATCGACCGGTTCGCCGGGGAAGTTCTTGGCGATGACCTTCTTGG